>NZ_JACWZY010000006.1 GCF_014699005.1 Spirosoma profusum
GACATAGATTTGCAGGGATTATAATATAAGATTGATGACAGCCCGGCACCCGAATTGATGCCGGGTTTTGTTTTTAGTGGAGGTGAACATCCTTCGTGCGTCCGGCGCTTCGCCACGCGTCCAGATCCTTACGTCGGTAGGAAATGATATTGCCCACTTTCTCGTAGGGCAAGCCTCGACGCCGGTATTGAAGCATTGTTCGTTTTTCGACGCCCAACAGTTTAGCCGCATCCTCTTCGTAGAGCCGACTATTGGATAGTTGGTCAGTGGCTTCAGTAAGCGCCTTTTCCGTTCGCTCCAACGTGTCAGCCAGTCGGGTTAACAGTACGTGGTCAGTCACAACCACGTACTGTATTTGGGGCGTATTCATATCATTTATGGGTTAGGCTGTAGCGTTTGGGATAGCTAGAAAGGCAGTTTCGCTGGTCGTAGGAGCTGATTTGTGCGCAGCATCCCACTTTTTACGAATGGCTTCAACACCTTTTGGGGTCACGAATAATTGCGGATACGATTCTTCCTTACCACCCCGATTAAAGGTTTTCTGACGAACCTTAAACCAGCCTAAATCGACATATTGCTGATAGGGTTGGTTATGGCCACGCTGGTAGAAGAAAATGTTCTGTTCGCGCAGGAAGTCGAATAGGCGATTCTGGCCCGTACCGATCATTTTGGCAGCCTCAGCGACCGTATACGTGCCTTCCGCGTTCATGGTGCGGTCGTACTGTTCGACTTTAGGCTGTGCGGCTTCAATCTGTAGCTGCTGTTCCTGCGTTACCCGGAGCTGATCGAGGTAAGCTTGCAGGGCTTCGATGTGATTCTGTGGGAGGTAGTACTGCGAAGTAACTATCTGTTGAGGTTGCCGAATGAGTTTGGCAATTTGTTCGTCACACCAAATTTCAAAGTCAACATCCAGCCATTGAGCTAGCTTCAAAATCAGCTTTTCGTGTATCCAGGTTGAGCCACCACCACCTTCACCACCTTTACGGCTGATAATCAACGAAACGGGATTTTCTCGGTTCGCTCCATTTAGCGCATTGACGTAGCGAATGGTTGTAGTTAGGCGCATCCAATCGTTTGCCTGTTTGCCGAACGGCTTACACATAGCCGTTGCATTGGCGTAGACATGACCATCGATCAGTTCAAACTCAACGTCAAAACCTTGATAGTTAAACACTTGTAGCTGATTCATGGCTTAGTTGTTGAAGTAGGTAGCAACTCGTTTCTGAAACCAAGCCAATTCAGTAGCAGACACTTTTGTGCTGCCTGACAACCTCGCCCGAAAAGCGACCGGGGAAACCTCGTAATGTTTGCAGAAGGCTTTTTGCTCGATTTTCCTTTCTGCCGAATTCAACCGCTTGTACTCAAATCGAAACGTTTGTGTATTTTTTTGTACATCTTCGATTGAAGTGTCTTGCATTGTGATTGCAGTTGACATAGATTTGCTTGCTATCGTTCGTAAGTGATAGCAAACTTACTTAGTAATTCTAAGTAAAGCAAATTTATCTGCACAATTTTTTAGAATTTCTAAGTAAATGGAAATAGAGACACTTAGTATGACTTTAGGCCAAAAGCTAAAAGACCTAAGAAATAGCCTGAAATCGACTGATAAAAAGTGGACTATGGAGTTTGTTGCTCGTAGCGTAGGCGTTTCAAGTGGTGCTATTTCTCAATACGAGGGCGATTTATCAGTACCAGGAAATGATGTCTTACTTAGTATAGCTAAGTTGTATGGTGTTGGTGTAAATGAATTGATTGATCCTGACGAAACACCTTCCACAGAAACCTATAAAAAGAAGAAACAGCGTTGGAATGGAGATACAGTAAGTCCATTACTGCCCTATGAAAAAACCAAACTATACCTGGCCAACTTACCTGATAAAGAGGCGGAGTTGTATATACCTTTTTATGATGTAGAAGTTACGGCTGGTAACCTTCAGTTATATTTTGATGATGTAGAGGAAACGCCAGAAGGATACGTCTACGCTCCACAATATAGAGGCTGCATTATGTGCCACGTAAAGGGCGATTCGATGTACGACCGAATTTACCCAGGCGCACGACTTTACGTTCAGCAGCTACCTAATAAGAAGTACATTGACTTCGGACAGATATATCTAGTCGTCCTAGATGGGTATCGACTCCTGAAGTATATACAACCTCACCCGACCGATGAGACAAAAGTTCGTCTCGTTTCCCACAATCAGCAGTATCATTTTTGGGATGTTGAGCGGGTGGACATATTGAACCTGTTTTTAGTGAAGGGGTACGAGAATCAAAATGCTATGTAAAACTAATAAATGTAATTATGAAAGGAATTGGTTTTATTGATGAAAATCCTGAGCCTGAGCCGCCTCTAGATACTAGACTTAAATATCAGCACCTTATTGATGCCCATAACTTAGCTTCACCATGCCCAAACGAGTGCAGTCCGGTCAATATGGTTGCCTACCGTTTCGTAAAGTCTGAAAATATAACACTAGATGATTTTTTGCCAACCGAAATAGAAGACAAGCAAAAACCTGGATATAATAGAAAGATAAAAAACCAGGCTGCTTTGTGTCATAATTGCGCTATTTCGCTGTATGACAATGCCGAAAAGGCCATTTATAAGCTAAACTATTTATCCGATCGCTTCGCCCATGCATTTGCGGGAAGACTTATTGCAATCGGTATGATTGATGAAACTGATGGACTGGCTTCTAAGTCTGATGAGTCGGGGCATTTCAGTTTTTACGAATACATTAATTCGGAAATTTACACTAATTTTGCTGTATTTACATACGCCGCGTAATGGTTGAGGAAAAGGTCACAATTAGCAAACTACCTTATCGTAACCTTACTAAGGTTATTGACCTAATCACTTTTGAGCGAACTATATTATCCCTTTTTACAAACGATAAAAATGAATATTTTCTTCTATACTTATATGATGTTTTAAGTGAGTATGATGAATATTTTTTTTGGAAGGTTAATTTATTGGATTTGTATAGTTTTTTATATAAACGGGTATCACTTAAAGAATTAATATTAATAGATACGAAAGAATTTGTATTCATTATTTACTCTGATTATCATATAATTGAAGATTTTAGTGATAGTGATAGCTATTTAAGGGTTGAGCAAATATTGTTAGGTGATATTTTAGATGACTGCCTACCCAAGTCTGATAGTTTTTGGGCTTATTCTATACCAAAACCTTTAATTTCAGTATTAGAAAAATTTTCTAGAGAAAACTACCTCGAAACGTTGCGCGAGAATTCTATATACTTTATTGTTGAGCCTAGTGATAGTCGCTTTTTGAATACAGTCAGCACGCTTGATATTACTGGATTCCTAACAAATTTAACTAGTTCTTACTTAGCCTTTGTGGAATATGACTTTTCAGAAAAATTCAGTGGTATTTTTAATGACACTGAAAGTTATGATAATTCTGTTACACTCTTAAAATCCACTATGCTCCCCCGGGTATCTGATACAAAATTTGGGAGTTTTGAGGTTGGGCTAAGCGTTGATTTTCAGTATCCGCTAATACAAGAAAATGACGAAATGGTTGCGTGGCAAAAAACAGCAATTGATGTTTATAAGGAGAAAGTGTTAGATTTAAATTACGAGTCTCCTGTTGAAATTAATGAGATTTTAGAGAGCTATCCATTAAATGTACGGCAAAGAATATTTAATCCTATTTATAATATCTCTACTAATCCAAGATATACAGTTAAGTCAACAAATAGGTTAAAGACCAAATTTGAGAATTTGCCGGTAATCGCAAAAGAAACAAAAAAAATTATCACACAAAATGATAACGATGAATTGTTTGAATTAGAACATGAAATACAACGGGAATTAACAAATGTGATACTGTCACTTCCCAAAGGCGGTAGTATTGGAGATTTAAATAAACGTGCATTTTTAAAAAGCATTCTTGCTGTCACTAAGAGTGAAATATCAGAATCGAAATATTCAGAACCATTTGATTACAGAACAAAGCATTTTAATTTCATTACACCTTTACCGATTTCGATTGCTGTAAGAGGGTTGGCTAATGTATTGTTTTGCGATATATTAGGGATTGAGGTTAACTCAACGGATAATCATGAGTTATATAGGAATTTTCATAAAGAAATTTATGAATATTATGTAACGAGAGTCATGAATAACCCTCGTTCACCAGAAGCAAAAATGTTTTACATATACATTGATGTTTCAGATATTGCCGAATTATAATTCTACCCATCCTCGCTCAGCGCGTCCATTGCTGAATCCAGCCACTCCTGATCCATATCACCAAAGTACATTTCAGTGGTCTTCATGTCGGTATGGCCGAGTAGTTCTTTGGCATCGAAATTCGTCACCACCCGTCCTTTGGCGTCGGTTTTGCCGTGTTTAATGGCCAGTCTTACTTTATCGGCAAAACTATGCCGGGCCGTGTGATTGGTCAGGCTAACCCCATCTGGCAACTGAATGCCAAATTCTTCGCACATCTCTTTCAGCCACCGATTCAATTGACACGTTACCGCATTGACGCGGGTTTTCAATCGCCAGTAGTCACCGGCTGGCATACCATGAATCTGCTGACGGGTCACGTACTTAAAAAACGGCTCATCGGGCCTTAGAAACGGAAGCAGGTAATCCTCTTTTTGCTTGCCTGTCTGCCAGACCCAATCCAGATGCTTTTGCAGGGGCTTGGATACCGGAATGGAGATCCATTTACCATTCTTCTGCATCTGGTAGCGTAACCGAATCGGTTTGCCCTCACTGTCGGTTTCGTACCAGCCGTAGCGGGAACGGATCAGATCGCCAATCCGCATGCCTGCCTGAAGGTTACAGGCCAGCCAGCACCACCGCGCCCAATCAGTCGGACGCTGGTAGAGCTGCTTACCGCTAACTCGTTTAAAGGCCAGATTAAACGGCTTTTCCTGTAAGACATGAATCGTCTCCAATGATAGTCTACCCTTACGGGCCTGCTTGACAATAATATTTTCCCATTCTAAAAACGGCGAAGCCGCAATGGATTCTTTTTTGGGAATATTGCGCAGGCGCTGCACGCGTTCGTAGAGTACCCGCAGGTTGGAGATGTAGGTGTTGATGGTAGCCGGCATCTTATCAATCGACAGCAAATGCTGCTTAAAGCGATTGATGAGGTCGGGCGTAATTTGTTCAATGCAGATTTCTTCACCCGCCCACCGGATAAAGTAATTGTACTGATACAGACGGGCAGACCTGGTTTGACTCGATAAATTAGTTTGATCAAAAATAGTTGGCAGAAAATCAACCAGCCGGTTCATGCTACTGGCTTCGTAGCGTTCTTTTGCCCGCTTGGGCGTCAACAGAGGATCTAGTTTGAGATAACTTTCAACCACTTCTTTGACCTGGTTATAAGCCGACATGATTTTATTATTCATATCGGCTTGATGTTGATGGGATTTGCGGACCCACTTACCCCAGTCCTTTTCGGGGTTCCAGTGTTTGGGAAGGATTTCAATGCTGGTCTGAATCCGGGCCGGTAACTGGCCTTTGCTGTGAAGGCGAATCATGACGTGGTGAATACCACGAGAATCCGGTTTGGCGGTTAGCTCTACATTGTAGGTCATAGCAAACGCAAGATAGCATTTACTGTAACATTAGTGTAACAAAACAAGAATCATTACTGCGTATACGGGAATTTAAAGGAGGTCAAATAAGCCCATAAATGGCAATATTGTAGTGAAAATGCGAAGAAGTGCGGTTTGCTTACGCTATGTCTTTACTTATTTGTAAGGTCAAGCATGAATCTGGTAAATATCCGGCAGTCAATTCAATATCTTTCTGGCTGAATGACGGAGGTTGGTCTAAAGCAATTAAACTGCAAAGTTAGCCTAAAAAAGAAAGCCAGACGCCCCATGCTCCTGGCTTTACGTTTCATGTAAAAAGTTGTTCCGTTACGTTGCCTTTTCTGGATGTCGATTGTGTCTACTACGTATTCGTGGACTCCCCAACAGACTGACTCGCTGGCTGGCGGATGACTACTCTTTCAAGGGCATCGATGTAGCTTTTACTGCTGGCGTTCAGCACCGGGATTTTGCGAAAATCGGCGTATTCGCGTAGGATTTCGTAGCCCAGAAATGTTTTGTGAAGCGATAAAAACTGACTTGCCATAGAAAATGTACGGGTACGATGAGCGTCGCTGTAAACGGGGGCAAAAGCGACGTCTTTCGGCTTATCATAGAAGTGAATTTGCTTGATTAGGAGCTGGTTACCTTCATCTACTCGAATTTGTTCGTGCCAGGACGTATCAGCGCCAAACAGAAAAATTTGCTCGAATTTCCGGTTAATCATCAGAAACAAAGCCGTAATCACAACGGTCTGTGCTTGTAGCATCCCGATATTGGCGCTGTATAACCAGTATCGGAACCATCTGAAACCACGTATCGGGGTGGAGTTAAAAAAAATCAGTTCGATACGTCGATTTTCCGCTTGAATTTTCTGAATGAAATAAGACCCTTTCGCAAAATTCGGTACGTAGAGTCGCATAGGCCAGTCGACCAGTTCGATGAGTGATTTCAGAATCTGGTGCAAGTCTTCGCGTCCGCTTGTGCTCGCATTGAACGTAAAACAGTTCGGGTCGGCTATGATGTAATTGGTTGGGCGCAAACGGGTAAAATAATCAGTCAACGCAAAGCCATTAACAACTACCAGTTCGGTTTCGAGCAGAAAATCGAGGTGATTGGTAAGTGAATCGTTGAGTGAAGGACCATTACCTAAAATCGAACATCGCGTTTTTTCCGGAGCTGGAAGGCGCACGCCCCACCGCGAACGTAGCAGCACTTTTGCCAGCGACAGTACCGACGCAAGTAGATTGGAAAAAAAAGCCGAAACGGCATTAAACGTAGTTTCAAGCATCAGCACAGACGCCCCAAAATGATGGCGTTCTTCTGCAAAATTAGTCACTTTTGTCATGCTAACGAAGGAAGCATCTCAAGGCATCTTTGTTCTCAAGCTATGACACTTTAAGATGCTTCGTGCCTCAGCATGACAAAAGCACTATCCAAAACACATGTTATAATGCCTTCTCGAAAATCAGTTTAGGAGACGTAACAGCGCCCAGATTTAGTTTGAAACGCATCAGACTCGGTTTAGGGCAGTGGTTGCTATCGAGCGATACACCCAGATCGAGCAGCCGGATTCCTTGTTGCTGGCAATACGTATATAACCCATCTGTAAGCATGACCATTGGACTAAACGTGCGATAGTTGGGGTGCGATGCTGGCATAAAATTGTAGAGAATGTCGTGACGTACCCGGACGGCTACGGTCAGAGCAGCCAAATTTGCTCCATCTGTAACTACGAATATGAGAAATTGATCGGGGAAATTTTGCAGTAATTCGGTCAGACGTTCAGGGCTGAGCGTTAGCCGATAGCCTTGTTGTTGCCGCGTTTCTCGCAGAAAATCAACGACTTCAGTGATGGATGGTCTTTTCCATTGACTAAATTGAAAATCGGCGTTTTGGCATTTATTCAGCCGACGACGTTGCTCGGGTTCGATGAGATTTACGAAATTCTGGTTACTGACTGGCAAAAAGAAATTCTGATTGGTTTCGACAACCCGAAAACCATGTCGAAATAGCTTCCTTGTCAACCGACGAGCCTGTCCGGGAGCGTAACAGTGCGGATAGTTGACCACCCGGAACGTAGTGGTCGCCGTTGCCCGAACCGATTCCGTAAGCGTATCTAAAAATTCATCCAGAATAGAATCAGGCAATTTTTCTGTGAACTCGATCGAGCCAAATGGAGCCGCACCAGGGCTAACCGCTTCGTTGGAGCGGACGAAAAAAGCACAGCGGGCATCGGCCTGTCGTGTGGTTTGATTTAGCGCCGTCAGCAGATGAAACTGGCCGTCCTGTTGCTGTTGTAGATGAGAAAGTTCGTTGAAGAAAAATCCAGATTCGCAGAATTCAGGAATGTCGGCCGATTGCGGCTTTTCCTGTAATAACATAGTATACGTTGCCATAGAATGAATACGACGAATGAACGGTCGGAAAGTAATGACATAACATCGGCCAGCGTTCTCGGATGAGTTCTTTTTGAAGCATTACTCAGTAACGTAACGGACTGACGGTGAGCGAATAAATGATTGGAAAGTGATGTATTTAACAGCTTACATTTTAGGCTATTCAACTAATTTTAGGGAACGTATTACTACGGTATTTTACTCGGCGCAAAGTCTGTGCCAGAAGCTTGTAAAGGTTAAATGCACCGGAGTAGAAGCAACGTATCAATAACAAAAAATCCCGCCAGGATTTTGATTCTGGCGGGATTTTGAAAATAGCTAAAGGCTAGTTAGTGACTATGTTTTCGTTTACACAACTGGTTGTAAACCAATTGAATAATCCCATCTTTTAGGCCCAGATCCGGAACAATGATGCGGCTGGCGCCCGCCCATTTCATCACTGAAATATAAATGTCGGCGGCTGGTACGATTACATCGGCGCGGTCGGCGTTCAGACGTAATTTATTGATGCGATCTTCCTGACTGAAACCTGAAATGTGATTCCGAATCCGTTCGATTTCGTCACGAGTGGTTTCTGATTCTGAAATTTTGGAAGCCAGATTGAACAATTTACTGATATTTCCGCCCGTACCGACAGCAATGATCTCCTGCGACGTATCGACATTATCCTCGACCCAGTCTTCTATTTTTCGCCAGGCGCCTTTGCTTTCTTTACCTTCGAGCAGACGTACCGAACCAATCTTAAACGATTTCGAATTGATTTTCTCCCGGTTCCGGTAAAAATTTAATTCGGTACTGCCGCCACCAACATCAATGTGGAGGTATTGACGGTCGTCGAGTGCCTGAACCACTACGTTATTAATCAGTTCCGCTTCTTTACGTCCGTCGATAATTTGAATTTTAATTCCTGTCGTAGCTTCGATGCGTTTTGCTACGTCGTGCCCGTTATCAGATTCGCGCATGGCCGACGTAGCGCAGGCCATATAACCCTCTACTTCATGCAGTTCCATCAAAAGCTTGTAAGCTTGCATGAGTTTTGTAGTACGTTCTTCGCTGGCTGGCGTAAGGGAACCGTAATTAAATACATCGTGGCCTAGCCGAAGCGGGAACCGCACATACTCAACGCGTTTAAAACTTACGGAATTGTCGTTGTGTAAGACCGTTGAGATTTGCAGCCGGGCTGCGTTGGAACCGATATCAATAGCTGCGATTTTCAAGGGCAAACGGCGCTGTAGCGCATTTTGAGTGGCTCAAAGGTACTTTTTTTGCCTTGATGCGCGAATCCGCACAGTCGATTAATTTGTATACGTCTGCTAATAACCAATGTCCCCAGGATTAGATGTTTCGCTGAAAATTATAGGTATTTTCCAACTATTACTGACTTTGTAGAATCAAATAGGTCTCATCAGCAATTATTTAGTACTAAAATTTAGCCGTACCCTACTGTTTGCTTGATTTTAGCTTTTATTATCATAAAACGCTTTATAGTAGAATTGATTAATGAATACGCGTACTCGATTTTACCGTTTTTTCTACTGGTCTTTTATCCCAATTACCCTAATCGCGCTCTTCGTTTTACTGGTCCAGCTAGTGTGGGGGACCGAGTCGGAAGTAATTACTGTTGTTTACAGTACGTTTAACTTACTCGCTGGTATTAGCCTCATCAGTCTGAGCGGCTACGTGTTCGTTTACGGGAAATCGTGGGCGCAGGGTGTTGTGTTGTCAGTAGTGAGCCTGCTGGTCAGCTGGGTCGTGCTGGAAGGCGTGTGCGGATTGATTCTGCGCTGGAAAGAAGGCCCTCCGATTTCAGCAGCAGGTTTTAAAAAGACTGGACCAGTTGCCACGAAGCAGACAAATTTTCAGCTCGTGCATTACGACAGCCTCGGAATGAGCCGCCCGGCACCGGGCGGCTATGAGATCAGTTACGCCGTTGATGGCCAACGATCGCCGGATGGTAAAAGTCACGTTATTCCGGTCAAGTACCACATCGACAGTTTATCCCGCCGGATAACGCCGTTTTCCAACACGCATCCAACGGGTAACTATGCCCTGTTTCTGGGATGCTCATTTACCTACGGAGAAGCCGTATCAGACACCAGCACGATTCCTTATTTCTACGGAAAACAGACGGGCGATCGCCCCTATAATTACGGTGTTTCGGGTCATTCGCCCGCGCACGCACTGGCTATTCTGCAAACGGTTAATCTTCGGAAAGAGATTACTGAGAAGACCGGGGTCGCTTTTTATACCTACATTGATGACCAACTGGCGCGGGTGACACCCAGTTCCAAATGGGCCTACAACTCGGGTGGTTACCTGCCTTCGGTGAATCCGGCCAGTCTGGTTGTCGACGGGACATATGCACAGCGGCATCCTGTCCGGCTTCGGCTGATCAACTGGATGTATAAAAGCAATATTGCGAAATTATTAAAACTTAATTTTCCCCGCCGATATACGACCGAACACTACCAGCACTTTGTTAATATTGTCCGCAAAATAGAGATTATTTACCGGAAGCAGTTAGGTAACAATAATTTCTACGTCGTTATTTTTCCGGCTTATCCGATGGACCCGGAGCTGCGTCGGTTGTTTGAGGAGGCCCACATAAAGCTGCTTGATTATTCGCATTTATTGGCCTGGAAGACAGCACCGGATGGGATGCATCCGGACGATGAAGCCTACCGGCGAGTCGCAATTAAACTGGCTGAAGACGTCAGTCACCGACACAAATGATGTTACATCTATTTGCCGATCAGTAAGTAGTTTGCTACGATTGATTAAAAAAAACAGTTACTTTTGTCCCCTTTGACGATTTTTGTTAATCCATGACCATATTAGGTATTTCTGCTTTTTATCACGATTCAGCGGCTGCGCTAATCGAAGATGGAAAAATTATCGCTGCTGCTCAGGAAGAGCGATTTACCCGCAAAAAACACGACCCGGGCTTCCCCACACAAGCTGTTAAATATTGTCTCCAATACAGTGGCGCTGATCTTAATAAATTAGACGCGATTGTCTTTTATGACAAGCCACTGCTCAAATTCGAGCGGCTATTGGAAACGTATTACGCCTTTGCGCCACAGGGACTGCGGTCTTTTTTAATGTCGATTCCTGTATGGCTGAAAGAAAAGCTGTTTCTGAAGCGACTCATCCGGGAAGAGCTGGAAAAGATTGGCTACAACAAGTCGAGCAAAGTCAAGCTGCTTTTCCCTGAGCATCACCTCTCGCACGGAGCTAGTGCTTTTTATCCATCTCCGTTCGAACGGGCTGCCATTCTGACCATCGATGGAGTAGGTGAGTGGGCCACGGCGTCGATTTGCCTGGGCGAAGGCAAAAATATTTCCATTCTGAAAGAACTGCGGTTTCCGCACTCGCTGGGCTTGTTGTATTCTGCCTTTACGTATTTCCTGGGTTTTCGGGTTAACTCGGGCGAATACAAACTGATGGGGTTGGCCCCTTATGGAGATCCAACGTCGCCGGATGTTAAGCGGTACATGGACCTGATTAAGGAAAAACTGGCCGATCTTCGTCCGGATGGTTCTGTGTGGCTGAATCAGGAATACTTCGATTATGCTACTGGCCTGAAAATGGTAGACGAAGCCAAATGGGCCGAACTGTTTGGTTTTCCAAAACGTCAGCCAGAAGATGAATTGCAGGCGCACCATTGTAATCTGGGGCTGGCGATTCAATACCTGACCGAAGAAGTAGTACTAAACATGGCCAGCGAAGCCAAACGCCTGACCAATGCCGATAATCTCGTGCTGGCTGGTGGCGTAGCGCTGAACTGCGTATCGAACGGAAAACTTCAGGCGGCTGGTTTGTTTAAAGATATTTTCATCCAGCCTGCTGCCGGTGATGCCGGTGGCGCGTTAGGCGCTGCTTTAGCGGCTTACCACATTTATTTTGGTAAAGAACGCGAAGTAACGAAAGAGCGCGATGCCATGCGGGGTTCATATCTGGGTCCGACGTTCTCCGACTTGGACGTAGAACTGATGGCTGTCAAGTACAAAGCCGTTTCGACGCATTACGATAATTTCGGTGATCTGGCTAAAGAGGCCGCACGCTTGCTGGCCGAAGGTAACGTAGTAGGTTGGGTGCAGGGACGCATGGAATTTGGCCCACGCGCACTTGGCGGACGTAGCATTCTGGGCGATCCACGTAACGCCGAGATGCAGAAAAAACTGAACCTGAAAATCAAGTATCGGGAATCGTTCCGTCCATTTGCGCCGTCGGTGCTGGCCGAAGATTGTGCCGAATATTTTGATTATGATGGTATCTCGCCGTATATGTTGCTGGTACATCCAGTAGCACAAAGTCGCCGGACACCCGTTCCCGCTGATTACGCCAGCTTCCCGCTACGTGAGAAGTTGTATTACCAGCGTTCCGACCTGCCGTCAATTACACACATCGACTATTCGGCTCGTATTCAGACGGTTCATAAAGACACCAATCCCCGTTATTACGAGCTGATCAGTTCGTTTAAAGATCTTACGGGATATGGCGTTATTGTAAATACCAGTTTCAACGTGCGTGGTGAACCGATTGTATCGACACCTGACGATGCGTACCGCTGCTTCATGCGTACCGAAATGGATTACCTGGTTGTAGGTAATTATATATTCGACAAACGCAAACAACCTGAGTGGCAGGACACAGATAACTGGAAAGAAGAATTTGTATTAGACTAATCGTCACGGCGCTGACGTATCAATTTTAATGGGTTCAAAACTCGTTTCTAGTGTAGTTCGCTTAGTATTACTAGGGTTTCTGGCCTTTATTTTGTTCTACGGCGATCACTTTGGCGTTAGTTTCGACTATCCGCACAAGGGGCTGTTCGACAATATTTATGTCAGGTTAGCAAAAGCCGCTATGCTATTGTTGCTGGTTGTAGAAATGCTACGTATCTACTACTACGGCATTGTCAAGAACCCGAAACCGCCGAAACTAATCGGTAACGTAGTGACGCTACTCGTACCGCTGATCGTCCTGCTGGTTTTCATTGAGATAGGCTTCATGTTTGTTTCGCAGAGCCAGGAAGGCGGCATTACGTTAGCCTCGAAAATCTGGTTTGAACGCTACTGGCCACCCATGACCGGCGACTATCGCGACGACGTAAAAACCGACACAGTAGGAAAAAAGAAAGTGCTCATCGTGGGCGATTCTTTCACGGCAGGACATGGGCTGAAACGCGCTGAAGAACGTTACGGCAACGTAGTGGCCCAGAAATTAGGTACCCAGCAATACGTTACGTATAACCTGGGTATTTCCGGTTCCGACACCCGCGACGAATTTGCCCGTCTAACCAAATTTGGTGTAAAACCCGACGTACTGGTTCTGCAATATTTTCCGAACGATATCGAGAAAGTGGCGCGTGATCATGGTTTGATACCAGATGCATTTAGGCCCTATTCAGATATACCACGGGCTTTTCAGTCGTTGTTTATCAAGTCGTATTTACTGAATTACCTGTACTGGCAGTTTCCGCACGGTAATTTCTCTCCATTCGATGTATATGCCCGAAAAGCGTATGGTACGGGGGCTATCATTAATGATCATTTAAGCGATCTTAATCAATTTATAACTTACGCAAAACTACATAATGCGCAACTTTATGTAGTTTTATTCCCGTTTTCGCATAATCTGGAGAAAACAAGTGAGTATGTTAAGCCAGTTGTTCAGTTTTTTCAACTGAATAATATCCCTGTTTTGGAAGTCGGTAAACTTATCGGCGACATTGAACCAAACGACCGCGTAGTGGGACGTAATGATGGCCATGCCAGCGCCGTTGTAAATCAACGAGTAGGTGATGCGCTTTTCCAACTGATGCAAACAAACGCGGGTCTTACGAACGTAACAAGTAGTACTAAATAAACTTAATTTAACCATGGAATTTTTACAAGACATCTTCAAATTTCTACAACAGCGCAAGAAATGGTGGTTAGCTCCAATGATTATCTTATTGTTACTCATTGGTGTTCTCATTGTTATTGGTGGCGGTTCAGCTGTTGCGCCTTTCATTTATACGTTATTCTAGAGAATGGATGTTACTGAAAAAGTAAAAGCCCAGTTAGTTATTGTAACGGGTTTAGTCGTATTGTACTTCATATTCAAGTCGCCCTGGTGGCTTTATGCGGCTGGTGCTGTTGGTGTGTTGAGTTTAGCGATCCCGGTAGTAGGCGACCTGATTGTAAAAGCCTGGTTTAAGCTGGCCGAGATTCTGGGGAATATTAACGGGAAAATTATCCTGTCGGTTATGTTTTTCGTGTTTTTGTTTCCTATTGCGCTTCTGTACCGCATGTCGAGCAAAAATCCGCTGGCTATCAAACGTACACAGGATGCTTCGTTTTACAACGAACGAAACCACCTGTATACCAAAGAAGATCTGGAACAGAGCTGGTAAGCCTCTCTGATTTGCATTATTGTAGGGTACGCTGTTTGCTGGCGTGCCCTATTTTTTTGTATTTTTGTGAAAGCTTATCCTGAAAGACGGAGGGAACGGACCCGATGATGTCTTGGCAACCCTTTCAAATGAGAACGTAGCAAGCAGCTAATTACCAGCTAACTACCCCTATTACCACGTAAAAACTTATTGAAAAATGGTGCCAATTTCCTCCCGGCTTAACTGCCCGGGGTAGATAAGTTAGCCTGTTGCTATCTGTCTTTTGCTGCTAAGCTTCTGTTTGATTGGACTTTTTTAAGGACACTGATTGTTAGCTGTCTGACAATCGCGCTAGATAACTGCCTTTGAAAACAATACACGAACTTCTACACGAACGTATCCTCGTCCTCGATGGGGCCATGGGTACCATGATTCAACGGTATAATTTGACGGAAGCTGATTATCGGGGAGAACGATTCCGTGACTGGCCACATGACCTGAAGGGGAATAACGACCTGCTGTCGCTGACGAGGCCTGATATCATTCAGACCATTCATAGACAATATTTGGATGCTGGTTCAGATATTATTGAAACCAATACGTTCAGTGGTACAACCATCGCTATGGCCGATTACCATATGGAAGAGTTGGCCTACGAACTGAATTACGAGTCGGCCCGGATCGCCAAGGAGGTTGCTGCCGACGTAACGCGCCAGAACCCAGATAAACCACGGTTTGTAGCTGGGGCAATGGGACCGACAAATCGTACGGCTTCGCTCTCGCCCGATGTAAATAATCCGGCCTATCGTGCTATTACGTTCGATGAGCTGGTAGATGCTTATTATGAGCAGGTTAGCGGTTTGGTGGAAGGCGGATCGGACATCCTGCTGGTTGAAACCATCTTCGATACGCTCAACGCGAAGGCGGCCATGTTCGCTATCGATAAGTATTTCAATCTGAATCCGCAACGGCCGGTTTTGCCCGTTATGATTTCGGGTACGATTACGGATGCGAGTGGACGGACATTGTCGGGACAGACAACAGAGGCTTTTTTATACTCGGTGTCGCACCTACCGCTGCTCAGCGTTGGCCTGAATTGCGCCCTCGGAGCCGAACTGATGCGGCCATACGTGCAGACATTGGCCAAAGAGTCACCGTTTTTCACGTCGGCTTACCCGAACGCGGGTTTGCCCAACGAATTTGGTGAGTACGATCAAACGCCAGAGAATATGGCGTTTCAAATCGAAGATTTCATAAAAAGTAGCTTCGTCAATATTGTAGGCGGCTGCTGCGGCTCCACGCCCGATCATATTCAGGCCATTGCCAACGTAGCGGCTAAATATCCGCCACGCCAGTTACCGGAACCTGAGCCTTATCAGAAACTCAGCGGCCTTGAACCGTTGAAAATAACCGAACAAACTAACTTTCTGAACGTAGGTGAACGTACCAACGTAACGGGTTCGAAGAAGTTTGCCCGGCTGGTTAAAGAAGGGAATTACGACGAAGCTCTAAGCATTGCTCGTGGGCAGGTTGAGGGTGGGGCACAGGTAATCGACATAAACATGGACGAAGGCATGCTCGATTCAGTCGAAGCCATGACTACGTTCCTGAACCTGATTGCGTCTGAGCCTGACATCGCCCGTGTGCCTATTATGGTCGATTCGTCGAAGTGGGAGGTAATTGAAGCAGGTTTGAAATGCGTTCAGGGGAAAGCAATTGTCAATTCCATTTCGCTCAAAGAAGGTGAAGGAGCTTTTATCGAGCGGGCTAAACTGGTTAGACGATATGGTGCGGCAGCCGTAGTAATGGCGTTTGACGAGACCGGGCAGGCTGACTCTTATGAACGACGTATCGAAATCTGCGAACGTGCCTACCGGATTCTGGTCGATAAAGTTGATTTTGCGCCACAGGATATCATTTTCGACCCCAATATTCTGACCGTTGCAACAGGCATCGAAGAACATAATAATTACGCTGTCGACTTCATCAATGCCACGCGCTGGATTAAAGAAAACCTGCCGTTAGCCAAGGTGAGTGGGGGCGTATCGAATATTTCGTTCAGCTTCCGGGGCAACGACGTAGTACGCGAGGCTATGCACTCTGCGTTTCTATTTCACGCCATTCGCGCCGGTATGGATATGGGTATTGTCAATGCCGGACAACTGGAAGTGTACGATAGCATTCCAAAAGACCTGCTGGAGCGCTGTGAGGACGTACTGCTAAATCGTCGCCCCGATGCTACCGAACGCCTGGTCGATTTTGCCGAAACGGTTAAGGCGAAAGGGAAAGCCATTGTACAGGATGAAAGCTGGCGGAACGAGCCCGTCCGCGAGCGACTCAAACATGCCCTTGTCAAAGGTATTACTGACTACATTGATCAGGACGTAGAGGAAATTCGCCAGCAGGTGGAGCGCCCCTTACACGTAATTGAAGGCCCCTTGATGGATGGCATGAACGTAGTAGGCGATCTGTTTGGGGCAGGTAAAATGTTCCTGCCGCAGGTAGTGAAATCGGCCCGGGTGATGAAAAAAGCCGTAGCGTATCTCACTCCGTTTATCGAAGCCGAAAAATCAGGAGGGGGTTCATCATCGGCAGGTAAAATTCTCCTGGCAACGGTTAAAGGAGACGTACACGACATCGGCAAAAACATTGTGGGCGTTGTTTTAGGTTGCAATAATTACGAGATAATTGACCTCGGCGTGATGGTGCCGACGCAGAAAATTCTGGATGCGGCCCGCGAACATAATGTCGATATTATTGGCCTAAGTGGCCTAATTACGCCCTCATTGGACGAAATGGTTGGTGTCGCTAAAGAAATGCAGCGTCAGGGCTTTACGTTACCGCTGTTGATTGGTGGGGCTACTACGTCGCGGATGCACACGGCTGTAAAGATTGATCCACATTATTCGGGTCCGGTGATTCACGTATTGGATGCCAGTCGGAGTGTTCCTGTAGCAGGTCGATTGACGAGTGAAGCACTAACTACACGCGATACGATCTTCAGCGAGATCAAAGCGGAATACGTAAAACTTCGGGAGGATCATGCTCGGCGTCGGCAGGATAAAGCTACCCTGACTATCGATAAGGCTCGCGAAAATCGTACGTCTATAAACTGGAAGGATTTTGAGCCCACAAAGCCAACTTTCCTGGGTAATCGCTATTTTGAAGATTACGATATTGCCGAACTAGCCAAGTACATTGACTGGACGCCATTCTTCCAGACCTGGCAGCTACACGGAAAATACCCCGCTATCTTCGAAGATGCTACTGTTGGCAAAGAAGCCCGTCAACTCTTCGACGATGCCAATCAGTTATTGCAGGAAATCATTGATGGTAAGCTTTTAATAGCAAAAGCAGTCATTGGTTTTTACCCAGCCAACTCGGCCGACGACGACGTATTGCTGCACGATTTTGATGAGCAGGTTCGTGATATTCCCTGCGAACGACATGGTTCGCACCGGCACATCGAATACAAAATCAGTCGTGCTCAGTCGCGGGCGTCAGTCAATTCAGTAGGCGAGTTGATTTACGATACCAAAACGGTGCTGCATTTTCTGCGTCAACAGAATCAGAAAGCACCGGGCTTGCCCAACTTCTGTCTGTCAGACTTTATTGCTCCTCTGGAAAGCGGGCGCGAGGATTACATTGGCGGGTTTGCGGTAACGGCTGGCATTGGTATCGAAGCGTTACTGGAGAAATACGAGCGCGATCATGACGATTACAACAGCATTATGGTGAAAGCCATCGCTGATCGGCTGGCCGAAGCCTTGGCGGAGCGTATGCACGAGCGCGTACGTACTGAATTCTGGCCCTACGCCAACGGTGAAACGTTTTCCAACGAGCAACTTATCAAAGAAGAATATCAGGGAATTCGCCCGGCACCCGGCTATCCGGCCTGTCCTGACCATACCGAAAAAGCGACGTTATTCAATTTGCTGGATGCCAATAAAATTGGTATTGAACTTACGGAAAGCTTTGCTATGTATCCAGCCTCGTCGGTGAGTGGATTTTATTTCTCACACCCCGAATCGAAATATTTCGCGGTCGGCAAAATTAACAAGGACCAGGTTCACGACTACGCCCAACGTAAAGATATGTCTGTAGAGGACGTAGAGAAATGGCTGTCTCCGGTACTGAATTATGACGCGTGAATTAGTTGATAATTCATAATAAACAACAAACCCCGCCCAAGCTTGGGCGGGGTTTGTTGTTATTGAGCCAATTACGGCATCAACACCGTATCGATTACATGAATCACGCCGTTCGACTGGAATACATCAGCAATTGTAACGGTCGACGTACCACCTTTAGCGTCGGTCAATTGGATTTTATTGCCTTGCTGCATGGCTGTCAACGTACCACCCGATGCCGTTTTCAGTGTAGCTTTACCACTCCCATCTTTGATAGCTTTCATCAAATCTTCAGCGCTCATTCGGCCTGGTACTACGTGGTAAGTTAAAATTCCAGTAAGCATTTGTTTGCTTTCCGGTTTTACCAGCGTTTCTACAGTGCCTTTTGGAAGTTTGTCGAACGCGCTGTTCGTCGGCGCAAACACTGTGAAAGGGCCGGGACCCGATAACGTTTCAACCAGACCTGCGGCCTTAACAGCGGCTACTAACGTAGTGTGGTCTTTGGAGTTGACAGCATTTTCAATAATATTTTTTGACGGATACATAGGTGCCCCCCCTACTGTTACCGTTTTTTCCTGGGCAAATGAAACCTGACCGACAGCCAATAAGCTAAGTAAGGCAAAAGTGAATTTGAGCGTCTTCATTGTCGTTGTTTTTGACGTAGTTGAAAATGTACTGAATGCTTTACTGTGTGTCGATCAACAGGAAGACTTACGCGGGAGTAGTGATGTTTGGATTTGTTGATTTTATAAATATTTTTTAATCTGCTGTAAATCAGTATATTGACTAATCTAATTTTAGGTAAAATTACGTAGTGATATAAAAAAAGCCCCTTCCACTGGAAGGGGCTCAGTAAATTTTCAACACAAAATACCTTAGTTTTTCTTTGGCGGTGTTGCTGTTGAACCGGTTGGAGTCGTTGTCTTAGGAGCAGTTGTGCTACCACCTGTTGTAGCAGGTTTAGCAGCAGCGGCAGCCGCAGCAGCTTTGGCAGGGTCGATTCCCAGTTTTTTCAAAACCAGTTCGGTAATGTTGTTTTCTTCAGGGGCAACCAGCAGGATAGGGATGGTATTAGCACCGGCATCCAAGTTGAATACGTATTGATAACCAGCTTCTTTAGCAACAGCATCAATCGCCTTTTGAATTTTCTGAACCACCGGATTAACCAGCTGCTGATATTTCTGCTGTAACGACTGCTCAGCTGTCCGACCAAACTCCTGAATCCGTGTGTTCAGACTTTGTAGTTCGGTTTCGCGGTCTTTACGAATCACATCCGACATCTGGGCAGCACCTTTTTCGTAGGCTTCGTATTTGCCCTGAAGCTCGGTTTGCATCCGCTTCAGCTCATTTTCAGACTGTGTCCGCTGGATGGTCAATTGGTTCTGAATATCTTTAGCTTCAGGCGTTTGGGCTAATACGTAGTCAATATTCGTATAACCTAACTTCAGTGGGCCTGCTGTAGTCGTAGTTGGTGTTGCAGCGGGCGCTTGTGCCTGTGCGTTTAAACCACCCATTAAAAGGGCTGCCGCAAACGCTATGACAAGATTTTTCTTCATTTCAAATTTAGTTGTTTGTGTTACTTAGGTTTTGTGGTTGTTTTATTTGTTGGATTACTATTTGTAGCCGTTGGTTTAGTATCTAATCCCAGATCTTCCATGACGTAGTCAGAGTAATCGTGTCTGGGATTTGTATAGAGCATAACAAAATCTGAAGCTTTATCGAAAATGAAATCCAGTTTCCGTTGTGCGCATATTTTCTCAAGTGACTTATTAATCAAATCGAGCGGAGTTTTCATTAACTCTTTTTTCTTATCAAACAAAAGACCCTGATAACCAAATACTTTGTTGTTATAATCCCGCGCTTCACGCTCCCTGTCACTGATGATACGTTGCCGTTCGCGCTTCATATCCTCGGTTAGCAAAATTTCTTCGGCCTGATACGCTTTCTGCAACTTTTCAATCTCGACGTATTTATCCTGAATGTCTTTCGACCACTTGTCGGCAAACTTGTCGATTTCCGTTAAGGCTTTCTGATACTCTGGCATTTTACTCAAAATGTACTCGCTATCGATATAGCCAAACTTTTGTGCCTGAGCAGGTAGTACGAACCAAACGGAATACAAAAGTACGAAAAACAAGGCTCTTTTCATGGCCGAACGTTTTATTTTTAAGGGAAGTGATTGATTGTCAGGAAACCCAGTTTATATGAAAAAATATAGATTTCCTGACTGAAAACGTTTGCCGAATTAAAATCTTATCTGAACTGCTGACCAATTGTGAAGTGGAACTGACCTGATGCCTGGTCTTTAACACCCGGAATCTTGTCGAAACCGTAACCATAGTCAATACCGATCAAGCCAAAGGCAGGCATGAAAATACGTGCTCCGAAACCAACTGATCGCTTGAGATCGAATGGGTTATACTGCTTGTAACTCGCCCAGTTATTACCCGCTTCCAGGAAGCCCAGCACGAAAATCGTTGCCGATGGATTCAGCGAAACCGGATAACGTAATTCGGCTACGAACTTGTTATAAACCACCCCGCCCTGACTCCGCGACTGTGCGTCAACGGCCCGGTTGTAGTCGGCTGTATACACGCTCCGATCGTCATAGCCGCGCAAACCAATAATGTCCTGCGCCAGTGCAAACTGCCCCTGACCAGCCAATCCCGAACCACCTAGCACAAACCGTTCGAACGGACCAATTTCGGTGCGGCTGTTGTAGCTGCCCAGGAAGCCCAGGTGAGCCCGCGTGTTAAGTACCAACTTCCCAAATACGGTCTGGAACCAGCTTGCATCGAACATCCACTTATGATATTCCACAAACTTGTACTTATCCTCAGGCTTTGTGGATTCTGTAACCGTTTTGAAAGCTGAATATGGCGGTGTAAACGAGCCACTTAACGTGAATGAAGATCCGTTCCGTGGGAACTGCGGGTTATCGATACTGTTGCGCGACAGCGTTGTATTGAACGTAATGTTGTTCGAAATACCGTTCTTGTAACCGATGTAGAACAAGTCGAGGTTGTTCAGATCGTAACGCTGATAAGAAATCGAATGGCTTAAGGAGAAATAATCGTCGGGTACTTTCAACTGCCGGCCCAACCCTATCGAAATCGCCGTGTTTGTATACGAACCGGTGGGTGTACGTCCTTTCAGACTTTGATAAATACTATATGGATTCAGTGGGTCGTAGAACGTTTGATACACCGTATGGCTTGCACTTACCGATAGCGCATTCGGTTTGCGGCCACCCAGCCAGGGTTCCGTAAACGATAACGAATATACCTGATACTGAGATCCGTTTGCCTGGAAACGTAGCTGTACGCGTTGCCCGTCGCCCGCTGGCAAAGGCCGCCAGGCGCTGAAATTTGTAATGTTACGTGCCGAGAAGTTGTTAAACGTCAGGCCTAACGTACCAACGAAACCAACGTAGCCACCCCAGCCGCCCGATAATTCAATTTGGTCAGACGGTTTTTCTTCGACAGTGTATTCAATATCAACCGTACCATCGTTTTGTGGTATGGGGTTAATTCCGATTTTTTCGGGGTCGAAATAACCGATGGTGGCTAGCTCGCGCTGGGTACGTATCAGGTTAGTTTTGGAGAACTTCTGCCCAGGCAGCGTACGAATTGTACGCATTACTACGTGGTCGCTGGTTTTGCTGTTGCCATTCAGAATCACACGATTGATGGTCGCCTGTTTCCCCTCGGAAATACGTACTTCCAGGTCGATAGAGTCGCCATCAATGGATTTCTCGATGGGTTGGGCGTTATAATACAGGTAGCCGTCGTCCATATAAAGCGAGCTTAAATCCTGACCAGGATTACCATTAAGCTTCTTATCCAGATCTTCCGGATTATACACATCACCCTTGGCAACGCCCAGCACTTCGCGCAGACGGTCGGCGGTATAGAGGTAATTCCCCGAGAACGTAACGTTTCGGTAGAAATACCTGTGACCCTCGTTTACCTTCATGTTGATGCTGATAGTTTTACCACCATTGTTCACCACCGTGTCGTGCTCGACAGTAGCATCGCGATAACCGAGTTTGTTATAATACTCTACCAGCTTCTGTTTATCTTCTTCGTATTTCTTGGGAATAAATTTTGAGGGCGTAAATAAGCGACCGAAGCGCATCTCTTTGGTGCCCTTCATTTTCATACGTACCGCCGATTCTTCCAGCTCGTCTATGCCTTCGAAGTTGATTTTGGCAATCTTCACTTTCTGCCCTTTATCCACCAATACGCGCATGGTAGCGTTATTGCGGGCACTATCAGGAATTGTCGTGATTTTAACTTTGGTATTCAGATACCCCTTATCAACGAAGTATTTCCGAACGGCCATCTGGGTGTTTTTGGTGATTGTATTCGTCACGATTTTACCCAGATTCAACTTCACTTTATCTTTAAGCTGATCCTGTTCGCCTTTCTTGACACCCATGAAGTTTACCCGATAGAGCCTTGGCCGCTCCAGCACGCGAAACATAAGCGCAACCTTCCCTTCTGTTACGTTCGTCGCAAACATTTCGACATTGTCCAGCAGGCCGGATTCCATCAACTTACGTACCGCCGAGCCCATCACTTCGCCCGGAATACGAACTTTATCACCTACTTTCAGCCCTGCCAGCGAAACCAGTGAGTTAGGGTCGAGGTAGCGGGTGCCCGTTACAGTCAGGCCGGTGATTTCATATTCTTTTGGGCTGGCATAATTTAGTATATCGTCGGTGCTTGCCGGTGTTTCGGTCGGGCGACCTACGCCAACCCGCACTTGCGCCTGAACCAGAGCAGGTACTAAACTGCCGAGTAATAAAAGGGCACTCAGTACGATTTTTATACGGTGTTCCAAGTTGTGGTACGTGTTATGTTATTGATTGTCAAGACTCCATTTGATCACAAACCGTTGTAGTGTATCCTGTTTATTTTCAAGCTACAATCCGGCGCGACTCAATCGGTCTTATTTCACTAATTGTTCGCTGGTTTTTCCAAATCGACGTTCCCGGTTCTGATAACTGATGATCGCCTGATAAAGGTGTTCACGCCGGAAATCAGGCCAAAGCACATCGGGCATATACAGTTCAGAGTAAGCCAGTTGCCAGAGCATAAAATTACTGATACGCATCTCCCCGCTCGTCCGAATCATCAGTTCCGGATCGGGCATATCGTGAGTAGTCAGGTGTTGTTTAAATACGTTTTCATCGATACGTTCGGGTGTTAGCCGACCTGCCTGTACATCTAACGCTATCTGACGAGCCGCTTCCAGAATTTCCCAGCGACCGCTATAGCTAAGTGCCAGAACCAGCGTTAATCCCGTATTCTGAGATGTTTCGCGTATGGCTTCGGCTAGTTCGCGCTGACAATCGCCGGGCAAACTTGTCGTATGACCAATAGTTGCCAGCTTGACATTATTGTTCATCAACGTTTTAATTTCTCCCCGAATGGTGTGTACCAGCAGCGTCATCAGGGCGTCTACTTCAAATTTCGGACGATTCCAGTTTTCGGTGGAAAAGGCGTAGAGTGTTAGAAATTTTACGCCTAATTCAGCGCAGCCTTCCGTCACTTCCCGCACTGCCTTAATGGCATTGTGGTGGCCAAACACCCGGGCTGCTCCCTGCTTTTTAGCCCAGCGTCCGTTTCCATCCATGATAACGGCTATGTGCTGGGGCAGATTGCTCGGGTCAATGTGTTCCTTCATCCCAATTGGGGAGTTTTAAGGTAATTTAACAAGACCGCGAAGATACGCAAATTTAATCAGTTAATCAGCCCACTTTTTCAACGAACTCCGCCTACCTTCTCCAATCGTTCTACCTAAAGAACTATGCGTATCTTTGTTCAACGATACGACAGACTAACTCAATCCGTTTCTTATATATAAAATCTCACCTTGTTAGTAAGACACTGGATATGACTACTTCTTTTCCGATGTTTCTGAATCGATTTATCTGGTTGCTGTTGGTGGTGATGGCTGGAGGAAGCTGTAAGAAGGCTGACGATGCTGCCGCGCCTAAAACCATTACGGACTATATACAGGAAAATAATCAGCTCAGTCTGCTGCGGGCAGCTATTGGGCACGCGGGCCTGGGTGATGCCCTCAAAGCGGCCAATCTGACGATTTTTGCGCCGAACGATGCGGCTGTTCAGGCCGCAGGGTTTTCGAGTGAAGCGGCTATTCGGGCGTTACCGAAAGAGCAGGTTAAAGCACTCGTGCTTTATCACGTTTTGTATGCGCCGGTGTCTACGTCGGCCATTCCGTCGGGCGTCAATTCGATTGAGACGGCCAGCAAAGGGATAGCGTTTCTGAATAAAACCAGTGGCGGTACCATCTACATCAATCAGGCTCAGATCACGCAGGCCGATATTTCGGTTGCCAATGGTACGTTGCACGTTATCGATAAAGTGCTGAATCCATCAACGGGTAGCTTACTAACTGCGCTTCAGGGAAATACCAGCCTCACGCTGCTGACGGCCGCGCTGAAACGTATCAGTAGCAGCAACACAACCGTAGCGGGCATTCTTAACAACACTACGTCGACAAATACCGTTACTTTGTTCGCGCCAAACGATGCCGCGTTTCAGTCTGCCGGTTATAAGGACGTAGCAGCTATCAACTCGGCCAACCTGAATACGTTGACCAATACGTTGCTGTATCACGTTTTGTCGGGTGTTACATTTTCGAATCAGTTTCAGACCAACAGTTACACTACGTTGCTGAGTGGTAATAAAGTAAACGTAACGGCAACCTCTAATCAGGTAGCCATTAAAGGGAATAAGAATTCTGGATTTGCGACGATAAAATCCGCTAATATGGCTACTGCCAACGGCGTGATTCATGTCATCGACCAGGTGCTTCTTCCCTAAAAACGTAGCAACTCATTCCAACGCTTTGCCACGAATGGGTGTCTAGTAGCGTAGTAGTTTTATTGTTCACTAAGTTTATTTTCATGCGTACACTTCCTCTTTACATTGTCGGTGCCTTGTTGCTGGGCGGATTAGCTTCGTGCCAACCCGCAAGTGTCGATGCCACTGATGACACAGCTGCTGTATTCGAATCAAATAAGATTGACATCGAAAATTACCGAGTCAGTAAAGGAATTTCTGGTACAGCATTATCTTCAGGTCTGTACTATGCAATTACAAAAGCCGGTTCATCTTCTGTAACCCCTGCATACGGGCAGGAAATCGAATTTAATTACAAGCTTTACGCCCTGACCAGAAGCGCGAGTAATTCAGCGGTAGTGACGGATAAAGTAGTCGACTCCGCTTATGCGACGACACCCGCGTATTTCCCGTTCTTCGCCAGCTCACTAAAACCGGGCCTGGAAGAAGGTATTTTGCGAATGCACGAGGGCGAACAGGCTGTACTCCTTATGCCGTCTATTCTGGCATTTGGTAGCACCGCAAGTGCTGATATTGCGGCCAACTCGCCGGTCCGGTTCGATATAACGTTACGTCGATCCCGCACAGAGGACCAGCAGATCAATGAGTACATTGCGGCTAATAAGTGGACAGTAACCGAAACAACGGCTAATGGCGTGCGCATCATTAAAACTGTAGACAAGCAAACTGGTCCTTTTCCTGAGGCTGGTAAGACAATGACGCTCAAATATGCCGGTAAGCTCCTGCGCGCCACTACTGGATTTGCGGGTGGTACAGGTACCGATACCAAAACGGTGGGCCAGTCGAAATACGTACCGGGTTTTGAAGAAGGTCTGTCGAGATTGCGGGTTGGCGAAAAAGCCACTATTATTTTTCCATCTTCGCAGGGATACGGGTCAGCAGGAGCCGGACAGAATGGAGTGTACGTAATACCGCCCTACTCGCCCCTTCAATTTGATCTGGAAGTAGTTTCGGTGCAATAATCGATACGTTGTAGCGTACTTATAATACCCTAAAAAATCGGCCTGTAGCGTTTATAGGCCGATTTTTTATTCTGCTACGTCTCCTTTCAATTCACCTGCCTGGTGTTATCGTCTGGGTCCAGGTCAAAAAGCAGGTAATTAGGATCGATGCCAGCCCGGTTGGGCTTTTCTGCTACGTTCACTGTAATCGTCTGACTGCCAGATTGAATGCGATGTTTTTGCAGGTGAAGTGGTTTACTGGAGTCGTTCGGAGCGAAAATGCCAATTTCTATCCAGTCATTCATTGGCAATGATTTTTCGGTGCCTGAACCGTTAACGATCACTTTCCTGGCGTCCAGTTTTAGTGTGACCTGCCATGAGTTTTTATCAAGCTGTTGCGTAGTTACCTCTTCTGTTTTGAGTTGCCAATAGGTATTTTTCTCGAAATAGTCTTTCAATAAATTATGGAGGGAGTCAGGAGTAACCGCCTTAAGCTCCTGATAAAGGTTGAGCGAAGTAGGCAAAGGCGGCTGACCAGAACCATGTTTGGCGAGCAATTGCCGGAGTGCATCATTCACGCGCTCTTTGCCGATGTATCGGGTCAGGGCATACAAGGCGAGGGGGCCTTTTCGATAACCAAGGAACGAATTGTTAGCTAGAAGCAATGGAGGAGAAGCACGTTCGCGGGGCACCTCATACGAGTCGCGCCACAAGCTGCGGAGCTTTTGCACCTGCTCATCGCCGTAGTTTTCTTCCAGTACGTTGAGCCCGGAGTAATTGGCCAGTGTCTCAGCCAATAAAATCTCTCCCTGAACAGGCGCAGGGGTGAGTTGAGCCGCTCCCCACCATTGATGCGATACCTCATGCGCCATCCCGAAATAAACAATATCAAGCGCGTTGGGGTGAGCCTTGAAATTCGATAAGGTGAAATTTTCGCCATAATCGATGGTAGTTGGCTCCGCGTTTAGGGCGCCAGCACCGGAACGTTCAACAATGGTGAGATGATTGTATGGATATGGTCCAAACTTCGTCGTGTAGTACTTAAGCGAAGCCAGTATGCTACGTTCGACGCGGTCAATATTCTCTGTATGAGACGAATGATGGTAAATTTTAATAGCTATACCCCGCTTCGGACTTGCTGAAGAATCAACCCAGGTACGTTCACGCACTACGTAGTCGGCCGAAAAAAAGGAGTACGTGTTTCGGGTGGGAGCACTGGTTGCGTACTGGAAATAGTTACGCCCATCTTTCGTCCATTTTTTTAGAAGCGCCCCCGGTGCAACCGCTGTTTGATCCTGCTCTGTACCTATAATGGCCTCGAAATTAACTAGTTCCTGACCATCTAAAATCGCTTTGGATGCTGTATTAAAGGGCGACGGAATGATACGTGGTGAAAGACCGTATTTTTTCCGTTGGATCATAGGTCTGAGTTCGAGGCTTGGCTGGTAGCCAATTTCCGGCATCCAATCATGATTGACGAAATACGTACCATTTGGAATGACAGACGTAGCAACGCCTTTATTGCGGAAGCCTTTTGCATGATAATGCACCTCAAAATTGAGCTGTAATGAATCGCCCGGCTGGAGCGGTTTTGCCAGCTTATAGATGTGGTAGCTAAGTTCATTGTCTGCCAAAACACGACTGGTCGGTCGATCAAACGTTACTGCTCCTGTTTCGACTCCCAATTTGGTAGTCAGATGGATAGAGTCGATTGATACGTTACTGTGGTTAACCAGTTTGTAGGTGCTACGTAGGTCGGCTTTCCGTTGCGATGGATAAAGTTCAACGGAAAGCCTGGTTTCGGTTAGGCGAGGTTGCGGGATGTCGTTGTATTTTTTGTAATTCTGCTCATAATGAGCGTAGTGTTCTGCTACGTCCGATGCCGCGTTGTAGTTGTTTACTACGTTGGTATTATAAAAAATGTAAGCACCCGATAGCAACGTAACGCCTGTGGCTACTCCCGTTGTGATTGCCGTTTGCCGGGTAAAACGATGACATAGTAGCCCAACTCGCCTACCGAACCCTTCCAACATGCTACGTACCCAGAGCAGCCTTGCGACTACGGCCAACAGCAGCGCCCAACCCGCCCAATATAGCTTGAACCACAGCCAGGGCACTACGTTAGGCGCAAAGCCGCGCATATCCGTATAAGACCAGCCCGGATCACCAGCGTAGATAAACAGATTATGTTCGATGCCAATTCTGGACGCGAAAGCTATTGACACATAAACAATTAGCACAACCAGATGACCCAGGTATTTTTGATTGACCACTACGTGCACGGCCAGCGCCAGCAAGGCAAAAAGGAGATAGTCTGTTAATTGAAAACCGAAGAGCGCTTTCAGGTATACGTCGAACTCGAAATGAGTATACCCTTCGTATAACTGAGTGAACATCCCGGCCATCAGTAAAAAAAACAGCCAGATCAGAATGATCAGGCCAAGCCCCAAAAATTTACCCAGAAAATGCGCCCATTCCGATACCGGGAACGTATCAGAAATCCGGTTCACCCTGGCTTCTCGTGCACGCCATACCAACTCCCCGGCATAAAAGACGATGAGCATTGGGATGATGGTTAATGCATTTCCGACATCGCTGAGCGAGGCTGTTAACACGCTGAGCATATTCGCCGTTGTGGGAATCTGAGGAACTCCCAATAGTCTAAGATTTCCCTGCGCGAATAAAACCCGTTGCAGCGCAAAGAATGCCATAACTGTGAGCCCGAACCTGCTTTTCGCGATCATGCGGAAAGACGATCCTGCGATGGTACGTATCTGAGCTACATAGGTTGCACAACCGAAGTCGAGATTAATCTGCGGAACTGTAATCGTTGTTCGCCCGGCAAGTCCGGGTTCTGAAATTGCCGTTTTGTGGGTACGGCGTCTGCGTTTGATACGGCTCCAAAAAGTGCTTTCGACGGGATGACTGAATCGAAACCGGGAATAAGTATAGACAAGCAATCCCAGCGCAACCCCAAACCACAAAAGGCGATTCCAGAGAAATAGACCTTCTAACCCAAGCAGTCGGGTATTTTTCTCAACGGGCAACAACGATTCTATATCAGGTATGAGGTTGATTCCGGATAAATCAATCAGCCGCCACAAATCCCTATTTCCAGACGATTCGGCCACCGATAGCCCGATGATGTGGGAGATAATGGGAAAAACGAGGATACTACCGATGTAAGCACCGATAGCTCTACGTTCCTGAACCGCTACCGAAAACTGACAGGCAGTCACGACAAACGTATTCGTAAAGGCCAGGTAAAAGAAGGTAGTCAGATAGGCTTCTGGTTGAAATGGTCCAAGTGTTCCTTGCTGAATACCAAGTACATAAATGGATACTAAAAAAAAGACCGGAATGGTCAACTGGATCAGCGTATTGAGTACGAAAGCAGCTATGAACCTTCCGCCCAGGTAGTCAAGTTTGCTGATCGGTGCCGCGTACATAAGCGGATGAAGCCCCGTCTGAAAATCCCGTGAAGCTGAATTTCCGGCAATGGCCCCCGCCGACAGTAGCCATACTAATCCGGCAAAAACTGTTCCCGAGACGATAAAGAACGTAGCGTTTACGTTCGCGCCATAATCAGCAGGGTTGACAATTTTCGTTAGCAGCAGAACAAACAAAGGAGGAATCGCTACATAGATCCAGGTCGAAAAATGACGTAGCTGGTAGCGGAGTTCGAATTGAAAAATCTCGCGGAATTTCATGGCTGTACGTCTTTAGCCTGTCCGCTACGGCTATAGTGCCCAGACATGGCACTGAAATAAACGTCTTCCAGATCTGGAATAGCTGTTTCGAATCGGTCGCCTGGCGACGTATTGCTATACACATGTACGAGCGTACGCCCCGATAAAAGTTTTGTGGAGATGACCGCGTGTTGTTGCTCCAACTGCGGAAGTTCATCTTTCGCAATCATGCAGCGCCAGATTTTACCCCGAAGCTCATCCACAGCACGTAATGGTTCGGTTTCAAGCAGAATCTCGCCTTTGTTGATAATTGCCATTTTTGTACACAGCTCACTGACATCTTCGACAATGTGCGTGGAAAGGAGCACTACGCTGTTTTCGCCCAACTCACTGAGCAAATTCAGGAAACGAACCCGCTCGGCCGGGTCAAGTCCCGCTGTCGGTTCATCAACGATCAATAATCTGGGATTTCCCAGCAGTGCAACGGCCACACCAAAGCGTTGCCGCATGCCGCCCGAAAAACCACCGAGCTTTTGGTGACGAACATCCCACAGGTTCGTCTTACGGAGCAATGCTTCCACAACCTCCCGGCGTGACTTACGTTCGGAGAAACCCTTGAGCACCGCAAAATGATCGAGCAGTTCTTCCGCCTTTGCTTTGGGATAGATCCCAAACTCCTGTGGCAGGTACCCAAGTGTCTGGCGTACTTCGTCTTTCTGGTTCACTATGTCAATTTCTCCAAGAAAAACACTCCCTTCGTCGGGCTCCTGCAACGTAGCAAGGATGCGCATCAGCGTGGACTTACCAGCTCCATTCGGACCGAGCAGACCATAAAGGCCATTTGGAATAGTAAGCGTCACATTTTTCAATGCGTGAACCGCGTCAGCAGACCGACCGCTGCGATAAGTCTTGGAAATATTCGTAATGGTAAGCGCCATTGACTCGTGCATGATTTATAGTAAGATCATTGGAGAAGCAAAACTATATAAAAGTACTTTGAATTTCAAAGTGACAGAGTAAAAACTATGCAAACACAATACGAAATGTGTATAACGGACTGAAACAATAGGCCTTTACATAGGGTTATCAATTTTGTCATTAGGAAACTTAGTAAAATTTTATTTTTAGTAATGACGGGATGGATTCTGTATTATTCTGATTTTTCATTTTCAAGCCTTTATCTACCTATGGAAATTCATTACAAACTAAATCGATTGATGTTGAGTGTTGCTCTGTGGGGGCTGACGCTCACGGCCGTTCTGGCTCAGGGAGTTCGGGGACGTGTTACGGATGCTACTTCTAAAGGTGCTATACCGGGAGCAACGATTATTGCAGTGGGAACCAATTTAGGATCGACGGCTGATGCGAACGGGGATTATTCCATAAAACTCAATCCCGGCAATTATACACTTCGGGTAAGCTTTGTGGGGTATGAATCGGTGAGTGTTCCTGTTACCGTAGCCGCCGGAACTGACGTAACGGCTAATGCTGAATTGAAAGAATCAGCAGCAAGTTTGGGTGAGGTAGTGGTTATCGGCTCGCGGGCGCAAACCGCTCGTACGAACGTTCAGACGGCTGCTCCAGTGGACGTCATTTCTACTAAAGAACTGAAAGGGTTTTCTCAGGTCGACATTAGTCAGGTGCTCAACTACGTAGCGCCCTCGTTCAACTCGAACCGCCAGACCGTAACGGACGGCACCGACCACATTGACCCGGCTTCGCTACGTGGCCTGGGGCCTGATCAGGTGTTGGTGCTGGTAAACGGCAAACGGCGGCATACGACGGCACTCGTCAACATCAACGGTTCTGTGGGACGTGGGGCAGTCGGTACCGACATGAATGTAATCCCGGTGGCTGCTGTCGAACGTATCGAAGTGCTACGTGACGGGGCTGCTGCTCAATATGGTACCGATGCGATTGCCGGCGTAATTAACGTAGTGCTCAAGAAAAACTATACCGGTTTTTCGGCGTCGCTGACGGGCGGACAGAACATGACTACCATTAAGTACATGATTCCGAACAGTAACGGCGGACAGGATCAGAAAACCCAGAAAATAAACGATGGTAGCCTGATTCAGTTCGATTTTACGAAGGGTTTCCGGTTGGGGAAGGAGGGTCGTTTGTCGGTCAGTGGGCAGTATAATAACCACGATCGTACCAATCGAAGCGCCGATGATAATTCGCCAACGATTTACATGGGTACGGCGGGTGGTTTTCCGACTACGCCTACTGGTGAGGATGAAACAACATATCGTCGGAACCTGATTACGCAGGATCAGGCTATGATTCAGCAACGGGGCTACGACCGCCACAACATGATTCTGGGTAACTCCAATGCGCAGAATCTGGGCTTGTTCATTAACGGTGGGATTCCGACCAACGCAAAATCAGAGTTCTATTTTTCGGGTGGTGTTACGTACCGTACCGGAACCGGTTATGGCAACTTCCGTACGCCAAACTCGCGCAATCAGCAGCCCGTTAGAACCGATGGCTCACTATATTACCCAGACGGATTTCTGCCCGGAATTCAGTCAAAAATTAACGACGTATCGGCCATTCTGGGTTACAAAACCATGCTTGGCCAGTGGAATTTGGACGTCAGCAACGTAATAGGCCAGAATATCTTTAAATTTTCAGTAGCAAATTCGGGGAATGCATCGTTGCCAGCCAGTGATAATCAGCAGACTTTGTTCGATGCTGGTCGACTTTCGTTTCTGCAAAATACGTTCAATCTGGACTTTAGCCGTCGATTTGTTAACGCCAGCAATGCGTCGCTTAACGTAGCGTATGGGGGCGAGGTTCGGTTCGAAAACTTTATGATTAAGGCAGGCGAACCTAACTCGTATTCTGGTGATCCGAACCGGCGTCTGGCACTGGCTCCTCCACAGTCGGGAACAGTAGTAGCGGCTCCGGGAGCGCAGGTATTTCCGGGATATCAGCCGTCGGATGAAATCAATAAATCGCGTGTCAGTGAGGCCGTTTACGTTGATCTGGAAGGCGAAAAGGGAATTCTGTTGGTGGGTGCCGCCGGTCGTTTCGAGAACTACAGTGACTTCGGTTCGACGATCAACGGAAAGTTGACAGCGCGGGTACAGGTAACACCTGCTATAGCGCTACGTGGATCGGTCAGTACGGGATTCCGGGCGCCTTCGCTGCACCAGCGTTATTTCCAGAATACGAGTACGCAGTTTGTAAACGGCCTGCCATCCAATACGTTAACACTCAACAACGACAGCCCGATTGTGCGAAACGTGATTGGTGTAAATGCGCTTAAACCAGAAACTTCGGTTAACCTGGCGGCTGGGATAACGGCCCGAGCTGGACGAGGCTTTACGTTAACAATTGATGCGTATCAGATCGATATTACGGATCGCATTGTGTATTCAGGTTCGTTCACGCGGGCGCAATTGGGCTTCGGTACGAACGACTATCCGGGCGTGAACCTGGTTCGTTTCTTCGCGAACGCCATCAACACACGTACGCAGGGCCTTGATATTGTGGCCTCAGAACGGTTCAAAGCCGGAACTGGTCAGTTAACGCTGACGGCAGCAGTGAACTTCAATAAAAATACGGTGAAGGCCATCAATAGTACGCCGTTGATTGATGACCCGAAAAACAATCCGGCCGATGCCAATCCCAGCAACTGGTACCGCACGTCGCTGTTCGACCGTAATCAGATTTCGATAATTGAGGATTACCTGCCACGTAGCAAATGGAATCTGAGTGCTATGTACACTATTGGCAAGTTCGATATTTCGCTTCGAACGGTACGTTTCGGGGAAGTGAAATTCAAAACACCTACCGACCCAGATGCCAAAAAAGCCGACGGTACGTACTGGAACACGCAATTTAACCGCGATGAAACTGGTCATGCCTTTATCGATCAGACATTCAAGGCAGTCTGGATTACGGACCTGAGTGTAACGTATCGCGCTACAAAAGCCACTGGTGTTACATTAGGCGCCAACAATATTTTTGACATTTACCCCGATCAAATTTACATTGATCCACGTAATGCTCTCGGCAGCACGAACTATTCATCGGCTCGTGACAATTCGAACCGGGGTCGCTTCCTGTATCAACCCAATCAGGGTGGATTTAACGGTCGCTACGTATTTGGTCGTGTGAGTGTAAATTTCTAAGTGATACGAAGCCCGGATGTCCTCGTCCGGGCTACGTATCACTTAGAAATTTACTTAGGCGCCATGCGAATAGCACCATCCAGCCGGATAACCTCTCCATTGAGCATTGGATTTTCAATAATGCTTTTAGCGAGCAGCGCATATTCAGCCGGGCGGCCTAAACGTGACGGAAATGGTACCTGTTGGCCTAGCGATAAGCGGGCTTCTTCCGGCAAACCAGCCATCAGAGGTGTTTCGAATAAACCGGGTGCAATGGTCATGACCCGGATACCGGAACGTGACAGATCGCGGGCGATGGGTAGTGTCATACCGACAATTCCACCTTTAGACGCCGAATAAGCCGCCTGGCCAATCTGCCCGTCATAAGCCGCCACTGACGCCGTGTTGATAATTACGCCCCGTTCGCCTTCGCCGTTAGGTTCATTATGCTCCATCGCCAATGCCGCTAGCCGAATTACATTGAACGTACCGATAAGATTAATGGCAATTACTTTCTGAAAAACCGCCAGGGAATGCGCGCCGTACACCCCATCGACCTTGCCAACCGTTTTTCGGGCTTCGGCCACTCCGGCACAGTTGACATTAATGTGTAATCCACCAAAGGTTTCAATGGCGAGATTTATGGCGGCCTGTACGTCGATTTCGTCTGTTACGTTGGTTCGGTGGAAACGTACTGAATTCCCCAGTTCTTCGGCGAGGGCATTGCCACGTTCAACGTTTAAGTCAAGAATCACTACGTTCGCGCCGTTGGCCGTAAGCAGCCGCGTTGTTGCCTCACCAAGCCCGGAGGCTCCTCCGGTGACAAGGGCCGTTGCGTTTTTGAGTTGCATGTGTAAAGGTTGTTTCGGAGCCTGGTTAAATTTCTGGCAATAGTCTCAAAACGAGCGTTTTTGTCATGCTGAGGAATGAAGCATCGTAAAGATCCCGGGCGAGCTAGTTAGGAAGCGTTAAGATGCTTCGTTCCTCAGCATGACAAAAACTGCTCTTATGTATAAGTTCTAACTCAAGTCAATCAGACAATAATCTAGTTCGCCTGTTGTTTGTTTTGCGACTTGATCAACTGTTGTAATTTGAGTACGTCGATGTCCTGAACGGATTTTTGGCTATCAATGGCGAGACAGGCTGCCTGCGCTGCCGATTGTCCAAGCACCATAAACACAGGTTCCATGCGGATGGAGCCGTACGCAATATGGCTGGCCGACAGACAAACCGGCACCAACAAATTCTGGATGCTGCCCCGCTTCGGAATGAGCGCTCGATAACTGACCGGATAAGGCGGAAAACCACCAACTTGTACGTCACCTTCGTTACGTACGTGCGCTACGCCGTTTGCATCTTTCACTACCAACCGCTGACAATTGTGCGAATCCATAGTATAAGCGGCCATTCCAATTGAATCGGGTACGACAACTTTGCCTTCGCAATTGGCCTGTGTCATTACGTATTCACCCACTAATCGTCGGCCTTCGCGGATGTAAAGTTGAGGGCTAAAGTTTTTGTTATCAGTGTATTCATCTTTTGGATAACCCCATTGCAACATTTCGTCGCGCAGGTGTTTGGGCATGCGTGGGTCGTGGCCGATGAAATAAAACAGACCCTTTGTGTACTGTTCGTGCTCGCGGATGATTTCGGCCCGGCGGGCGTAGCTGGCATTGGGGTAATCATAATTAGCGCCGATCATGTCGGTTGAAAAACCTCCGCAGTTGTTGATGTCGGTTTTTCGATTGGGCATCATCACAAAATGCATCAAATTCCAGGTCAGCTCTTTGGGCATCTTTTTGGCAATCTGACGTAGCAGTAGCTCGTATTTTGTGGAATCGTAGTCTCCAGGACGCGTAATCGGAATGCGGTTGGCCGGGTTGTCGGTCAGGCACAGGCGAAAGTTATAGGCCTGAACCGTTTGGTCGGCGGTGCCGTTCGGGGCCAACGTAGCAGTACCAATTCCCCAAATCATTCCGCTTTCAGGTTTTCCGGGCATTACGTATGGATCGACGCCGTCGGGAAACTGGTGTTTATCGCGAAACTGTACACCATTCAACGGTTCGTTATATTGAGTGGCCGACTCCCGGCCAACAGTAAATTCTACGCCTGATTTGGCCATCAAATCGCCTTCATAGGAACAGTCGATGAACTGTTTGGCACGTATCACTCGGTTTGGCGCAGATTTATTAGCCGAAGCTGACTCAACCGAAATCTCTTCAATACGTTGATTTACCGTTTTAACCGACGCTAACTGATAGCTATACCAAATCGGTACGTTGGCCTCCCGAACGTACTGATTAAAAACGGCTTCTGCTACGTGTGGCTCAAATGTCCACTGCTCTGGCTTCCCGTAGTGACGTCCAATACGTTTATAAAAATTGCGCGACAGTCCTGTTATGGCTCGTTTGTTGCCAATATCGGTTGCACCTAATCCGCCCGAGGACATACCGCCCAGATGCCGACCCGGTTCGATAAGTACGACTGATTTGCCTGATTTCTTAGCCGAATAAGCCGCAATTACTCCCGCCGACGTACCGCCATAAATGCACACATCGACGGTGAGAGGCTGGCTATATAAATGGATGGGAAAACAAAGCAGAAACAGAACGTAGCAAAATCGATTCATGGCGCAGGAATGATTGATAGCAATGTCAGAAGAGACAAAAAACGCTCAATTGGGGCCTGTATCCAAAAGTTTAAAAAGTTCATCTACAAAATTGCCATGAGTTCGTTCCAGTGGCGAATGTCATAAGTAGGTTTATTATCCACGATCTGGCCTTGTGGATTATAGAATACGGTATCTAAATCAACCCGTTTGGCTCCGAGAATATCGGCCTCGTAATTATCGCCAATCATCAGGCTTTCCGATACGTTCGTTCCGCTGATTTCCATCGCGTATTGAAACACCAGTGGGTCCGGTTTTTTGGCGTTGGCTTTTTCGCTGGTAATAACGTGCGTAAAGTAATGCGTAATCTCGGAGCTAGCCATTTTAGCGGCCTGGATTTCAGCGAAACCGTTGGTAATGATGTGCATAACGTAGCGCCCATGCAGGTAATCCAGAATTTCCCGCGCTGATTCGAGCAGGTGTGCTTTGCAGGGTAACAGCTTCAGATATTCAATATTCAAATCGACCTGAATAGCCGATTCATCAACCCCCATCGCCTGAAATACTAGTGGAAATCGGTGTTTGCGAATGTAGCTGTGTTCAATGAGATTTTTGTCGTAATCGGCCCATAACCTCCGATTGACGGCAATGAAATGACGACTAAACTCATCCGCTGACTCAATACCTAGTTCATTTAATCGAAACGTATCAAACAGCTCGACAAGGCACTCGGCAGAATTCCGGTCAAAATCCCAGAGCGTATGATCCAGGTCGAAGAAAAGATGGCGGTATTTCATACTAGGGGAGTTATAGGGTTATAAAGTTGTAGAGACAAGGCATGCCTTGTCTCTACAACTTTATAACCCTATAACTCTAATAATCAAGTTTGAGACGCTCAACAGGTTGATCGTTAATTAGGTGGCTTTCAACGATTTCGTTGACGTCGGAGAGTTGGACATTGCCGTAATACGTTCCTTCGGGATAAACGACCACCGCCGGACCGAACGCACAGGCGTCGAGGCAGCCGGTACGTTGGGCGCGCATTTCTTTCAACAGACCGCGTTCGGCCAGAGCGGCTTTAAACGCATCGACCAGTTCGTTGCCATGAGCCTCGCCACATGATTTTTTGGGAGCGGCCTTTTGGTTATTGCAGATAAAAACGTGCTTTTTGTATTTCATAGATTAGTTTGAATCAGACTGCAAAGGTACGGAACCATGCCAAGCCAGTTGTTAGCTCTATTTAAAATTGACAGAATAAAGTGAGCATAGGTAAAAAATTCGTTTGCGATAGACGGTCTCGCTGTTGCGTTTATTGGTCAATATATACAGCAAACTAACCGTTCAGTAAGTTGACCGTTTACTAAAACTATTATCAATTGAGCGGCAATTCATGGATATTTATGAAGTTATCAATAGCCTCTCATGAGATTGAACTTTTACGTAATTAGCCTTATCAGTTGCCTGCTTGTTGGCGCGGAGTCGAAGGTAATAGGCCAGACAAAGACTTCTCAACAAGTTGATTCACTGGCCAGCCAGGTGAAAAAATTACAATCGGCTGGTAAAACTGGTGATACTACGTATGCCCGTACCGTAGCCGACTATGCGTATTATCTGTACGTTAGTGGAGCTAGTAAACAGGCCGATTCGATAGCTCGCCAGAGCGAGCAACTCGCACGAAATCTCAATTTTGGTCCGGGTGTCGCCAGGTCGATGGTGACGCAGGGGGGGGCGCAAATGCAACTAAATCACTCAGAAAATACCCTACGAATTTTCCAGCAGCTCATTCGGGATATTGAGCGATACAAACTTCCTAAATTAACCCTGTGCCGTACATTGGCGAATTTAGGAATGGTATATCGGCATCGGGGGCAGCTTAAAGAGGCCCTTGATGTTACGATGCAGGCGATTCAGATCGAAACCCGCTATACTATTCGGCCCCGCAGCGAAAGTCTGCGCGCCACGCTCGGGTATTTGTTCCGTCAAACAGGGGAGATCGACAAGGGGATAGCTTATGTCCGGGAAGGCATTGCCATCGCGCAGGAAAATGAAGATCTTATTCAACAGGCACCCCTGGAGGTCGATTTAGGGGCGCTATATAATGAAAAGGAGCAGTATAAGCAATCCATTGTTGCTTATGGCGATGCGCTGACCCACAGCCGACAGACCGGGTACGAGCATACGCAGGTAGATGCTCTCAATGGCCTGGCGCTCAATCACAGCGCGCTTGGTCATGCGCAACAGGCACTGGCATTTGGCAAGCAGGCGCTGGCCCTCGCCAAGCGACTCGATTATACCCATAATACAGCGAATGCTCATTACACCCTGGGCGAAGTGTACATGAAGCAGAAGCAGTACGTTGCGGCCGATGCTGAGTTACATCAGGCATTTCTGCTGGCGCAGGAAAGCGGCAGTCTGGCCAATCAGGTCTTGTTTGTGGGCGAACGGGCCGTTGTAGCCGCCCTTCGCAACGACTACCGCAACGCCTACATCTACAAGATTCAGGAACAGAAACTGCGCGATTCCGTGATGACGGATGAGCAGAAAACCCGCACCGACGAACTGGTGGCCCGGTATGAAGCCGAAAAGAAAGAAGCTAGAATCAAACTGCTGAATCAGCAGGCGCAGCTTCGGGATAAGGAACTGGCGGTGAAACGCTGGCAGACGAACGCCCTGCTGGTTGGCGGACTACTGATCGTGCTGCTGGGCGGAGCGGTGAGCGCCTGGCTGCTCAACCGTGCCCGACTGCGACGGCTGGAAGAAGCCCAAAATCTGCGCAAACAAATTGCCCACGATCTTCATGACGAGGTAGGCAGCACCCTCAGTAGTATTTCGATGCTGAGTAGCCATACCGATACGTTGCTCAGCCAGAACCGCCCGGAGTCGGCCCAGAAAATTGTACAGAAAATCTACTCCGACGCCCGCCAGATTCTGGAATCCGTCGACGAAATCATCTGGACGATTAATCCGGGAAATGATTCATTGCATCGCATCGCGCTACGTTTGCGGGAATACGCCCAGCCGCTGATGGAGTCGAAAGGGATTGACCTTCAATTCGTTGCCGACACGTCACTCGACCAAATTCCGGTATCGATGGAGGTGCGTCGTAATCTGTACCTGATTGGCAAAGAGGCTATTAATAATCTGGTCAAGTATTCACAGGCGACTCAGGCAGTTCTGCGATTTGAGCGAAAAGAGGATCGGCTGCACGTATTGATTGAAGACAACGGGCGAGGATTTGTGCAGGAAAGCTTTAGTACCCGCAATGGACAGACCAGCATGAAACAGCGGGCCGAAGCGATGGGCGGCTCGCTGGAAGTACACTCAGTGCCTGAGCAGGGTACTCGATTAGTGCTCACTACGTTACTGGCCTGATACGTATCGGTCAGCTACCAATCTAACCACATCTACTATGAGAAACTGCTACGTATTACGTATTATTCTGTTCAGTTTTCTGACTATAAATGGTTCGGTGGCTGTGGCTCAGGTGCCTAAATCACTCGATTCATTGGAAACGTATGTTAAAACGCATACGTCTCCCGACACCAACTATGTACAGGCAATCATCAGTCTGGCGTATGAGCTGAGTACAAAAAAAGCAGCTCACCAGCGCGCTGATTCCTTATTGCAGATTGCCGAAAAGGTATCTGTTCAGTTGGACTACGGACGGGGAGTGGCCCGCACCTATAACAACATGGGCAATACCTGCTACCTGACCAACCGACCAAAAGAAGCATTAGGGCATTTCCAGAAAGCACTGAAAATAGGAGAAAAGTACAAACTCCATCCCCGGACAATAGCCCTGACCTTGTCCAATATCGCCATAGCGTATTCCAAATTAGGGCAGCCCGATAAGGTGGTTGAGATTGAACTTCAGTCGCTGCAACTACAGAAACAATATAACCTGAAGCCGCTTCCATCCAGCTACGAAAACATCGGCCACGCGCTGAAGCGGATGAATGAACAGAAAGAAGCTATTGACTATTACCAACAAGCCCTTGCCATAAAGAGAACAGCCAATAACCCCTACGGGATGGCCATTACCGAGCACAATATTGGTCGCTGTTATGATGATCTGAACCAGGAGATGCCCGCCATAAGCCACTACAAAACAGCACTTAATTACATACTTGGCTCTGATTATGAACTACTAAGGGCTGATATTCTGGGTAATATTGGATTAGCCCTGCGGAAAGAAAAACGTTTTCAGCAAGCGAAACCTTACCTCGAACAGTCACTGGCAATTGCTATTAAACAGAAAAACAATGAATCAATAGGTAGCGGCTACTTCAGCCTGGGCCGATTCTATGAAGAAATCAAAGACTATAAACAAGCGGAGCAGTACATGAAAAAAGCCCTCGCTCTGGCTAACGGAGATGACGATAAAGCGAATATTGCCTTGTATACTCAGGGACTGGCCGACCTCTACGGGGGTATGAAAAACTTCCAGCAAGCCTACGTTTTCCAGCTCGAACGAAACCAGCGCATGGATTCTACCACGGCCATCCGCACCAGCGCCGAAGTGCAGCGGATGGTGGCCAAATACGAAACCGAGAAAAAAGAAGCACGTATCAAACTGCTTCAGCAGGAAGCCAAACTAAATCAGCAACAAGCCGAGCGCACTAGCTTCCGCACCAATGCGCTGCTTATCGGAGCTGCTCTGCTGTTGCTGTTAGGCGTAGCCGTGAGCGCCTGGTTGCTAAATCGGGCCAAAGTCCGGCGGCTGGAAGAAGCTCAGCAACTTCGTAAGCAAATCGCTCATGACCTTCACGATGAGGTGGGCAGCACCCTCAGTAGTATTTCCATGCTCAGCGGCCATACTGATACGTTGCTTCGTCAGAACCAGCCCGAATCGGCTCAGAAAATGGTGCAGAAAATCTACTCCGACGCCCGTCAGATTCTTGAATCAATTGACGAAATCATCTGGACAATCAATCCGAGCAATGATACGTTGCACCGCATCGCGTTACGCTTGCAGGAGTACGCCCAACCCCTGATGGAGTCGAAAAATATCAACTTTACCTTCCAGGTTGACCCAACTTTAGAGGAAACGCCTATTTCGATGGAGGTACGACGTAGTTTATACCTGATTGGTAAAGAAGCGATTAATAATTTAATCAAGTACTCACAAGCCACACAGGCAACGGTGAAATTTGAACGTAGTGATACCCAACTACGGGTGCTGATTGAAGACAATGGGCAAGGTTTTGATACGTCCCAACAAAGTGGGCGAACGGGCCAGACCAGCATGAAGCAGCGTGCACAAGCGATGGGTGGTTTGCTGGAGGTACGTTCAGTGCCGGAGCAGGGGACACAGTTGGTATTCACTACGTCATTAGCCTGATCCAATGAAACACTACCGACGCTACGTATTAAGTTTGATTTTGAGTCAGTTACTGGTTGTGGTGGCTCGGGCACAGCCTACTGCTACGTCCGTTTCCGACTCGCTGCTACGTTACCTGCAAACGGCAAAACAGGACACGAGCTACGTGCGGGTAGCCAACGAGTACGCTAACAGGTTAATTAATTTTGTCGACGACTTAGCCAAAGCCGATTCGGTGCTTCGAAGTACGGAACGGTTAGCTAAACGATTAAACGACCCGATGGGGTTACAACGCGTTTATTTTAATCGTGGGCGTTATTGGATGCGTTCCGATGAGGGTAATCTTGCTCCTTCCATACAAGCCTTTGAGAAAGCTCGTCAACTTGTTCTGGATGCTCATTTGCCGCCGGGCGAGTTGCAGCGAAATCTATCAGGACTTGGTCAGGCATATTTCTTCAATAATCAGTTTGAAGTATCGCTTCGCTACTATTTAGACGCGATTCAGCTCACGGAGCGATATAAATTAAATGAGTATGTTACGTTGGCATACAGCGGGGCGGGTGAAGTACTGAGAACAATGGGCCGGGAGCAGGAAGCCAAAAAATATGCCCAAAAGGCGTATGAAGTAGCCCAAACCGACCGTGACCGTTCGATGCGCCTGCGAGCCGAACTAACAATCGCTTATTATTACAAAGGACGGAGCGATAGTCAGCAGGCTTTGGTGCATTTCAGAAAAGCACTCACTTATGTTGATCAATATGCAAATAGAACGATAAAAGTGTCGCTGTGGGGTGATCTTAGTAATTTTTACAGGGCAACAAAACAGTACGATTCCGCTTTCCATTACCTGGAAATTGCCAGGCTGTATTGTCTTCGAAATGAAGTAAGTCTGGGGGCAAAACTCTGGATTAATACCTGTCTGGGGAATTATTATCAGGATACACGCAACTACGTTCGGGCAGAAGCTTCTTTTAGGAAAGCCTGGCAGATTGCCAATCAGTATAACTGGGCACTTGAAAAGAAAGAAGCCAGCGAATCTTTAGCAAATCTTTATGCCCAAACCAATCAATTTCAGAAAGCTTATCGATTTCAGGTTTTGCTTAGCCAGTTAAACGACTCGCTGTTCTCAAACCAATCCGCTCAGAAGATCCGGGATCTGGAAACCCGACACCAGATTGAGAAACGGGAAACGCAAATTAAACTGCTCAACCAGCAAACGCAGAATGCTCAATTTCAACGTAATGCCTGGATCATAGGGGCAGCGTTATTGCTTTTTTTAGGGATTACGATCAGTGCCTGGTTGCTGAACCGGGCCCGACTCAGGCGGCTTCAGGAAGCGCAGGCGCTACGTCAGCAGATTGCGCACGATTTGCATGATGAGGTAGGTAGTACATTGTCAAGTATCTCGTTATTGAGTGGCATGGCAAAGGGATTGATCGCCCAGAACCGTCCGGAACGTATTGAACAGGCGATTCACAAAATCAATACCGACGCGCGTCAGATTCTCGAATCAGTTGACGAAATTATCTGGACCATCAATCCCGGCAATGATACATTGCACCGCATCGCACTACGTTTGCAGGAGTACGCCCAACCCCTGATGGAATCTAAAGACATCGATTTTGACTTTACAGTCGATGCTACGTTGGATGGATTTCCGGTACCGATGGAGGTGCGTCGGAATTTGTATCTGATTGGTAAAGAAGCCATTAATAATCTGGTGAAATATTCGCATGCGATGAAGGCTACGCTACGTTTCGAGCAACAGAATGGGCAGCTTAAGGTATTGATCGAAGACGATGGGCAAGGATTCGACGTAGCACAGCCAACCACGCGGACCGGCCAAACCAGTATGCAGCAACGCGCCACAGATATGGGCGGTACGTTGGCTATCCAGTCGACGCCGGGGCTGGGGACCCGTTTGCAGTTGGTCGTTGGCTTGTGAGGTCATACGTTTATCCGATTTACTGGCGTCAATGGTTACCCTATTTTTGTCTAATTGTAGTGTGCAGATTCCCACATAATTATGATACGTGTTTCCATTTTTGATGATAACAATTCTCTGCGCGAAACGCTGGGGCTAATTTTCGAAGCAACCGACGATCTGCTTACCGTCGGGAAGTATGCCGATGCCCTGCACGTAGTGGAATACGTCCGGCAGGACCAACCCGATGTGATTCTGATGGACATCGATATGCCTGGTCGGACAGGTATTGAAGCCGTCAAGCTCATTCGCCAGCAGACGACTAAGCCTAAAATCCTGATGCTGACGGTTTTTGAGGATGTCGAACGCATTTTTGCGGCTATCTCGGCCGGAGCGGTGGGCTACCTGCTCAAAAAAACACCCGCCGACAAAATCATGGATGCTATCCGGGAAGTAAAATCGGGGGGAGCCGCCATGACGCCTTCCATCGCTCTGAAAGTGCTGGAAGCGTTTCATCAGCCCAAACCCAATGATTTTTTGCTGACCGACAAGGAAAAGGAAGTATTGCAGCGGCTGGTCGAGGGCGACAGTTACAAACTTATTGCGCACCATTGCGGGATCAGCATGGGTACCGTGCGCACGCACATCGTAAATGTTTACGAAAAACTGCACGTCAACTCGAAGTCGGAAGCCGTAGCTAAAGCCCTGAAAACCGGGCTGTTCAAGTAATGGATTTTACGTCCACACCGATAATACAGCACATGAATACATCTGTCCGATTCGCAGTGACCATACTACGTGGCTTAATCGTAACGCTATTATTTTCTGCTGTTCTTTCCGCTCAAACCACATCATATACGCCCGCCCAAATTGAACGAGTGGCCAAACTTTCGGAACTATACGGTCACATCAAGTTTTTTCATCCGTATCTCGGTTACAAACCCATCAACTGGGATTCGGCCTTTGCGGCAGCGGCTCCGCTGGTTGCACAAGCCAAAACCGATGAAGAAACGATTGCGGCCATCCGTCAGCTGCTCGCCGTCTTGAACGACGACGTAACGACAGTTTCACTAAAAACCAAACCGGTGAGCAGCACAGCAACCGGCGATACAATACAGGTATCGTTCGACTCCGACAGTACGTTGGTATTAAAAATGAATGGCTACGGGGGCGTGGCCGATATAGAGCCGTTCATCGACAAATTGGGCTACTTCGCCAGCCAATTGTCCAAAGCGCGGTCGCTCCGGCTTGATCTACGTAGTGCCCGACCCCTCAGTGAAATGGAACTGGAGGGATTCCGCTTTGTATTGGATTACGTTGGATTGGCCCGCGTGCTGTCGACGGAGCCGTATGCGACACCCGGTATGCGTCGGCGCCAACACAGCGGGTTCGCTACCGAAGGTGGAGGAACGAGTGAATATTGGTCGGGATTTTATTTGCGAAGCGGGCAGTCGATTCAGCCTCGGGCGTCGGCGAAAAATCGTCCAGTTACGTTGCTGATCAACAAAAATGCAGCGTTACCTCCTGCGTTGTACGCCCTGAAAAATCGCCCACACGTTACGTTGAAGAGCGACGATACGTTGACCGATGCGCAGTTGGCCAGCACCGTTACGTTCTCGTTCAGTGAAAACATTCAGGTGAAGTTCCGTACTGGTGAACTGGTTAATCCAGATGGGACGCTGGGCGTTAAAAGCCTGCCTGCACCGTTGCCCGTCGCCCCTCCACCGACCAAATATGCTGCCGATAAATACCCTACACTGGGTAACCGTCTGCTTGCGGGCGCTAAAATCTGGTCGGTCATTAACTATTTTTTTGCCTACAAAGGCTTGATGCCAACCGACTGGAAAGTCAATCTGCGCACGGCCGTTGGGCAATTGGCTGCCGCCCAGGACTCGACAACTTATGCCATTGCGGTGGCTAAGTTTTACCGGAATATTCAGGATAGCCACGGCTTCATTAACGCAACTCCACTACGTTATTATGCCGGTGCAGGCAGTAGCCTGATCGACATTCGGTTTATTGAGAACAAACCCGTTATTACGCAGGTCTGGACTGATTCGGTACGTAGCAAAGGCATTCAGATCGGCGACGTGCTTACGGAAGTGAACGGCGAAACGATTACGGAACGTATCGCCCGCATGGCTGCCATTCAGCCCGCGTCGAACGAGTGGGTTCGCCAGCGCGAACTTTCCTGGCGACTCATCCGTGGCCCTGTAGGAAAGCCTATTCGATTGAAATTGCTCGGTGCTGATGGTCGCGAAAAGAACGTATTGATCACGGCTCAACCTGCCAATGAACTACGTCTCCCGAATGATACGTCGGCTGTGTACAAGTTGTTACCAGGTAACATCGGTTACGCGCACATGGGGCGGCTTCAGACCAAGGACGTAGCAGGAATGTTTGAAAAGTTCAAAAACACCAAAGCAATCATCTTCGATATGCGCAACTATCCGCAGGGAACCGCCTGGACGATTGCGCCTTACTTAACCGATAAACGTAACGTAGTGGCCGCTCAGTTTTTCCGTTACGCACCTAATGCGCCGGACATTCTCGCTGGCGACTCTGAGAATGCGACACAGAAATATTTCTTCAGCCAGCAGATTCCACCCAACACGGGACAGCCAGTTTACAAAGGCAAAACGGTGATGCTTATCGACGAACGTACTCAGAGTCAGGCTGAACATTCGGGACTGTTTTTCGAAGCCGCCAACGGTACGGAGTTCATCGGTAGCCCCACCGCTGGTGCCAACGGCGACGTAACGAGTTTTCAGATTCCGGGTGGTATTGGCCTGACATTCAGTGGTCACGACGTGCGCCATGCCGACGGGCGGCAGTTGCAGCAGGTTGGTTTGCAGCCCAAAATTCTGGTTCGCCCAACGATTAAAGGCGTTCGGGCGGGTAAAGATGAGGTGCTTGATCGGGCGATGCAGTATTTGCAGACGGGCAAGTAAGTACGTTTAAACTATAATTAACGCATGAAACAAGCTTACTACGTATAGTTAAAGGCTTGGAAATCGGTGCCAATTCTTGACGCTGATAATACAGACTACTCCATCAAGACCCAAAACTTCCGACTCATGCAAAAAAAACTACTACATCTTCTGACAGTTGGACTGTTGGTCGTCCAGCCGTTGTTTGTCCGCGCTCAGATGGGATTTAACTCTCCGGTGGGTCTGACACCCAAACAGGACATCGAAATGTATAGCCGGAATAAGTTTCAGGTGCAGACAAACTACAGGCTTACCACCGATCCGGTTTCTGGTACGTACACGATGAATTGTACAATCCAGACAATTGAAACAACAACCGGCGTATTGCTTGATCCGGGCGGTGCCGGAAACTACCCGGCCAGTTTTACCTGTAGCACATCAATATACGATGATGCTAATGTGACGGCGGGTTACGAACTGACCTTCGAGCTTCTGAACACTGAAGCCAATGGAGATTCGGTCATCATCGAAGATGCGTATGGCGGGCGGGCTGCCTACTCGGGTAATGTACACCCCACTTCGGCGCTGTTAGTGCCCGGCTACGGGGTAACCGTTACGTTTAAATCCGACAATGATACGAACGTAGGGGCTGGATTTCGGCTGCGCTGGCGTCGTTTATATCAGGTTGATCCGGGTAATTATGATCCACTTGGTTCCGGCTTAGTATATGATATTACCAAAGCATCTCTGGTCAGTGGTTTCCATGGCTTCTCTACAATTCCTCAGGCTGGCTACGCAAGTTTTATAACTGGGTCTCAAAATAGTGCTAAGGGCGTAGGTGCCACAGCGTTAGGGCTTTTTCAGTTTGCCAGTGGCAATTATTCATTTGCGGTAGGTTATAGCAATGTAGCGCTCTTGCAGGGTTCGATTGCTATGGGTGAGAATAATCGAGCCAGTGGATCTAATAGTGTAGCAATTGGTGAGAATAATATAGCTAGTGGTGGGGCTGCGGTAACCATAGGAGAGTCAAATACCGCCAGCAGCACGGGGGCTTTGGCGCTGGGTTATAAAAGTATTGCCAGTGGAGGCTTCTCCGTTGCTTTAGGAAATGCGGCTTCTACCAATGGTTTTACCGGTGCATTCGCAGTTGGGGATGCCAGTACTTCGACAAGAGTAACCAGCACAACTGTCAATCAATACACATCTCGATTCGCCGGGGGCTATCGGCTGTTCACTAATTCAGCTACTACGGTTGGCGTGCAGTTGGCCGCGAATGGCAATGCCTGGTTGTCAATCTCCGACTCGACCAAAAAGGAACGCTTTCTGCCCATCGATCACGCTGATTTACTGACTAGTATCCGCACGCTACGTCTGGGCACGTGGAACTACAAAGGCCAACGTAGCGAACGGCATTACGGCCCAATGGCGCAGGATTTCTTCGCCCGTTTCGGACGCGATGCGCTGGGTACTATCGGCTGTGATACGTTGCTCAACAGCCACGATTTTACGGCCGTTACGTTGAGTGGAGTTCAGGCGCTGGCTCTGGAAAATGAGCAATTGAAAGCCCAGATTCTCGAATTAAAACAACAGGCCGAACGCGAACGAAAGCAGACCGCAACCCGACTGGAAGCTCTCGAACGGGCACTTCTGATTCGGCCTTCGCAACGCGTGACCCAGGACAGTCGGCGTAAGAAAAACCGGTTGTAAAGCAGTGGTTTTGTCATGCTGACGAAGGAAGCATGACAAAACCACTGCTCATCTGAAAAATTATAAACAGACCCTTAAATCAATGGTCCAAGGTATTTCTAATTAGCCTCTCTTTATAGACTGACCTTTATTTATACTACTCAATGAATCCACATTTTCGCCTTCTCTTTAGCGGACTGCTCACCTTTCTGGTTGGGTCAGTTGACGCGCAAACGCCCTGTTTCACCCCCCAAAGCCTGCCACCTACTTCACTGACTATTGCCGGTCTGCCCAGTAATGGTCCCGTTTATGTATCGACCGGCGATCTAAACGCCGATGGCAAGGCCGACCTTGTCGTTAGCAAAGGGAACCAGACCTTAGCCGTATTGCTGGGAAATGGGTCGGGTGGTTTTGCGGCTCCGACCAACGTGACTACCATCCACAATAGTCAGTTTACGGGTTTAGCTGACCTCAACGCCGACGGTCGACTCGATATCGTCTCCATCGATTTCGGTACACATACGGCTAACGTATTACTGGGTAATGGCTCCGGCGGTTTCGGGGCTGCTACGTCAGTGACTCTGAATGGTTCTAGCACGTCGGCAGCACTGGGCGACGTAACGGGTGATGGTCGGGTAGATATCGTAACGGGCAATTCCGATGCGCAGGGCATCAGTGTTTCGTCGGGTAATGGTTCGGGTGGATTCGGGGCGGCTGTTACAACAGCTTTCAACGTAACGAGCCCAATTATCGGGTTGGGCCGAATCGATAACAATACGTCACTCGACGTAGTGATTTCCAGTAGTAACAGTAACTACGTTCTGCGAGGGCTGAACAACGGGACCGGTACGTTTAACTTCACCAGTGGAGCGTACGCCGTAGGCGACGGCCCCTCCAATCCTGTTCTTGCTGATGTGAACGGCGACAACTTCAACGACCTGCTGACCGCCAATACAAACTCGGCGAACCTGACCGTGCGGCTCAACAACGGATCGGGCGGTTTCGGCACTACAACGAATTATGACGTTAATAATAATCCGTACTTTCTGACGATGGCCGACATAAACGGCGATACATACCTCGACGCGGTGATCGCCATGCGCGACGCTGGCAACGTAACGATCAAACTTGGCAATGGGGTGGGCGGTTTTGGCGAGTCGCAAATTTACGCTACCGAACAGGGTGGTTCGGCCCCGCCGATGGTAGTTGCGCCCGATCTGACAGGCGACAATCGACCCGATCTGGTTACGCCGAACGCTAATGGACTGGGGCTGGGTGTGTTACTGAACAATGGATACGGAAGTTTCCTCGGCTACAACACCGTCAATTCAACTACCGCCATCGCCATCGGCGATCTGAACGGCGACCGACGGCCCGACATTGCCATAATTTCGTCATTCAACGTCCGCCTGCTGATGGCTAATGCAAATACTACCTACGCTCCGGCCATTGCGCTGGCGGTATCGGGCAGTCTGACCGACATCGGTATTATGGATGTAAACGGAGATGGAAATAATGATTTATTGGTGACTAAAAGTAATGGCACCACGACAAACGGCGAATTACTGACCATGCTGGGAGCCGGAAATGGTACGTTTGCCAATCCTACCAGCCTGGCCGTTGGTCGCGACCCAACAAAACTGTTCATTGCCGATGTAAACCGCGATACCCGGCTCGACGTAATGGTATTGAACGCCAGCAACAACTCAACATCCGTATTCTTAAGATCGGGTTCGGGATTGGCATCGCCTACCACTGAGGCAAGCGGTAATGGCAACCTTGATTTATTGGCCGTCGATATCAATGGCAACGGGTCCGTTGATCTAATTACCCTGAATCAAGCGAATGGATCAATCTACGAGTTATATGGGAACGGCGATGGCACCTTTGGGGGAACAGTGACGCGCACTGTCGGGACGGCTCCCAACAAAATGGCGGCTGGGGATTTAAACAATGACGGACGGACCGATCTGATCGTAACGTTGCCCAACTCCGGTGAAATTTGTATTCTACAAAATACCGGCAACGTAGGAAACACACCAGCCGGGTCAGCTATCCTGATAGGTACAAATGTTGGCGTGGGTGGAACTCCGATGGGTGTGGAGTTGGCCGATTTGAACGGCGATGGTCGACTTGATATTGCTATAACGCAATTAGCGAACGATGCCGTAAAAATTCTGTACAACACAGGAGCCATGAGCTTTACAACTTCCACTACGTTGTCGACAGGAAAAGGCCCGTATATACTGAAAGTAAGACAACTGGCAGGTGACTCCCGCCCCGACCTGGTGGTCGGAAATACTGCCGACCGAACGCTATCCATCATCAATAACTGCACTACGTTCCCGTCGGTGAGCATCCTGCCATCGGCACCGCAGACTTATACGGCGGGACAGCCTGTTTCCTTTACGGCGGTGGCCAGTTTGTTTGCGCCCACGAACTATAACTGGCAAAGTCGCCCTGACTGGCCGTATGGCTATGCAAGTAACAGTACAGAGCCCATCAACGAAGAAATGGCACCTGGTGTGATGCAACCTACTACGTATACCATCACCGTTACGGCCAGCAACAGCCTGGTTTCAGCATCGGCTTCCAAGATTATTACCGTAGTTCCCGCTTTTCTTCAAACTGTGAAAAACGGTACGTGGACCGATCCAACAGTTTGGTCGGGCGGCTACGTGCCGCATGGGTATGAGGTCGTACGTATTGGCCATGAGATAGATGTGCCCGTAAAGCCTGGTAATGGCCCCAACTATACGCTCAAAGTAATTTATACGGCGGGCGGCAAACTGCGGTTCATGAACGGGGCACGACTCTATTTCGGGCCAGATTGATTGTATTAGTGTAAGTGTTTTTGTCATGCTGAGGCACGAAGCATCTTAACGTATCCGAACAAGCGAGCTAGGAAATCTCAAGATGCTTCCTTCGTCAGCATGACAAAAACAGCGCTAACGTAGCAGCGTTAACTAACCAGACACCCGCAGATCAATACGTACTTATACGCTATCTGGTCTGCGGGTGTCTGTTGTTTAAGAGAAATCAAGTGATTGTTTGTCAGGTAGTTGAGGTGGGATTCTGCCGCTACGTAGTTTCCCCATCATACATTTATCCGATTGATTGCCGCTAGAGGGCTAAGTAGTTTTGACACAAGTTTTTAGCACTAAAAACCGTGTCAGAAATGCGCTCAACTTTACTACTTCTCCTTTGCGGATTCTGGCTGAGCTCTCCCGCCTGGGCTCAGACGGAGGCTCCCTCTGGCAAATCGTCACCAGTGAAGCTGTCGGGTGGGCTGAATGCGTATGCAGGCTTTTATTCCGCCAGTGGTATTCAGGTTCGTAACCAGCCTTCGCCATTCGGTCTGAGTGGTTCGGTTACGGTATCGCTGCCCGGTGGCATCGCTATTCCATTCTCAGCAGTGCTGGGCAATCAGGGCAGTAGCTTCCGGCAACCTTTCAATCAGTTTGGTATATCGCCTACTTATAAATGGGCTACGGTTCACGCCGGTTACCGCAACGTATCATTTTCTCCATTCACGCTGGCCGGGCATACGTTTCTGGGTGGTGGCGTCGAACTGAATCCGGGTAAACTGCGGCTGGGCGCGGTTTATGGTCGGTTCAATAAAGCCATTTCCACTAACATTGCCGAACCCGATATTATTCCGGCTTACCAACGTACCGGCTATGCTGTGAAAGTGGGTTACGGCAAACCCGGCAATTACGTAGACCTGATTATGCTACGTGCCAAAGACGATTCTGCATCCATCGCTTCCGTACCGCAATCGTCGACGCAAACCGTATCGCCCGCCGAGAACCTAGTGGTTGGTCTTACCTCTCGTTTGCTGATTCTACAGCACATCACCGTCGAACTGGACGAAGCGGTGAGCGCCTACACCCGTGATGTTCGGGCCACGATGGTTTCAACCGAAGGTAGCAATCCCGTGACGCGCTTTTTTGGTCGGCTATTTACCCCGCGTTTGTCCACTCAGCTCACGCAGGCGACTCAGGCTGCCATTGGCTATAAGGGCAGGAATGCAGGTATCAAAGTACAGTACAAACGTATCGATCCCAATTTTCAGACGATGGGCGCGTATTATTTCCAGAGCGACATCGAGAGTTATGCTATTGCTCCAAACGTTACGTTGCTCGAAGGAAAACTGCGGCTGTCGGGTAGTTACGGCGTTCAGTACGACAATCTGGCGAATAACAAAAGCGCTCGCACCGGTCGGCAGATTGGTTCGCTGGTGGCGTCGTATAATCCCGAAACAAAGTTCGGAATCGACCTGCAACTGTCCAATTACGGCATTAGCCAGCAGGCGGGACTTCGGCCGATTATCGATACGTTGCAACTGGCACAGAATAATCTCTCAGCTACCGTCAATACGCGCTACACGCTTCAGAAAGAGGACGTAATACAGGTATTCAATCTGACCACTACGTATCAGAAACTCAGCGACCTGAACGCCAATACGGCTAATCAGACCGAGAACAACAACATCAACCTGAATCTGGGCTATTTCTACCAGCAGACAACTACGGGCTGGGGCTTCAACGGGATGCTGTCGTACACCCAGACCCAGTTGCCAATTGTACTTGGTGACACCAACCGTACGGTACGTTTTTTCGGCCCTACACTCGGTGCAACTCAATCTTTTCTGGAAAAGAAACTAACCACCTCGGCCAACGCCAGCTACTTAATCAATCAGCAATTCGGTGTTACGGGTAACGTACTGACTGTGTCGGCAAATGCGGGTTATCAGGTGGCTAAACAGCAGACAATCAACGTATCGCTCAATTACCTGAACTCAAATACAGGCATTCAGACAGAGAAATTCAACGAACTAAGAGGCAACCTCGGCTATGGCATCTCGTTCTAACAAACTCGTTTTATTCACACTATTCCTGATCCTGCTCAATCTGACAGGATGGGCACAGACGTTCCCGCTGCAGATTCAGGTGAACGTAATGCCGCCCTACAGCGCCTATTTGCAGGATTATCCCGGCACAGGGCAGCAGGTGCGGGTGTTCATCATCAATACCAGCCGTACTACGTATCAGATTCGGCTGTCGGGCCAATTGACTGGCGATAACGGCATCGAGATCAAAACCTCACCGAACTACCGGCCACCGCGCCCCGTAACGGTGCCCCCAGGCCAGACGCTATTGACCCGGAATGACCTCGAAGGCTTGTTCGACCTGAACCAGATCGACGTAACGGGTATCGACAAAAACCTGCTGGCTCGCGGATTGCCCCTGCCTGATGGTACGTATCAGCTTTGTGTGCGGGCCTTCAACGAAACGGCCACCAACACGGCTACGGTCGCGTTCGGGCAGCCTTTATCGGCGGAGTTTCCAATTGGTTGCTCGGCACCCATCGTCGTCCGATCGGTTGAGCCGCCCATTCTGATTGCGCCCCTTTGCGATGCAGACGTAATGGCGACTACGCCACAATCGCTCGTTTTTACGTGGACTCCCCCGGCTGGTGTTTCTCCGGCATCCGTTGAGTATACACTACGTGTAGTCGAGCTGCCGCAGGTTGATGTTGATCCGAATGTGTTTATCGATGCAGTCGCTCTGCCAAAATCTGGTGTGGAAGTGCGAAACCTACGTACCAGTACGTTGCTGTACGGCCCCACGCAGCCGCCGTTGCAGATGGGTAAACGTTATGCGTGGCGTGTGCAGGCTATTGATCGGTCGCGCAAGCTGGTTTTTCAGAATGACGGCAAAAGTCCGGTGTGTGCGTTTACGTATGGCATCGTTCCGAAAGAACAAATGAAACCGGGTGTCGAGTTGACGCAAACGCCCATCAAGATGGCGCCAATCGCCCTTGATTCAAGCATTACGTCGGCACCCGCTCAGAAAACGGCCATTGCGTCAGTCATCGAACCACCAAAGCAACTCAATGTCAATGTGCCACCGGCAGGGCTGGGACAATTGGTTTTTGCCGGGCAAACCATCATTGTCCAGAAAGTAACCAACCCCGATCAGGATCATTTTTCGGGCCGGGGAACGCTCACCATTACGTCACCAGTGAGCCTGAGCACTGACGTTGATTTTGCCAATCTGGTGATTCGGCCAACCAGTTCTGACCAGTCTGCTAAGAAAGGGAAAAATGGCTTTACCAGCTACGTTGTCGTAAAAGGCAAGCTTGAAACCAGTCTTAAAGGTGTAAAGCAGGGTAGAGGGGCGAAATTCAAAACCGACCGTCATACGGGCGGAACAGCGTCTGCTACGTATGAATCCATCCGGCTCATTGCCGATCACACTGCTACGTTAGACCAGACACTCAATACCTATTCGCTCAACAAAGGCGGCAACGAAGAAGCGTCGATCAAGACTGGTTTTGTCTGGAACAGCCCCATTACTTTGACAACGATAGGCGCCGTCAATTCGGGGTCGGGTAATAAACTTTCCGTCGGTTCGGTCAAGACGTATGATGGGAATATGACTGTTGAAGTACCGGGCGAGTGGCATCCGCTGGCATCGGCTGGTCAGGCCGCATCATCGGAAACGCTGAAAATTCCGTTTGGACAGTCCTACAGTGGCCAGATGACCGACCTGAAAGGTTTCCGATTGGAAGTTAAAGAAGATTCGTATTTCGAGATTCAGAACAACGTATTAAAGGCCCACCTGAATGGCTCGTTGCTGGTGAACGGTGGTAAAAAAGGCGTTCCTGACCTGACTATCCCTTTCCAGAACAGCGACGGCATTACGTTCACGCAACAGATTGACGATCCGCAAATCGTACTGGGAACTGTTGATGATCAGGCGCGGTTGTTCCTGAGCTTTCAGGCCGTGAACGTACAGCTCGGCGACTTATTTGAGGCCGACGACCTGCCGTATCCGCAGTGGGTCAAAGGGATTTCATGCCCTACTGTGGATTTGTGGGCCGGTAAGATGGTCTACATGCAGGATCAGGACCACCCCACTTCGCAGGATCACCTGGATTGGATGACCATTCCGCTCAATCCGATTGTGAATCGTGGTAAAGGCTACGAATCAAGCTATGGTGGGCGCGACGATCTGAATATTCAATCGCCGTATCTGGGCTATAAAGGGAAAATCACCCATGCGGTCGCCTTCATCAAAAACACCGAACTCACGATGGGCTTTGTTGCGGGCGAGGTATACATCCCGTTCGTGGGCGCTGTCGGCGATTTGCAGATCAGCATCGAGAAATACGGTTTGGGCGATGCGGATGTATTTTTCACTAAACCCTCAGAACGGACCTTATTACAAACACCAGAAGGTGATCAGGTAACGCTGAAAGTAACGGGTGGCCATTTCGAAGACAGCTATTTCCACCCCGATATGTGGATTTCGGCCTACAATCCGACGAACTCCACGCGCGGCATCGATGCCCGTAACATTCACATGGATGGCGTCGATATAGCCATTACACCCAAAGGTGAATTGGTCAGTAATTACGTGGGCAAGGACGCTGAAGCCTACTTCGGCGGCAGCAATCAGAAAACCGCTTACCTCAACGGCATTGATTATCAGCTGGCGCGGGTAGTACTGGCCGACGAACCGGGGGGCAAAAACTCGCGGCTTTCGTTTGTCGGTAAGCTGGTGCTGGGTGATAAAATCGTGACCAAGCCGCAGGATGAGTACGACATTGTGTTTGCCAAACCCGACAAAGATGCCTTTGAGTTCGATGGTACCATTAAGTATCAACCCATTAACAACGGACCGAAGCTACCGGCAGGGTCGGGTTTTGGTGGTGGCAAAAAAGGCAGCGGACCCTACAACGACCCCAACGACGAACGCTACGCAGCCGAATTTGCGCCGGCCAGTCTCGGCTACTTCCTCGAACGCTCAGCGCCGGCTTCGGCTATAGTGCCCACGGCTACCAAAACGTATGGCGGTAGCTACTCGACCAGTACTGGGGCATTCAGCGCGCAGTTCACGATTTTCAACGACGACGCTACGTATGGCAACGGCTTTATGGCCACCCATAGCATGCTGCTCTACAACCCGTCGTACATGAAAGTGGAAGCCGCCATCCGGGCCGGTAAGATGCAGGGTGTGAAATACTGGTTTGCCGGGTTCAAGTACGAAAATCCCAGCTCACCCGGTATCCCGCTGTTCCTGAATCTTGAGGGCTACGGCTTTGAAGGACGGCTCTACAGCCACATGAAGCACGTGGGCGCTGCCAGTGCCATCTTCGACGATAACTACGTTCCCGATGCCAACACCAGCTTCGGCCTGTACGCAGCGATGCCAATTCAATCGACCGTTGATAAGGGACGGTTCCTGTGGGGGAAAACCGGCATGGAAATGGCGTTTCAGGGCTTTGTTCCCAGCACCATCACGATCCGGGGCGACGTGAACATGGAACAGATAGGCGGTACGGGCGATGCCACTACGTCGCGTATTCAGGGGAATGCGGTGCTTACGATGACTCCCAAAGAAAAAACGCTCATGGGGGTTGTCAACATGACCAAAGGCGATTTTGGGGTAGCCTGCATGACCGGAAGCGCCTATCTGTACGTTGGTCCGAGTGGATTTGCGGCCTCAGTCGGCTCGCCCGCCGGGCCTGTCGAAGTGAAAGCCATGTGCGGCCTGATGGGTGATTTTACGCCCTCTGCAAACGGGTATCTGTCGATCTACGCCACCAACGGCAGTATCGGTGGAATGGATTGGGTACCCAGCAGCGGCATTGGCGTATTTGCGCATCTCGGCGTTACGTTGCTCAATATCAACACAAAAGATCATTTCGATACCAATCCCTGGGCCAGTGTATACGCGGGCGCCAATGCCGACCTGGGCGTTACCATTCGTCCTTCGCTGGACCTGAAAGCCCGTGTTGGCACCCAGATTTCGTTGAACGTGGGCTACAGCAATTATTCATTTAATCTGGCCAACGTAACCGAAACCGTCCAACTCACCCTGCCTAATTTCTGCCTTGCCTACAACAAACGTATTTGCTTCCCGGTGCTGGGTGGCTGCAACCTGATTGTAGGATTGTCTCCTGGCCCATACATACGAACCAACGGCGAAGTATCGGATATGTGCTACGACGATGGCTCGGTGCAAGGGCCTTGCGAGGGTTTGTTAGGTTGGCTCATGGATGGGGTTCAGGTGATAATTAACGTAGCGGGCGAAGTGCTTGATGCGGCTGGTAATCTGATTCGCGATGCTGCCGGAGCCGTTGTCGATTTGGCTGAAGATACCTGGGAGGCATTAACTGGTTGGTGGTGAGAATAGTATAGCTAGAAAACACGATGAAAACTACATCAATTGTCCTGCTCTGTATGGCTATATGCTACACACCGCTGGCCGTCGCTCAAAATTCCAAACTCCTGCGGGCCTATGCTCAACCGGTCAGGAATGAAAATGCCATTCAGGTTAAGTGGATTATTGGGGTGCCAACGCCTACCGTCCAATACCACGTATTACGTCGGTTAGTAGGTGAAAAGGTATTTAAACGACTGACCGTAAAACCGTTGCAGGGTATTGTGGCTCCTGAGCCTGGCGCGTCGGGTGCCATTGCCGACGCTCAGAAAAACTACCTGGCTTATATACAGGCGCGTCCGAAAGCCAAAGCTGATGCCCGCCTGTATCTGCAACTGTTCAGCATGAATGCTACCATCAGCAACGAGTTTGCCCAGGCCGCGGGCGTGTACTATACCGATAAAACCGTGACGGCAGGCCAGACTTACGAATACGCCATCAGTGCCATACTGAAGGGTAAAGAATATAGCTGGGCCGTCAGCGCACCCGTACGCGCTGGCAACTACCAGCCGTTGGCGGCCTCTACTGGCCTTAAACTAAAGCAGGAAGGCACCCGACGCGTGGCCGTAAACTGGACCATCCGGCCCGATGTGCTGGCTTACAACGTATATCGTCGGCGTGGAACGGGTGGCATGGATGAGAAAATCAATAAGCAGCCTGTAATCGTCATCGACGCGCAGGGCGGTAAGCAGCCTTCTACCCAGTTTACCGATACTGACAGCACGCTGCGTGTCGGCGAAACGTATTATTACCGCATTGCCGCGCTCGATCCGTTCGTAAATCCCGGCGAACTGAGTCAGCCCGTCTGGCTCACGATCAAAGACATGGACCCACCTGCCGGACCAACGAACCTGAGCGGCCGCATCGATAACCGAAAGGTGAGGCTTGGCTGGACCCCTTCGCCTGCTCGTGACTGCATTGGCTATCGGCTGTTCCGCAGTACGTCGATGGAGAAACCGTTTCAGCCCGTACTACCCCGCCTGCTGGCTACAACCGATACAACGTTCACTGACGAAACGGCTCTGGAAGGAAGCACATATTATTACTACCTCCGGGCCGAAGATCAGGCTGGTAACGGCGCGAATACGTTGCCCATTCAGGTCAGTCATCCCGACCTGACTCCACCTGCATCGCCCACCGGTCTGGTAGCGCAAACCGATACGACAGGCCACGTTCGGCTAAGTTGGAAGGGTAATACGGAATCGGACCTCGCCGGGTATTTCGTCTATCGTGGCCTGACTCAAAGCGATGACAATTATGCTCAGTTGCAACTGGCTCCGCACAAGCTGGCTACGTACCGCGATACGTTGCTACGTAACAACCGCAACGCGTTCTACTACCGTGTAACGGCGGTCGATAAAATGGGTAACGAAAGTAAGCCCGCCCTGCTGACGGTACGTCTGCCCGACCGTCGCCCACCGATTACACCCCATCTGCAAACCCTCACGGCCACGGGTGATTCGGTGCAGGTGATCTGGCAGGCATCGTCGTCGGAGGATGTGCGCGTCTACCACGTATTACGCCAGAATGAGAACGACGCCAAACCAACGTATCAGATCGTGGGTCGCACTTCCGCCAACCGGTTTTCGGATCGGAACGTAGCGAGTGGTACGTATCGCTACGCTATACAGGCCGTCGACAGCACCGGTAATACGTCGCAACCGTCGATTCCGCGTTTGGTACAGCTTATTGGTAAATATAGCCTTACGACACCTGCCAATGTAAATGTGCAGTTGGATGAGCGGGGCAAGCGCCTAACCGTAAGCTGGAATCGTACCCAGCAGCCGACTGATTTTGCGGGATACCGCGTACTGGCCCGCGACGCTGGCGAAACGTTTCGGGCCGTAACTCCTCTGCTGGCCGAATCACAGGCCGTACTCACCGATTGGGAAAACGGCTCCGACTACGAAATCGCAGTGGTGGCCGTGAGCCAGACGGGACGGCAGCTACGTAGCGAAATTGTCAAGGCGAAAGCCAGTAACTAAGTCACACCTTCATCGACTATGAAAAAGTACTTTTTTCTGCTCCTGTTCCCAATTTTACTGCATTTGTCAGTACTGGGTCAGTCTAACGCGCCTACCAATCTGGCAGCTTCAGCCCAGAACAGCACGTCGATCCGGCTCACCTGGACCGACAACATTTCCAACGAAACCGGTTTTGACATTGAACGCAGTACCGATAATCGGACCTTTACCAAAATTGCCGATGGCAACGCGAATACACCTTCATTTACGGTTACGGGATTATCGCCCGCTACGCTCTATTACTTTCGGGTACGGGCTAAATTCGCTACCGGCACATCGAACTACTCGAATGTAGCTTTTGTCACTACGTATCCTGTACCTCCCGTTGTCAATACGCTGACTGCTACGTCGAAAGGCACTACCTCGATTCAGCTCGCCTGGACTGATGTCGTTAAGGAAGGTACTTATTTCGTCGAACGCCGGACAGGACAGTCGGGCAACTTCACCCGCATCGCTACGTCTGGGCCAGGGTATACCGATAACAGCGTATCGCCGGGTACGGAATACTGCTACCGCGTACAGTATGATGCCAGTTATGAAACCGCCGGTTACTCCAACATAGCCTGCGCCACCACCCAGCAAGCTCCGCCAGCAGCCCCTGCTAGACTTGCGGCACAGGCTGTATCCAGCAGTCAAATCAATCTGCAATGGGCCGATGTAAGCAATAACGAAACAGGTTTCCAGATTGAGCGGGCCAGCAGTGCTACGGCACCGTTTACGAAAATTGCGGATGTAGGTGCGAATGCTACGTCTTACGAGGATAAAAACCTGTCGGCCAGCACGCAATACTGCTATCGGGTTCGGGCTGTCAATGGCGCGGGCAACAGCGGCTATACAGATATTCAGTGTGCGACTACGCAGGCGCCACCCCTCGGCGCGCCCCAGAATCTGGTTGCTGCGGCCGCTTCAACTACGCAGATTAACTTGTCGTGGACAGGTGTAGCCAACATCACCGGCTATCAACTCGAACGTAGCACCGATGGAAATAACTGGGCTAAAATTGCTGACCCAGCTAACAACGCCACCAGCTACGAAGACAAAAACCTAGCACCAAATTCGCGCTATTACTATCGACTACGTGCCGTCAACGGCGGTGGTCCCGGTCCTTATTCAAACGTAGCAGATGCCACTACGCCTGATACGCCACCCGCAGCCCCCGCTCGCCTGACTGCCACCGCCGTTACGTTCAGCCAGATTAACCTGCAATGGGCCGATTTGAGTAATAATGAAAGCCGCTTTGAAATCGAACGTAGCACCGACGGGACGAGCTTCACTAAAATCGCCGATGTTGGGGCGAATGCAACGAGCTACGAAGACAAAAATTTGCAACCGCAGACGCGCTACTACTATCGTATTCGGGCCGTTAATGCGGCCGGTTCGTCGGGGTACTCCAACGTAGCAGATGCCACTACGCCCGTTGGTCCGCCCGCAGCGCCACAAAATTTAGTGGCTACGGCGGTCTCAATTACGCAGATCAATCTGACGTGGACGGCGGTGCCTAATGCCACGAACATTCTTATAGAACGGAGTCCAAATGGCAACGATGGCTGGACGCAGATTGCCAGTGTAGCTGGTAACGTCACTACGTATGAGGACAAAAACCTGAGCCAGAACACACGTTATTTTTACCGAATACGGGCTACCAACACCAGCGGAAACGGGCCATATAGCAACGTAGCAAATGCGATCACACCCGATGCGCCACCAGCAGCACCCGCTCGTCTGACGGCAGCAGCGGCTTTGGCCACGCAGATTAATCTGGTCTGGGCCGACTTATCAAATAACGAATCGGGTTTCGAAATCGAACGTAGCGCCGATGGAAATACGGGCTGGACGAAAATTGGGGATGCAGCCGCAAACGCTACGTCGTTTCAGAATATCGGCCTGACACCGAATACGCGCTATTTTTATCGCATTCGGGCAATCAACGCGGCTGGGCAGTCGGCGTATTCGAACGTAGCGGATGCGACCACTCCCGATGTGCCACCAGCAGCTCCCGCGAATCTGACCGCTACACCCGGCTCGGCTACACAAATCAACCTGACCTGGGCCGACCAATCGGCCAATGAAACCGGTTTTGAGGTTGAACGGGCAAGCAGTGCTACGGCACCATTTACGAAAATTGCCGATTTGCCGGCCAATACAACCACGTATCAGGATCAGGGATTAACGCCTGCGGCAACGTATTGCTACCGGGTTCGGGCTAAAAATACCATTGGCGCATCGGCGTATTCCAACGTAGCGTGCTCGGCTACGCCTGACGTACCGCCCGCGGCCCCGGCCCGCCTGACGGCTACTCCAGCATCGCCCACGCAAATTAATCTGGCCTGGGCAGATTTGTCGGCGAATGAGAGTGGTTTTGAGGTCGAACAAAGTACTAGCGCTACCGGTACGTTCACGAAAATCGCAACCCTGCCCGCGAATGCGACGACCTACGAAGTCAAAAACCTGACGGATGCCACGCAGTACTGCTTCCGGGTTCGAGCCGTGAATGCGGCCGGACCATCAGCCTATACAGAACCTGCCTGCGCCACTACGCCTTTAGCTCCGCCAGTCACGCCAACGGGTCTAACTGCCAAGGTGTCGGATTATGACCAGATTCAACTGAACTGGGCTGCCGTTTCGCCGAAAGCTGTAACGGTTAGTATTGAGCGGTCTACAAATCCGAATGGCCCATTTGTGGAAATCAAACAGGTGCCAGCCGCACAGACCAATTATGTTGATCCGGGTTTGCAGGAGTTCACTACGTATTACTTCCGCATTCGGGCAACCAATGCTGCCGGAAACTCGAACTACTCGAACGTAGCATCGGCGCGGATTGAAGAGGTTGTCATTGGCGTGGAAGACGAATGGATTACGCAGACGCAGGTTTTTGTCGAGAATCGTACCCTACAGATACGTACTGAGTGGTATCGGTCGGTTCCGGCGCAGGTTCAATTACACAGCCTGGATGGCCGGGTTCAACTCGCTGATAATCGACGGGTTGGTACAACCGATGCCTGGTCTTACTCGCTAACACAGCCGCCATCGGGCCTGTACGTACTCGCTATTGTGGCCGATGGACGGCTATTCACCAAACGTATCATACTACCATGAAAAATCTACGCCTTCTCTTTTTTCTGCTCATCGGTCTGAGTAGTTGTCAGCCCAAAACCGTTACGCCCATTACAGATCTTGTCAGTAAAATATGGAAAGCCAATACCGTGAAAGAAGCGGACGTACTGGTTTTTACGCTCGGTGCTACGTCGAACATCAAACCGGGTTATACGAATTTCCGGCTCGATCTGAGCCAGCCGGGTAAGGTCATTCTGAAAGATGTGGATGGCCGTACCATCACCGGCACCTGGACCGTGTCAACTGACAACAAACGCCTGATTTTGTCGGACTTAACGCCGAAGCCAACTAATACGGGCGGTATGATCGAATATTTCATTTTGTCAGACGCCGACGGTTCGTCGCTAAATCTGGAACGTACTGCCGAAAGCCGTAAAACGGGAAATACAGTCAATCAATACGGGTTGATACCAGAGTAAGTCATAAAAAACAATATCTTCACCCGAACCATCATTACGATTGATTTAGGTATCTTGGCCTGAATTGTTAACGTGAGATACTGATGAGTCGGAGCATCCTGAAATACACGCTTCTGATACTGGCCGCTACGTCGTTCATCTATCCGTTTATCTGGATGTTGAGTGCGTCGCTGTCGTCGGAGCGCGGATTGGGGGAGTTGACTCTGTTGCCTGTAGATTTTACGTGGAATAACTATGTAACGGTTTTTACAAAAATTCCGCTCGATAAGGCGTTTTTGAACAGTGTGTTCGTGGCCGTGCTGACCACTACGTTGGTGCTGGTTTCGGGAGCGATGGTCGGGTATGCCCTGGCACGGCATCGTTTTAAAGGGCGTGACCTGATCTTCTACCTGATCATCTTTTCAATGACGTTACCGTTTCAGATTACGTTGATTCCCAACTACATCACCATGGTGAAACTGGGATGGGTTGATACGTATCTGGCCCTGATTGTGCCGTTTGCGCTCAATTCGTTGTCGGTACTTCTGTTTCGACAGGCGTTCCAAAGCCTTCCCGAAGCCTTGATCGAAGCCGCCCGAATGGATGGTGCTGGTGAGCTACGTATCATTTTTCATATCCTCGTACCAAACGTATTACCAACCGTACTGACCATTACTATTCTGACGTTCATGGGCATATGGAACGAAGCGCTTTGGCCCCTGATCGTTATTCGCGACGAAGCGACCATGACCATGCCTCAGTTAGTGACCCTGTTTTCGGTGGGTGGACGAGCTGACGCACAACTAGGTGTGAAAATCGCGGCTGCAGTGATGCTGGCCATTCCGATTGTGATTTTATATCTATTTTTTCAGAAACATTTCATCCGCAGTATGGCGTCTTCAGGCATGAAAGACTAACGTAGCGTGGACTTTCCGCGGTACATTTATCGAGTACCTTCATGAATCGAATAGTTTTTTTTTACCTGCTGTCCCTGCAAATTCTGCTGCCAACATTTTTAATTACAGATTCTGTTGCACAGCTATCTGTACCAGCCAAACGTTACGTCAATCTGGCGCATCTGGACCGACTTTATCAAACGGTTAAAATGGCTTCGACGGGCGCTACAGTCGGAACGATAGCCATTTATAGTGAAGCTCCGGATTATCATCTGGTTACCGATGCAGATGAAGGTTTCACCTGCATCGACGACGTAGCACGGGCCGCCCTGCTGCTTCTGCACGAACCCGACCTGGCAACAGCCAATGACAAGCAAACCAAATTACGGGCGATGACCCAGTTTGTGCTTCAACTACAGGCCGAAACCCGAAACGCCGGCGCGGGGTACTTTTATAATTTTCTCTGGCATGATTTCACCATCAACAAAACCTTTCGGACCAGTGTAGCCGAGCCGAATTTCTGGTCGTGGCGGGCCATGTGGCTGCTGACCGAAGCTTATCCGTATTATCAGAAAAACGACTCCGTTCTGGCCGGACGTATTCAGTTGGCAGTGAAGAACGTAACGTCAAACCTGCTACGTGACTTTGGGAGTCAAGCCAAATTATATACAACTATCAAAGGTATTCAAGTGCCTAAATGGTTACCTTTCGGGTCGGGTTCAGATCAGGCGGCTATCATGCTGATTAGCCTGACTAATCTCTACCAGCAGTCACCCAGCAGCGACGTACTGAAACTGATTGACCAACTGGGCGAAGGTATTCTGGCCATGCAGTACGGCGACGCCAGAAAATATCCGTACGGCGCTATTCTGTGCTTTGAAAACAACTGGCACGCTTACGCCAGCGATCAATCGTACGTATTGCTACGTGCCGGAAAGGCGTTGAACAAACCCGCCTGGATTGCGGCCGCCAAGCGTGAAATCGACAATTTTTATCCGTACCTGATACAGCATGGATTTCTGGAATCTTTTGAAATAGAGAAAGTAGACAGCGAAATTAAAGCTGTGAAAACCAGCCGTTTTTCGCAGATTGCCTATGGCATTCGGCCAATGATTTGGGCCACGCTGGAAGCTTACGACCAGACTAAAGAATCCAAATACGCCGACATGGCTGGTAAACTAGCAAGCTGGTTTCTGGGAAAAAACGTAGCCAACACCGTCATGTACGATCAGACGACCGGACGAGGATACGATGGCATTGGTGCTAACGGGAAGGTAAACCGAAATTCAGGGGCAGAGTCAACGATTGAGGCACTCTGGGCGTTCCAACGTATCGAGCAATATCCGGAAGCGATGAAGGCGCTGGAAAGGTACAGGTAGAAACAGGGCATGCCCTGTCTCGTGTGCGTCAGCAATTGCAGACGTTAACTAAAACCATCCGGTCAGGAGACACGGCATGCCTTTACGTAGGTTAAATCTCTTTCCCGCAGTGCGGACAAACACGTCGGTTATGACCTTTCCGGTTGCGGATATGTTCGTTAAAACCAGACACCAGAATACCCGTCGGCAAGGCAAACAGGCCAATACCAGCGATGGCTGAAATACCGCCCAATAGTTTTCCTAATGGCGTAATTGGGTGAATATCCCCGTAGCCAACCGTTGTCATAGCCGTAACGCCCCACCACATCGTGGCTGGAATACTCGAAAATTGGTCGGGTTGAGCCGTGTGTTCAACGTAGTACATGACACTCGATACGATAATCAGCATGAAAACGACGAGCGTAGTGCTTAGAATCAACTCTTCTTTTTTGTCGGAAACCACACTCTGAATCATCCGAAAGGCGTGCGAATAACGCGAGATGCGGAACAGCCGGAAAATACGGAACAAGCGCAGAATCCTGACAATAGCCAAATCGGTGGCGAACAGCGAGAAGTAAAACGGGAAAATGGCCAGAAAATCGATGATGGCTGCGGTTGAGAAAACGTACTTTAATCGTCCCCAGAACGGATGATGGTATTTCTCGTTTTCTACGCAAACCCAGACCCGCAGCCAATATTCGGCAGTAAAGAAAATCACCGAAAACAGCTCAAAATCATAAAAAAGTCGGGCAAAGCGTCGATTGTATTCCGGTACGGTGTGCAGAACAATCGCAAGGGCATTCAACGTAATAATCGAGCTGAGCGTGAGGTTGAAAACCAGGCTGGCACCCCGGCGTTTTCCTGCCGAGGTTTCGAGAATGCTATACAGATATTTACGGAGGGAGTGCATAAACGTAGTGCAGTAAGTACTGCAAACTACGTAGTCTTAGTAAATGAACAATGTATAAGGAAAAATGAATAATGTATGATGTTAATGTCGTAGCGATCACATCATACACCATATATCCTATATCATACATTAGTACCCTGTCGACGTAGTATAATCAATGTAACCAACGTAGCAGTCAGTGCCAGCCCACCCGCAAACAGGCCAATGGTAGGCACCTGAACGTAGTTGAGCGCATGGCCCGCCAGATACGACCCGGCAATATCCGAAAGATTCACAAAAGCCATATACGTAGTGAATTGAGAACCTTCGACCCCTTTGCGGCACAATGTCATCAGCACAGGCATGGCGGCTACACTGATACTTGGGTCCATAAAATACAGCGATACCAACCCCATCTGTGCTACGTCGTGACGAGTCCAAAATTCGGATAAGCTGTTGAATGTGAGCAGATACGTAGCAACCAGGCCCAGCACAAAAACCAGCAAACGTTTTGGGCCAATCCGGTCGGCTACGAATCCACCGGCAAGGGCCACCAACGTAGCAACAATCATTCCATACGTGCCCGTCAGCAGCGACACCGACGTATCGGACCAGCCAAGTTTTTGAATCAAATGGTAATTATAGGCCCTGAGAAACAGACTGATACTGATGTAAGCCGCAACCGCCGATCCAAATAATAACAAACTATTTCGAGAAAACAGGCCCCGAAACAGTTCGATAAATAGCCACCGGAAATCGGTCGGATATGTATTGCCAGCAGTGATTGTTTTTGCGGGAATTGGGTGAAATATACTGACACTTTTTCTCCCGAAAGAGGGCAGGAGCTGGTCTTGAGGTCGTTCGCGAATGAAAAACGTAAGTACGGTTAAGGAAAGCAAACAAAGCGATTGCGTCAGGGCCGCAGCCTGAAATCCGTTCGTCCGCAAAATTTGTGAGAAAACGGCCGCGCCTACACCTGTGCCAATCAGAAACCCGGCTCGCATAAACGCATTCACGCGCCCTCGTTCTGAATGGGGTATGATGCTAATCGCCATTGCATCGACACTGGCATCCTGAATACCCGCAAAAACGCTGTGGCCGAAGAAAAACCAGGCCAGCGTCGCTACGTTACCAATCGGATTCGGCACAAATAAAATGCCGAGTGAGGCCAGAAATGCCAGACACTGAGCGCCTAGTACCCAGGGTTTTCGTCGCCCCATTGCCGATTGCTGAAACCGGTCAATAACGGGCCCCCAAACGAACTGAAACGCCCAGGGCAAGCCCACAACAGCCGCAAACGAACCGATTGAGGATGGATTCACGCCTTCGGCCGTCAGGTAATTCGTCAGGGCGGTCAGTGCAAAACCCGCCGGAATCCCCTGCATGACGTATAGGTAAAAAAAGGCGACGTAACGTAGCAGCTGACTTTCACTGAGAACCAGCCAGGAACGTCCAGAAAGGGAAGAAGGGTTCATCCGTTGAGCAATGTCGGCCAGTGACGAAATCCCTGGACGACGTCTGAACGTATAGGACTTAAAGATTAATAATTATGTTTTGACCGTTGGCGAACTATCCTGAAAAAAAACCGTTATGGTATTGCAAGACCGGGATAATCTCTCTAAAATTGTCCCCGTTTTCGCACAAAAACCAATGGCAAAGCTCGTTTACATACCGACGTTCTTCCATACTACGCCATTTCGGTTTAGGTCCGAAAGGACTATTTGTGTTTGTTTGCCTATGTGGTAGACGTTTCCGCTAATTTTCTCGTTTTTATTCACAACACCAATCAGTGGGGATTACGCTGTAATCAACGGCTCCCCGGTCCGTTTCTGCGGCTTCACAACCGCCCGATACACGACAATGATTAAGCCCGAAGTAGTCAACGATCAATATATTGTTCAGGTAGCCAACGAAAACCACCTGCGGCTGGCCGAAACCATCTGCCACGAGATGGAAGAAAGTGCGAAAGCACGGGGAACCGGTATTGCCAAGCGTTCGCCTATTTATATCATGGAAAAAATGCTGGAGGGGAAAGCTATTGTAGCTACAACCCTGGCTGGCGAGTGGGTTGGATTCTGTTACATCGAAACCTGGGAACACGGTAAGTTCGTAGCGAATTCCGGCCTGATCGTGAATCCTGATTACCGCAAAAGTGGTATTGCAACCCGCATCAAAGCCAAAGCTTTTGAACTGTCGCGGACGATGTTCCCGACGGCCAAAATTATCGGCATCACCACGAGTCTGGCGGTTATGAAGATTAACTCAGATCTTGGCTATCAACCCGTTACGTTGAGTGAGCTGCCCGGTGATGAAGCCTTCTGGAAAGGCTGCCAGACCTGCGCCAACTTCGATATTCTGAGCCGCACCAACCGGAAACACTGCCTTTGCACGGGTATGCTTTACGATCCGGAAGAGCACAAGAAGGAAGAGAAAGACGAAAAGTGGAATTTCCTGAAAGAATCGAAGCTTTATGAACGCTGGATGCGCCTGAAAAAACGTATCCTGCTACGTTTGAATCCAACCGAGCGTTCGCGCGTACACCGCCCCGAGCGTGAACTGGAACCGGCCTGATACGTAGTCAAGTGTTTGGTTTCGTCAATAAATCAAAGAGCACGTAGTGAGAAAATCTAACTCTCATTACGTGCTCTTTCTTATTTTTTACTAACGTAGCGATTGTCTTTAACGTAGTACCGATACGGCAAATCGACACCTTGGGTAATACCGATACGTGTAGTGGTTACCATATCGAAATCGTGTAAGACTGGGCCGCGAATCAATAAATTGCCCGAGGTTAAAGAAATTCCATTATCCCGGTCGCGACGGATGCCCATCGCAATAGTGAGCTTGCCAGGGCCATTGCATAAATTTCGCTGCCCGGCGGCTGTTCCTGGGTCGATTGTATTATTTCGGTATCGCTCGAATCCTGTTTTAAATGCGTCATTCCGACGTAGCGCCATTATGTCGATGCCTTCGGTTGGTTCAAGGGCACGTATCAAAACAGCCTCACCAATACCTTCCGGCCCTGTCACTACGTTGATGCAGTTGTAGTGATTATAAATCTGGTAGACATATAACGTACCGGCTGGCCCAAACATAGCCGCGTTACGTGTCGTTTTCCGGCGATACGCATGACAGGCCGGATCGCCGGTCAGATAGCCCTCCGTCTCTACGATAATACCCGCCGTCGTGCCCTCCGACGACTGGTGCACAAGTTCGCAACCCAGCAGTAATTGAGCCAAGGTTAGCGTATCGTGTTTTTCGTAAAAGTTCTGATTAAAGACAGTCATTTATGATTCTAAGTTATAGAGTTGTAATGTTATAGGGTTGTGAAGTTGATGTATAACAGTCCAACAACTTTACAACCCTATAACATTACAACTCTATAACTTAGATCACATTCATCGTTTGCTCTTTTATTTTTTCGAGCTCGTCCTTCATTTGCACAACGTAACGCTGAATGGTGGCGTCGTTGGCCTTGGAACCAATCGTGTTGATTTCACGACCGATTTCCTGGGAAATGAAATTGAGTTTCTTACCGTTAGCTTCTTCGGTCGACAGCACTTCCAGAAAATAGCTGAGGTGATTTTTCAGGCGGACTTTCTCTTCGGAAATGTCGAATTTTTCGACGTAGTAAACCAGTTCCTGTTCAAACCGATTCTGGTCGAACGTATCGTTTTCCAGCAATTCTTTCACAGAATTACGCATCCGTTCGCGGACGGCGGGTATACGCTTAACATCCTGTTCTTCTACGTCGGCCAGCCGGTCGGAAATAATCTGGATGTATTCCTGAAACTTTCCTTCCAATACGGCTCCTTCCTGCGTCCTGAATTCAATGCAACGGCGAATGGCTTCCTGTACTGCGGCCTGCAACGTTGCCCAGTCGGAAGCGTCAGCTCCAGGGTCGGCTGATTCGGTCAGGTAAGCGTTGGGTTGCTGGAGCGCTAACTGAAAAACTTCGCCATCGGGAATGCTCATCAGCATGGAATTGGCCGTTTCCTTCAAGTCATGTACGTAAGCCGTCACCAACGAACGGTTAATCACAACGCCGGGACGTACTGCCTGCGTGCGAGCCAGATTCAGTGATAGCTCTACTTTTCCCCGTTCCAGTTGATGCGTAAGCATCGCCCGTAATTCGATCTCCTTATCCGAAAACTGACGCGGAATCCGACAATAAATATCTAAAAATTTAGAGTTCAGGGTTTTCACTTCGGCGGTAACCGCCAATCCGCCAGCTTCTACGGTCGCATTGCCAAAGCCGGTCATTGATTTAAGCATCAGGTAATTGGGTTATAATGTTGTAGAGTTATGGTGGCCCGGCATCGTGGTTATAAGGTTGTAAAGTTATAAAGTTGCAGAGACAGTGGCTGGTTGCTCCAAAACTTTATAACCTTACAACCGCTCCGGCGGCCCGGTCTACTACTTATTTCAACGCTCCCGCTTCGAGTTCCAGAAACTCCTTCCGGTGACGCGCTACGTCGATGGCGGTGTAAATAGCTTGTAAAAATGATGTTTCGTCAGCGATACCTTTGCCGGCGATGTCGTAAGCCGTACCGTGGTCGGGTGAGGTACGAACGGCAGGCATACCAGCGGTAAAATTGACCCCTTCCTCGAAAGCGATTGATTTAAAAGGAATCAGGCCCTGATCGTGATACATGGCCAACACCGCGTCGAATTTCGCATAGGCCCGCGTACCGAAAAAGCCGTCGGCAGGGTAGGGACCAAATACCAGCTGGCCTTTATTACGCCACTCGTTCAGCAACGGTTTGATAATGTCCTGTTCTTCATTGCCAATTAGCCCTTCTTCGCCAGCGTGTGGATTTAGGCCAAGGACCGCAATTTTGGGTTTTTCGATACCAAAATCCTGACGTAGTGACTGCATCATCAGCGTGAGTTTCTGCACAATTTTGTCGCGCGTTACGTTCTGACGGACACGCCCCAGCGGAATATGGCCCGTTACTACGCCCACCCGAAGCTTTTCACTTACCATAAACATCAGATTATCAGCAACACCAAATTCCTGAGCCAGGTATTCGGTATGTCCCGGAAATTTGAACTCCTCCGACTGAATGTTGTATTTGTTGATAGGAGCCGTAACCAGCGCGTCAAGTTTCCCGTCTTTCATATCATCGACGGCTCGTTGAAGACAGGCAAAAGCGGCCTGACCCGCTTCGGGTGTTACGTGTCCCGGCTGAATATCCTGATTCTGGTCGGGCCAGCACGTAATAACATTCGTCAGTTTATGACTGATTTGCCCTACCGTCTGTGCGCCGTTGAGATTCCAGTCTTTTAGGTTCAACAGGTTTCGATAACGGTTCAAAATACGCATGGAACCGTAAATGACTGGCGTACAGATTTTTTGCAATCGGTTGTACTGCAGCGCTTTCAGAATCACTTCGGGTCCAATGCCATTGTAGTCGCCCAGCGAAATGCCGATAACCAGCCGATCTTCACGACCAACGGGCTCATGAGTGGCTGATTGTTGATTACCAAAATCCCGCGATTCCGCAGGCGCACTCATTGGCTCGCGGGCTGGCTGACGATTGTTGTTAGTATTTCTGTCTTGCTGGCCGGCTTCCCGCTGACGGGCTTCGTGTTGGCGTTGATTTTGGTTTGGATCGCGCTGCTGCTGAGGCTTTTGGCCCTGACGCTGATTGCGGTCGCCATTGTTGTCACCCGCCTGATTGTTGTTATTTCGCGGTTCGTTGCGGTCACCACGGCCATTCCTGCCCTGTTGGTGTCGATTGTCGCGCTGTTGTTGTGGCTGATGATTTTCCGCTGATCCATTTGCGGCAGACGGCTGGTCGCCATTAGCTAAGTTGTCTTCCGGTTGTATAGCCGGTTTGGCTCCATCCGAAGGCGTGTTATGTGTTTGGTTCGATTCGTCGGGTTGGCGTGGTTCCATGCACTTTTCGTAGTTTCGCCAGGATAATAAGGAATAATATATACTGAATAATGAGTAATGCATTGGGACAAACAACCCTCATTTTTCACTATTCATTATAAATTATTTATTTGATAATGCTGCAAGTTACAAAAACCCCTTCGATGTTTCAGAATCAACCGTCTATTCTCATTGCCGACGAGATGCACCCGTCGCTTTTCCCCATGCTTACCGAAGCTGGCTTTTCGTATGATTATCGGCCAAGAATAAACCGTAGCGAACTTCTGGAAGCCCTGGCACCTTATACGGGACTTATTATTCGGAGTAAAACCACGGTCGATGAAGAGATGCTGAGTCACGCACCTAACCTACAATTTATCGGGAGAGCAGGGGCTGGACTGGATTTAATTGACCTCGATGCTGCCGAACAACGTAACATTCACGTCTTTCACGCGGGTGAAGGCAATCGCGACGCCGTGGCCGAACATACGGTAGGCATGTTGCTGGCGTTACTGGCTAACATCCTGAAAGCAGATCGCGAAGTGCGCCAGGGCGTCTGGGATCGCGAAGGCAATCGTGGGTACGAATTGGGTAGTCTGACAGTAGGACTGATCGGGTACGGCAACAATGGTCGGGCAACGGCTCAACGGCTCAGTGGTTTCGGATGCCGCGTACTGGCTTACGATAAATTTCTAACGAATTATGGTGATACGTTCGCGCAGGAGGCTACGATGGAACAAATTAAGTCGGAAGCTGACGTAGTAAGCCTGCATATTCCGCTCACCGACGAAACGCGCCGGATGATCGATGATACGTTCATAACAGACGTAGCAAAGCCGTTTTACCTGATAAACATTGCCCGGGGGGAAATCACATCGTTAGCGGCTCTGGTACGTGGATTGCAAAGCGGAAAGGTGCGAGGAGCCTGTCTCGACGTACTGGAAAACGAAAAACTTGCCAAACTAACCTCCGACCAGCAAACTTCTTTCGATTATCTGCGCCAGTCTGACCGGGTTGTATTAACACCCCACGTAGCAGGCTGGACGCACGAAAGCTACGTTCGTATCAACGAAGTGCTGATTCGACAGATTCAGTCGATTTTTACTTCGTTACGGTAAAATTGATTGTGGAGCAGGTCGTCCCGGCTTCGTTAATGACGCAAATCGGTCCGGTGACGGCCCCCGCAGGAACGGTAACTTTATACGTATTGTCAACGCCAATCATGGCAGCGGGAGCCGACGTACCGTTCCCGAACCGAATTTCCTTAACCGACGCCAGGTTGTCGCCCTTGATGATAATGTCATCGCCCACTTTTCCTGTCTGAGGACTGATATCAAGGTTGGTGATTGGACGTAGCACCGTGAAGATGGTTTCTGTAAAGATTTCACCGGCTGCATTCACAATTCGAAACCTGCCCGTTTGGCCTGTGCTCGGCACAATGATATACCGCTCTACATCGGTATTTTTACCACCATCGGCGACCTCGGTAATCGATCCAAAAAAGAAAATCTGAGCGTTCAGCAAAAAGTCGCCACGTAGCACAACCCGGTCGCCTGGACGAGCTTTGGCTGGAAGGATGTCTGTTACAACAGGTGCCTGAACAACCACGAGTGAGGTACTTGTTGTAGCTGTTCCTGCCTTGTTCGTAACCGTGATAGGGCCACTTGTGCCCGTTGTCGGTACGTCGACGGTAAGGCTGCTGCCTTCGGTACGTATCGAGATCGGTACTGAAATCCCGTTAATACGAACGTCGGTGACCCGGTGAAGATTCTGCCCGGTAATGGTAACAGCCCGACTCCGCACTTGCCGCGCCGGACTAAATGTCAGGTTGGATGGTGCTACGTAGTAAAAAAACGACTCGGTAGCTGCAGCAGAACCACCGATACCGCTCACCGATATGGTTACCTGGGTGGGAGCCGCAAAAGCAGGAACCGTAGTTTCAATTTGCGTATTGCTCAACACCCGGAACGTAACGGCCGTGTTATTGAACGTAACGGCTGTTACGTCGGTCAGGTTGAAACCCGTCAGAATCAGTTTGTCACCGGCGATACCATCTTTAGCACTGAGGTTCCCCACATAGGGCGGCTGAATAATAAGCAGACTATCAGTGCTGGTAGCTACTAACTTCTCAAATACCGTTACAGTCACTTTCCCTGACGTCGCAACTGGGGGAACAATGGTACGTATTTCTGTGTCCTTTACGGTCGTCTGGCTTTTTTCCGTATTCAATCCATTGATACGTACCACGCCATCAGTGAGGTTTACGCCCTGAATAACCAGTTCTGTCCCCGGCTTGATTTTCTTGGTCGAGAGGCTGGTAATCTGCGGAGTACCGGCCACAATAAACGTAGTAGTGAATTGATATTGCCCGCCATTTGTCTCAACGACAAAAGACCGGGAGCCGCGCGGTACGGTAGACGGAACAACTACCGTGATTTTTGTAGCAGAGCTATCTTTAATAACGGCGTCGATCTCGTCAAATCTAATGCGGGAAAGCTGATTGAGGTAATTGCCAGTAATAGTGACCTGCGTACCGGGAAGGCCGTTGATAGGGTTAATGACAACGTTAGACGGCGGAGGTTGTCGAACTATAAACGGAAGCGGATCAGAGGTACCTTCAGAAGTACGTACCTGAACTACCGTTCTACCAGGTGGTATAAGCGGAACCTGTACCTGAATTGTGTTCTCGTCGTGACTAAGAATAGCCGCCGTTACGGCCGATGTAGTCACACCGAACGTAACGACTGGTTCTGAACCAAACTGGTAACCCGTAAGCACAATGGTTTGACCCACAAGCTCATTGGATTTTGACAGACTGACTAATTCAGGTGGATTATTCCGAACACGACAACTCAGTACGCCAAGAAATACAACTAAGAGGAAGAAAAATGATATAATCGTCTTCATAACGGCTGCAATCGATCCCTTCGACGCTTATAGGGAACAAAATTAGTCAATTTAGCGGTCGAAAAACCATTTCTTTCGAAAGCCTGTTACGTTAATGATGAATGGTAAATGATAAATGATGAATGATGAATGATGAATGCGGCTGACGCAAAATCATTTATTACTCATCATTCATCATTCATCATTCATCATTTATCATTAAAAATACAGATGAACTACCGCAGCCTGAAACCATCAAAATTACTTTCGATTACAACGTTGGGCGACCTGAAAGCCGCCGGTTACCAGTCCCGATCAATTAAGCAGGAACTTCGCGAAAATCTGATTGAGCGGATCAAAGAAAAAGAAGTCGTTTTTCCGGGTATCTGGGGTTACGAAGACACCGTAATTCCGGATGTGGAGCGCGCTATTCTGTCGATGCACCACATCAATTTGCTGGGTCTGCGGGGGCAGGCCAAAACGCGTATCGCCCGTCTGATGGTGAACCTGTTAGACGAATATATTCCGGTTGTGGAAGGCTCCGAGCTGAACGATGACCCACTTCAGCCCCTGTCACGTTTCGCCCAGGACCTAATTGCTGAACATGGTGACTCAACACCTATTTCCTGGCTACACCGGAACGACCGCTATACTGAGAAACTCGCTACGCCCGACGTATCGGTCGCCGATTTGATTGGCGACGTAGACCCTATTAAGGCTGCTACGTTAAAACTGCCTTATTCCGACGAACGTACCATCCATTTCGGCCTGATTCCGCGTTCGCACCGGTGTATTTTTGTGATTAACGAATTGCCTGATTTACAGGCTCGTATTCAGGTGTCGCTGTTCAATATTTTGCAGGAAGGCGATATTCAGATTCGGGGCTTCAAGCTTCGTTTGCCACTCGATATTCAGTTTGTGTTCACGGCTAATCCCGAAGATTATACGAACCGGGGCAGCATCGTGACGCCCCTGAAAGACCGGATCGATTCACAAATTGTGACGCACTATCCGAAATCCATCGAAATCGGTAAGAAGATTACGATGCAGGAAGCCATCGTAAAAACCGAGCAGAAAGGCATGGTCAAAACCAACGATCTGGTGGCTGATCTGATCGAACAGGTTGCGTTGGAAGCCCGTGAAAGTGAATACGTTGATTCGAAAAGTGGGGTTTCGGCTCGTATGACCATCTCGGCTTACGAAAACCTGCTTTCTTCGGCGGAACGGCGGGCGCTTTTCAACGCCGAAAAAGAAACCTACGTGCGGATCGCCGATTTGTACGGTGTGGTACCGGCCATCTGCGGGAAAGTCGAACTAGTTTACGAAGGCGAAGTAGAAGGGCCGGTGATTGTCGCGCAGAATTTGATTGGGAAAGCCGTCCGTAATCAGTTTTTAAACTATTTCCCAAATCCGGAAAAAGCCAAAAAAGACAAACGCGGCAATCCCTACAAAAAAATCACCGACTGGTTTGGCGATGGCAACACGATGGACATCCTGAACAACCTGAGCAATCGCGACTACGAAGCCCGGCTACGTACCATCGATGGTCTAGACGATTTGGTTGACCAGTTTCATTCACGTCTAAGCAAGTCCGAAAAGCTGTTCATGATGGAATTTGCCCTTCATGGCCTGGCTGAGCATTCGCTGGTGGGTAAAAAAGCAATGGATACCGGCCAGTCGTTCAAAGACCTGCTCGGGTCGATGTTCAATCCCGACTCGCATTTTGGCGAGGAAGAGGACGATGACGACGACGAACGATTTTAGGAAATAGTCGGGTGTGGTCAGGTGTGCTAATTACCTAACCATGCCCGACAACTACATATCGCCAGCTATCACAGCAGTACCGTTGGCGCTTACCATCAGCATCGAGCCATTACCGCCAATCGTTTGGTAATCCAGATCAACACCAATAATGGCATTGGCGCCCAGCCGGGTTGCCTGGTCGATCATTTCTTTGATAGCGATGCTTTTGGCTTCGCGCAGCCCCTGTTCGTAGGCCCCCGATCGACCGCCCACAACATCGCGGATACCGGCCAGAAAATCTTTTACGAAGTTGGCACCAATAATGGCTTCTCCGTTGACAAGGCCAATGTATTTGGTAATAGGCTTGCCTTCAATATTGGGAGTAGTAGTAATGAGCATGCAGAAGGTTTAATCGGTTATAGAAGTCGTAAAGTTATAAAGTTATGCTGTTCTGAACGTGTTATTGGGATAAGTGGTAGAAAACCTGTACAACTACCGGAGATTTTTTACGTTCTCAATCAGGAAGATAATGTATGCCATCGGCTGAAGTTTGTTCGCACATGTCAAATTTATTAATGTCTACTAAAAATCTATTGTGTGTACATGACGTTACTTTGCGTTTTATGTGCCATTTTTAGTTCCAAAACCCGATTCTCCCATTTTCACCATCAAAAAAGCATGAAAAACTCCAATTTCTCTCGACTATTTGCCTACGTATTACTTGTTACGATTCCTGTCTGGTTCAATGCCTGTAAGAAAGAAGAAACCACACCCACCCCCACACCAAGTAATTCTGTTGAAGGAAGTTATAAAGTCACTTCACTCAAAGTAGACCCGAAAGCTGCTGGTCTATATGACGATTTGCTGGCTGCCTCGAAATTGTTATTCAACAACACGACTTGCCTTACCGACATAACCATTACGTTCAAAAGCAACGGCGATGCTACTACCGATAATCCAACGTCTTGCCAAAACCTGCCTGTGGCGGTCAGTATGTTTACGGGCGTAGATGCCTCCAGCAAATGGGCTTTTGCTAACAACAAGTTGACGATTACAAAAAGCGATAATACCAAGACCGAATATACCGTAGTATCCAACACGGGCGGACTCATGAAACTTCAGTGGCAGGGAGCGTTAAATTACCCTACGCCAAGCGCCACTGTGTATACGTACACGATGGAATTGAAAAAACAGTAGTACCCGGTTTCGGCCATCTAATCGGTTCGCGGTAAGGGGGTTAGCTTGAACATAAGCTAACCCCCTTACCGCGAACCGATTGCTTTTAAGCAGGATGGAAATATCAGCCAACGTACCTGAAAAGCATTCTTTACTGGTTATGGGCACTGTAAACCGTTCAGCAAGTGCCTGACCGTTTAATAAGTCGGATGATGGTACACTTTTTGGAAAGTATAAGCTTTGCAGGAGAATTCAAATTTTATTTAACTGAAAAGCAATCGATACAATGAAAAAAGTGAATGTAGTTCGTCTGTGGGCCTGGGTATCTATCGTCGCATTACCCCTGTGGTTTGGAAGCTGTAAAAAGGGAAGTGACGATGCCGTAACCCCGTCGAAATCGGCAGTAGAAGGAAACTGGAAAATTTCAGGTTATAAAGTCGATCCCGGTATTGACTATACCGGAACAGGCCAGAAAACTAATGATTTACTTATGATTTTAAAACAAGTACCGAACGGTGCTGACGCGGTTGAATGTTTAACGACTACGATTATTACGTTTAACAGCAACGGCAAAATCACCGGAAAGCCGGGTACTAAATGTTCAACAGCCAATTCAGACGTGAATCCGGTTGACGATAACTCAAACTGGAAGCTGGATGGCAATAAACTGACGATTACCAGCGGAACGGAGGTAACAACGTATGACGCAGCTGTAAGCGGCAGTACGTTGAAAATGTCAACGCAGGAAGTGGACGACCTAGACGGCGATGGTAAAAAAGAGACGTATACGTATACGCTCGAGCTAACCAAGGTGTAAGCATTGATCATCTCAAACGAAGCCGTTCCAGCAAATGGAGCGGCTTTTTTTATACTTCATCCAGGCAGTCCTGCAACGTAGCAATGTACTTTTCCAGATACAGCGGTACGTCTTTGGCTTTGTATTGAAGAATATAGCGCGGATGGTCCAACGTAACGATACGTTCAAAGAAACCCTGCTGATCGTTGAGTCGGCGTAGGTACGTTTCATTTTTACGGCCCAGACATACCGCTACGTGTCGGTTGGCACCAAAAGAAAGCTGCGTTCGGACGGCTTCGGTAATGGCGGGCCAGAGCGCATTAGTGGTAGCCCGGTCGTCGTAGAAATTGTAGTTTTTCCCGTCTTTCGTCAGGGCCAGCGGAAAAAGTGACGTCAAGAAAAAGCGTTCGTAAAATGCCTCTGCTCCGCCAAATGCGTCAACAACCTGATAAATAAACCGACTCGACAGTTCGGGCGTATCGCGCAACGTATTGTCGATGCCACAGTAGCGACGCAGGTTCTGGGGCGTTGTAAACGAAATACCAGTTACACCAGCGCCAAATCGGCCGGGATTGATGCCCAATAGGAAAACGCGGGGATCGGTGTCGTTGAAAAATTTTGTGTAAAACTCGCCGACAATGCGCTGAACGTCTGGAGCCTGAAACGAATTCATGACCTCAACACCAACTGGCAAATTGGTTGGCGAAACTAGTGAATTATAATATCGAATGGCTTTATCCGCAAAAGTGGCCGGTTCAGTGGGGGAAGTAGACAAACGTAGCGTTGGGTTTTTTTGTCATGCTCACGAAGGATGCATCTTAAAGCGTCCAAACTAGTCAGTAAGGAAAGTTTAAGATGCTTTCTTCGTCAGCATGACAAAGACATTCTTTTGTATTTAGTCTCAGTGACATCAGCAGCCGAACGTAGCATCAGATTTACTTAATATTCTTCCGTCGGTTGCGCTGGAAATCTTCGAACATCATATTGCCAAGTCCCTGCAAACCACTGTAGTACGCCCGTCCGTTATTCACCTTCGTAAATTCCTGCACGAACTGCTTCAGATACGGATCGGAGGCAATCATGAACGTAGTAATCGGAATATCGAGCCGACGACACTGTGCGGCCAACGTCAGGGTTTTGCTCACGACTTTGCGGTCAAGCCCAAATGAATTTTTATAGTATTTAATCCCCTCTTTCAAACAAGTCGGTTTCCCGTCCGTAATCATGAAAATCTGCTTGTTCTTGTTTTTCCGCCGACGTAGCAAATCCATCGCCAGTTCCAGGCCCGCCACCGTATTGGTATGATACGGCCCTACCTCCAGATACGGCAGTTCTTTAGCCTGAATCTGCCAGGCATCGTTGCCGAACACAACAATATCGAGTGTGTCTTTGGGGTATTTTAACTTCACCAGTTCAACCAGCGCCAGCGCCACTTTTTTGGCGGGCGTAATGCGATCTTCGCCGTACAGAATCATCGAGTGGCTAATGTCGATCATGAGCACCGTTGATGTCTGCGTTTTCTGCTCTTTTTCAGTTACTTCCAGATCACGCTCCATCAACCTAAATTCATCAACTCCGCTATTGATCTGGGCGTTTTTGATGGATTCGGTCATAGAAATTTGCTCCAACGTATCACCGAACTGGTAGCTACGTAAATCGCTGCTGAGTTCGTCGCCTGTTCCTGTATACGGCGTGTTGTGGTTGCCACCCGACTTGGAGCGTTTTAGTTTGCCAAAAATTTCTTCAAGGGCGGCTCGTCGGATGGTTTGTTCGCTTTTGGGCGTCATCACGATACGTCCTTCCTGATTTTCTTCGGTCAGGTAGCCTTTCTCTTTCAGGTCGTCGAAGAAGTTGCCGATGCCGTATTTATCATCGGTGAGACCGTATTGGCGGTCAAGCTGGCTCATCCACGACATGGCCTGTTCCACATCGCCGGCAGTAAGCAGCAGCAATTGCTGGAAAATATTGAGCAGTTTGTTGAAATTACTGCCTTCTTTCTGCTCGGGGGGTATAAATTCGGAAAACTGGAAGCCTTTCATCAGTAAAAGTCGTTAGTAGTCAGCTATTGAAAGAACAGCTTGATTCAGGGTTTTGTTCGCCTGGAAAAGCCCACACAGCGTAGAGCCACTGGATGCTACGTTATTTATCAAATATAACCAAAATCCCCTGATTTCGCCTATAACTGCGCCAGCAGATACAGCACCGCCATACGTACCGCTACGCCGTTTTCGACCTGATCCAGAATGATGCTGTGGGGAGAGTCGGCGGCATCGGAGGTTAGCTCAACGCCACGGTTAATGGGACCGGGATGCATCAACACAATGGGCCGGTCAAGGTCGTCGAGCATCTGTTTCGAGATGCCGAAATACAGCGAATATTCACGTAGCGAGGGGAAATATTTAATCTGCTGACGTTCTAGCTGGATACGTAGCACGTTTGCTACGTCGCACCAGGCCAGCGCAGCCTTTACGTCGTGACCAACTTTCACGCCCAGTGATTCAATGTGTTTCGGAATCAGGGTTTTGGGGCCGCAAACCATGACTTCGGCGCCTTGTTTCTGTAGGCAGAAAATATTGGAAAGAGCCACCCTTGAGTGCGTAATGTCGCCGATAATGGCGACACGTTTGCCTGCTACGTCGCCGAGTTTTTCACGTATCGAAAACGAGTCAAGCAGCGCCTGGGTAGGATGTTCGTGGGTGCCATCCCCCGCATTTACTACGTTGGCTTTGATGTGTTTGGTCAAATAATGCGGAGCGCCGGGACTACTGTGGCGCATCACGACCATATCGACCTTCATGGCCAGAATGTTGTTGACTGTATCAAGCAGGGTTTCCCCTTTTTTCACTGAACTGCCCGATGCCGAAAAATTCACTACGTCGGCCGACAATCGTTTCTCGGCTAGCTCGAATGATAAGCGGGTGCGGGTCGAATTTTCGAAAAAAACATTGGCAATCGTTACGTCGCGCAGGGAGGGTACTTTTTTAATAGGCCGATTGATGACTTCCTTGAATTGACCAGCCGTTTCCAGAATAAGCTGAATATCAGATTCGGTCAGGTCTTTGATACCCACCAGATGGCGGACGCTGAGGGATTGGGCCATAAAAGCAGTGTAACTAAAATCGGGCAAAGATAGGCCATTATGATACGCAGACGACGCGAATTATTCGGATTAACGTTGAATCTTCTGATGGCCGTCTTTCTTCATCAAAATCTGTTTTTAGCCAGACCAGCGACTAACTCGCGCATTCGTTCAGTCGGTGATACGTTCCGTTCCATCGCATCGGTGTAAATCTGTTTGAGGATGCTATAATCGTAAACGATACCGTGATGCCAGGAAAAAGCGTTTAGGGCGGTCAGAAGTCCATCGGCATCGTGCGCATCAAAGGCAGCGGTGGTCCAGTCAACGTAAATTTCCGGCAAAAACTGGTGTCTGAACTTTACACGCCTTAATCGATTCATCAGGCCGGCTGGATTGCGCATCATGTAATAAGCCTGTTTCACCAAAGCAATATTGGCGACCAGTCCGGCGTCGCTCACTTTATAAAGTAACGAATCGGCCTGAGCGGGTTTGTGATCGACTACGTAAGCCATGGCTTCATAAACCAGCGGAGTTTCCCAGCGCGGCTCAAGCTGATACGCCTGTTTAAAGTCGGTCATGGCAGCCGCTACATTACCTTGCTGGAGATGAGCGCTTCCAATCTGAACAAACAGGGCCGGTCGTTTACCTTTTTCAATCGCTACGGCTTCCTCATAAAGCGGGAATGCTCTGGCATAATCGTCGTGTGCTATGTAAAGCGAAGCCAGACGAGCTTTGTAACGGCTCGATTGCGGATGCTGCTGGCAAACTTCCCCCCAGATGTTCACGGCTCTGTCATAACAGCCTTGTTTATCAACCGCCGATACGTTGGCATCATTGAGCGACGACAAAGCTAGCGTTACCAATTGGTCTGCTACGTCGATTTTGCCTACGGTGGCGGCTCGATACGTTTGTTCCAGCAACGTAACGCGCTCAAAAAGAGAGCTTTGTCGGTTGAATTGATTTAGCTGACGTAGTGTTTTGGCGGGAGTTATAATCGCGAAATAAGCCAGTATCACCAGCCCGGCTATGGCAACACCCCGGACCGGCAAAAGCCAGGCCGGACGATTTGTTGCCAGTTGTGGCGTGACTGATTGAAGGCCATCTTTCGTGAAAGACGTATCAATGAAAGCCAGCAACAGAAAGAACCCCTGTAGCGCCAATATGCTATCGGGGTTGAACAGATTAAAAATAAAATAAGCTGTGAGGACGGCTATCAAAACGTACCGCTGCATGGCTGGCAGGCTTGATCGGATGAGTTGGAATAAACCCCCCGCCCATATAGCCAGATACGCCAGAAAGCCCAGCACTCCTCCCGAGAAAGCCCACTCGAGCGGTACGTTATGTACCCGGTCGTACCAGTCGCTGCCTTCCGGGGCTAAACTTGATACGTAGTAACTGGCAAAGCCATAGTTGTAATTATCTTGTCCCCAGCCCAATAATGGTCGCTCGACGAAGGCATTCAGCGCAATCTGATTGCTTATTTTTCGAGGTTGCCAGGTGTCTGTGGAGCCAGACAGGTGCGTGAGCCGGTAAATGATCGGCTGATGCTGTACTGTATCGGTTTGACTAATGAACCAGACAATACCGGCCAGTCCGACCGCAATTGCTGCATAAAGCAAAACACGCTTAGGCTGTGTACGGGCGTTACGTATTGCCAGTAATACGCTCAGGATAACTATACCTGCAGCCAGGCCAATAAATGAAGAACGCGAACCGGTCATAACCATGCCGCCAAGTAGCACAATGGCCGCAACGCCTAAGCCGGACAGCTTTGTTACGTTACGTACCCGCCGAGATTTCCATTCGATACGTAATGCCACAAGACTCAGGATGCCCAGTTGTTGAAGCAGATAGATGGCCATAAACGTAGGGTTGCCAAACGTGCCCATCAATCGTTCGTCACTGGTATGTCGGCCCGCTTTAGTGCTTAATACGAAGATGGTAAGGAGTAGGGCAATGCTTACCGATACGGCTAGTGCAACGGTCCACTGACGGGCTGAAAACTGGAATCGGGTAATTAGTAAAAAGTAAAGGCCCAGGTAGATATACGTAACAAATCCTTCCATACGGGCAAAGCTCGACCAGAAACTGTTCTGTGCATCAACTCCCAGCAGATTGGCGATGGCTGTAATGCCTAAAAAAGCCAGTATACTCCATTGTAGCAGCGATGGTTTTTGCCGCCATACTGACTCCTGCCAAACGGCCAGTAAGGCCATAATCGTAACGATTCCCTCGAAATATAGTACCCGTACGGAAGTGTACCCAAAAAAGACGTTGCTGCTGAACAGAGCGGGTGTCAGTAACGACAGCAGGAATAAACCATACTGAAGCCGATTGTGGCTTGGCGACTTCGGAGGGTTACCTGGCCCTTCTGGCGCTGTCTTCGTTCGGGTTGACGGACCTGGGATGGAGGAGCCTTTTTTCTCCCGAGAGGATGTCGCAGATGGTTTAGCCATAAGGTGTACTTAGGATCTTGTCAAAGATAAGCCGCCTGGAGCAGCAAAAAAATACCCGGCTTTGCGGAACAAGAGCCGGGTATTTTGAACGATAATTAATCTGCTACGGTCCGACTCGTACTTTGCCGGTATTGGCAATTACTATTTTGCCTCCATTCGTGTACGTAATTTTCTGACTAAGACCTGTGTAACTTTCAGGTACGTTAACTATGTGACGGATCTCTACTGCATCGGCAGAAGTCGGAACCGAACCACACGACCAGGTTGCAGGGGTATTCCAGGCACCATTCTGAACGGTAAAGAAACCTCCCACACAACCAGCACTCGTTGTCACAACCAAGGTAAATCCAGTTGATATTGTACTGCTACACCCATTGGAAACCTGAACGTAGTACGTTCCGGCCTGACTGAATTGTACGTTTGAGAGCGTGAGCGTGGCTGACGTCTGCCCGGCTACGATATTGCCCGGTGCGGTTCCATCCTTATACCATTGATACGTTAACGACGACCCGGTAGCCGAAACCGAAGCTGTTGCCGTGCTGCCCGCTACAACAGTAGCTGACGTAGCGGGTTGCTGGGCAATAGCTACAGGAATACAGTCTGTTGTGCGGAATACGACTGGATCGCTAAAGTTACTGCCAGTACATAATACCTTTACTTTCCATTGATAACACGTACTGATATTCAGACCGGTAAGAGTGACGTTATTCGTGGAAATATTCGATATGGTGGTCCAGGGGTTTTCCGTACTTGTCGTATTATTCATACAACCGCCGTCGCCGGTTATGGCGTTACTAAGATTAGCGCGCCATTGCACTTCATACTGAACACCACTACCCAGGTTATTCCAGTTGAGTTGAGCCGAGGTTCCCGCAATTGGGTTGGTACTCAATCCACCGGGAGACTGGCCACAGGCAGTCGTGAAATAGCCCGTGGATGACGTAAAACTAGAGGCACAGGTGGCAATTACACGCCATTGATAACACGTACCTTCGGTCAGGCCCGGGAGAACCGTATTGTTTGCTGTCAGGCCGCTAGCTGCGGTAGTCCAGGGGTTGGCCGGGCTGGTGGTGTTGGAGAAACACTGACCTGCGGCCATGGCCCTATATTCCACCGTATAGGAAGTGGCAGTAGGCGTCCAGGCCAGCCGTGCCGTGGTTGGCGTTACTACCGCCGATGATAGCGATGGAGTGTTGCAGCCGGGAGTAGAAAAGTTGAACGTATTGCCAAACCCGCTGGTGCTTGTCGTTGAACAGATGGACTCTACCTGAAATTCGTAGGCTGTAGAAGGTGTCAAGCCCGTCAAGGCATACGGAGCACTGGATATACCGCTCACCGTTGTATAAGCACCCGGTCCTGCCGCTGTCCGATAGCGTAGATTAAAACCTAAGGAGCCTGTGGGTGATGGTGACCATGATAATGTAACAGATGTAGCTGTAGCGCCGAAGGAAGACCCACTGGTTGGTGCTGCACAGCTCGTTGTTGTAAAATTTACCGGAGATGTGAATGTTGAACTACTAGTGGCCGAGCATATTACACGTACCTGAAACTGATAAGCGGTGCTCGGCGTCAAACCACGTAATATATAACTTATCTGTGCCTGATTGAATGCACTGGGTGTGCCGGATATATCGCTGATTGTATTCCAGGGTATTGTATTTTGCTGCCGATACTGTACTTCATACCGACCTCCCAGCGCGGGGGTGAACCATTGCAAGTTTGCCGAATTTGAGAAGGCGGAAATTACGTTCGGATTCGTTGGCGTTGAGCATTCGAGCGTTTTAAAAGCGACGGGAGTCGTATAGTCACTAAAGGTTAGATCTGTGCAGGAAGCACGTACGCGCCATTGATAACACGTATTCGATGTTAATCCTGTCAGCAGAAGATTTGTTGTGCTCGTCGTACTGGTAGGCCAGCTAACCCATGGGTTAGCCGATACGGTTGTGTTACCCGTACAAACGTTATTATCTACTGCCCGGTATTGTACTTCGTAAATGGTAGGACTGGAGTTTCCTGGTGCATTTGTCCAGTTTAGCCGGGCATTGGCAGGGGCTATCGAATTGGTGAAGGGGCTTACTGGCGTTCCACAGGCAAATAATGTCGACGCTTTATTCAGTGAAACAGGTTTATCTGGTGTTTCAGCCAATAAAGGGCTTACCAGTAATGTACAAACGAAAAGAAACAGGGCTCCTATGGCCCGGGAGGAGTAGAGATGAGGCATAAGCGTTGGTGCAGTTAGATGCGCATAACGAAAGTACGATTAGGATAGTGTAGGTACGTTAAAAAATAATTGAATTTACTTTTCGGTAGTATAATTGTATTTATGTAACTGTATTGTTGGTTGTCAATGCGTTGTTGGAGCTTTGGGGTTCACTTACCAGATGGAAAGCTGTCTTCTTGAAACTGTTACGTTTAATTTGCTTATTTTTGAGGTTCTTTTTTATCCAACATTACTCATACTTGGTTTTTAGTGAAGTATCTACTGCTACTAACTAGCTGCCTGTTACCGTTTTCGGTTCGGGCCCAGTTAGACATCACGTACCCAACTACCCGACTCGTTATTCAACGCGGCACCGATAACAAAGCCTCTCTTTTTATTGCCGGTACATGTGGGTTACCCATCGACCGAATTGAAGCTCGACTAGTGCCATTTTCAACCAACACTGGTTCGGCAACCGATTGGCAGACCGTTGCTACGTCCCCAAAAAATGGTGTGTTTCAGGGAACGCTACGTGCCTCGGGAGGTTTGTATCGGCTCGAAGTGCGTGGTACGCGTCAGCAACAGGTTATGGCGCAGTCGGCGGTGGAGCGCGTAGGTATCGGCGAAGTATTTCTGGTAGCTGGCCAGTCGAATGCGATGGGGCTGCCCGATTTGGGGTCGAAAGGAGGGAGCGAGCGCGTTTTGTCGATCAACGCAACCAATACGTTCCTGAACACCGATAACGTAATGGTTTCGGCTGATAAACCGTTTGCACCACCCGTTCTCTCACCGCTACGTGCCACCAACCAGGTTTTCCCGATGGGCGAGTCGGCCTGGTGCTGGGGCGATCTGGGTGATGCTATTGCTGACAAATATGGCGTGCCTGTCGCTTTTTTTAACGTCGGTTTTCCGGGTACGGTTGCCGACAACTGGAGTCGCACGGCGCACGGGCAAATAGCCACCAATATTTTCACCAGCAAGTCGTGGCCTTTTCTGCAACCCTATGCGAATCTTCGGAATACGCTTCAGTATTACCACAGCCAGCTCGGCATTCGGGCGGTGTTGTGGCATCATGGCGAGTCGGACGCGGTGCCCTACAACACGCCGTTGAACGAATACCGACGACAGGTTCAGGATTTGATCGATCAGAGTCGGCAGGATTTCGGGCAGAATATGCCGTGGGTTGTAGCCCGTTGCTCTATCACACCGGCCGGACCGATTTCGAGCACGACAATTATAGGAGCGCAGAACGCCCTGATTCAAACGCCGGGAAATAACGTCTGGCCTGGTCCTGATACCGACACAATTCAGACACCACGTCCGGCGCATGGGCATTTTGAAAATATTCCCGGCGGTGAGCAGGGACTTACCGAATTTGGCTTGTCGTGGCACCGGAGCATGACCGACCTGTTTTATAATTCCGCGAAACCCATTCAACCCCAGCGGTTTCTACATATCGGTTTGCTGCCGAGTCATATCCCTGTTGGCAAAGAAATTTTGGTGCCTTACGAGCAATTCGGTTATTCAAATAAGCCTGATGTGAACGTGCAGTTGTTGGACCAAAACGGTACGTTCGTACTGGGCGTTACGTTGCTCGCAGGAGGTAATTCACTACGTATCAGTTTGCCCGATACGTTACGTAGCGGCTTATACCAACTGCGCGTGGTTGCCAAATCACCGGTGCTGCCCAGTGCGCCATCGGCGCTGTTTCGGGTTGTTGGCGCGAGACAGCCGTTAAATCCGCTTCGGGATGTGCAGACTGAAACCGATGGTACTACGGTCCGTATCCACTGGCAATCAGCGCAGGAGCCGCCGGGGAGTCAGTTCGTCATCGAACGGCAGGAGGGACGTGATACGTTCGTGGAAGTTGGTACGTTGGCTCCATCGAACGACGGGCAGCCGTATCATCTTTATTCGTTTTCGTACCCAAAAACATCGACCGCAAACAGTAGGTATCGAATCCGGATTGATCTGCCCGATGGCACCAGCGTTTATAATCCGGCTGCGTTTATCACAGGAATCGAAGAACCTATCGCCATCCCGCTAATTTACCCGAATCCGAACGACGGTAAAAACCTGACGCTGCAATTGCCCGAAAGTGGTCAGTGGACACTTATGTTACTGGATGCTGCTGGCCGACGTATCAGTGAGCAATACGTATCGGCCACGGCCAACGTAGCAGTTTCCGTTCCGATTACAACATCGCTGCCAGATGGCATTTACCTGGTTCGGCTAACGTATCGAAATCGAGTTCATACACAACGTTTGCTGGTTGCGCAGAAATAGAGATTGTGCCACAATCTTTTTAAACAGGTAGATAGACGCTGAACGTAGCACCTTTACTTGGTTCGCCGGTAGCAGAAATGGCTCCTCCGTGGTTACTGACTATTTTCTCGCAGATAGCCAGCCCGATTCCTGTTCCAGCAAACTGATTTTTGTTGTGCAGTCGCTGAAAAACCTGAAAAATCCGTTCCGCGTATTTCTGGTCGAAACCGATTCCATTGTCGATTACCTGTATCTGATGATACGTGTCCGCTTGACGGGTTGGCTTTATGGAAGGGGGCAATTCGGCAGCGGACAGCGTTTGGCAAGCTACCTTGATGTGAGGCTTAACATCGGGCCGGTGAAATTTAAGAGCATTGTTCAGTAAATTCTGAAACAGCCGCCCCAACTGAGAAGCATCGCCCATCAGAATTGGTAACGGACTAACTTCAATCAGGGCGTTCGTTTCCTGAATACGTAGTTCTAAATCGGTCAGGACTGTATTTACTACGTCGGTTAGCGATACGTGTCTTACACTTTCGGTATGCGTCGTAATGCGGGAGAAGTTGAGAATATCCCGAATTAGAGCCGACATTCGGCTGGCCGCCGACTGCATTCGTTCCAGGTAATTCCATTCATCGCTCGATGGGGCAACGTAGCGCGTTTTAAGGAGGTCGCCAAATTGCTGAATCTTACGTAGTGGTTCCTGCAAATCGTGGCTGGCTACGTATGCAAATTGCTGTAGATTATCGTTCGACCGATTCAACGCCTGATTGGTAAACGCCAATTCTTCGTTGCTGCGCTTTAACAAGGTCTGGGTTTGTTTCTGGAGCGTCAAATCAGTGAAAATAAAGCTTAAACAATCACCCTCATCGAGCGCCAGAGGAGTGGCTGATATCAGGCAGATAATCTCCTTTTCGTTTTCCTTCTGCGCGAGCGTCATCTCCGTTTTTCCGGGCGATGACCAGCTTTGCTGAATAAAATTTTTGTAATCCGCCTGGCACGCGGGGGCAATATACGCAAGCAGGTCCGAACCGATAACCGCCGATAAAGGCTGATTGACCATCGTTGCGAAGGTAGAATTGCAGTAGAGAATCAACCCTTGCTGATTGAGCGTTACGGCACCTTCGTGCATCGACTCAATGAATACCCGGTACGTTTGGTCGGCTGTTTTTAGCGTATAAATCTCGTGCCCATTGTCTCCTTCCACCACCAGCGCATCGATCTGCCCCGTACGAATCGCCTGAATTGTTTCCAGCGCTTCGTCAAGACGAATACGTAGCGATTCATTCTCTGCGGCTAACTGTTCGTTCGTTCTGGGTGGATTCATCAGCCAATAATGCCTAAACCTTTAAGTACCTTTTCTGTATCCGAAAGATCACCGATGAGCCGACGCTCAGGCCAGGGCGAGTCTTTTATGAGTAAGGGCAGCGCAATCAACTGCGCCGATTTAGCCAACTCTTTCTGCTGATGAACATCAATAATTTCGAGCGAATAGCGACCGGGTATGTGTGTTTCGCAGATATGCTTGATGTTAGAAACCGCCCGAACCGAATGGAGTGACGCACCCGTTATAAATAAACGAAGTATATACGGCTGGTTTTTGCCAGTCAGATTGACATCAGCACGTTCTGCTGGCTCACTCATCTTATCTTTTCGCAGAACGAATGTCTAAACCCACCAATACTTTCTCTTCATTGGACAAATCCCCGATGATCTTACGGATAGGTTCGGGTACTTTCTTGACCAGAGTCGGTACCGCCAGAATCTGATCGCCGGCTGCCAACTGAGGTTGTACCAATAAATCGATTACCTCAATAACATAATTACCCTGCAAATGTTCTTCACAGTATTTCTTCAGATTGTTGAGGGCGGTTACCGATTTAACTGTTTTGCCTGCTACGTAGAGTCTTAACTCCCAGATATTTTCTTGGTCACTCATCAAGTTAGGTAGGTTTGTTAACCAGCATCTACTGGCCACTATGACGACTACGGATCAATTGTTCTCGGTTCTGTTCTAAAATCTCTTTACGGAGATCATCTTCCAGAAACGTTTTGTTCAATTCATCCTGTACCGACTCGAATTCTTCTTTCAGACTGGCAATTCGGGATTCGAGCACAGTTCGTTTCCGTTCAATTTCGCGGTCTTTACGGTTCATCGCATGATCGCGTAAGGCTACTCCCGTCACTTCCTGCAACTGTTGCGCTTCGCGGGCCGAACCGGTCAATACGCCTTCGGAACTGAGATAAACATCAATTAAATCCAGTCCTTTATCCGTAATAACAAACTCACGGACCTGGTTGGAATGTTTCATTCCCCGTGATTTCATGACGTATAAACTTCGGTTACGTTCACCATTCATCTCGATGTCCCGCACAAGTATCCAGGCATCCACCAGCGATGAAACGCCTTCGTCGGTCTGATCACTAATCACTGTATTCAAGGCAAGCGCCGTGAAAAGCACCGTGATCTGTTTAACCTGTAAAAAGTCGATCAACCGAATAAGCATCGACCGCACTTCACTCAGCGAACCAACCGTAACCAGATTCGTGATGGGGTCAAGCACAACCACTTCAGGCTTGAACTCACTAACAAGTTTATGAATGGTAACCAGATGCATTTCCAGTCCGTTGAGTGTAGGACGGGACGCGTGGAATTTCAGCAGTCCGTTATCAACATGCTCCTGAAGATTGAACCCGATTGAACGCATGTTGCGGCAAATCTGCTGGGGTGATTCTTCAAAAGCGAGGTACAAAGCCCGTTTCTTTTGCTGGCAGGCCGTATTTACGAAACTGGCTGCAATACTGGTTTTGCCTGTACCGGCAGTACCCGATATCAGAATGCTGCTTCCGACAAAAAAACCTTTGCCTTCCATCATAGCATCCAGCGCCGGAAAACCAGACGAAAGTCGCTTGTTCGATACGCCATGATCCAGCGTGAGCGACGTAACGGGCAACACCGAAATCCCGTCTTCATCGATCAGGAACGGGTACTCATTGGTGCCGTGAACCGACCCGCGATACTTGACGATACGTAGTAAACGAGTCGAGATCTGATAATTAACCCGGTGTTCGAGCAGAATCACACAGTCTGATACGTATTCCTCCAGCCCGTGCCGGGTCAACGTGCCTTCTCCTTTTTCTCCGGTAATTATAGTGGTTACGCCTTTGTCTTTCAGCCAGCCAAACAACCGCCGGATTTCACTACGTAAAATACCTTCGTTGGTCAAGCTGGAAAACAGGTTTTCGATGGTATCCAGCACGACCCGTTTGGCGCCAATACTATCGATGGCGTAGCCCAGACGAATAAATAGCCCATCCAGATCATACTCACCAGTTTCTTCAATTTCGGCGCGATCGATGTGGACGTGATCGATTTTGAGGAGCTGGTCTTTCTGGAGCTGTTCAAGATCGAACCCCAGCGATGCTACGTTAGCAACCAACTCTTCGGGCTTTTCTTCAAAAGCCATAAATACGCCCGGTTCATTAAATTCGAGCGCTCCCCGCACGATGAACTCAAGGGAAAACAACGTTTTACCGCTACCTGCGCTTCCGCAAATGAGGGTTGGTCTACCCAGGGGCAATCCGCCATTCGTTACTTCGTCGAGGCCGATGATGCCTGTGGGCGATTTGGGTAGGCTTATAAGTGACTGGTGCTTATTATTTTTTGAAGAACGATTCATTCAGTTACGGATAAAGAACAAACTTATTAAAAAATCAAGATATCGACCTGTGTTGGCGCTTTTTATAGTTATGTGCTCTGATTTTACTACGTATCAGCGCACCTTAATTAACTGGAAAGTCCACCTAACTGTTTTAGTCGATAAACTGCCAATCGACTGGGTAACAGTTCTATAAACCTTACTCCTTCCCAAATGGGAAAATTGGAGATGCTACGTGTGATTGCTTCATTAATCGACTCAATTCCTGCGCTTTGTCAGGATTTGTACTAGCCAGATTTTTTTGTTCGGCGGGGTCGGTAGCTAAATTGTACAATTCAACGGGATTATCGGGATTGGTGGATGCCTGTAAACGTACCGCTTTCCAGTTGCCCTGCCGAACGGCTTGCCGACCGCCGTTTTCGTGGAATTCCCAGTATAAATAATCGTGTTTCTTTTGCGTGCCTTTGCCCGTTAGCGTAGATACAAACGACAATCCGTCGATGCCGGTGGGCGTTTTAGCACCCGCCAGTTCAGCAAAAGTAGGCAACACATCCCAGAACGCACCGACGAAATCGCTGGTCGAACCGGGTTTGATAACGCCCGGCCAGTTGGCAAAAAACGGTTCGCGGATGCCACCTTCGTAGAGGTCACGTTTTACGCCCCGGAGACTTCCGTTGCTGTTGAAGAATTTGTGGTCTGCTCCGCCTTCAAGGTGCGGCCCGTTATCGCTCGAAAAAATGACCAGCGTGTTTTTGTCAAGCCCTTTGGCTTTCAGGGCTGCCATTACCTGTCCAACGTATCGGTCAAGCCGGGCGACCATCGCGGCATACGTAGCGTGCGGGTGCGCCTGCGATGCATAACCTTCTGGCTTTGCGTTGGGTCCATAATCCGCACCTTTGAAGGGTTTTTCGTCAGTAAATATCTTCTTGTAATGAGCCAGAAGACTGTCGTCGGGAGCTACTAATTCGGCGTGGGGGAGAATGTAAGGCAGAAACAGAAAAAAAGGCTGTTTACCGTCGCGTGCATTCAGGAAATTCAACGCCTGCTGATGAATCATATCGGGTGCGTATTCTTTCTGTTGTTGCAGATTCTCATTGGCTTTCAGCACGGTTTTCTGATCGTTATCCCAAAGATGATTCGGGTAAGCCCGGTGCGCCAGCGCCTGACAGTTGTAGCCATAAAACCGGTTGAAACCCTGCCTGTTAGGATCGCCCTCCGAACCGACTGGCCCTAAACCCCACTTGCCAAAAGCGGCCGTTACGTAGCCCGCGCGTTGGAGTACTTCACCCAACGTTACCACCGAATCGGCGATGGGTTGCTGGCCTTCCGGCTCAACACCTTTATTTCCCCGAATGAACGTGTGACCTGTATGCTTGCCCGTCATCAGCGACGAACGCGACGGTGCACAAACAGACGTACCAGCGTAAAACTGCGTGAAGCGCATCCCCCCATTCGCCAGCCGGTCGATGTTTGGTGTTTTTATGAGTTTCTGACCGTTAACGCCTACATCGCCAAAACCTAAATCGTCGGCCAGAATGAAAATAATATTAGGCTTAGACGTAGTTTGAGCAGAGCAGAACTGACTAAACAACGTAGCAATAAGGAGAAAAAGCAATATTCGCATGGTTTTGGGAAATTCAATTAAAATTATACGAGTGAGTTTTTGTCATTCTGACCGGGCCGCCGGAGCGGGAACGAAGAATCTTAACGTCTCCTTACCCCGTGGCGAAGATATTTTTTCGTTCCCTGTTCCCGCTCCGGCGGCCCGGTCAGAATGATAAAAACTCACATTATAAGATCAGTTCTCAAAAGTTTGAACAGCATCATCGTTATTGAACAGGTGTAAACGTCATTTTGGGTTGCTGCATGGCTTTTTCGAGCAATACAATCTCCAGCTTGAGAATTGCTTCTTCGGCCACTACGTCGATTTTTTCAGTATCGTCGGTGGGTTTGTGGTAGTCGGGATGGCCGCCGGTATGGAAAAAGAGAACAGGAATTTGTTTGGCGTAGAAAGCGGCATTGTCAGAGCCTCCGTTTCCCGCCCGGTCGGTGAAAAATTTGACAGAACTTGTTACGTCTTTAAATACCGCTGGCCAGGTATCGCTGGTGCCGTAGCCGCCAATGCCTACGCCACGTTCGGGATTATATCGGCCAATCATGTCCATACACACCATGAAATTCAGTTTATCGAGCGGTAATGTTGGATTGTTCAGAAAATAACGCGAACCCTGCAAGCCCAATTCCTCGGCGCCAAATGCCATAAACAAGACGTTGTAAGGCTCTTTTACGTCGTTTTTGGCAAAATACTGCGCTAATTCCAGCAGGCCCGCTACGCCCGATGCGTTGTCATCGGCACCGTTGTGAATTTTGCCTTCCGGCTCCTTCTCCAGCGAACTTCCCTGTCGTCCTTCGCCTAAATGGTCGTAATGGGCGCCGATGACGATGGTATTTGGTGCCTCGTTATCCAGAAAACCAATTACGTTCGACGCGCTACGTAGGCTATCGGGTACAACCACGCGCCGAACTTTGGCCGTAAAAGACTGATAAAAGCCGTTGGTACCCAGCGGTTTCAGGCCGTATTTTTTGAAATGGCTGGCAATATAATCAGCTGCTTTGGCATTCTCTGGACTGCCAGTTCCTCGCCCTTTCATCCTGTCAGAAGCGAGCTTTTCGATGTGTCGGGCGATACGTTTATGCGATGGCTCCTGCCCGAACAGTGAATGCGTCAGGAAAAGTAGACAGAAAATCAGGCGTAGGTTCATAAATAGGAAAAGCTATGAAATAGGCTACGTTACTTAACGAATGGAGAATGGAAAATGAGTAATGTAAAATGGAGGTCGGCTTTCCCGTTGTTCATTGTTCATTACGCATTATCAACGTAGCACCACACACGAATAAGCTGGTACGTTCACGTGATCGTTTTGAAAATGACAGCCCGGTACAGTTTCAAACTCGATGCTGTGACACCAATATTCGTTGGGCGAAAGTACTACGTCGATTGGCTTGTCGGTCAGGTTGTGGAGAACTAGCGTACGTTCCTGCTGCGTCTGGCGTATAAACGAGACCGTTCCCGGCTGACGAATGCCTGTTTGCAGCAACCGACTTTGATTGTCGTTTAAAACAGGGTGGCTATTCCGAAACTGAATCAGGCGTTTGTAGTGCGAAAAAAGCGAATCCGGATCGCTCTGTTGCTCGGCCAGTGGACGAACGGTTCGGCTGGTGGTGTACTGCCCCCGACGCCAGCGAGTACGTTGATGATCGCGGGGGCGGATGTCCCACAGAAAAGGTTCGCGGATGTTTTCATCCGGCTTCAGGCCAAGCATACCAATTTCCTCACCGTAATATAGGTAAGGTAATCCAGGCAGGGTGAGCAGCAGATTAGCTGCTACTTTGAGGTGATCCACATTGCCTTTTAATAGACTGCCAATGCGGTCTTGGTCGTGATTTGACAGAATTAAGGCGTCGATGAAGTTGGGATTTACGTTACCGAAAGCGGCATCAACGTAGACCAGAAATTCAATCAGATCTTCAGTATCGTCTTCCTGCCGAACGATTTCTTCGATCATCAGTCGCAGGTCGAAATTGAAGTTGGCTTTCAGGCCACGGAAATACGGCGCGATACGTTCGGGCCGCGTCCAGACTTCGCCAACTGTGTAAGCACCTGGTTTTGCAGCCTCGATTTCCCGACCAAATTCTTCCCAGAACTCATAATTTTTGGACTCCTCGGTTTCGCGGTACAGGTGACGAGCAGCATCCAATCGAAAACCATCGACCCCTACGTCCTGAAGCCAGTATCGTGCAATTTTATAGACTTCCTCGCGCACAGGCGGGTGATCGAAATTCAGATCGGGCATACCACTCCAGAACATAGCGTAGTACTTTTCCTCGTTTCGATACGTAGCATTACGAACGGAATGCCAGGGACTACGTTCACCCGAATCGGCCGTAATGTCGCGGGTAGCGAGGTTGCGGGCTTTAATTTCGGCGGGATGCAGCCATTGGTAGAAATGCCGAAATGGATTGTCGGGGCCTTTAGCTGATTCCCGAAACCAGTGATGCCGGATGCTGGTGTGGTGAATCACCAAATCAATCACAATAGCGATACTACGTTGGTGGGCTTCGTGAATGAGCCTCCGGAAATCAGCCAACGTACCGTACTCAGGATCAATTCCGTAATAATCAGTTACGTCGTATTTGTGATAACTTGGCGACGGACTGATAGGCATGAGCCAGAGGGCTGATACGCCGAGATCTTTGAGGTAATCGAGATTATTGGTAATGCCATTAAGATCGCCGATGCCATCGCCGTTGGAATCAGCAAAGGAACGAACGAATATTTCGTAATGGACGCCGGTTTGACCAATGGGTAGGATTTGCATAGTTTAAAGAGCGAAAGCGTGAATGACCGGGCCACCGGAGCGGTGAAAAAGCGAAAAAAGCTTGCGCCAGCCATTCACTCTTTCACCGCTCCGGCGGCCCGGTCATTCACGCTTTCGCTCTTTGAAAATTCTTTCAAAACCTGATAAACCCGGTGCGTGGGCAAACCCATGACTGTGTAGAAGGAACCTTCAAGATGTTCGATGCCGACTAACCCAATAAAATCCTGAGCACCATAAGCCCCCGCTTTGTCGAAGGGATGACATTCGCGGATGTAGTAGGTAATCTCGTCGTCGGTCAACGTAGCGAACGTTACCTGCGTTTCGTCGGTGAAGGATTCCTGCTGGATGTTTCCGTTACCGTCGGGGGCCAGCACGCAGACCCCCGTCCGAACGCGGTGCGTCTGCCCAGATAAGGCACGTAGCATCCGCCGGGCGTCGGCTTCATCCTGCGGTTTGTTCAGGATTTTTCCATCCAGAATCACAACTGTATCGGCGCACAAAACGATACGTTCGTCCAGGTCGTGCCGAAACTGAGTTGCTTTCTGACAGGCAAGGTATTCCGCGACGTCGTCGGCAGGCATATCGTCCGGAAAAACCTCATCAGTAGGGCGGATTTCGACGATGAACGTAAAGCCCGCATCGGTCATTAATTGTTTCCGGCGGGGCGAACCCGAGGCCAGTATGAGTGGGTAACGTAACGAAAGCATAAATCTGGAACAGTCAGCAATGTGGCTGCAAAGTTGCGTTCGCTACGTTAAAAAACGTAATTCGCAGGGCACAAACACATCGCTAACCCATAAATCAAACAGATCGTGTTTATTTCCACTGCTACATTGGCTGACGTATCTGCCCTTGCCGCACTGTCGGCAACGACCATGCGCGAAGCGTTTGGGCCCCCTCATAACCCGGTCGAACTGGTAGAACAATACATCGCTCAGGCACTGACCGAACCTATTCTGAATCAGGAACTTGTTGATCCACGATGTGCTTTCTTTCTGGCCAGCTCATCCGATGGTACGCCCGTGGGGTATGCCAAGCTACGCCGACACGCACCACCTCGACGGATGCAGGAACGTAACGCCATTGAGATACAGCGAATTTATTTGCTACAGAGTCAAATTGGTCAGGGCCAAGGGCGTCGGCTTATGGAGCATTGTCTGGACTGGGCGCGTGAGCAAAAGGCTGAGGCTGTGTGGCTGGGCGTGTGGGAATGTAACAAACGCGCCTTGGCTTTTTACGAAAAGATGGGTTTCGAACGTTTTAGTTACCATTACTTTCAATTCGGTTCGGAACGCCAGCGGGATTTTTGGCTGCAAAAACAGTTATAGGTATAGTAGCCTGAACGACCGGCGTTCTTAAACCATTCACGCTGACGTCGTTCAAACGATTGTTCTTTTGTATCCATGATTCAATTATATCCGAATACGTATATGGCTCCTCTGCGGTGTATGCTGCTGAGCTTGCTTTTTTTATTCGGATGCTGTCCCGAAATCGCTGCTCAACAGGATACAATTCGCCAGCAAAAGCCATCCGGCTTAACGCCTGAACGGGTCCGTATGGACTCAGTGCAGATCGAAACGACCAGAAAAGCGGATACTGATTCACTGGCAACGGCTCATTCAACCCACGTGGCCGACAGCATATTAATGCAGCGTGACAGTGTGTTTTATACAAAATTGAAATCCAGCATGTATAAACACCGGCTGACGCGCCAGCTTTACGACGCTGTATTCCGAGACGTATACAATAGCCGTGTTAAAACGGGGGAGGTCAACCAAATCGAAGTAAATCCATTCAAAGCGTTTGAAGGTCGGGTGATTGGCGATATTCACATTCGTCGATTGAATGTATTTGGACAAACAGTTTATGATACGTTACGTAAACCGGCAAACTGGATCGAAAAAACGGGAAATAGTTTACACCGGAATACGCGAGAGAACGTAATACGGTATTCGTATCTACTTTTTAAAGAAGGCGATCTGGTCGACCCGAACGTACTGCGCGATAACGAGCGACTGCTACGTAATACGTCGATTTTTCACGATGCCCGGATTCTGGTGGTGCCACGTAACGGAAGCCGTCAGTTTGTCGATGTCTACGTCATTACGCAGGATGTCTGGTCGTTGCTTCCCAATGGTGGATTTGGCAGTTTTAAGAGTTTTAACATTGGGTTCGATCAGTTGAATTTTAGAGGATTAGGTCACCAGCTTTTTGCGCAGGTCGCTTATTCGGGCAACGACCCACGCCAGAAACTGGAATATCAGGCCCGGTATAAAGTGCCGTTCATTGGTAAAACCTTCCTGACAGCCCAGGCCGATATACTTTATCTGCGCGATCTGAAACAGGTGTCGGCCCGTATTTACCGTCCGTTTCTGACCCCCGACACGAAGTACGCGGGTGCTGCCGAAATTAATTATACGCAAATCAACAACCGACTGCTGACCCGCGCCGATTGCGTAGTCATTGTTCCACTGAGTTATACCTATACCGATTTCTGGATTGGGCGTTCGTTCCGGTTGTTTTATCGGGAGGGGAATTCCGACGAAAAAGGGCGTGCGCGACTTATTCTGGCGATACGTAACACCGATTACAGCTATTTCAGACGGCCCGACGTAACGGCCGATACCAACCAGATTTATCAGGATAGTCGTACTACGTTGTTCAGTGTCGGATTTTCACGCCGGAAGTACGTTCGCGACGTACTGATCTATGGTTTTGGGCGTACGGAGGACGTACCGGTTGGAGAGTCGATTGTAGCGATCGGCGGCATCGATAACGCTGAACTGGGGCGACGTACCTACACGGGCATCAACTATTCGCAGGGTCATTACATCAAACGAGTCGGCTATCTGTACGGATTGGTTAGTCTGGGTAGCTTTTTCCGGCAAAATACACCCGAACAAGGCGTTTTTTCGTTTGAATCGAATTATTTCAGTCCGCTTATTAAAAGTCGATGGGGGAATATGCGCCACTTCATCAACGCGCGATACACAACTGGTTTCGGGCGATTTGATAATGAATACATTACGTTGGGTAGCACCGGAAGTGGTCTTATCACCGATGGAATAGGCATCTACAGCGATGCTTTGCGAGGTACCAAACGGATGCTGCTCAATTACGAGAATATTCTGTTTTCGCGCCTGAGTCTTATTGGGTTCCGGGTGGCTTTCATTACGTTCGCGAATTTGGGCCTGACCAGTTTCCCAGATCGACCGTTGTTGCAGGGACCTTTGTATCAGGGATATGGCATTGGATTCCGTTTACGTAACGAAAATTTAACATTTAACAGTTTTCAGATTCGGCTGACGTACTATCCTAATATTCCGGGAAATACAATCCCGTTCAGGCAGGCGTTCGAAGGTGTTCCGACGCTGAGATTCAGGGACTTTGATCTTTCGGCTCCTCAGATTGTACCTTATCAATAATGAGACATACTGAAATAAAAGGTATAGATGGAACAAAATCTAAATAAAATAATGTTGATACATTAATTGCATTTGTCTTATATTTGCATCATGTCTATTGAAACCGACATCAAACAGAATACACCATTCAAAACGCCCTATCAGCGCGTGGTGGTGAATCTGATCTATACCAGCAACTGGCTCGCTGATAGTCAAAGTCGGTTATTGAAACCGTATGGAATTACAATGCAGCAGTATAATGTGCTGCGGATTTTACGGGGGCAATATCCTGAGCCAGTGAAAGTAAGCGATATAACTGAGCGCATGCTCGACAAAATGTCGAATGCATCCCGGCTGGTCGATAAGCTCGTTGCCAAAAAATACGTCCTACGTACCGAATGCCCCAGCGACCGACGGGCCGTTGATGTGGTTATTACGGAGAAAGGCATGGAATTGCTGAATCGGCTGGACGTTTTACAAACGGAGTGGGATCAACAGCAAACCTGCAAATTAACGCCTGAAGAAGCCATTCTCCTCAGTCAATTTCTCGACCGCATGCGGGAATAATCCATTTTTTTATACAACCTGAATTTTTAGTTTAATCGTAATAGTAACCATGAAAAAGGCAACCTTTTTTGCTGCTTTGTTATGTTCATCTGTGGGCGCTTTTGCCCAAAACTGGACACTTGATAAGGCCCATTCGAATCTGGGCTTTAGCGTAACCCACATGATGCTGGCCGAAGTAGATGGCAAGTTTCAAAATTTCGACGTGAAAATGACTTCGTCGAAAGACGATTTCAGTGATGCCCAAATCGACCTGACCGCCGATGTTAACAGCATCAACACCAATCAGGACCGTCGCGATACACATTTGAAAAGCCCTGACTTCTTCGATGCTGCCAAGTATCCGACGCTGTCTTTCAAAAGCAAGTCGATCACTAAAGTAGGCGGTAATAAATACAAATTGGCAGGCGACCTGACGATGCACGGCGTAACGAAACCTGTAACGCTCGACGCGGTTATTAATGGCCCCGTTACGAACCCACAGAACAAGAAAGTGAAAGCTGGTTTTAAAGTGACGGGCGAAGTGAAACGCGCTGATTTCGCGTTAGGTGGCGCGCCTACGGCCGTTGTTAGCGACGAAATCGCCATCCGCGCTTCGGGTGAACTTGATAAGTTGTAATCAATAACGTACTGTTCGTACTACGTGAATCCCCGGTACCAATAAGGGCTGGGGATTTTTTATGCTACGTAAAAGCAGGGAAATCGTCCATAAATTTGATCTCGGACGTATCATGATTCACCGAGTAGCAGTAGTGAACCAGGCCGTTCGAAAGAACCAGATATGGTGCCCGGTGGATATAGTTATAACGCGTAACCTGGTCGATTACCTGCTGCGTTATCGTTACGTGGGGAGCCTTGCACTCCACAACCAGAAACGGACGCCCTTCCCGATCAAATACTACTACGTCGGTACGTTTCTGCGTCTGATTCAGCTCTAGACCTCCCTCCGTACGTATCAACGCTTTTGGGTAGGCAAAATGCGTCAGCAGCAGGTTGACGATGTGCTGCCGTACCCACTCTTCGGGCGAGAGCCGGACGTATTTACGACGTAACGAATCAAAAATGTATACTTTCCCTTCGACATGCTTAGTTTTGTGGTCGAAGGTAGGTAGGTTTAATGCAAGCATACCCCAAAGATAAAGAGCGAAAGAGTGAATGAGTGAAAGAGCGAACAACTCTCACCAACTTTTCGCTCTTGCATTCATTCACTCTTTCGCTCTTTATTAATGAAAACTAAAGAAGAAATCGTTGAGAACTGGCTGCCACGGTATACGGGTACGCCGATTGAGCAATTCGGCGAATACATCCTGCTGACCAATTTTATCAACTACGTGGAGCTATTCTCCAAAAAGTTTGACGTAGAGATTTTCGGGATTGGTCGGGCTATGCAAACGGCTACGGCCAACAACATCACGATCATTAACTTTGGTATGGGCAGTGCCATGGCCGCGACTGTCATGGATTTACTGTTGGCTATCAACCCCAAAGCGGTGTTGTTTCTGGGCAAATGCGGTGGGCTAAAAAAGACGCAGATTGGTGATTTGATTTTACCCATTGCGGCCATTCGGGGCGAAGGAACCAGCAACGATTACATGCGCCCTGAGATTCCGGCGCTTCCGTCGTTCCGACTGCAACGGGCCGTATCATCAACCATCAAAAAATACGAACTCGACTATTGGACTGGAACCGTCTATACTACCAACCGACGTATATGGGAGCACGACGAGCCTTTTAAAGATTACCTGCGCGAAATCCGGACGATGGCCATCGATATGGAAACGGCCACCATTTTCACGGTCGGTTTCGTTAATTCTATCCCGCACGGAGCCTTGTTGCTGGTGTCCGACAATCCGCTGGTGCCAGAAGGCGTAAAAACCGAAGAAAGCGATAAGCGCGTCACGAGCCAGTTCGTCAACGTCCATCTCGACATTGGCATCGACGCCCTTATTGAACTCGAATCTTCCGGTGATTCGGTGAAGCATTTGAAGTTTGAGTAAGGGCTATGTTGGCGGAAATCCAGGATAAAAAAATCCATGAAATTTCAGGCAAATGGTGTTGACTATTGGAGCGAAGGCGGAGTCGAAACCGTCTTCTTCGGCCATGAAGAAAAAGAGTTGGCCTTGTTGCTATCCAATGTCCCTGGTACGTCTGACCACTATCTGGAATGGAATGACCAATCCAATGCCTGCACCAACGCGGTTAAAACGGTTCAGCTTTCCGGGCAGGAATTGCAGATTCAGTTGTTACCGGAAGCCGCAAAACGCTTAGGAGTTTCTGATTTTGTCGTTGCATTTACGATTACGGAGGAAGAATATAAAGAAATCGTACAACGCTTCTCTATTATTTTCGGGGATCTGCTGGTCCTTAAAAAAACAAGCGTTGCGAAGAAAACTCCGCCTAGACAAGATTATAGCAAGATCAAATACTTGAATCTGGAAGGGAAGAACCTCAAAAACCTTCCCGATTACGTCCAGGAAATGATCTCGTTAGAGACGGCTAAACTGGCGCGAAACCCCAGGCTGGATTTTCACGCTGTATGCGAGGTTTTGGCAAAACTGCCGGCGGTCAAGGAACTGACGTTCACGACAGAACAGGAGGTACCAGCAACTATTAGCCAACTCAGCGCTTTGAAATCATTGAGTTTGGATGGCTTCAGTTCGCCACAAATACTATCAGAGAGCATAGGGCAACTTACAAATCTGAGCTATTTGCTGCTCATGAGCGATGCTGATGTGATATTGCCGGAGTCTTTTGCCAATCTGGTAACACTGAAGGAGCTAAATATTCGTGCCAGGAGCTGGCAATTGCCTTCAAAATTTTATCAGCTTTCCGGCTTAAAACAACTTGATTTTACGAATTGCCGCTTTACCCGCGTGCCGGAAGAAATGGCCGGGATGAACGAGGTAGATACACTGTATTTCGGGAGTCCCGAGGTGCGTGATTATGCGCAAATACTACCTGTGATTGCTCAAATGCCAAAACTGAAAGAACTCGAACTGAACGTAAACCCGGTTCCTAAAGAAATTGGTCTTTGTACGCAAATTGAGAAGCTGGTTCTCTGGCCTGGTATCGACTCCCAGATTCCGTTGCAACTTCCTGACGAGCTTTTTGACTTGCAACAACTCAAAGCCTTGCTTTTCAACATGACTTATTTCGATGAAATCCCGGCAGAAATCGGTCACTTGAAGGGATTAGAGCAATTGGTGTTTATTGAATCGGTCTTTGAAAGTTTGCCAGATTCAGTAGGAGAATTAGCTAATCTAACTTTTTTGAACGTCAGCGAAAACCCGTCGTTACGTACCCTGCCGGAAAGTTTGGGGAATCTGACAAAACTCAAACATCTGTATCTGGATGATAATCCGCAGTTGAGTCATTTGCCTGATAGCTTGAAAAACCTGCATAACCTAGAGGCCGTTCGTATCTCCAACAGGGAGGCTTTGACAAATATCCCGGAAAGCTGGTATAGCCTGTTTATATGAGTTCAAAATCCTCCCTTAGCAAGGCCATTATTTGTTTTTTTGTGGCCTTGTAATTTTCGTAATTATTGAAAACCAGCGTGTTGCACAGGAAGCAAACAGATATTGGAATGTTTACTTCTCCGTTCGTAAAAACGATGTGATAATCGTAGCCACATCTGCCTACGGGCCCTCCCGGTTCAAACCGCCATTTCTCGACAACTAAAAGTAGTTTGCTAGCATCAGCGAGCACATAATTTTCAGGATTTTTACCCTTCCGAATTTGAGTAGCTACAATTTTGAAATTGGGTTGAGGAATACCCATATTTTCAAAGATTTTTTTACTAGCAGTTTTGCCGAAAAGTGCTTCCAGGAATTCGATCATTATACGCGTTGTTACGTTTGTTTGGACGCTCTTGTTAACGTAGCACGAGAAATCACAGATTACAAAAAAAGTCGATAGTCAGTAGACACCACCATCAAAACTGGCAGCTACTGACTATCGACTGACGACTGCACCGACGGCCCAGTATCGACTTAATTACAATAATCACTAATGGCTTTATAAGCTGGATTATAACCCAACTCACCCGATTTGGAAAGATCAAGGCAGCCACCGTTTTCATCACCGAGGCTGTGTTTGATGAGCCCTCGAACGTAGTACACTTCAGCGTAGCGCGGGTTTAGTTTGATGGCGCTGTTGCAGTCCATGATGGCGCCTTTCTGATCGCCCTGATTCGATTTGATTAATCCCCGGCTGAAATAGGCTTCGGCGTAGGTTGGGCTCAATTCAATGGCTTTGTTCAGGTCGATGATAGCGCCTTTCTGATCGCCCTGTTTGTTTTTGCTGACACCCCGACTGAAGTAAGCTTCGGCACGTTCGTCACCTAGCTCAATAATTTTGTTACGTTCCTGAACCTGATCACGCAGTTTATCGAGCGTGGCACGGTTGATACGTCCGGTATATACTACTTTCGAATCGGCGTTGGCGTTGTTAATTTCGATAGCCTGGTTCAAATCCTGAACCGAACCACGTTGGTCGTTCAGTTTGCTGCGGCAAAATCCACGACCATAAAAAGCCCGGTAATTATCCGGCTTAAGGGTGAGCGCTTTGTCATAATCAGGTATCGCGCCTTTATAATCTTCCAGTTTGCTTTTGGCAAAAGCCCTATAAAAGAATGATTCGCTATCTTCGGGACTGAGTTCGATGGCTTTATTCAAGTCGGCAATGGCCCCGGTGAAATCATTCAATTCAACTTTCGACATACCCCGACCGGCAAATGCCTGTGGCCGTTTGGGCATCATCTCAATCATTTTGGTGAAATCGGGCAAACTACCAGAAAAATCTTCTAGTTTCTGTTTGGTGATACCTCGCGAATAATACGTCTGGGCGTTGGCAGGGTCGAGTTCAATTGACTTGGTAAAATCAGCCAGGGCACCCCGGTATTGTTCCAGTCGACTGCGGCTGGTTCCCCGGTTGTAATACGTCTGTGGGTCGTCGGGGTTGAGTTCAATAGAGCGGCTGAAGTCGAGCAGGGCGCCCCGATGGTCTTCCTGTTTGCTTTTGCTGATACCCCGACTCAGATAGGCGAGGGCATCTTTACCGTTCAGGTCGATGGCGCGGTCGTAATCCAGAATAGCGCCCCGGTGGTCTTTCAGGCTTGCTTTGGCTACACCCCGGTTGTAATAACTGGCGGCATTGTCGGGATTCATTGTGATGGCCATGCTGAACGCCTGTAGCGCTCCCATAAAATCACCAGCTTTACTTTTGGTGATACCGCTTTCAAAAAAATCGACGGCCGTTTGTTGAGCAATAGTAGGGAGGGTAAAGCTGGAAAAAAAGAGGATAGCCAGCGGCAGTAGTTGTCGCTTCATGAGATGAGTTTATAAATTATTTAGGAAGTTGGTTACGAATTGAGCGGGCTAAATTTAAAGCTTTGTTACTGATTAGCCAAGTTAATATAAGATTATGTCATGGTCGAAAACGGCTGTGCAACACAGGGTTATATGTGTATTCACGTGGCTTCACGGCAGATTTCTTGCAAAATGGTTGCCAACTTTACAGTCCAAAAGTGACAATATGTCTTATATTGGAAAATATTTGACTGAAAAAATGTCAAAATGTCATAAAAATTTAAAGTTTTTGCTTTGGTACAACATTTGAACAACGGGTGTATGTAGTCAATAATAGAACAACACAACAAATCAAAAAGCACATGGCAACTTTAGTTCGATATAACAACTTCCCTACGTTCTTCAACCCTTTCTATAGCCGTCCCGTCGTAAATCGATACAATGCGACCACGACCAACGTACCAGCCGTCAACGTAAAAGAAACCGAAACGGCTTTCCATCTTGAACTGGCCGCTCCTGGTCTGAAGAAAGAAGATTTGAAAATTAACGTAGAGAACAATCGCTTAACGATTGCGTACAACACGGAGTCGAAAAACGAAGAAACCACCGAGAAATTCACCCGTCAGGAGTTTGGCTTTACCTCGTTTGAGCGGAGCTTCCGACTGCCTAAAACGGTAAATGCCGACGAAATCAAAGCCGCTTATACCGATGGTATCCTGACGCTCGACCTGCCTAAAGTCGAAGAAACGAAACTCGTGAAAGAAATCACCGTTGCGTAACGTAGCAGGGATAGCAAGGGGCAGGGATTGTCCTACCGAATGCCTAATTTTTAAAACAGGTCATACTACGTAGTGTGATCTGTTTTTTTGTGCAGGGATTGCTGGGTCACACCCGGCCCCGTGCTCCCTGCTATCCCAGCACGACCTTCATAAACGCTTCCAATTTCCGCTTATCCAACTGGCCATCGGTGCGAACGCCACTGCAAATGTCGAGTCCGAAGGGCTGCACTACGTCTATCGCCTGACGAACATTTTCCGGATTCAGACCGCCCGCCAGAAAAACCGGTACCGAAGACTGCTCCACAATTTGCCGACTTACCTGCCAGTTATGGACACGGCCGGTACCTCCTAATAATTTAACGGCTAGATTAGGATTTCCTGAGTCAAGTAGTAATGCATCGACGCCATCGGCGACAGCTTTTAAAGCTTCATCGACGTTACGTTCGTCGAGTACGTGAATGACCTGTACAAGTTTTACGGCTGGTAATTGGTCACGCAGTTGGGCATACGTATCGGTTGGAACGGCGTCGACTAACTGAATCGTATTGGCCCCAACGCGCTGTTGATGAGCCACAATGTCTGCTACGTTGTCTTCACTGGTGAGCATAAACGTAGCAAGGGGTGGAGGGGTTGCACGAACAACCTGAGCGGCTATTTCGTCGGCTACTACGCCCGGACCGCTGGGCATTCGACCCACTAAACCCAGCGCATCGGCACCGTAACGTAGCGCCAGTTTCGCTTCGTCGAGACTGCTGATGCAGCAAATTTTCACTCGGGTTCTGAACTGAGATTCCATATTTTGGGGTTGATAACGTAACGATTGGCTGACAAACATACGCTTCGCCCGTCAAAAGTATGGTACAACAATCCACCAACGATACCTACGCGTCACTACGTTTTCCTGAGTTTCGGTATTTCATTATGAATAGTTTCCTGATTACAGTTACACTGTTGATTCAGGAAGTGATTCTGGGTTACGAATTGTATAAAATCACCCACGACCCGCTCATGCTTGGGCTGGTTGGATTAGCTGAGGCCATTCCGTTTATCGCGCTCTCGCTCTTTGGTGGGCACCTGGCCGACCGGCGCGACAAAAAAAGTATTCTGCAATGGAGCCTGCTCGTCATTATTCTCGGATCCGTTATTCTGTACCTTGTTTTTCAACCGTCGGTTGTAGCGGGTTTGTCGCAGACGGCCCGGCTGGCTACCATTTATGGCGTACTGATGCTGATTGGTACGGCGAAAGGATTTTATTCGCCCGCCAGTTCGTCGCTGAAACCGTTTCTGATCCCGCGCGAACTGTACGCTAATTCTGCTACGTGGAGTAGCTCGTTCTGGCAGGCGGGCGCTATTGTGGGGCCAGGCTTGGCCGGTTTTTTTTATAGCTGGTTTGGGTTCGACAATACGTTAATCATCGTCATCGGCCTACTGGTCGTCTGCTACGTATTGATTAGCCTGATTAGCCGTAAACCTGTGCCCGTTACCGACGAACCAGTACTTGGTTTCCGGCAGAGTTTGGCCGAGGGCTTCCGGTTTGTGTTTAAAACACAGATCGTACTCTACGCCATTTCGCTCGATTTGTTCTCGGTGCTATTCGGGGGTGTCGTAGCACTTTTGCCGGTATATGCCGAGGATATTCTAAAAGTAGGAGCGGAGGGATTAGGATTTCTACGGGCAGCTCCGTCGGTGGGAGCTTTGCTAACCATGGCGTTTATGACCCAATATCCACCCACGCATAATGCTTGGCGTAACATGCTTCTGGCCGTGGTCGGCTTCGGTATAGCCACCCTGGTGTTTGCCGTATCGACCAATTTTTACTTATCACTCGTGATGCTGGCGCTGACTGGTGCATTCGATAGTGTGAGCGTCATTATCCGGCAAACCATTCTGCAAATTTTCCCACCCGACCATATGCGCGGACGCGTAGCCGCTGTGAACGGCATTTTTGTGAGTTCGTCGAACGAAATTGGGGCTTTTGAGTCAGGCTTGCTCGCTAGTCTGATGGGAACCGTTCCGTCGGTGGCGCTGGGTGGAATCGTTACGTTGGTGGTTGTTACGTATGTCTACACAAAATCTAAGGCGCTGTTTGCCGTTCGACTAAGCTGATACACTCTCTAAACATACCCGCTACATTCAAAAACGAGCTTTTTTGTCATGCTGACGAAGGAAGCATCTTAATGTCTCCTAATTCGTTAGTTGGGAAAATTTAAGATGCTTCCTTCGTCAGCATGACAAAAAGCTGCATGACAAAAAAGCGACGTACTCCGGTAGAAAACCGGCGAATGGTTCTGTTTCGGGAAGTTTAGCCTGATTACTTTGTGGAACTAACTCTGGGCAATCGGGGTGTCGAGGTTCCGTAGAAAGAGGTCTATGTCCACTGGCTTGTTAAGTAACACGCGCCTATCGAAGACTTCCCAGAACAGCTCATCGGAGAGTTGGTAATCCTGTTGCAGTCGGACCATATCGCGGATGCTCTGCTTGATTTGCCCGGCTGGCGATTGCACCTGCGAAGCAAGGGATTGGGAGTTTGCCATAACCTGTTGTTTTTTAGTGTGCGATAGAGTAAACACCTCCGTTTTTTGATTGTTTTTATCTATAGCGCCAACTAAGTAGCTGATAGTTAGAAAAGTTATATTTCGCCTTTTACCTCTGCACCGGAAAGCAACTGCTGTCCCGGCATGATGCAACTGAAATTTTTTACAATTATTTAATTGGGTGATCTTGTGGCAAATGTGCTCGACTGTTTTCTTTATCAGGAACCGTGCCACATTTTTGACCAACGTTCAATTCATTTAGCCAAACCATGAAACAAACCTTACTTGTTGCCACCGCACTGCTTTGTGATGCTAGCCTGTTGTCGTTAACGTTACCGCTTCCGGCTGCGAAACCACCTAAACTGGTAAAAGTATGGGAAACCGACACTACGTTACGTACGCCGGAGTCGGTGCTGTTTGATGGCAGCAATACGTTGTACGTAGCCAACATCGATGGCAAGTCCGATGCGCTGGATGGTTCAGGGTTTATTTCGAAAGTGTCATTAGATGGTAAAATTGAGAACCTGCAATGGACTGCCGGACTGAATGCTCCGAAAGGTATGGGCCTGTATAAGAATAGGTTATACGTAACGGATGTGCATCGGCTGGTGTGCATCAATACGTCAAACGGGCAGGCCGAAAAAACCTGGGATGCCGTGGGGCAGGGCGCTTTCCTGAACGACGTAACAGTCGATAAAGAGGGAACGGTCTACGTATCGGATAACCGCAACAATAAAGTGTATCGCCTGAAAGAGGACAAATGGGAAGTGTTCATGGAAGGTGAGCCGCTCAACAATCCGAATGGCTTGTATGCAGTTGGTACGGATAAGTTGATGGTCGGCAACACAAAAACCGGTGCTCTGTGCGCACTGGATTTGAAAACCAAAACACTGAAGCAACTGGCCGATGGTATGGCCAACACAGATGGTATCGTACCGGAAGGGAAAGGGAATTTCTTCGTTTCAGACTGGAACGGGCGCCTGTTTCACATTGCCGCCGACGGCACCAAAACCGAACTTCTCGACACCCGCCCCGACAAAGTCAATGCGGCCGATATTGAATACGTAGCGAAAAAGAAATTGCTGGTCGTACCGACATTTCTCAAGAATAAACTTGTAGCGTATAAGGTCGAATAAACGTAACGCAGAACGTAGTGAGGTACAACGCCCGACCATACTGGTTGGGCGTTGGCGTTTATGTGTATCCATCAACCGGCTATACGTATAATACTCTTATTATTCCTTTAATTTTTTTGATTCTTTCCCCGCCAACAGTTGCCTTCAATTGTATTGATTGAGATATTTGTGGTTTATAATCAGGTATTTACGTACCAACATCTATCCACATTCCGTATGCAAAGACAACTACCCGTGCGGGCCAGTGTGCCCTTTCTTCTCATTTTTCTCGGTTTTTTCGTTTCATTTCATCTCCGAGCTCAGACTATTACAACCGTAGCTGGCTCCAATCAGGCAGGTGATGGAGGGCCAGCAACCAGTGCCCAGATAGGCGCCCCGGCTGGAATAGCTGTAGATAATAGTGGCAACCTCTATATTGCCGATGTATACCACCATCGTATCCGAAAAGTCGCTACCAATGGTACGATCACCACTGTGGCTGGTACAGGGTCAATGGGTTTTAGTGGCGATGGTGGGCAAGCTGTTAACGCTCAATTAGCTAATCCTCAAGCAGTAGCTGTTGATGCTAGTGGTAACCTGTATATTGCTGATTCATATAATTACCGCGTCCGTAAGGTTGCTGCCAATGGCATCATTTCTACAATAGCCGGAACAGGTACTCCTGCTTTTAGTGGCGATGGGGGACTGGCAACTAATGCCCAGTTTGGGTATCTGTATGCAATAACTCTTGACAGCAATGGTAATATTTATTTGGTTGACCCAAATTATAACCGCGTTCGAAAAATCACAACAGGAGGTATTATTTCTACAGTGGCTGGAAGTGGATCGTCTAGTACTAGTGGAGATGGTGGTTTAGCAACCAATGCAGGGTTAAATACTATCTTTGGAGTAGCCATTGACAATAATAATAACCTATATATTTCTGAGGTTAACGGTGGCCGTGTTCGCAAAGTAAATACGAGTGGGATTATTTCTACCTATGCTGGCGGTGGCAGTGGTGGTGACGGTGGTCAAGCCATAAATGCTTCAATCAATGGGCCTTCTGGCTTAGTAGTAGATGCCAATGGCAATCTTTTTATTACATCTTACTATCGAATTCGTAAGGTGACGGCAGCAGGTATTATCTCGACAGTTGCAGGAAATGGAACCGAAGGGTTTAGTGGCGATGGCGGACAGGCTACCAGCGCCATGCTATATGGTCCACGAGGAGTAGCTGTGGATGGTAGCGGCAATCTCTACATTGCCGACCAAAACAACAATCGCATCCGCAAGGTAAATACAAGTGGTATTATTTCTACCTATGCTGGTAATGGCTATGCAAGTTTTGGTGGAGATGGCGGACAAGCTACCAACGCGAATCTGTTTTACCCTCAAGCAGTGGCTATAGATGGTAGTGGCAATTTCTATATTGCCGACGCTAGTAATGTCCGCATCCGAAAAGTAGCTGCGAATGGTATTATTACAACGATAGCCGGTACGGGAACATACGGTTTTAGTGGCGATGGAGGAGTCGGCACCAGCGCTCAGATTGGGTATGTTACTGGACTGGCAGTAGATGCTGGTGGTAACGTTTTCTTTGCGGACCAGGACAATCAGCGAATCCGAAAAATAACTCCGGCGGGCATCATTTCTACAGTAGTGGGTACTGGCTCTTCCGGTTTCAGCGGTGACGGAGGACAGGCAACTAACGCTACGCTGAGTTATCCGAGCGGAGTCGCCATAGATGCCAGTGGTAACCTTTATATAGCTGATCAATATAACAACCGCATCCGTAAAGTAACTACCAATGGTATCATTACGACCATAGCTGGTACTTACTCATCAAGTCATAGTGGAGATGGTGGTCCAGCAATTAATGCGGCTCTCTCCCCATATGCGGTGAGTCTGGACGGAAGCGGTAATCTTTACATTGTTGATAGGAGTAACCGGCGTGTTCGAAAGATAACCATGAGTAGTGGTATTATCTCTACGGTAGCAGGAAATGGAGCTGAAGGATTTAGTGGAGATGGGGGGCAGGCTACTAATGCTTCTTTGAGCAGCCCTTCTGGAGTTGCTGTCGATGCTAGTGGTACTATCTATATTGCCGATCAGTATAATCAACGTATCCGAAAAGTCTCTACGAATGGTATTATTTCTACCCTGAGTGGAAATGGTACTATAGGGTCAATTGGAGATGGGGGTCCAGTAGCCAATGCGCTTCTGAATTACCCAGCCGGTTTAGCAGTAGACGCTACTAATAATATCTATATCACTGATAGTGGTAACTTTCGTATTCGTAAAGTCAGTGGTCCTGCCAGTGTGAACATTAGCCCAGCTACGCCAGTAGCCGTCTGCTCAAGTGGTAGTATTAGTCTAACTGCCACAGCCGTTAATTTTACCCCAACTTCCTTCTCCTGGACCAGCCAGCCAACGGGAATTTCGGTTAGTGGAGCCTCTCCAACATTTACAGTTCCATCCGTGAGTGTACCCACTACGTATACCCTCACCGTTACTGCAACAGATGGCACCAGCAGTCCAACCGCCAGCGTTACCCTCACAGTTAATCCGGCGCCTACCCCTACACTCACGGCAAGCGGCACGTTAACCTGTGCGCAAACCAGCGTTACGTTAACGGCCGGGGGCGGCACTACGTATCAGTTCAGCGGTCCGGGTGTCGTAAGTACATCTGCCAACGTAGCAGTGGTGAATGCCGGTGGTACATTCTCGGTAACGGTCACTTCTGCCAGTGGCTGTACGGCCAGCCAAACTACTACTGTGTTCTCTAACACAACCGCCCCACCAGCCAGCCTGTCAGTGAGTGGTACGTTGACCTGCGCTCAAACCAGCGTAAGCTTAACGGCGGAGGGAGGAGTAACGTATCAATTTGCCGGGCCAGGAATAGTGAGCCAATCGGGTAACGTAGCAACTGTCGATCAGGAAGGTATCTACTCAACTACCGTAACAGGAGCCAATGGATGCACGGCCACGCAAATTACAATTGTGCAGTCCAGCACGGCGCTCCCTACCGCTACGTTGTCGGCCAGTGGTACGTTAACGTGCAGCCAAACCAGCGTTACGTTAACCGCCGGGGATGGTAGTGCGTATCAGTTCAGCGGTCCAGGAATAGTGAGCCAATCGGGTAACGTAGCAGTGGTGAATGTAGGCGGTACGTATTCAGTTACCGTTACGTCGGCCAATGGTTGCAACGCCAGCCAGACGACAACCGTTGCATCGAACACGACTAGTCCCACAGTTACCCTTTCAGCGAGTGGTACGTTGACATGCGCTCAAACCAGTGCTACGTTAACAGCGGGGGGCGGTGCTACGTATCAGTTCAGCGGTCCGGGCGTAGTGAGCACATCTGCTAACGTAGCGGTGGTCAATGTGGGCGGTGCGTATTCGGTGACGGCTACTGGCACGAATGGCTGCACCGCCAGCCAGAGCGCTACCGTTGCGTCGAACACCACCACGCCTACTGCATCACTATCGGTCAGTGGCCAGGTGAACTGTAGTCAGACCAGTGTTACCCTGACAGCAGGTGGCGGCAGTACGTATCAGTTCAATGGTCCTGGTGTGGTTAGTCAGTCGGGAAATCTGGCAGTGGTGAACACAGGCGGCTCTTATTCGGTGACGGTGACGGGTTCGAATGGCTGCACAGCTACTCAGACTACCTTCGTCTTCATCAATACAATTCCTCCGACAGCCAGTCTATCGACCAGCGGTACGTTAACCTGTGCGCAAACGAGTGTAACCCTCACCGCGGGAAGTGGCACGAGCTATCAATTCAGCGGACCGGGCATCGTGAGCCAATCGAACAACGTAGCCGTGGTGAATGTGGGTGGTACGTATTCGGTAACGGTCAGTTTGCCCAACGGCTGCACAGCGGCAACCTCTGCGACGGTTTTCGCCAATACGTTGCCTCCCACGGCCACACTTTCCAACAGTGGTACGTTGACCTGTGCTCAGGCCAGCGTTACGTTGACAGCAGGTGGAGGTACTACGTATCAGTTCAGTGGTCCGGGCGTAATCAGTCAGTCTGGCAACGTAGCGGTGGTGAATAAAGGTGGTACGTATTCGGTGATCATTACGTCGGCCAATGGCTGTTCGGCCACGCAGACGACTACAGTTTTCTCGAATACTACGGCTCCCACGGCGACACTTTCCGCCAGCGGTACGTTGACCTGTAGCCAGACCAGTGTTACGTTAACGGCGGGTGGTGGCAGTACGTATCAGTTTGGTGGACCGGGCGTAGTGAGCCAGTCGGGGAACGTAGCGGTGGTGAATCAGGCAGGAGTTTACTCGGTAGCAGTGACGGGAGCTAATGGCTGTTCAGCGTCTACAGGTTTGACGATCAGTTATCTCAACTGCCCACCTACGGTGGCTAATCCCATTCCAGCTCAGTCGGCCACGGTGAATCAGGCGTTTAGTATGAGTATTGCCGCCAACACATTTATCGATCCCGAGACACCTAACAGTCTCACCTTGAGTGTGAGCGGCTTACCAGTTGGACTTAGCTTTATAGCTCCGGCCACTATCTCCGGTATACCTTCTACAACCACCGGTTCCCCGTTCAGTGTGACCATAACAGCCACCGATCCGGGAGGATTAACGGTTCGTACCAGTTTTAACCTGACCGTGAATCCGGCTCCCACTACGCCCATCAACTTTACTATCACCAGCGTCAATCTACTGAGTTGTTCGGCCGTTACGGCCACGCAACGGACGGTTGTGTTTAATCCAATTTATGGTGGATTAACGGGGCAGCCCATCAGTTTTTCCGTGGTGAATGAACAGTTAGTGACCAGCAATCCAGGTCCCTATCAGATCACCTTATATACTGACAATCCGGTCATTCAACTGCGAGCTATCCAGCAGGGCAGTCCTCAACCGGCCAGCTACAGCTTTAACTGGCTGGCGGCCTGTAGCAACAATAGCTGTACCCAGATGGTGAGTGTAAAAGCGGGCAATTGGAATGACCAAACGGTATGGTCGTGTGGCCGCGTGCCAGTTGTAACGGACGTAGTGACGCTGAATCACGCGGTCAGTTTGCCAGCCAGCTACGTCGGTCAGGCGCAGAAGGTGATTTATGGCGGGGCGGGGCGACTGTTACCGAATACTGGCAGTCGGCTCAGGCTGGCCGTTAACTGATGGTACGTTTTGATGAATCTTCTATTTTTTTTGTCTATTTACCGGATAGACATTGTCTTTGAAAGGGTCGGATGAGATATTTGTAGGTTAGAGTTCCTGATTTACCTGCAAATATCTCCTTGTACTACGTATGCCTACACTACTACCCCTACGGCCCCTCACGGCCTTCCTATGCATTTTTCTTACTATTTTACTGCTGCCTGGTCTGGCCACTTCCGGATTGGCGCAGTTAATTACGACGGTGGCGGGCAACAACAGCGAAAAAGTACCTGCTACTACCGTCCAAATGTCTGGCCCTTCAAGTGTAGCAGTCGATGGTGCTGGCAATCTCTACATTACTGATCAGTATAACTACCGTGTCCGTAAGGTGAATGCGTCGGGAATTATTACTACTATAGCAGGCGATCTCACTGCCGGCTATAACGGGGATGGACGATTAGCTACCTCTGCCTGGTTGAATTTCCCGTCGGGCGTAGCGGTGGATGCGAGTGGCGACGTTTACATTGCTGACTGGTATAACAACCGCGTCCGTAAAGTGAGTGCGGCTACTGGTATCATTACCACGGTGGCTGGTAATGGGTATGGTGGTATCAGCGTAGATGGAGGTCCTGCCACCGCAGCCGTATTGGATATGCCTGTGGGGGTAACAATCGATGGGCTTGGTAATCTCTACATCGTTGAGCGGGGGAACAACCGAATCCGTAAGGTAAATACCTCTGGCATCATTTCTACTGTGGCGGGTAATGGATTTTATGGCTACAGTGGCGATGGCGGACCAGCTACTTCTGCTCACCTGTATGAGCCAATTGCTGTGGCAGTGGATGGTGCTGGCAATCTCTATATTGCTGATCGAAGTAATCACCGCATCCGCAAGGTGACCGCGGCTACCGGTATCATCACTACGTTGGCTGGTACGGGCACGGCTGGTTATAATGGCGATGGTGGAGCGGCTATTTCCACTCAGTTGTCTAACCCTTCGGGCGTGGCGGTGGATGGCAGCGGTAATGTCTATATTTCGGATAAGGGTAATCGTCTGATCCGCAAGGTGAATACGTCGGGTGTGATTAGCATTGTGGCGGGGGCTGGCTACGATGGCGACGGAGGCCCTGCTTTGTCTGCTCAGTTGTTTGACCCTGCGGGTTTGGCATTGGATGGGATTGGTAATCTCTACATCGCCGATCAGAACGGTTACCGGGTCCGCAAAGTCAATACGTCGGGCATTATTTCCACCGCAGCCGGTACGGGCGTTAATGGAAACGGTGGCTATAGTGGCGATGGCGGATCGGGTATCTCCGCTCAACTTAATACTCCCGGTAGTATGGTGGTAGCTGGGGATGGCAATCTCTACATTGCAGACTCACGTAACAACCGTATCCGTAAGCTGAATAAGTCGGGGGTGATTACTACCGTGGCCGGTACGGGTAGTGGTGGCTATAGTGGTGATGGAGGGCTGGCTATCGCTGCCCAATTGTATTCTCCTACTGGTTTAGCAGTGGATGGCACTGGCAATCTCTATTTCTCCGATGTGTTTAATAGCCGCGTCCGTAAGGTGAATACCGCTGGCATCATTACAACGGTGGCTGGAGGGAGCGGTTCGGGACCCGGCGGAGATGGAGGGCTAGCTACCGCTGCCCAATTGTATTATCCCGCTGGTTTAGCGGTGGATGGAGCTGGCAATCTCTACATTGCCGATCAGGGGAACTACCGCATTCGGAAAGTAGATGCCGCCACAGGTATCATCACCACCGTGGCTGGTACGGGCACTGCTGGCTTCGGTGGTGATGGCGGAGCGGCCACTTCTGCTCAGTTGAATGACCCTGCAGATATAGCATTTGATGCGAATGGTAATCTCTACATTGCTGATCAGAGTAACCAGCGCGTCCGCAAAATCAATACATCGGGCGTCATTACCACGGTGGCGGGTAATGGCAATTATGGCTACAGTGGTGATGGCGGCTTGGCCACCTCCGCTCAACTATGGAGCCCTGTTGGTGTGGCGGTGGACGTTACTGGTAATCTTTACATTGCTGAACGGTTAAACCATCGTGTCCGCAAGGTCAATACGTCGAATGTAATCACTACTGCGGCTGGTACTACCATGGGTGGTTTTAAGGGCCAAGGGGATGGAGGCCTAGCTACCCTGGCTAATCTGGCGTATCCTTCCGATGTGGCTGTGGATAGTTCTGGTAATTTCTACATTGCCGATCAGATCGCCCATCGTATCCGACAGGTAATAGTTAATTGTCCTTCGATGTATACCGTAAAGGCGGGTAGTTGGTCAGATGCCAGTGTATGGTCGTGCGGTCGTTTACCTTCGTTTGGTGATGTGGTAACGCTCCACCATGCCGTCAATTTGCCGACTAGTTACGAAGGCCATGCACAACGGGTAATTTATAGTACTGAGGGCAGTCTGCTGTTTAATGCGGGCAGTTTGCTCGGAATGACCCTTAACTGATAGCAAGCTGCTGATACGTAGCGCTTTTTGGGTACGTCTTCATCCCCAAAGATGGTGATCGAAAACCCCGGCAACTGACAGTACTGATACGTGCTGGGATTTGTCTATTTTTCGGCAGATACGATTTGGGCAATTGTTGAATTGCTACGTATTGAAACCAACAAACGTTCTATTGCTGAGTGGGCAAATCCTGAATATCTTGTCCCGAAGTTTAACGATTCTTCAACATGTTGATAGAAAAGGATCTTTCGTTTCGGGGATTAATGAAATTCTCGGGGCACCATTTAATATGGCTCACCGCCTGGATGACCTTTGTGGCTGTTTTGTATTATTTCACCCGTTGGAAATGGTTATCGATTCCCTGGCTGCCAGTATCGTTGATTGGTACGGCGGTGGCCTTCTACGTCGGTTTTAAAAGTAATCAGAGTTACGACCGCCTTTGGGAAGGCCGAAAAATATGGGGCGCTATTGTCAACGGAAGCCGTATCTGGGCTAGCCTAGTACGTTCGTTTATCCAAAATGAAAATGGTCAAAACGCCATTTCAGAAGCTGAACTTCTGGCTGTCAAAAAGCAGCTTATCTATCGCCATCTTGGCTGGATTTATACGCTACGTCACCAGCTCCTTCTGCCCGTTTCCTGGGAACACATGAGCCTGAAAATCATTGGCATTGGGAGCTATAACGTACAACGTAGCAAAACGATGGGCATCGGGCTGTATGCCGACGAAACCTATGAGAAATTTCAGCAGAAATACATCCCGGCGGAGGAATACGAACGTATCAAAACCAAAGCTAACCCCGCTGCGCATCTGATCGACACACAGTCACAAAAATTGGCCGAATTGAAAAATCAATCCCTCATCGATAGTTTCAAACTGGCTGATATGCAACGGTTACTTAACGATTTCTATGACCAGCAGGGCAGAGCCGAACGTATCAAGCGGACGCCCTTTCCCCGTCAGTATGCAAACCTGAGTTTCATCTTTGTCTGCATTTTTATCTTCCTGTTACCGTTGGGAATTGTGGGTGAATTTGCCAAAATCGGCGATGCCGGAATTGGACTTTCGATCCCTTTTGGGATCATTGTCGGGTGGGTATTTGTGAATATGGAACTGGTCGGTGATTATTCCGAGAATCCGTTCGAAGGCTTATTCAACGACGTACCAATGCTGACCATCTGTCGAAACATTGAAATCGATTTACTCCAGATGCTGGACGAAACCGACGTGCCACCCGCCATCCAGGCTAAGAATGGGGTGTTGATGTAGTAATAGTCCCCGACAGGCTCCGGCTGCCGGGGACTATTAAAAAATTATGCCAGCAATTTCGCTACAGCTTCCTGCGCCCTATTTGCCTTAAAACCATCCATCGCCTGTTGCATATGTTGCACAATCAGATCATTGTCCAAATTGCCGATGCTACCTTCGTGCGTATGACGTAGCGTACGGGGCGGTACGTAGGTGTGTTCGGCAATATCTTTGCCCACCGTTCGATACGCTTCGCGGAAAGGAACACCCTGCAACACCAGTTCATTCACCCGCTCCACACTAAACAGCAAATCGTATTTGGAGTCGTCCAGTAGATTCGATTTCACCTGAAGGTGTTCGAGCATGAACGTAGTGATGTCAAGGCAATCCAGCAGATCATCGAAAGCGGGCATCAGAATTTCCTTCAAAATCTGCATATCGCGGTGATAGCCCGACGGTAAATTGCTCAGTACCATCGTTACTTCCATCGGCAGCGCTTTCATCCGGTTCGTTTTGGCACGTAGCAACTCCGCTACGTCCGGATTTTTCTTGTGGGGCATGATGCTCGAACCCGTCGTGAGCGCATCCGGCAAAACCAGAAACCCAAAATTTTGACTGTTGTACAGGCAAATATCCATCGCCATTCGCGATAACGTAGCAGCCACGGCGGCCAGCGCTGTGAGGGCCGTCTGCTCGGTTTTTCCACGGCTCATCTGGGCATACACTACGTTAACGTGCATTCCTTCGAAGCCCAGCAATTCCGTTGTGAGCGTCCGGTTGAGCGGAAACGACGAACCGTAGCCCGCTCCCGAACCCAGCGGATTGCGGTTTGCCAATCGGTAAGCCGTTTGCAGCGTTAGCATATCGTCGGCCAACGCTTCGGCATAAGCGCCGAACCAGAGCCCGAACGACGACGGCATGGCAATCTGCAAATGTGTATAACCCGGCAAAAGATCATCTTTATGCTGCTCCGACCGACTAATAAGCTGGTCAAAAACCTCCCTAACAGCTTCCGATACCTGCCACAGCCGGTCGCGGGTGAACAACTTCAAATCAACCAGAACCTGGTCGTTACGCGACCGGCCCGAATGAATTTTCTTACCCACATCCCCCAATTTCTGGGTCAATAGCAATTCAACCTGCGAGTGTACGTCTTCGATTCCTTCTTCAATAACAAACTGCCCATCCTGAATTTGCTGATAAATGATTCTTAATTCATCAGTCAACAAGCTTAATTCCTCACCAGAAAGCAGCCCAATCGTTTCGAGCATTTGCGCATGAGCAAGGTTGCCCAGTACGTCGAATGGAGCGAGGTAAAGGTCCATTTCACGGTCGCGCCCGACGGTGAATCGTTCAATTTGATCGGCTGTAGTAACGCCTTCTTTTTGCCAGAGTTTCAAAATGGTGAAAGAGCGAAAGAGTGAATGAGCGAAAGACCGGGCCGCCGGAGCGGTGAAAGAGCGAAAGCCATCCGCTAAGCACTCATTCACTCATTCACTCTTTCGCTCTTTAACAAAGGTATAACGTTCTGGAATCGTTTTCCAAATTGCCAGAATCCAAAAGCTGACAACAGACTTATACCCGCAATCGCTAGCCAGTGCGCCGAAAAACCGACCTGCGCCACCATCAGCGAGCCAAAAGCGGGCGCGGTTGTCTGAGCGAGAGCGCCACTCATGGAATAGAGCGCCAGATATTGACCACGTGTTTTTTGATTGGAACGTTCAACCGTGAGCGATTGCAGAAAAGGCATGACCAGCATTTCGCTGAACGTAGCAAACAAAACGTATCCCAGCGGAATGAACGTAGTGAGAATCAAGTCATTTCCGAACGTAACACCGAAACGGGTGAGCCAGCCGGGCAGGGCGAGAATGAGGAACGAAAAACTAGTCAGCAGAGCACCCCGCACGATCAACGGTATTTTTGCTACTTGTCGCTGTTCAAGTTCGTAGACCAGCGCCATCTCTATGGTCACTATGAGCACGCCATTCAGCGCCATCAGCAGACCAATGGTACGTTCGGTCAGGTGAATAATTTGTTTGAAAAAGAGCGGTACGATGGTGAAAAACTGAAAAAACGCCATCAGAAACAACGTATTACAGAGCACAAATCCAATAAATATCCGGTCGCGATACGGCGATAACATTTCGGAGATTTCCGGTTCCGACGTAGTACTCACGCGCGTATTCGTTCGATTTGTAACTTCAACTGGCACGGGCAGAAACACCCAAAGTACAATGCCCGCCAGCAGACAGGTTAAGCCGTCAGTCCAGAAAAGGAGGCCATAGTTAATACTGGCCAGCCAGCCGCCTAATCCACCACCGACTGCCCAGCCGAGGTTGATAGCCAGTCGATTAAACGAAAAAGCACGAGTACGTGTTTCCGGCTCCGAGTAGTGAGCGATGGCCGCCTGGTTGGCCGGTCGGAACGCATCGCCCAACAGCGTAAACAGAAAAACGCTGGCGCAGAGCAGGTAAAAGTTGGTGATAAACTGAAGCGTGAGCAGGGCCGCTCCACTAAACAGCAGACTCAGCAACTGAACGTAGTAAAATCCGTAGCGGTCGGTCAGGCGGCCGCCGATGAACGTACCGACGAAAGCACCTGACCCGTAAACGGCCATCACTATACCCGCATCCGTAACTGAATAATGCAGATGTTGAGTCAGGTAAAGTGACATATACGGCAACACCATCGTGCCGCATCGATTGATCAGCATGACGCCCGCCAGCAGCCACACCGAGGGCGAAAGCCCCTGATACGCCCGTCGATAAAGATGAAGTGTCCGCTGAATCATGCCCGCAAGTTACACCGAATCCTGACCAGCCGGAATTTGTTATTGAGGGACTGGTCTATTTTGGAGAACCTGTTTACGATTTTTCCGGGGCTATTTTTGTCATTCAGGATGATTGACTCCTTCGGGCATCGGCATCTTCTCCGGGAGCCACAAATATTTTCTTATCGACAATCAGAGGTCGGTGTTCTTCCAGGAATGATTTAAACAATCGAATTTCTTCGATCTGCCTATCGATGGGGTGGGTAAGCGCGTAACTCTCTACAAACACCTCCGACTGGCCATCGGCTGAAAAAGCGGTAATGACGTATTCCATCAGCTTGATACCTTTCCGTTTGAGGGCGTGCAGGTACAGATTCTGGTGATTATGTACGTAGCGTCCGGGCTGATAGGAACCCGTTGTTTTGATATCAACTGCCTTGAATTTGCCGATCAAATCGACGTAACCGTAAAACAGTACATCGTCAATTTCCAATTGACAGTATACCTGCGTATCGACGATAGGGCGGGGGAGTAGCTTGCGAACTTTCCTGATAATCTCCGCATCGAACCGATCCTCGCCAGTACCTTTTACAACGGCCTCCTCAAACGAGACGCCCCGTTCCTGCGCTGCCGTGGTTGGTGTAGGAACCCGGTTGATGGTGTCGATCAATTCCTGCACCGACAGATTTCCGCCGTGCAGATACCGGGAAAATACGTTCAGAAGCGTAGGGTAAAAGCGGTACTGAATCATCGACGTAGCAAAAGGCGTTCGGTATTATTCACCAAACTACGAACACAGCCCATAGTTTTCGGCCACCAGAAATTTACGCATTTTCACTACGTAGTGTATGCCCCTAAATAATATGAATTCTAGCTAACTGAACGTAATGCTGGCGCACAGGGCTTCGACACGCTCAGCCTGACAAACCAGATCAATTCAATGACTTTAAGTGGCCTGTCAGGCTGAGCGTGTCGAAGCCCTGTGCGCCAGCATTACGTTCAAGATCATGAGATTATCATGTGAATTGTCCATAACTCACGTTAAAACAAAAACAAGTCCCATCATAGCGACGGGACTTGTTTGCTTACGCGTCCATTACCGTTAGCGTCCTGAGCGTGTTTTTGTGATCACGAACGGTACGCATTTGGCTGGTGGACAGTCGGTTTCCAGACCAGCGTCGATAGCCAGTACTTCTGGATTAACCGGATTAGCTGGATCAAGCGTAATCGGTGCCGAGCGACCCGTTGTTGGGTTCGCATCGCTGTTTTCTGTATTTGGTACACCTGGGCGGTTGTTATTCGGGCTGATAATGAAGCCCGCAGGCAACGTAGTCAGATCGAACTCAACGATGTACGTACCGGCTGGCAGATTTGTGAACAGATAATGTCCTCCGCCTGTCGTCACCGTTGTGGAAACGACCGTGTAATTGCCCGGCGTCGTTTCCACAAGCAGACGTACCGTCACACCATCCACACCTGGCTCACCTGGGTCACGCTGACCGTCGCGGTCAAGGTCGTTCCAGACTGTAGACCCAATGCTGGCGGTTGGTACGTAGTAACCGGCATCCACCGTTGTCAAGCTCTGCCCTGAAGCTAGCGTGAACGATACCAGTCCACCGATCGGATCGGAGTCAAGCTCGTCATTGCCACCCTGATCAGCCAACGTAGCCGTATAACCCACTGGTGTGCTGAAGCTTAGTGAGTAGGGCACACCCGGCGTCAGTCCGGTGAAGGAGTAGAGACCTGTGCTGGTGGTGGTCACCGAAGCGATCAGCGTGTTGGTTCCATCCAGCAAGGTCACCACCACACCGGCTAGACCCGGTTCACCCGAATCCTGGATACCATTGTGATTAATGTCGAGGAAGACGAAGTCGCCCACGCTGGCGGGTCGGTAGTAGCCCATGTCGATGCTGTTGTTCACCTCATTGGCTGTCAGGCTGTAGGTGCCTGTCAAGCCAGTCACTACGTTACCGTCGGAATCAGCATCATCGTCACCACCTTGGTCAGCTAACGTAGCAGTATAACCCGTTGGCGCCGAGAAGCTGAGCGAGTAGGGTGTACCTGGCGTTAATCCGGTGAAGGAGTACAAGCCGTTGGCATCGGTCGTGGTGGTTGCTACCAGTATGACGCCATTCTCGATCAGGTTGACCGTCACACCCTGAATACCGGGTTCGCCCGAATCCTGAATACCGTTGTGGTTGAGATCCTCGAAGACGAAGTTGCCCAACGCGGCTGTGAGCGGATAGTAACCCGCATCCTGGGTAACACTCTGCCCTGAGGTCAGGGTCACCGATGGTGTCAGGCCGCCAATTGGGTCGGAGTCGATCGCATCGTTGCCCCCCTGATCCGCAGCCGTAGCCGTGAAGTTGGTTGGGGTGGTGAAGCTCAGCGAGTACGGCGTGCCTGGGGTCAGACCCGTGAAGGAGTACAAGCCGTTGGCATCAGTGAGCGTGGTCGCTACCACCGTGCCATTTTGGATGAGCGTCACAATCACTCCCTGTAGCGGAGACTCACCGGCATCCTGGATACCATCGTGGTCGGAGTCGATCCAGACGTAGCCATTGAGCGACGCTGGACGATAGTAACCCATGTCGACGGTGTCGTTGAGCTCATTAGCTGTCAGGCTGTAGGTGCCCGTCAGGCCTGTCAGTTCGTTTCCATCCGAGTCTACTACATCATCCCCACCCTGGTTCTGTAACGTAGCACTGTAGCCCGTCGGTGCCGAGAAGCTCAGCGAGTAGGGTGTACCTGGTGTTAATCCGGTGAAGCTATAGAATCCGCCCACATCGGTGGTGGTCGAGGCTACCACAGCTGTTCCATTGCTGATTAGCGTTACTACTACACCCTGGATACCGGGTTCGCCCGAATCCTGGATACCGTTGTGGTTGAGATCCTCGAAGACAAAGTTACCCAACGCGGCATTTACAGGGTAGAAGCCTGCGTCAACCAATACGTTGCTCTGGCCTGAAGCTAACGTGAACGAACCTACCAGGCCACCAATTGGATCAGAATCGACGTTGTCATTGCCTCCCTGGTCAGCCAACGTAGCGGTATAGCCTGCTGGCGTGGTAAAGCTCAGTGAGTAGGGTAGGCCTGGTGTCAGTCCTGTGAAGCTGTACAGACCGCTGGCGTCGGTGGTGGTCGTAGCTACCACCGTACCGTTCTGGATCAGCGTTACGATTACCCCTGGCAGCGCAGGCTCACCGCTATCCTGGATGCCATTGTGGTCGGAGTCGATCCAGACATAACCATTGAGCGAAGCTGGACGATAGTAACCCATGTCGATGGTGTTGTTGAACTCGTTAGCTGTCAAACTGTACGTACCAGTCAGACCAGCCACTACATCTCCATCCGAATCAAACATATCATCGGTTCCCTGGTCAGTCAACGTAGCACTATAGCCCGTCGGCGCGGTGAAGCTCAGCGAGTACGGCGTCCCCGGTGTCAGGCCAGTGAAGCTATAGAATCCGCTCACATCGGTGGTGGTCGAGGCTACCACAGCCGTGCCGCTGCTGATCAAGGTCACTGTCACACCCTGGATACCGGGTTCACCCGAATCCTGAATACCGTTGTGGTTGAGATCCTCGAAGACAAAGTTGCCCAGACCTGCCGTCACTGGATAGAAACCGGCATCAATCGACGTTTGATTTTCGCCTGCGGTCAGCGTGACGGGGCCTGTAATGCCACCAATCGGATCGGAGTCGACAGTATCGTCACCGCCCTGATCCGCTTCCGTAGCGGTGTAGCCCGCTGGAGTCGTGAAGCTCAGCGAATACGGGATACCTGCTGTTAATCCGGTGAAGGAGTACAGACCGCCGGCATCGGTGAGCGTGGTCGCTACGACCGTACCATTTTGGATGAGCGTGACGATTACCCCTTGTAGTGGAGATTCAGTATTGTCCCGGATGCCATCGTGGTCGGAATCGATCCATACGTAGCCATTGAGCGACGCCGGACGATAGTAACCCATATCAATGGTTTCGTTCAATTCATTAGCCGTCAAACTGTACGTACCGGTCAGACCCGTGATTGGATCACCATCGGAGTCAATGGTATCGTCGGTTCCCTGGTCAGTCAACGTAGCCGTGTAGCCCGTCGGCGCGGTGAAGCTCAGCGAGTACGGCGTCCCCGGTGTCAGGCCAGTGAAGCTATAGAATCCGCTCACATCGGTGGTGGTCGAGGCTACCACAGCCGTGCCGCTGCTGATCAAGGTCACTGTCACACCCTGGATACCGGGTTCACCCGAATCCTGGATACCGTTGTGGTTGAGATCCTCGAAGACGAAGTTGCCCAACGCGGCTGTGAGCGGATAGTAACCCGCATCCTGGGTAACACTCTGCCCTGAGGTCAGGGTCACCGATGGTGTCAGGCCGCCAATTGGGTCGGAGTCGATCGCATCGTTGCCCCCCTGATCCGCAGCCGTAGCCGTGAAGTTGGTTGGGGTGGTGAAGCTCAGCGAGTACGGCGTGCCTGGGGTCAGACCCGTGAAGCTATACAAGCCGCTGGCATCGGTCGTCGTGCTCGCTACCACCGTACCGTTCTGGATCAGCGTGACGATCACCCCTGGCAGCGGAGGCTCAGTACCACCTTGTTGGCCATTGTGATCGGTGTCGATCCATACGTAGCCATTGAGCGACGCTGGACGATAATAGCCTATATCAATGGTGTTATTCACCTCGTTAGCTGTCAGGCTGTAGGTGCCGGTAAGTCCCGTCACTTCGTTCCCATCGGAGTCAATAGTGTCATCAGGCCCCTGGTTCTGTAACGTAGCACTGTAGCCCGTCGGCGCTGCGAAGCTTAGCGAGTACGGCGTCCCCGGTGTTAATCCGGTGAAGGAGTAGAATCCGCCCACATCGGTGGTGGTTGAGGCCACCACAGCCGTGCCGTTGCTGATTAGCGTTACTACTACACCCTGAATACCGGGTTCGCCCGTATCCTGAATACCGTTGTGGTTGAGATCTTCAAAGACGAAGTTGCCCAACGCGGCCGTCACTGGATAGTAACCAGCGTCCACCGACGTATTGCTCTGGCCCGAGGTCAGGGTGAACGATACCAGCCCACCGATCGGATCGGCGTCTAGATCATCATTGCCTCCCTGATCAGCCAACGTAGCCGTATAACCCACTGGTGTGCTGAAGCTTAGTGAGTAGGGCACACCCGGCGTCAGTCCGGTGAAGGAGTAGAGACCTGTGCTGGTGGTGGTCACCGAAGCGATTGGGGTGTTGTTGCCATCGAGTAGGGTCACCACCACATCGGCCAGACCTGGCTCAGCCGAATCCTGGATACCATTGTGATTAATGTCGAGGAAGACGAAGTCGCCCACGCTGGCGGGTCGGTAGTAGCCCATGTCGATGGTGAAATTGACTTCATTAGCTGTCAAACTGTACGTACCGGTCAATCCCGTTACTACGTTTCCATCCGAATCAAACGCATCATCGGTTCCCTGATCGGCCAACGTAGCAGTATAACCCGTCGGCGCTGCGAAGCTCACTGAGTATGGTATACCTGGCGTTAATCCGGTGAAGCTGTAGAAGCCGCCCACATCGGTGGTGGTCGAGGCTACCAGAGCCGTGCCGTTGCTGATCAAGGTCACCACCACACCCTGGATACCGGGTTCACCCGAATCCTGGATACCGTTGTGGTTAAGATCCTCGAAGACAAAGTTACCCAACGCTGCTGTCAGCAGGTAGAAGCCTGCGTCAATCGACGTATTGTTCTCGCCAGCCGTCAGCGTGATTGGTCCCGTTACTCCACCAATCGGATCGGAATCAAGATCATCATTGCCACCCTGGTCAGCCAACGTAGCCGAGTAGTTGAGCGGAGTCGTGAAGCTCAGCGAATACGGGATGCCTGGTGTTAATCCGGTGAAGGAATACAGTCCATTCGCGTCGGTTGTAGTCGAAACGAGGGCCGTGCCGTTCTGGATCAGCGTCACAACTACACCTGGGATTCCGGGTTCGCCCGTATCGAAGATGCCATTGTGATTCAGGTCGTTCCAGACAAAATTGCCCAGACTAGCTCTTGGTATGTAGAAGCCAGCATCCAGCGATAGGTTGGATTCGCCAGCCGCCAGCGTAACCGACGGAGTCAGGCCCGTAATTGGATCAGCGTCTGAATCCAGTTCGTCATTACCATCTATATGCTGATGTACTAACGTAGCCGTGAATCCAGCTGGTGTCGTGAAACTCACCGAGTAAGGAATACCTGGTGTCAGACCGTTAAACCGATAATGACCATCTGCATCGGTGAAGGTAGTCGCTACTGCGACTCCGTTTTGCAGGAGCACCACGACTACGTCTTCGATACCTGGTTCACCGTCATCCTGAATGCCATCCTGATCAAGATCATTCCAGACATAGTTACCCAATGTAGCTGCATTCGATTCGCAGTTTTGCGATACAGTTTCTGTAATGCTGCAACCGTTCAGCGTTACGGTAATCTCAACGGCTTGCCCGCTTGGTACACCCGTAACCTGATTGCCGACTATCGTTCCTGCACTGGCTGTTACCGTAGCACCGGGTGTAGCCGTAAAGCTTACGTCGTACGTAGCAATACCATTACAAGAGGCAAGTGTGTTAATCGTTGGCAGCGGATTTACGGTAACTGTCGCGGTCGAAGTACTGATACAGCCACTGGCGTTAGCGACCGTTACCGAATAGGCAGTAGTGCTGGATGGGCCTGCAACCAGTAAGCCTGTAAGGTTTTCCGTGCCATCAGAGAAGGTGTACGACGTACCGCCGGTAGCAACCAAGGTAGCCGATTCGTACAGACAGATAGTAGCCGAAGTCAGCGTTGCAACTGGCAATTCATTAACGGTTACAGTGGCCGTCGTGTTGCTTACGCAGCCGCTGGTCGTTACAATCGTTACGGAGTAAGCCGTCGTGGATATCGGGCTAACAATCAGTTCGCCGGTTGCATTATTGATACCATTGGAGAATAAGTAAGTCGCACCGCCCGTTGCCGTCAACGTAGCCGACTGACCGATGCAAATCGTTGCCGAAGACAATTCTGCCACTGGCAACGGATTCACGGTCACCGAACCGATAGTGGTGCTGGCGCAACCTGCCGCATTGGCAACCGTCACCGAATACGTAGTGGTAATGGCTGGCGTTACGTCCAGCAATCCGGTTGTGTTGATCGTGCCGTTGGAGAAGGTGTAGGACGTGCCACCCGTTGCAACCAACGTAGCAGATTGCCCTGCGCAGATGGTAGCCGAGGTCAGTTCGGCGGTTGGATATGGCTCAATGGTGATGCTACCTGAACCAACACCGCTACAACCCGTCGAGATAGCCGTTACACTATACGTACCAGCAAGGGTACCAACTGCTACGTTCGAATTACCTACCTGCGCCAGATTATTGGAGAAAATATAGGTATCGTAACCGGATGTAGCGATCAGCGTTGCCGATTGACCCGTGCAAATGGTAGCCGAACTCAGCTGCACAACTGGGTTTGAATTGATAAGAATAGAACCCGTTGCCGTTGCCGAACAACCCTGCGCCGTAATGGCCGTTACCGAATACGTACCATCAACTGATCCAGACGCTTCGTTCGATACACCAATCTGCGACAGACCAGCCGAGAAGATGTACGTAGTAAAACCTGGCGTCGCTCTGAGCGTAGTCGTCAGATTGGCACAGATGGTTTCCGAGGTCAGCGTCAGCACCGGAATCTCATTCACCGTTACGGCTGCACTGGTTGTGCTCACGCAGCCACTGCTGTTACTAACCGTTACTGAATACGTAGTGGTGGTGGCTGGACTGACGGCCAGACTACCCGTCGTATTGACTTCGCCCGTCGAGAACGTATAAGACGTACCGCCAGTTGCTGTCAACGTAGCCGATTGGCCTTCGCAAATCGTGGCTGATGTCAGGGTCGCTGCTGGCAGCGAGTTCACCGTTACGGTTACCGAAGCTGTGCTGGCACAACCATCGCCGTTGGACACCGTTACCGAGTAAGCTGTCGATGAAACCGGGCTTACGATGGCAATGCCCGTTGTAGTAGACGTACCAGTCGAGAAGCTGTATGACGTACCACCCGAAGCCGTCAACGTTACGGATTGGCCTTCGCAGATGGTGGCCGAAGCTGGCGTCAGGCTTGCCACTGGTACCGTATTTACCGTTACCGAACCCGTTGTTGAACTCACGCAACCACTGGCGTTGGCCATCGTCACCGAATACGTAGCGGTGGCCGTTGGACTAACGATCAGGATACCCGACGTATTGACTTCGCCGGTGGAGAAGCTGTACGACGTACCGCCGGTTGCTATTAACGTAGCAGATTGACCTTCGCAGATCGTGGCCGACGTAATAGCTGCCGTTGGTAGCGGATTCACCGTAACTGTGATGGACGTAGTGCTTTCGCAACCATTATCATTCCCCACGACGGCAACATACGTAGTAGTCAGTGTTGGGGTCACAACTAAGATACCTGACGTATTGATGTCGCCGGTCGAGAAGTCATAGGACGTACCGCCCGTTGCCGTCAGGGTTACCGATTGACCTTCGCAGATCGTTGTTGAGGTAGCGGTAATGCCTGCAACTGGCACTGGATCTACATATACGGTGCCTGTTGCCGCCGATGGAGACGTATCACTGACGCACCCGCTGGCATTCACAGCCGTCACCGAATACGTAGTGGTGGTCGTCGGACTTACTTGCAGTCGACCCGTCGTGTTTATTTCACCCGTCGAGAAGGTATACGACGTACCACCATCTGCGATCAATTCTGTCGTTTCGCCAGCGCAGATCGTAGTCGAATTGAGTATAGCTGTCGCAGACGGGCTCACGGTTACTATAGCGCTGGTGGTGCTGATACAGCCGCTGGCGTTGGCCACCGTTACCGAATACGTAGTGGTCGTCGTTGGTGTGACGGGCAGAATGCCTGTGTTGTTGGTTTCGCCCGTCGAGAACGTATAGGACGTACCACCCGATGCCGTCAACGTGGTTGATAGGCCAGCACAGATCGTAGCCGAACTTGCGCTCACGGTTGCGGTCGGCAATTGATTGACCGTCACCGTACCCGTTGTTGTGCTGATACAGCCGGTCGCGTTGGCCACTGTTACGGTATACGTAGTGGTCGTCGTTGGGCTGACGGCCAGACTACCCGTCGTATTGGTTTCGCCCGTCGAGAACGTATAGGACGTACCGCCCGAAGCTATTAACGTAGCGGATTGACCTTCGCAGATCGTGGCCGACGTAATAGCCGGTGTTGGTGGCGTATTGACGGTTACCGTCACGCTGGTGGTGCTGATACAGTTGCTGCCGTTGGCTACCGTCACCGAATAAGCGGTGGTGGAAGTCGGCGTTGCGGTTATGCTACCCGTCGTGTTGGTTTCGCCCGTGGAGAAGGTGTAGGAGCTACCACCCGTGGCGGTCAATACGACCGACTGGCCTTCGCAGATGCTGGTCGAGGAAGGTGTCAGACCGGCTACGGCCAGTTGATTCACCGTCACCGTACCGGTTGTGGTGCTGGTACAGCCGCTGGCATTGGCCACCGTTACCGAATAGGTAGTGGTGGCGCCCGGGGTTATCTCCAGCACTCCATCGGTGTTGGTCGCTCCCGTGGAGAAACTGTAGGAACTACCGCCCGAAGCCGTCAAGGTAGCAGATTGGCCCACACAGATGGTAGCATTGGTCAGGGCTGGGGTTGGCAGATCGTTGACGGGCACGGTCGTGGTAGCCGTATTGTAACAACCGCTGGCGCTCACCCCAATCACCGAATAGCTCGCGGTGGCAGTTGGGCTGACCAGTACGCGGCCACCGATGTTAATGGTGCCCGTCGAGAAGGTGTAGGAAATAGCACCCGTAGCCACCAGACTGGTCGACTGCCCTACGCAGATGGTGCCTGGCACAGGCGACAGCGTCACCGTGGGCAGCTGGTTAACCGCCACCGTTACGTTGGTGGTGCTGATACAGCCGCTACCATTGGCTACCGTCACCGAATAAGCGGTGGTGGAAGTCGGCGTTGCGGTTATGCTACCCGTCGTGTTGGTTTCGCCCGTGGAGAAGGTGTAGGAGCTACCGCCCGAAGCCGTCAGCACGACCGCCTGACCGATACAGATGCTGGCTGAGGAAGGTGTCAGACCAGCAACCGGCAGCTGATTTACCATTACCGTACCTGAAGCAAAGCTAATGCAGTTGGTACCGCCGGATGCCGTCACCGAGTACGTAGTGGTCGCGCCTGGCGCAACTACCAATAGCCCGTCCGTACTAGTTGTGCCATTCGAGAAGGTGTACGATGCCCCGCCACTCGCCGTCAACGTAGCGGATTGGCCCGCGCAAATCGTTGCTGAACTTAATGAAGATGAGGGATTCTGATTTACCGTTACCGTTGCTGTAGTGGTACTGACACAGCCACTGGCGTTGGCCACCGTCACGGCGTAGGTCGTACTGGCGGCAGGACTTACAATCAGAATTCCTGTGTTATTGATCGTGCCATTCGAGAAGGTGTAGGACGTACCGCCCGAAGCCGTTAGGGTAGCCGAATTTCCTGCGCAAATTATCGCTGAGCTAAGACCAGCCGTCGGCAGCGAATTCACGGTGACCGTACCCGTAGTGGTGCTGATACAGCCGTTAGCGTTGGCCACCGTCACCGTATACGTAGTGGAGGCTCCTGGAGTGACTGTGAAGTTGCCAGACGTGCTGGTAGCGCCGGTCGATAGGGTGTAGGACGTACCACCGGTAGCGACCAGGTTAGCCGACTGACCGATACAGATCGACGTTGAGGTAAGCGTTGCCGTGGGGAGTGCATTTACCGTTACGTTGGTGCTGGCAACTGCCGTACAATTGTTCGCATCGGTTACGCGAACCTGATACGTGCCGCTCTGCGATGGCGTTGCATTCGCGATAACCAGCGGATTGGTAGTGCCTACGCTACCACCCGGCCCTGTCCAGGCGTAGGTTAAGCTGGATGGGCTGGCCGTCAGGCTAATGGACTGACCCGCACAGATGTTAGTCGTTCCAGAGATCGATGCAACTGGCGGAGTTGGTGCCGGGTTGATAGTGACGTTGACAGCTCCTGATCGGCAACCTGTTACGAGATCCCTTACGCGCAATCGATAGATCGCTGGCGTTAAGCCCGAACGCGTTGGCGATGCCTGATACGTAGCCCCATTGTCGAAGCTGTATTCAACACCACTCGCCGGATTTGTAACCGAAATGGTGCCCGTTATTGTCGCACAGCTTGGCTGCGTGAGGGCAAACCCTGGGATGCTTGGAGTTGGATACGTTGGTACGGTTACGGTACCGGTTGTCGAGCATCCATTGGCATCGGTGATCACCACCGTATAGCTGGCCCCTGCTACGTTGCTCAGATTTGGCGTCGTGGCTCCGTTGCTCCATGAATACGAGTAGGGAGACGTACCACCACTAACCGAACTGGTTACGCTACCCGTCGACTGATCCGCACAAATCGTACTGCCAGGGGTTAACGTAACGGTAAGCGGGGCAGGTTGTGAGATGGCTGCCGTTTGTGTTACCGAACAACCATTGGCATCCGTGACCGTAATGGTATAGCTACCCGCTACAGCGGCTATCGAGCTAAAACCGGTTGTGTTTGCCGTTGAAAGCACGCCACCAGCATTCGCATAGGTGACCGAGTAAGGACCTGTACCTCCGCTGATATTCACCGTAATGGTGCCCTGTCCATTGTAGCACAATGCATTGGTCGACTGGGCGTTTACGGCAATTGGATTTGATTGAGTAACATTTATGGTAGCTGTATTACTGACGCAGCCACTGGCATCGGTTACAACAAGGCTATACGAATCGGCAACCGTGAAACTTGGATTTGGTGATGTAGAAATCACGCCCGGTGCCCCTGAGCGGTACCAGGCATACGTAACAGGTGGTGTTCCGCCGGTAACTTCTGTGCTGATGATAACCCCTGGCGTATTGCCGTTACACGTAACATTCGATGTCAGAATTTGTACCTGTGGTGCTGATTTAACAGTTACGTTGTACGTGGATGTTGCTGTGCAGCCATTCGCATTCGTCACCAATACCTGATACGTACCAGACTGTGCAGTCGTGCTGTTGGGAATGGTCAGCGGATTGCTGCTGCCTAAACTGCCTCCCGGACCACTCCAGGCATAGGTCAGGCCGGTAGTTGGGTTGGCTGTCAGACTGATAGTCTGGCCTGCGCAGAGGGTCGTACTGCCCGAAATCGTTGGTGAAGTCGGCGTATTCACGGTTACCGTGCCCGAAGTAACATCACTACATCCCTGAGCAGACGTTACCGTGACCGAATATACCGTCGTGGTGGTAACTGGAGTAATCAATATGCCCGACGTATTGGTAATACCGCCGAGGAAACTGAATCGATAGGAACTGCCACCTGTGGCTACCAACGTAGCGCTGGTACCACTACAAACCGTAGCGCTGGTCAACGTAGCAGTTACCGCTGGGTTGACTGTGACGATGGCACTGGCTACGGCACTACAGCTGCTGCCGCTGGTCACCGTTACCGAATACGTAGTGGTGTTCGCGGGAGCAACTACAAGTATACCTGTCGTGTTTATCGTACCGTTGCTGAATCGATAATTTGTTCCACCCGAAGCCGTTAACGTAGTGCTTGCACCCGCACAGATGGTCGTTGGGCTTGGGGTTAACGTGGCCGTTGGAATCGTATTTACAGTAACGTTACCAGATGCTACCGCCCGACAGCCACTCGCGTTGGCGACCGTTACGGAGTATGGCGTGGAGGTGGTTGGGTTGACGGCGATCAGGCCCGAGGTGTTCGTGGTGCCGTTCGAGAACGTATACGACACACCACCCGTTGCGGTTAAATTAACGGACTGACCAGCGCAGATGGTAGCTGAGCTCAGCGTCGGCGTGGGTAGCTGGTTCACCGTCACCGTACCTGATGCTGAACCGGTACAAGTACCATTAGACGTCATCACTGTCACCGAATACGTATTGGTCGCTGCTGGACTTACACCCAGCGTACCTGTATTGTTAATGGTGCCATTCGAGAAGGTGAACGAATTACCACCCGTAGCAATTAAGTTAGCCGTCTGGCCCAGACAGATCGTAACAGAACTGAGTGTAGCTGTCACCGCTGCATTGACCGTTACGGTACCGGATGCCGTACCGATACAGTTGCCGTTAGATACCGTTACCGAATACGTAGCGGTGGCGCCTGGGGTTAGCGTGAGGCTACCGGTATTGTTGACTGTGCCATTGGAGAAGGTATAGGACGTACCGCCGGTGGCCGTCAACGTAACGGATTGGCCCGCGCAAATCGTCGCTGAACTGAGGGTGGCCGCTACGGCTGGGTTGACCGTCACGGTACCAGTTGCTGTACCGATACAGTTGCCGTTAGATACTGTTACCGAATACGTAGTGGTGCCTCCTGGGATGACCGCTAACAGCCCTGAATTGTTGGTGGTGCCATCCGAGAAAGTGTACGAGTTACCTCCGGTGGCCGTTAACGTAGCGGTTTGGCCTGCACAGATGGTGGTTGAGCCCAACGTAGCCGTTACCGCCGGGTTGACCGTGACCGTCGAGTTGGCTGTGCTGCGGCAACCGCTGGCGTTGGCCACCGTCACCGAATAGGTAGTAGTGATGCCGGGTGCTGTGACAAATCGGCCGTTGGTATTATTAACACCGTTGGAGAAGGTGTAGGAGGTGCCACCCGTTGCGATCAAGGTAGCCGACTGACCCGCGCAGATGGTGGCCGATGGGAACACCGCCGTCACCGATGGGTTGACCGTCACCGTAGCGGATGTCGTACCGGTGCAGCTGCCGCTGGATACCGTCACCGAATATACAGTGGTAGCGGTTGGCGTAACTACGAAGCTACCTGTTGTATTGCTGGCACCCGTCGATAGGAGGTAGGACGTACCACCCGATGCCGTTAACGTAGCAGATTGACCGGCGCAGATCGAGACGGAGCCGAGCGTGGCCGTTATAGCTGGATTGACCGTCACCGTAGCCGTGGCCGTGCCGATACAGTTGCCGTTAGACACCGTTACCGAATACGTAGCGGTGGCCCCCGGATTGACTGCTAACAGCCCCGAGGTGTTGATGGTGCCATCCGAGAAAGTATATGAGTTACCGCCGGTAGCCGTTAACGTAGCGGTTTGGCCCGCGCAGATGGTGGTTGAACCCAACGTAGCCGTTACCGCCGGGTTGACCGTGACCGTCGAGTTGGCTGTGCTGCGGCAACCGCTGGCGTTGGCCACCGTCACCGAATAGGTAGTAGTGATGCCGGGTGCTGTGACAAATCGGCCGTTGGTATTATTAACACCGTTGGAGAAGGTGTAGGAGGTGCCACCCGTTGCGATCAAGGTAGCCGACTGACCCGCACAGATGGTGGCCGATGGGAACACCGCCGTCACTGATGGACTGATCGTTACTGTAGCGGATGCCGTAGCGGCACAGACGCCGTTGGAGACCGTCACTGAATACGCAGTGGTAGCTCCTGGGGTTACTGTGAGGCTACCTGTCGTGTTGGTCGTGCCATTCGAGAAAGTATAAGACGTACCACCACTCGCCGTCAACGTAGCCGTTTGGCCCGCGCAGATCGAGACGGAGCCGAACGTAGCCGTTACGGCAGGAACGACAGTTACCGTACCAGTTGCCGTACCGATACAGTTACCATTAGATACCGTTACCGAATACGTAGCGGTGGCCCCCGGTGTGACGCTGAAGCTACCCGTGTTATTGATGGTGCCGTTGGAGAAGGTATAGGAGTTACCGCCGGTTGCCGACAACGTAGCGGTCTGGCCCGCACAGATGGTGGTTGAACCCAGCGTAGCCGTTACCGCCGGATTGACCGTGACCGTCGAGTTGGCTGTGCTGCGGCAACCGCTGGCGTTGGCCACCGTCACCGAGTAGGTAGTGGTAGTGGCGGGGGCTACGATCAATTGCCCATTGGTATTGTTGGTACCATTGGAGAAGGTGTAGGAGGTGCCACCCGTTGCGATCAAGGTAGCCGACTGTCCGGCGCAGATAGTGGCCGATGGGAACACCGCCGTCACTGATGGACTCAGTGTCACCGTAGCTGTGGTAGTACTGCGGCAGCCGCTGGCGTTGGCTACCGTTACGGAGTACGGAGTGGTGGCCCCTGGCGTGACTGTAAAGCTGCCTGACGTATTGGTAGCCCCTGTCGAGAGGGTGTAGGACGTACCACCGGTGGCCGTTAAAACTACCGATTGTCCCGCACAAATTGCGGCTGAGCTGGGTGTTAAACCGGCCGTCGGCAGAGGATTTACCGTTACTGCACCTGTTGTGGTGCTTCGACAGCCGCTGGTGTTGGCCACCGTTACTGAATACGTAGTGCTGGTGGCTGGTGTGAGCGTAAAGCTACCTGACGTACTGGTGGCCCCCGTCGAGAGGGTGTAGGACGTACCACCGGTGGCCGTTAAAACTACCGATTGTCCCACACAAATCGTCGCCGAACTAAGGGTTGCTGTAGGCAGTGCATTCACCGTAACGGTTACCGTTGCGGTGGTAAAGCAGACGGGGCTTGAACTAACCGTTACCGTAAATGTACGTGTACCTGTAGCCGTTAAACTCGATGCCACGGCTGTAGCCGTGTTTGCTCCAGACAACGTAATGCCTGAGGGAGCGCTCCAGACGTACGTATAGCTACCGGTTGGGCTTACCTGAGCCGTTAAGGTTACTGAGCCTCCCGCACAAACACTGGCGCTGCTGGCAAGAGCCGTTAGCGTTGGTAGTACGCAAGGTGCATAAGCAGCATCGTAGGAAAAGTTATTTTGCCCTGCTGTCCCTAACGTGAAGACGATCTTGCCAGCGGAATTGACATCTGTATCAATATTATCGCCATTAGTGCCCGTAACTGAGTTAGGGTTGCTGCTGAGATAGGCGGTACCAGACGCCGTAGTCGGGAATGTCAGCGAGTATGAGCTACCATATGTAAGACCTGTTAAACCGAAAACAGAGCTTGTGCTACTGCTGCCCGTTACATTTGAGAAATAATACTCACCGTTCGCATTGGTGGTTACAGAGGCAGTGCCGGTTATGCCTGGGCCTGTCAACGTAACAACTACACCTGCCAATGGGCTTTCGCCGGGGTCCTGGCGTCCATTATTGTTGGAGTCGAGCCAGACCCGGTTTCCTATTTGGATAGGAGCTGGATCACAAAGGGCTTTGATACCCCCCAGACCATTCGCTTTCCCGGCGGTTTCTCCTCCATTATCCAGGGTACTGTACAGCTCGGCTGATTGCGTTCTGACTCCGTTACGGTTGTTGAACCAGCCTAACCCCCCGGTGAAGACATCGGTCGGGTCCATAATCGTGTTTACAACAACGTTATAGCCCGGAACAGAAAAGCCCGCTCCCATCGATGTTTCCCCGTGTACCGTATTACCATTGTCGTTTAAAAAATAATCCTGGCCGTAGAACTCTCCGGAAGGCGCGTTGTAGCCTGAACCCGTAGGTGTGCCGGGGCCCTCCGTGTTGCCACTACCGCTACCGGTTAATGGGCCAACAATGCCATTGTTTTCCAGAACCCACTGCGTACCAGTATAGGTTGCCCGGAGCAGATCGCCACCAATGTATCCGCCGTACAGCGTAGGATTGCTGCTGACATCGGTCGTATTACGTTGTCTAAAGCCTGTCTGGAAACCCGTACGGTCAGCGAAATCAAGAATCATGTCGCCGTTATCGGCAAAGGTAATGTCGGTCAACATAGGCTGAGGACGTCCTACCCGGAATCCACCTAAAGCCGTAGACGAGCTAATGCCCAACTGGTCAAAACCCGTAATCCAGGGCTGCCATTCCGAGCCAACAGCCACATCGCCATTACGTACATCTCCTTTCGTATAATTCAGACGAAACGAGAGAATAGGTGTAGTGGGAATTGTCGAGGCTCCCTCAGCCATGGAGAATACGTGCGCATAAAGGTTACTTGCTGTTCCGGTTGTAGCTGTACCCGATTGCCCGGAGCAGATCACACCCACATAAACCCGATTATTCTTAACCGAAACAGCAAAAGGGCGATAGTCGCCATTGGTGCAGCCGGGGCTGGGAATCGAAATGGTTGTTAACGAGCTAGCCGAGGTAATTGCCGTTACGGCAGGATTACCAACATTGAGCGCTAATAAATTTCGGTTGAATAAATCAACTACATATAAGGTTTTACCTTCGGTAGAGATGGCCATGCCACCCAGACCCACCTTACCAACCAGGCTAAAAGCTGTAGGATCTGTACTTGACGCTGTCGCGCTATTGGGCAACGATGCACGGGCGCCTAATTGGGAATCTCCCAGGTTGATACCGAAAGTGGTTTCTAAATCAACAAGTAAGGTACTGGTTCCAGTTGTTGTTGTAGTATAAATACCGCCCAGACCTGCGGCTCCAAGACCTACGTGGCGTTTCAGAAAAGCTGCCGAGAATATCTTTTTGGTTTCCCGTTGATAAGCCACCCCCCATACACTACCAATGTCTTCTCCGTCCGCTATAGAGGTTGGGGTAACAGCCGTGCCTGACGATGTATACGGCACGGTTACCAGTACGTGTTCACTGCCAACAGTGCCACTTGTTAAGGGATTGCCATTTATGTAGCAGGGCACTACCAGCGTAGGAGAAGGCTGACAGTAATCCAATGGGTAATTAACCGCAAAATTTATGTTGGCTGTAGCGCCAGAAACGGCAACGAACTGCACAGACGTAGCATTAATGCCAGTAGCTGTAGCAGCACCTCTAAACGACTCATAATCACCGGTTCCCAGGCCCGTAAATTCTACCCGGTAGGTCCCATTGCTGCCCACCGAAAGTGAATACGAACCTAGGGTTGAAAGAACCGTACTACTGGTTGTCGTAGCCACAACTGTACCAGCAGCATTGTAGGCGGTAACTGTAACCCCACCAACTCCAGGCTCCCCATAGGAATAGCTGGAAGCAAGTGTAGTTATCGGGCTATAGACGCCGTTGCTGTTGAAGTCGCGGAAAACAGTTCCCGAAATAGTCTGTCCGAAGCTTGGTAGTACGCTTAAAAGCATCACTACTGTAAGCATTACCGACGATGTGAAGAAAAGTTTCGTAGAAGTGCGCATATGGTATTCTTTAGAGTATTCGGAGGAGGCAATTCAATTCCCGAATACACAAATAGTATGCCGCTTCCCAGAAGAGTTAATTAAAATGGGTAAATTGACTATTCTGACTAATTTGTAAGTAACATATAATTAGCATGACCGTTTACTAAAAGGCTTTTGGCACACCTATGTCAAATCCTATGCCAAATTAATGTTACGTTGTAGTTACTTATATTAATTAGGAATTAACTTGATATTAACTCGTATTTGGATAGCACGAGTTTGTAATTGTCATTTTTTATATCGACTTGACGGAATTTTGGTAGTGTCACAACTTGAAACCAGGCTAATGACACAGTGATTTCAAAGGAATCCAGGTTAAGAAAATATACCCTCTACAGGGTATTAAGATCAATTAGTTTTATTAACTAATTTTAAGTCAACGTCTTAGCTCAGTTACCGGTGCGCCTATATCCACTCAGATCAGCCGTCTGTAACATAAAATAACCCTCTATGAAACTTCTCTTCTACCTGATCATACCACTGATAATCTGCCTGCATGTAAACGCACAGATGCCGACGGCTAAAAAACCTGGCTCAAAACTGAGTGGCGGTTTGCAGGAAATCTCAGATACTTACCAGCGAAATAATCGCATCGATACCACACTGCTTAAATCGCAACAGTTTCAAATGGACAAAACCGGTCAGAAAATCGTGGTTGACGCCGTGGCTGAAACCGATGGCGAAACCCTCGAAAAGGCGCTGCGTAAAGCCGGTTTTGCAATCATTGCCCGGTATGGACGAGTCGTAACGTGTCAGATTGAAATTTCTCGTTTACCGGAACTAGAAACGCTGGCGGATTGCCGGTTTGCTAACCCGGCTGAGCGACCTCAAACAAACACAGGGCCGGTCAACACTCAGGGAGACGCGTCGCAGCGGTCTGACCTGATCCGCCAGCAATACGGGTTAACGGGGCAAGGTGTAAAAGTGGGCGTAATGTCTGACAGCTACAATGCCTTGCTGGGTGCGCCCGCCAGTGTGACAGCCGGGGAACTGCCCGGTGTTGGTAATCCCAATGGCTTCACGACCGCCGTAACTGTGGTTCAGGATTATACGCTCGCAGGAGCGACTGATGAAGGCCGGGCCATGCTTGAAATTGTGCATGATATAGCCCCGGCAGCTCAACTTTATTATCGGACGGCCAGCGTTTCTCAGGCCGATTTTGCTGCGGGCATTGAGCAACTTGCCAACGTAGGCTGCAGGGTGATTATTGACGATATTAAGTGGTTGGCTGAGCCTTTTTTTCAGGATGGACTCATTGCCCAAAGCGTTGATAAAGTCAATTCGCTTAGTGGGGTGAGTTATTTTTCAGCGGCTGGTAACTATGCAGACGTGTCTTATGAGAACAATTATGTTGCCTCAACGTTTAAGCCACTTACCTATACAGCCGCTACGGCACATAACTTTGGTACGGCGGCTAATCCGGTCTATTTTTTCCCAATTCAATTAGCGGCTGGCAGGAGACTGCTTCTCAGTTTTCAATGGGACGACCCGTTCTTTTCCGTCACCGGTGGGAGTGGAGCTACCGGGGATTTGGACATTTATTTATTCAAACAGATTCCTACTACGTTTCCGGTTAATCCAACAAGCAGTACCTTAATTGCACAGCTGAACGAACAGGAGAACTTAGGGCGAGATCCGTATGAATTTCTGAATTACACGAACAATACGGGTACCACTCAAACCTATTATATATTGCTTACCAAATACAGCGGTACTGCACCAAACCGGCTTAAATTCGTTGACATACGAAATAATCCGTTTCCACCTTCAGCTCTGACGATTGCGGGAGTAGGCGCCAGCACCTGCTATGGCCACTACAATTCGGCCGGGGCGATCGTTACCGGAGCCGCACCATTTTATAACACACCAGCCTATGGCGTGAGTCCACCACAGATAGAATCTTTTTCCTCAAAAGGTGGAACACCTATTTTATTCTCAACCACAGGTGTTCGCCTGACTACCCCCATCATTCGTCAGAAACCCGATGTAACTGGCCCCGACGGGGGCAACAACTCCTTTTTTAACATTGATTCGCCGAATGATGCCGATACGTTTCCTAACTTTTTTGGTACATCCGCGTCTGCCCCGCATATCGGTGCAATAGCCGCACTGATGCTACAGGCTAAACCCGCCCTTACGCCAACAAACATAAAAACAGCCTTAATTGCTTCCTGCGTTGACATGGATGATCCGACAACGGCAGGATTCGATGCGGGCTTTGATTTTAGAACGGGCTACGGTCTTGTCCAGGGCGACGTAGCCATTAAATCAATCTTGCCGCCAGGTGCTCCCTGTGCTTCTGTCGCATCGGGCAATTGGAACAGCCTGGCTACGTGGTCGTGTGGCTTTCTGCCGTTGGCCATAACGCCTGTTACCATCGGTGCGGGGCATATCGTCACGATTGACGGGGTCACGGCCAAAGCTCAACTGGTAAAGTACAGCGGTTCCGGCAAGGTACGTACGCTCAATAGTGGTAAACTTAGTTTTTTGCCATAACGTACTAGAAAGCAATTGCTTATCCGATTGTTGACGACAGATTACTGCTTCCGAATCGAAATTACTTTCCGCTGGTTACCTCGTACAACTTCAATCAGATAAGCCCCAGACGGCAAACTAGTAAAGGATAAAACTTTGTCTGATACGTTCGCGGGCATCAGTGCCTGCTGACGGATCAGCAAACGTAATTGTGTTTCCTGCCCGGCTGGATTGACACGTACCGTAATAGCATGATCAGCAGGATTTGGAAAAGCTATTGCCAGTAATACGTTGCCGGATTCGATTTCTGCTACGTCTTTGCCGACCTCCCGCGAGAAAGGCGTATTACATACACTGCTTACCACTGGTCCAATAGCCGTTGGTGTATACGTAGCGCTAGTTGTCATCAAAATTTTGTCAATTCTGACGCCATCCCCGCGCATCCAGATGTTCAGCGATGTGTCTCCGTCGTGTTTACATTGACTCGGAATGCCGTACTCCAGCGGCTTTCAGCCAGGTCCACGTAGTGCTGCCGTTGTTGTAATTCGGGCTGTTCGGACTGAGAGTAACAGCTGTGCCATCCAGACCGATGTGGAATGAATCGTCATAAATACCGTCGGCTCCGGCCGCCATCCAAACCCACACGTACTACGTACCGGCGGTGGTGAAATTCAGCGAATAATCTAATCGTGGTCCCACCAGATTGTTCTGGACGTTAATGGTCATGGCTGTATTGCCCGATGCATTGCTGACGGACAGCGATGTCCAGCTACGGTTGGCAGCCGCTCCCATACCATTGGTTCGGGTGGTATATCCTTCGGCTTCAAACGCGGCCATCCCGCCTGTTTCGCGATAGCAGTTGTGGTGGGAGTGGCCACCGTTTTCACACTGGACGTAGCATACGTAGTACCAAAGCTCACTTTCACGCGCCAGTCGGGGGCAGCTCCGGTCATAAAACGACAACTTCTAAGTCTGTCAGCGCCAAGAGTTTTCACAGGTTATCATAGAAAATCAATCAGGCAACGTCGACGGCCCGATTATTTGATTGATTTGAAGAAAATAACCGCCGAAATGACTGACGCTGGTTTAGGACATTTTGACCAACCCAACTCTCACCTGTTTTAGGAAAGGTTGGGGGTGGTAAACCTATTCAGTGCTTATTTACTGCAAATTAATCAGTTTGACAGGCCGTCGATGTAGTGCAGATCTTCAATAGATCGTATTGATCAATACGTCCGTGTATGAAGATTGATAAATTTGTATGGGCTTAAAATTCAGATATTTACCTATAAATAAATTTATTATGCAATTACAGATTGTTCGTCAGATATTGACCAAGGTTGTTTCTAAACTCTCATCATAACCATCACTACACATGAAAAAGATTTTACTGGGTTGCCTGCTTGCCCTGACTATTGTCGCCTGTAAAAAATCAGCAGATGCCGAACCCGAAGCGGGCGCTACCGTAGCCGGTAGTTACCAGATGACCTTATTTGGCCTTGACAACGGTGATGGTAAGGGATACAGTGAATCCCCTTTGCCAATTACGACGGGTCCTATAACGGGGTCGGGGACAATAACGACAGTACGGAAAGATGCCAGTAGTATTGACCTATCGGCCAAACTGGCCATAACTCAGAATGGTAGCACGAGTTTAATTATCTACCCGGCTACATCTACTTCGGTTCCGGTGACCCTACAGAAAAGCGGTAGTAGTTATGATATGATGAGTAATGGAACTAAAATTGGCACGGCTGATGGCTCCACTATTTCAATCGATATAACCAGCCCGGCCAGCGGCACGCTGAAATCACAGAGGGTCGTTTTTAAAGGGAAGAAATGAAGTAGGATGTATGATGTATAAATTTCTGGCAGTCAATACATCATACACCTACTTCATACATCACTTCAGTCCTTCCAGAAAAACCAGGCTTTGCGGCACCTGCTCCATCGATCGCGACGATTCGTCTTCGATGAAAAAATGCTTCACGCCTGATTTTTTGGCTTGTTTCATAATCTCAGCAATCCCTACATCGCCCTGACCGAGCGTTACGTTCGATTCTACGTCGGCGTGGCCGTTCTGGCTGTCGGGTGTGCCGGGTTTACGGTCTTTCAGGTGTAGGAGCAGGAATCGTTTCGGATACTTTTGCAACAGGGCAACCGGGTTATAACCAGGCGATTTGACCCAGTATACGTCCATCTCGAAGTTGATCGCTTTGGGGTCGAAGTTTTCCGCCAGATAATCGAAGAACGTACCGTCTTTATAGGTTTGGAATTCGTAGCCGTGTGTATGGTAGCATAACGTAATACCATTGTCGGCCAGAAGCTTGCCGGCTGTATTGAATACGTCGATGGCGCGTTCGGCATGGTTTATCGTGAACGTATCGCCTTCGTGAGGAATCCAGAAACATGCTACGTATTTAACTCCCAAGGCTTTAGCCTCACGTAGTACTTTTGGTACGTTCGTATCCAGGTCTTCAAAACTAGCGCCAACACTGATCGCTTTAAGTCCATATTTGTCCAGTGCCTTCCGGAAATCTGCGGGGCTCATTCCATACGTACCAGCAATTTCAACCTCCCGAAATCCCATCTGTTTTACTTTCGCCAGCGTACCGGGAACGTCTTTCGCAAACTGATCCCGAAAACTGTAGAGGCCCAGCCCAACGGGTGCCGATTTCTGCGCCAGCGCAGCCACCCCGGATAAAAGCAGGCCGATAAGTAGTAGAAAGGGTTTCATGATAGTCAAAGGGTTAATGTATAGTGATGAACGATAAGTGATAAGTAAATGTAAAATACTTTGTTCATCGCTTATCGCTCATCATTTATTTCCCGGTTTGGGTAGTAAACGTACTTTCAAAAATCTTGTCGGCGTTACCCGTTTCAAAGCCTTCGCGTCGATGTTGACGACCTACCTGATTGGCAGGTAGGTTTTTGAATGCGGGCAATATACGCCGTTCGGCAAATTCGACGTAGGAACCGGCAATTCTAAAGCTGTCTCCACCCGAAAATTCGGCATCAATCATCTGTGCTACTGTAGAAGCCTGTCGTAAATCTCCATCAGGGCTGATTTTGATGGTGCCACCTGCTGAATTGAGTTTTAACCCGTGCTGTTGCAGGAAAGCCACAAATTCATCAATCGTGTTATAGCCCGGTTTCAGGTTATGCACACTGATCGTGAAATGATTCAGATAATATCGGTTATAAATGACCCAGGCTGCGTATTCACTTTCCTTAAGTAAAGCCTGATAATCAGCCAGTGTTGGCGTTTGCCAGAGGGGCTGGTGAAGAAACTGGTCAACAGCTTCGGCATCATCCAGATTCAGGGCGTCGACGGGATCACTTTTTACGGTGTCGGTGTAGCGATGAATGATACGTTGCACTTCGTCCGACAGCTCATGCACACGCAGTTCGCTGGCGAAAATCCGGGGATAATGCGGCTCGGGCGGACTATACCAATACGCCGTTAATTTCTTTTCGATGAAGTTATATTCGTCACGTTTTTCGTAGCCGTAGTGCAGGAAAATTTTCTCGAACGATGCAATGCCCAGGTTAGGAACGCCCATCGTACGAAAGGCAATGTGGTCATTCTCAATTTCATCACCCGATTCAATGACCTCCTCCTCAATCATGGCGGTGACGACCTTCTTCACGTCGGGCACGCGCTCACTGTAGCGTCGCATTAGCCCACTCAGAACGGCGTCGAGGGTTTGGTGGGCTGTTTCCTGGTTGGACGTAGTAATCATGGTAGTTATCCGAATATGAGCAAATATCGGAATACATCCCACAGTTTACTATACAACCACAAGGTTTTCGGTTCGCAGAATATTACTTCCATTTTGGGCGAGCGTAAAACCCAATCCTGCTACGTCAGAACCACGGTCTTTTCACTTTAAATGATCGTTTTAAGCCACTAATCATCAGGAAGGCGCCAATGATGCCGAAAATAATAGCCAACGTAGTGATGTGCAGAATGGCAAATACGACCGCTACCAGAATAATGATCACTGACGCTTTCAGTTTCCAGCTGATACGTTGCCACCAGTTCAGTTCTTTACGTAGCGGCATGCCGAGGCTCTGCCGGATGCGGTTGCCCAGCTTAAGCTTTTTCTTGTTTTTGGGTTCAGGTTGTTTGTCGTCGGCGGTTTTCTCGGGTGCTGGCAACATCGACTGAACTCGCTGCATCCGCTGTACAAGCCGGTGTTGCGTCGATTGATGCAGTACTTTCGAAACGCTCGCCACTACAGGCACTACGTCCGCTTCAAGAGCTGCTATAGGTTCTTCGACTTCCTCGGCAGTGGTATCTGGTGCTACGTCTTTACTGACAATCTCGCGTTCAACAGGTAGGCGGGTGGCTGCGGGATGGGGCGTCCGCTGGAAATACGCGACAGGTCTATGGCAGGCGGAAAGAAAGAGAATGAACGTAGCAGCCAACAGGATAAGAAAGTTTTTCATCAGGTTGCAGGTTGTCGGCGCAAATGGAAATTACGCAACAGAAAAGTTCTCTTTACAACGAATCTGCGTTGTCGGTTAATATCAATACGTTAAAAAAGTGGTAATTATTGACCAATTTTTTTGCTCGGCTTGCCACCCAGACAGTAGGCAAAACCGGTTTTTCGACTTTTCGAGACAAATCTTTTCTGAAGCTGTTTTATGGACGAATTTATATTCTGGCTGGCGTTGTTACTGTTGGCCGCACCTCTGGCATCGGCTCAGAAGGTCGAGGAATTTAACTACGACGAAGCCAAAGTTGGTACGTACACCCTTCCCGACCCGTTGACCAGCAAGGACGGCAAAGCAGTGAAAACAAAATCGGCCTGGACCAGCCGCCGGGCTGAACTCATGGAGCTTTTTGCCGCAAATGTATACGGACATACGCCCAAACAGCCCATAAAACTTCGGTTTCAGACAACGGCGGTAAATGAATCTGCCCTGAATGGATTGGCCGTTCGCAAAATGGTATCGATTTTCTTTGTCGATTACCCACAAATTCCTTCCATCGACGTAGCGCTCTATCTGCCTAAAAATAAAAAGTTGGTGCCCATTTTTCTGGGACTAAATTTCAGCGGAAATCATAGCGCTACTACCGAAACAGACGTACCGATCACGACGCGGTGGGTGTATAACGCCATTGGTGACGTATCGGTCAATAACAAGGCTACTGAAAAATCGCGGGGGATGCAGGTTTCTAGCTGGCAAATCGAAACCGTGCTGAAACGAGGCTATGGTCTGGCAACGGTCTACTACGGCGATATTGAACCCGACCATCCGCAGGGCTGGCAGGGCCACATTCGTTCGGTGCTGGATAGCCCATCAGAAACCGTTCCGAGCGCGAGTAACAACTGGGGCGCCATTGGTGCCTGGGCCTGGGGCCTCAGCCGAATCATGGATTACCTCCAGACTGAACCCGATATCGACCCCAAACGAGTTGTTTTAATCGGCCACTCGCGACTGGGTAAAGCGGCTTTGTGGGCCGGTGCTCAGGATGACCGTTTTGCGGCTGTTATCTCCAACGAATCGGGTGAAGGCGGTGCGGCTTTATCGCGTCGATGGTATGGCGAAACCGTCGAACGTATCAATACGAGTTTCCCGCACTGGTTCAATGCCCAGTTTAAAACCTACAACAAACGTGTTGCCGACCTCCCCATCGACCAGCACGAGTTACTGGCGCTCATTGCCCCTCGACCGCTCTACGTTGCCAGCGCCGAAGAAGACCGTTGGTCCGACCCCAAAGGTGAGTTTCTGGGTGCTGCTCATACAGAACCAGTTTATAAACTTTTCGGCAAAACAGGGCTGGGTACCGATACGTTTCCGGCGGTCAATCAACCCATCGGCCAAACGGTACGTTACCACATCCGAACCGGCAAACACGACGTAACGGCCTACGATTGGGAGCAATATCTGAAGTTTGCGGATGAGTTGGTTGGGAAGTGATGGGTATTGATCTACACTCTGCGGATGGATATCATAAAAGACAATATGGAAATTATGCTAAAAAATATTTTGCTAATAATTTTGAAAGTATTCTAATGCATTAAATTGAAAAAAAATGGCTATATATAAAATAGGAAAGCAGTTAGATTTTGTCAAAGAAATACCATTTAAATTTGAGAAGGATATTCAAACTTTAGTTGAGAAGAATTTAAATTCTCTATTGCATCTTGCCTTTATTCGCTCCGAATTTTCACTAAATAATTTTAGAATTGATACTTTAGCTTTTGACACAGAAACAAAATCTTTTGTAGTTGTTGAATATAAGCGAGACAAAAACTTTAGCGTAATTGACCAAGGTTATGCTTACTTATCGCTTATGCTGAATAATAAGGCTGATTTTGTCCTAGAATTTAACGAAAGCCAACAAATAACACTTAAAAGGACGGATGTTGACTGGACCCAATCCAAAGTAATATTCATTGCCCCTCAATTCACAAATTACCAAAGGGAAGCTATTAATTTTAAGGATCTACCAATTGAGCTTTGGGAGATCAAACGTTTTGAAAATGACACAGTTTCTTTCGATCAAATTCAAAAGGCGTCAGCTAAAGAAAGTATTAAGACAATCTCAAGAAATGACGAGACTGTTGGAACCGTAAGTAAGGAAGTGAAAGTTTTTACCGAGCAAGATCATTTACAAAAAGTTGATTTTGAAACAAGAGAACTTTATGAACAGTTAAAAGAGCGCCTAATCTCACTTGACGATAATGTGACAACTCAGCCTAAAAAGCAAACAATAGGCTTTAAAGTCGAAAATAATATTTTTTGCGATATAGTTTTACAAGGTAAAGGTTTGAAAATTTACCTAAATTTAAAAATTGGAAATTTACAAGACCAAAAACAAATCGCAAGAGATGTTTCAAATGTTGGACATTGGGGTAATGGTTCTTATGAAATTAAGATGAGCGATACAGATGATATCGATTATATAGTTAGTTTGTTGAAGCAATCATTAAGAAAAAACAAAAAATGACTGTTATAAAATCATATTGATAATAAGTGTACTGAGGATATTGCCAATTAATAATCTCCTAGAGGTACCTACCTTTGCGGGCATGAATACTGACAATGACCCGCGCCCCTGGCACATCGAAAATTCCGAATACATTCACAAGTTACCGTGGTTCACTGTTCGCAAGGAAGCCATTCGCATGGAGAGTGGCGGCACGATTCCCAACTATTTCATTTTTGAATATCCCGACTGGATTAACGTAGTAGCCGTTACAACCGACAATGAACTGGTTTTGATACGTCAGTATCGGCACGGCATTGGTGGCGTTCATTACGAACTTTGCGCCGGCGTTGTCGATCCGGGCGAAGAACCGTTGCATGCCGCCCAGCGTGAACTGCTTGAAGAAACGGGTTACGGTGGCGGTACATGGCAACCCATTATGACGCTATCGGCCAATCCGGGTACGCACAACAACCTCACGTATGCGTTTCTGGCAACGGGCGTTACGTTGCAACAATCTCAGCATCTGGAAATTACCGAAGAAATCAGCGTACACGTAGTAAGTCGGGAACGTGCATGGGAAATCATCAATCAGGGTGAAATGATGCAGGCGTTGCATTTGGCGCCGTTGCTGAAATATCTGTCTGAACCGGGATTGAGCTGATTGATGGATTTCCTGGATTTTGTTAATTGGTTAAACGCTTCAAAGAAGCGAAAATAAAATCCTGAAAATCCTCAAATCTGCTAAATCCCGGTTCTGACATTATCTTTGCCCCCCAAAATGACTGCACTAGCCCGATTAAACACAAAATCCAGCTAATCCTTAAATCTGTGTAATCCCGGTCATGATTATCCCTCTTGCCCTCCGCGCTGACCAAACGCAGGAGTATTATTTTTCGGTGAAACTGGTCGAAGTCCGTCGTCTTCAGGCGGCTGGCCATGATGTGATTAATCTCGGTATTGGTAATCCTGATCTGATGCCCTCGGCCAATACGATTGATGCGCTCATAAACTCGGCTCAGCAGCCTAATGCGCATGGGTATCAGCCTTACAAAGGCACGCCCGGTCTGCGGCAGGGAATCGCCAATTTTTATCAGCATACCTACGGCGTCACGCTCAATCCGGAGACGGAAATCCTTCCGCTGATTGGCTCGAAAGAAGGGATAACGCATATTTCGATGACGTTTCTGAATGATGGCGACGGCGTTCTCGTGCCTGAACTGGGTTATCCGGCGTATCGAGCCGTGAGCCGTATGGTGAGCGCCAACGTAGTGGATTATCCGCTGCTGGAACACGCGGGCTGGCAACCCGATTGGGAAGCGATGGCCGAGCTGGTAGCCGCTTCTCCTGCCAGTAACCCGACCAAAATTATCTGGCTGAATTACCCACATATGCCGACCGGTGCGCCTGCTACGTCGGCCTTGTTTGAGCGAGCGGTGAAATTTGCGCATGACAACCACGTATTACTTTGCCACGATAATCCGTACAGTCTGATTCTGAATAAGAAAGCGCCAATTAGCCTGTTGTCATTAGACGGCGCGAAGGACGTAGCAATCGAATTGAATTCGCTGAGTAAATCGCACAACATGGCAGGCTGGCGTATTGGCTGGATGGCAGGTAGCAAACCCTACGTCGACGCGGTGCTGACCATAAAAAGTAATGTCGACTCAGGGCAGTTCAGGCCGTTGATGGATGCGGCCGCCGAAGCGCTGACCAACTCCGACGACTGGCATCGTGAACGTAACGAAGTCTATAAAGGTCGGATGGATGCGCTGCACGCGTTTCTGGACGCGCTCGGCTGTACGTACTCGCTCGATCAGGAAGGGCTTTTTATCTGGGCCAAATTGCCTGATTCTGTGTCATCTGCCGAAGCTCTCGTCGATGATCTGCTTTATAACAAACACGTTTTCATTGCTCCCGGCTTCATCTTCGGCCCCAAAGGCGACCGCTACGTTCGAGTATCGCTGTGTGTACCGGAGGAGCGCGTGCTAGAAGCTGTTAAAAGAATCTGAACCGTACGGGCGGCCCGTGCGGTTCAGATTATAGTTCCTCTTTAACTCTTTCAATAATTATAAAATGGATGAATCTTTATTGATGGAGCTAAATGCAGCAGGAATACAAATACGGCGAATTGACGCATCGTATTATTGGTTGTTCGATGGAAGTACACCGCGTTTTGGGGAGTGGATTCCAGGAAGTAATTTATCAACGTTCGCTGGCTTATGAACTTGAGCAGTTCAATATCGGTTTCGCCAGTGAGGTCGATATGCCTATTTTTTATAAAGGCGTATCGGTAGGCGCACGGCGAGCCGATTTTCTGATCGAGGAGAACGTGTTGGTTGAATTAAAAGCGATCATCAAACTGGAGGAAGTACATTTAGCGCAGGCCATCAATTAACTGGAAGCCTACAATCTGGAAATTAGTCTGCTCATAAATTTCGGCGCGTCCAGTCTCGAATTCAAGCGCTTATTCAACCCAAACTTCCGCCATTCCCACATCAAATCATGAGAGCTTTATCAGCAGGCACTTCGAAGAAGCGAAAACAAAATCCAGTAAATCCCTAAATCTGCTAAATCCCGGTTCATGAATGTTTCCATCATAGGCATTGGTTTACTGGGCGGTTCATTCGCCCTGGTTCTCCGCGAGAAATACCCAAAAATGCATTTCATTGGCGTCGACACGTCGCCCGTAAATGGGCAGCTGGCGCTGGCAAAAGGAATCGTCGATGACGTAATGCCTCTGGCAGAAGCAGTGTCGAAAAGTGACTTAGTGGTTATGGCGACGCCTGTCAACGTCATTATCGACCTGCTGCCAGCGGTACTTGATCATCTGCCAAGCAGTGCCACCGTCATTGACCTTGGTTCGACCAAAGGGTCTATTTGCGACGTAGCCGATATCCACCCCAAACGCGCCCAGTTCGTAGCGGCCCACCCGATGGCGGGTACCGAAAACTCAGGACCAGGTGCCGCGTTTCGGGAATTATTACCAGGTAAAAACCTGATTATCTGCGATTCAGATAAAAGCAATACCGAAAGTCTGACACTGGCTGAAAGTTTGTTTCGGGATGCGGGTATGAAGTTGTTTTACATGACACCCAAAGAGCACGACCTGCATCTCGCCTACGTATCACATCTGAGCCACATCAGCGCTTTTGCCCTTGGACTGACCGTTCTCGAAAAAGAGAAAGACGAACAGGCCATTTTCGATATGGCCAGTACGGGGTTCAGCTCAACGGTACGTCTGGCCAAAAGCTCCCCGCAGATGTGGGCCCCCATTTTCGACCAAAACCGGACGAACGTATCGAACGCGCTGGCGGCCTATATTGAGTTTCTGCAACAATTCAAGCAAGTTATTGATGATCAGGACGTAGCAACATCACTGGATTTTATGAAGCGTGCCAACGTAATCCGCCGGGTGCTGGACGGTATCGAGAAGCGTTAGATCAAAAAAATCATCGTCGGGAACCCATACAAAAAGCATTTTCGTTGGTTTATAAGAGATTATGAATAATTCGTAATGAAGAATGTATAATGCATTACTAAACAAGCTGCTGACTAGCATTATCCATTAATTTATGTAACCCAAAAAACGTTATGGAAGCGACGCATGCGCCAGCAACTGAGGCTGGCACAATTACCATTGGCGGTGACCTGACAGTGAACCGAATGGCTTACGGTGCCATGCGCCTGACGGGCAAAGGCATCTGGGGGCCACCCAAAGACCACGATGAATCCATTCGTGTGCTCAAACGCTGCCTCGAATTAGGGATTAATTTCATTGATACGGCCGATAGTTATGGCCCCTACGTATCGGAAGAGCTGATTGCCGAAGCATTACACCCTTATCCCGATGGCCTGATTATCGCTACCAAGGGTGGGTTGTTACGTACTGGCCCGAACCAGTGGCCGGTCGATGGGAGTCGTAAACATCTGGAAGAAGCCCTGAACGGAAGTCTGAAACGGCTGAAACTGGAACGTATCGACCTGTATCAACTGCACCGTTTCGATACTAAAGTACCATCCGACGAATACCTGAGTTTTTTGCAGGAATCCCAGCAGCAAGGTAAAATCCGTCACATTGGCTTGTCGGAGGTGAGTATTGAGCAGATTGAAGAAGCGAGTCAGTATTTCGACGTAGTGTCGGTGCAGAACATGTATAATTTTGGTGAGCAACGCTGGAACGACGTACTGCATTACTGCCAACAGAAAAATATCGCCTTTATTCCCTGGTATCCGCTGAATGCGGGTAATATGAATCCGGATCGCCACAACGCTATTCGGAAGGTAGCCGCGCGTCACAACACTACCGAGTTCCAGATCGCGCTGGCCTGGCTACTGGCGGCTTCGCCTGTTATGCTGCCCATTGCCGGTACGTCGTCGGTAAAACACCTCGAAGAGAACGTAATGGCAGCAACCATAAAACTGACCGACGAAGATTTACGTGATATGCCATTGCCGAAATGATACCGGTTTTGCACAAAACAAAAAGGGTTGCTACGTAGCAACCCTTTTTTATGAACCTGGTTTTGCCAGAATTATAGTACGTACTACGCCGACTTTTCCAGGGATTTTACCCGATCATAGGCTCCGCGCAATTCAGTTAGCTGCTTCTGCAGGTCTTCTTTAATATAAGAAGGCAGATGGTCTTTCTCCACCGCATCTTCGTAGGCTTCAACAGCGGCATTCTCGCCAAATTCTACCGAGCTTAAAATAGATTCCCGGTCCTTACCCGTAATCGCTGCTTTTATATCAATCCAAGCGCGGTGTAATTGGCTCGAAATATCTGTCGAATCAAAATCGGCCACGCCTGTTCCGTCGATACGAACAATATGGTCGGCCAGTTGACTGCGGAACTGTTCGCTTTGGATGACCATGTGCCGGAACAATTCGTTCAGTTCGGCGTCTTTGCTTTCTTTGATGGCTTCTTCGTAGCCATGAATCCGGTCGTTGTTGATCTTAACCAGATCGTTCAGATCATCAACAATTTCCTTATTGTTAATCATAACAGTTGCTAAAAGATGGTTATAAACAGTAAGTACAACCCACCGTCAGACGTAGATGTTTAATAAAATGGGCAAAATTTTCTGAATACAGACCTTATTCCGTCTATTTCAAACGTACCTGTCAAAGCGCGGACGGAATGCTACGTTTGCCAGTGACAGCTACCGTATAATAAACATCGTTAGTTACTATGGTTACCGCTTAATAAACTTCTCTTTTTCTATGAATGAGAATATTTCGACTGATATAAACCATATTTCTAATAAAAATTTTCGTAAGCGGTGGTTTTTGTTCCATTCACTCAAAATTGCACGCAATAGCCGAAAAAAAAAGCAAAAGAACAAAACCAAGCAGCCCTCCAGGCCGTAGTTATGTCGATTCTTCCGATGAACGGAGGAAAACTCAACTTCTACTTTTTTGGGTCAATGGAAAAACTACCGAAAGACACTACTGACATCAGTCAGTTGCTGACGGGCAAGGAGTCGGCGGCTTTGGGGCGCCGGGTCTTTTTGCGTTATCTGGGCGCAACCGCAGCAGCAGGCGTAGCATTAAGCGCTTGCCATAATGAAATTGACGATACCGTAGCACGGGGCGCTGGCCGGGCTGGTGATGTAATTGACCTCGGCGACATTGGTTACAGCGATGTGGGCGTTCTGAACTACGCGTATGCGCTGGAACAACTGGAAGCCGCTTTTTATACCCAGGTTATGATGACCCCTTACTCGGGTATCAATGGATATGAACTGGCGCAACTACGCGACATTCGTGACCATGAAATCAGCCACCGCGAACTGTTTAAAGCCGCTTTAGGAAGTGCCGCTATCCCAGGGCTGACCCCTAATTTCAGCAGCATCAATTTCGGTAGCCGGGCATCGGTTCTGGGAACTGCCCGCGTGTTCGAAGCGATTGGTGTATCGGCCTATAATGGCGCAGGTAACCTCATTAAAAACGGTGATTATCTCCTGCTGGCCGGCAAAATCGTATCGGTTGAAGCTCGTCACACGGCGATCATCAGTGAAATGCTGAACCCCATGACTTCTTCATTTGCCGGTAACGACATCGTCGCTCCTTCGACCGGACTAGGCGAAGCACGTACGCCAGAAGAAGTATTAACGCTGGTAAGACCATTTGTACAGGAAACCATCAACGGCAAAAACGCCCGTCGTTAAACATTCGAGCAACCATGAATCTACAAAACATACTTAGTGAAATTGAGAAGGTGGACGCCGACGTTTACGAGCGGATTGACCACGTATCACGTCGCCATGTGTTCCATAACTTCCTGAAAAAAGCGGCAGCGGGTATTGCGCCCGTCGCTTTTGGAGCTGTGCTGAACAAGGCTTACGGACAGGGAATGGCCACGGTGGTTGACGTATTGAATTTTGCGTTGACGCTGGAATACCTGGAAGCAGAGTTCTACAATCGGGCTCTTTCGAGCTCGCTGGTGATGGGTAACGAAGGTCAGATGACGTTTCAGCAAATTGCCTTACACGAAAATGCACACGTAGCATTGCTACGTTCGGCACTGGGTGGTGCGGCCATTTCAAAACCTAATTTCGACTTTACGGCGAAGGGCTCTTTCCCAGATGTCTTCTCGAACTATCGCACCTTCCTGGCTGTATCACAGGCACTTGAAGATACGGGTGTTCGGGCTTATAAAGGTCAGGCTGGCCGTCTGATTCCGTTCCCAGACGTACTGAAAACAGCGTTGCAGATTCACTCAGTAGAAGCCCTGCACGCAGCGAAGGTACGTTACCTAAACGGTAACAAAGGCTGGATCACGGGCAATACGGGCTTCCCAGGCGCTGTGTATGCTGGTGAAGACAATACGTCGCAAGGCGGTGCCAGCGTCAATGGTTTGGGTGGTATCGGGTTTGGCCCCGCTTCCGAAGCTTACGACGAACCGCTTTCGAAAGAAGCCGTTCTGGCGATTGCGACGCCATTCTTAGCATAAGAAAAAAAGTCGAAAGTCGTGAGTCAATAGTCATTAGGTATAGGCCTGACAACTATTGACTCACGACTTTCGACTTTTTTATGGTTTCGACGTAATGCTACGTATCTGAACGGTTGAACCTTTCTCAAAACTGTATTGGTCTGGAGGGCTATTCAATGAAATCTGATTGATTACCCCGTCCCATCCGGACTGACCGCTCAAGTTGATTTCATACGTTCTGAGCTGCCCATCGCCGATAATTGGGAATTCAACGTAACGGCTTGGCCCATCGACGAAATTATCCTCCTCAGGTTTTTTCCAGGCAAAACGCGCCCTGTTTCCCTGAGTACGGAAAGCCGCCTGGATGTAAATTTTTGGTACGTCGGTAGCACGCCAGAAAACCAGCGGGCTCATCACTCGAAAATTATTTTGTTTATCATCGTGGCGTGCCCACTGAATCGCCAGCGCATTCTGAATAGGCCAGCCCCGATCCTGCGTGTTAAAATAGTACCATCCTTGGCGGTCGTTTACAAACTGATAGTTGGGCGCCGAAGCCGGCCGGGGCTGACTATAGGCAAACTTCCGAATATCATCGATTGAGCCAACCACCAGCGTATACTCGTATTCATACTGCCCGTTGTGGTCAATCTGGAGATAATCGCAGTTGTTGATATAGGAACTTGAGCCATCATATTCGTTTCCTTCCCGCAATTGACCAAAGCTGGCCGTATTCGAGCGGAAGGCATTCGACCGATAAAGTCCAACACCGCGCCCCTTGGTATTGAGCAGAGCAATCCAGTTTTCGGTTGCGTAACGGGTGCGCATATCGTGGTCGGTATATTCGGAAACGGCGTCGTTTGTGAAGGGCTTCAGACCGTTATAGATAACCTGACGGTAGTAGGGCGCATTCAGATACACACAAGGCGTTTCCTGCGTGCGACCTTCGTAATGTGTAGTATCGAATCGACTAACTTCGATGCGGCAACGAACGTGTATCGTATTGTCTTTCAGTTCAATCCAATGCTGCATAGTGCAGTCGGCGGGTTCATCGAAGAGGGGCCAGATTTTTGGTATCGTTTTCACATACAATGTATTCTGCCCCTGCTGATAACTGACAACCTGCGCCGGATGGTTGTAGTAATCGCCCGTCTGAACCGGATTCCAGCCAAGATTGCGCCACTCATAAACGGGTTGTTTGCCGTTTACGCTATACGGGTAAGGACCGCCATAAATTGAGGTCTGCAACTGCCGCCCCAGGTCATTGTTATTGACCATGTTTTCGTTGCTGCCCGCTTCGGCCAGGTAGTTGATAGCCCCGCCCATATTTAGGTCAATGGCCACCTTAACCTTGTCATTCGATAAAAAAAGTCGCTTGTTCGGTGAAGATTGCTCTTTACCGGGCAAGCCACCCCCCGGCGGATTCGGTACGACGGGCGGTGTATACGGAGCTGTGGCTGGGTAGTCGTTCACACACGTAACAGCCAGACAGCCAACGAGTATACAGACGAGAACAGGATAAAACCGGAACATAAACGTAGAGTAATACGAGATTAAAAACGGATTAAAACAAAATTAGCATCTACCGAGCCTTTTTGCAATAATACTTTCTGATTGGCCTATTAAGGGATGTTTCAGATTAAATCTAAGGTGTTACGTAATTTTTCGAAGATACGGCTTATTCCTTTGCGTTAGATACACTAATTTTGCAGGATTTTTTGGCCCACTGCTTCAGGTTACCAGGCACGATACGTTACGTTACGTGTATCATCAATCTGGTAGCCTGTCAGGGTCATCCAAACGGTTCATTGCTCCACAGAAAAATGCCCAAAAACACCAACATTCGCTCTGTTCTTATCATTGGCTCTGGCCCGATTGTTATCGGCCAGGCGTGCGAGTTCGACTATGCGGGTTCGCAGGCCGCCCGTTCCATTCGGGAGGAAGGCATCGAAGTAGCGCTGATTAACTCCAATCCGGCTACGATCATGACTGACCCAATCAACGCTGATCATGTGTATCTGCTGCCATTGGAAAAGAAGTCGATTGTCGATATTCTGGAAAAACACATAGCGATGGGTAGGCCCATCGACGCCGTTTTGCCCACGATGGGTGGCCAGACAGCCCTGAACCTGGCTATCGACTGTGATAAAGCAGGTGTCTGGGAAAAATATAACGTCAAGATTATTGGTGTCGATATACGCGCCATCGAAACCACGGAAGACCGGGAGAAATTCCGGTTGCTGATGCTCCAGCTAGGAGCTGGTGTTTGTAAAGGTCGTACGGCCCGCTCGTTTCTGGAAGGTAAAGAAATCGCGCAGGAAATTGGTTTTCCGCTCGTTATCCGTCCTTCATTTACGCTGGGCGGTACAGGCGGTGGCTTCGTAAACGTACCCGAAGATTTCGACAAAGCGCTGACACATGGTCTGCACGCATCACCCGTGCATGAGGTGCTGGTGGAACAGAGCGTCATGGGCTGGAAAGAATACGAATTGGAGTTGCTACGTGACAACAATGGCAATTTCATTATCATCTGCTCCATTGAGAATTTCGACCCGATGGGCGTTCATACCGGCGATAGCATTACGGTAGCTCCAGCCATGACCCTGCCCGATACGTTGTATCAGCAGATGCGCGACCTGGCGATTCGGGTAATGGGCGGCATCGGGCAATTTGCGGGCGGATGTAATATCCAGTTCTCGGTGAATCCGCAAACCGACGAAATTATTGTCATTGAGGTTAATCCACGGGTGAGCCGGTCATCGGCGCTGGCGTCTAAAGCCACGGGGTATCCGATTGCCAAAATAGCCGCCAAAATGGCTGTTGGCTATAACCTTGATGAGCTGATTAACCCGATTACAGGAACTACGTCGGCTTTCTTCGAGCCAGCCATCGACTATGTTATCGTGAAAGTGCCGCGCTGGAATTTCGATAAGTTTCCGGGTGCCGACCGTTCACTAGGGCTACAGATGAAATCGGTGGGTGAAGCGATGGGTATTGGCCGGAACTTCCAGGAAGCCCTGCAAAAAGCCTGTCAGTCGCTCGAAATCCGACGTAACGGTCTTGGTGCCGACGGTCACGAACTGAGCGACCGCGATGCCCTGACCGAAAGTCTTCAGCACCCAAGCTGGAACCGAATCTTTCACATTTACGATGCTTTCAAGGCAGGGATGTCGTTCCGTACCATCCAGCAACTCACCAAAATCGATCCCTGGTTTCTGCATCAGATTGAAGAATTGATCGAACTGGAACGGGAAATCGAGCCGTACGATCTGGAAGACCTGCCGCCCGAATTGCTACGTACCGCCAAGCAAAAAGGCTATGCTGACCGGCAACTGGCGCATTTGTTAGGCGTAAAGGAAAGTAAAATATACGAGTATCGTCAGGCACATAACATACGTCGAGTATATAAATGCGTGGATACGTGTGCGGCTGAGTTTGAAGCCAAAACGCCTTATTACTACTCAACTTTCAACAACCAGGTGCCCATCACCACCGACCACGCCGAACCTGTTTCAGACTTGCCGGGCAACGAGTCGATACGTAGTAACCGTAAAAAAGTAGTCGTATTAGGCTCAGGACCGAACCGGATTGGTCAGGGGATTGAGTTTGACTACTCCTGCGTACATGGTGTGTTAGCCGCTAAAGAAGCTGGCTACGAAACCATTATGATTAACTGCAACCCGGAAACTGTCTCGACCGACCCCGATATTGCCGACAAACTCTATTTTGAACCGGTATTCTGGGAGCACGTTCACGCCATTATCCAGCACGAACAACCCGAAGGCGTTATCGTACAGTTGGGCGGACAGACTGCCCTGAAAATGGCCGAGAAACTGACGCGCTACGGCATCAAAATTATCGGAACAAGCTGGGAAGCACTCGATTTAGCCGAAGACCGGGGACACTTCTCCGACATGCTACGTCAGCTCGATATTCCGTATCCAAAATTTGGCACAGTGCGCGAGTCGGAAGCTGCGATTGAACTGTCGCGGGAGTTAGGTTTCCCGCTGCTGGTACGTCCTAGCTACGTATTAGGTGGTCAAAGCATGAAAATCGTCATCAACGAGAACGAACTGGAGCAACACGTGATGAAGATTTTACAGGACATTCCTGACAATAACATCCTGCTCGATCACTTCCTCGAAAACGCTATTGAAGCGGAATCTGATGCTATTTGTGACGGTGAAGATGTGTACATCATCGGTATCATGGAGCACATCGAACCGGCGGGAATTCACTCCGGCGATTCCTACGCGCTGCTACCGACGTTCGATTTGAGTGAAAACGTTGTCCGGCAAATTGAAGAATACACCAGGAAAATTGCCGTAGCGCTCAAAACCGTCGGACTGATCAACATACAGTTCGCGATTAAGGATGAAAAAGTGTATGTTATCGAGGCTAACCCACGCGCCAGTCGTACCGTACCGTTCATCTGCAAAGCCTATCAGGAGCCGTATGTGAACTACGCGACGAAGGTGATGCTGGGCGACAAAAAAGTGAAGGATTTCAAATTTAATCCGGTCAAAAAAGGGTACGCCATTAAAATTCCGGTGTTCTCGTTCAGCAAATTCCCGAACGTCAACAAAGAGCTTGGCCCCGAAATGAAATCGACCGGTGAAGGTATTTACTTCATCGATGATTTGAAGGATGATTTCTTCCAGAAAATCTATTCCGAGCGGAATCTGTATTTGAGTCGATAGGTTATAGTAACTGTAAAAAAGGGGCATCTCAACGTTCGAGATGCCCCTTTTTTAGTTGATGTCCCTATTTAAACTTTTGATACGTAGCGATTTTTGTCATGCTGAGGCACGAACTGGACCGCCGAAGTCGCATCTTAAGGTGTCCAAGCTTTGACGTCAGGAAAATTTAAGATTCTTCGTTGCTCAGAATGTCAAAAATAAAGTTGTATAATCTGATGAGGGACAGCTGTTAAGGTAACTTCTGTACGGCTTCGTAAATAAGGTTGATGTACTTCGTCCGGTCAATGTCATAGACGAAATTAACATTTGGCTTTTGCTTTAGTACGTCGAAGAAATCAACAACAGTAGTTCCAGTGGTTAATTTGCCATTAACCTCAACATCGACGTAGCATTTTTTCGCGCTAAATATTGAAGGATCAATCAGATACGCAATAGCGCAGGGATCGTGGAGAGCAGCTCCACCTTCCAGTTCGGGGCGTTCCCGACGGTAGAAAATGGAGAAAAAATCCATCAACTCAGCCACCACTTTTCCCGATTGATTCCCGATTTTCCGAAATCGCTCAATGTCTTCCTGAAACACCAGCGCTTTATGCGTTACGTCTAATCCACACATCGTAATCGGAACCCCCGAATTGAAAACGACCGCAGCGGCTTCGGGATCGACGTAGATGTTGAATTCAGCCGTCGGTGTCATATTACCCCGGAAAGCACCTCCGCCCATGAGCGAAATTTGCTCAATTTTGGGTTTCAAGTGCGGATACGCCAGCAGGAACGTAGCAATATTGGTTAGTGGGCCGGTTGGCACAATCGTGATTTTTTCAGAACGCTCTGTCAGAATCAGCGCCATCGCTTCCACCGCCGACAAAGTTTCAGGACGTAGTGTGGGCTCGGGTAGGGTAGGGCCATCCATTCCCATTTCGCCGTGCACGTAATCGGCAATGATCAGTTCCCGGAATAGGGGTTTCTCGCAGCCTTTGTATACCGGAATATCGACTTCCAGCAACGTAACGAGTTTCAGGGCATTTTTCAGCGTTTTAGCCTGCGTCTGATTGCCCGCCGACGTAGTAATGGCCTTTATGTCGAATAAACCACTGCCAACGGCCAGCATGAGCATAACGGCATCATCATGGCCAGGATCACAATCAATAATTATGGGTAGTTTTTTCATCTGCTACGTCAGTTTGGGGCGACGAATATACCAAAGTTGAACTGGCTTTGGCGAAAATGACCGTTGCCGCTTGATAAAGTGGGAAAGATTAACGGATAAATTCAGCCCATCGCGTATTTTAGCTATTTATTAACCTAACTGAAATGCGGCATCTATACACTTCATTTTTACTTGCATTCGTTGCGCTGCTCGGCCCGAACGTAGCGAAATCACAGTCGGACGCTATACCGGCCCAAGTTCAGCAAGTGGCAAAAACGGTACGTCCCGAAGCGATTAAGAACCACATGCGTATCCTGGCAAATGACTCGCTGAAAGGTCGTAAACCCGGTTCGCGTGGGTTTGATATGGCCGCCGAATACGTAGTGAATCAGTTCAAAACCCTTGGTTTACAGCCTGCTGGCGAAAATAAAACGTATCGGCAGAATGTACCGTTGGGTCGCTGGCAGGTGAAGGAAGAAAACAGCACTGTAACCTTGATTACCAAGGGAGAAGAACGGCCACTCACGATTGGTCGGCAGTGTATACTTAACCCAAACCCCGATCTCCCAACCAGCGAAGTCAATGCGCCGGTGGTGTTTGTCGGTTTCGGCGTTACGGCCCCTGAACTAGATTACGATGACTATAAAGGCATCGATGTAAAGGGTAAAATTGTGGCGTATTTTAATGGTGCACCTGCTACGTTCCCCTCCAATCAGCGTGCTTTCTATTCCTCGTCTAAAGCCGAAAATGCCGTCGCGCACGGAGCTGTTGGTACGTTAGCGTTCAGTATGCCCACCGACCTCCGTAACCGTGTTGAAACAGCGGCTCCACGTGCGCGGCTGGGCGTCTATAAATGGCGTGATAAACAGGGGAAACCGCAACGTACGTTCCCTGCTATTAAAGGGGCTGCTTCGTTGAGCGACTCAACGGCTCGGCTGTTGTTCGCGCAGGCTGGTACGCCGTTCCGGGATGCGCTTGAAAACGCCCGAAAAAACCATCCGCAGGCGTTCCCGCTGAACGTAGCGATACGCATGAAAACCCAGACGGATGCTGTGGAAGATGTGGCTGGATATAATCTTGTGTCGCTATTGCCCGGCACCGACCCGGTTCTGAAAAATGAATACGTAGTGATCGTCGCGCACCTTGACCACCTGGGCATTACCCGCCCGGTAAAAGGAGATTCCATCAACAACGGTGCGCACGACAATGCATCGGGCGTAGCGATTAACCTGGAAACGGCACGGCTGTTTTCGTCACTACCAAAAGCGCCCCGTCGGTCGATTCTGTTTGTGTGTGTAACGGGCGAAGAATTGGGCCTGCTCGGTTCGGATTATTTCGCGAGCAATCCGACGGTTCCCAAAGAAAAAATTGTGTCGAATCAGACGCTGGATATGCCGTTTTTCTTCCATCCGCTGCTCGACATTGTGCCCTATGGTGCGCAACATTCGAGTCTGGATAAGGAAGTTAGTCAGGCCGCTTCATTTTTGGGTGTACAGATTAGCCCCGATCCTATTCCTGAGCAAACCGTATTCATGCGTAGTGATCACTTCAGTTTTGTACGGCAGGGAATTCCCGCCCTGTTCATTAAAAGTGGCTCACAAACGGGCAATCCGAACCTCGATGGTACCAAACTGAATCTGAACTGGCGGGCTACCATTTATCATTCGCCCCATGACGATATGAATCAGCCGTTCGATTTCAACGCAGCCGCCAAACACGCGCAACTGCAATTTCTGGTCGGCTACCTTACCGCCCAGGCCGACGGACGCCCGACCTGGAACAAAGGGGACTTTTTCGGGACGAAGTTTGGGAAAGGCGAGCTTGTGAAGTAAGTAAAAAATGAGCGTTTTTGTCATGCTGACGAAGCCGTGCCGCCGGAGCGGAAGCATCTTAAAGCTTCTATACAAGCTAGTAAGGATACTTTAAGATGCTTCCGCTCCGGCGGCACGGCTTCGTCAGCATGACAAAAAATCACTCACGCGTTCTTCCACTTAATCCCGCAGCCAATAGCTCTTGCAGATGGCGTGGTTACGGGTTTTCCGGCCAGCAGTTCGTTGACGGCTTCTTCTACGTACTTTTTGCTGGCTGATGAACCGTCATCCTGGTTATTATCGATGGCACCGATGTATGCCACGCGATACTGATTTCCCTCTTTTTTCACCACGAACATATGGGGCGTATTGGATGCCCCAAACGCGCTGGCCACTGTTTGACTGTCATCGTGTAAGTAAGGAAACGCGTATTTTCTGGATTTGGAACGCTGTTGCATGGATTCGTAGGAATCGCCGGGAGAACGCTGCGAATCGTTGGATTGAATGGCAACAACCGGGTAACCTTTTGGCGCAAACTGCTCATTGAGAGCAATGATGCGGCTTTCGTAGGCTTGCGCGACCGGGCAGGTGTTACAGGTGAAGGCAATGATATAGCCTTTTACGTCTTTATGATCGGCCAGCGATACATCCTTGCCATCTACGTTTTTCAGTTTGAAATCCTGAATCACATCGCCCACTTTGTATCCGGTCGGCGTAGGGTTCATACTCATGAGCACTACCGCTATCAGTGCCTCAATAGCAAACAACAAATTGGCTTTTTTCATGGTATTCAGTGTTTAAGTTTATTGATAATTGATTCAAGTTCACCGTCTTTCACGGGCTTCCCGATAAACTGACGAACGTTACGTTTCTCATTCAGCACCAAGGTCATGGGCAGTGCGCCTGACCATTCGGGAGCAAGTTTATCAATCCAGGTATTCAAATCCGGTTCATCGAGCAGCACTACGTTCGAGCCGATTTTTCGGTTGCGCACAAACGGAATGACTTTAGATGTCAGTGTTTTTCGTGCATCCATCGAAACCAATAATACGCTTACTTTCTGGCTTGCGTACGTTTTCCGAGCCGATTCAAAAAGTGGTAGTTCTTTTACGCAGGGCGCACACCAGGTTGCCCAGAAATTGACGACGTACAACGTATCATTGGGGCGTTTGATACGTTGCTCCAGATCATCAAATTTCAATACAGGTACCGATTGAGCCCTACCTGCTACGTTTCCTAGCAGCAACGTAATGAACAGAGCAATGCCAGCTTTCATGGACATACGCAGGAGATATAAAGTTAAGTCAGGGTAATCTAAAACGCCACTCTTTTGGGTAAAAATCAGGTACTTATGTATTGGGGTCAATATAACGAACGTACTGAGGTTATGAATAGTACCTATAATTTATCACCTGGCGAAAATTCAGTTGTCGGGTAACCGCCTGGTCAGAAGGCAACAAAACCTTTCAGGAAAGTAGAACATTAGCAGTGTCAGGCATATCGTTTGATTCAATTTCAGGCGTTGGGCTGACACTTTACACTTTTACGTACAAATCATAGGGCCGCTTAGTACCAGTTATTACCGCGTAATCATTCATTTGTGCTACGTTATGGTGGGTTACGTAGTTGAGCTGGTCAATGTCGGTACTGATGGGCATTACATTATAAGCCCACATGCTGGGGGCATTCCAGGGCCCTGCTCGAAAGCGCTCCTGCCGATACATTCCTGGATAAATTGAGGAGTATTGGTCAGGTCGGTGGCACCGATGGTGGCCGTGGACTTTGCGTCCTGTCAGCATGCCAAAAACCAAAAACGTCTCATCAAACAAATTTTAAAGGCGACTAAACGCTGGTATTCCAACGGTAAAAGTCGTCTTGGGGTCTACATCAGAAGAGCAAATAAGTTAATGGAGTATACCTTACGGTAATATTTCTTTAGGAAATGGGTCATTTAGAAATAAAATTCTTGTAAGTAGTTAACAAACAAACGTTTATCGCGTTATTTGCACAAACGCCCAACTCGTTCAATATGATGAAACATTACTTACTGTATATACTGTTCGGCTTAGTCGTATTGCCAGCCTGTGGGCAGGGTCTTACCGACTATTACCGACTGCCCGACCAAAGCCCTCAGAACAATCGATTGGTGGCGCGTTATGGTGGGCCTTCCATCCGAAATCGCTGGTACGTTGCCCTCGACGGATTCATGCGAACCGACCGGGCGCAAATCGACAATGCAGAAAATGGACTCATTACCAGCGACCTTGTCGGAAAACCCGGATTGGGCGTAACGCTGGGCTGGGTTTATCGCGAGCGGTGGGCGCTCGAAGCAGGCTACGCCCGGATGCCTATCCATACGCAGGTATCTATCAATAACACAACTCCTCCTTTAGGATTTCGGAATACAGACAGCCGTAGCTCTTTCGTAGTGCGCGGAAAACGCCTTCTTCTATCGACCAGTAAGCCCTGGCTACGTTCTGGATTTTGGGTAAGCGGAGGTATGTGGGTTGTTCCGGGTAAAGATCAGCCGGATAATCATTACAACGTACAGGGATATCGTTATCAGGGTCGTTGGGAAGCGATGGAGTCGTTCAGAATGGTAACGCTGACGAAAACGAACCCCGAAATGATTACCATGGCTGAATTGGGAGCCGAGTATAATGTTCGTCTAAGTAACGCCCTGGATTTAGGCATAAACGTCCGTAAATTCTGGGGGTTAGGCAACACGTCTTCCACCGACGTAGTGTATCTGGCAAACCGGACTGTAACGCAACAGGCGCAGTTCCAGGCTAGTGGCACAGGCATGAGCTATGGTGTAACGCTACGTTATAATTTCTCCATAAAACGTAGTATAACCAACGTACTGGATGTGCAGGGTAAGAAACAACGCATTTTATAAACCGGATAAATTAATCTATTTGATACAACAATTTACATTTTGTGAAAAGTAGGCGGTCGAAGAGACCGCCTTTTTTATGGGCTTTGATGGTTGATAGTCGTCAGTCAATAATCGGTAGTGACCACTGATGGCTATTGGCTGACGACTATCAACTATTATTCAACCACTTGCATATTTATGAAACGGCTGCCTTTTTTATTCGCTTTTGCTGGATTATTGACCTTACAAACGGTATTCGCCGAGGTACGTTTGCCAAATGTGTTTGGTTCACACATGGTTCTGCAACGTCGGAAACCGGTACCAATCTGGGGTTGGGCTGATGCGGGGGAGAACGTAACGGTTTCGCTAAATAATCAGACTAAGAAGGTCAAGGCTGGTAAAGATGGAAAATGGCAGGTAATTCTGAATCCGATGGAAGCGGGCGGGCCGTACCAGTTAGTCGTAAAAGGAAAGGCTAACGACGTTACGTTCGAGGACGTGTTGATGGGTGAAGTATGGGTTTGCTCAGGACAGTCGAATATGGAATGGCCGCTCAGTGCTGCCTCGAATGGCAAAACAGAAATTCCGGCGGCCAACTTCCCAAATATCCGACAACTGCTGGTGAAAAAAGCGATTAGTCTGACTCCTAAAGATAATATCGACGGAAACTGGAGCGTGTGCAGCCCGACTACTGCGCCAGCGTTTACCGCCGTTGGTTATTTTTTCGCCAAACAGTTGCAGCAGGAACTGAACGTACCGATTGGCCTCATTAATACGTCGTGGGGCGGTACGCATTCCGAAACCTGGACCAGCCGCGAAGCTATGCTACGTGATCCCGAACTGAATAGAACGGTAGCCGATTTGCCGTCCAGTTTTTCGGCGACGGAACAAAAGTTAACTGGGCGACTGAAACAATTGGTGGAGGAAAAACAGGGAGGTTTACTGCCAACGGCTACCGAAGAAAAAACCTGGGCTGGACTAAACATAAACGACAGCCAGTGGCAAACGATGAACCTCCCGAAAAACTGGGAATTTGAAGGAGGGCTGCCCAATTTCGATGGTGTCGTGTGGTTTCGGCGAGAAATAAACATCCCCAACGACGCTGATCTAAAAAATGCTACGTTATCGCTCGGCGCCATCGACGATGGAGACTCAACCTTTGTGAACGGTGAGCTTGTTGGGACTATAAACCAATATAATTCAGCACGTTCCTATAAGTTGGGCGATGGGATACTGAAACCGGGCTGCAATGTGATAGCCGTGCGAGTAAAAGATACCGGTGGACTGGGCGGCTTTACGGGTGAGGCTGGTGCGATGCTGTTGTCGGCTAATAAACTGAATATACCACTAGCCGGCAATTGGCATTACCGAATTGCGCAGGTACAACAATCGGCGGGAGGTGGCCCAAATGCCTATGGTACGTTGCTGTTTAATGCCATGCTGAACCCCTTGGTTCCGTATGGTATTGCAGGTACCATCTGGTATCAGGGCGAATCGAATGCGGGTCGGGCGTTTCAGTATCGTAAATCATTTCCGCTTATGATTCAGGATTGGCGGCAGCGATGGGGCTACGATTTCCCATTTTTGTTTGTACAACTGGCCAGCTTCAACGCGGCCAACGGCGATAGTCGGCATGGGAGCACCTGGGCAGAGTTGCGGGAGGCCCAAACCATGACACTTAACTTACCCAATACAGGTATGGCCGTTACGTCGGATATTGGTGAACGAACTGATATTCACCCGCGAAACAAATTGGACGTAGGAAAGCGACTGGCTGCCGAAGCCATGCGGGTGGCCTACCCAACAAACGGTGGTGCTCAGAGCAACGTATCACAAGGACCGATGTTCGAGAACATGACTGTTTCGGGAAATCGGGCCACCGTTACGTTCAAAAATGCAGGCAATGGTTTATGGGTAAAAGATAAGTACGGCTATTTGAAGGGATTTGAAGTGGCCGGTTCAGATCAGAAATTTTACTACGCAAAGGCTGAAATTCAAGGAAATAGTGTTATGATTCATGCCGATTCAGTAGCTGCGCCAGTAGCTGTTCGGTACGGGTGGGCTGACGACAATGGCGATGTGAATCTGTATAATCAGCAGGGCTTTCCAGCGGTACCATTTCGCACGGATACGTGGAAGGGCGTTACCGAAGCGGCTAAATTTGGCGATCAGTAAGGTTGGGCCAATTTCTGTTTGGCCCATGTAGCAAACCTTTAACAAAGGCTAAACAGAGCCTGGCCAAATCTTTAGTTTTTCATTTCTAGTTTTCGCATGGGCATACTGTCAATCAGGCGGAATAGCTCGGCTGGAGGAATAGGTTTTTGGTATGTCTGCTTCACGCCACCGTCCTTGCCAATGAGCCATCCCACAAACGTAGCAGTCGGCTTCATCTTGAATTTGATACGTAGAAATTGCTGATCGTCTTCCGATACGTTCGGTGCCGTCACAACCACTACGTCTAAATCCCGCTCCGACAGATCATTTTTAACCTTACTGAGCATTTCCTGCTGAGCTACCAGCGAAGGCTCCGACGTAGCGGAACCGAAAAACAACAGGATACGTCGTTTATCTTTCTTCTCCGCCAGCGTTGTCTCCAGCGGTTTTGGCTGAGAAGCCGGGCTTTGCATCATTGATAGCAGCCCGAACGAAAGCATAAGCAACGTAATAAGCCAATGATTTCCCATTTGCTACGTAGTACCGCCAGAAATACAACGGTACTCAAATGAAAAACGACTGTTTAACAAGATTGTTCGTTACAGATCTTCCAGGCGCTCCAGCATAAGAATGGAGGCTTGCGGCACTATGACAAATTGTTCGCCTTCGTATTGAATGTCAATGGCGTTACGTTGCAGATAAAGTGCTACGTCGCCTTCCTGCGCCTGAAGCGGCATGTATTTCACTTTTTCTTCGGTTTCCTTCCAGGGTTCATCGTCAACAGGTGCCGGAATCGGATAGCCGGGACCAACTTTGATGACGTAACCCGCCTGTACCTGCTCTTTTTCCTGCACAGTTGGGGGCAAATAGAGTCCGCTGGCCGTGCGGTCGGTGGAATCTTTGGGTTTGATGAGTACCCTGTCGCCTACTACAATCAGGCGTTTCAATTTATTATCAGCCGTAATTCCAATCATAATAGTCTATGGTTTTGAAGTAGCGTGGGTGGTCCACCGCAACGGCGGACCACCCACGCTACTGGGTCGCGTCAAAAATCGGGCGAAACGTATCGATGCGTCAAAATGTCATAACGCAGCCAACTTCCAACTAAAATTCACGGTACCGGGTCGTAACCATGATCACCCCACGGATGACAGCGGCCGATACGTTTCAGGCCGAGCCAACCGCCCCGAAGCGCACCATATTTGCGAATCGCTTCGATGGTATATTGCGAACAGGTGGGCGTATAGCGACAGGCATTCGGGAAGTAAGGCGACACCATCGCCTGATAGCCTTTTACCAGTCCAATCAAAATTGATTTCATCATAAAAATGTAAACACGAAATCGGTCAAAAACTTTCCCGCAATCTATCTGTATCTTTGCCTGTTATCGTTAATAAGGTCAAGGTTCAGGTTTATTCTGATTGAGTATTCATTAATTGAAGTCCTAGCCTCGACGCATACCGGCGGCCCGGCTGAAACCTACTTTATCATTCTATGCTGCAATACATTATCTGGGAAGTCAATCCCGAAATCTTTCACATTGGTTCCTTTTCAGTACGTTGGTATGGTTTGCTTTTTGCCCTGGGTTTCCTCATTGGGATGCAGATCATGACGTATATCTTCAAACAGGAAGGCAAACCCGCTGCCGATACCGATACGTTGCTGATTTACATGGTCGTATCTACGATTCTGGGCGCGCGAATAGGCCATTTTCTGTTCTACGAACCTGAAGTCTTACTCCATAATCCGTTGGTTGTCGTGACGCCCCCGTTTGCCGGTCTGGCCAGTCACGGCGCAACTATCGGTATTCTGACGAGCTTATGGCTGTATTCGCGCCGGAAACAAAGTCAGCTCACAGGTCAGACTTTTCTCTGGGTGACCGACCGGATTGTGATCGTCGTGGCGCTGGCAGGTGCCTGTATTCGTTTCGGAAACCTGATGAATTCGGAGATTGTGGGTCGCCCGACGGATGTGCCCTGGGCGTTTATTTTTATGAAAAACGACGAGTACGCGAAAATTCCGCGTCATCCGGCTCAGCTTTATGAATCGCTGTCGTGTCTGGTTCTCTTTTTTATTTTGCTCTGGTTCTGGAATCGGTACCGCGAACGGACGCCACGTGGCAGTATGCTGGGCATTTTCCTGATCTGGGTATTTGGCCTTCGTTTCTTTTACGAATACCTGAAAGAAAATCAGGTGGCATTTGAGAACAATCTGCCCCTGAACATGGGCCAGTGGCTGAGTATTCCGGCGGTGCTGATGGGCATTTATTTCATCGTACGCAGCAATAAAACGCCAATACCCGTTGCTGATCCTGAGAAGTCACCAACGGTTGAGACGTAGCACGTTACGTGTCTGTCTATTATCAAAAATTGAAGAACAAAGATTTTATATTTTTGAGGAGGCTGTTTAATGCAACCCCAAAATTGAGTGATTTTGTCATGCTGACGAAGCCGGGCCGCCGGAGCGGAAGCATGACAAAAATATCTTAACCTAAACTTCATGCAAACTAATTTTATAAATCGGCCTTCCCGGTTTACTAAACTGCTGCTACCTGCTGTAGTGATGAGCCTAATGGCTGGTTCGGCAATGGCGCAGGGACCCGGTCGGCAGATGCGTTGGTCGGCCGATGGTAATTCGTACGCGTCGGTTGAACAGGGCGAAGTGGTGCAAACCGACGTTCAGACTAAACGCAAAACTATGTTGCTGCCGAAATCGAAACTCCAGTCTTCCGGCACCAGCCAACCGCTAACGATTGCGGATTTTGCGTTTTCTGCCGATAGTGCCAACGTATTGATTTTCACCAATACAGCCCGCGTCTGGCGGCAGAACACACGTGGCGATTATTACCTCGTAAATCGTGCTTCCGGTCAGCCTCGCCAGCTTGGCAAAGGCCGCCCCTCTCAATCGCTGATGTTCGCGAAACTGTCGCCCGATGGACGTAGTGTTGCTTATGTTAGTGAGCGAAATCTGTTTGTAGAAGACGTAGCGTCGGGCCAGATTCGCCAATTGACAACCGACGGAACTCGCAAACGTATCAACGGTACGTTCGACTGGGTATATGAAGAGGAATTTGGTTGCCGTGACGGTTTTCGCTGGAGTCCGAATAGTAAGCAGATTGCGTACTGGCAGGTCGATGCCACGAAGATTCGGGATTATCTGATGCTGAATACTACCGATTCAGCCTATTCGCACGTAGTACCGGTCGAATACCCAAAAGTGGGTGAAAACCCATCACCGACACGTATCGGTTTAGTGAACGTAGCGAGTGCCGCAACTACGTGGTTACCTATTTCGGGTGATCCGCAACAAAATTACTTGCCAAGAATGGCCTGGTTTCCAGATGGTAGCTCGCTGATTATCCAGCAACTGAACCGGAAGCAGAACGAGTGTAAGTTGCTGGTATACAACGTAGCGAATAAGTCAGTTTCGCCGATCTATACCGAAACCAGCAAAGCATGGATCAGCGCCAAAACCGACCCGATGAACTGGGAGTGGGTTAGTGGTGGAAAATCATTTGTGTGGATGTCGGAAAAAGATGGCTGGCAGCACTTGTATCAACTGAGTGCGGATGGTAAGAAAGAAACGCTCTTAACGCCCGGTGATTACGACGTAGCGTCTGTCACTCAGATTAATGAAGTTGCCAGCCAGATTTATTTTATCGCTTCACCCAAAACGACCAATCAGCGCTATTTGTATCGGACGAGTCTGGATGGCAAAGGTAAAGCCGAACGCGTAACGCCTGAAGGCTTGGCCGGAACGCACAGCTACGTTGTCTCGCCCAATGGCCGACTAGCGCAGCATACGTTCACGAATTATCAGACACCACCAGCTACCGAGTGGGTGAGTTTGCCAGAGCATAAAGCTGTTGGGGATGCCATGAAAGTCAGTTCGGTGGCAAAACCGAACGTCAGCTTTTTCAACCTTACGACGGAGGAAGGCATTACGTTGGATGGCTGGATGGCGAAACCCGTTGATTTTGACAGTACTAAAAAATATCCGATCGTTTTCTTCGTCTATGGTGAACCCGCCAACTGTACCGTCAACGACGTTTTTACGGTTGGTTCAAATCGACTTTTCGCGGGCGATATGGCGAAAGCAGGCTACCTCTACGTAGCACTCGATAATCGTGGAACGCCCAATCTGAAAGGCGCTAACTGGCGAAAGTCGATTTATCGGAATATTGGCCGGATTAACATAAAAGATCAGGCGATGGGTGCTAAGAAATTATTCTCGCAGCACTCGTATATTGATACCAGCCGGGTAGCGGTCTGGGGATGGAGTGGGGGAGGATCCACTACGCTGCACCTGCTTTTCCAGTATCCAGACATTTACAAAACCGGCATTGCTATTGCGGCCGTGGGCAATCAGTTGTTCTACGACAACATCTATCAGGAACGCTACATGGGACTTCCACAGGAGAATCGGGAGGATTTTGTTGCGGGATCGCCCGTTACGTATGCTAAGAATCTGAAAGGAAATCTGCTGTTTATTCACGGAACCGGCGATGATAACGTCCATTATGATAATGCCGAAGTGCTCATCAACGAACTGGTGAAATACAACAAACAGTTTCAGGTGATGCCCTACCCAAATCGGACGCACGGTATATTCGAAGGCCCCGGAACTACCGAACACCTACGCACTTTATACACGAATTATTTGCTGAAAAACTGCCCTCCTGGTCCCCGCTAACCATGACTCGACTATTGACACTCTGCCTGCTGGTATTGCCCTTTCTGGCGTCGGGGCAACAGTACGAATTCACGCACGACGATACGTTACGTGGCACTATTACACCCGAACGGGCCTGGTGGGATCTGGCTTTTTATCACCTGAAGGTGCGTGTTGGACCGAAAGACAGTACGTTGAGCGGCTCAACCCTGATTCGTTATCGAGTGGTGAAGCCGGGACAAACCATGCAGCTCGATTTGCAGCGCCCCATGCGAATTATTCGGGTTGAGCAGGACGGCCAGCCGCTGACGTTTCGGCAGGATGGGAATGCATATTTTGTAAAGCTCTCTAAACTTCAACAGCCCGGTCAGACGGAATCTGTTACGGTACAATATGCTGGCAAACCGCGCGTGGCTAAACGTCCGCCCTGGGATGGTGGCCTGGTTTGGTCGCACGACAAAGATGGTAACTGGTTCATTGCCACGGCCTGCCAGGGATTGGGGGCAAGTGCGTGGTGGCCCTGCAAAGACCACATGTACGATGAGCCTGATTCGATGGCCATCAGCGTAACAGTTCCTGAAGACTTGACCGACGTATCGAACGGACGTCTGCGCAAGGTAACGACCAACCCTGATCACACGCGTACCTTCGACTGGTACGTAGCGAATCCAATCAACAATTACGGTGTCAATTTAAATATCGCCCGTTACGAGCATTGGGAGGAAAAGTATCCTGGTGAAAAAGGCTCGCTTGCGCTCAATTACTACGTATTACCCCAAAATCTCGATTCGGCCCGTGTTCAATTTAAACAGGTGCCGCAGATGCTGAAGGTGTTTGAGCACTGGTTTGGTCCTTACCCGTTTTATGAAGATGGTTATAAACTGGTCGAAACGCCCTATTTGGGAATGGAACACCAGAGTTCCGTTACGTATGGCAACCGATACAAAAACGGCTACCTTGGCCGCGATTTATCCAGCACCGGTTGGGGACTCAAATGGGATTTTATCATCGTACACGAGTCGGGTCATGAGTGGTTCGCCAATAACATTACGTATAAAGATATTGCTGATATGTGGATTCACGAGAGTTTTACGAACTACTCAGAGAATCTGTACACGGAGTATTACTGGGGCAAAGCGGCTGGGGCGCAGTACGTTATCGGTTGCCGCGCGCTGATACGTAACGACAAACCTATTATTGGCGTCTATAACGTAAACCACGCAGGTTCGGGTGACATGTATTACAAGGGCGGCACTATGCTCCACATGATTCGGCAACTGGTCAACAACGATGAAAAATGGCGGCAGGTGCTACGTGGTATGAACAAAACCTTTTATCATCAGACCGTTACGACGCAGCAGATTGAACAATACATGATTCGGGAAACCCGCCTGAATCTGAAACCCGTTTTCGACCAGTACCTGCGGGATGTACGTATTCCGGTGCTTGAATACAAACTTGTTTCGGGCGGAGTTCAATATCGATGGGCCAATTGTGTTCCAGGTTTCGATATGCCCGTAAAGATTTGTTTCAACGAAACGGGGCCGTACCAGCAGATTCAACCGACCGCCCAGTGGAAAACGTTGTCAGCTAAAGGCGTTAACACAGTCACAGCCGACCCTAATTACTACGTATTGAGCAAAGGGGTAAGTAACATGTAAGGCAGTGATTTTAGTGAAGTGTGCTACGTTGCCAGTTTTCTTAAAACGTTGTTAAAATCAATACGTTAGACGTAACGTTTACTCAAAATAGTGCGATCTGTATGAGAAGAAAACGTAGCTTGCTTCTCAATAAACGATTACTCCATTCTTAAACTCATAGCATTGATAATGACCATGCAAACAAATCGAAATGTATTCTGGGCTCTACTGATTCCGGCCATGTTGGTGATCGGTTGTGGAAGCGAGAAGGACAAGGAAGAAAAAGAAGAGAAAAAAAAGGATGAAGAGTCTGTGTCGGCGCTGGGTGCGGTGAGTGCCCTGAAAGAAATGGCTAGTCAGGCTGAAGAATTGGGGAAAAACGGCCCCGTAGAAACGGTCGATTTTCGTACCTTGAAAGAATTACTTCCTGCTGACGCTGATGGATTACCTCGTAAAGAAGCAACGGGCGAGAAAAACGGCGCGGTTGGTTTTGTCGTCTCAACGGCTAATGGAAAATACGCCAATGAAGACGGTAGCGAGACAATTGAACTCTCACTCGTTGACGGTGGTGGTTCAGCAATGATGATTGGCCTGGCGGCCTGGTCGGTGGTTGAAATTGATAAGGAAACCGAGCATGGCTACGAAAAAACGGGTAAAATGGGTGATAATAAATCGTACGAAAAATACGATAACGCCAACAAAGATGGTGAAATCGCTCTGCTGGTCAACAAGCGGTTTATTGTGTCGGCGAAGGGACGAGGGGTGAGTATGGATAAAATTAAATCCGCTCTCGAAGATATTAACCTGGATAAACTGGCTGCGCTGAAGTAACAGAATAGTACTCAAACAGGTCGGCCCAATGCTACATAGCGTTGGGCCGACCTGTTTGAGTACTATTCAAAGTCTGTGTAAAGCAGTTTCCGGTCTACGGCGCTGGGTAATGGGCCTTGTCGGGTGAGTTTCAGTTTAGCCATAGCCGAGCCTGCAATGGCGCAGTTACCGGGTGCATATCCATCCAGATAGGCCGTTAGGAAACCGGCCCAATAGGCATCGCCAGCTCCCGTCACGTCCACTACGTCGATTTTTTTACCGGGTATGCGTGACTGTTTGGCCCCCCCATCATACGATACCAGACTACCCTCGGAGCCGAGAGTTAGACAAATAATGGTCGCGCCCATCTGGTGAAAATCAGCCAGTACCTGTTTGGTTTCCTGAGGTTTACCGTAGAGCCGCTCTACGTCGTCAAGGCTAATTTTAACCATCGCACCAGCCGCCAGATAACCACGTAGCACACGCCATGCTTCATCGCGGTCGGGCCAGATGCTGGGCGCGTAGTTGGCATCAATTGTAACCTGACAACCTAACGCTTTAGCACGTTGAGCTGCTTCTACAATGGTGTTCTGAGCGGGTTGGCGGCTCAGCGCAAAACAGGTTGTATGAAAAAGCTGCGTTTTGGCCAGTAGTGAATCGGGTAATTGTTCTGGATCGATCAGCGAATCGGCATGACGATACGCCACAAAATCGGGCGTCGTAGATGTTCGCGACACAACGACAATAGTGGTCGGTTCCAGTAAATCTGCTGTAATGTACTGGGTATCGACACCCGATTCAGCAATTTCGCGGGTCAGGTAGCGGCCAATACTGTCGTGCCCGACACACGCAATCAATGCACATTGATGGCCTAAACGAGCCATATTCGTTGCCATATTAGCCGGACTTCCGCCCTGATAACGACGAAAATCCTGCGTGTCGAGCAGGCTGGTTGATACGTGGTGCCCAATGAAGTCCGCGAGTAGTTCACCGACTGAAAGCAGAGCGTAAGGGCGTTCTGTAGAATTCATGTAGCTAAATTACGAGTTACGATGTGCGAATTACAACGTATTCGTGATACGCTACCTGTCAAGAGGAGCGCAATCACTACGTAGTAACTCTAAAACGCCCTAATTTCCGCCAGGCTCGATGGGAAAAGCAGCTTCTTCGCTCTGTCTATTTTCTTTCACCAGAAAACATGCCCCAGCTGCCAGCAAGAGACAAACACCGGCCAGGGCCAGCGCGTTACGTGGGTCGTTTTTTAGCAACGTAGGGTAGAAGAACTGTACAGTCAGGTTGTTCACGATCTGTGGCACAACGATAAACCCGTTGAAAATCCCCATATAAACACCCATGCGTTCGGCAGGCACCGAACTTGATAATAGTACGTAAGGCATGGAAAGGATGGAACCCCACGAAAGTCCAACCAGCGTCATTCCGACGAAGAAAATGTATTTGTCATCCGACAACAGCATTGATAAGAAACCTAGTCCGCCAATGGTCAGGAAAACGGCGTGCGTGGCTCGTCGGCCAATCATGTTGGCAATAGCGGGTAGGAAAAATGAAATGGTAAAACAGCCGACATTGAACATGGCGAAGCAAAGATTGCCCCACTCCGTACCTTCCTGAAAGCCTGGCGATTCGGCTGTGGGCGCATTAAAAGCATGCCGCGCAACAGCCAGCGTGAGGTATTGCCACATGAGCGGTAGCGCAAACCAGGTAAAGAATTTCACCCACCAGAGCTGTTTCATCGTAGTAGGCATTTCTTTGAAGGCATGGAAAATTTCGTTGAAAGCTCCGCTAATACCGCTGCTTTTCTGCTTCATTCGTTTGAATTCCTCCATGTCTTCGGGCGGATATTCATTCGTGGTGTACATGGTCCAGATCACGGCGAGCAACACCGCAATACCACCGATGTAAAAAGGATATTTGATACTATTGGGAATAACATTGGCGGCAACGACAGCCGTAGATGTGAGGCCAAGCAAACGAAAAATAGTAGGCATCAGGTTGGCGAGTGTTTGCCCGAATCCCACAAAAAAACTTTGAACAGCGAACCCTAAATCACGTTGTTTATCGTTTAGCTTATCACCGATGAACGCGCGAAATGGCTCTTGAGTAATGTTGAGACCAGTATCCAGAATCCACATCAGACTAGCCGCCATCCACAGTGCTGACGAGTTGGGCATCAGGAACAACGCTAAGCTGGTAACGATGGCACCGATCAGAAAGAATGGCTTCCGACGACCCCACTTTGTCGACCAGGTACGGTCGCTGATGGAGCCAATGATCGGCTGAACGATCAAACCAGTTATTGGGCCCGCTAACCATAAAATCGGGATACTGGCTTCGTCGGCGTGGAGGTATCGGAAAATGGGACTCATATTGGCTTGTTGAAGCCCAAATCCGTACTGTATGCCGAAAAAACCAAAACTCATGTTCCAGATTTGCCAGAAACTTAGGTTTGGCTTTGTGGTTTTGCCCGTTTGTGGTACGCTACCGGTTTGCATAGATTGTTGTATCTTTAAAAGGTCATCATAGGTTTTGCTCAAGAGCGAACAATTATACCACCGATTTGCAGGATATAGAGATATTCTTGTCTTATTTTTTTGAATTGACGTATTTTTGAGGATGTTTCCCAAAAAGTGCCTGGCCGTTATTACGCTTCTGACGGTTTTAATAATTTGTTCACAAACCGTCTTTGCCTCTATTTCGGTCGACTCGGCACGGAAGGTTATTGTCCGTTCTGTTACACTCAAAGGAAATATTCGCACCCGTGACCGTATCATTCTGCGGGAAATGACCCTTCATATCGGCGATTCTATTCGCCTGGCCGACCTGCCTGCCCGAACGGCCTGGGACCAACGTAACATCAACAATACCAACCTGTTTGTAACGGTCGACATGGGTACGCAACTGACCCAGCCCGCCGATACCACTCAACTCGCCCAGCTCGACCTGACCGTGACGATGAAGGAGCGCTGGTATTTCATAGCCTACCCCGTTTTTGATATTGCCGACCGAAATTTTAATGAATGGTGGTACGACCGGGGCCACGATTTCCGGCGGGTTATTTACGGAGGTAGACTCAGTTACCGAAACGTAACGGGCACCAACGACCGGCTTCAGGTCGAAATCGTGCGAGGATTTCTGCAACGTACCGTCGTCTCCTACCTGAAACCTTACATTGATCGGGCACAGAAAATCGGTCTTCGGGTAGATGTAGGCTATCTGACCAACAACGAAATACCGTATCGCACTCAGGCTGATAAACTGATCTTTGTTAAGTCGGAAGATCGACTTCGGGAGCGTTTGTACGCGGGCGTACTGCTGACACATCGGCGTGGTTTGTACCATTATCACTCAATCGAAGCACGTTATAATCACAATACAATTGCCGATACTATTGCTCAGATTAACCCCGATTATTTCCTGGATAGTCGAACGGAACAGCGTTATCTGTCAATTGGTTACGGCTACCGCTACGACCGTCGCGACAACGTAGCGTATCCATTGCAGGGAACTCTGTTCAACGCGGGTATTGGCGTGACCGGACTATTGCCAAGCGACAATTTCCGTTTTTTCGAGATGTCTTCCTCTATTACGCGCTACTGGCCGTTGGGTGGGCGTTTTTACGGTGCTATGAGCTTGCGTGGGCGTGCTACGTGGCCTAGCCGACAACCTTATTTTAATCTGCGAGGTCTGGGGAGTGGTAATGACGTAGTGCGGGGTTACGAGCTTTTTGTGATCGACGGACAACGTACCGCCGTCTTTCGTAACAGCCTTCGCTATCAACTATTTAATGTCCGGAAACAACTCAACTGGCTTCACATCCGGCAGTTTAATACGTTACCCATTGCAGCGTATGTGTCGGCTTTTGGTGATGCGGGCTACGTGAGCAGTACGGTGGCGGAGCGGTATCAGAGCCAGCTCGCCAATAAATTGCTGGTAGGTACTGGCCTGAGCCTGGATGTTGTTACGTTCTACAACCTGGTGATGCGCTTTAGTGGCACTATTAACGCGCAGGGCAAAACCGGTTTCTTCTTCAATCTGGTGCAGGAGTTGTAGACGTACATCCACTCATCAATTTCCTCTGCACAATCCAACTGCTACGTAACCAATCATCCGATTCTTGGTGCGCTACGTTCTGCGTTCACTACTTTTGACCCGTCAATCTGACCAATAAATCGCTACTCCGATGTAGACGTATCGGCTTCATTTTCCGCTTAGTAAGTGAGTAACCAACTCTGTTTCAATTCCGCGTACATTTCGTTTTCTTAACCAACAAACCTTGTTTCATTCATGGAACTATTATCGCTTATGTCGGCCTGGGGCTGGGTAATCCTGGTCTTTTTCGCTGTCGTACTCTATAAATGGGTACTACGTTTCCTGTTCGGGATGGTCATCGTGCCCGAAGACCGAATTGGTCTTGTTACAAAAAAATACGTGCTGGTCGGAACCGACCGGGGTTTGCCCGATGGTCGGATTATTGCCACCAAAGGAGAAGCTGGTTTTCAGGCGCAAACGCTGGCTCCCGGACTTTACTGGTGGATGTGGCCCTGGCAATATGGCATCACGATGCAACCGTTTACGGTAGTGCCCGAAGGCAATATCGGCCTTATCCTGTCGAACGATGGCGGTGAACTACCAACAGGTAATATTCTGGCACGACGGGTCGATTGCGACAATTTTCAGGATACCGAACGCTTCCTGTCGAGTGGCGGTCAAAAAGGCCGACAAACCTCGGTGCTGACGCCGGGAACATACCGGATCAATACGTTTGCCTTTACGGTAACGCTTGCCAATATGACCGTCATTAAGGAAAATATGGTCGGTATTATCACTACGTTGGATGGGGCACCTTTGCAGTCTGGACAGATAGCTGGTAAACAGGTTGAGGGACATAATAACTTCCAGAACGTCGATTTATTCCTGCAGAACGGCGGTAATCGAGGACTTCAGCCGCAGGTGGTGCTGGCCGGTTCATATTACATCAATCCGTGGGCAGTGCAAATCGAAGAAATTCCGATGACAACCGTTCCGATTGGGCATGTGGGCGTCGTGATTTCCTACATCGGCGAAGATGGTGAAGACATTACTGGTGATACGTTCAAGCACGGTAACATCGTTCGACGTGGTTTCCGGGGTGTGTGGATGGAGCCGCTGGGACCGGGTAAATACCCGATCAATACGTATACGATGAAAGTAGAGGGCGTTCCGACGACAAACCTGGTGCTCAACTGGGCCAACGCTCGTTCTGAATCACACGACCTTGACCGGAATCTCTCGACCATTACGGTACGTTCGAAAGACGGTTTCCCGTTCAATCTCGACGTAGCACAGATCATTCATATTCCGTCGGCGGAGGCTCCGAAAGTGATTGCCCGTTTTGGCAGCATGGATAATCTGGTATCGCAGGTGCTCGAACCGACAATTGGCAACTACTTCCGTAACTCGGCACAGGATTCTGACGTAATTGCCTTCTTAAGCACTCGGAAAGAGCGTCAGGAAGCCGCCCGCGAACATATTCGTACAGTATTGGAAGTCTACAACGTAAACGCCGTTGATACGTTGATTGGCGACATCGTACCGCCCGACAGCCTGATGAAAACCCTCACCGACCGGAAAATTGCGCAGGAAGAGGAAAAAACCTACGAAACGCAGCGTATGGCGCAGGAAAAACGACAAGGTATGGAACGCGAAACCGCTTTAGCCGATATTCAGCGCGAAGTGGTGAAGGCGCAGCAAAGCGTCGAAATTGCCCAACGTACCGCCGATGCCGCCGTGAAAAAATCAGAAGGGGAAGCCCGCAGCCTGAAATTGCAGGTCGGTGCTGAATCGGAAGCGACCAAAATACGGGCCGAAGCCAACGCCGAAGCGCGCCGTCGTCAGGCCGCTGCTGATGCCGAAGCCACCAAACTAACCGCCGACGCTGAAGCCGAACGTATCGCCAAAACGGGTAACGCCGAAGCCGAGAAAATTCTGGCTATCGGTCGCTCGACTGCTGAAGCGTACGAGTTGCAGGTACGTGCCATGGGCGACGAAAACTTCACCCGTTTCAAAATCACCGAAGAGATTGGCAAGGGACAGATTCGGGTTATTCCCGACATTGTTATCAACGGCGCGGGCAACGGTTCGGAAGGTTCGCTGAATGGGTTGATGGGTCTGAAACTGCTCGAACAGATTGAAGAACGTAAGACCGGGCAGACCACCAAAATTGTGGACGTAGTGAAGGCAGTAGAAAGTAAGCCTGGTAAATAGTAACGTAAATAATAAGTAGCTACCTATAAATCGCGGTTAGCCGACGTAACGCGGCTGGACTAGTACACCAGTCCAGCCGCGTTACGTCGGCTAACCGCGATTTTATCTGCTACGTCCATTCGTTTTATTACCTTTGTCCTACTTCACTCCTCGCCCTTATGGACAAAGCTGCTCCGCAGAGACCAGCGGCCCAAAAGTCTCCGCTACTGGGTCTGCTGAAACCCTATTCCCGAATGATTCTGTTGTTGATTGTTCTGGCGCTGGCCAGTAACGGAATCAACCTGATTTTGCCCATCATCATTTCTAAAGGAATCGACAACTACAGCGCCGGACAGTTTGTGCTGAAAACTGCTGTTGTCCAGTTCATGGGTGCCGCGTTGATCATCTTCGTGTTCACGTACCTGCAAAGTATCGTGCAAACCTATGCCTCAGAGCGCGTGGCGAAAGATTTACGAACTCAACTGGCCGATAAAATTTCGCGGCAGAGTTTCACGTACATCCAGCAGGCTAATCCTTCAAAGTTGCTGACCAACCTGACGTCGGACATTGATTCGGTGAAAACGTTTGTGTCGCAGGCTATCGTTTCCATTGTATCGTCGCTGTGTATCATCGTCGGAGCCAGCATTTTACTCATCAGCATTAACTGGCAATTGGCGTCGGCCGTGCTCATGATCATCCCGATTATTGGCGGTACGTTCTTTTGGGTACTGAAGCAGGTACGGGTACTGTTTATGAAGAGCCGGGAAGTGATTGACTGGCTCAACAAAGTCATCAACGAAAGTATTCTCGGTTCGGGTTTGATTCGAGTGATTAATTCGCAACAGCTTGAGTACGATAAGTTTCTGGCCGCCAATACAGAAGCAAAGGATTTAGGAATTTCCATTCTGCGTTTATTTGCCGGCCTTATCCCCATCATTACGTTCACCGCAAATATGGCTAGCCTGACAATTCTGGTGTTGGGCGGCCATTTTGTGATCACCGATCAAATGTCGCTGGGCGATTTTGCCGCTTTCAACAGCTATCTGGCGCTGCTGATTTTTCCAATCATCGTAATTGGGTTTATGAGTAACGTAATAGCACAAGCATCGGCGTCGTATCTGCGTGTCAATCAGGTGCTTCAGGCACCGGAAACGGTCAAGAACGGTACGTTAAAAACGGCCCTGAAAGGCGACGTAGCACTAGAGAACGTATCGGTTTCGTATGGCGAAAAACCTGTATTGAGAGATGTTACGTTCTCAGTGAAAGCCGGTACGCAAACCGCCATCGTTGGGCCAACAGCCGCCGGAAAAAGCCAACTTCTGTTTCTGCTGACGGGGCTTATCAAACCAACATCTGGTCAGATAAGCTTCGACGGAAAATCGATTGATGAGTACGACGAAGATACGTTTCATCAGCAGGTTGGGTTTGTGTTTCAGGACAGTATCATTTTCAATCTGAGTGTGCGCGAAAACGTTGCCTTCAACGAAACCGTAACCGAAGAATCAATGAACCGGGCGATTGCTACGTCGGAATTGAGTGACTTTGTGGAATCATTGCCTGATAAACTCGAAACGATTGTGTCAGAGCGGGGGAGTAGTTTGTCGGGCGGTCAGAAACAACGTATCATGCTGGCGCGAGCCTTGGCGTTGAACCCGAAAGTATTGCTGCTGGACGATTTTACGGCGCGGGTCGATGCCAATACCGAACAAAAAATTCTGGCGAACATTCGCCAGAATTACCCTGATATGACGGTGATTTCGGTGACGCAAAAGATTGCCGCCGTTGAACATTATGAGCAAATCATTCTGCTCATGGAAGGAGAACTCATTGACAAAGGCACGCACCAGGAACTCCTGACAATCAGCCCTGAATACGTTCAGATTTATCAGTCGCAACGTAGCACGAACCAGTATGAATTACGATCTTAATCAGTTTGTCGGACAGAAAGAAGAGAAAAACGCTACGTATAAAGCCCTGCGTAAATTGCTGGCGCTCATCAGCGACGAACATCGGACGTTGATGCTGGCGTTCGGTGCCATTTTTGTCAATTCGACGCTGAATCTGCTCGGCCCCATACTGATTGGCCGGGCGGTTGACAAATACATACAGACCAGGCAATTTCATGGACTCCTCGTGTATGGCAGCATTTTATTGGCTATGTATGTCTTCACGATTGGTGCGGGGTATCTGCAATCGCGTCTGATGGGAAACGTAGGCCAGCGAACGTTGTTCAAGCTACGTAATGCTGTGTTCAATAAGTTGCAGGAGTTGCCGGTGGCGTTTTTTAATCAGAATAAAGCGGGCGATCTGATTTCGCGCATCAACAACGACACCGATAAACTGAACCAGTTTTTTTCGCAGTCGCTGATGCAGTTTGTGGGAAGTATTGTAACCATGATCGGTTCGGGTTTATTTCTGCTTTTTATCGACTTGCCGTTGGGGGCTGCGGCTTTGTCGCCCGCTATTTTAATCTGGCTTTTTATCAAATTGACGTCGGCTTGGGTGAAGCAGAAAAACGCAGCTAACCTGAAGAGTGTCGGCAATCTCAGCGCCGAAATCCAGGAAAGCCTGACCAATTTCAAAGTCATCATTGCCTTTAATCGGCGCGATTATTTCCGCAAACGTTTTAACGAAGCGAACGAACAAAATTATAAAACCGCCATCGGAGCTGGCCTGGCCAGTAACGTTTACCTGCCTGTGTTCAGTCTGGCGGCAAGTATTGGTCAAATCATTGTACTGGGCTTCGGCATCTATTTAATTTCGACGGGGCATTTTACCATTGGATTGCTAATCAGTTTTTTATCCTACGTAACGCAATTTTATAATCCGCTACGTCAGCTTGCTGTGTTGTGGGCTAATTTTCAGGTTGCACTGGCTGGCTGGGATCGGATTTCGCACATGCTGGCTATGCAAACGAATCTGCAAACCGTCGAAAATCCGCTGACCGTACCTACTACGTCGTTATTGTCGTTTCAGAACGTATCGTTCAGCTATCCGAACGGACACGAAGTCCTGCACAACATAAGCTTTACGTTGGAACGCGGAAAAACCTACGCACTGGTCGGCCCAACGGGTGGCGGCAAAACCACTACGGCCTCGCTGATTGCCCGTTTGTATGACCCCACCAGCGGAACGGTATTACTCGACGGAAAAGATATTCGTTCATATAATGCTGCCGAACGTACCCAAAAAATTGGATTCATTTTGCAGGAGCCATTTTTGTTTACGGGTACCGTTCGCGAGAATATTTTGTACGGGAATGAGCACCATCAACAGTACAACAATGAGCAATTGACGGAAGTAATCCGACAGGCTGGACTGGAGGGTTTGCTGGAACGGTTCGATGAAGGGCTGAATACCAAAGTGCAGACAACCGGCGATTCGGTCAGTTTGGGGCAGAAACAGCTAATTGCGTTTATGCGGGCTGTGTTACGAAATCCAGAGTTGCTTATTCTGGATGAAGCCACTGCCAATATCGATACAGTAACGGAGCAACTGTTGGGCGAAATTCTGCAAAAACTCCCTGAATCGACAACCCGAATTCTGATCGCGCACCGATTAAATACCATCGAAAGCGCCGACGAAATATTCTTCGTCAATGCTGGACAGGTGACGCGGGCGGGCTCGCTGCATGACGCAGTCGATATGTTACTGCATGGTAAACGAGTGAGTTGATTTTCTTTGTCATGCTGAGGCACGAAGCATGACAAAAACACTGCGCAGCGAATATTTTAAATAGGTTCTATATATACCTTTGCCGGTCAATGCCTGAACTATATGAAACAAATCTATTGCCTGTTTATCTTCGCCATCTCATTCACTACGTTACAATCCTGTAACAATCGTAAGCAAACTGAAAATCAATCGCCTGACTCGTCCAACGTAGCAACAGATTCCGCTCCAGCTACGTCGCCGGAAGTACCAATTTCGCCCCGGCTCGCTGAATTGGGCTTAACCGCCGATAGCGATTGGCGTGGTATCAGTTTGGGCGATGATTTTTCGAAGGTAAAAGCAACTGAAAAAGGTGAATCGTTCGAGAGCGATGCCAAACACGTTGGCTATACCTTGGAACTGAAAGAACTTGAAACGGTAGACATGCTGTATTATCAGGCAGGCCAGAAAGTGTCCGCTATTGACGTCGATCTTTTCTTGAATAGTCGTGAAGCCGTTACCGAATTCCAGAAAGATTTAACGACCTATTTTACAGCGCGCTATGGTACTCCTAAATCCGATAAAAACGGTAATAGCTGGTCCAGTTCAGGCACCTTCGTTACGTTAAAAGACGTATCAAAAGGAAAGGACTTCGGCCTGAAAATCAACATGCTTCCATCCAGCGGAGCATAGGGATGTGGGCAGGGGCAAATGCCGGCTAGTTAATGCCCTCCACCATTAAATTCCCTGTCCGCCAGAGACTTCAATACGTTGTGCAGTTACCCAACGAGCTTCTTCTGTACACAGAAAAGCTACTACGCCCCCAATGTCGTCGGGTAACCCAACTCGACCTAGTGCGGTGATGCTGGCAACGGTTTTGTTATACTGTGGATTATCACGTATCACTCCACCCGCGAAATCCGTCTCGATGGCCCCCGGCGCTACGGTATTGACGGTAATACCCTTGGAACCAAGTTCTTTAGCCAGATAACGGGTCAACACTTCAATCGCTCCTTTCATGGAAGCATACGCCGAATAGCCGGGCGTACTGAAACGCGCCAGTCCCGTCGATAGGTTGATGATACGTCCGCCATCGTTCAGCAGCGGTAATGCCTTCTGCGTGAGGAAATAAACGCCTTTGAAATGGATGTTCATCAACGTATCAAAATCTTCCTCTTTGGTTTCGGCGAACGGAGCGTTGATGCCAATACCAGCGTTATTGATCAGAAAATCGAAATGGTCTGTTCCGAACGTATCGTTCAGTACGTTCGCTAGCCGACTGAAGAACGTATCGAAACTTTTTACGTCGCCGGCGTTGAGTTGAAGAGCGGCAGCTTTTAAGCCAATCTGTTCAATTTCAGCGACTACTGCGTCGGCTTCGTCTTTCTGCGTGTTGTAGGTTAATACTACGTTGATACCTTTCTGGGCCAGGTGAATGGCCATGTTTTTGCCTAATCCACGACTACCGCCGGTGATCAGGGCTATTTTTCGAGTAGTTATCATTGTTTACGAATTGTTACTACGTTGGTTATTGGGCCATTGAACGGGCACCTACTTTACTTGTCTGGCTGAGGGCGAGGCTGGGTGCAACTCGGCTTATAATTTTCATTACACAGGCTAGACCCGGGTAAATTTCATGTGTATCGTTTTGCAGTCCCTTAATGGCCTTATCGACCAGTTTTTCAGGCTCCATGAGCATGCTATCATTAAAGCCATCGACGTCACTAAACGTATCGTTCAAAGGCGTTTTGGCTCCAGGTGCGATCAGTTCAAACACCTTAACCGACGTGTTTTTTAGCTGTACACGTAACGACTGCGTGTATGAGCGAAGCCCCGATTTGGTAGCGCCGTAGATGGGCGAAATAGGAAACGGAATGAGGGCGATGCCCGACGTTACGTTGAGAATGGCCGCTGATTTCTGTTTTTTAAGATGAGGCAGAAACTGCTGCACCATGCGGATTGGCCCTATCAGGTTGATATCAATCTCGCGGGTAATGTTCAGTAGATCAATCGAAGGATCGTTCAGGTTGATTTTTCGCATCTCCCCAGCGTTGTTAATCAGTACGTTGAGGTCAGGAAATTTATGAGTGATCTGTTCGTATAGGGAGGCAATGGCCGATGGGTCGCTCACATCACTTTGAAAGGTGTGGACGCCAGGTAAACTGTTGCGGGTTTCGTCGAGTCGGGCCTGATTCCGGCCTGTGATGATAACGGTATTGCCCAGAGCGAGCAGCCGGGCGGCAAATTCGTAGCCAAAGCCACTAGTGCCGCCGGTTATTAAAATGGTGTTGTTTTGCAGTTCCATCGTAGTTGAAAGTTGATGGAACAAAAGTAGACTCGTTCACAACGTAGCTGTTTGCGAACTTCAATCCGAAGTTTGCAAAAATCAAATCTTAGCTTCAAGCTCGGAAAGTTACCGGAGCCAACGTAGTTTGCTTCTTGAAGAAATTAGAGAAGTGAGCCACCTCCTCAAAGCCGAGGCTGTACGCGATTTCGGAAATATTCCAGTCGGTTTGTTTCAGAAGGATTTTAGCTTCCTGAACAATTCGGTGACTGATGAGATCGGTGGTGGTTTTGCCCGTATTTTCCTTTAAAACTTTGTTGAGATGGTTCACGTGAACGGACAATCGTTCGGCGAAATCTTTAGCCGTACGCAGTCCTAATTTCTGCTGCGGAGATTCAATCGGAAACTGCCGTTCCAACAATTCAATAAATAACGACGAAACCCGCGCTGAAGCCGTGTGCGTAGGATACAAAGCCGTAGCAGGCTGCAATTTCTGGCCGTAATGAATTAGTTCAAGGACATAGTTACGTAACAAATCGTATTTGTATATGTAACTGGATGATAGCTCGTTATGCATCTTTTTGAAGATATAGCGAATATCTTCGGTATTTTCATCTGTGAGCTGAAAGATGGGATAGCCGCCCGGCTTGAAAATAGGTAAGTCATCCAGCACGACTCCACTTTTTTGCTGAATTAGAAAATCGTCGGTGAAAATGCAGAAGTAGCCGAACTGCTGGTCGTCGAGCGGAACGTAGTGGTAAGGAATTTTGGGCGTGGCAAATAACAGTGCGTTTTTCTCGATATTGATCACTTTATCGGCATACTCAGCCGTGTTACGTCCGCTTATCAAACTGATTTTGTAGTATGCCCGCCGGTTGTATGGCATCACCGGTTTCTTCTTGTAACTGGCCACAATGTCCTGCATACTAAATACATTAAAGTGGCCGATTTCTTTGTTTATGCCTTCGGGGATAAGAGCGGCTGTTTCCTTGTAAAACTCTTCCAGTGATGTAGTACCCATTGTTACGTCTGATTTGCAAAAATCAAATGTACGTACTTTTTTGTCATGCTTCCTTCGTCAGCATGACAAAAAAGCCGATTGCCATATTACTCAGGAATAAAACCTAAGCATTATGAGAATTGGCTTTTTTGCATTGACCGATGCGTATCAGTCAACGTAGCATTTAACTGTTTTGACTATCGACGGTAACGGCTTGGGTGTTCGCGGCCAACGCCGAAACTGTAGCCTAAGGCCAGCGTAAAAGTCGAGTTTTGCAGCGGACTGCGATTTCCCCATATATTAGGCAGGTTGCTTTGTACATTGCTGAGGCCGAGCGTGTAGCGGGCATCAATCAGGAAATGTTGCCGATTGCCGGTACCCCAGTTGAGCTGAAAACCACCCGCAGCGCCCAGATCAAGATCGTTAAAATCGCTGCCATTGTCGGAATTAATAGCGGGACCCGTACCCGACAGGTATTCGCCGTCGAGTCGCTTGGCGTTGAGCTTAATAGCAAGCGATGGGCCGATAAAAACGTTAGGTCTGAAATTGCCTTCCAATGTCAAAAAATAACGGGCCAGCACTGGAATTTCCAGGTAATTCACCCGCTGCTTAAACTTGATACGCCCGTCGTTATAATCAGTACCCCGTTGTGAATAAAGAAAATCAGCGGAGAGTCCGAAATGGTTCAGCGAACTGTACATCAGAAACACACCAGCTGATACGCCGGGTGTGAATTTCATATTGTCTGATTTTCCCCAATAATTAGACAAATTCAAGCCGACGCGCGGACCGGCACTAAAGCGTTGTTGGGCTAAACTGCCTGATAGACAGGTTGAAATGAGGAATAAAGATAAAGCGATTGAACGTAGTGAATTTGCGCGAAACATGGATGATTCGTTATGATGGTATGCCGGGTTAACGTTGGAGCTTTGCGAATTGTTTTACGAAATACGCAAACAAACCGCATTTTTTAGCGCCCGAACGCCATCAATACGTTCATAGATAAACGCCCGATGGCTATCCGTAAATGGGGTAACCAGCGTAGTTTTGGGGCGCTGAATGGGCTGTGATTTATTCGGCCGTTTCGGCGCAAAATAGATGAAGTAAATAGCCATCGCCAGCATAAACAAAATGGCGGCTGTGGTAGTCGCAATCCAGAGGGGCCACAGTCGTTTTTTATTGGCCGACTCATGAATACGCTGGTGCAGTGTCGTTCGTAAATCAGCGAGTTGGTTCGGCAACGTATCGGCGGCTGTTTGTTGCATGGCCTCCAAACCCGCCAGGGCATCGGCATAGAACGGATTTTCCAATAGCAGCCGCTCCACACGATAGCGCGCCGGGCCGCTGAGTTGACCAGCCCGGTAAGCCTGTAAATCGTCGAAAGTCAGTTTGTCGTTCATGGCTGCTACTTACTCATACAAATTTTCAAATTCCGACGCCCATTTTGCAAATAACTTTTCACCTGTTTCAAATCGTAACCCGTCAGTTCAGCTACTTCTGTATACGTCTTTCGTTCCAGATAGAACAACCGAAGGCAGCTTTGTTGTTCCACGGCCAGCGTTTGCAGGCAAGCTTCCATCCGCGTTAAATCTTCCTCGTGTTCGGCCAGCGTATCGTCATCGTCTGTCAGATTTAATAGTGGCTCGTCGCTGTCGGTTGGCGAGTCACTGACTAACGCTATGTTCGGATGGGCCTGATGTTTACGCAAATGCATCAAACAATAATTCCGCGCTACGCTGTGCAGCCACGGTCCAAACTGATGTACCTCATGCCGTCGTAAATCATTGACTAACTGCTCGAATAGATTCATGACGGCGTCTTTAGCCTCGTCTTCGTCGCGCAGGTAGTTGTAGCAAACGGCGTAAATCATATCCATATGCTGTTCATAGAGTTCACCCAAAATAGCCAGATCACCCGTAGCGCGGTAGCGTGCTACGTAGTCGGCCGCGTCGCGGGGAGAGCGTTCGGTTCTGGATTTACGGAACAGTTTCAGGAACATGTACTAACGAATGCTACGTACGATTTTATCGGTTGTTGCTTTGCAAACGGACATCGTGTTACGTCGTTTCTCTGTAGATGCAGAACCGAGCGAAATTCCATATTTAAACGCATATAGTAATTGATTCGCTTACTAAACGGCACAAATCGTAACCGAACAGGTGCGCGCTTCGTTATTACGTAATACCAATACGTTCAATGTTATGAAACGCTACGTGTTTTTCATCAGTTTACTGACCGGCGGACTGGCCAGCGCTAGTTTCGGGCAGAATAACTCGTTGCCGCAATCAGCTTCCACAACCGAATCATTTCAGACTGCTCCAGTCATGAATAAAGCGGACGAGCAAAGACGATTACAAAGAGATATAAGCCAGGATACGACGAAAACGAAGCCTAAAAATCGCAAACAAAAACGGCTACGTCCAGATTCGCTACGTAGGGGAGGGGCTACCCGCGTTGACACAGTACGTTGATATGTACTGAGTTAAGGCGTTAATTCTTTTTCTTTTCTCGTTCTCGTTTACGGGCTTCCCGTTTCTGCCGACGTTCGGCTTTACGTTCGGCGCGGGCTTCTTTACGTTCCGCTTTGCGCTCTTTACGTTTTTCTTTTAAATCGGCCCTTACGTCTTTCAGGGCGTCCTTAAGCGTTACGTTATTATCGAATTCGCCTTTAAAAGCTTCTACATAAGCGTTACGTAACAGACCGAAAATAGTAGGCCATGTCAACGTTTCGATATTGTCGACAGTACCGGTGAGAGGAATTCGGGTGGCTACCTGATCGTGTCGCTGATTTTTCAGAATGACAGTACCGGCCTGTGCCGCTAGCTCAGTAAAAAACTTGCCTGGCGTACGATTTTCGTGCTCGTTGAGTTTGAAAATCTGCATGCCTTTCGTGAGCGGTTTTACGTAACCGTTCAATTTCTTGTTCAGCATCGCCATCTCACTATAAACGCTCAACGTACCTCGCTCGAAATCAATATTTCCGTATTCGCGGGCAAGAGGGTTGAGTTTAACCATCTGAAGATTAGCAAACTGCATATTGTAATCGAAGTCGGGAACAACTTTCAGCAGGTTCATATTGGCCGAAAATTTCATAGTCCCACCGTAACCCGGTACGTCGCCCGAAGCCACTACCGGCGACGGTAACTGTTTGGCCTTGTCCTCTACGTTACGTATGTTCCGGATTTCGCCCTGAAAGCGTTTCAACGACAAATCGGCGCGGGGGTGAGTAATCAAACTTGCCAGGTTTACGGTGCCATCGATGATCGCAAACCGGTTGATGTTGATAGGCAGCAGTTTTTTCAGGAACTCGGTCCAGTCGACATCGGCACCGGTCTGACTAGTAGCCTCATCATCGCTAAAGGCAAAGTTGATTTCCGGATTATAACACTCTACTTCGCTTACCAGCTTGCCTTTAAAGAGTGATTTCCATTCAACGGATAAATCGATTTTCGGGATGAACAGAAACGGTTCTTTGATCTTCCCGCTGATTTTCCGAATGCGTAAATTGTCTATCTGATACGCCCCGCGAATGAGCTGAATATCAATATCTTCAACGTGTCCTGTATAGTCACCCATGTCGACCAGGGTTTTGTTGACGTAACGTAGCACGAAATACGGCAGCAGCAACCGGGCAATGATGAGCAGGACAACGAGCGCAATCAGAATTTTGTAAGTACGTTTCACAACGTTAAGTGATTGGTTTAACGTTCTGATAAACGAGGAATTAGAGAAATAGTTAAGCTTCTGGTAAAAAGTAGAAAGACGTAAGCGAAAAGATTACGCCTTTCTGAAGAGCAGCCTTTTCACTTACGTCTTACCTATAATTTTTTGTCATGCTGACCGGGCCGGCGGCCCGGTCAGCATGACAAAAACGCTCTAATCCCGACCTGGATTGAATCGCTGGCCGTCGAGTTTGGTGTATTTGAAGTCGGTGATACCCGAAAATTTCGTGTTTTCGAATTGAGTACCCCGAGGGAAATTAGTGTATTTAAAATCGGCGCTTCCCGTAAAACTAGCCTGCCGGAAATCAACGCCTTCGTCGAATTTCGTGTATTTAAAGTCAGCCGCACGGGTGAAACTGGCCTTCTGGAACGAAGACTTTTCGTCAAATTTCGTGTATTTGAAGTCACTATGCCCTTTGAATGTCGAGTTGCTAAAATCAGCTGCGTCGCGGAATTTGGTGTATTTAAATAGTGCTTCGTCGCGGAACGTAGTACCCGTAAAAATGGCGCGCTGGCTGAATGTCGAATATTTGAATGCCGCGTCTTCTTCAAACGTACAGTTTTCGATGGTTACCGATTCCGGGAAATCAGCGTTATAGACAGTGTTGCTGTTGTTAAAGACTCTTTTGACGTTATTCTCTTCTGAGCGATACGCCAGAAATTTTCCCTGGAATACACAGTTTTTGAACGTAATAGGCGCTTCAACAATACTCAGATAATGTTGTGTATCTCCCCAGTTTCCATCCTGTACTTCTTTTCGATTGGCCAGATCTGTCAGGTCCAAATCGCCGGTAATGGTAGCATTTTGATACGTAACGGCCTCTTTACGGTTAATTTTTTCGATAATTTCTTTAGCCGAAACCGACGTTTGGGCAAAGGTGGACGTTAGCGCAACGAGCGTAAGCAGAAAGAACGTAGTAAGAAGTTTCATGAGCAATTGATTTGTTGTGTTGGTTTTTTATAAAGATGCACATTGATCTCGACGGGTTGCATGATGCCGATGCAGTTCACTTTTTTGCGTATAAGAAAATTAGTATGCTTGCATAATAATTCGCGAAAATCTACTAGATTTACACGGCTAACCATGATTGGAGGGCACGACGATGAAGAAGGAAAAGACAGTTGATTTTCATATAAAATGGGCCTGGCATTCCATTTCGCGGATGTACAATGCCTACGCAGCCCGGTTCGGCATTACGATGGCCATTGGCTACGTACTGCTGAACATCGACCTGGAAGAAGGCACGCCAGCCACTAAAATAGGGCCACTGCTGGGTATGGAACCTCGTTCGCTGGTACGTATGCTGAAAAATCTGGAAGAGCGTGGTCTGATACGTCGGGAAGTGGATGATAATGACAAACGCTTTGTGCGCATTTATCTGACGGAAGCTGGTAAAATCAAGCGCGAAATGGCTCGTGATGGTGTGATTCAATTCAACCAGGCCATCCGCGAACGTATACCGCTCGACAAACTGGTTGTTTTTCTGGACGTTATCAAGGAAATCAATCGGATGGTCGAAGAAGAAAATTCGAAGATTAAAACGACTGAAGCAGAAGAGTTATCGTTGGACTAACGCGCTGAAACTATGCCTGAAATTCTCGAAAATCCTGCTGAGAACCGGCTAAAAGCGTTTACGCGACTCATGCATACGGCGTCGAAACTGTATCATGCCAACCCGAAAAATCCGCCGAAATCAATGGATATTGCCGATTCTGACGTAGAGCAGCTGCTGGAAAGTTTGAATCGTCATCAGGTTCAATATTTGCTGGTTGGCGGCATGGCGGGGGTTGTGCATGGGCATGTTCGCACTACGCAGGACATGGATATCTGGCTTAAATCTGACGATCAGAACAAAGCTAATTTGATTCAGGCGTTGGACGAGAATGGCGTGGCTGGAGCGGCTTATCTAAAAGACGTACCACTTATTTTCGGCTGGACATCGGTCGCGGTGGGGAAATATGGCTTCACGCTCGATATGGGCTATTCGCTCAAAGCATTTGGTGAAATTGATTTTGACGTTTGTTATGAACGGGCAATCGATGCTACGTTTGATGGAATTACGTTCAAAGTAATTCACCTGAATGATTTAATTGCTGAGAAGAAAGCTACGAATCGGCCTAAAGATCAAATTGACGTAGACGAATTAATTAAAATCAAAGACAGGAACGCCGAGTAAACGTAGCACTGTTTGATTCGCGTTCCGGGTAAATCAAAACCATGGAAGCTACCTTAGAAAAACCCAAATCGGAGGGTCGCACCCCACAGACAAAAAAACGTACCATTCGGCGGGTCGCCGTGCTCGGTTCGGGTATTATGGGGTCGCGGATTGCGGCTCATTTTGCGAACATCGGCGCCGATGTGTTGCTGCTCGACATTGTCCCGAAAGAACCAAATGCTATTGAACAGGCGAAAGGCCTTACAACCGATAGCCCGCTGGTTCGCAACCGACCTGTAACCGACGCGTTCCAGACGATGCTCAAAGCTAGTCCGGCGTCGCTCTACAGCCCCAAATTTGCCGAACGTATCAAACTGGGGAATTTCGATGATAACCTGAAAGAGATTGCTACGTATGATTGGGTTATCGAGGTGGTTGTCGAGCGACTGGATATTAAACGGTCTGTTTATGAACGGGTTGAACAATACCGCAAACCCGGTACGTTGATTACGTCCAATACGTCGGGGATTCCGATGCATTTGCTGATTGAGGGACGTAGCGACGATTTTCGCCGGAATTTCTGCGGTACACACTTTTTCAATCCACCCCGTTACCTCCGCCTGCTTGAAGTTATTCCCGGCCCCGATACCGATCCGGATGTCATTGATTTCCTGATGAACTACGGTGATTTGTATCTCGGTAAAACCACCGTATTGTGTAAAGACACGCCGGGCTTCATCGCCAACCGATTGGGTATTCAGTCGCTGATTCAGACCATTCGCGTATCCGAAGAACTGGGTTTGACGGTAGAAGAAGTTGACAAACTTACGGGGCCAGTGGTTGGTCGGCCGAAATCTGGTACGTTCCGGCTGTCGGACGTAGTGGGGCTGGATACAACCGTCAACGTAGCGAACAACCTCGTGAAAATGGAGCACGACGAATCACGGGCGTCGTTCGAGTTGCCGCCGTCAATGCAGAAGTTGATGGAAAATAAATGGCTGGGCGATAAAACCGGTCAGGGTTATTACAAGAAAATAAAGGACGAAAAAGGCCAGACGCTAATTCTGGCTCTCGATCTGAAAACCTTCGAATACAAGCCGTCGGTCAAGGTTAAGTTTGCTACGTTGGAGGGCACCAAAGCCATTGATAGCCTGAAGAAACGATTCCCGATACTGCTCGCTGGCAAAGACAAAGCGGGCGAGTTCTACCGCCAAACGTTTGCCGATGGATTCCGCTACGCTACGTATCGCATTCCCGAAATCTCGGACGAACTTTACCGGATCGATGCGGCCATTACAGCGGGCTTCGGGTGGCAAATGGGTTTGTTCGAAACCTGGGATGCTATCGGCGTTCGGAAAGGCGTAGAGCTGATTGAATCGCTTGGGCAGAAGCCTGCTCAATGGGTTTACGACATGCTCGACGCTGGTTTCGATGCATTCTATAAAATCGAAGGGGGCAAGCGGATGTATTACGACATTCCGACGAAAAGCTACAAAGCCATTCCCGGTACGGAAGCGTTTACGATTCTTGAGAATCTCCGGGGGGACGGTCCCAGCAACAACGTCGTCTGGAAAAATAATGACGCATCGATTTACGATCTGGGTGATGGTATTCTGAACGTCGAGTTTCATAGCAAAATGAATACGTTCGGACAGGGCGTATCGGAGGCTTTACAGAAAGGCGTTTCGCTGGCTGAGAAAGATTTCCGCGGGCTCGTTGTTGGCAATGATTCGACTGAAGCGTTTTCGGCAGGTGCCAATCTGGCGATGCTCTTCATGTTTGCCGTTGAGCAGGAATTCGACGAGGTGAATCTAATGATTGCCCAGTTTCAGAAACTGATTACGCGGCTTCGGTATTCGTCTGTTCCGGTGGTGGTAGCTCCACATACACTTACGCTAGGGGGCGGTTGCGAAGCCGTACTTCATGCCGATAAAGTGGTAGCGCACGCTGAAAGCTACATTGGGCTAGTGGAAGTGGGCGTCGGCCTGATTCCGGCGGGTGGAGGTACTAAAGAGATGGCCGCTCGTGCGTCGGACCTGTACCAGACCGGCGACCCAGAACTGAACATTCTTCAGAGTGCGTTCATGAACATCGCTACGGCTAAAGTTTCGACTTCGGCGCAGGAAGCCCGCGACATGAACTACCTCCGTTCCACTGATCAGATTGTCCTGAACCGAAGTCGATTACTGGCCGAAGCCAAACAAGCCGCCATCGAACTGGCCGAAAATGGCTACACGCAGCCCAAGCCACGTAAGGACATTAAAGTTCAGGGAAAAACCGGTATTGCGCTGTTCAAAGCAGGCGTTGCGGCTATGCGCATGGGCAACTACATCTCAGACCACGATGCAAAAATAGCAGATAAACTGGCCTACGTTATTTGCGGTGGCGATTTAAGCAGTCCACAGAACGTATCAGAGCAGTACTTACTTGATTTGGAACGGGAAGCATTCTTATCTCTGACAGGTGAGAAAAAGACGCTGGAACGGATTCAGAGTTTGTTGACAGGTGGTAAGGCGTTACGGAATTAAATGATTGATAGCCTGGGTGTTTGATATATGGCAACTGCTACGTCAAACACCCAGGCTTGTTTTATCCAGATCACTAGAGTCTGATTTGTTGAAGTGCTTACCTAAAATTTTGGTATGAGTACAAGCGTCACTATAAAGGAAGGAATGACGTATCGGCAAATTCAGGAAGCTGTCTCAGCGGAATGGCCTTTGTTGACGCTTGTACTTTATTTCCCTACGACTGCTTTCTATAAAGAAGGGCATTTTGCGGAAGATTGCTACGTTGATCCTGACTATGAACTTGTCAGGAAAAAACCAACCGCCGAACCTATCCACGTAACAGGTGATATGTTTCAGACAACGTTGCGGGATCTGTTCTATAAAGATTATTATTTAGAGGTAGACATTGCCTATCGATACAACCCGAATACGTTCAACCTACCCGGCAAAACGCTGGATCAAAAACAGGAAGATGTTCAGCGCTGGTGGCAAAGGGTTGAAATGACGCATGGCCGAAAACCAAATGCCGCCGACATATTTGAGCCCGTCAATTCCTGAGGAATGTAGTAAGCATGAAAACGGGATTTCACATTATACTTTCTCGACCCGGTTCTCTTTTCTGGCATTCAGGTAACCTTTCACAACGGTGAACGTAGTGACAGCCAGGAAGAAAATAATAATCCAGTGGACGTAGTTGATAATCCACGGAAATTTCTCGCCGAAATAAAAACCACCCCCCACCAACGTAATGACCCAAATCGCACCGCCGATTACGTTATAGAGCATGAAATAGGGGAAAGGCATGTGAATCAGACCCGCCAGCAGTGGCGCAAACGTGCGGACAACCGGCAGAAACCGAGCTACAATCAGCGCACTGTTTCCATAACGTAGGAAAGCCGCCCGCGTATTCTCAATATATTTTTGTTTAAAAAATAGCGAGTCGGGCCGGTCCTTGATTTTTCCACCGAAATAGTAGCCCGTTACGTAGCCGGTAAGTGAACCGAGCACAGCCGCGCCGAAAATGCAGATGAGTAATAGCCAAAGCGGTACGTTTAGCAGTTTAGTCCCGGCAAAAACGCCCGATAGAAACAAGAGATAATCGCCCGGCAGGAAGAAGCCAAAGAACAGACCATTTTCTACGAAGATAATCAACGTAATAAGCACCAGTCCCCCCGTCCGAATAATCTCTTCGGAATTCAACAGATACCGGAAAAATTCAATAATCTGATCCATGGTTAAGAGTGAAACCGGGCCGCCGGTGCGGAGTGAAAGAGTAAAAGAGCGAATGAAGGAGAGAATCACTCATTCGCTCTTTCACTCTTTAAATATAGTCCGCTAACTCCAGCCAGCGGTCTGATTTTTCGGCGATACTTTTGTCAATCTCTTCAATTTCACGTGCCCAGGCTGTTAGCTGTTCGTGATGCCCACCGGTATTCAGTAGACCGACAACTTCGGCTTTCCGTTGCTCCAGCGACTCAATTTCTTTTTCAAGAGTTTCGTACTCGCGTATTTCCTTGAACGACAGCTTTTTCTTGGCACCAGCAGCCGGGCTTGTTGCGGATGAAACTACAACGGGCGTCGATTGGTTCTTTGCCGGCGACGCTACTGGTTTATCATTTTGTGACGTACCCGTTTTCGGCTGCGAATCACGCCAAATTCGGTAGTCGGTATAATTGCCCGGATAATCACGGACTTTGCCTTCACCCTCCAGCACAAATACGTGCTCAACAAGCCGATCCATGAAGTAGCGATCGTGCGTAACAATCAGAACACATCCCGAAAAATTGAGCAAGAACTCTTCTAGTACGTTCAGTGTCGTGATGTCGAGGTCGTTGGTGGGCTCGTCTAGGATCAGGAAATTCGGGTTTTGCACCAGCACCAGCAACAATTGCAACCTACGTTTTTCGCCCCCGCTCAGTTTCGATACGAAGTCATATTGTTTCTGGCGATTGAACAAAAAACGAGTTAGCAACTGTGTAGCGGTAATTGTGTCGCCATTCGCGAGTTTCATAACTTCCGCTACGTCCTGTACTACGTCGATAACGCGCTGATTTTCGGGTAAATCGAGTTCAGTTTGGGTATAGTAGCCAAATTTTACCGTACCGCCCGTCGTGATCTTGCCTGAATCGGGACGTAGCAGACCGGTTAGCATATTCATCAGCGTGGTTTTACCCATGCCGTTTTTGCCGATGAGACCAACGCGGTCGGGGCGTTTGAACGTGTAGTTGAAATGGTCGAGTAATACCTTGTCGCCGAAGCGTTTACTCAGGTTTTCGACTTCCAGAATTTTGCTGCCCAACCGCGTCATGCGCAGGTTCAGATCAAGTTCGCCGTCGCTACGTTTGCCGCCGACTTTATCTTTCAGTTCGTCAAACGCATCGATTCGGTACTGTGCTTTGGTGCCCCGCGCTTTCGGTTGCCGACGCATCCATTCTAGTTCGCGCCGAAACGTATTTCTGTCTTTGGTTAACTCAGAGGCTGCGGCTGCTTCGCGCTCGTCTTTCTTTTCCAGAAAGTAGGCGTAATTGCCTTTGTACGTATAAAGTTGCCCTTCGTCCATCTCCGCAATCTGATTGCAGACCCGGTCTAGAAAATAACGGTCGTGCGATACCATTAGCAACGTACCGTTATTAGTATTCAGGTGATTTTCGAGGTATTCAATGGCTTCCAGATCGAGGTGGTTGGTCGGCTCGTCGAGGATAAGCAGATCAGGATTCTGAATCAGCACCCGCGCCAGTGCTACCCGCTTCCGCTGACCACCCGACAGCAAATGAACCGGCTGCGTTACGTCCTGAATGCCCAGTTCACCCAGAATCTGCCGGATTTGCGACTCATAATCCCAGGCTTCTAGCTTTTCCATGTCGGCCATGGCGCGTTCGAGTGCAGCCGGATCATCGTTGACGAGGGCGTGTTCATAGGCACGTACCGCGTCGAGTTGAGCACTTTCACCCGCCAGCACTACTTCCATAACGGTCAGTGCATTGTTGAGTTCGGGCTGCTGGTCGAGATAGCCTACGCTGATGTCTTTCCGTTGGCTGACAATTCCTGAATCGGGCGGCATGGCTCCTGCCAGAATCGACAGCAAGGTTGTTTTGCCTGATCCATTGGCACCGACGATAGCTACTTTATCGCCCCGATTAACGCCAAAGGTCAGGTTTTTGAAGAGAATGCGGTCGCCGTAGGACTTGGTTAAATTTTCGGCTGATAGGTAATTCATGAGGTGAAGCTTTCTCGCTAAAGTTCTGTTAACGAGGAGGTAAAAGAATCAAGTCTAACTGGGAAACACGTTCGAATGCGTTGTCGCCAGTTATGAGTGGTAGGCCTGTCATTCGGGCTGAAGCTGCTACAATTGAATCCATAAGTTTCATTCGTGAAGCCCTGCGAACTTTAATCGCTTCTGTTTTAACTTGTGGAGTTAACTCGACTATAACGCAGTCGTTTAGCAAGCTTTTAATCAGTTTACGTTCTTCAGCAGGTTGATTGGGTTTACATTGCATCTCTAACTCTGTGAATACAGAGATATAAACTATCTGGTCTGCCAGTAAGGTACTGAGCAATTCGTCACCTTCCAGCAGGCGGATTAATCCATTTGTGTCCACAAAAAGGCCAGTTGGATTATTCATCTCGTAATTCACGCTGGTATGAGAGGCTATCTTTCCCCCATTTCAATTTGCCAGCATATTTTTGAACATTCAACTCATTAGGCTGCTTCAATTGCCGAAGTTTCTCAACAATCTCACCCTTTGAGGCTGCTTTACTAAGTTTGATCGTCATATTAATGCAGGAAATAAAACTGTGACTCCACAAAGGTACAACAAAGCAATCGTTCGTACTTTTGCGGTTCAAGATGAATTCCTAATTCATAACCAACAATGCTCGTAAAACGTCTCCTTATCGCAGTTGGCTTGCTCGCTGGAGCTATATATACAACACAGGCTCAAACCTCCACTGATTTCAAATCCTACACGCAGGTAGTACCGGGGAGCAACCAGACGTATGCAATGGTAGCCATTCCGGGCGGAAAATTTATGATGGGTAGTCCTGCCGCTGAGAAAGACCGTAAACCCGATGAAGGGCCTCAGCACAACGTAGCAATTGAGCCGTTCTACATGGGGAAATACGAAGTTACCTGGGACTTGTACGACCTGTTCGCTTTCACGACGATGGAGAAAGAAATGGCGGCTAAGTATAACCAGGTGGACGCCAATCTGGCGAAAACCGACGCCACTACGCGGCCTAGTCCGCCCTATGTCGACATGTCGTTTGGGATGGGCCGGGCGGGTTATCCGGCTATTAATATGACGCAATATGCCGCCATCAAGTTCTGTGCGTGGCTGTATGCTAAAACGGGTATGTTCTTCCGATTGCCTACCGAAGCTGAATGGGAATATGCCTGTCGGGCCAATACGACTACGCCTTATTCGTTCGGGGCTGATGCGAGTAAATTGGGTGAATACGCCGTATTTAACGGGAACAGCGATGGTGGTTATAAAAAAATTGGCACCAAAAAACCGAACCCGTTTGGCCTTTACGACATGCACGGCAACGTAATGGAATGGACCAAAGATCAGTACGTTGAAGATTATTACCAGCAGGTAGCCAGCGGAAAAGTGAAAGAAGCCTATGCACCAACCACTACGTTGTATCCGAACAGCGTTCGAGGTGGTTCATGGGACGACGGTCCGGAAGTGCTACGTTCGGCAGCTCGCACACCATCGGCACCTGCCTGGAAAGTACTCGATCCACAAAGCCCGAAATCAGACTGGTGGCTGACGTCGGCTTCGTTCGTCGGTTTCCGTCTGGTACGTCCGGCCAAAACGCCATCGGAAGAAGAAATCAAGACGTACTACGATATTAAGGCAATTAAGGATTATTGAGTGATAAATGATGAGAGATGAGTTTGCTGACGCATTCAACAAATGCTGGCGTCAGCAAACTCATCTCTTATCACTTATCACTAATAACATCGCTCTTTTGAAAACCTTTCTTCTCCTCGGCGCAAATCTCGGCGACCGTGTTGCTACGTTGCAACGGGCGGTTGATTTGATTTGGCAATACGTTGGTGCGATTGAACAACAGTCGCCTTTGTACGAAACCACACCCTGGGGTATCATCGATCAGCCTGCTTTTCTGAATCAGGTGATACGTGTTAAAACGACGCTGGAGCCAGAAGTTTTGCTAAAACAAACCCAGGCGATTGAACAGGATTTGGGGCGTATCAGAAAGGAGAAATGGGGCGCGCGTGTGATTGATATTGACATTCTCTATTACGACCAGCTCATTTCGAGCAGCTCTACACTCACATTGCCGCATCCATATCTGCATCAACGACGGTTTACGCTGGTTCCACTGGCCGACGTAGCGCCAGATTTTGTGCATCCACTTCTCCATAAAACAACGCTTGAGTTATTAGCTGCGTGTACGGATGAGGGCGTAGTGAGTCGGTGGAAAACGACTACGTAACAATGCATCATGGACTGGAAATACTCGTTTCATGACGCATTTTCTAATCAGAAAACAATGCCTGCCGGTTCTAATTCGTTATTCAGCCGTGTTGTACGATTAACCCTCTTTGGTTATGCATGTGCGAGTGGCTTTCTCTCTCCCTTTTTTACTGATTACTACCCTGATTCATGAGCCGCTGATGGCTCAAAACGATACTCCGGTACGTCCGTTTGGCTCCGGAGCCTTCATTTGCAGCTACACCGGCGGCAAACTAGGTCCGCAGGTTATTTGTTCGCCTAAAACAGCTTCCAACGGTCACGCCGAACGGGTTGTCGACCGCATTCTGAAACCCATCGGGCTGATGCGTAATTTTAAAGTTATTGAGTGTTCGAACACTGATAACTGCTTTGCAACGGTACTAAAAGGACAGCGCTTTATTGTGTACGACGGTGCATTTATGGCGCAAATTGATCAGGATACCGAAACCGACTGGGCGGCTATCAGCATTATGGCGCACGAAATTGGGCACCATTTGCAGGGGCATACCATTGACGGTACGGGGGGGCAACCTCAGAAAGAAATCGAAGCGGATAAATTCTCGGGTTTTGTGCTGCACCAGTTAGGCGCTTCGCTTGAAGAAGCGTCGATTGCTGTTAAAACCCTTGGCGATGAACACGCTACGTTAACGCACCCTGCTAAGCCAGCTCGCGTCGAAGCGATTCGGAAAGGCTGGCTGGAAGCTGAAGCGATGTACCCGAAAAGCCGGGTGTTGGTGAAAGCGCCGACAGCTATGGCTCCGAAACCGATCACTACGTCTAGTGCTCCTGTTATGGCGGCACGTTCTGTTGTTGCACCTACTGCTCCCAAACGCGCTACTGTTGGCTGTGTATCAGGCGATTGCCAGGACGGGACAGGTACGTTTGTTTATCCGACGCAGGAGCGTTACGTCGGTGAGTTTGAAGAAGGGGACAAACATGGTGAAGGCATAGAGTATTACGCCGATGGAAAAATAAAGTACAAAGGCAACTTTCGGGATAACCTTCGGTGGGACTACGGTGCTTACTATTACCGGAATGGCGATAAATACGTTGGCTGGTTCAAGAATAATATGCCCAATGGTAAGGGAACGTATTACTTTGCCGATGGCGAACGTATAGCTGCTACGTTCAAAAACGGGCAACCGATGCAATGATTAAGCACGTAGCGAATATAACGTAGCATTTTTGTCATGCTGACGAAGGAAGCATGACAAAAATGCTACGTCGTTTTTAAAACTCCAGAATAGTTTTCTCAATGATGTCGCAGGCTTCGTGAATCTGCGCTTCGGTGATGACCAATGGGGGAGCAAAGCGGATTTTGTCGCCGTGCGTCGGGCGGGCTAGTAATCCGTTCGCTTTAAGTTTCATGCAGATTTCCCAGGCCGTTTCTTTTCCGAAATCAGGCCGTTCGGCAATCACAACGGCGTTCAGCAACCCTTTGCCGCGAATCGATTTAATTAAGTCAGTCTGGTGACTCAAAGCGATCATTCGCGACCGGAAAATTTCGCCCATCGAGGCTGCGTTTTCGGCTAGCTTTTCATCTTCTACCACCTGAAGTGCTTCCATCGTAACGGCGCAGGCCAACGGATTTCCGCCATACGTACTACCGTGTTCGCCAGGTTTGATAGTTAGCATAACTTCATCCGAAGTCAGCACCGCCGATACGGGCATAGTGCCGCCCGATAGTGCCTTACCCAGCACGAGCAAATCTGGTTTTACACCTTCGTGGTCGCAAGCGATACGTTTGCCGGTACGTCCGATGCCCGTTTGCACTTCATCAGCAATGAATAGTACGTTGTATTTCGTGCATAAATCACGAACGCCACGCAAATAACCTTCAGCAGGAACCACAACGCCCGCTTCGCCCTGAATGGGCTCAACCATGAAACCGGCAATGTTTGGAACGCTTTTGAACGTATCTTCCAATGCATTGAGGTCGTTGTACGGAATAACGATATAACCGGGCAGCAGCGGCCCAAAATCATTGGTACTACTGGGGTCGGTCGATGATGAAATGGCGGCTATGGTACGTCCCCAGAAATTTCCGGCAGCATAAACTGTTTTAGCCTGATTCTGTGGAATACCTTTGACTTTATAGGCCCATTTTCGGGTGAGTTTCAGCGATGTTTCGCCCGCTTCTGCCCCGGAGTTCATCATTATAGCTTTGTCGTAGCCGAAGTAATCGCAGAGGTATTTTTCGCAAACTCCCGTTTTGTCGTTGTAAAAAGCGCGCGAGGTGAGCGTCAATTGCTGCGCCTGTCGGATCAGGGCATTAATGATACGTGGGTGACAATGGCCCTGACTCACAGCGCTGTAAGCAGAAAGAAAATCGAAATATCGATTCTGTTCAACATCCCACACAAAAACGCCTTCACCCCGCGTAAGTACTACCGGAATGGGGTGGTAATTATGGGCGCCGTATTGCCATTCTAACTGCATGGCGTTCTCGGCCGATGCGATAGATAGTGTTGGTTCGAGTATCATGGTGAATGTGGTTATGTGTCCGTTGATGTAGTGCTAGGTTGCTGAAACTTCCACGTGCAGATGCCCGTTTCTCAAAAATACGGTTTCTTGCAGAGACCCCCAAAACCAATGCCAGCGCAGTCATCAAAGAAAAAAATCCCTGACTTAGCCAACGAAGATTACTACTACACGCCTGAGGGATATATCGTATTTACGGCAACGTATCACCTTAAACGTGGCAACTGCTGCCAGAATGGATGCCGACATTGTCCGTATGGATTCAAAAAAAAGGAGAAATGACTTGCAGATTATGAATTATTTAGCCAATTTTGCGCCCTCATACGGAAAACGAGTACGGTAATGGCCAGAGTTTGTCAAATAACAGGAAAGCGCACGCGGTCGGGAAACAACGTTTCTCACGCTAATAATAAAACCAAGCGTAAATTTTACCCGAACTTGCAAAAGAAGCGGTTCTTCGTTGAATCAACTGGAGAATGGGTTACGCTGAAAGTGGCTACGTCGGCCATTAAAACCATCAACAAAAACGGGCTGGAAGCTACGTTACGTAAAGCTCACGAGCGCGGTACGTTGTCTTTATAGTCTTTGTTACGAAGATATTATCTGTGAGCCTCTTCCGGTTAGGAGGGGGCTTTTCGTTTATAGTCATAAGACGATAGAAGTTTCTTTACGACCGCTCACTTTCGATTGATGACGAACGACTATCGACCAAACGCCCATGAAACAGAATTTTGAAGACCTTATTCTTTTTGAGAACGAGGATTATATCATCATCAACAAGCCACCCCACGTAGCCTCGCTCGATGAGCGGACCACCGACCGGGGAGGGCAGAGCATCGTGCGGATGGCAAAAGCGTATTGGCCTGATGCACAACTCGGCCACCGGCTCGATAAGGAAACCTCTGGAATTCTGGCTATTGCTAAAAATCCGGAGGCTTATCGGCATATAGCCATGCAGTTTGAACACCGCGAGGTGACCAAGCGCTATCACGCTGTCACGAATGGCGTTCACGATTTCGATGGTATTTCGGTGTTTCTACCTATATCGCCCATTAAAGACGGTACGGCGGTACGTATCGACCGGGAAAAGGGAAAAGTGGCAGAGACGATTTTCAATACGTTGCAGGCGTTTCGAACTACTACGTTGGTAGAGTGTATGCCCATTACAGGACGGATGCACCAGATACGGGTTCACCTGATGTGCCTCAAAGCACCTATTGTCAATGATGCTACGTATGGTGGAAAACCCGTTTTTCTATCAGATATAAAACGGAAGTTTAATCTGAAGCAGGATACGGAGGAATTGCCTTTGATTCAGCGCGTTGCGCTCCATGCTCACTCACTGACATTTGCCCTGCTCGATGGCGAAGAGCAGACCTTTGAAGCACCTTATCCGAAAGATTTTAACGTACTAGTGAAGCAGTTGGAGAAAAATAATTAGAAGTTTGCAGTTCGATGATTATACACAAGTCAATAATCTCGGACAGTTCATTCTAAAACTTCTCTTCTTTTCTCATGTTTGTTCATACTGTTTTCTTCTGGCTGAAACATCCCGAAAGCCAGGCCGACCACGATGCACTACGTGCGGGTCTCGGATCACTCAAGGAAATTACCGACATTTCTGCGGCCTACGTCGGTACGCCCGCCGAAACTCGCCGACCTGTTATCGACCATTCCTATGATTTCTCGATAACCTTTGTTTTCGCCGACAAAGCTGCCCACGATACGTATCAGGAACATCCCATTCACTTGAAATTCGTCGACACCTGCGCTCATCTATGGACCCGTGTGCAGGTGTACGACGCGGTGGGGTAGATGAGCGCAAGGATAGTGGGGGTAGCAGGGATTGCTGAGTTACAAACAATCCCTGCTACCCCCACTATCCTTGCAAACCTAAACCAGTACTTCAATCTTCATATCCATGTTACCCTTCACAGCTTTGGAATAGGGACATACGGCGTGGGCGGTTTCGGCCAGCTGCTGAAGTTGGTCGTGGTCCATGTGTGGGGCTTTAACCGTAATTTTCCCGGATAAGAACATGTTGTTGCCGTCTTTATTCAGCGAAATACTGACTTCTACGGCGTGTTCGGGTAGTATAACTTTCCGTCGTTCGGCAACAGACATTAGAGCCCCGTTATAGCACGCACTATACGCTGCTGCAAATAACATCTCAGGGTTAGTTGCTCCCCCTTCACCGTGCATTTCTACCGGACGTTTAACGTTTAATTCCAGAATGCCATCCAGCGATTTTACATCGCCCTCGCGTCCACCCACATTGCTGACGGTGGCAGTATACAAAGTTTCCATGAATGTGATTTTATGGGCTTGCACTTTCTGCGCAAGCATAACCGATAAACTAGAGCCTGCCCGAAAAGTTATAAGTACTACGTATCATTTTCGAGATTTCTGGCCTATCACTACGTTGCCAGTGCTACGTAATGGGCAAGGTATTTGTTGGGGTAACGTAGCGTAGCCGGGCACGAATCGGGTGTCAAACGGAATTGTCTCAAAGACTGTTTTGGTCCACTACGTAAGGTATTCAGCGTATATAAATCATTCCGTCATTTTGAACTACCTTTGTTTAAGAGGATTCGTTGTACGAAAGCTGCAATAGAACGAGACAGAGCACGTTTTGATAAGTAAGTCTCTCTGTATATTAATCAGTATGAATACGTTATACATCCGTTACGGCAATCGACGCTTACTTGGAAGCCTAATTAGCTTCGGGCTGATTTTGTGGGTTTGTCTGCTTCCTGCCTCGGCTCAGCGCCGACCCGTCAAGGCTGATACGGCGCTGGCAAAGGCTGGCTCGACCACAACGGTACGTATTGAAGCCGAGACGCAGTTTACAGAGGGTATACGGTATCTGATGACCGACGAGCCAGCAAAAGCGATTGCGCAGTTTGAGAAAATACTGCAAAAAGATCCGTCGAATGCCGCTGCTCATTATTCGCTGGCGAATGCGCAGGTCAAAAGTGGTAAAATCAACGATGCCATTACGCACGCGGTTAAGGCGCATAACCTGAGCAACGACAACAAATATTATTCATTACTGCTGGCCGAATTGTACGTAAAACAGAAAAGGTACGGTGAAGCCGAAGCTCTCTACGAAGCCATCCTGAAAAAAGGACCCGAAAATGCTGAATACGGTGTTGAACTGGCGGCAATTTACCTATTCGATGAAAAACCAGATCAGGCGCTTGCGACCTATAACCTGGTAGAACGTGAATTAGGCACGAACGAAGAAATTACTCGCCAGAAGCAACGTATTTATCTGAAACAGAACAAGATAGAAAAGGCTATTGAAGAGGCCGAAAAACTGGTTGCCTCAGAACCCGGTGAACCAGATTATTTGCTCGAAGGAGCCGAATTGCTCATCGCTAACGACCGCTCCGATCAGGCAATTAGCTGGATTGATAAGGCACTTAAACTCAATTCCGACCTGCCGCAGGCCCACGTATTACTCGCTGATATTTACCGGAAGAAAGGCGACATGGCCCGCGTTAAAAAAGAGCTCGATCAGGTATTGGCGAATCCAAATCTGGAGGCTGGTCTGAAGGCCCGGATTTTATCCAGCTACGTAAATCTCACTAGTGAAAACCCCACAGCGCAGCAGGATGCTTTGGGTATGGCACAGCAATTAGCGAAATCATCTCCAAATGACCCTAAATCACAGGTTATGCTGGCTGATTTACTGGTTCAGCAGGGGAAAAAAGCCGAGGCCCGCGATACGTACGCCAAAGCCACCCGGCTCGATGGCTCGATCTATGAAGTGTGGGGGGCATTGCTACAATTGGATGGAGAACTGAATCAGGTCGATAGTTTGCTGGTGCATTCGGAACAGGCGCTTGAAGTATTTCCAACGCAAGGAATGTTCTGGTATTCAAATGGTTCAGCCAATTTGTTCAAGCGGAAATATCAACAAGCCGTTGATGCGCTGGAGGAGAGCCGCAAACTGCTGGCGGCAACTGCCACTACAGAATTGAAAAAAGGAATAGATGCGCAGTTGGGTGATGCTTATAATGGTCTAGGCGATTACGCCAAATCTGATGAAGCTTACGAAGCCGTTTTAAAGGTAGACCCGCTAAACGACCACGTATTAAATAACTACAGCTATTTTCTGTCGCTGCGGAAAGAAAATCTTCAACGGGCGCAGCAACTGGCTCAGAAGCTGGTCGAGCGTAATCCAACCAATGCTACGTATCTGGATACCTACGCCTGGGTGCTGTACGTAGCGAAAGACTACGCTAAAGCCCGGCAATATCTGGAAAAGGCAATGGCTAATCCGGCTAATCTTAGCGGAACAATCATTGAACATTACGGTGATGTACTTTACCAACTCGGACAACCTGATAAGGCCCTGGAGCAGTGGAAGCAGGCGAAGACTAAAGGCGGAGGCAGTTCGGAATTGGATAAAAAAATTGCTACTGGCAAGTTGTAAAACAGTTTCTGGTTTTTGGCCAACACTCGTCTTAAGCTATGAACTGAAACTACCCCTAAATGAATAAATACCTCTTGTTTACGCTGTTACTGAGCGTATTCGTCACTATCGAAGGGTGCCGACGACACCATATATCCCGTACTAATCCCTCAACTACCCCTGCTACGTTGCCCGATACGGCGAAGGTTGTTGTCAACTCGCCGACCACTCCGGCTACCCCCAACAAGGATACAGCAACAGCAACCCGGCCAGCTCGTCCCGGCATTGAAGAGGCCCGTGCCAACGTAGCAGAAATTGATTTTAGTTATCTGACAGCTAAATCGAAGATTTCCTTCAAAAGCCCCACACAGGATATCGATAACGCCAATATCACTATTCGGGCACGTAAAGACAGCCTGATCTGGGTCTCCATTTCTAAGCTTGGTCTTGAAGCGGTTCGGGCGCTGATTACGCGCGATTCCATTACCATTATCGACAAAATTCACCGGGAATATTCGATGTATGATTTTCCGACTTTGAGCAAACAGTTCAATTTTCAGATGAATTTCCAGTTATTACAGGCCCTTATTGTCGGAAATCTGCCTCTTCCTAAACGACCGGCCCAAAAAATAAAAAACGAACACGATTACCTGCTCCTGCGGCAGAGCGAAGGCAAAGTGCTGGTTGAAAACTATATTGGTGAAGAGGATCGGAAACTGAAAAAGCTAATGGTAACCGAACAACCGACCAAAAACACGCTTCGGCTGGATTACGAAGATTTTACATCGCTGAATAATTTCCTGTTTCCATACACGAGTTTGGTAACACTTGATTATCAGTCTAAAGCCGATGGACAATTTTACCAGACTTTATTACGTATCAAGCATAGTAAAGTAGAATTGGTCGATAAAAATCCGGGATTTCCCTTTACGATTCCGGCTAGTTATAAACGTCGGCCTTAGTTTTGCAGGGAATTGTTCTTAATAGCGTGATACACACCATGTAATCCCTAATTTGTTTTTGGTTTCAGTACGTATGCGTTTCCTCTTTTGGTCTTCTTTCTGGTTTATGTGTCGGTTTCTTATTGTGCTGATCGGGTTGAGTTTATGCTGGCTATCGGGCTCAGTAATGGCTCAACAACAGCAGACGCAGACCTTGCGTAACCGTCAGGCGCTGGAAAAGGAAAAAAGGCAGAATCTGGAGCGGATGACTCAGATAAATACAATTCTGAAACAGACAACTTCGGAGAAACAAGTAGGGCTAGGTCAGTTAAAAGCGCTGAATCAACAAATTCAGGCTCAGTCGAATCAGATTGGTTTATTAAATAAGGACATCCGCCTGACCGAAACCGAAATCTTCGAACTCCGCCAGGCCAGCGAAGCGCTCACCAAAGATTTGAATAAACTGAAGAGCGAATATGCCTCGATGGTTTACGCGGCCGACAAACGACGTCAGCAAATCAATCCCCTGGGTTTTCTGTTCGCGGCTGATAATTTCAATCAGTTAGTAGCCCGATATCGTTACCTGCGGCAATATTCTAACGCCCGGCAAAGTCAGGTTCGCCAGATGAATAATGTACGAACCATGCTCGATGGCAAACAGCAGGCTACGCAGCGTAAACGTCAGGAGCAACGTAGCACACTGGTTACTAAGTTGGGTGAAAGTAAGAAATTGGAGTCGCTGAAGAATGAGAAAAATCTGGTTGTCAAGGAATTAAGCCAAAAAGAATCCGAACTGGCTACTGAACTGGCAGAAAGCCGCCGGGCAGTTGATCGTCTTGAAGCCATGATTACGCGGATTATTGCCCGTGAAGCCAGAGAACGCGCCGAACGAGAGGCCCGTGAGCGAGCCGAACGGGAACGACTGGCGAAACTTGAAGCGGCCCGTAAAGCGGCAGAACGTAAAAAAGCCGAAGATGCCATTGCTGCGGCTGCAAAAGCTGGCGAAAAACCGGCCCCCGCCGACGTAGCAAAAGTAGAAAGTATTGATAAGGCGGCCGAAACAGAAACAGCAGCGAAGAAACCTGACGAACGACGTAACAACAACCTCAATGACGAAGAATCTGCCCTGGCTTCGTCATTCACGGCATCTCGGACACGCTTGCCCTGGCCCGTAACGAAGGGTTTTATCTCTGACCACTTCGGACGTAAAGCGCACCCTGTTCTGAAAGGTATTTATGTTGAAAATCAAGGTATTGATATTCAAACAAATGCGGGTGAAGGCGTTCGCTCGGTGTATGATGGGGTAGTTCAGGACGTAACGAGTATGCCGGGTATGAATAACGTAGTGGCCATTCAGCACGGCGATTATTTTACCGTTTACGCAAAATTGAAGAGCGTATCGGTCCAGATTGGCCAAAAAGTAAAAGCCCGCGAGTCCATCGGTACAGTGGCCACCGACAAGAACGGTGTCTCCGAAATCCAGTTTCAAATCTGGAAAGAGTTTACCAAACTCAACCCCGAAACCTGGCTCATTCCTCGTTAAGTTGTGTGGTTACAGAGTTATAAGGTTGTAAAGTTTATAAGTGTGGTAGCCAACTTTACAACCTTATAACTCTATAACTTTACAACTTCATAACAACTTCCCCAATGTCTGTCCATAATCCCGATATCAAGCGCGTTACGACGCATACTATTCAGGAATTAAAAAATAAAGGCGAGAAAATTTCGGCGCTCACTGCCTACGATTATTCCATGGCTCGTGTGGTCGATACGGCTGGTGTAGAGGTGATTCTGGTTGGAGATTCGGCTTCGAACGTAATGGCCGGCCATGAAACGACCCTGCCTATTACGCTGGATCAGATGATTTACCACGCCAGTTCAGTGGTGCGGGCGGTTAAACGGGCGTTGGTTGTAGTTGATTTACCGTTTGGATCGTATCAGGGAAATTCGTCGGAAGCGCTACGTTCGGCCATTCGGATAATGAAAGAATCGGGTGCGCACGCCGTGAAGATGGAAGGAGGCCTTGAAATTAAAGAATCAGTCATACGGGTGTTGAGTGCAGGCGTGCCGGTAATGGGTCATTTGGGTCTGACTCCTCAATCCATCTATAAATTTGGTACGTATGCCGTGCGTGCTAAAGAAGAAGCCGAAGCTGAGAAACTGATGGAAGATGCCCTGATGCTTGAGTCGCTGGGTTGTTTTGGCGTTGTGCTCGAAAAAATTCCGGCTACTCTGACTAAGAGCGTTTCTCACAAACTCCGTATTCCGACCATCGGCATCGGCGCAGGCCCCGACGCTGACGGCCAGATTCTGGTTTTTCATGATCTATTAGGCATCAACAATGAATTCAAGCCACGTTTCCTGCGTCGGTACGCCGAGCTTCATAAAGTCATGACAGAAGCCATTGCTCACTACGTTGATGACGTAAAAGCCAATACGTTCCCGAACGAGAAAGAAGCGTATTGAGTTAGGGTAATGAATAATGATCCGCACGGGCGGCCCTGAATGTATAATGATAAATACATTGTCCATTATTCATTTTGCATTATTCATTATGAGAAAGAAGCCATTTCAGGTAATTTACGAAGATAATCACCTGCTGATTGTTAATAAGGAACCCGGCATTCTGGTGCAGGGCGACCGAACTGGTGACACTACGTTACTGGACGTATTAAAAGCATATATCAAGGAAAAATACAATAAACCCGGCGAAGTATTTCTTGGGTTAGTACACCGACTCGACCGCCCCGTAAGCGGTCTGGTGGTATTTGCCCGTACATCGAAGGCGCTGGAGCGTATGAATGAAATTTTCCGGAAACGGCAGGTTCAGAAGACGTATTGGGCTGTTGTTCGTCAGAAACCGCCTACAGATGCTGATAAACTGATTAACTGGCTGGTAAAAGATGAGCAGAAAAATCAGGTAACAGTATATGATTATGAGGTACCGGGCTCTCAGAAAGCAGAATTAACGTATCGGGTACTGGGAAAAATTAACGAGCATTATCTGCTGGAAGTGAATCCTATAACGGGTCGTCCGCACCAGATTCGGTCACAACTGGCGCACATGGGTTGTCCGATACGTGGTGACGTTAAATATGGTTACGATAGAGCAGTAGCCGATAAAAAAATCTACCTGCACGCCCGCCGTCTGTATTTTATTCATCCGGTGAAGAAGGAGCCAATTATTTGCCGGGCGGGCTTACCCAACGACCCGTTCTGGGAGGAGTTTCTGGAACTGGAACCCGAAACGTATAAGGACAAGGATATAGATAACCTGTACGAATAGGTTGTCTGAATTTCCTCAAAAAGATAAGCCGCGTCTGGTTCTGAAACGTACAGGCGCGGCTTATCTTTGGGTCATCATAGCTCTATCAGTCTACGGTAGGATGTGGTTTACCGTTCGGAATGACGTCGGCTACGAGTTGATCCATCACACGCTCAGCCATTTGCATTGCTCCCCGTATTGCGCCATAAATGAGGCAGAGTGGCAAAATAATGGGAAGAAAAACGACCCATTGAAAAATCATGTAAAGTCTAACGTTTCTCATTGGCTCAGGACTAAAATGTTGTAGTTAAGTGTACGGTTAGGGAGAGACAACAACTTATAAACTTCTGACAAAAGCCCCACTTTTAATTAAAATCAAAGTTAACCTTGTATTAATACAAAATCAAGACCATCTAAAAAAGTTAATTAAAAGTTTCTTTTTAACAGACAGTAAAATACGTAAAATTGTTGTCACTGCCGTAACCTTCTTTTTAAATTTTTCAAATCTCAATTTTAATGCCAAAGCATAAAATTCATTTGTTGGTTCTATAAAATAAAAAGAGAATATCTACGTTGATTCGTATTTTTGTAGAATAATAGCTCACTATTCGTGTGTTTCGTCTAGCAAATTATCGGTTTGGGATCGCCCGCTTTCTGCTTGGCTTGTACGTTGCCGTACTAGTCAATGGCGTAGTGTTTCGGCATGCTCACCGATTGGCCGACGGAACAATTATTTGCCATGCGCACCCTTATAAATCATCGCCGGGTACGCAGTTTCCCAAGCACGCCCACAGCCGCGATGAACTCATTTGGCTGGATGGTTTTACGAATGCGTTCTATACTAATCCTGCTGTAATTGGGTTGGTATTTCTGGCAGTCATTTGTTTTTTAACACGAGTAGGGGCGGAGCCGTTCCGCACGGTTCGTTTTCAATCCGGTCATACGGCATTTCAGCATCGCGGTCCTCCGTGCGTTTAGAGTAATCTCCGTTTTTCATGATTGATGTTTTTCACCTCGACGCTCTGTTTTGGGCGTGGATTGGTATGGCATTTTAGACATAACTAACGTATCGATTTTTCTCAAACGCTACTTCCCGCTTCATGCTTCGACTACTCCTCATTTTCATGCTGGTGCCTTATCTGGTATCAGCACAAGCTACACTGACTGGTAAGATTACCGATAAAACCAACCAGCAACCTATCATTGGGGCAACGATTTATTTTCCTGGTCTGCAAAAAGGCACCAGTACAGATACACTCGGACAGTATCAATTAGCCGATTTGCCGGCCGGGTCGCACAAGGTGGATATTCGCTTTCTGGGCTTCAAAAACCAGCTACGTACTGTTCGGCTCCTTACCGGAACCACTACAGTCGACTTTGCTCTTGAGCCCGATGCTACTCAACTTCAGGAAGTTGTGGTGACTGGCCTGACGACTGGCTCGACTGTGAAAGACAGCCCGGTGCCTATAATGACGTATAATAAAATTCAGTGGCTTCAGAACAGCTCTACCAATCTGGTCGATGCAGTTGGTAAACTTCCCGGTATGTCGCAGATAACGACGGGCGTAGGTCTGTCGAAGCCGGTTATTCGTGGGCTGGGCTTCAACCGGGTAATTACGGTTCACGACGGTGTTCGGCAGGAAGACAATCAGTGGGGAGAAGAACACGCCCTGCAAATTGACGAATACAGCATCGACCGTTACGAGATTATTAAAGGGTCGGGCAGTTTGCTATATGGCTCTGATGGACTGGGTGGCGTTATGAGCCTGATTTCGGCCCGCCCGCCCGAAGTTGGTGTGTTTCGTGGGCAGGTATTGACCAATTATCAGACTAACAACGGTATGATTGGTGGGTCGGTTATGGCAGAAGGAACAGGCCGGAATGGTTTATTTACTCGAGTACGGATTAGCTCCAAGAGTGCGGGCAATTATCAGAATCAGTATGATGGACGAGTTTACGGCTCGGCCTATCGTGAATTTGACCTCAACGGAACCATCGGCATCACCCGTTCATGGGGATATTCACAATTTTATGTATCGAATTGGCATCAGGACATCAACATCGTAACCGGTGAGCGCGACCGGACTGGGCGTTTTCAGGAGCTGGTTCGCGTATCGCGCGATTCTGAAGCGTTAGCTCCCGTTTCCGACGCTACGTTACATGGGCGCACCATTGACCTAGCTAACTATCAGAACCTGAACCACCTGAAGTTTTCCTGGAATTCGTTTGTAAAGCTGGGGAGCCGGGGAAACCTATCTGCTATTGTTAGCTACAGCCAGAACCGTCGGCAGGAATTTGCCAGTACGTTGACGCCTGGTCAACCGGCGCTTTACTTCTACCTGCAAAACGTATTTTATGACCTTAAATACTATCTCAGCGCAGGTAATGGCTGGGATGTTACGATAGGTGGCAACGGCCTTTCGCAATACAATCAAAACCTCGGACTGGACGTATTGTATCCCGGCTATCGGTCGCTCGATAATGGCTTGTTTCTGTTCGCGCAGAAGAAAACGGACCGATTGACTCTGAACGGTGGCATTCGGATGGATGTCCGAAATATGCGTATCAATAAGCTATATGCCAGTGCCGATGGCGTATTTAGTGAAAATCCGGTTACAGGCGGACAAACGCGCTTTGGTGGTCTGGATAAAACGTATTCGAACCCGACAGCGAGCTTTGGTGCTACGTATTCATTATCAAAACGCTGGATCGTAAAAGCCAATCTGGGGCGGGGATTCCGGGCCCCTGCTACGTCGGAATTATCGGCTAATGGCGAACACGCCGGTACGTTCCGATATGAAATCGGGAGCACGAGTTTGCAGTCAGAAACGTCGTTTCAGGCTGACTTGGGCATCAATTACGAATCGCCAGACGTAACGGTAACGGCCAGTTTATTCCAGAATCGAATCAACAATTATACGTATTCCGAAAAAATGCTCGACCGTTTTGGCCGCGATTCGATTGTTGATCCAGCTCGCCCAATTCTAACGTATCGCTACGCGCAGGGGAATGCCGTTTTGTTTGGGGGCGAAGCGCAGGTTACCGTTAATCCGCGTTCGGCCCGCTGGTTTCACTTCAACACGAGTTATTCGCTGGTACGTTCGCGGAATTTATCAGCAAAAAACGATTCAGCGAAATACCTGCCTTTTTTGCCGCCCCCTCGGATAATCAGTCAGTTGAAGTTCACGAAATCAGAAGCGGGTAATCATTGGCGAAACATGTATGTTTTGCTGGAAATGGAAAATAACTGGCGACAGAACGAAGCGCTGCTTGCCTACGGCACTGAAACCGAAACTCCGGGCTATACACTTGTCAACATAGGGGCGGGCAGCGACATCATCAATGGCAAAGGACGAACGATGGTGTCCATTTACCTGACCGTGCAAAATTTATTTGACGTTGCCTACCAGAGCCATCAGAACCGACTCAAATATTTTGGCGTCAACGAAGCGACAGGACGTACCGGCGTTTTCAACATGGGACGTAATGCCAGTCTGAAAATAGTGGTGCCGTTTGGGAAGAGATAAAAAGTCGATAGTCGTAAGTCAACAGTTGTCAGGAGAACCTGCTATAGACTGTTGACTTACGACTATCGGCCTTTTTTACTCCTTATTTTAACGTAGCAACGGCGTTTTTGATACGTAGTACAGCTTCGGTAAGGGCTTCATCGGAAGCGGCAGTCGAGATGCGTAGACAATCGGGCGCGCCAAATCCTGAACCTGCTACAGTTGCTACGTGGGCTGAATTAAGCAGCCATTCCGCAAAGTCATCTGAATTTTCGATGGTCGTCGTGCCATCCGATTTGCCATAATAATAGCTGATATCGGGGAACGCGTAGAAAGCACCTTCCGGTACGTTGGTCCGGAAATGTGGTACGTCCTTCAGCAGTTTCACCACCAAATCGCGACGACGATGATATGCTTTGGTCATTTCCATCGAAGGCTCCAGTGGGCCATTTAAAGCGGCAACTGTCGCTTTTTGAGCAATCGAGTTGGTGCCTGATGTGATCTGGCCCTGAAGCTTTTCAACACCTTCCGCAATCCACTTGGCCGCTCCTATGTAGCCAATACGCCAGCCCGTCATTGCAAACCCTTTGGCAACACCGTTTACCGTGATAACACGATCGGCAATGGCTGGAATGGAACCGATGCTGAAATGGCCTTCGGGCGTGAAGTTGATGTATTCATAAATTTCGTCGGCCAGTACGTAAATGTTTTCGTGCTTGGCCACTACGTCGGCAATCGCGCGCAACTCGGCTTCCGAATAAATAGAACCGGTTGGGTTGTTGGGCGATGCGTACATCACGATTTTGGTACGTTCAGTGATAGCGGCTTCGAACTGTTCAGGAGTTACTTTGAAATTATTGTCGAACGCACCGTCGAGCACAACGGCTTTGCCCTCAGCCAACTTCACCATTTCCGAGTAGCTAACCCAATAAGGTGAGAAGATAATTACCTCATCGCCAGGGTTAATAAGTACCTGAATCACATTGGCTAACGAATGCTTGGCACCAGTCGATACGACAATGTTTTCAGGTTTCCAATCGATATTATTATCACGCTTGAATTTATCCGCGATCGCTTTCCGAAGGTCAGGATAACCAGCCACAGGAGAATAGCCGTGGAAACCATCATCGATGGCTTGCTTGGCGGCTTCGCAAATGTGTTTCGGGGTTTTAAAATCGGGCTCTCCGACACTCAGGCTAATCACTTTGTGGCCTTGTGCGGCTAGTTCACGGGCTTTCTTGGTCATCGCCAGCGTGGACGATTCTTCCAGCGCGTTGATGCGATCTGCTAGCAAACTCACGGTGTCAAGCGTGGCAGACATAATCGGTTGTTGTTTTTTTATGAAAATGATAACAAACTGGGCGCAAAGGTACTACGTTTTCAGCGGAGGGCCGTAAATAATTCGAAAATAAAAACGCATAGGGCAGAGTGGAACAACATTGTATGATGTATAAAAGATGAAGTCTGTTAGCTCCGTGATACTTGTTGCTAACAGACTTCATCTTTTATACATCATACATTTACTTAAACCGCTGTATAGCGACTCTCCCTTTGGCGCCGACGGCGTAACAGGTTCCTTTGGCGCAGGCTACGGAATGAAAACCTTCGTTGTCAAGACGTTGCCAGGTTTGCCCCTGGTCGGCGGAAAGGGTTGTGCCAGATGGACCAACTGCTAATAGTCTATCATTGGGAAGCAGGGCGATGGCTTCTTTTAATCCGGGAGGGTCGGTAGGAGTAACCCGCTGCCAGGTTTGCCCCCCATCGCGTGTGATGGCGGCATTTGGTCCGGGCAATTGCTCCTGTTTGTAATTGCCGCCGACAACCATACCCACTTTTTCGTTGAAAAACTGCATTCCGAATAGCCCCGTTGCCTCCCCGGACGGTAGGGGAGCGATGGTGGCACCCCACGTTCGACCTTGGTCAATCGAGCGAAATACGCGTGCATTCGTGCCGCCACCCGACGCAATCCAGGCGTTACGTTTCCCCTGTACGACCAGCGACGTACCACTGGCCGCAAAAGCCGCTTCGTTGGGTTCCATAATGGGTAAGGATGTTTCCGGAACCTGCTGCCAGGTTTGTCCGCCATCATCCGTAGTCAGCATGAACCAGCGGCCACCAATTGGATCGCTGAAGATAAGACCACGTTGTTTATCCCAGAAAGCGATTCCGTCGAAGAAAACGCCTTTCTTTTTAGTTTCGTAAAGTAATGCCCAGGTCTGGCCTCCGTTTGTAGTTTTATAAATTCTCGCCTGTCCCTGTTCGGCTGGGCCGGCACTCATGAGGTATGCGGTCTGTTCGTCAATAGCCTGCACATCGCGGAAATCGCAGTTTTGGGCGTCTGGTACGTTCCCGGTTAACCAGGTTTTTCCGCCGTCGGTAGTACGTAGAAAAGTGCCTTTGGTACCGCCAACCCAGGCAATGTTTGCACCGGCGATACTGACGGCCCGGAAATTAGCATCCGTGGCCACCGTCTGAAGCTGCCATTGCCCGAACGCTGGCCAATAGAAGCAATACGTTGTTAAAGAGAAGACAAGAAACTTCATGGGAGCGGGCTATAATACTGTTGAATACTGCTAGTCATTACCTGATAAATCTCCGAAATTCCGGGCATATTTTTTAGATAATCCAGATGTGTTTCAAGGGTTGTCTGGTCGCCACGACGGGCGGGGCCTGTCTGTACATCGGCGGGGCTGTCGGCGGCTAAGCCTTTGCGAAATGTTTCGGTAATAAGCGGACGTAGTAAATCGAATTCCAATCCTTCGCGAGCGGTCAGGTCATAGGCGAGGGCGAGCAGATGGTTCGTGAAATTGCAGGACAGCACCGCTGCTACGTGCAGTGCCCGACGTTCTTCGGACGTAATCAAATAAACAATGTCACTGACCGACTGCCCTAATGTAACGAGCGCTTCTTCAGTAGCCGGATCGCTGGCTTCCAAGCAAAGCGGTACGTCCTCGAAAGGCATAGGCGCTTGCCCCCGCGTGAATGTCTGCAGGGCATAAAACACGCCCGTTTGAACCGGTACGTCGCTGTAAATAGCCATCCACTGCTCAAGTGACACCAGCGACCGCCCCCCCGACGTATGGACGAGCATGGCATTTTCGGGCAGAACCAGTCGGCTACAGACTTCTTCCAGAGCGTCGTCGGGAACCGCCAGTATAAAGAGTTGTGAAGGACTATCGGCAAAATTTAATTCTTCGAGGGTATGTGCATCATACAAGTTGCTAACCAGCTGCCGCGAATGCGTTAGCTGACGACTGTATATTTCGTTGATGTGATGGCCTGCATTTTCGAGGGCAGGAGCCAGATGCCAGGCTAGATTACCCGCACCGATAAATGAAATTTCCATACCCAAGTATAGCCTATTTTGAGAGAATAGTTGTGATAGACTCTTGTGAGTATGCGAGTAGGGTGCCGTAGCTAACTAAGTTAAACCTTTTTCAACCATTTGCTTAATCACCCCGTTTACCTGGTTGGCAAGAGATGTTCCGATAGAACGTGGAAACTGACATGCCTGCTCATCTTTATGGAAATCGTAATTCTAGTGATTTATGCAACAGCATTGACGCTGTTGTTTTTGTACAACTGTGGTCAGTTAAGCTTGATTATCAAGTACCTGCGCTCTAAGGGCACAAAATCGGTAATTAATAAAATAACGAAAACGCTTCCAACCGACTATCAGCCTACAGTCACGGTTCAGTTACCCGTATATAATGAGTTGTATGTGATTGAACGACTTATCGACGCTGTGGTTCAACTGCGTTACCCACAGGACAAGCTGGATATTCAGGTACTGGACGATTCGACCGATGAAACCACCGACCTGATTGCCCGGAAAGTAGCCCATTACAAGCAGCAGGGTATCGCCATCGAGCACGTCCGGCGACCAGAGCGAACCGGTTTCAAAGCCGGAGCATTGGCGTATGGACTTCCGTTTGCGAAAGGAGAGCTATTGGCTATTTTCGACGCCGATTTTGTGCCCGATGTAGATTTCCTACTAAAGACCGTACCCCACTTTGCTGACTCGGACGTAGGAATAGTGCAAACGCGCTGGGAGCACCTCAACGAAGATTATTCGCTAATCACTCAATTACAGGCGTTTGGCTTAAACGCACATTTCACGATCGAACAAAGCGGGCGGTATGCCGCTGGACTATTGGCTAACTTCAATGGTACTGGCGGGGTTTGGCGGAAATCAGCTATCATAGACGCGGGTGGATGGCAAAGTGATACACTGACAGAAGATCTGGACCTAAGCTATCGGGCGCAACTGCGGGGCTGGAAGTTCGTTTACCGTGAAGATATTGGTTCGCCTGCCGAGTTGCCCGTAGCCATGAACGCCCTTAAGTCGCAGCAATACCGCTGGATGAAGGGCGCTGCCGAGTGTGCCCGCAAGTTATTCAGTCAGGTACTTCGAACGCCGGGCGTGTCATTCTCAGGAAAAATCCACGCCTTTTTTCACCTTTTCAGCAGTGCTACGTTCATTCTGTTGCTTCTGCTGGGGGTTATGAGTGTGCCGCTTCTATATATCCGCAGCCGCCACCCCGAATGGGAATGGGCTTTCTGGATTATTAATCTTTTTCAGGTGAACCTCTTGATTCTGATCGTGTTTTATGGAGTTCCACTCTGGTTCCTGAAATCAGACCATAAAGTCCGGTTTATCTGGTACTTTCCGATGTATTCGTCACTGATGATGGGGTTGTCGCTGCATAACACTATTGCCGTCATTGAAGGGTATATAGGTCGTAAAACGCCATTTGTCAGAACTCCAAAATTTAACGTAAACGCTCCCGGCGATAGCTGGTCGTCCAACAAATACATAAATCGTCGTCCCGGCGGGCTAGCGATCGCAGAAGCACTCCTAGCCTTGTATTTTCTGGGGGGGCTGGCTTTGGCTTTTACAATTCATGATTTCCGCATGTTTTTTTTACATATCATGCTTATGGTTGGTTTTGGTATGGTAGCTCTCTACTCTCTTCTCCAGTCTGTGCGCTAAAAAAGCCAGAGACTTACCTTTCTAAACTTCTTCAGATATACTATAGTCGTCGGTGCCTTATCGGCGGACTAGTAATTTTTATAGCTATACGTGGCTGATTTATTCTGATCGGGAAACACCTCGATGGGGAAATTGGCTTGGTAATTGCAGACACCTTGGTGGGACACATAGCGAGGATAGTCGAAAAGCAAAGAATGTCGACTTACCTATATGTATGAAGTTAGCTTAATGCTTACTTTTGTCACCGTTTGGGAAATCGGCCTTAAGGTTTGATTAAAAATTTAAGGTATCATTAGACGATAGGCCATATACTTGCCGTTTGATAGAAGGACGACCCACACGCTACTAACACTGAACCCGAAAGTACCCTCTCAATGGTGAACCCTTACTTTGTTCACAATACTGTAATCAACTCTCGTTTTGCCTTTATCTGCCGGTACCTGATCGTGCCGAACGGTTGGTTGGCAGTGGGATGCTGGTTGCTGTTGGGAGCCAGCCTTAGTTTTGGTCAGGATAGACCAACACCCGCCCCGCGTGGAGCTGCAGCCCGACGACAACAGGCGGCTGCCGATTCGGCCCGCGCCCAGGCACGACGTCGAGCGCTTGCCCAGGCGGACTCGGCTAAAAAAGCGGTTCAGGACCGCACCGATAGCATTCGGGCGCTACGTAATGCCAACCGAAGAGCGACTATCAACTGGCCCGACCGTCGAGCGACCCGTTTCTCTGAACGGCCTTCAAAATCGCCGTTTATTCTTCGCGACCCCAAAGGCGTTTCAACCGACTTCCGGCTTTCTCCCGATGGGGGCGTAGGCGTATCGGAGCGCGTTCGAACGGGGGTATCGCTGTCAGGGGCACCTCTATCCAATACAGCTGTGGGACGTACTGATACGTCCACACCTGCTACGTCGGGTACGGCTACGCCTAGTACTAGTCCAATATTACCACCGTCGCAGTTCGGATTGCCATACCGACCGGCCGAAACTATTCCGTTCTCTACGTTCAATCAGCTTCAGAATCAGAACGTTGAGCAGAGCTTGCTACGTGAAAATAGTGCCCGGCGCGACGGGCAAAGTGCACTGACGGGGCGAGGCTTGATTCCAAAACTCGAACTGCCGCCGATTATCGACCGGATTTTTGGTGGCAGTCAGGTCGATTTCAAACCAAACGGATTCGTTACGCTCGATTTTGGGTATCTGTATCAGTTCAATGACCGGCCCGATATTCCGGTGCAGCAGCGTCGAAACGGGAACTTCATTTTCAACGAACAGATCAGCATCAACTTCAACGGGAAGATTGGCGAACGGCTGGGCGTTTTGGCCAATTTCGATACGAAAGCCAGTTTTAACTTCGAAAACGCGCTTAAACTGAATTATAAACCGGGCGGAGGACTGCCCGCGTTCGGTTCTGGACAGGGCTTACCAAACCTGCCGAACGTACCGAGCCTGCCTAATGCACCTAACTTACCCGGTGCCAATGGCCAACTGCCTGGGTTTACACCCCAGAACGAAAGTATTTTGCAGGGACTCGAGTTGGGAAACATTAGCTGGGCCGTTAACAGCCAGTTGATTCCGGGTGTACAGAATCTGTTTGGGATAAAAACGCAGCTACGTTTTGGTAAACTCAACGCTACGTTGGTGGCCTCGCAGCAGCGTTCACGGAAACAGGAGATCGTGCTGCGTGGTGGTACGTCAAACCGTGGTTTCGAGATTCGGGCTGATCAATACGACGAAAACCGGCACTTCTTCCTGTCGCAGTTTTTCCGGTCTAACTACGAAGCGTCGCTGAAAACGCTGCCTCAGGTAACATCGGGCGTCAATATTACACGTATCGAAGTTTACGTAACGAACAGGACGAATACGACCGAATCACTGCGGAACGTAGTGGGTTTTCAGGATTTGGGCGAAGGCGCTCCCTATAACCAGACGAACCCCAACCTGAATCCGTTTACACGTACCAACCGAACACCGACTGATAACGTAGCAAACGGTCTTTTCGGCAAACTGACAGCCAATTCAGCGGATGCTTTTCGATCAGTTGACCGCACCAACGAAGCGTTGACCGGAACGTATAATCTGGCGAAAGGAACCGACTATGACCTGCTACGTGGTGCCAAACGTCTGACCGAACGTGAGTACAAACTTCAACCCGAACTGGGGTATATTTCGCTGGTTACACCGCTACGTAACGACGAAATTCTGGCTGTGGCCTATGAATACACGTATCAGGGCCGACGCTATAAAGTTGGAGAATTGACCGAAGATTATCAGGCTCGTCCGGATGATCAGGTGCTGATACTTAAGCTGTTGAAATCAGCCACGCTACGTAACAATCTTCAGTTACCCATGTGGAACCTGATGATGAAAAACATCTACTCGCTCAACACGGCGCAGGTGACCCGGCAGGGATTTCAACTACGTATCATTTACAAAGACGACCTGACCGGTATCGACAACCCAAACTTACAGGAGGGACGTCTTACTCAGAACCGACCGCTTGTGCAGTTGTTTGGGATGGACCGTCTGAACCAGCAGTTGGACGCGCAGCCCGACGGCAACTTCGACTTTGTTGAAAACATAACGATTGATAGTCGTTACGGGAAAATTATCTTCCCGGTGCTGGAGCCTTTTGGTTCGTATCTCGACCGTCAGTTTGGAGCTGATGAAACCGACCTGAAGGCCAAGTACGTATTTAACCAACTCTACCGCACTACGTTGGCTGATGCGCAACAGATTGCCGATAAAAATAAGTTCTTCCTGAAAGGCTCTTTTCAGTCGGGCAATGGAGCTGAGGTTCAGTTGCCTTACGGTGTTAATGAGCAGTCGGTGCAGGTAACGGCTGGGGGCGTACCGCTCACGGCGGGGCAAGACTATATACTGGAAGCACAGGTTGGCCGACTACGTATCATCAACGAAAGCGTGACCAACTCCGGCCGTGAGATACGTATCAGTTACGAACAGCCGGATTTGTTTCAGAATCAGATCCGAACGCTTATCGGTACGCGACTCGACTATGCGTTTAATAAAGATTTCAGTGTGGGGCTTACCGCCATGCACATGAAAGAAACGCCCGCTGGTTATCTGACCCGGGTAGCCCTTGGTAATGAGCCGGTCAATAACACCATTCTGGGGTTGAGTGCTAACTACCGCAAGGATTCACCTGGCCTGACGCGTTTGCTGGATGCGTTACCGATTGTGCAGACTAAAGAATTATCGACCATTCAGGTTACGGGCGAGGTAGCACAGTTGTTTCCGGGAACGAACCAACGTGCCAAGAATGAAAGCTATCTGGATGATTTTGAAGCGGCCCGGACCATCTTTGACTTAACGCGACAGCCTACCCGCTGGCGACTGGGTGCTACGCCCCAGCAGTTCCCGCAGGGTTCATTTGCCGATCCGCTCCCATATGCCTATAACCGCGCCCGAATTTCGGTTTATTCAGTCGATCCCAGTATTTATTCACAGGGGTCGCTGGCGGTGAATTCCAACGTCGATCCCGAAGATGCAAACAGGCACGTTTACGAACGTTATTTTTTGCCAACTGATCTATTTCCAGGCCGTTCAGCTCGGCCAGTTCAGCTTCCCGAAAGTATTCTGGACGTAGCGTATTTTCCGAGCGAACGGGGTATTTACAATTACAACACAAACCTGACAGCAGCAGGTTTGTTACCCAATCCGAGGCAGAATTTTGGGGCTGTTACGCGGGCAATTGCTTCAGATATCGATTTCGATAACGCCAACGTAGAAAACGTTACGTTCTGGCTGATGGACCCGTTTGTAGATGGAGAAGCTGGTAGAGTTCGGGGTAGTAATGACGATAGTAAAAATATTAATAATACATCGGGAGGGAAGCTGATTTTTAACCTCGGTGATATTTCAGAGGACGTAATGAAGGATGGCCGATACGAGTTTGAAAACGGCTTTCCAATTAATGGTGATACCGCTACTACAGCACGCCAGCGAGGCACCGAAACAACACCCTGGGGACGGGCACCACTGCAGCAGTTTGTAACCAATGCATTTCCGAGTGGTGGTCGCGACCAGCAGGATATTGGTCTGGATGGTTTGAGAAATGAGAATGAAATTACCCATTTCAAAAATTACCTGACGGCTGTTGGGACGCGTGTTTCGGACGCCAACGCCCTGGCCGAGATTCAGGGTGACCCGTCGGGCGATGATTTTAAGTTTTATCTGGGCGACGAGGCCGACGCGCAGAAATACATTGTAGCACGGTATAAGCGGTTCATGGGCATGGAAAACAACTCGCCCGAAAGCACGGGTGGAAACCAGCTTCTAACACCGGCTTCAACCATTCTTCCCGATATCGAAGACCTGAACATCGACAATACGGTAAACGACAATGAAGCGTATTATGAGTATGAAATCGATCTGCGGAAGGGCCGTCTGGAAGTAGGGCAGCGCTACATTGTCGATAAAGTGTCGGTGCCTACACCGGGTGCACCCGGTGGCGTGGTGAACTGGTATCAGTTTCGGATTCCGGTGCGGGAACCGTTACGTAAAGTGGGGAGCATCAACGGGTTCAAATCCATTCGATTCATGCGGATGTATCTGACTGATTTTGCTGAGCCGGTTGTGCTACGTTTCGCTCAGCTGCAGATGGAAGCCAATCAGTACCGCAAATACACTGGCGACCTTACCCAGCGTGGTTTGCAGGAAGTGCCTGAACCCTACGACGCTAATTTTACGGTTTCGACGGTAAACATTGAAGAGAACAGCAGTACGCAGACGACCGCGCAGGGTGGTGATAAATATCCCTACACCGTGCCTCCGGGTTACGAGCGCGACCGTGATTTCACAGCAGTAAACACCGTTGAACTGAATGAGCAGTCGATGCGCCTGAGCGTAACGAACCTGCGCGATGGTGATTCGCGGGGTGCATTCCGAAACACGAATTTCAATCTGTTGTTCCGGGAGCGGCTTAAGATGTTTATCCACATGCACAATCCCGATAACGAGAGTGGGCAAGTGTCGGCTTTTGTTCGGTTGGGTACGGACTACACCGATAACTATTACGAAATTGAAATTCCCGGTCTTCAAGCGACGCCCCCTGGTAATCAGCCCGATAATGTTGTCTGGCCTGCTGCCAATGAGCTGGATATCGCACTGGAGGAATTGATTAATCTCAAAGCCGACCGCAACCGCGCCCTCACTCGGCGAACTTCGCTGCCGTTTTCAGCAACTTCAGCCAGCGGTCATTACGTGTTAACGGTGGTAGGTAACCCGGATTTGAGTTCGGTGCAATCGGTTATGATTGGGGTACGTAATCCCAGAATAACAGGTGATGGCGAACGACCGAAAACGTTCACTGTCTGGGTCGATGAACTTCGGGCCAACGGCTATGATCAGCACGCAGGAACGGCGGCTATTGGTGCCGTGAACATGAAACTAGCTGACCTCGGTACGTTAACCGCATCGGGACGTATCACTACGTTCGGATTTGGTGGGGTGCAGACACGTATCGGTGAACGCGCGCTTGAAACGACGTCTGAGTTTGGTATTTCGTCGGCTATTTCGGTCGATAAGTTTCTGCCTGCAAGTTGGGGGCTACGTATTCCGCTTTATATCAACTACGATCATCGCAACGTAGATCCGCACTTCGATCCGCTGGACCCGGACATGCCGCTGGAAACATCGCTTTCGACCAAAAACTCAGAAGCTGAGCGAGATAGCTATCGCCAACTGGTGCAGGATAATACGACGCGTCGCGGTTATAATTTCTCCAACGTTCGGAAAGTGAAAACTAATCAGAATGCCAAATCGCATTTCTGGGACATTGAGAATTTTGCGTTTACCTACGCTTTCAATGATACTAAACGGACAAATATTCTGACGCAGGAATACCTTCAGGAGCAGTATCGCGGTGGCATTTCGTACACATTCAGTGGTCAGCCAAAAGCGTTCGAGCCATTCCGGAATGTACAATCGTTCGAAGCTCCGTATCTGCGCTGGCTGAAAGATTTTAACCTGACGCTGCTGCCCTCGCTGGTATCGATTCGGGCCGATATGGACCGCAGCTTCATTAAAACACAGCTTCGTTCGTCGGATTTGACCACGAACGGTATTGTGCCGCAGTTTGAGAAGTACTTCCTCTTCAACCGCTATTACGACCTGACATTTAACCTGACGCGTAACCTGGTGCTAACGTATCACGCACAGGCCAACGCCATCATCGACGAACCGGCGGGCGACATCAATACGCAGGCCAAACGCGATTCGATTCTAAACAGCGTCAAACGACTTGGCCGACTGAAAAATTTCGTTCAGGACATTCGTGCTACGTATCGGATTCCATTGGACAAAATTCCACTGCTCGACTGGATGTCTGCTGATGCCATTTATGCCGTTGGGTATCAGTTCCAGGCGAACTCGTTTGGCGTTTCCGATACGTTGGGTGTGCCTTTCGGTAATGTTATACGTAACAACCGCGAGCGGGGCATTACAGGACGGGTCGACCTGATTCGCCTGTACAACAAGATACGTTACCTGCGTTTTGCCAATACGCCCGCGCCGGTTCGGAAGAATTTTGCCCGGAACCCCGGCGACATCGAGGAGATTGAGCGGGGCGAAAGCAAAGTGCTGAAAAATTTCACACGTGCGTTGCTAACCGTTCGAGGAATCAATTTCTCGTATACGTTGCAGGAATCGACGATTTTGCCCGGTTTTCTGCCTACACCCCGCTTCTTTGGCGTCGATGAAAACAATGCGCCCGGTCTGGGTTTTGTGCTGGGTAGTCAGGATGGAAACATAGTTACGCGAGCGGCTCAAAAAGGGTGGCTATCGCCTAGTACGGTGCAGAACACTGCTTTTCAGCAGAACATCACCAAGAAGTTTTCGGCCAATACTACGCTGGAACCATTCAAAGACTTCCGAATGGTCATCAACTGGCGCTTAGATCGTACGGATGCGTATCAGGAATACTTCCGACCCGGTTCGCAGGGGGGACCATTTGAAACGTTCTCGCCAGTGCGAAACGGGCAATTTAGTATGTCGTTCTGGTCGTTCCGAACGGCGTTTATTGGTCTACGCCCCGATAATACGTCGCCCATCTTCGACAAGTTTGAAAGTTATAGGGAGTATTTCATCAATAAACTGACAGCGGCCAACCCTGAAAAGAGCGGTAAATACACGAAAACATCCCAGGACGTATTGATTCCGGCGTTTTTTGCCGCCTATAGCGGCCAGCCTATCGAGAAAGCGCAATTGTCGCCGTTCTATAATTTCCCGCTGCCCAACTGGCAAGTGACGTATAATGGGTTGTCGGGACTGGAGTTTATTCGGAAGCGGTTTACGTCGTTCACGGTGAATCATAGTTACTCATCGACGTACAGCGTGGGAAACTTTATCTCAAATCTGGATTATACGGCGGCTTACGTAAATCTGGCGGTGCAGGGCTACCCAATGGCGGCTTCAATTAACCAGCAAGGGCAGTTTGTGCCAGTGTTTGCGATGAGTACGATTACGATGTCGGAAAAATTTGCACCCATGCTGAGTGTTCAATTTCAGACAAAAGGTGCCAGTGGCGCACCGGCAACCGGTGGACAACCCGCTACCAGTCAGTCGAAAGGCATCACCGGCCGTCTGGAATACAGCCAGAGCCGCGACGTAGCACTGAATCTGTCGAACTCGCAGGTAGCTGAACTCAGCACTAAGGATCTGACGGCTTCGCTCGGTTTCACGCGGCAGAATGTTCGGATACCGTTCCGCATTAACGGGGCTTATAAGCGCCTTAAAAATGATCTGACGTTCGCCTGCGCGCTTACGTTCCGTGATACCCGAACCATTCAGCGGAAGATTGATTATGAACAAATTATTACAGCGGGTAACGTGAACTTCCAGCTACGTCCGCAAATCAGCTATATCGTGAGCAAACGGCTGAATTTCAATCTATACTTCGAACGTACCTTCAACGATCCGCTCGTGTCGACCAATTACTACACTTCCAGAACTTCGGGTGGGGTGCAGGTGAAATTCAACCTGGCTGAGTAGCGGCACTTACTGTTTTACTACGTACCATTTGTCAGAAAAAGTCGTTTTTGCTGAAACTCCACCATCTGGACGTAGCAGTTACGTCGAACAGATTCATAGTGTTACGTCCCAAAATCAATTCGATGATACGTTGAAAAATGTGAACCCGTTGCCAATACAGACTGTTGCGGCTAATGAATTAACGTACCACAAACCTAACCAACTCAACTATGCAGTTTAATCAACTCGGCAATACGGGCGTATTGGTTTCTAAACTTTGCCTGGGTACCATGACGTTCGGTGGAACCGGTCACTGGAAAGCCATGGGCGAACTCCAGCAAAATTCTGTCAATGACATTGTAAAAACCGCCGTCGATAGCGGCATCAACTTTATCGACACGGCCAACGTGTATTCGTTTGGTGAGTCGGAGCAGTTGTTGGGACAGGCCATTAAAGAGCTTGGCCTCTCGCGCGACGAGCTAGTGATTGCTACTAAAGTTCGTGCACGCATGGGGCAGGGGAAAAACCAGGTAGGGCTGGGGCGACTGCAAATTATGCAGCAGATTGAAGGCAGCCTGAAACGCCTGCAAATTGACCATATCGACCTGTACCAGATTCACGGATTCGACCCAATAACCCCGCTGGATGAAACCATGCGTGGGCTTGAGGACGTAGTGCGGAGTGGTAAAGTGCGTTACATTGGTTGCTCAAATCTGGCGGCCTGGCAGGTGATGAAAGCCAACGGAATCGCCGATAAATACGGCTGGACGAAATTTATTTCGACCCAGAATTACTACTCCATTGCCGGGCGTGACATCGAAAACGAAATCGTACCGATGGTTCAGGATCAGCAAATGGCAATTCTGCCGTGGAGTCCGCTGGCGGGCGGTTTTCTATCCGGAAAATATACACGTAGCAATAAACCAGAAGGAGATTCACGTCGGTTAGGGTTCGATTTTCCACCTGTGAATCAGGAACGTGCGTACGACATTATCGACGTAATGGCGCAGATTGCTGAGGCTCACGGTGTGTCTGTGGCGCAGATTGCTCTGGCCTGGGTATTGGCAAAACCGGGCGTAACGAGCGTTATTATCGGCGCGAAAAATACGGACCAGCTTACTGATAACATCAAAGCCGCCGACGTGAAATTGACCGCCGATCAACTCCAGCAGCTTGATGAAATAAGTGCCAACCCGAAGCCCTATCCGCAATGGATGATTCAGCGGCAGAGTAGCGACCGTTTCGGTGCTTATAATTTTTCGCCCAACCAGTCGACAGTGACGAAGTGACGTAACAGTTACGTAACGTAGCGTTTGCAAATCCGGTCGGAGCTACCGTATTTTGTGGGCATAAAATCAATTTCCTCAACAATGAATTTTCCCGCGGAGCTGAGTTATACGGAAGACCACGAATGGATTCGGGTAGACGAAGATGGTACGGCCGTGATTGGCATTACCGAGTTCGCCCAGCATGAATTAGGTGATATAATTTTTATCGATGTCAATACGGTTGGTCAATCACTTGGAAAGGGTGAGGTGTTCGGCGCAGTAGAGGCTGTGAAAACCGTATCGGATTTGTTTTTGCCCGTAGATGGTGAAGTTCTCGAACTCAACCCAGCGGTCGAAAAATCGCCTGAATTGCTTAATAGCGACCCTTACGGTGAAGGCTGGATAATCCGTTTAAAACTGTCTGACGCAGCACAGGTCGATGGACTACTGACCGCCGATACGTATAAGGAACTGGTCGGCGCCTGATCGATAATTTAGTGAACCAGAAGGCTCCGAGAGGGGCCTTTTTTGTGAATTACCTTAATCCAGCCCCGCCCGTTCTGACAAAACGGAGCGTTGACTATGCAACTCCTGATACGTTCGGCCCGTGTAATTGATACTGATTCGCCGTTTGATGGCCAAACGGTTGACTTATTGATTGACAATGGCCTGATTCGCCAGATTGGTGAAAATCTGACCGCTGAAGCTAATACGCAGGTTATTGAAGCTGACGATCTACATGTATCGCCCGGCTGGGTCGATCTGAGGGTGTCGGCGCAGGACCCTGGTTTTGAACACAAAGAAGACATTACCAGCGTTTGTCGGGCGGCTGCTGCAGGGGGCTTTACTGACATTGCTGTATTGCCCAATACGTACCCCGTAATCGATTCGAAGGGGACGCTGGGCTACGTTCAACGCATGGCTGAAGGTCAGCCACTACGTGTACACGTAGTGGCTGCTGTTACGAAGAAAGCAGATGGTGAAGATTTTACCGAAATGCTGGACCTGCACCATGCCGGAGCCGTAGCGTTTTCGGATGGTCACCATCCCATCCAAAATCCCGATTTATTGCTCAAAACCCTGCAATACCTGCAACCCGTCAATGGCCTGTTAATGAATCGGGCAGAAGAAACCCTACTGACGCGATTCGGGCAAATGCACGAAGGTATTCAAAGCACGTTGCTTGGCCTGAAAGGTATGCCCGCGTTGGCCGAAGAGTTGATGATTGAGCGTGATTTGCGTTTGCTGGAGTATGTGGTAGGGGCAGAGGGTAGAGGGCAGGGGGTAAAGAGTGGAGTAAAAGGAGTGAAACCTAGCGGGTACTACGTCTTTTCGGAGAGTGCTGAACCGCCAGCGCTTCATTTTTCTACCATTTCCACCGCTCGCTCCGTTGAGTTAATACGTCAGGCGAAAGCGAATGGACTGCCTGTTAGCTGCGACGTAGCAGCGCATCAGCTTGTGTTCGATGATACGTCGCTGGCAGAGTTTGATACGAATCTGAAGGTAAATCCACCATTTCGGTCGCCGGAGGACGTAGCAGGGCTGTGGGCTGGCCTGGCCGACGGTACCATCGACGCCATCGTGTCGGACCATACACCGCAGGATGCCGAAAGTAAAAACGTGGAATTCGACGTAGCAGATTTTGGTATTATTGGTTTAGAAACCGTTTTTGCTGCGATTATGAGTCACAACAAAGGCTTGTCGTTGGGGCAAATCATTGATAAACTTTCGACTCGTCCCCGGCAGATACTACGTTTGCCGCCCGTTACTATCGCCGAAGGGCAACTGGCCAACCTTACACTTTTTCAGCCCGGACGTACCTGGACGTATGAACGGACGGCCTCTAAATCAAAAAATACGCCGTTTTTAGGACAGACCTTTACTGGGCGTGTATTAGGTACTACGTATCGGGGGCAATTTAATTCTGCCGTATGAAAAGTATCATCGACTATTTCAGCCATCCGCTGTTAAAAATTCCGCTGCTGGCGGGGCTGATAACGGGTGTGTTGTGCTTCCTTTATTTTCTGGGTTTATATGCCCTCGACATTGCTCCTTTGGGTAACATCCGCGTGCTGGATTACGGTATTCATATCATTGTGATGGCAACTACCGTCTGGTACTACCGCAAAAACATAGGTCAGGGTCGGCTGCATTTTTGGGAGGGTTTAACCATTGGTTACGTACTCAATACAATGGCTGCTTTGGTAACTGGATGGCTCATTTACCTGTTCGTGACCCAGATTGACCCCGGCGTGTTTGACGAATACGTAGTGAACTCTAAAAAACTTTTGCTGGAAGGTAAAAAGCAGCTTACGGACCAGTTCGGCCCGGAAACCTTTGCGGAGCAATGGACAAAAACCATTAACATGAAACCCTCTGTGCTGATTCCTGACGAGTTGACAAAAAAAACGGCACTGGCAGTATTACCTGTACTCATCATTTCGCTCATTTTCCGCAAGCAGGATTATAGCGTATTGCAATAAAGTATTTCTCTGAGAAGGGTTGTCTTTGAAGTGAATGTATAAAACAAACGTAGCATTTAAGAAACTATGAATGAACAGATTACCCCGACACGTATTGCGTTGAAATGGGGACTCATTTTGGGCATTGCTATGATTCTTTACTCGATTGTTACGTTCGTGACCGATAGCGTAGGTAATGCCTGGTTGGGGTCTGTCAGCTACGTCCTTATCATAATCGGTATCATCCTGGCTATGCGGGACTTCCGAACGCTCAATGGAGGATACATGACCTATGGCCAGGGATTAACCATTGGCATGTTGATGGGAGCAGTTGCCGGATTACTTTCCAGCTTATTCTCGGTGTTTTACCTAACTGTAATCGACACAGGAATAATGGAAAGAGCCGCCGAAACGGCCCGGGAGCGGATGGAAGATGAGGGGAAAATGTCGGACGAACAAATTGACCAGGCTATTGGGATAATGGAGAAATTTCAGAGTCCTGGGTTTCTCTTTGTTTTTGGCGTGATTGGAACTGCGCTTCTTGCCCTCATTTTTTCGTTGGTTATCGCTGCATTCATACGCCGAAACAAAGACAATCCGTTTGAATAATGTTAATGAATTATTAGCTAGCTGATAATCAGTAAAGAGCCATTGTTCATTATTTATTCACTGAAACAATAGAACTCCCCTTTCCGCGTGCTGGCTGTTTTTCGAAAAGAAGTCAATCAATTTTTCTCATCGCCCATCGCCTACATCATCATGGGCGTGTTTCTGACGGTGGTGGGTTTGTTGCTCTGGGTATTTCCCGATACAAGTCTGCTGGATAACAGCTATGCCGACCTGGGTACGTTTTTTAACGTAACACCTTACGTCATGCTGTTTCTGGCACCTGCCATCACCATGCGCTCCATTGCCGACGAAATTCGCGGAGGTACCCTCGAATGGTTGTTGACAAAACCTGTTAGTCGTTGGGCGGTAGTAGGCGGGAAGTTTCTGGCGAGCTGGTTGCTGGTTATTCTGACCCTGTTGCCAACATTGCTCTACTATGTTACGTTATATCAACTTGGCTCGCCCATGGGTAATATCGACTCGGCGGGTGTGTTCGGCTCGTATATTGGCTTGCTACTGCTCGGTGGCGTTTTTGTAGCGATTGGTTTATGGGCATCGTCACTCAATGATAATCAGGTAGTAGCTTTTGTGTTAGGCGTATTTTTCTGCTTTCTATTGTACGTTGGCCTGAGTTCGCTGGCTGGCTTGTCGTTTGCAGGAGACGTATCGTATTATTTATCGTTAATTGCTCTGGATGAGCAATATCGGGCGCTGGGGCGAGGTGTTATTGATTCCCGGAATGTAATTTATCTGGTTAGCCTGATCCTCTTTTTTCAGGTACTGACTGTTCAACAGTTAACCAAAAACAAATGAAATACTTGATAGGTCTTCTGAACGACGTAGTACTCATGCGCTGGCTGGCTGTTGCCTGGACGGTGGTAATGCTCCTTGGGTGTCTGACGCCACATCAGGAACTTCCGAACACGTTATTAACCCTGAGCGACAAGGCAATGCATGTTGCTATTTTTGTTTTGTTCACGTTTCTGTGGCAACGTGCTGGTTACTCTATGCTGAGCGTATTGATTATCGGCATGTTTTTCGGGGCTTTTATTGAAGTAATGCAGTACGTGCTTCCCATCAACCGCAGCGCCGACTGGCTGGACCTTCTGGCCGATGGCATCGGTACCGTGCTGGGTGTGTTGCTTGCCTGGTTAGTTGTGAGAGTTATTATCGCATTAGGGTTTACGGCCCGGTGATATAAACGGCATTAATCAACAATTAATGACTGACTGCTTGAAAAGATTCGGGGAAAAATCCCCAATTTGACTGCTTAAATCACGGATTAAGATGCATATCGGATTCATAGGATTAGGTAAGATGGGGTATAACCTCGTCAGTAATTTGGTAGAGCATGGCCACACGGTAGTCGGCTATGACATCAACCCCGCATTAGTAGAGGCAATCGGGCAGGAAGGGGCAAAGGGCGCTAACACCCTCGAAGACCTCTATAAAGCATTGCCCGAAAAGCGCGTACTCTGGCTGATGATTCCGGCGGGTCCGCTGGTCGATAACGTAATCGAGCAATTACTAGCCTTTATGCAGCCCGGCGACGTAGTAATCGATGGTGGAAATTCGCATTACAAAGATTCAGTACGTCGGCACGAATACCTGAAGCAGAAAGGCATCGGATTTCTGGATTGCGGCACGAGTGGCGGCATCAGTGGTGCCCGCCATGGTGCCTGTACGATGGTTGGCGGAGACGCCGACGTAATTGAGCCATTACACGGCGTATTCAATGATATTTCGGTTGATGACGGCTACCTCTATACAGGCCCGGCTGGCAGCGGCCATTTTACGAAAATGGTACACAACGGCATCGAATATGGCATGATGCAGGCCATTGCCGAAGGTTTCGAAGTACTGGAAAAAAGTCAGTTTCCTGTTAATTTTGAAGCTACGGCTAAAATGTGGAATCACGGTTCGGTGATACGCGGTTGGCTGATGGAACTGACCCAAAACGCATTTAGTAAAGACCCCAAACTCGAGTCTATCAAAGGAAGGATGTTCTCATCGGGCGAGGGTAAATGGACCCTCGAAACGGCTCTTGATTTAGGCGTCCCAACCCCAGTTATTGCTCTTTCACTGCTTACGCGTTACCGCTCGTTGCAGGATGATACGTTTACCGGCAAAGTGGTAGCGGCCTTACGTAATGAGTTTGGTGGTCACGCCGTTGAGAAAAAATAATCAAACGGATTCAGGTTGGTTTAAATGTAATTAAAAAATTTTCGTTAGTATTACAGTAAGGTTCGGCAGTTCCGATTGTTGTCCAAAACGAAATCGAAACTCACCGAACCTTTTTTTATAACCTTTAACCGCCGTAATATACATGAAGGTATTAGGCCCAATTCAGGACCCCACGTTCACCCCACGTACTTACAATCGATTCGATAAGTTCTTTCTCCAGTACATCAAAGACGAACGCGACCTTCCTTTCATCTACCTTACCCTTCGCATTACGTTCATCCTGATTCCGCTAAGTGTACTCTTATTCATGCCCTTCGTAACGGGCTGGCTTTGGTGGACTGTTGTTGTCGTTCATTTCGGATTCAGTAATTTTCATTTCAAAGGTCCCTTCGGGCTGATGCTGCATTGTACCAGCCACCGGCAGTTTTTCAAATCAGAATACGACTGGATGAATAAATACCTGCCCTGGATAGTTGCCCCGTTTTTTGGCCACACGCCCGAAACGTACTACAGTCACCATATCGGCATGCACCATCCCGAGAATAATCTGGAAGATGACGACAGCAGTACGATGGCATTCCAGCGCGATAGTTTCCAGAGCTTTCTGGCTTACTTTGGCCGATTTTTCGTAGTGGGCGTTCGTAATTTGCTGAACTATCTACGGCGTAAAAACCGCCCGAAGCTGGCTACCCGTGCGCTCATCGGCGAGATTGTCTTTGGGATAATTGCCATGGGATTACTTTACGTGAATTGGGCAGCTACGGTTCTGGTATTTCTATTCCCTTTGCTCATATTTCGACTTATTACCATGCTGGGCAACTGGACGCAGCACTCCTTTGTCGACTTTGAAGATCCAGGCAATGCATACAAAAACAGCATTACGTGCATCAACGTGAAATACAATAAGAAGTGCTGGAACGACGGTTACCACATCAGCCACCACATTCGCCCGGCTATGCACTGGACTGAACATCCTGGTTTCTTCCTGAAAACGATTGATAAATACGCTCAGAATCAAGCCGTTGTTTTCGACGGGCTGGATTTTTTGCAAATTTTCTTCCTGTTGATGCGTAAGCGTTACGATACGTTGGCCAAATATATGGTGAACATAAACGGCGCCTTTGCTGATGAGAATGAAGCCATTGCTTTGCTACGTCGGCGCACGCAACGTATCATGACACAGACCAATATAGGAACCATATCCGAAGCAGCCGCCATTGCAGCGTAGAGTTTTTCATTTGAGGTTTTCTGGTACGTTCCTAACGTACCAGAAAACCTCAAACTAATTTACACTTCCACCATCAACTCGGGCTTCGATAATACGTTGAATATCTGATGGTACGTTAGATAGAAAATCGTAGCCGGTTATTGTTTCCAGATTGTCGACGCTGGTCAGGTAAGCTCGCCAGGATTTATCGGCAGCTGATTGCTCGTTTGGGATGTTTACGGCAATCAGACGCGTATTTTCTGTAACCTGGAACGTAGCGGCTGACCCAGTTGGAACAACAATCAGGATTTTCCAGAGCGTCGCCGGAACGGTCAGTTTACCATTCGCCAACGTAGTAGCGTAACCATTCTGACCCGTGCCGCCTGTACCCGAAACGCCTGCAATAATGTAGACATCATTGCCGCCAAGCATTAAGTCTCGTTCGTAGTCTTCTAAATTTTTCCAGACTTCCCGGTTATGCCGTGGGGCTTGTGGCACGATGTTGGTTAGGAGAAACGTAGCGGAATTGTCTTCGGGTGTTACGTCACGGTCGTCGGAAGGACAAAGATGACCCCGGTCGAAGCCGGTGTTAGTGTAATCGGAAGTGCGGACAGCATACCAGCCGGAGGGTATGGCCGGATCAGGTTTGAAATCGTTGGTTCGGCGACTATCGCCTTTCCAGGACGGATTCAAACACCAGCTTACCCAATTGGCAATGCCTCGGCTGCGGTTATACGACAAAATGTACTGCGGACGGCTGATGAGGTAATTATCTGGTTCCTGGATTGAAGCCCTGCTCGGATTACCCAGAGCCAGGTTGTCATTACGGTTAAGTTGAGAGGTTGACAAAGTTGGTTTTACTACCCGACAGCCAGCCATAAACCCGACGAAACTGAGAAGAACCAGAAATGTTTTGATTTGATGATACACTTTGATTGATTTTGCTGACATTCTTACGGAACTTTACAATCCATAAATGTAGTGATTCTCTCTTTAGGCTATTGAATCAACTGAGAGAGGAATCAGATTCATTTTAAACGACGAGTTATCTGCTGTTATGGCTAAAAAAAAGCAATCGGGCTATGATTCATCACGCCCGGTGACTCCCAAACCTGTTCAACCCACCAATACGCCGACAAGGCCCGCTGCTTCACGCCCCAGCGAAACGCCCCAGCGACCCCCGGTACGCCCATCATCACCCAAACCAACTACGCCTGCTGCTACGTCTGATCTGCCGATTGAGAGACGGCCGGTGGTGTGGTGGCCAGTTGCCGTTTTGGGCTTGCTGGGACTTTTGCTGTACGTCAATACGTTCGGGCACATGTACGCACTGGACGATATTGCTGCCGTTGGGCAAAATCTGTTTGTGAAAAAAGGATTAGCCGGTATTCCTGACCTGCTACGCACCGAATTCTGGCATTTCAGCAATATTTCCCTGGGGTACTATCGGCCATTGTCGCTCATTACGTTCGCAATGGAGCAGGAATACTTTAAGGATAACCCGAACATCAGCCACATGATTAACGCTGGGCTTTACGGGCTTACGGGCGTAGTTATCGGCATTTTGTTGCAGAAATGGCTGTCCGGGCAGGTAATTATTGCCTTTCTAATTGGGCTGGTTTTCATTGCTCACCCGCTTCACACGGAGATTGTTGCCAATATCAAAGGCCGCGACGAAATCCTGAGCTTTCTATTTATCGCCCTGATGCTGCTAACGTACTGGAAGCATCTGGAAGCCAAATCACAATTCTGGTTCAAAGGCCCTGCCAGTGATTGGGCTTTAGGTGGTTTGTTAGGCCTGTTCTCTATCGTTGCTGGCTGGGTTATTGGCAGCAGCCTGATGGTCAATACGTTAGGTAGCACCGCAGGTGGTGTGTTAGGTGTCCTGATTATGGGCGCTTTATCGGGGAGCTGGCTTGGTTTGGCCTGTGCCTCGCTCTATTTCGCTTTCCTGTCGAAAGAGTCGTCTATCGTTAGTTTGGCCTTGATTCCGGCTATGCAATACTGGTTTGCCCGACGTAACATCTGGCAATCGATGATTAGTTTGTGGCCTTTCCTGGTGGTTGCCGCTTTGTTTTTCTATCAGAAGCAGAAAATGATTGGCACTCTCAGCGGAACACCCCCTGTCGACTGGGCCAACTACCCATACGCCATCGAGAAGACGCAGAAATCGACCATGTTCAAGTTTTTGATGTATTATCTGCGGCTGTTGATCTTCCCACATCCGTTGGTATATGACTATTCTTACAATGTCATTCCGTCGGGCGGCAAAGGTGATTTACTCACCTGGGCGGGATTCTTCTCGTTCCTCGCTCTGATATGGTTCGCCTGGAAAGGCTTCGTGAAGCGGACGCTCTGGGGTTTTGGTATTTTCTGGTTCTTCGTAACGATGGCTCCTGGCTTAGGCTTTATCTGGATTCGGGGTGGTATTTTTGCCGAACGTTTTGCATATGCCGCTGTAATGGGGCTGGGTTTTGTATTGATCTGGGCTTTGCAGAAACTGCTGGTAAAAACCGACGGCGATGCTACGTCAAAACCGATGTTGGTTCGCTACGCTCCGTTGTTAGGACTTATGGCAGTGGTCGGTGGCCTGTATTCGTTCAAAACTATTGAGCGAAACCCCGACTGGAAAAATAATTTTATTCTTTTCAATTCGGCGCTTCCTTATGCCCCCAATAGCTGTCAGGTTCAACGACACGTAGCGAATGAGTGGATTGAAAAAGGGCTGAAAGATCGTACAAAAGCCGATTCAATTGCCAATGCCACGAATGCGCTCAAACCCAAGCCTACACCTGATCAGATTAAGAAGGCGCAGGCGTTGATTGATACCAATATTGCGCACGCGAACAAGCATGGCCGCTGGGCACTTGACCACCTGCAGGAGTCGACCCGGATTTATCCAAACTTCGGAGAGGCTTATTTCTCAATGGCTTACGTATTCCAGAAAATCACCCCGAATGTTGACTCTGCTAAGCATTACTACAAACAGACCATTCGGGCGGCCAATGCGTATGCACCGGCTTATAATAACTTGGGGGTTATTTATCAAGGTGAAGGATTTGCGCAGAACAACCGGCAAAAGCTGGAACTGGCGTCGTATTACTACAATCGGTCGATGGTTGTGAATCCGGCTTACGTAGATGGGCAGAACAACCGGGCTAGTCTGATGAAAGCAACCGGTTTAGATGTGAAAATGCTGCCAGATTCAGTTCTCAATAAGTATTAGATTTAAGTAACGCGGGTGGAAAAGTCCGTCTCTAAATCGGGGGCGGACTTTTCAATTTATAGCTTGGAAACCAACTCCCATGCGAGTTTTTCGAGCGGATTTTCGCCGTAAATTTGAGTTCTTAACCAAGCACTTCGTACATGAACACTCGCCTTACAACCAGACGGTTTTCGGTCATTTTACTTTCGTTTGGATGGATTTTACTATCCTCAAACGCCAATGCGCAATCCAGACAACGCTACGTGAATCTTCAACAGGCTATTTTTTCGGGCGGACAGTTGACTGGCTCGCAGGGGCCTCGTTCGGTTAACTGGATTGAAGGCGGTACCAAATTCTCATTCATTGACGGACAGAATACCATTAAAACTCTGTCGCCGAAAGACCAGAAAGAAGAAGTAATATTTGAGGGAAGCCAGTTGAAATTTCCGAATTCTGATAAACCATTTACGTACAGTTCATTTCAATGGTCGAAAGATTCGAAGAATATTCTGTTTCAGACCAACTTCCGCCCTGTCTATCGGCATTCGGGCGTATCGGATTACTACGTGTATTCAGTCGCAGATAGAGCGTTGAAACTCGTTGCAAAAGACGCGCAAACCGCTGAATTATCGCCCGATGGTCAGAAAATAGGCTACGAACGGGGCGGCAATATGTTCGTGTTTGATTTTGCTACGCAGAAAGAAACCCAACTTACTGACGACGCCAAACCGGCGTTTTATAATGGTCGTTTTGGCTGGGCTTACGAAGAGGAGTTTGGTTTGGCGCAAGCCTGGGATTGGTCGCCTGATAGCAAGTTTATTGCTTTCTGGCAGTCTGACGAACGGAAAGTGCCAATCTATAAATTGACGGATTATAAGGGTTTTGATGAGAAATTTGATTCGTTACCCTACCCGCGCGTTGGCGATCAGAACCCGACGGTTCGCATCGGCGTGATCGAGATTGCCAACCAGAAGAAAGCCTGGATGAATGTTGACCTGGGCGATGGCTACATTCCCCGCATTTATTGGACTACCCAGGAAGGGCAACTCGCGCTGATGCATCTGAATCGGAAGCAAAACCACCTTCGTCTGTTCATGACAAACGCCCGCACGGGAGAAGCGAAGCAGGTTATGGAGGAGAAATCGAATACGTGGATTGATATATTTGACTTTTTCGCGGCTATTAATCATCTGATTTATTTTCCAGCGGGTGTGCAGGAATTTTACTGGGTATCGGAGCGGGATGGTTACGCACATCTGTATCGTTACGATTATTCAGGCAAACTCCTTAATGCCGTTACCGGCGGTAAATGGGAGGTCACGTTTGTACACCACATCGACCCGAAAAATAAAAAAGTATATTATACTTCAACAGAAGCTTCGCCCCTGGAGCGGCAGTTATTTGTGGTTGATACGGATGGTAAAAATAAACGTCGGCTCACAACGGTACCTGGTAAGCATACGATCAACTTCTCGACGAATGGCCAGTATTTTATCGACAAGTATTCCAACGTATCGACGCCTACGCAGGTTGAATTACGTGATGTAAAAGGGCAACTTATCAAAGCGCTTGAAACCAATCAGAAAGTATCGGACTACGTAGCAAATCACGGATACGCTCATAAAGAACTGACTCGCTTCACTACGTCGGATGGGCAGCCTATTGACATATCGATTATCCGGCCGATGGATTTCGATCCTAACAATAAGTATCCTTTAGTTATGGATATTTATGGTGGGCCAGGTGCGCAATCGGTTTATAATGAATGGAATACGACGGGCTGGCATCAATGGCTGGCTCAGACTGGATACGTAGTGGTAAGTGTTAACAACCGGGGGAGTGGAGGCTATGGTCGCGATTTTGAAAAAGTTGTTTACGAGAAGTTAGGTAAATACGAGAGCCTAGACTTTGTAGAAGCCGCTGCTTGGCTGGCTAAACAGCCTTGGATCGACGCCAGCCGGATGGCGATTCGGGGGCATAGTTACGGTGGTTATACCAGCAGCTATACAATGCTTACTCATCCTGGTGTTTTCAAAGTTTCGCTGGTTGGAGCTCCCGTAACCGACTGGCGGCTCTACGATGCCATTTATACAGAGCGATACATGGGTCTTCTTCCTGAAAATGACGAGAAATATAAAACCAGTGCTGTCTCGCCCTACGCGAAAAATTTGACGGGTAAAATGTTCATTGCCCACTCAACCATGGATGAGAATGTACATGTGCGCAATACGTTCCAACTCATGAACGCGCTTGAAGATGCCGGTAAAGATGCCGATTTACGGATTTATCCGCCCGGTGCGCATGGCGTATCCTACAGTGCAGGCACTCAACTTTTGTTATACCAGCAATACACTACGTACCTGGAAACGCATCTGAAAAAAACAGCGGAGGCAAACTAAAAATCTGATACCAAAGTCGACGTTAGAAGGAGTATCATTTTCTGCCTTTCTGGCCAGTATTTCCATTTTTCCCATCTAAATAGTTGTATTCTATCGGTCTTGTAGGATTATGTGTCTGATTAACAGGTTGTTAAACAAATAGTGGTGTGTCTTGTTAATAGAATTGACACATCTGATAACAGGTGTGAAGTTTCACGTAAACTGCTATATGTTATGAAAAAGTTAATGATGGCGGCCTCAGTTTGTGCATTATTAGCCATTTCGCAATCTGGATTTGGTCAGGCTGCTCAAGAAGGTAAGGCTGCGAAAAAAGAAATGAAGGCTGAGAAAAAAGTAGCCAAAGCCAGAGAACTTGAAACGAATGCCCGCACTGGTAAAGGTATTGAAATAGCCGGTGTTTCTGATTCAGAAACAAGAATGGATAAAGCTGATCGTAAGCGCGAAAAAGCGCACAAGAAACGGCTGAAGAGTGATTCTAAAGAATTAAAGGCTTTCGCTAAAAATAAAAAGAAGAAAGCAGCCGGTGTTGATTAAGATGCAATTCTGGCATATAATATAAAAAAGCGTGGTCGGAGAGAATTCTGGCCACGCTTTTTTATTTAACGTAGCGCTCGTCGAATTACTTCCTCTACCGTCAGGTTCGGCTCTGCTTTTAATGCATCGTCCACACTTTTCTCGGCAGTTGCTTTGGGAAACCCTAAAGCCATCAATGCCGCTAACGATTCTTCGCGAACAGGGTTGGCTGTCTGCTGGCGATACGTTGGACCGTCGGGAACAACGCCTGCTCGTTTCATTTTGTCACGAAGTTCGAGAATGATACGTTGGGCAGTTTTTGCACCAATACCTTTAATCGCCTGTACAGCCCGCACATTTTCGCCCAGAATAGCCAGACGTAGGTCTCCAGGTTGCATAGCTGAAAGCATTCCTAATGCGGTGTTAGGGCCAACGCCTGATACGCCGATTAGATCCAAAAAAAGGGATTTTTCATCGGCATGAGCAAAGCCGTAGAGCGCCTGATTATCTTCACGAAACAGGTGGTGAATGAAGAGTTTGATGCGGTCGCCACCGCCAGGGAGTACGGAGTACGTTTGCAGTGAAATATGGACAGCGTAGCCTATGCCATGCACATCGATGATCGCATAGGTAGGCTCTTTATATGACAAAATTCCATCTAAATAGGCAATCATTCTTAGTCTGGAAAAGCTTGTTTTTGAGGTTGTTACAACTCATAAAGATACGAAAAACCCACGACTTTCGGTAGTAAAATCGTGGGTAAATACCTGATATTCGCTACGTTTATCCAACAATTAGCTTTTGCCCGGGACGTAGTGCGTTGCTGCGGATGTGATTCATTTTTTTGAGCCGCTCAATCGTTATGCCACCATAACGTTGGGCAATATTCCATAACGTATCGCCATCCTGAACGCGGTGATAACGAGGCTTGTATCGCTTGGTTTTTGCAGCTATTGCGGCTTTTTTATGGCCTTTAGCTGTACCTTGTTCGGCCAAACGTTCGGCACGTGTTTCAGCTACTTCTTTCAGAATAACCAACCTTTGACCACGCTGAATTCGGGTAGAACGCAGATGATTCCAGCGTTTCAGGTCATAAAGCTCTACGTTGAAACGGTCGGCAATTTCGCCCAGATTATCACCTCTACGTACCAGATACGTCTGCCTCCTCGGCTTCCGCATCACCACCGTTTCCAAATCTTCTTCAGGTTCATCGTCTGGGGCAGCGACTACGGCAACTTTTTCCGTTGGGGTAGGCGTTTCTTCCATACTAATATTGGCCAATGGATTGCGGTTCAGAGCGCCCCACGTTCTTGCGGAGTCAGCGCCATACCGAATATCTTCAGCCGATGCCAGTAAAATGTGCTCCATCTGACCAGGCATGCGACCGGCGGAATCCAGAATTGCCCGGCGATGGCTGGCAAAATAGTCGTATTGTTCCCGTGGGACACGTAGTGGGTACAGTTTGGTTTGGCTGGGTAGAATTGTGGTCGTAATGGCCGGATTCATCTTCTGTAAATCAGCCAACTGCATGTTGCTGTGTTTAGCAAACGACTCCAGGTTGAAATAACCACTCACCTGAATCGTATCGTGCGGAATTGGGTGCTCAAAATTCTCGGCAACTATGCCGTGATCACCCGCGTGATTCATCAGATACGTAAAGGCCACAAACTGAGGAACGTAACCACGGGTTTCCTTGGGTAAGGCTTCATAAATTGTGTAAAATGAATCGCCCCCTGACCGACGCATAGCCCGTTTCACTGCACCCGGTCCGCAATTGTAGGCAGCCATGGCCAACTCCCAATCACCGAAGATTTTGTATAAATCGCGGAGGTATTTGCAGGCCGCTTCGGTTGCTTTCACCGGGTCCATCCGTTCGTCAACATAGTCGTCCTGATAAAGACGGAGGTCGCGACCTGTGCCGGGCATAATCTGCCAGAGACCACCAGCACCTGCCCTTGAAATCGCCCGCGGATTTAAGGCTGATTCAACGATAGAAAGATATTTAAATTCGTCAGGCAGGCCATATTCAGCCAGCATTCGTTCATAAAGTGGGAAGAAAAGCGGCATACGTTCCAGCATAGTGCGGGTATAACTTGCCCGGCGGAACGTAAAATAATCGACGTAAGCCTGTACGGCCTTATGGTAATTTAACGGAATAGTTTTCTGAAGCTTCCCCAGCCGTTCACGTAGCAAACTATCTGGAACGGTCGGCACTATGGCAACGGTATCTTTTTTAATGACTGTACTGTCTACTTGAGTCGTAGTATTGGACCGGTATGAACTGCCTCCAACTGAGCTGCCTCCTATGGGGTCTCCCTGGCTTGGACTCGCTTGACCTGCTATCGATAATCCCACTCCCACACATAACAGCCCCACTTTCAACAGGCTACGGTTCAGATAGTTCATAGATGTTACGTTTGTGTTAATAGACTATTGCCAGATGTTGATGAGTTGACAACGTACTGCTACTCGTTTTCTCTTATATCAATTAATACTGGAAGACAGAAAACGATAAACTCAATCAACAGAAGTACTTACATCATTTTTCTTGCCAAAGCTACCAGACTCCCTTCAGCGAAGGGCGGAGCCATAATCTGAAAACCGATGGGCAATCCGCTCGGGTCGGTTCCATTCGGAATCGAGATGGCCGGATACCCAATTACGTTGGCCTGTACCGTGAAAATATCGGTCAGGTACATTTGTAACGGGTCATCGATTTTTTCGCCCAGGCGAAACGCGGGTGTGGGTGTGGTTGGCGAAACTAGAAAATCGTATTGTGTAAAAAGCCGCTCCGTTTCCTGACGTATCAGTTGACGTACTTGCTGGGCTTTCGTGTAGTAAGCGTCGTAATAGCTGGCACTGAGGGCAAACGTACCCAGCAGAATCCGCCGACGCACCTCTGGCCCAAAACCTTCTGTGCGACTTTTTTTGTACAACGTCAAAAGGTCCATTGTTGATGTACCGTTCCCTCGACTTCTGTAACCATAACGTACTCCATCAAAACGCGACAGATTTGAAGAGGACTCGGCTGTGGTCAGAATATAATAGGTAGGGAGTAGATATGTTAAAAGCGACATGTCTACAGGTTCTACTACGTGGCCGGCGGCTTTTAACGTATCGAGCTGGCGTTGAGTGGCTTCCCGGATGGTTTCATCGACGCCCTCACTTTCTACGCCATCGCGTAGGTAAGCGATACGTAGTGGCCGGTCGGGTAGGGTAGCTGTAGTATACGCAGCAACAGGTTGAGTCGATACGGTACTGTCAAATTCATCGGGTCCAGCCATAATTTCGAGGAGCAGGGCGGCATCCTCGGGTGTATTGGCAATGGGACCGATGCAATCGAAGGAAGATGCGTAAGCAATAAGCCCCCAACGGCTAACGCGGCCATAGGTAGGTTTCAGGCCAACCACTCCGCAAAAGGCCGCCGGTTGTCGAACCGAGCCGCCTGTATCCGAACCAATGCTGGCTAAACAGAGCCCGGCCTGAACCGCCACCGCTGAGCCACCACTTGACCCACCCGGTACGCGGCTAGTATCGGCAGCATTACGTACTGGTCCATAAGCCGAATTTTCGTTGGAAGAGCCCATCGCAAATTCATCGCAGTTCTGCCGACCAATGATAACGACATCTTCGTCGATCAGTCGCTGAACGGCGGTGGCTGTGAATTGTGCGGTGAAATTTTCCAGAATCTGGCTTCCCGCCTTAACCTCATGTCCGGCGTAATTTAATACGTCCTTAATGCCAATGACCATACCGGCCAGTCGCCCGGCGGTGCCAGATGCTAATTTCTGGTCAACGGCATCGGCCTGCTGGCGAGCTTCGTCAGCATAAACTTCGGTGAAAACGTTAAGATGCTGGTGTTCCTGAATGCGGGCGAGGTATTGCTCTACCAATTGACGGCAGGTTACGGTGCCAGATTTGATAGCAGCCTGAACAGCAGAAAAGTTACGAAAAAGAGTCACAAGCAATAGGGAATATCTGTGGCCCGCTACGTAGCGTTTGACCACAAACGAATATAAACAAAGAATCAGGCGGCTCCAGTCTGGAACTGCCTGATTGTCTATTTATGAAAAAAAGACTTATTTCTCTGACTTCTCTGCTTCTTTCAACCCATCTTCGATGTTTTCTCGGACGTCTTTAGTGGCGTCTTTGAATTCTCTGATGCCTTTACCAAGGCCCCGGGCAAGTTCGGGTATTTTTTTAGCGCCGAACAACAGGAGCAATGCCAGGAAGATAAAAATCATCTCCTGACCGCCCAAACCCATAATTGCATAAATACTTGATAAAATCATGATTTCTGGAATTTGAATGTATGCAAAATTAACAAAAACTTACCTTAAATACGAAATATTTCCAAGTTCCGATTCTTTAATTTACTACGTTCCGAATGTTCGACGTAGTGAATCCTCGTCACTTGCACCGTATCAGCTTCTTAACTGAGCTTAATCGTTTGAACCGGTCTGGCTGCTGAGTCAGCCGTACCGACGTTGCTTTCCCACTGGCGGAAATTCTCAATATCGTCCTTGATTCCGCTGAACAGCCAGAGCATCAGTGCAATATCATCACTAATACCAACGATAGGCAGAAAATCGGGTAAAATATCAATTGGTGAAACGAAGTAAATAAGTACGGCAATTACCCGAATTAACGTTTTCCAGGGTAAGGCACGGTACTGGCCCGATGCATACGCTTTCAGCAGCCGGGTTACGATGCCTAATTGCTCCCGAAAAACCGAAATATTGGCTCCAGAAAGACCGCCACTCTTATCGATCGCTTCCCGAATCAGCTCAAACAGACGCCGGGTATTGCGGGCGTAGCCAACGGCACCAGCACTAGCCCGCTTGAAAAAAATAGATGATAAAATCCGGGATACGAGACTCTTGTTTTTCATCAATTTTAAGGGTCATGCCTACCTGCCCATGACTAATAAAGCAGATAGCTACGATTGTCTAACAAATTTTTCAACAGAATAATCTATAAACGATGAAGGTCCGCATAAGTTTTAATTCAGTCGCTATTGGTTTGTCTTGAACTGGGGCCGTACTTTTGCGGTCGCTTGTTAACCCTTTAATTCCGAATACCGTATGAAAGTTACTGTAGTTGGGGCCGGTGCCGTTGGAGCCACCTGTGCCGATAACATCGCCCGCCGAGAACTTGCCCACGAAGTTGTTCTTTTGGATATCAAGGAAGGTATCAGCGAGGGCAAATCACTCGATATGCTTCAGGCATCGACCCTTCTTGATTGCGATGTTAAGTTGATTGGCTCAACAAATGATTATGAGAAAACCGCTGGTTCTGACGTAGTTGTTATTACGTCTGGCTTGCCCCGTAAGCCCGGTATGACTCGCGAAGACCTGATTGGTATTAATGCGGGTATTGTGAAAGGCGTTACGGAAAATATCCTCAAACACTCGCCCGATACCATTTTCGTGATCATCTCTAACCCCATGGATACGATGACATATCTGGCCTTGAAATCGTCGGGTCTGCCAAAAAATCGGGTGATTGGCTTAGGTGGTGCGCTGGATTCGGCTCGTTTCAAAACGTATCTGTCACTTGCGTTGAATTGCTCGCCAAATGATTTACAGGCCTCGGTAATCGGCGGTCACGGCGATACAACGATGATTCCGCTGACCCGTCTGGCTACCAAAGCAGGCGTTCCGGTCGGCAATTTCCTGGATGCTGAAACGCTGAAAAAAGTGGCTGCCGATACGATGGTGGGCGGTGCTACGTTGACGGGACTGATTGGTACGTCGGCCTGGTACGCTCCCGGTGCTGCCGGTGCCTACATGGTCGAGAGCATCCTGCGCGATCAGAAGCGTGTGATTCCATCCTGCGTACTGCTGGAAGGTGAATACGGTCAGTCGGATATTTGTCTGGGCGTACCGGTTGTGTTAGGACGTAACGGTTGGGAAGAAATCATCGACTATAAACTGAATGACGAAGAGCAGGCTGCTTTCAACAAATCGGCCGACGCCGTTCGGGGTATGAACAACGTATTGGGTACGCTAAATGTGCTTTAAGCTATTCAGGTTTAATACATTTGCATGATTTTTTCAAGGAGGCTGAAAATTTTGCCAGTTAGGGCAATTTTCAGCCTCCTACGTTTGTACGATTTTTAACAGAGCCATTGCACATCAATAGCTTGATTTCTAGTTTCGTTGATTAAAAATCAAACCCCACATAACAATATGAAAAATATAAGCTATGGTATTATTGTCTGCCTGTTTGTACTAACAGCCTTCCGAGGTCACGTAGCGAATCTGCCTGTTCGTGCTGATTTTGCTACGGTTTACATCTACCGGGGTGGTCAGTTTTTTGGTTCGGCTCTGAACTACGCCATTTTTGCCAACGGCGAACGAATCTGCAAGCTTAGCAACAACAAATTCATTGAATACAAAGCCAAACCCGGAAAACTTGCACTAACAGCCCACCGGGGTGGGGTTGAGGTATTTAAAAAAGAAACCAGCCTCGACCTGGACGTAGTAGCCGACAAAACGTACTACGTAAAGGGCGACCAGAAATCGAGCATCACCCGCACGCGTCTGGAATTGTCGGAAGTGACGGAGAATACAGGCAAGCGTGATATGAACGGCATGACCGTCGATGCCTGCCAGGAAACGATGAACAAATAGAAAAGAGATACGACGTCCTTAACAAACTTGATTGAAAACCGGCCACTACAGCCGGTTTTTTTAATTTACTCAGTTCAGTAAAGTATAATGCCGTTTCAGAGGTAACAGTGTGGTTGATGGAGAGGCTGTATTGTAATTATGCACCATCTTTTTTAATCACAGACTACCATGAAATACCTACTCACCACAGTTTTTGTACTAAGTGCACTAACGATAAGTCTGGCGCAGACGCGCGAGATTTACACCAATCCAAATTTCAATACGTTGGCCAAAGAGCACAAACTGCTGGCCATTCTGCCCTTTAAAACCACCTTGCAGCTTCGCCCGAAAGAAGTCGAAAAAAATGGCGGTCCTGCTGGTGTGGCCGCCCTCGAAAAACGGGAAGGATTGGGCGTGCAGAGTGCCGTTCACTCGTACTTTCTAAAGCGGAAAGAAAGCAATGATATCATAGTCGATTTCCAGGACCCCGCCCGCACGAACGCCCTGCTGGAACGTAACGCCGTTACGTATGAAACGCTGGCCGGTTTTACACCAGAAGAACTGGCAAAAATGCTAAACGTGGACGGTATCGTTTCCGGTACATTCGAAAGCTCACAACCTATGTCGGATGGCGCAGCTGTGGCTATGACGGTTCTGGTTGGATTTGGCGGAGCGACCAACACGGGCAAAACGACCATCAATATCAATGATGGCAAAACGGGCGATTTACTCTGGAAATACGACAAATCGCTCTCGCGCGGCTTCGGTAGCGACACGGGCAGTATTATCACCACCATCATGCGGAAGGCATCTCGCCAATTTCCCTACGACCGGGATTTTAGAAACTAACAAAGCGCGGTTTGGCTAAGTCAACGTATTGCTGACGCCTAGGGCTTCGACAGGCTCAGCCTGTCGAAGCCCTAGGCGTCAGCACTGGGGTGTAAACTAATGCCCATTAGTCACGTTATGTTAAATAAACACTTGATACTGCAACGTCACCTGACCGCGCCGGCCTGCCGGAGCGAGTTGATTGCCTGATGCCTGGTAGTAGGGCCGATTTTGGTAGTCGAGTGTGAGTTTAGCGTTGTGGCCTTTGATGAGGTAGTTGATACCGATATTGTAGACGCCCAGCGTTTGCGTAATACGTTGATAATTGGCAATCTGAGCATGCGCGTAAGGCATCAACGTACCATTGCCGGGGCCGAATAAATCCCGACGTAGCAGATAGCCAAACTGCGTATATACTACGTTCCCCGTCCCAAACATGGGAAAGGCATTGCCCTGCGTACCAGCCGGATAACCCGACAATAAGCCACTGGCTGGATTCATGCTACCGTTAAAACGTAGATAATTGGTACCGTAGTTGGTATGAAAATAGCCCAGGTATGCATTGACGGCTGTTCCTTTGGCTTTATTCAGGGGCATATCCAGGAACGTAGCAACAGACCACAAATTCATGTCCTGATACGTAGTATCACCAGCCGTCGGTACGCTTACCATTGCGTTTTTCTGGGTAATGAAACCGGCTTCCAGATTGAAAATTTTCTTCGTGCCCAAATACGTCCCTGTGTTGTAACCGGGTGTCTGGTTCGATTCTTTATCGAAAAATTGCCACATAAAGAAACCTTGAAACTGCTTTTGATGGCCTTTCAGTGCATAAATAGCATTGGGTCCATAAGCAGGCAACGCGGCCCCGCTTGTCTGAATAGGAAATGGATCGCTCAGAGCAATCCGGTAATCAAGATGGCCGATTTGACCACGCGCATACAAGCTTAATTTACGGGAAAATTGGTCGGTTTGATCAACAGTCGCCTGCGCAAATACAGGTACGTCCAGGCTCATAATTGAGCTTACACCGGGAGCTGAAAAGCGTGATAATCCATTTACAATGGTTAGACCAGCCCCTATTTTGAGGTAATCCTTGTTTTTCCAGACTAGATATTCGCCGACGGCATCATGAAAAAATGCATGAATTTTCCGGTTCGACGATGCTGTTGGATTGAAACCGCCGTTGAGGTAATTGAAGTTGTTTAACCCAAATTGCATGTATAAAAAAACGTGGTCACTGAGTTGGCCGAAAAGCTGCATACGCGTTCGGCGAAGGCCAATATCGAACGTACTGGTTTTGGGTTCACTAATTACGGTTGTTCCGGGATTGCTCTCATTGAAACGAAGCCACGTTTGATTTAAAAACGTGACCTTGAAAAAATGCGAGCCGGATTCGTTTAGATTGACTTTTAGTTCGTTTTTCTCCGCGGTTGGCCTGGGAGCTGATGATGTAAGTACAGGTGGCTGCGAACGTAGTGTATCAGTTGGAGAAATGGATTGTTGAGCCATTACTTGGCTGGTAATCAGAGTACTTAAAAAAAGAAGGAGTCGTTTCATAACAAATTATTAGAACGATACGTACTAAAAAGCGTGCGACCAAAATTGACCGCACGCTTTCAAAGTTGTTAAAAAACGATTAAAATCTTTATAATGCAGATTGAAAAATTAGCTTACCGCCAGTCGCACTCAGGCGAAAGCCACTCTTGACCAGTATCAATTGGCATTCCATCTGGCGGTGTTTGAGGATTAGACGGACGGACATCGGCAATGTTCCCTTCAGCCCGACGAATCTGGTCGAGCGCGAACAAATGGTGTGCAGCTAGTTTCGGATTAGTTGATGGAGCCGTCAACTTATTTTTCAACTGACTTAGTTTTAGCAACGCAATACCCCTTCCCTGCGACGTAACGTCCTGATTGCTGCTCAGATCAATCAATTTTTGCAGAAATAGTTTGTCTGTCAATCGTTTCACTTCAGCCTGATAACTATCGGTGGGCTCAGCTTTGAACCACGTAGCAGCCAGCAATTGGTCGAGCATACCTTCTAAGCTAAGCTGTGCTGGGTCGAGAGCCGACTGACCAACAAGACGACTGATACGTTCGGGATTGAGCAGCATTTGCAGCGTCATACCGGCAGCCGCTTCAGGAGCAGCCATTGGATCGAACGACAAGCCCGTTCTACGTTTAAAAACCTCTCTTGGATTAGGATCGTACCGGAAAGGATGTGGCGGAATAAGGGCCTGAATAGATTTCGGAACCGCCAGAAATGCCGGGTCGATAGTGGCTAATAAGACATCCAGCGCCCGCTTCTGCTCCTGAACCGGCACTACCGACGTAACAGGTTGCCCATCACCACGTAGCGCGTTGGTATAAACTTGCCCGGCCACCACTTTCGCAGCCGCTTCGACCTGATACCGATGGAACATATACATCGGTACGAGTACTTCTTCAAGCGTAGCCATCGGCATTCCAAGCGGAATTTTCTTGGCTGTGAAATTGGCAAGCGCCATTCGCCGAACTTCCGCTACGCGCTTCAATTCATCGACAGCATTGTTGCCATTATCCCACAAATGCGTGCCGGGATGAACCGAGCCTTCGGGGCGAGCGTCTTTGTCGGTCAGGAACGTAATGCCCGTCTTGTGCATGTCGTTGATGATCTTGTCCAGCGCCTGTTTTTCGTCGGTTCCGTTCGGAAATTGCTCGTATCCATACCGAATGCTCCATTTGTCGTAAATGCCAATATTCTTCGCGTAGGCATCCGACAAATCGATATTAGCTCCCTTTATTTTCGCTACCATCGTCGGGTAATCCATAACCGAAGCCCGGCCAAACTCACCTCCTCCCTGTGTGCTGGAAATGTAATTATGCGGCAAACCGAGCGTGTGACCAACTTCATGTGCTGCCAACTGACGAAGCCGCTCAATCGACATTTGCAGCATCGGATCTGACGTAGGTGCTGTCGCGCCGGCAAAATCACCAATCAGTCCCTGTGCAATTAAATAATCCTGGCGGACACGTAGCGAACCCAGCGTTACTTTTCCCTTGATGATTTCGCCGGTACGTGGATCAATGACGCTGGCTCCATAACTCCAGCCCCGTGTTGAGCGATGCACCCACTGAACAAGATTGTATCGGATATCCATCGGATCGGCATCGGCTGGGAGCAGTTTCACCTGAAAAGCATCTTTGAATCCAGCCGCTTCAAACGCCTGATTCCACCAGGCCGTTCCATCCATCAGCGCCGACCGAATAGGTTCTGGTGTGCCGGGATCGATGTAGTAAACAATTGGTTTAACAGCCTCACTAACAGTCGCCGAAGGGTCTTTTTTCTCCAGTCGATGCCGCGAGATATACCGCTTCATAATCGGCTGACTAACGGGCGTTGCGTAGTCAAAATACTCAATGCCGCCGTAGCCGATACGTGGGTCAAAAATACGGGGTTTGTAGTTGTTATCGGGCAACTGCACAAACGAGTAATGCTGATGAATGGTCACCGCCGTAGCCGTTGGTGTTACGTCCCGTAAGTATGCTCCCGGATTGTCGCCGGTTAACGTAATGATCGTCTCGAACTCCGTATTTTGCGGAAAGGCTTTTGTATACGGTAAATACATTGCACTACGTGACGCATCGAATTTAAACGCACCTTGTTTTGTGCGCGCGATGGCTTGGGCCGCACCCACCATATCCTGCATCAGGAAGGGCGTTAAATCGACGAGCACTTTGCCTCCTTCTTCGGCCACAATGTCGAAACCCGCGTGAACCGATTTGGCAAACGACTGCTCAACAGCCCGGCGTTCCAGTGGGTCGTTACTGATGGCGCGGTACGAATAATTCGGTTCGATCATCAAAACTTTCGGGCCACTACGTTGAAATTTTACGATATGTTCCTGGCCTAGCCGGCCCCGGTCAAGACCAATATCGTTGGAGCCAACGCCCTGCGCCAGCGACGGATAGAACAAAAACTCCGTATCGAATTTGTCGATTTCGAGCCATACTTTACCCTTTTTCGCATCCCAGTAATACGTAAAAAAGCCGGGGTTTCGCTCCATGCCGTTTGTGAACGTAGCAATGGTGGATGAACCTCCACCTCCGCCTGTAGGTGCCTGCGCTGCGAGTTGATAGATTGGAATCAGTAAAAAAGAGAGAAGTGTAAATGCTGTTTTTTTCATAAAAATCAGGTTTGCATTTGCCGTTCAAGTTACGGGAAAACAAATTAGATATGGGGTTACGTATTATTTCACACGGTTGGTTGACGTAGTAAGCGTCGGAAAATTGACCGGAGGTTTACGATGATGTGTGGCCTGTTCATAAGCGTAGGTGTAGCGAATAAGCGTTGGTTCATCAAACGGGCGACCTAAAAACTGCACTCCGGCAGGAAGATTATCATACGTATAGCCCATCGGAATCGTAAAGGCGGGCTGTCCAGTATGCGGGGCAATAATCTGACTGTTATCGCCTTTATATCCTTTAAAATCACCGACTTTGGCAGGCGGATGATTCCAGGTCGGATAGATAATTGCGCCCAGTTTGTACTTGTCCATAATTGCCACAATTGCGTTCCGAAAAGCGATACGTTTGGTATCGGTGTATGCATCGGTACAGCGACCTGCCGCTACGTCCGGACTAACAGCGTTTTTGATGTGGTACTTCAGGTTGTTTTCGATATAAGGCGCAAATTTTCCAGAAGCCACAAGCTGCTCCAGATTTTTAACAGGCACTTTATCGCCTAACGAACTCAGATACTGGTTGATATCGTGCTGAAACAGAGAGCACCACTGATTCCGACTCAACGTATCAAAATCGGGAATAGCTACCGGATCAATGATCTCAGCCCCAGCTTTTTTTAGATCACTGACAGCCTGATTGAACAAAGCACTTATTTGCGGGTCGGGATTTCGTTCACTCAGGGTACGTAGCACACCAATTCGAGCGCCTTTTAACCCATCTTTCACCAAAAACCGACGATACGTAGCAGGGACTTTTCCTTTGCTGTGAATTGTTAGCGAATCGGCCGGGTCGTAGCCTGCAATAACCTCCAGCAAACGGGCGGCATCCTCAACGCTACGTGCCATTGGTCCACCCACATCGTTACGTAGATAAAGTGGTGCGATGCCGTGTCGGCTGGTCAGGCCAAGCGTCGGGCGGAAGCCCACCAGTGCATTGTGCGACGATGGCCCACGTATCGAATTACCTGTATCAGTTCCCAGACCAATTACACCAAAATTTGCGGCTACTGCTGCCGCTGTTCCGCCACTCGAACCGGCTGGTACGTGCGCCAGATTATATGGGTTCAGGGTTTCACCTGCAATGGAACTGATCGTAACCATCGGACTAAACGCCCACTCGGCCATGTTCGATTTCGCCAGCACGATGGCTCCGGCAGCTTTCAGCTTTTTTACCTGATACGCATCTTCCGAAGGGATAAACCCTTTAAATAGCGCCGAACCCGCCGTTGTCTGCAGACCGGCAGTCTGGTAGTTATCTTTTACGATGACTGGAATGCAGTGAAATGGACGTAATGTTTTGGTTCGCTTAAACTCTGCGTCAAGCTGTTTGGCAAGCGTAATGGCTTCCGGGTTCGTGACGACGATGGCGTTCAGTTTTGTCGGTTGATCATAAGCCGCAATACGTTCCAGATAGGCTGATACCAGTTGTTCGCAGGAGCAGGTTTGGGAACGTAACGCCTGATGAATCGTGCCAATAGTGGCTTCCTGTAATGAAAATGTTTGTTGATGAGTGAGGGATGATTCGCCAATGTCCACCCGGTATCCGGATAGGAACACCAGCAGAAATAGTCCGATTAAAGAAAGCGTAGGAGAAAAACGCATACGTAATGAATTGAACCTATCGAAACTCCGGTACGTAGTGCTACGTACCGAAGTTCATGACTTATTTCCCGCTGGTAACTTTGTTCGGTTTTGCGTCGTCCAACTGCTTAACCAATTCTTTTACTGCTACGTCCAGTTGCGTATTTTGATCGGTGTAACTTTCGCCAATTGGCCGCGATACCGGAATATCGACCGGGCGCGGAGCCAGTTCCATATTTTTGCCGGTATTGTCCGTAATTCGCGAGAAAGGCAGACGTATCGACGAACCGTCGATGAGCTGGGCGGCCGACGTATAGATAATCCAGCCAGCTGTTGGTTCACCTACGACTTTACCGAGTTTTAGCGTTCGGTAGCCCTCGGTGAAATCTTCGGCATCGGAAAGTGAGTGTTGATTGGTGACCAGAATCGTTGGTTTTTCCAGCGCCCGCTGACCTAATTGGGTTCGGGCAGGGGCAGAGGGTAGGCCCCGCGACGTCATGGTCATGTACCCTTTGCGGGCAAATACGTCGATGGCGTAGGCATTCACGAATCCGCCGTTGTTGTTACGTACATCGACAACTACGCCTTCCCGAGCGTGATTATCGGCATCCAGATCGATATACAACTGATTCAGCGATTCGGCCGACATATCGAACATGTGCACATATCCCAGTCGGCCGCCACTGGCCTTATTCACGTAGTCGCGCTGCTGCTGAACCCACTGTTTGTAAAGTAAGCCTTTTTCAGTAGCTGAATTTACAGGCAATACGTTGACATCTCGCGGAGTTGCCGTAGGTGCAGAAGCTATTGCGAGCGAAACCCGGTGATTAATTTTGTTGCTAAGCAGTTCTTCCAGATTCGTGCTGGCATCAATCGTTTTTCCGTCAACGGCCAACAGATAATCGCCGGGTTTAATTGATCCGGCCAGAGCGGTCGGTCCAAGTGCAACTACCTCGGTAATAAGGAGCTTTCCGGTTGATTCATACGTAATACGGTCAAAGCGCAGGCCAAGTCTTCCTGTTGTGATGTCGATTGAGCCCTGTGGCCCCGAGACGCCTGAGTGCGAAGCATTTAATTCGCCTACCATTAGACTTAGTAAACGCCGTAATTCGTCCGATGTACGAGCACCGGCAGCTAGCGGCTCATAGTTCTTGCGAACACCCTGCCAGTCTACGCCGTGAAATTCTGGATCGTAAAAGCCTTTATTCTGTACGTCCCAGGCCTGCCGGAACACCTGTATTTTTTCCGTCGAAAAATCGACATCCATTTCAGCTGATACGCTTAATGGTTTGGGCTCGCGTCGTTCCAGCGAAATAGATTGAATACGTCCCTGTTCCAGATAAAACACTTCTTTGCCATCGGCCGTAAACTGTGCATTACTTTTCTGACCGGGTGTCGTAGTAAGTTGCCGGGCAATAGTACGTTCGCCATTCGAGTCATCGAGCGAATACGTGTAAAGATTCTGCCGACCGGCTACGCTGGCTACCAGCAGGAGCGTTTTTCCATCCTTACTAATGGTCTGCGCATCGACTTCAATGCCAACGGGAAGTAGGCTCAACCGTTGCCGAATACCTTCAAAAACAATCTGGGTCGCTTCTTTTCCAACTGGTTTGGCTTTGGCTGAGGTAGTAGACGTATCACGTGCAGGAGATTTCTCAGGCGTGACAGGGGCAACCGGCGTAGTGGTTGGGCGCATAGTCCGTGGAACCTCCTCGTTGAACAAATCCCGGAACTGATCTTCTTTGAATTTCGGTAAGCGTGGAACCAGATCAACGCGGGCCACCTGTGCGGTTTCGGTACGTTGGTTGGTTCCAAACAGAATGTATTTTCCGTCGGGGCTCCAGTTTACATTTCCGCCAAACGTATTGGCCAGAAAACTAACGGGTTGGCTGTCACCACCAGCCGCTGGTACGACCGATACGTTCCGAAACGTTTTAGTGCCATAAGCGGCAAAAGCCAGCCATTTGCCGTCCGGCGACCAGGCTACTGTGCCCTGGCCAGCAAACACACCCCGACCGAGATACCCTTTGTACAGCACCCGGTCTTTTTTGGTGCTTAAATCCATCACACGCAATTCCTGCCCATTCCGCAGAAAAGCTACTTCTTTCCCATCAGGCGATACAACGGGCGCACCGTCGTCCAGTGGCGAATCGGTCAGGCGCGATTCAGTTTGGGTCGAAAAATCGTACTGGTACAGATTCGCGGTTCCGTTACGTGTGCTGACGTACAGAAGCGTTCGGCTGTTTGGCGTCCAGGCTAACTGCGACTCCAGCGCCGGGCTGTTGCTCACCCGAATGGCGTCGCCACCATCTTTGGCCGAAGCCGCAAATACTTCACCATGAGCCGTAAACGCAACTTTTTTGCCATCAGGCGACACAGCCAGATCCCGGAACTGGGTCGATAATTTCAGGTGATCGACAGACAAACCAGAAGCCGCACCACGTAGCCGAATGGCAACTGGTGCCGCCTGTTTGCTGGCTACGTCGTATTTCCAGATTTGAAAATCGCGCTCAAAAACAATCGCTTTGCCGTTATGGCTGATCGACGGCCAGATTACACGACCGTCTTTAAACGTAGTTAGCATGGTGGGTTGACCTTTCAGTGGTTTCGTCCAGAGATTCTGGCTTCCACTACGGTCTGACATGTAGTAAATCGACTGTCCGTCGGGGCTCCATAACGGCCATAATTCTTTCGCTCCACTTTCTGTCAGCCGTTCGTATGAGGGCCTGTCACCTTTTTTTGTGCCGATTTTGCAGGTCCAGATTTCCGACTGGTCGAGGTGGCTGCTGCCTTTCCGCCACCACTGCGCTGCGGCAATGCCTCGCGCCGAGAAAGCCAACGTAGTACCGTCGGGGGAGGGCGTACCGAAGAATTCGCTGGCGTATCGGTCAGCCGTAACGGGCATGGGTGTTCCGCCGATTATGGGGACCCGATAAATGTCGTTCATCCCGGAAATGTCGCGACTGGTCGATTGGAAATACACCACTTTGCTGTCGTTCGACCAGGCCGTAAGACTCTCTCCACCATCGTCGAATGTCAGGCGACGTAGCGCCCCTGTTTCTAAAGTTAGCAAATAAATGTCGCCATTGCCCGAACGGGTTGAGGCAAAAGCGAGGTATTTCCCATCGGGTGAGTAAAGTGGGCGCGTTTCATTATCCGCATGAGCCACCAGCAAGTGAGCTTCTCCGCCGGCTGCGGGTACTGTCCAGATATCACCACCCGAAACGAACGCAATCTCAGCGCCATCAGGCGATAGGGCTGGTTCGGCAAAAGCGAATTTGGGCGTAGGCGTATCCGACTGCGCCTGAATGCCTTGCGAACTGCCGAGGCCAAGCAGGAGTAAAAGTGTTACGTGTTTAAAGGTATTCATACAGAGGAGGGTTTGTTACGTTGTAGGTTGATGATATGGGTTAGTTTTTTTGTCATTCTGACGAAGGAAGAATCCTAACATCTCCTGACACTATAGTAAGGATACGTTAAGATTCTTCCTTCGTCAGAATGACAAAAAAAAGCATTTGGGCGGCTGTGTCACAAATGTAAACTGGCAAACTACATTGTGCATACAACTTACTAAATCAATCACAATGTATCAATCACTGATTCAATGGAGTAGACTAATAGCCGCTATTCTGCTTGATAGACTGGTTTGCGTCCAGTTCAGATTGCGGAATAGGTGCTACCCGTCGCGAATCAGTTGCCGGAATCGAACGGGCAGCGCTTGGGTACTGGTCGTTACGTTTCAAATCGAGACCTAGCCTATTGAGGTCGTTGAAACGGTCGCCTTCGAACGCCAGCTCCTTCCGCCGTTCGGTAATAATGTCGCTGATGAGCCCATCGCCAGTTGAGCTATAGCCTTTGAACGATGGGTCCCGCCGTTGGGCAACCTGATTCAAAAGTGTCAGTGCATCAGTGGCTTTACCGGTACGTGCCGATGCTTCAGCCGCAATGAGAATAACATCAGCGTATCGAAGTATTTTGATGTCGTCTTTCTCGCTGGTATTCTGTACGTTCTGGTATTTATTCACGATTAGTGCATCAACACCAGCGCGCTTGCCTTTAACAATCAGGGCCTTACGAGCATCGGTGTCGGTATATAAATTGTACAGATCGTTGGTAGCCAGACCATCGCCGTAGCCGCTCTGGTTATACATATTGGCCAATGCATCGAAACCAGCATTGTTCACCCCATCGGCTGATATTTCAAAAATGGTCTCCAGTTTCGTTGTCACTGGCGTCGGATTGTTCCAGTATGCGTTCAGGTTAGCAGCCGTTGCGAGCGTATAACCCCCGTTCGTGATGACGTCCTGAGCCGCCGTCAGCGCATTCGCATAATCCTGCTGATACAGATATACTTTAGCCTGCAAAGCCCGCGCTACGTACTTGGTTACGAGCGACGAATTTTTGGAGATCGTTAGCAAAGGCATAGCGTCGGTAAGGTCTTTCTGGATTTGTGCATAGACCTCCTTCACCGTGTTACGTGCCGGGCGCAGGTTTACGTCATACGTCATCACGAGTGGAACTCCCGGACCATTCTGGTCGACGGCATATGGCTTGGCAAACATCCTGACCATTTCCCAGTTCATCAACGCCCGAACCGTCAGCGCTTCGCCTTTAAACTGGTTTATGGTCGCCTTCCCGGTTAACGTAGCATTGATGATGTTGTTGGCGCGTAGAATAACCGCATAAGCCTGCGTCCAGGTATTTAACAGGTCGGCGTTTTGCGCGTTAACCTGGTATGTGTTCTGTGTGATGTAACGACCTGAATTTGAGGAGGAAATGTAGACGTTATCTGCCAGTAGATCACCAACGAAGGGAACCGTACGGCCATACAGGAAAGAACTGCGAAGCCCCGAATACATCCCGTTGACAGCCGAACCCATGTCGTTCTCGTTGGTAAGCGCGCTGTTGACCGGTAAACTGTCGTAGGGTTTTACATCGAGGAAGCTACTCTGGCAACTACCAAGCCAAAACAGGCTGCTCAGAAGCGCAAGACTGATTTTAGTATTTTTCATGATTTTGATGCGATGGAGAAGGTGATTAGAAACCAATATTGATGCCCGCATTGACAATTTTGCTGATGAACGGATTCAAATCCTGCTGGCTATTGATCGATAATTCCGGATCGTTTGGCAAGTCTTTATCGAAAGTAAACAGGAACAGATTGGTCCCCCGAACGTAAAGCTGAACCTGATTCAGTTTGGCTTTGCTAATGAGCGCCTGTGGAAGCGAGTAAGACAACGTAACGGCCCGCAATCGGATGAAATCAGCTTTATACAGAAAACGCGTGGATGCCTGATAGGAACCGTTATTGCCGTTGTAAACGTATTTCGGTACGTTAGTAACATCGCCCGGTTTCTGCCAGCGGTCGAGCTGGCGTACCTGCTTGTTATACTGCGGATTAAAGCCATCGCTGAAATAGTAATTGACCCAGCCGTCCCGCATGTAATTGCCGAAATTGTAGCTAAACTGAGCGTCAAGCGTAATACCTTTGAACGACAACGTAGTACCGAACCCGCCAATCAGTTTGGGCGATGCGCTCTTGTAAACGATACGTTGCGCTTCGTTGTAATTAGTCGTTGTGCTACGGTCGAGTGTACCATCGGCATTGGCTATGTTTTTATACCAGAGTGGGTTTCCGTTTTGTGGATCGACACCGGCCCATTCACGCATGTAGTATGACTGAAAATCAAGCCCTTCCCGCCGGATAAACTGACCATCCAGAATATCCTGACCGGCGTATAACTGCGTAATCTGGTTCTTATTAATGGCTGCGTTTGCGTTCACATTCCAGGCGATAGCGCCTTGTATTGGGTTCGCACTGACACTAAATTCCCAGCCCTTATTGACCATCGATCCCACGTTATCCAGAATGGTGCTGAAGCCCGACGTACGCGAAAGTGGTACGTTCAGGAGCAACTGACTGGTTGTCCGGTTATAGTAATCAACCGTTACGTTAAGCCGATTGCCCATTAGACTGGCGTCGATACCGACGTTGAAAGGTTTGTTCAATTCCCAGGTTAAATCGGCGTTTCCGACGTTATTTGGAATGCTGCCGGGAGCCTGATTATAGTTGTTTCCAAAGCCATACGTTGCTTGCCACTGGTAGTTGCTGATGGCAGCGTTTCCGTTCACGCCATACGATGCCCGAAGTTTAAGCGCCGATAACGTAGCGGTTTTCGGGAAGAAAGCTTCTTCGTTGATATTCCAGGATGCGCCAACCGAGTAAAAATTACCGTAGCGGTTATTAATCCCGAATCGTGACGAACCATCGCGCCGGAAACTGCCTGTAAGGTTATATTTTTTCTTATAGTCGAATAGTACGTTTGAAATCAGCGACGTAAAGGAATAATCGGAACCGGTCTGGCTGGCCAGGGTTGGTGTTGCCGCTACTACTAACGATGTTAGATCGGGCGAATTGGGGAACGTAGTACCGGTCGTCGAAATGAAATAACCGTTCGATTTCTGAGCTTCGTAGCCAACTTTCAGGTCGGCGTAAAAATCCTGTGCGCCGTTCAGATTAAATCGATATTCTGCCAGATTCGTCCAGGTCCAGTTAAAATAGCGGGTGTAATAAGCGCTGGCCGAACCTTTGGCAGTGTAACCGTCGCCAAAATTTGGATCACGGTACCGATATTCTTCTAACATGGAGAAATCGACACCATACTGACTGCTCAGTGTCAGGTTTTTAAGCGGACGATACTCAACTCGTGCCGTACCGATACCCCGAACGTTCTGATAGTCGCGTCGGTTTAAATTGGCTTCCGCAATGGCATTGTAAACGCCACCATTCGGAAAATCGGTAAGCGACAGATTAATGCTTCCATCGGCGTTGTACGGATTCTGAGTGGGACGTAGCAAAAACGCTGCGTAAATCGGGTTGGCGAAGAAACTGGAGTTCGATGGCGTATTCTGATACACCGAACCGATGTTCATGCCCAGCCGGAACGACAGTTTTTCGCTGGCGTTGTGCTGTAAATTAAGATTGGCAGTATAGCGTTTGAAATTTGACCCAATGGTAGTTGCTAACTGCCGATAGTACCCGCCTGAAATATTAAACGTGGTTTTGTTGTTGCCGCCCGATGCCGAAATATTGTACTGCTGTTGGCTTCCCCGCCGTGTCAACTCATCGAACCAGTTGGTTTCGGGATTACTGGCGCCATAGGTCGTTACTATCTGGTCAATCTGCGCTTGTGTGTAATTCGCATTAACCAGGCCTTCGCGGGTCAGGTTAATGTACTGCTCTTTGTTTAATGGTTTGGCAATGTCTGGAATTACCGCGTCGGTATAACCGGTTTCGGCATTTACCTGAAAGCGCGTCGGGCCCGATTTGCCCCGTTTTGTGGTAATCAGGATAACGCCGTTGGCGGCTCGTGAGCCATAAATGGAGGATGAAGCAGCATCTTTCAAGACCGTTACGTCCTCAATATCGTTGGGGTTGATACCCGCCAGTGCATTTGATGTAGTGGTAATACGTGACAAATCGCCAGAGTTGATCGGTACGCCATCCACTACGTAGAGTGGGTCAGCACCGGCCGTAATTGAGCCAATACCCCGAATCCGGATTTGTGTATTGGCCCCCGGCTGACCGGTCGACACGGCTTGCAGGCCCGGAACTTTCCCCTGTAACATATCCGAAAGGGTGGGCAACGATGCTTTGGTCAAATCGGCTCCTTTTACCGACGTCTGTGCACCCGTAATGGTTCGGCGGTCCTGCGTGCCGTAGGCAACCACCGCTACTTCGCTCAACATGCCAACCGCTTCCACCAACACTACATCAACCATAGAGCGTGCTCCCAGTACTACCTCCTGCGAGGTGAACGCAATCGACGAAAAAACCAGCGTTGTTTTGCCCGAAACCGGTACTGAGATGCTGTATTTACCTGTGGCATCGGCGGTAGCTCCTCGTGATGTTCCTTTCACAGTTACGGTGGAGCCGGGTAGCGCACTGCCATCTTCTAAGGAAGTTATGCGCCCTGTTATGATACGTTCCTGAGCATGTAGAGTAGTTATACTCATTAGCATGAGCAAATACCCTAAAAGTAATTTTTTAGTCATGAGGAAAGTGTATGTAAAATTTGTGAATAAGACAGAAACCGGAATAACGTTATGCCTTTTTTGCAGAAAAGACAATCATATTCCGTCTTTTTTGCAGAAAATAGAATAAAAACTAATAATATGACTAAAAAATATATTGAAAATGATAAAAAAGATTTTTGCCAAAGAAAAACCCTATTATTCAGTATTAGACTAAAGTCTAATACTGAATAATAGGGTTTTTAAGTAATATTATTCTGAAACGTACTACATCAGTAGATTCAAATCAGGCTGGGCATATTTTAAGATCTTAAAGTACATATCTGTTTTCGTCTGATATACACCTTCGATTTGAGGAATACGATCGTTAAGAATTTCGAGTAGGTGGTCGTTATCCCGACACATCACATCCACCTGCAAATCGAAATCACCGGACGTAATGGCCAGAAAACTGACTTCCCGGAATTCCTGCAATTGCTGCGCTACCGACGCAATTAGTTTAGCCGGACGTACCGCTATTTTGATGTGCACATAGGCCCTGAATCCAACCTTTTGAGTATTCACACGCCCAACAATCTGAATGGTTTTGTCCTCAATCAGTTTGCTCGCCCGCGTCCGAATGGTACTAACCGAAACGCCCAGTTGTTCGGCCATTTCGGTAAACGAACGTCGGCCATCCTGCTGCAATTGACCCAAAATGGCAAAATCCAGCTCATCAAGCGTTTCATCAACGGACTGATCGGAGTGTGATAAATTCATGTGAAATAAATTTTAAGTGCCCGACGCTGGTACGGTGTGGGATGATTCTTTAACGTAGCCGGTTAGAATCACGTACTAACTTTTCATCCCGACGAATGAATCGGTTTGCCAGCATGTTAAATACAAGTGCAGCAATAATGGCGTAGAAGCCGGTCAGAAAATTACCCTGCTCGCCTGGATTTCCGTACTCCTTACCAATGTATAGGGTACGATACAGGACAATACCCATGACGGCTGTAAGCATGAGCGCGTTAACAGCGCATAAAGCTGTCTGTGTAAGGCGATTACGGTACTGAAAAATGGCGTATAGCGAAACAAGCCCGACCAGAGCAATTAATAGAGCAAGATACCACACTTTATCAACATAGGTAGTAACTCCTTGTTGGTGAGTGTATTCTAAAGCAGATAAATGAGCCATTTCCGTTGAGATTGGCCCGACTTTTTCCCAAATTGGGAACGACAGTGCAACACCCATAGAAACGGCAATAAAAAACAGAAACAGTGTCTGAACGCGTTGAATCATTGATATAAATGAATAATGTATACTGATTAATGTTTATGATTGATGAACAGATATTCTTTGTTCAATATTCATTATCCATTAATAAAAGCAAAAGTAGCCCAAAAATTGATACCGTATGACAGCAGATGTGCAGTTGCTTATTACCGCCGATGGATCGCATACAGCCGTAAATCAGACGCTTGATAAAACGTATCATTCGATACACGGCGCCCTTCAGGAATCAAAGCGGGTATTTATTGAATTGGGTTTACAAGCAGCTTTCGAAATATTTCCAGTCGCTACGTTACGTATTTTCGAGATGGGCTTTGGTACTGGACTAAACGCTTTACTGACTGCTAAAGAGGCTGTTACTAACAAACGACAAATAGAATACACGGCTGTTGAGGCTTATCCGATGGCTGTTCAGGATGCGCAGCAGCTTAATTTCGATACGTTATTAGGGACCAACTATTTAGCCAATCTACATGAATCGCCCTGGGAAACGCTGGTTGACATTAATCCCTATTTTCAACTGACTAAGGTTCAGGGGAAATTAGAGGACTTCTGGCCGGAAGCCCAATACCATCTGATTTACTTCGACGCCTTTGCCCCTACTGCTCAGCCGGAACTCTGGGAGGCTGATATCTTTCGGAAGATGACTCAATTTTTGCTCCCAAATGGTATGTTGACTACCTATTGTTCAAAGAGTTACGTTCAACGTAACATGCGTGCCGCTGGACTAACGGTTGAAAAACATCCGGGTCCTCCGCACAAGCGAGACATTATACGGGCGATACGTAACGTAGCAGATTAGCTAAACGTTTACTACGTCTGCTCATAGGGTATAGTGAACCAACGTAACAGTCAGTACGTTGGCTGGATACCAGTTATTTTGTTATTTTTATTCAACTATTTCGCCAATTTTCTAACCGTAACAGGCGTTACTTTTAAAACAACATGCCGTATGAACCGTTTGCTTCTATTTTTTGTCGCCTTCGTTCTGCTCACAGCAAGTGCATTTCGCACAACTCTACCTGCTGAACAATCCTCTGCTAAAGCCAGTGGGGAACAAAAACACATTAAATGGCTGACCATTCAGGAAGCGTATGCGCTGACTCAGAAAAAGCCCAGAAAATTTGTGGTTGATGTTTACACCGACTGGTGTGGATGGTGTAAGGTAATGGATCGCGAAACGTTCTCAAAACCGGCCATTGTTGATTACGTGAACGCCAATTACTACCCTGTTCGTTTTAACGCCGAACAAACTGAAGATATAACGCTTGGCAAACAGACGTTCAAATACATCAGTGGAGGAAGCCGGGGAGTTCACGAACTGGCTGCCGCACTATTACGCAATCAGATGAGTTATCCGACGACGGTATTTATGGACGAGAAATTCAACCTGATTCAGCCAATCGCCGGATATCTGGAGCCTCGAACTTTCCATCAGGTTATTACGTACTTCGCTCAAAATTATCATCAGAAAGAGCCTTTCGATCAATTCAAGGCTGGTACGTATAATAAAGAATTTAAAGCAGATTTAGCCTCCAGTAAATAATTGACCTAAACGTAACACGGGCGGAAGCCCGCACTCCGAGGATGAATATTCGCTTTGGAGTGCGGGCTTCCGCCCGTGTTATGTATTTTTGTTACCCATTTCCTGTATCAACAACATCAGTATGTATAAACAAACAACTTTTCTTTTACTAACACTTTTAACGATTGCGTTCGTTGCGGCAGTAGTTCCCCAAAAATTCATCGACCCCCAAAACATGGATACGTCGGTGAAGCCTGGCGATAATTTTTATCAGTATGCCAATGGAAACTGGCTTCGTCAGAATGCAATTCCGGCTTCAAAAACGTCGTGGGGTAGCTTCAATCAGTTGCATGAGCAAAGTCTGGACGCCATGAAAACGCTGCTCGAAGAAGCGTCGAAAACGACGACGAAAGGGCGTTTGTACCAGATGGTAGGCGATTATTACGCCAGTGGAATGGACAGCCTGACCATTGAAAAACGTGGTTTTGAGCCAATTAAACTCGATTTGGCCCGAATCGAAAAGGTAAACACCAAAGCGAACCTGTTAGAAGAACTGGCGTATCAGCGAACGCAGGGCAACGGAATGTTATTTGGTTTTGGCGTTGTGCAGGATCGGAAGAACGTAACGAAATACCTGCCTCAGTTTAATCAGGGCGGTACTACGTTACCCGACCGGGATTATTACCTGAAGAACGACACTCGCAGTCAGAAAATCCGTGACGCATACCGGGAGCATCTAACTAAAATGCTGGCTCTGATTGGTGAAGAGCCAACGCAGGCATCACAGGAAGCCGACATGATCATGCGGGTAGAAACGGCCCTGGCGAAAGCACAAATGCCGCGTGTAGAGATGCGTGACCCCTATAAAACATACAACAAGTTCCCTGTTACTCAATTCAATCAGCAAACGCCGGGCATTAATTGGGCGGATCAATTAACTAAATATGGCGTCAAAAACCAGGATACGGTGTTGATACAGAATCCGGTTTTTTTCCGTGCGCTCGACAGCTTAGTGGCTGCTACACCCATTGAAGAATGGCGCACCTATATGCGCTGGAACGTACTGAAAAATGCGGCTCCTTACTTGAGCGATGCGTTTGTAAAGCAGAATTTCGCTTTTACAAAGGTGTTGACGGGACAGAAGGAGCAAACTCCTCGCTGGCAACGTATTAGTTCGTTGATTGATGGTACGTTGGGCGATTTGCTGGGGCAGCTTTACGTTCAGAAATATTTCAAGCCTGAGGCTAAACAGCGCATGATGTCGCTGGTCGATAATCTCGAAGCGTCTTTCAAGGAACACATCAACAAGCTTGACTGGATGAGCGAGGAAACCAAAAAACGAGCACTAACTAAATTGGTGGCGTTTAAGCGGAAAATTGGCTATCCCGATAAATGGAAGACCTACGAAGGCGTGACGATTGACCGGCATGGTTACTACGATAACGTAAAATCGGTGAGTAAATGGAGCTATAACTTCATGATCAATCGCCTGGGTAAACCAGTAGACAAAACAGAGTGGGGAATGACACCACCAACAGTAAACGCCTATTATAACCCGGTCAATAACGAAATTGCGTTTCCAGCGGCTATTCTGCAATTCCCGTTCTTCGATTCAGATGCTGATGATGCGGTCAATTACGGGGGTATTGGGGCCGTAATCGGTCACGAAATGACACATGGTTTCGACGATTCAGGCCGACAATATGACTCCGATGGTACATTACGTGACTGGTGGACTAAAGCCGATGCCGATAACTTCCGCAAACGAGCCGACCAGGTGAAAGAGCAATTCTTTGGGTTCAAAGTGCTTGATTCCATCAAAGTAAATGGGCAACTAACGCTGGGCGAAAATCTGGCTGATTTAGGCGGGTTAGCGATCGCTTACGATGCGTTCAAAAAAACGGCTCAGGGTAAATTGACTAATAAGAAAAATACCATTGATGGCTTCACTCCTGATCAACGTTTCTTCCTGTCGTGGGCGCAAATCTGGCGAATCAACGTACGTCCTGAATCGCAGGCTCAGTTAATTTTAGTTGACCCTCACGCACCGGGAATGTATCGTTGCAATGGGCCAGTTGCGAATATCGATGCGTGGTATCAAGCCTTTAATGTGCAACCGGGCCACAAAATGTATAAACGACCAGAAGATCGAATAAAGGTTTGGTAAGTAGTTTATGTTGGATTTCAAGTTTCAGATTTGATGTTGAGTCTGAAACTTGAAATCTTTCCTCAATCCTATGATCGCCCCACGTCTTTTAATCGCTCTCTTGTTATTTGGCGTATCCTGTCAAACCAAACCTAAACAGGAATCTGCTGCCAAATCTACGACAGCTGCAACTACGGAGGATAGTGCTGCTTCATTGGCTAAACGGCCTGCTGAAGGCGCCCCTCGATCAGCCGCCGACCGATTAGTACGTGCTCTTTATTTCGAGCACAACAAAAAAGAAAACCCGCTTCGCGAAACTAAAGACCGTGGCTTAATTGAGCAGTTTTTTACAAAAACTACTACAGATATTATTTGGGCAGACGCTCAGAAAAAGCCTGGAAAAATTAATCGCGCTACAGTAAATCTGCTTTACAATGCCCCAGATGCATCCATCAAAAAGATGTGGGTAGAACCGGCAGCTATAGGTGGGACCAAGGCCATTGTCTATGTAACGTTCGAAAAAAACAGTAAGCCAGAGGAAGTTAAAGTGGATATGCAACAGATTGCCGGTCGCTGGCGTATTGCTGAGATGCATTATCCTGACGGGAAGCGATTGACAGAATTGTTGAAGTAAGAACGATGGTCACCAAATTATTTTTAAACCACGTGTTGACAACACCATAAAAACATGTAATTTTGCAACTCCAAACCGGAAACGGGGCGGAAAATGCTCTTTAACATTGCTTTTTGGGGAGTTTCCAGAGTGGCCAAATGGATCAGACTGTAAATCTGCTGGCGTACGCCTTCGGAGGTTCGAATCCTCCACTCCCCACGAGAGAAGTTATAAAGTTATAGTGTTAAAAAGTTGTAGAGTTTGCTGACGCACTCAATAAACTTTACAACCATGTAACCCTACAACTGTATAACTTCTTTTTTGCGGAAGTAGCTCAATTGGTAGAGCGATAGCCTTCCAAGCTATAGGTTGCGGGTTCGAGACCCGTCTTCCGCTCAAAGGGGCAAGTTATATAGTCATAGAGTTGTAAAGTTGATGATGCGAAAGCGAAACGAACGTTACAACCTTATAACTTTACAACTCCCGAATTTTGCCGTTATAGCTCAGCGGTAGAGCACTTCCTTGGTAAGGAAGAGGTCCGGGGTTCAAGTCCCCGTAACGGCTCAAGACTTCGTATGGAGTCTTTTTTGATAGAGCCGCCCGTGCGGTTTTAAGCCCAAATGGCGTCAGACCTTAAACGGGATGGTTTCGCTGGGTTTAAATCTAGTTCAGCGAATTCATTCAATAACAAACAACAGTTCACAATAGCGTTTTAAAAACATGGCAAAAGAGAATTTTGACCGCTCGAAACCGCACGTAAATATCGGTACGATTGGTCACGTTGACCACGGTAAAACGACGCTGACGGCTGCCATTACGAAAGTGCTGGCCGAAAAGGGTCTGGCCGCGATTCGGGACTTCTCCTCGATTGACAACGCCCCCGAAGAAAAAGAACGGGGTATTACCATCAATACATCGCATGTTGAATATTCAACAGCGAATCGTCACTATGCTCACGTTGACTGCCCAGGTCACGCCGACTATGTGAAAAACATGGTTACGGGTGCTGCTCAGATGGACGGTGCTATCCTTGTGGTAGCGGCTACTGACGGACCAATGCCCCAAACCCGGGAGCACATCCTGCTTGCTCGTCAGGTAGGTGTACCTCAGCTCGTTGTGTTCATGAATAAAGTGGATATGGTTGACGATCCTGAGCTGCTCGAACTCGTTGAAATGGAAATTCGCGAACTGCTGAGTTTCTATAACTTCGATGGTGACAACATTCCAGTCATTCAAGGTTCTGCTCTGGGTGGTCTGAATGGCGATGCTAAATGGGTAAAAACCATTGAAGAACTGATGGACAGTGTTGATAGCTTCATTCCGCTACCTCCGCGTCAAACAGATCTTCCGTTCCTGATGCCGGTTGAGGACGTATTCTCGATTACGGGTCGTGGTACGGTAGCAACGGGACGTATCGAACGGGGTGTAATCAACTCGGGCGACCCAGTTGAGATCCTTGGTATGGGTGCTGAAAACCTGAAATCAGTTGTTACGGGTGTTGAAATGTTCCGGAAAATTCTAGACCGTGGCGAAGCTGGTGACAACGTAGGTCTTCTGCTCCGTGGAATTGAGAAAACCGATATCCGTCGTGGTATGGTTATCTGCAAACCTGGTTCAGTTAAACCCCACTCGAAGTTCAAAGCTGAAGTTTATGTACTGTCGAAAGAAGAAGGTGGTCGTCATACCCCGTTCTTCAATAAGTACCGTCCGCAGTTCTACTTCCGCACCACCGACGTAACAGGCGAAATTACACTGCCTGCTAACGTAGAAATGGTAATGCCGGGCGATAACATCACGATTGACGTAACGCTGATCAACAAAATCGCTATGGAGAAAGGTCTTCGTTTCGCTATCCGCGAAGGTGGACGTACCGTAGGTGCCGGTCAGGTAACGGAAATCCTAGACTAAAAATCGAATAAATTAGAACAAGTGCATTTCTTGACGGGAATGCACTTGTTTTTTAATATTATTTCGTACTTTTGCAGTCCGAAAAACAAGTCAACAGTCATAAGTCATTAGTTGATAGTAGTTAGAAACTACTATCGGTAATAAAACTAAGGACTATTAATTGACGACTTTTAATTAAAATACACGGGTGTAGTTCAAGGGTAGAATAGCGGTCTCCAAAACCGTTGATGGGAGTTCGAATCTCTCCACCCGTGCCATCTCTTATCATCAAATGGACAAGTTTATCTCGTTTCTGAAGGCTTCCTGGGAAGAAGTTCAGCATAACGTGACTTGGCCTAAATTCAGCGATCTCCAATCCAGCTCAACACTGGTATTAGTAGCCTCGCTGATTTTTGCGCTACTGGTCGGGTTAATTGATTTAGTATTCGAGAACGGCCTGAATGCCTTCTATCAGTCATTCTAATTAGAGCGTCAGGTATCGCCTAACATCGTCAAGTTTTTGTCAAGCATCATGAAACATTCCTGGCTATACTTGACAACCTTCGGCTATAAATGACAGTGAATATGAGCGGTATACAATGGTATGTAATTCGGGCCGTATCGGGGCAGGAAAAGAAAATTAAATCCTATCTCGATAACGAGATTATCCGGCAGAAATTAGACGAAGTAATTCCGCAGGTCTTAATTCCGGCGGAAAAGGTGTATGAAATGCGCAACGGTAAGAAGCGCGTGCGGGAAAAGTCATTTTTCCCCGGCTATATTCTTATTTCGGCTGATCTGGGTAATAACCGAGCGCTCGATATGATACTAAATATGCCGGGGGTGTTGGGCTTTCTAGGCAATTCGCAGGTCGGAACGACATCGAAGGTTCCAGTTCCGCTACGTCAGGCTGAGGTAAACCGGATTTTAGGTAAGGTTGATGAAGAAACCCAGGAGGTTGTAGCGCCAAGTGCTTCGTACCTCAAGGGTGAAAATGTTAAAGTTGTTGATGGACCGTTTGGTGGTTTCATTGGCACTGTAGAAGAAGTATTCGATGACCGGAAGAAATTGAACGTCGTTGTAAAAATATTTGGCCGGAATACTCCGGTAGAACTCAGTTACGCACAAGTAGAAAAGGAGAGCTAGTTAAATAAATTAGTTGTCCGTGGTTCGGCATCCTATGCTTCCCTCAGAGGGTGACCAGCCAGAACCAGTTGATTTGCCGCGATAGGTGTGCGGATAGGTTATGTGACGAACCTGTTAAGAAAACCGTAAGCGGACAAATCGTAACTCAATTACCACAATGGCAAAAGAAGTAGGTGGCTACGTTAAGCTGCAAGTCAAAGGTGGGCAAGCCAACCCCGCACCTCCGATTGGTCCGGCTCTGGGTTCCAAGGGTTTAAATATCATGGAATTCTGCAAGCAGTTCAATGGACGGACGCAGGATAAAATGGGGATGGTATTACCGGTTCTGATTACGTATTACAAGGATAAGTCCTTTGATTTCGTCATCAAAACACCACCGGCACCGATTCTGCTAATGGAAGCAGCGAAGCTGAAAGGCGGCTCTGCTCAGCCAAACCGCAAAAAAGTTGGCTCGGTAACGTGGGATCAAGTTCGGACAATCGCGGAAACGAAGATGCCTGATTTGAACGCGTTCACAGTTGAGTCGGCTATGAAGCAGGTAGCAGGAACAGCCCGCAGTATGGGCATTACGGTGACGGGTACATCGCCCTTCGAGAACTAATTAGACTTGCCGAAGCAAACAAAGACATGGCTAAGTTAACGAAAAAACAAAAAGAAGCTCAATCGAAATACGACGCTGCTAAAGAATACTCGCTGCAACAAGCCGCTGAGATTCTTAAGGAGATCTCGTACACGAAGTTTGATGCTTCTGTGGATATTGACGTTCGGTTAGGCGTTGATCCGCGTAAAGCCGACCAGATGGTACGTGGCGTTGCTACGTTGCCGCATGGTACGGGTAAAACGGTTCGCGTTCTGGTGCTCTGCACCCCGGACAAGGAGAACGAAGCGAAAGAAGCAGGTGCAGATTTCGTGGGCTTGGATGACTATATTCAGAAAATCGAACAGGGCTGGACGGACGTCGACGTGATTATCACGATGCCGAACGTAATGGCTAAAGTTGGTCGTCTGGGTAAAGTATTGGGTCCACGTGGGCTGATGCCGAATCCGAAATCGGGTACGGTAACGCCAGACGTAGCAAAGGCTGTTCGTGAGGTGAAGGCTGGTAAAATCGATTTTAAAGTCGACAAACAGGGTGCCATTCACACGAGTATTGGTAAGGTATCGTTTACGCCAGAAAAACTGGCCGAAAATGCACAGGAAATCATCAGTACGTTATTGAAACTTAAACCTTCGTCGGCCAAAGGAACGTACGTGAAGACAATTAACCTGTCGAGTACGATGAGCCCGGGAGTCACGATTGATAAAAGTACAGTAGCCGGAGTTTAAGCCATGAAACGCGAAGAAAAAGGAGCAATTATTGAGGAACTGTCTGAAAAGTTTCAGACCATTCCCTTCTTCTACATCACGGAAGCTAATGGCATGACGGTTGCTGAAGTCAATACGTTACGTCGGATGTGTTTTGAGCGGGGTATCGAGTACAAAGTGGTAAAAAACAGCTTCATCAAAAAAGCGCTTGAGCCACTCGAAACCGATTATACCTCTTTCAACGAAACGGTGTTGCATGGTCAGTCGGCGGTGATGTTTCACCCCGAGAATGGCAAGGCACCGGCGCAGCTTATCAAAGAATTTCGTAGAACAAACGATAAACTGCAACTGAAAGCTGCTTCAATCGATTATAGCCTGTTCATTGGCGCTGATCAACTCGACACGCTCATCGCACTGAAGAGTAAAGAAGAGCTTATTGGTGAAATTATTGGCCTGTTACAATCACCAGCCAAAAACGTTATTTCAGCGTTGCAGAGTGGTGGAAACAAACTGGCCGGAATCCTCAAAACGCTGTCGGAGCGGGAGGAAGCAGCTTAGCTGTTATGCGGCCGGGCTGGTATAATAGCAGCTTGTTCGCATTCTCTGACAAATTTAAGCGGACAAGAAACTGGTATATCAGCCTATCCGCATGACAAAATCAATTGTATCACAATCAAATTAAGAAAATACTACAATGGCAGATTTAAAAGCGTTCGCTGAGCAGCTTGTAAGCCTGACGGTTAAAGAAGTTAATGAACTGGCTGCTATCCTGAAGGATGAGTATGGAATTGAGCCAGCTGCTGCTGCTCCCGTAATGGTAGCTGGTGGTGCTGCAGGTGGTGGCGATGCTGCTCCGGCTGTTGCTGAGAAAACGTCGTTCGACGTTATTCTGAAATCGGCTGGTGCTGCTAAATTGGCAGTGGTGAAACTAGTGAAAGATCTGACCGGTCTGGGCCTGAAAGAAGCCAAAGAATTAGTTGACACTGCTCCGAAACCAGTAAAAGAAGGTGTTGCTAAGGATGAAGCGGAAGCGCTTCGGAAGCAACTCGAAGAAGCTGGTGCTGAAGTAGAAGTTAAATAAGTAACAGCACATTCGCATATCGCTCCAGACAGGGAGGCCAGACAAACGTCTGGTCTTTTCCTGTTTGGAGACTTTTTGTCTAAGCACTTGCAAAAGACAAACTTATTTTTATTGCCTTATGTTCTTTACTTACGCCCCTTGGGTCGGGTGACGCCCGGGGAGTACTGATTTACGAAATAACGATGTTCAATTTTGGTTTGTTGTTGACTCAAGTATTGATTGTCTCAGCTAAATCACAATTTGTGAAAACTCACTACGTAAATCAATTTATGTGCCGTAGCAAATCTACGCAACGCACACAATTAGAATCGGTTACGCACTAAACGAAGCATAATCTTGGCGACAAACGCGAAAATCAGTACGCGCAAAAATTTTGCGACGATTCAGCCAGTAATTGGATACCCAGATTTTCTGGATATTCAGGTAAAATCCTTCAAAGATTTTTTCCAGCTTGATACTCCATCTAACCAACGTTCGGAAGAAGGTTTGTTCAAGGTATTTCAGGAAAATTTCCCAATTTCTGACTCCCGCGAGAACTTCAAACTGGAGTTTATCGATTACTCGGTCGACCCACCAAAATATTCGGTCGATGAATCGATTGATCGTGGGTTAACGTATTCAGTGCCCCTGAAAGCCAAACTGCGTCTGTCGAACAATGATCCTGACAATGAGGATTTTGAAACGATTGAGCAGGAGGTATTTCTGGGGAATATTCCGTACATGACCGAAAAAGGTTCGTTTGTGATCAACGGAGCTGAACGGGTCATTGTATCTCAATTACACCGGTCGCCGGGTGTGTTCTTCTCAATGAGTAAGCACACTAACGGTACCAAACTTTATTCGGCACGTATCATTCCGTTTAAAGGTTCGTGGATTGAGTTTTCGACGGATGTGAACAATGTCATGTATGCCTACATCGACCGGAAAAAGAAATTCCCGGTAACGACGCTGCTACGTGCCATTGGTTTCGGTTCGGATAAAGACATCCTTGATCTCTTTGGCCTATCGGAAGAATTACCCGCTACGCCTGCTAACTTGAAAAAAGCTATCGGTCGTCGGCTGGCAGCTCGGGTGCTACGTACCTGGACGGAAGACTTTGTGGATGAGGATACGGGTGAGGTAGTTTCTATCAGCCGGAACGAGGTATTGCTCGAGCGCGACTCAATGGTTTCGGCTGATGATATCGATGTGATTATTGATTCGGGTCAAAGTTCGGTCATTCTGCATAAGGAAGACATGAATATGGCCGATTACAACATTATTTATAATACGTTGCAGAAAGATAGCTCTAACTCTGAAAAAGAGGCTGTTGAGCAAATCTACCGGCAACTACGTAACGCAGACGCACCAGACGAACAAACCGCTCGTGAGATTATCCAGAGCCTGTTCTTCTCCGACAAGCGTTATGATTTGGGTGATGTAGGCCGTTATCGGATCAACAAAAAACTACAGCTCGACATTTCGTCGGACATGAAGGTGTTGACTACAGAAGACATCGTGTCGATTGTGAAATACCTGATTGGTCTGATTAACTCGAAGGCCGTTGTCGATGACATTGACCACCTTAGCAACCGGCGTGTTCGGACGGTAGGTGAGCAATTGTACGCGCAGTTCGGTGTTGGTCTGGCCCGTATGGCACGTACCATTAAAGAGCGGATGAACGTTCGGGATAACGAGGATTTCAAACCTGTTGACCTGATTAACGCCCGGACATTGTCGTCGGTTATTAACTCGTTCTTCGGTACGAACCAGCTGTCGCAGTTCATGGACCAAACCAACCCGTTGGCTGAAGTGACGCACAAGCGTCGGATGTCAGCACTAGGGCCTGGTGGTCTGTCGCGTGAACGGGCCGGGTTCGAAGTTCGTGACGTACACTACACGCACTACGGTCGTCTGTGTACTATCGAAACACCTGAAGGTCCAAACATTGGTCTGATTTCGTCGCTGTGCGTCTATGCTAAAATCAATAGCATGGGCTTCATCGAAACGCCATACCGTATTATTGAAAACGGGAAGGTATCGATGGATAAACCGGTGATGTATCTGACTGCTGAAGAAGAAGATACGCATTACATTGCCCAGGCGAATGCCGGTGTCGATGCGAAAGGTAACTTCCATGTTGACCGACTGAAAGCTCGCTTTGAAGGTGACTTCCCGATGGCTGAGCCAGGCAACGTAACATTTATGGATATTGCGCCGAACCAGATTGTATCGGTGGCCGCTTCCATGATTCCGTTCCTGGAGCACGACGATGCTAACCGTGCCCTGATGGGTTCGAACATGCAACGTCAGGCTGTGCCGCTGCTACGTCCCGAAGCACCAATTGTGGGAACGGGTCTGGAAGGCCGTGTAGCTGTTGATTCCCGGACGCTGGTTATTGCCGAATCGGACGGTGTTATTCAGTTTGTTGATTCGACCAAAATCGTTGTGAAATACGAATTGAGCGATGATGAACTGGCTGTTACGTTCGATGAAGAAACGAAAACGTATAACCTCATCAAGTTCCGCCGTACTAACCAGGATACCTGTATTAACCTCAAGCCAACGGTGCTAAAAGGCCAGAAGGTGAAGAAAGGTGACGTACTGTGCGAAGGCTATGCTACGCAGGCTGGTGAACTGGCGCTTGGACGTAACATGAAAGTGGCATTCATGCCGTGGCAGGGTTACAACTTCGAGGATGCTATCGTGATTTCGGAACGTGTGGTACGTGAAGATATTTTCACCTCGATTCACATTGAAGAGTTTGAGCTGGAAGTTCGTGATACAAAACGTGGTGAAGAGGAATTGACCTCTGAAATCCCGAACGTATCGGAAGAAACGGTTCGTAACCTTGATGAAAATGGTATCGTTCGTGTTGGTACTGAAGTGAAAGAAGGTGATATTCTGATTGGTAAGATTACGCCAAAAGGCGAAAGCGATCCAACACCAGAAGAAAAACTGCTACGTGCCATTTTCGGTGATAAAGCCGGTGACGTAAAAGACGCGTCGAAAAAAGCACCACCATCACTGAAAGGTGTGGTTATCGATACCAAACTGTTTGCCCGCCCTGCTAAAGAAGAGCGTGGTAAACACAAGGACGAAGTGAAGGCTCTGATGAAAAAATACAGCCGTGAGTTAAATGACTTCCGGGCTCGTATGATTGAAAAAACAGTGGCTTTGCTCGAAGGAAAAACCAGCTCAGGTGTGAAACACAAATTCGGAGACGAAATTGTGAGCAAAGGCGTGAAATTCAACCGGAAGAATATTACCGATAACCTCTTCCCTGATAAAAACGCTTATCGCGATGAGTCGGGTTATGCTGTACCGGAAGAAGCTAACCTGTTGGCCGACCTGAATCTGAACGATTGGACAGACGACGAAAAGCTGAATGAACTGGCAGTAGCACTGGTGAAAAACTACAACAACCGACGTAGTGAAATCACGGGTCGGTTCAAACGCGAGCGGTTTACGCTGGAAGTTGGTGACGAACTGCCTGCAGGTATCGTTAAACTGGCTAAAGTGTATATTGCTAAGAAGCGGAAGCTGAAAGTAGGGGATAAGATGGCCGGTCGTCACGGGAACAAAGGGGTTGTTGCCCGGATTGTTCGTGATGAAGACATGCCGTTCCTTGAAGATGGTACACCGGTCGATATCGTACTGAACCCGCTGGGCGTACCGTCTCGGATGAACCTCGGTCAGATTTACGAAACCGTACTAGCCTGGGCTGGTCAGAAATTGGGCCGCAAGTATGCTACGCCTATTTTCGACGGCGCTACCGAACAGCAGGTTGCTGACGAACTTGACGCAGCTGGTCTGCCATCGTTCGGCCGGACGTACCTGTACAATGGTCTGACGGGCGATCGCTTCGACCAGAAGGTAACGGTGGGTATCATTTACATGCTCAAACTCGGTCACTTAGTTGACGATAAGATGCACGCTCGTTCGATTGGACCTTACTCGCTCATTACGCAGCAACCGCTGGGTGGTAAAGCGCAGTTCGGTGGTCAGCGTTTCGGGGAAATGGAAGTATGGGCGCTGGAAGCATTCGGTGCTTCGAACATCCTGCAAGAAATCCTGACCGTGAAATCGGATGACGTAGTGGGTCGGGCGAAGGCGTATGAGGCTATCGTAAAAGGCGAAAACCTGCCGAAGCCCAATATTCCGGAATCGTTCAACGTACTGGTACACGAGTTACGTGGTCTGGCGCTTGAAATTACATTAGAGTAACCAGTCAATAGTTTTCAGTCGATAGTCGTTGGAAGCGCAAGCCACTAATGACTATCGACTATAAACTAACGACTCTTTCAAACCTATAATCTCCAACCAATGTCGTTCAAAAAGAACAAAAAACTCAATAGCGACTTCCAGAGCGTGACGATCAGCCTGGCATCGCCGGAGTCTATTTTGGAGAGTTCCTACGGCGAAGTGACACAGCCGGAGACTATCAACTACCGGACCTACAAACCCGAAATGGGTGGCTTGTTCTGCGAGCGCATCTTCGGGCCAGTGAAGGACTGGGAGTGTCACTGTGGTAAATACAAGCGTATTCGCTATAAAGGCATTATCTGCGACCGTTGCGGGGTGGAAGTGACCGAGAAAAAGGTTCGCCGGGAGCGTATGGGTCACATCGAACTGGTGGTGCCCGTAGCGCATATCTGGTATTTCCGTAGCCTACCAAACAAAATCGGATACCTGCTTGGCCTTTCTACCAAGAAACTCGATCAGGTTATCTATTACGAACGCTACGTAGTGGTTCAACCCGGTGTGAAAGCCGAAGACGGTATCAACCAGCTTGACTTCCTGACAGAAGACGAGTATCTGGATATTATCGACAAACTGCCAAGCAGCAATCAGCATCTCGACGACAAAGACCCGAACAAATTCATCGCCAAGATGGGGGCCGAAGCGTTGGAAATGCTGCTGTCTCGCCTGGAATTAGACGAACTCTCTTACCAGCTACGTCACGCGGCTGCTACCGATACGTCGCAGCAACGTAAGGCCGAAGCGTTGAAACGGCTGAAAGTCGTAGAAGCGTTCCGGGAGGCAAACGGACGTATTGAAAACCGTCCTGAGTGGATGGTTATCAAGATGGTGCCAGTTATTCCACCCGAACTACGTCCGCTCGTCCCCTTGGATGGTGGCCGATTTGCTACGTCTGACCTGAACGATTTGTATCGCCGGGTTATCATCCGGAACAACCGTCTGAAGCGTCTTATTGAGATCAAAGCGCCGGAAGTAATTCTGCGTAACGAAAAACGGATGCTTCAGGAGGCTGTCGATTCGCTGTTCGACAACTCGCGGAAAGTCAACGCGGTACGTTCGGAAGGTAACCGTGCGCTGAAGTCGTTGTCTGACATGCTGAAAGGGAAACAAGGTCGTTTCCGCCAGAACCTGCTCGGTAAGCGTGTTGACTATTCGGGTCGTTCGGTTATCGTGGTTGGTCCTGAGCTGAAACTGCACGAGTGTGGTTTGCCAAAAGATATGGCGGCTGAGTTATTCAAGCCGTTTGTTATTCGGAAACTCATCGAGCGGGGAATTGTGAAAACGGTGAAATCGGCGAAGAAAATCGTTGACCGGAAAGACCCCGTTATCTGGGATATTCTGGAAAACGTATTGAAAGGTCACCCTGTTCTGTTGAACCGGGCTCCCACGCTGCACCGTCTTGGTATTCAGGCGTTCCAGCCAAAACTGATTGAAGGTAAAGCTATTCAGTTGCACCCACTCGTTTGTACGGCTTTCAACGCTGACTTTGACGGTGACCAGATGGCTGTTCACGTACCACTGGGCCAGGAAGCTGTACTCGAAGCATCTCTGTTGATGCTGGCATCGCACAATATTCTGAACCCAGCTAACGGGGCTCCAATTACTGTACCATCGCAGGACATGGTACTTGGTCTTTATTACGTAACTAAAGGACGTAAGAGCTCGCCTGAGTACCAGGTTTTAGGGGAAGGTATGACGTTCTACGGTGCCGAAGAGGTTATCATCGGTATCAACGAAGGCAAAATTTCCAAACACGCCAACATCAAATGCCGGGTGAAAGTCCGTGATGAAAATGGCGAAATGGGCTATAAAGTAATCGATACGGTTGCTGGTCGGCTGTTGTTCAACCAGGCTGTTCCTGAAGAAGTTGGTTTTATCAACGAACTGCTGACGAAGAAAAAACTGCAACAGATTATTGCGATTATCTTTAAAATTTCGGGTGGTGCTCGGACAGCTCAGTTCCTTGACGAAATCAAAGAACTTGGTTTCCAGATGGCCTTCCGGGGCGGCCTGTCAATCGGTTTGAGCGACGTCATGATCCCTGAAGCCAAACAAGGTTTGGTTGAAGAAGCCAAGGCTGAAGTACAGGGTGTTTGGGATAACTACATGATGGGTCTGATTACGGAGAATGAGCGTTACAATCAGGTTATCGATATCTGGACGCGCGTGAACTCACGTCTGACCGAAACACTGATGAAGCAGCTCGAAGCTGATCAGGGTGGTTTCAACTCCATCTACATGATGATGCACTCGGGAGCCCGTGGTTCGCGTGAGCAGATTCGTCAGTTGGGTGGTATGCGGGGCCTGATGGCTAAGCCGCAGAAAAACCTGCAAGGCTCTGTGGGTGAGATTATTGAAAACCCAATTCTGTCGAACTTTAAAGAAGGCCTTGACGTACTGGAGTACTTCATCTCGACGCACGGTGCCCGGAAAGGTCTGGCTGATACGGCTCTGAAAACGGCTGATGCTGGTTACCTGACCCGCCGTCTGCACGACGTAGCACAGGACGTTATCATCAGCGAAGATGATTGCGGAACGTTACGTGGTCTGCAAGTATCTGCTCTGAAAGACAACGAAGATATCGTTGAACCGCTGTCCGAACGGATTTTGGGACGTACTACGGTTCACGATATTTACGACCCGCTTTCGAAAGAGCTGATTGTGGCATCTGGTGAACTAGTAACAGAAGACGTAGCTGCTCATATTGATGAAACCAGCATTGAAACAGTTGAAATCCGTTCGGTACTGACTTGCGAATCGCGGCAGGGTGTTTGCGCCAAGTGCTACGGTCGTAACCTGGCATCGGGTCGCATGGTCGACATCGGTGAAGCGGTAGGTGTAATTGCCTCGCAATCCATCGGTGAGCCGGGTACACAGTTAACGCTACGTACCTTCCACGTGGGTGGTACGGCATCGAACATCGCGGTCGATGCATCGATCAAAGCGAAATTCGACGGTCTGATTGAATTGGAAGAAATGCGTACGGTTGAGTCGGAAGACGCTGAAGGAAACGCGCAAACGGTCGTTATGGGTCGTTCGGGTGAAGTTCGGATTGTTAATCCTGATGACCGTAGCCAGGTGTTGATCAGCAACAACGTACCATATGGCGCGTTCCTGCGGGTGAAAGAAGGCGATATAGTGAAGAAAGGCGACGATATCTGCGCCTGGGATCCCTATAACGCCGTTATCCTGTCAGAATTGACCGGTACGTTGACGTTCGACGCGATTGAAGATGGTATTACGTACCGGGAAGAGTTCGATGAACAGACGGGCTTCCAGGAGATGGTCATCATCGAAAGCCGTGATAAAGCGAAAAACCCGGCTATCGTTGTTCAGGGCACCACTACGTTGACATTGCACTTGCCTGACAACGACGGTGGTCCATTACAGAAGAGCTACAACCTGCCGGTTGGATCTCGTCTGGTAGTGAAAGCTGGACAATCGATCAAAGCTGGTCAGCCTCTGGCAAAAATTCCACGTAACGTTGGTAAAACTCGTGACATCACGGGTGGTCTGCCGCGCGTAACGGAATTGTTCGAAGCCCGGAACCCATCGAACCCTGCCGTAGTGAGCGAAATTGACGGTGTTGTTACGTATGGTGCCATTAAACGTGGTAACCGCGAAATCTTCATCGAGTCGAAAGACGGCACCAAGAAGAAATATCTTGTACCGCTGTCGAAATTCATCCTCGTTCAGGACAATGACTTCGTACGGGCTGGTGCTCCGCTGTCGGACGGTGCCATTACGCCGAGCGACATCCTGGCCATCAAAGGCCCAACGGCTGTTCAGGAATATCTGGTGAATGAAATTCAGGAAGTATATCGCCTGCAAGGCGTGAAAATCAACGATAAGCACATCGAAGCCATTGTTCGGCAGATGATGCAGAAAGTTGAAATCATCGACTCTGGCGATACCAACTTCCTCGAAGGTCAGGTTGTGGATAAATGGTTGTTCCGTGAGGAAAACGACAAAGTCCTCGACGCCAAGGTAGTGATGGACGCTGGTGACTCGCCAAACTTCAAGCCAGGTATGATTGTCACGAGCCGTCAGCTACGTGATGAAAACTCAAGCCTGAAACGTCGCGATATGGCACTCGTTACCGTACGTGATGCAATGGCTGCCGTTTCGCAACCCACGCTGATGGGTATTACGCAGGCTTCGTTAGGTACCGATAGCTTCATCTCGGCGGCTTCCTTCCAGGAAACCACGAAAGTGTTGAGTGAGGCATCTATTCGTGGTAAGCGCGATACGCTCGAAGGCTTGAAAGAGAACGTAATCGTAGGTCACCTGATTCCGGCCGGTACAGGTATCCGCCGTTATCAGAATACGATTGTTGGTTCGAAAGAAGAGCTTGATACGTTAACCGAATCGCGCGAACAGTTCGCACGTACAAAGAAACGGGCAACGGTATAATCTCCGCTTAGATAAACAGAAACGCCCCAGTTCTTTTTGAATTGGGGCGTTTCTGTTTATACCCTTATTTTTGCAAAAAAATTGTTCATGAACAATCCACAACAACAGAACACCGAAGGAGCTATCGACGTAGAACTCAGCGAAGAAATTGCTGAAGGCGTTTACGCTAATCTGGCCATGATTGCCCATTCAAATAGCGAATTTATCCTGGATTTTATTCGGCTCATGCCAGGCGTGCCAAAAGCAAAGGTAAAAGCACGTATCATTCTAACACCTGAGCATGCCAAACGCCTGTTAGAGGCTCTACGTGAAAATATCGGCCGCTACGAAGAGGCTCACGGTGGCATTAATGACCCCAACGATACGTTCAGATTTCCGGGCGGTTATGGTGGTCCCGTAGGACAGGCATAATCAAAGTTATAGGGTTATAAGGTTGTAGAGTTGCCATTCGGTGCTTTAACTCTACAACCTTATAACCCTATAACTTTACAACTTTATTACCATACAACTTTATAACTTTTTCCGTATCTTTGCACCTCAAAATTCGGGAAGACTGTTTTTTCGTAAACAAATTTAAAATGCCTACTATACAGCAATTAGTACGCAAGGGTCGCGAAAAGCTGGTCGATAAATCAAAATCACCTGCTTTAGATTCTTGCCCACAACGTCGGGGCGTGTGTACACGTGTGTACACGACGACGCCGAAGAAGCCAAATTCGGCGCTTCGGAAAGTAGCCCGGGTTCGTCTGACGAACCAGAAAGAAGTGAACGCCTACATTCCGGGCGAAGGTCACAACCTACAGGAACACTCAATCGTTCTGATTCGTGGTGGCCGGGTGAAAGACCTTCCAGGAGTACGTTACCACATTGTACGGGGTGCGCTCGATACGGCCGGTGTAAATGGTCGTCTGCAAAGCCGCTCAAAATACGGTGCAAAACGTCCGAAACCAGGTCAGGCTCCAGCCGGCAAAGGCGCACCTCAAAAAGGAAAGAAAAAGTAAGTAAATATGTATGATGTAGGAAATATGATGTATCGCCAGCTGCATATATCATACATTCGATATCATATATCAAAATTTTGACTGGACGTTGGAAAGGCTACGTTCAGAGTAAGACCAAAAATCTGAAGAAACATGAGAAAGGCGAAACCGCCCAAGCGTTACGTGTTACCTGACCCGAAATATAAAGAGGTCCTCGTAACCAAATTTGTAAATAACCTGATGTACGAAGGCAAAAAGAGCCTGGCGTACTCCATCTTCTATGACGCACTCGACGTAGTGGCAAAACGCACGAACGAAAGTGGTCTGGATACGTGGAAAAAGGCATTGAATAACGTAATGCCATCAGTTGAAGTAAAAAGCCGTCGCGTCGGTGGAGCTACCTTCCAGGTGCCAACCGAAGTACGGGCAGACCGGAAGGTCGCGGTAGGCATGAAATGGCTTATCCGGTACGCTCGTTCGCGTGGTGAAAAAACCATGGTAGACCGTTTAGCAGCCGAAATCGTTGCCGCATCGAAAGGTGAAGGCGCAGCTGTGAAAAAGAAGGACGATACGCACCGCATGGCTGAAGCCAACAAGGCGTTCTCGCACTTCCGGTTCTAAACCAATTCAATCGACCATAATCCCGGTGGTCGTCAAACAGACAAAAGCCGTCCAACATTGGACGGCTTTTGTTGTTTCACAGCTATGACAACTTTAGAAAACGATTTCATCCGCGTCGCGATTCGCCCGAAAGGAGCTGAGTTAACATCTATCGTTCATAAACCGAGCGGTATTGAGCATTTGTGGCAAGCGGAGCCAACGATATGGGGATGGCATGCTCCAAATCTGTATCCCGTAGTGGGTGGTTGCCTGAACAACGTAGTACTGATTGATGGTAAAACGTATCCGATGGAACGACACGGTTTCGCGCGGCAATCGGTATTCGAGTTTACTGAATCGACAAAAAATCACGCCGTTTTCCTGCTACGTTCCAGTGAAGCCACAAAGACGCATTTTCCATACGAATTTGACTTTCAGATTATATATGAGCTTGACGAGAAACAATTGACTGTTACGTACCGTGTGGTGAATCGGGACGAAAAAACGATCTACTTTTCAGTGGGAGCGCATCCGGCCTTTGCCGTGCCGTTTTCGGCGGAAGAAGCCTACGAAGATTATTTTCTTCAGTTCGAACAGACTGAGCCACTCGAAACCCATATGCTGTCGGCTAATGGTTTCTTCACAGGTGAGGTAAAGCAAGTGCCTACGGAACGTAGTGATACGTCAGGAAATCGTTTGCGATTAACGAAACATTTGTTTGATCAGGATGCGCTGGTTTTCAAGAACATAAATTCACGTAGCGTAGTGATACGTAGCACTAAACATAATCACTCCGTAGCGGTACGTTTCCCTGAATTCCCCAATCTGGGTTTGTGGGCTAAGCCGGGTGCGCCGTTTGTCTGCATAGAACCCTGGCTTGGTTGTGCTGATAGTGAGGGGGATTTGAAACCAATTGAGCAGAAAGAAGCCATTCAACACGTAGCAACTGGTAAGGTTTTCGAGGCTTCTTTTTCGATTGTGCTAACGTAACGATCACAAAACAATAGGTCGCCTGAATTCCAGGTTCGGGCGACCTATTGATACGCATTGTTGCTACGTTATTGCGTTTCCTCCAGAGGAGAAAAGTCTTTAAATGTTCGCTTGATGGCTTTGTCCGTCGCTTCTTTTTTGCTTTGCCAGTTCGCATCCAATTCCAGCGCAACCAGTCCGCTCAGGCTCATTACGTTTCGGAAATCATCTAATTTTTTGATGAACTCGTTGCTACGTCGAGTGGCTTTCAACGCGAACTCGCGGGAAAATACGTCGCCTTTGTTTTGCAATTCACTTTTCTTGCCCAGTACGTAGTTGTAACGGTCGAGCAAATCTTTCATCGACTTTCCGATGACCTCAGTCGCTTCCAGCGTACCCATTGTGAGCACCGCTGTGCCGCCCACTGCCGAAATAATACGTTGCGAACTTTGATTGTTAGACGTTAGAGCAGGCGAAACGCCCGTAACGGCCCCCAGCGACGCATTAGCTACTGATCGATTCCGCTTACCACCTTTTGCTCGTTTGTAATCGTGTTTAAGCTGTTCTTCCTTATCAGCTAGTTGTTCGACAAGCCCCCATGCCTGCACTAACGCCTGTCGATACTGAGCATAATAGTAGCGGTCCTTCTCGGCTTCATTCACCGTATTTAAAACAGTAAACGTAATACGTCGTTCTTCCCGATTCTGAGCCTTATCAAGTACGTAAAAAGTAACTTCGACATTCAGGGAATCATAAGGATCTTTTACAAAATCGTAGTTCGGCTGCCAGATGAATTCGTACTGATTGTTCGTGTTTTTTACCAGCGAACTCTTTGGAATTTGCTGATTATCGGCCAGAAAATTAAACGTTGCTACATCGTCTTCGCCGTTTGGGTCCCAGAGGTAAAACTTTAGATTAACCGTTGCATTTTCACGCAGCTTATAATGCGTCGCTTTCGGAATTACGGCAATATCAGGTGGTAAATCCATCTGGGTAGCTTCCACTTTCAGACGCCCCTTGGTGCGCGTTTTAGCGGGCTGGTCTTCAACCCAGAATTCGATGTATTGTGGATTCTGTTTAAGCCGGTTAAACTGATTCAGCGATAAATTCCAGGTTAATTCGCCCTGCGACGAAAGCTTGCTGCCTTCAGGCATTTGGTCGGTAATCGGAATAAATACAAGCGGATCGCCGTCTTCGTCACGTACCGTTTGTGCATCAAGCTTATATACGTTCTGCGTACGGTAGCTTACGTAAAAGGGACGTAATTCACCAATAATGGGTGGTCGATTAACATGTAGTACTTTCAGGTCAGCGGTTCTGGTCGATGTCTGCCCCTGTTGATTTCGAACCTCGAACGTAACGGGATATATTTTGGTCGTCTGGATACGGTCAGCCGAATCGAAATCCGGCGTCCACGAAAAATGACCCAGCGAATCGAGCTGCATACCTTCTTCGGCTTCTGCACCGAATGAAAACCGAAGCGTATCGCTGGCAGAGGCAACAGCTTTCAGGTCGAACCGAACGGTACTTCCTTCGGATACTACGTTCCAGTTAGATTGAGAGGGGAGAACTAGTTGAAGTTTAGAGTCCTGCGCATAGGTAACCGTACATGAAAGCAATACGAACACCCATGCTATTATACCGGCAGTTCGGTTCATAATAAAGCTGGAAGGTGGTTTAACTTACAAAACGTAAAAATAAGACGAAGATTTCGTCCAGACAGATTTAGAATGTAGTTATACTATTTTTCTTAGCTACCGACCTGATTTTATTAGTAATAATTATATTTTTCAAAGAAAAAGTAATAAGTGTCGGTAATGACGTAAACCAATAGTAGACGTATAGTTTTGGCAGATGTATTCCGGGATTTTTAACGAAGTGCTAACAGTAACGTCGTGATGAAGATATGTAGAAGATAAAAAATCAGCCAGTAGTTTGCTACTGGCTGACTGAGAAGGTATGAAGGCCTGATGTGGTGAAGGATTCCCTCTGATTGACAGAGGCAAATCTACCAGACAAGTAGGCCTGTAAAAAGGGGATTAAACATGATTTTTAAACGGGGATTTTCCCCTTTTCAATTTGCGTTTTTGATTGTATAAGACGATGCTGATGTGAGCTGATTAGCGAAGGCTTGTAGTAATTAGTAACTGAAACTTCCAATTTACAGGTTAATGACGCAAACTCTTTGAGTAGGAGCAACATATATTGAAATTAAGTTGCCTGTCCGTTATGAATAACAACAAAATATTTTCATTCATATTAGCAAAACGGGGCTTAAGCCACTAACTTTCTGACTCTACAAATAAATCAGCCCAGCCTATCAATGTCCACAACCATTGCCGTCGTTGACGACCATCGTTTGGTGGCTCAAGCTTTCTCTGGATTAATCCAAACATTTAATGACTATGACGTATTGTTTGTCGCTGGGAACGGGCGCGAAGTAATCACATACCTGGAGCAGAAGCAGATTCCTGACATTATTTTGCTGGATTTGCATATGCCCGAAATGGATGGGTTTGAAACCGCTCTATACTTGCAGGAGCACTATCCTGATGTGAAAATAATTGTACTCTCCATGTTCGACAGAGAAGAGGATATCACGAGGATGTTGCGTCTGGGTGTACGAAGCTATTTATTGAAAGCGTGTCTACCTTCCGAATTACGGCTGGCTTTAGACGATGTGTGCACAAAAGGGCATCACTACTCTGAACTTCTGGCGAAAAAACTGTTTCAAAATTTTACCGCAGGCAAATCAAAACCTAATGGGGCCATTGCTCAAGTGAATGACCGCGAACTGAAGTTCCTGAAGCTGGCCAGCAGCGATTTAACCTACGCCGAAATTGCAGACATTATGTGCGTAGCACTCCGAACAGTGGATGGATATCGTGAATCACTCTTTCAAAAACTGAATGTTAAAAGCCGCACGGGTATGGTACTTGAAGCGTTACGTCTGGGTTTAACCGACTTACGCGACTTAGGAAGGCGGTAACAACTGTTATCTTTGCCAAAATTTCAGGCAGATGCAGTTACTTTTTCACCCGGTTGATTTACGGTTGAGGCATACGTTTACCATTGCCCACGACAGTCGCGATGTGCAGCCAACGCTACTGGTAGAACTTCGCGATGAGGAATACAGCGGCTTTGGCGAAGCCACCGCTACCAAGTATTATGGATTTACTGTTGAGGGAATGATAGCCGCCCTCGAAGCCATTCGGGAACGTATCGAATCCCATTCCTTAACCAAACCGGAGCAGTTTTGGGCCGAGATGCAACCCTATCTGTCACAGAACCCGTTTGCTCTCTGCGCGCTCGATCAGGCAGCCTGGGATTTGTGGGCTAAACGGCGGCAGAAACCCCTCTATCAACTTTGGAATCTCGACCCGGCAACGAGCCCGATAACCGACTACACCATTGGCCTGGATACGCCGGAAAAAATGGTGGCTAAAATGCAGGAGCGACCGTGGCCTTTGTATAAAATTAAACTGGGCCGTCCTGACGGAGATATCGCCCTGGTACAAACATTACGAAAACACACGGATGCCTTGTTTCGGGTGGATGCTAATTGCGGCTGGACGGCGGAGGAGGCCATAGCGAAATCGAAAATCCTGAAAACGCTCAATGTAGAATTTATCGAACAACCGCTACCTGCCGATGATTGGAAAGGCGCAAAATCCGTATTTGAGCAAAGCGCGTTACCTATTATTGCCGACGAGAGCTGTATTGTGGAAAGCGATGTAGACCGATGCGCGGGCTATTTCCACGGCGTAAATATTAAACTGACCAAATGTGGCGGTTTAACCCCTGCCCGGCGAATGATTGCCCGTGCCCGCGCGCTGAATCTGAGCGTAATGGTGGGCTGTATGACTGAGTCGAGCGTAGGAATTTCTGCTATATCGCAGCTACTGCCTTTGCTGGATTACGCTGATTTAGACGGCGCTATGCTAATCGCCAATGACCCGGCTACCGGCGTTACGTTCGAAAATGGCAACGTAGTGTATGCCCAGGAAAACGGAACGGGGGTCCGATTGACTGAAATACTACAAACCCAAAACTGAGGTATTCCATTGAACGAAATTTTTGAAATAAATCACCTGCCGAATCGAGTTATCGAACATAACGGGCAGGAATATCTTTTTTTCAGTGGAACAGCTTATTTAGGGTTGCCACAAAACCCCGCCTTTCAGCAAATTACGCGAGATGCTTTAGGTCGATATGGTACTGTTTTCGGCAGTTCGCGCAACGGAAACCTACGACTAACTATTTACGAAGTTGCTGAGAGTAAGCTTGCTGCGTGGGTGATGGGCAACGTACCGAATGCTACGTCCCTGACGCTTTCATCGGGTATGATGGCCGGGCAGGTAATTGTCAACTGGCTGCGTGGACAAGCTACTACGTTCATGTATGCGCCAAAATCCCACCCGGCTCTCTGGTACGATCCCAACGTAACGCTTCCGTCATTATCCTTCCCGGAATGGGTGAATCAATTGCCTGATCAACTGCGAAATACCTCCTCAGGACACGTAGCAATTCTGGTTAATTCACTCGATGCAGTAGCCTCGGCTTACTATAATTTTGATTGGGTACGTTCACTCCCTGAGGATCGCCCAATAACCCTCATTGTCGATGATTCGCATGGGCTGGGTGTGTTGAACGAAGGACGGGGAATCTGGCCGGAAATCAGGCAGAAACTGGATGCCGTGGGAAGTTCAGTACGTTTGCTGATAACGGCTTCGCTGGCCAAAGCGATGGGCTTACCGGGAGGAGTGGTTTTCGGCGATTCTGCTACGTTGCAATCACTACGTCAGACCGCATTTTTCGGAGCCTGTTCGCCCATGCCTCCCGCTTATTTAGAGGCTTACTGCCACGCTGATACGTTATATACAGAAGGCTACAAACGGCTGATGCAGAATATTTTACTGGCCGAAAAGTTGCTGCTTCCTTCAGGTATATTTCAACACTCGGAAGGCTATCCAGTTTTTTTTACTGAGCGCGATGATTTATACCAGAAGCTGCTCAATCACCAGATTCTAATCTATTCGTTTGCCTATCCCACAGCCGCTGATCGGGCCAATACACGTATCGTAATAAGCGCGTTTCATACGTCAGAAGACATTAAGCGGCTGGCTGATTTTGTCAATACGTATTGTTCGTAAACGTATTCAATTGCTCTAACTACCTTGTTGCCAATACGTACTGGTGATTTCTTTATCTATTCGCAAACCTGTACATTGCAGACCGCGATTTGCCCGAATTAACGTAGCATTCCTGGGACGCTTAACGTAGAACTAGCTTTTGTGAAGTAGCCAATGTCTGAAAACAGTCAAACGTCGACAAAGCCTTTTGGTATTCAGGTTTCCTCCGAAATCGGTACGCTTCGGAAACTCCTGATTCATAGCCCCGACCGTGGATTAGGAAAAGTTGTACCCTCGAAAGCGCAGGACTGGCTGTTTGAAGATATTGTGCATCTGGACATGATGCGCCGGGATGAGTACGATTACTACGTTAAGCTTCTGTTATATTTTCTGGACCCCGATAAGATCCGGGGAAAAATTAATTCACTTAGTCCCGGTTCGGATAGAGCGTTTTTTAAGCCTGATAATCCTGAGTATTTCCGGTCAGATAACGTATTGGATATTCAATCGCTGCTGGCTGATATTCTGGCCGATGAGTCGATACGTATCCGTCTGATTGCAGCCATTTGCGGCATCGAGCGTACTTCGTTTCAGACGCAGCAGCAGCTAAACCAGTACGACCCGGCCGAATTGGCTAAAATCATGATATCGGGTTCGTTACCTGATTTGACGATGCTTTTCGCGCCCCTGCCTAACTTTATCTTCACTCGCGATATTGGTATTATCATTAACGATCACATTCTGCTCAATAAACCGGCGAAATCAGCGCGTACACGCGAGGCTCTTTTGACGCAATATATTTTTTTCAATCATCCGCTTTTCGCTGATTATCAGAATAGAATCATTGAAATTCCTGATAACGAACATGCCTTTCTGCTCTCCGATACCGACATCAATCGCGACGTAACACGCTCGACGCTGGAAGGGGGCGACGTGATGATGATTGCCAAACGTCATCTGCTTATCGGCGTTAGTGAACGTACTACGTTGTATGCAGCTCAGCAGGTGATGCGTATTGTATTCAGTAAAAATCTGGTCGATACGGTTACTATTATCAAGATTCCGAAAAAGCGGGATTACATGCACATCGACACCATTTTTACACAGGTGAAACGGAACGTATGGGTCTTGTTGGGAACGTTGGCCCGCACCGGCGACGAAGCCAAAAAACGCGACGTAATCCATTTCTTTGCGCCAACCGACGTATCGGAAGACCTCAAAATTCTGCAATTCATTAAAGGGCTGGAACACAAACCCATCGAAATCGAAAACCTCGAAGATCTGCTGACCGACATCAGCAAGAATGACCTTGGTGCTACCGAACCCGTTCAGTTTATTTATTCGGGAAATAATGAATTCCCGTTCGGTGCCCGCGAACAATGGACAGATTCGTGTAATCTGCTGGCTCTGAAAGATGGCGTTGTTATCGGTTATGACCGAAATGATAAAACTGCTGATGCATTTCAGTCCGCTGGATTTGAGGTGATTGGAGCCGCTAAACTGCTCGACCGTTTTGAAAGGGGAGAATCATCGCCCGAAACCATCGAAAATACGTTCATCATGCTTCCTTCGGCCGAATTGAGCCGGGCGCGGGGTGGTTCGCATTGCATGAGTTTGCCGCTCTGGCGCGAGGATGTGTAGTAAATAGTTTGATAACTTTCGGGAAGCTGTAGTTAGCTAGTACGTTCCCCGTCACCTGAAAAGCATTGAACAAATAGCCGGATTGTATTAACTTGCTCCCAGAAAATAGTACGTTATTAAGGCAAACTGACGAACGTACTGACTTACAAACGGATATCAGTACATGCAATCACAGGCTACTTCCCGTATTTTAATGATTCGTCCGGTTCGATTCGGTTTTAACGACCAAACAGCCGAATCGAACGCATTTCAGGATATTAAACTGGCTGCGCAAACGAAGGATGTCGCCCAGGAGGACGCCCTGCGTGAGTTCGATGAAATGACGCGTAACCTACAGGCACTGGGAGTCGACGTTATGGTGTATGAAGATACCGTAGACCCTTATACGCCCGATTCGATTTTTCCGAATAACTGGGTTTCGTTTCACGCCAGCGGAACGGTCGTACTTTATCCGATGCAGGCCGAAAACCGCCGGCTCGAACGTCGACAGGATATTATTGATGACTTGAGCAAACGATTCCACGTTGCCAGAATTATCGACCTGACGCATTTTGAGCAGGAGGGTAAATTTCTGGAAGGAACGGGCAGCCTGGTTCTTGATCGAATGAACCGCGTGGCATTTGCCAGCCTGTCGCCCCGAACGCATCCTGACGTACTGGCTGAGTTTGGCCGTCAGACGGGCTACCGAACCGTATCATTTACGTCTGCTGATGCCAACGGACAGGCCATCTATCACACCAACGTATTGATGTGCATTGCCGATACGTTTGCGGTGGTGTGTCTTTCAGCCATTACTGATCCCGATGAGCGACTGATGATACGTCAGGAACTGGAAAGTCTGGGCAAGCGAGTTATTGATATTTCGCTGGAACAAATGACTAATTTCGCCGGTAATATGCTGATGATCAAGACTCGGAAAGGGCAGAAGTTGCTGGTGATGTCGGATCGCGCATTCGAATCCCTAACGCCTAAACAAATCGATTTACTGGATGATTACACTACGTTAATCCATTTCGATCTGTCGATGATTGAGGGCAACGGTGGAGGTTCTGCCCGTTGCATGTTAGCCGAAGTTCACTTACCGAGGAAATAGCACAGAGCATGGGACGTAGGAGAAAGGGCATGAGGTTGGGAGTAGTTTCTGACCCATTCCCTTTCCTCTACGCCCAAAGCCCTCTACATTTTTTAAATTTTTGTTTGCACATACAAATATCATTCTTACCTTTGTTGCCGAAGTACGAGAGGAAACGTAATGGATAACGTAACAACGAGTACAATTACTGAGGTCAAAACCTCAAAATCGCGTTACAGTGCTTGCCTGCTTTTCTCAGCCAACGCACTATCAAGAGCCATCACCGCGATTGGCGACGAGGAATTTGGACGGTTTGGATTATGCTATTCACATGCATACATGCTATGTGAAGTGGTAGAGCAACCTGGTATAACGCCCTCAGAATTAAGTGGAACACTTTGTCTGACCCCGTCGACTATAACACGTTTGGTCGAAAAACTCGAGCAGAAACGCCTTGTTCGTCGGGAGTCGGAAGGGAAGAAAACCCTGATTTATCCAACGGCTGAAGGAGAAGCAATTCAGCCAGAAATTGCCCAGGCATGGGATCGGGTAGGAGCAAGGTATTCGCAGGTGCTTGGCGAAACGTCTGTTTGTCAGTTAACGAAGCAGGTTTTCAGCGCAGCTAAAGCATTGGGCGGAGGTATTTAAAAATTTTCACAAGAATTTGTTTGCACATACAACAAACCAATAGCCATGAAAACGAAAGAGGAAACAGTAGGATTAGTAGCTGGCAAAGCCACGAACGCAACGAAAGATATCTGCCGCTTACTGGCTAAAGAGGGCATCTCGGCTATTGTTGTGCAGAAAGATGAACATCCAGTTACTGTCGAAGAAACAGTTATCGAACAGCAATGGTCGGGTCAACCGGGCAAAGATTTGTTCTTCAATGGCTGGAAACTGCTTTTTTAACGTAGCGCGGCTTGAAGGGACGTAGTAATCTATTCAACTATTGGTAGTCGATAAGTGCCCATTTCGGGCACTTTTTATTTTCACTACGTTCATCTGTTTAGGCAACGTTTTTCAGAGAATATGCATCATTGCCTATATTGATTCCTATTAATGATCGCCTTACATTATGAAAATCAGCATCCTTACCTTCGCACTTGCCTTAATTGGATTTCAGATTGCTTCTGCCCAGGATGAGATTGTGGGCAATGGCGAGATTGTAAAACAACAGCGAACCATCAGCTCGTTTACCAAACTGAACGTACGAATCGGTACACGGGTACGTATCGTTTCGGGTGATGCTACAAAAGCAGAATTGGAAGGCGAAAGCAACATTCTCGAACACGTAATAACCGATGTAAAAAACGGCGAACTGACCGTAATGCTGAACAATCACAAGCGCTTTAAGCAAACGAAAGGCGTAACAGTTACCATACACGTAGCAAAATTAGATCGGGCGATGGTCAGCACAGGCAGCTCAATTCAATCAGAACTGCCGATTCAGGCCGATCAACTGACACTTGTCGTGGAAACAGGAAGCCGAATGACAGCTACAGTTTCGGCCAAAACGCTGGACTTAACTGTGCGGGATGGCTCACGGGCCACTTTACAGGGTAACGTAGCAGAAGCCGATATCAACCTATCAGGTGCAGGCAATCTGAATGCAGAGAAGTTGACCGTTGCTCGTTCAGAAGTGAAATTGGACGGCGCCAGCCATGCTGATATTCACGTAACGGAATCTCTAGCTGCCTCTGCTGATGGGGTTAGTACGCTGACTTATAGCGGTAATCCAACCGTCAAATCGCAGGAAGTATCGGGCTTGTCAAAAATCAGGAAACGCGGGTAACAGCTTTTCTATCAATACAAAAATGGCGACGCCCAACGGTCGTCGCCATTCCAAAAACCCACTCTATGAGAAAGATTTTTTATTATCGGCCGCCCAGTGGAAAAATGTAACCAACGGCTGCCTGAGCAAATATTGTTTTTGAGTCTGTATCAAAGCCATCATCCGTATCGCCCAAACTGTACAGACCACGAACTTCAACGGTAAAATGTCCAGGGCCCGCTTGTATAGCAGCTCCAAGGCCCGCAGCCGCCCCAAATCTAATACGTCCGCTTGCTCCTTCCAGCGAAAATTTTTTGCCGTCAATACTCGCACTGGTATTATAAGCGCCATATGGGCCAATATTCACAAAGAAGCGATTCCCATCATACGTGCCCGATGCAATTTTTAGAAACAAGGGGACTTCAATAAAGTCGGAAGCCTGAGTGATAGTACCGATAGTTGATATACGTCCCTTAGCAGTGTATCGAGTATAGTTGACTTCAGGCTGGAAGGACAGCGTACCTGCACCAAAATTGAACGTAACCCCCCCTGTAAAGCCGATACCTGATTCAACACCTGGCTGACTTTCCAAAAAAATCGGATACGTAACACCGCCACGTAGCCCAATCCGAATACCTGACGAACTACCAGACGTATTAACCGGCATATTACCAGAGGTATTACCAGACATACTGCCTGACGTATTACCAGAGGTACTGCCCGATGCTGTTGGCGCAGACTGCGTAATCGGAGTAGGCCGACTGGTAGCGGGAGTTGACGTTGTGGGTGTATTCGTTGGAGCTGTTGACGGCGTCGACGATTTTTTTGTAACGCCGTGATACTGATCGTAGAGTTCCTGCTGCCGGTTGGTAGATTGGGTACTGGTACCGGCGGGCTTTGCTGGCGAACCCGTTTGGGCAAACGAGACACCGACCTGGCAGACGGTCAAAACCAGTACGGAAAACAATAGTTTCATAATGATACCTTACGAATAGGGTGCTACAAGATTAGTCGCTAATTACTAAAATTCCGGGACATTCTGAGCGAACGGTCGGTAGGTTGAGCGTACGGTTAATTTCCAAAAACATTTTGCAGGGGTTGGCAGTAAGTACATAGATAACATGACTACTGTAATGTGGTCAATCGATTTTTATGAAAACGGAACACCAGCGCACAGCACTTATCACAGGAGCTAATAAAGGAATTGGTAAAGAAATTGCCCGACAACTGGCCCAGCAGGGGTTTGCCGTATTTATCGGTGCCCGCGATATGGCCAAGGGTAGAGAAACAGCCGAAGAATTTTGTCAGCAGGGCTACGAAGCTACGTTTATTCAACTTGATGTAACTGACCCGGTTAGTATTCGAACGGCTTGTGGTACGTTCTCACAGAAAGCTGATCACCTGGACGTATTAATTAACAATGCAGGCATATTAGAAGACCACGGCGAAACTATTCTTCGACTGAATGTCGAAATGCTCGAACGGACACTGAAATCCAACGTAATGGGGCCGATTCTGGTTACACAGGATTTTGCGGATTTCCTAGCCAAAAGTCCTTCGGGTGGACGGGTTATTAATGTATCGAGTGGAGCTGGTGCACTAAACGATATGACTACGTATGCGCCTGCTTATAGTATCTCAAAAACGGCCCTGAATGCTGTAACCAGACAATTCGCCGGTGCCTTTAAAGCGCAGAATATTGTCGTTAACTGCGTTGACCCAGGCTGGGTGCGTACTGATATGGGAGGTCCTGGCGCTAATCGCACCGTAGAAAAAGGGGCTGAAACCATCGTCTGGCTAGCCACCGAAGCACCCAATCACGAAACCGGAAAATTCTGGCACGACAAACAGGAAGTTGACTGGTAGTCTGAACCGGGATTGAGCTGATTTAGGGATTTTCTGGATTTTGTTTTGATTAAATCAATACGCTTCGAAGAAGCGAACAACAAAATCCAGAAAATCCCTAAATCAGCTCAATCCCGGTTCAGACATTGTTTCACCGCTTCATACGCATTGACAATGCCGCCCGAACGGCTCAACTCGCGAAAGTTTACTTTCTGCCCCGAACGTCCTGGTTTACGCACTTGTAAATCAGGACGGTAGGCACTCCTCACAAGAATATCTTTTACCTGAACCGCCGTTAATTTCGGAAAATAAGAACGTAGCAAAGCCGCTACGCCAGCCGTCATGGGTGAAGACATGCTAGTGCCCGATAAGCTTGCGTAGTGATTTCGGGGCAACGTCGATAAAACCTCCGTACCCGGTGCAAAAAGATCGACCATCTGGAGGCCGTAGTTCGATGACCGGCTGGGTAACGTTTCGGTCAGTCGCCACGTATTGTTTCCTACAACCAGTACGTTCGACGCCAGTTTTCCATTTTCATATCGGGCCGATGGGAATGATGCGACAGAATCTATGTTCTCACCGTTGTTGCCCGATGAGTGAACAATCAATACGTCGTGTTCTTCAGCATAACGGATAGCCGCATCGACCTGCTCCTTAAAGGGCGATAACCGTTTCCCGAAACTCATATTGATAACTTTTGCTCCGTTATCGACGGCGTACCGAATGCCATTCGCTACGTCTTTATCGCGCTCGTCACCATTAGAAGGCACCACCGATATGGGCATAATTCGCACATTATCAGCCACGCCGTCAATTCCCCGTCCGTTATTGCGTCTGGCAGCTATAATACCAGCTACATGACTTCCGTGCATAGCCAACTGCTCTGAATTGCCCAGTAACATACGTGGACTGCCATAGTAGCGTTCGTTGGGATTGGCTGGGTCATCGCCTACAGCTTTGCGGGGGGTGTAATAAGGATTGTAAGCAATATCAGCTTCGCTGCCCATTATCTGCCGGAACCGGCTCCAGTTACGCCGAATCAACGTAACATACCGTCGAAACGGGCCATAATCGGGCCTGTATGCATCTGCCAATATGGCCTGAGCAGCAGCAGCTACAGAGTCAGGAGCTAATTGAATCGCCAGGATCGCCCCCTGCGACGTAACACTATCTGGCAACTGCGCCTGAATCTGACTGGCCACCTGCCAGAATTTTACGGTATCAGACAGCGCTACGTGTTTGGGCCAGTCAGCTTTGAAATGCTGCAAAAACTGTTTTTTTGCTTGCTGATACGTATCGTATTGACGTTTCTCTATGGCATTCAGTTTTTCCGGATTAGCGTTGTCGTATTTACCTTTAAAGAGTAGATACGTCTGCGTAATCTCGGGATGGTCATATTCATACGTAGTACCATCTTTGGCACCCATAAAATTCCAGCCGTGAAGATCGTCGGTGTAGCCGTTTTTATCGTCGTCGATATCGTTATTGGGTTTCTCTTTAGGATTTGTCCAGATCACGTCGCGCAAATCTTCGTGTGTCAAATCAACGCCCGAATCCAATACACCCACCACTACTGGCACCGACGATTTGCCTTTTAACAGATCGTAAGCACGATACAGACTAATGCCGGCTACCGAATCGGTCTGTGGGTCGAGATGAGGCCAGTTTCGGGGAGGCTGATTGGGATTAATCCGAATGCGGGTAAAGGTTGCCTGAACAGCCAGTGCCTTGCTACGTTCCGGGCAATCGTCGCGGATGGATTGTACAGTAAATAGCTCCCCGCTATTTCGGTAAGTTATGCGTAGAAGAGCCATTACGTTGGTGCCACAGGGACTTTGCCCGGTAATTTTCTGAAGGTATAACGTATCACCGACCTGATGATACGTCATCGTTTCAAGCGCTACGTTACTGGACTCGTTGGTTACCAGCAACGTATCATTACGGAAGGCTAGCCGAATCCGGCCATCACTCGATGTGCCACGAATACCTTGCCAGCGCGTACCCCGAAGAGGTAATTGCGCCTGCGCCAGCTGGCCCCACAAGAGAATAGGCAGAATAATCAGCCAACGACTTTGGGGTAAACTCATTAGAAAGTTGATGAACATTTTATCGAAACTACTACTTTTTAGCGGGCATCGCTAATTAGTTATTATAACGACTGTAACTGGTAACTAAATGATGCATGTATACCAAAATAAAATCAAAAAGCCTTCCAAGAATTTGGAAGGCTTTTTGATTTTACTGAATTAGATAACTTACGGAATTACCCGTACCCGCACTTGTTGCGTAACAATCTGCGAATTATCGTCCAGTGTTACCAGGAAAATGTAGGCAATTTCGCGCGGAACTGTTGGCGTGCCTGGCGCTACAGAAACCCCCGGAAATTTAGTTTTGAAGTCATTCAGCGTCGTTTGGAACACTGCCGTAGTACCTGATCCCGCAATAGGAGCCGCATTGATAACAGCAGCTGCGGTGTTAAGTGAAGCAGCGTTAATCGCGGTTCCACCACCGGCTACTTTCGTAATCTCCTTGATAGTACGACCAGTGCTGCTTGGAATCTCGAGCGTAAACTTAATGGCCCCTGCACCAGCAGCCGATACTTCAATAAATGGGTTACCCCCCCAGGTCGTTGCGCCGGGGAACATAACGGGAACGGCGGGCTTGTTATCACGTACCAGCGGGCCATATTCCAAATCATCTTTGCAGGCAAAGGCGGTTATCGCCAGGAGTGCCAGAAAAAGTCCTTTTATGATGTTCTGTTTCATGTTGATTTCTTTGTTAAACGGGCTGACCAGATTTAGTCAACATCCCACCACAATTTGACATTTGTCTGAGGAGCCGGATTTGGGAAATTCGGATTCCGTTCCAATTCCTGCGATACGTATAAGCCACGTACAGGGCGAGTTCCGTCGAAACCCACAGCATTTTGTGAATTTTGCAGTACAGGATAGCCTGTCCGACGATAATCGTTCCAGAGTTCGATGCCATTACCCGTAAACGCGATGTATTTCTGCGTGATGATCTGCTCTAGTTTCTGAGCGTTGGTACCCGTCAACGTAGCAACTTTAGGATTAGCCGCCAGATAGGTATCAATCTGAGCAGCAGTCAGACCAGCGAGCGTCATCGAAGCCCGAATACCTTCGGTATATAGCGCTTGTGGATCACCCGCCGTACCCAGAATCAGTGCTGATTCGGCAAGAATGAAAGCACGTTGGAAGTTGGTCAGCAAGCGAACAGGACCTTCACCATTGGCCCCTGTAACGTAGCTATTATAACGCGACCAGGTAGTAACCGGTGAAGGCCGGGCACCCGTCTGACCATTGTCCCAGGTTACGTAGTTTGTGGCTGGCTTCGTGAAGAAGATCGGTAAACGAGGATCGTTCAGGCCCTGCAACAGAGTTAGGTACCGGGTGCTCATGATCAGGTCATCTTTAAACGAACTGATGTTCGTGTATTCGTAACGAGGGTCACGGCTGCCGACACTGGCGCCAAACGTAACGTTCAGGTCATCGGCGTTCGTTTTGATATAATCGCCAGCTGTAATCACCTGATCGATAACCGACTTAGCCAGTGCAGGCTCTTTGCGGCTAATCGTATTAGCCAGTTTGAGCAACAACGTATTACCAGCCCGGCGCCATTTAGCTAAATCACCTTTATAAATAGCGTCATCGTTACCAGGCTTCGTCGCCGACGTAGCGCTCAGGTCAGCAATACCTTCGCGAACCAGATCGAACAGGCTTTGAATGCCCGCCGTTTGATTGCCTTTGTAGATATCCTCCTGTTTATCCAGCCGTGGTTGCAGAATGGCTTCGCCTTGTAGCGCCTGTGAGTAAGGAATATCACCCCATACGTCAGTGGTGAGCGCATACGTATACGCCTTCATAATTTTGGCAACACCGCTATAAGCCTTTGAACCCGATGCATCGGCCTGTTTGATAACCTGCTGGTAATTTACCAGCGCCCCGTCGTAAAGCTCAAAGCGCCACTGGTTACCAAAGTCAGCACCTGAATGAACGTATACATCATAATTTTGCGGGCTGTTGGCAGCACCCGCCAGTTGCTGGGTCAGCGTCGAAGCGAAACGATTCAACTCGTTGGCATTGGCGAATGCGGTACCAAATTCTGCCCCTGGTAACAACACCGTGTTCGGAACGGCAGTTGGGTTATTAGGGGTTACGTTGACATCAAGAAACTTACTGCATGCGCCCATCCCTAATAGAAAGGGCAGCAGCAAAGCAGATTTTCGAAATATGTTTGTCATGGATGAAATCGAATTAAAACTTGTCATTAGAAAGTAAGCCGGACGTTAACACCGAAGTTGCGCGTGTTCGGCGGACCGTTCAGGTCAAGACCCTGGATGTTACCAGCTCCTTGTGTGTTTACTTCTGGATCAGCAAAATAACCTGGTGCGTAGAAGAACAGGTTACGTCCGCTGACACCTACCGAAATAGCACCGAATGGCGTTTTATTCAGCAGATTTTTTGGTAAGGCGTAACTTAGTGCCACTTCACGCAGCCGGTAGTTGGTCGCATCGAATACAGATCCTTCCCCTGCCAGACCACCCAGTCCTGCCCAGTACGCCTGAGCCGACAATTGAATGTTGTTTGGCCGATAACCCGTTACTTTTCCATCAGCAGCCGTGATTGGAATAACCCCTGGCAAAATACGTGGTTGATCACGATCAATTCCTGTTACGTAAATTGAACCACCGTTCCGATAATCGGCTGCTGCGAATGAAAAGAGCTGACCACCCTGACGAATATCTACTAATGCAGATAAGGTCAGACCTTTAAACGAAAACGAGTTGTTGATACCCAGCATGTAATCTGGATTCGGATTGGAAACGGCCTGACCAGCTATACCAGTCGCAAATTGGCCGGTAGTTGGGTTGATGACAATTTGACCGGTAAACTGGCCAGTTGCATCGTAGTTAGCCGCGTTTGGATCGGTGCTTTGTACGCGTGGATTGGCTGTACTAACAATCAGACCGTAGGGTTGACCAGCTACGATAGATGGCGTAATACCCGTAAAACCATTACCATTAATACCCGATTGCAATACACCCGGAGCAATCGAAACAACTTTGTTACGGATGCGGGTGAAGTTGGCAGTAATATCCCATTTGAAACCACCTGCCCGAACGGGTGTTCCAGATAGAACAAGTTCGATACCACGGTTTTGCAATTCACCTACGTTGGTAGTACGAGTATCAAAACCGGTCGAGTTTGGAATCGATACGTCGAAGATTTGATCGGTCGATCTGGTGAAAAAGTAAGCCGCATCCAGACTAATTCGATTATTGAAAAAGCCCAGATTCACACCCACTTCAGTAGACGTAGTAAACTCTGGTTTAAGGGTATTATTGCCAATTCGACGGCTAAGACCGAAACCTGCCAAAGGAGTACCAAGGGCTAACGGGAACGTGATGCTAGCTAAATTGTTACCATAAGTAGTCTTAATGTAGGTCGAATTGAGCAAATACGGATCGGCATCACGACCTACACGGGCCATACTGGCACGGACTTTCGCGTACGACAGAACACTCGACTGAATTTTAAAGGCATCAGTCGGCACGAAGCTAATAGCAGCCGATGGGTAAAAATAGGTGTTGCTACTAGTTGGTAAAGTCGACGATTGGTCTGCCCGCCCCGACAACTCCAGAAACAAATAGTTGTTGTAATCAAACGAGGCCTGTGCATAATACCCAACCAGCCGACGTAGCGTGCTGGTTTCACCACTGCTCGTGAAAACGGAACCGTTACTGGGGTTCAGGAAGCCTGGAATAGTCAACTGCTCAGCAACAACGAACGGGTTTTGCGTTCTCCGCTGGTTGATATTGTTGCCTAACAACAGGTTAGCTCCCAAACCTTCGAGGAAGAATTTGTTTGTCTTCGCTGTGATGAGCAGGTCACCATTCAACTCAGACCGGAAGAAGTTATCCTGCGTAACCGAGCCTTGTGGCGCACGAGCCGCACCAATGTTCTCAACGGCTTTCCGGCGGTCGGTATACGTATCACCTGTTACGCGGTACGATACGCTCAACCATTTGGTGATGTCATACCCTAGCGTAAAGTTTCCGAAGAAGCGGTCTACCTGACTATCCAGTGTTGAATTACGGATAGCCCAGTTTGGGTTAGCAGCTGTAGTCAGGAAATAAATGCTTTGTCCGTTCGCATCCTGATAAGGCTCGCCAGCCAGGTCGTAGCTACGTGGAATCCGGGTAATTTGTCCGAATGCGCTACCACCATTACCAATAATCGAACCCGCCTGTACTGTTTGAACATACGTACCGGTAGCTGAAATCTTCAGGCCATTGTTCAGGCGGCTTTCACCACCGATCTGCACGTTTGTACGGTTAAATTTCGACAAATCAGTGATGCCCTTCTGGGTCGAGTTACCGATGGCAATGCTGAAATTCCGGTTAACATCACCACCCGCAATATTGACGGCGTTTTGGAAAATGCTGCCTTGCTTATAAAAATCCTGAACATTGTTCGGATAAGCCTGATATGGACGAGCCTGACCCTGTAGGTTCGTCACCGAGGTTGGGCCGCCAGCAAAAGCGGGGCCCCAGGAAGTTGTAACATTGTTCACAAACAGGTTGTTCGTGCCCTGGCCGTACTCGTTCTGGAATTTCGGCAGTCCATATACATTCTGTACGTTATACGACGACGTAACGGTTACTTCAGTTTTGTTGTTCTGGTTGCGCCCTGTCTTAGTCGTAATGATGATAGCACCAGCCGACGCCCGTGAACCATAAAGTACAGCCGCTGCAGGTCCTTTCAAAATGTTGACCGACTCAATCGTTTCTGGGTTAATATCAGCCAGACGGTTCGATGACTGTGCCTGGAATAACGTATTACCCGTTACGTTCACATCGTTGCCAAAGATAATCCCATCGACTACGATGAGCGGCTGGTTCGAGCCGTTGAACGACGTAATACCACGGATGTTGATGTTTGTCGACGCACCAGGAGCGCCACTTTGGCCACTGATGTTTACCCCGGCTACCTTACCCTGCAGAGCATTCAGCAGGTTAGGTTCCGATTTCTGTGCCAGCATCGAGCTGCCTACTTCCTGAGTTGAATAGCCAAGTGAGCGCTTATCACGCTCAATGCCTTGTGCTGTCACAACAATTTCATCGAGGCTTTGTGTACCACTAGCGAGCTTTACATTAATCGTTGTCTCGTTACCAACGGGAATTTCCTGACTTGCAAAGCCGATATAACTGAATACTAATCGGCTGGCAGCTGGCACCGAGATCTGGTAGTTACCATTTGCATCGGTGGTTGTGCCACGAGTTGTTCCTTTTACCTGGATGCTCACACCTGGTAGGGTAGAGCCATCATCTGATGAAGTGATCTGGCCTTTTACAGCAACTTCCTGCGCCAGTACTGGCAAGCAGAATAGCAGCGAAAGCAGCCAGCTTCCCAATAGAATTTTTCGCATTTGTGAGTAGAGATTAAATTGACATTAAAATTTAAAACGAAAATGGGTAACAAAGATAATGATTGCAATTGGAACTGTTTATGTCTAAACAGGTTAAACGCATTAAAATAAATTTACCTTCTCATTTAAATCGTCCCGGAATAAGCCCTAAACCTCATTCATAGACGATTCAAAAGCTCGAATCGATCCCGGAAAAGCACAATTTTCCTATTTCTTGTCATCCTGCCAGCGCTGGCCATGAATGGACGATCAGGACTGCGTTGGATGGTTACATAAGCAATAATCAAATTGAATCGTCGATGGTTCCGGTTGAACGTGTCATAATGGTCTAGAAACGGTATGCATAATCCACCATTTTTTTGAGAGTATAGCAAACCCATTCCCATAAAGACACATGTTAGTGACAAAACGATGCATGACAGACCAAAAAAAATTTCATTTGCAGATTAAAGCCTATGCCGCTAATTAGTTTCAATGAAAAATTTCGCATCATTATGAACGTAACACCCCACATTTACTGACCAAGACATGTCAGTAGATGCGGGGTGTTACGTTCCCAGAAAGGTAAAATGTATACTAAAAGCTTATGATATACGTAGCTCACCGGGCGATCATCACTCGTTTGCTGAGTAAACCCTGGGGCGTTTCGACCCGCAAAATGTAGTTTCCCATCGGCAGATGGCCTACATTTACCCGAACCGACGTAGCAGTTGACCGCGACGTAGTGACCGACATAAATCGTCCCTGCATATCGGCCATTTCCAACGTAGCAATACCCTGACCAAGCAGGCTGGATTCGAGCGTCAACTCGGAAGAAGCCGGATTTGGGTAAAGTCGTAGCTCTGATGCAACAGGTTCAGTATCCGTAACAGTTTGCCGAAATACGGGGGCTACGGAAAAATCCTTGAAGAGTGCAGCCGCTTCCGTTGTGTCGTCGGTGCCGAACCAGTCGGTCAGGATAGCCGAATACACTTGGCGAAAATCGGTCTGCATTTTTAGATTATTATTATCCAAATCGCTCAGATTGGGGTTCTTACCCACAATTGGCGTCTTAATCGCTGACCCAAACAGAAACATCGGGGCCGATGTACCATGATCAGTTCCAAAGCTGCCGTTGGAAATAGCCCGGCGGCCAAATTCGGAGAATGTCATACCCACAACCCGGTCTTCCACTTTCAACTGCGCCAAATCCGTCTGGAAAGAAAGAATGGCGTCCGAAAGCGTTTTCAGCAACGTAGCATGCGTACCTGTAGACGTATCAGTTGTGACCACCTGCGTTGCGTGCGTATCGAAACCGCCCATTGTCAGGTAATACACTTTCGTTTGCATACCACCACTGATGAGCCGGGCAACGATTTTAAGCTGAGCGGCCAACGTATTCGAGGCAGGATACGTTGCCAGATTTTTTCCCTTGGTGGCTGCCGTTTTAATTTGCCCGGCATAACTCACCGAACTGGCCTGCTGCTGCCGGATAAACTCCACCTGTTTCCCCACGTAGCCCGTGAGCGTAGTGGCTGGAGCATTGGGTTTATCGCCGACGAGCCGGGCGAACGTATCAGGGTCCTGCAAAACGATAGCCATCGAATCGGTCGGACTGAGCAACGTAGTAGCTGTTACGTAGCCAATCTGGATGGCTGGCGGATCGGGCATTTGCGCCGTCGGGTATTTATCCGGAAATTCTGGGAAACGTTTGTCCAGATAGCGCCCTGCCCAACCCGAAAACGCCGTCTGGCTCGAATCGACCGCCGTCATCCAGATGTCACTGGCCCGGAAGTGCGAAAAATTGGGTGTTGGGTACGATACTCCCTGTACAATACTTAGTTTACCCTCATTGAAAAGCTGTTGCATACCCGTCATAGCCGGGTGCAGACCAGTAGCTGCATAATTTTTGAGCTTGAGCGCTTTCGTTTCCGAAATAGCAATGTTTTTTCGAAAATTTGCTCCAGTGTACACACTCATCTGATCGAGCGGAATCACCGTGTTCAGGCCATCATTGCCGCCCTGCAACTGAATGATTACCAGCACACGGTCGCTCTGGTCGGCGAGATTTATTAGCGATTGAACAAACGACGACTGACGAGCAAAGGCTTTCGCCCCAAAGCCATCAATCAGAACCGGCAACGCCAGCGACGAAGCTGCTAATTGGATAAAATTACGACGCTTCATGGGAATAAAGAGTTAAAGAGCGAATGAGTGATTGAGCGAATGAGCGAAAGAGTGAATCTGGCGGATAGTGCTTTGCCGGTGGCTCGCTCTTTCGCTCATTCACTCTTTCGCTCTTTAACTCACCTGATACTCGGCCATTCGGAAAATGTATTGAATGAATGCAGTCAGCTTCATCTGTACGGCCTGACGCTTGGCGGAATCATTTGGTGCCTTTATATAATCGTTCCATTCAATAATCCACTCGTAACGCGGAATGGAACTGAGCAGCACAGTATCGATCAGAAAATCTTTCTGCGACTGGTCGAGCGGGATACCCAGCAACTGAGTTACTGCCTCATTCACTAGCTTGGTAGGGTCGGTGGGATCGGAAAGCGTTTTGGCGTAAGCCAGTACGTCTACCGTTAGTTTACCGTTCAGTTTCAGAGCGTTCGTGGTGAGGGCGTCGGCAAAAAAACCGCGAAGTCCCAACGTAGTGGAATTGATCCACTGCTGATAATAATCGTTCAGGTAGTAAGCCGTCCAGCCGAAAACTGTGGGCGGATTCAGGAGATCTTGCTGCTGCTCCTTCGCGCGGCTGTATAGATAATTACCGATCTGATAATAAGCGGTCAGATTGGTCGTACTCTGAGCTGGGTCGGGTGCCTGAAGGCCCCAGAAGCGGAACGTACCAATTACTAAATCCATTGGTGATTTGATTACAGCTCCACGAACAGTCTCGTCGAAAAAATGCTGACTCTGCAAAAGCGCCGACATGACGGGCTTCAACTCAAAATTGCTCTGGCGGAACAAATTGGCCAGTGGCTGAATAAAATTCGTTTCGATAGTCTCCGGAATATCATAGTTGACAAACCAGCGATACAGTTCCCGACAGATGTAACGGGGTGTTTCGGGGTTGGCCAGCAATATATCGACCAGATCGGTCAACTCAGCCAGGCCCGCGTCGGCGCCGGTACGTCCTTTGATGGTCGCATTTTTGTAAGCTGCCGAAAACTTCTTATCGGTCGTATCATGCCGATTGGCGCGGAACGTACTACCGATGGCTGCGTTGGTGGTATCACGGTAACCTGTATCAGCCCAGCCCGTCAACACTTTGGCCGCTTCCCGGATATCGGTTTCGGTATAGCCGCCGTCACGTCCTGTCGTAAAAAGCTCCTGAAGTTCACGGGCGTAGTTCTCATTGGCTGTTCCCACTACGTTCTGATTGCCGTTCAGGAACCGAAGCATGGCTGGGTCCTGCGTCATGGCAATCGTAAAGATTTTGAAACTCCCCAGCGCGTGCTGACGTAGCAAGGCATTATATCGATACATAAACCGGTAATCGTTCACCGTGGCATCGTTCGTAACAAAATGATTCGACCAGAACAAGGTCATCTTTTCAAGCAGCGATACCGGCTGATTCAGCATGACGTTGCTCCACCAGTATTTAACGTACAGATTCAGCTTGCCAGCGTTGGTGCTGTCGAACGGCAAGTCGTGAAACGTTTTGCTGGTGGCGAGGTCGAGGGGAGGAGTGGGAACGGGTTGATCGGCGAGGAGTTTCGCTACAACTTGGGCTGCCGTTTGTCCTGCAAATGCTTTCCCCTGGTCGGGGGTAGGGCCGAACGTAGCGCGTCGAAGCAAGTACATGACTTGCTCGGACGTTAGAGGTTTTGTATACGCATCGAGTAAAGCCACAACATAAGCGATTAAATACGTTCAGATAAAGTGATTTAATATCGACATAAAACCGCAAAAAACGTTTAAGTTGTACGTTTTAATTAACAGATTTTTAATGATTAATAAATAAAAAGATTAGCTGTGTAGATAAATGGCTAGAGTAAATATACTTAATCCAGTATTAATTTATATCGGAAAAATAACTAGCAAAAATACTTATAGTAACTTATTGACTTGGCAACCCATCATTGATACGTTACTATTTACTACATAAAGTTTATTACTGTTTTCATGATTTCAGTACTTTTACTACAATCATGATCTGTATAAACCAGAAGATGATCAGATTTATAGGCATTAGCATCTCGACGAGAATTAACAGATACACGAATGCATTTTCTGAAAGTACCAACAGAACTTTTGGTTTGTACTGTAAAACGGGATCACCGTGGCGCGGCAAGAAAGTAGTTAGTATGAGTTGGCATATAGTGAATGTACAGCTTCGTTTAACAATTAATAACAACCCGAAAAAATGAAATCAATTCTTATTTATCCTATCCTTTTATTCTCTGTACTGCAAGCATCAGCACAGGCAAAGCAGGAGATTTTTTTTGCCGATGTAACCATATATGTTGAGGGAGGCAAGTACTACCTTACCGGGTCAAAAGGTGGGAGGGGCGGGCCGCAGGGATTTGCCTTTTTAGAATCAAAAGACCTGAAAACATGGGCAGTGCCTGCTACCTCAAAGGACTCGCTGGGTATGATTCTTACCAAAGACGACCACACCTTCGGCACCAAGGGCTTCTGGGCACCACAAATATTTAAAGAAAAGGACACTTATTATATTACCTATACGGCCGATGAACAAACCGTATTGGCCCAGTCAAAATCGTTATTTGGCCCATACAGGCAAAATGAGGTTAGGCCAATTGATGGGTCTGAGAAAAATATCGATTCCTATATTTTTAAGGATACCGATGGTAGATATTACCTCTACTGTGTACGTTTTAATAAAGGTAATTACCTGCATGTAGCCGAGTTTGACCTGAAAACCGGAAAGATAAAACCCGAAACTTTGAAACGATGTTTCGACCAAACAGAACCTTGGGAGGCAACGCCTAATTATAAATCAGCCCCCATTATGGAGGGCCCTACTGTTATAAAATTGAAGAATAAATATTACCTGTTTTATTCGGCCAACCATTTCCAGAACATCGACTATGCCATTGGCTATGCTGTGGCCGATTCGCCGTACGGGCCTTGGATAAAATATAAAAATAACCCTATCATTCATCGCTCTATCGTTGGCGAGAACGGATCAGGCCATGGTGACCTGTTCGAAGGGATAAACAAGCAATTGTATTATGTATACCACATTCACAACTCATCAGAGAAAGTAAGCCCACGCCGGACTCGCATAGTGCCGGTAGTAAAACAATGGGATGAAAAAGCCAATATTTATACATTTAGTGTAAAAGAGAAAGAGGTAATTGTACCTGTAATGGACGAAAAATAAGGAGCGTTTTCTGGAGAATTTTGTACAATGTTCACTCACTGAGCGGTTGGACATTACACTTTTGGAGCGTTTTTTATTTTGTTTACGTCTCATTACCATTAGAGTTGTTGCGATGGGCTAATGAGGGCCAATCTACTGTTATTCAGTAGCTAATAAACGATGTTGCCCCACTGTAAAAGATTTAAAAAGGTAAATTCAGCTGATTTTATAAGCTATGTTGATCTAAACAGCTTTTGGAGCCTTTGGTGCGGATTTTCAAACCTGCGGCATCAATCATAATTTTAGATAAGTCGCTGATAATCAGAGATGCAAAAAATCAATTATTACGATTAGAAATTCTTTCAAAATTTCACAACCAAGGATGGACTGCCTAATAATGAGATTGTTTGTATTTATGAAGATAAAGTAGGCAATATCTGGTTCGGTGCTAATGGAGGAGCAAGCCGTTACGATGGAAAATCGTTTTGAAATTATATGATTAACGGAGATTCTATTATTGAAAATAGTAGAGGAGTATCTTTTCCGGATTTTACCCGGCCCCCGCATGAAATCAATGCTATTATTGAAGACAAAACAGGCAAGTTTTGATTTGGCACCAGGGACAATACGTTCGTTTATGACGGTAAAGCATTTACCAATACAACTCATATCAGCCAACCTTTTACCAATGTTCGTTCGATAATCGAAGATAAAAAAGGCAATATTTGGACTAGTTCAGAAACTAAGCAGGGTTAGGTGCTTTCCCGTTATGAGGAAAAGACCTTGTCCCATAAAACGCCCACTCTGACCGAACTAAATCCAAGAGAAGGAAAGATGCTTTTTGGGATTTTAGAAGATGATAAAGGAAATATTTAGTTCGGCGCAGATGGTGCGTATCGTTATGATGAAAAAACTGTTACTGACTTTAAAAGGTAAAGAGGATCGGAAATGATGTGTATTGCTGACGCGAGGGGCATCGACAGGCTCAGCCTGACAGTCCACTTAAAGTCCTTGAACCGAGCTGGCTTGCCAGGCTGAGCCTGTCGATGCCCCTCGCGTCAGCAATGTACTTTATACGGATCAGTTAAATTCCTCATTAGCCCATGATTCACGTTAATTTGTACGCAGTAATACGTTAGCCTGTCCTGATGATCCAGAACGTAGTGAATGCGCTATTAAGCAATGTATTACGTTACGTTTATTCCGAACCGATGGTTTTCGATTTAGCTGGAGTCGGCTGGGCGATAAATTCGATGAAGTCTACTTTGGCTGTTTCGCTACCGTTTGCAATACCCGTAATTTCAATCGCGTCGCCCGTATTGATTTTAACATTAGGAATCATTTTTCTACGCCAGCAGTTAACATCCTCCGTCAGTTTCCAGGCCGCTTTCTGTTTGCCCCCAACAGATAAAGCCAGGTTTCCCTGACCGTTTTTCTCATCGGCGTATGAAACTACTACGTTGTACGTACCAGATGGATTCTTAAAAATAGACTTTGCTGTTCCCTTATCAGTTGTCTGTACGCACTTTTCAATCAGGAACTTGTCGGCCGAGTATCCGGTCAGCGTCATGTCCTCAACCTCCATTCCCATAACGGGTTTGAAACCACTCACGCCCGCTTCGCTAAGGCCATTACGTACTGCCCGAAGGTTCGAATACGGCGATCCATCGTAATGTTTGATACCGATTCCTTTTGAGCCGTTTTCAACCGAAATTTTGATGCTGGATTTAATAATTTCCGGCGTAGTGAGTAAGCGCGTCGGTACGCCGGGAATAATCCGAATATTATCGCCCATGAAGTGCTTCGTAGTCAGAATACGGGATTTGCGATCCGATTTCTGATAGCCGTTCTGTTCCGTGTGTGTAGATAAATGAACCGAGTTGATATTATCTTTCAATTCTTCAAGCGTCAGGCCCGAGGTTCGGTCATTCAGGTCATTCAGGCGGAAATCAATGTTTGGGTTTTCTTTATGAATTCTGTCGGTAACCAGTTTGTAAATTTCTGTAGTACAGGCTTTTCTGAAATTGCGCCAGTTGGTCAGTTGAGGTTCTGCGTAGGGGTTGTCTTTCAGAACCGGAATCGCTTCTTCCATATTGAAACCCATCGCTTTTGCCTTATGCTTGCAGGATTCGCAGAAGCAGCTACCCCCTTTAACCGGATCGTCTGATCGGCTGAAAAGCAACATGCAGGTCTGAATGTAATCTACATCATAATGCTGAGCCAGATCACCGTATAACGTAACGAGGTATTCCCGAACATCCGAATTGTTCGTACACGGCCGATCAACGGGTTTGTTATTTATATCTCGTTGTTTATACTCCTCATGTTGGTTAAGATACTCCACCGGAATATACGTATGCGACACTTCTACACCCGCACGCAGTCCGCGAGCATGTGCTTTGTCGAGTACAATTTTTAACCAGTCCGTATCATTTAACCAGGATTCTTTCGACATAAGGGGCTTGATTTTGCCGTACATCTCCATATGTGGCTTAAAATATGCCCGTGAATCTTCAGCGTCCCATTGGGTTCGAACTGGGTTATGAATGAAGGTGAACGTGCCTGGCAAATTATCGTTGTTAAAAGGTCGATGTTCCTGGTGCATAACGGCAATCAGATAAACCGAATTGACCCCGGCAATACCGGTCATGTTGTCCAGAATAAGATCGATTCCTTCGTCATGCACTTCCCACGGATAAATGCTGCCGGTAACTTCAAAAGCCGGCGGTGGTACGTTCGAACGCTGGATCGGCTGCGCAGTCGCATTCACTACGTACAAACTGGTAAGACTTACCAGCAAGCATGCTTTTTTTAGATTGAACAAGTTCATGGCGTTTGAGTAAGTTGGGTTTAGGTAGTTTATATATAGAACCTATTTACGGTTTTTATCATGAGTCGTTTTTGTCATTCTAAGGGACGAAGAATCTTAATATTTCCTAATTCGAGAGTGAGGATACCTTATGATTCTTCGTTCCTCAGAATGACAAAAAAGGCTCTTTTTGCAACCTTAAACAGATTCATTTTCTGTTGATTATCAATTAACCAGTGATGGAGTCTGATCTTTCTTTTTTCCAATAAGCAGAATGGTCGCCAGCAGAGCGATTAGCAGAATCGCCAGACCGATCAGGTACGTATACCCGCGTGCTACGTCGGGGCCAGCCGTTATTTTAGCGCTACTGAGTTTTTCGTAGACGGGAATAAGCCATTGGAAAACGTAAGCCTGCGCCAACGTAATGAGGCAGATAACACTCAGCATAATGAAACTGTGCTTCACCGTAAAGCGAAACAGTTGCGATTCCTGACCCACCAGATCACCAGCCGCAGCTGCTACGGCTATGGACTGTGGAGAAATCATCTTCCCGACGACCCCGCCCGATACGTTGGCCGCAACGGTCACCACCGGATCGACGCCGATGGACTGAGCCGTCGCGTACTGCAATTTGCTGAACAAGGCATTGGCCGACGTATCGGAACCCGTAATAAACACACCTAACCAACCTAAAATAGGCGCGAAAAACGGGAACAGGATCCCTGTATTAGCCAATACGTCGGCCAATGTCAACGTAATGCCGGAGTCATTAACGATATACGCAAATCCGAGTACAGCAGCAATGGTCAGAATGGGGAAACGTAGTTGCTTTAACGTAGCGGCAAAAACGTTGCCGCCTTCGCGATACGTCAGCCCAACCATCGGAATGGATACTAAAGAGGCAATCAGTATCGCCGTTCCGGCCGCTGACAAATAATTGACCTTGAATATCTTCGGAAGTAGATTGCCGTCTGTTCCCTGAATGGCATTGTGTAGTCCCGGAAACTCGAACTGATATAATCCCAGCGAATTCAATACGTCCTTAATGGGTTGCATTCCCCACGCTATCACCATGATCGTCAGGGCAATAAACGGCGACCAGGCACGTAGCATCTGGCCTCCAGTGTATGATACGTCGGTATTGAACGTAGCAGCGGGTTCGTTCGCAAAGCGCCAGACGGCTTTTGGTTTCCAGAATCGAAGAAACACCATCAGAGAGATAATTGAACCGAGACCTGCAATGACGTCAGGTAGGGCCGGACCGATAAAATTGGATGAGAACCACTGGAAGAAGGCGAACGAAACCCCTGATACCAATACGGCTGGAAGCACCTCTTTGGCTTTATTAAAACCCGAAATGATGGTTACCAGATAAAATGGCAGGATGATCGATAGAATTGGAAGCGTCCGACCAACCATTTGAGAAATAGGCATTTCAGGAATCCCCGACACCTGCGATGCTACGGTTATCGGAATGCCAATCGACCCAAAAGCAACCGGAGCCGTATTGGCAATCAGACAGATACCCGATGCATATAATGGATTGAAGCCCAATCCAACCAACATGGCCGCCGTAATTGCAACCGGAGCGCCAAAACCTGCCGTTCCTTCCAGAAAGGACCCGAACGAAAACGCGATTAGTAACGCCTGCAACCGCCTGTCAGACGTAATGGATGCCATGAAATGCTTGATGATTTCGAACTGCCCACTTTTTACCGTCAGGTTGAACAGGAAGACGGACATGATCACCAGCCAGCAGATGGGAAATAGGCCGTATAGAGCGCCGTGGGCAATGGAAAGAACCGCCAGTTTTATGGGCATTCCGTAAACCAGAATGGCAATCAACGTAGCAATGGCTATGGCGATCAAACTGGCCTGATAGCCTTTCATCTTCCGTATAATCAGCGCCCAGAAAATAAATAAAATAGGCACAGCCGCAACCAGTACAGACAAAGCTATATTATTCAGCGGGTCAATGACCTGGATCCATTTCATATTCGGTTGCTTTAGTTATTTAGTGCTAAGAAAGGTTGCCACTACGTTGAACCTGTTTAAGGTTTTCTTCGATAGAATTTTTGTCATGCTGAGGAACGAAGCATCTTAAAGCGCCCTTACTAATTTGTTTGGAAATCTTAAGATGCTTCGTTCCTCAGCATGACAAACTGCTCATTTTCATCGAGTTTTTGAAGACTTGCCAGTTAGTTCTGCATCTCCCACTTTTTGTCGGTTTTCTCACCCATGTCCAGCACCAACGTACCACCCTGCATCAGTTCGTCGTGGGTAAAGGAAAGTGAGTTCAGCGGCTTGCCATTTAAGGTCGCCGATTGGATATACTTGTTGGTACGAGACGACTTGGGCGCTGAAATGGTGAAGGTTTTTCCGTTAGGCAGAGCAACGCTGACTTTGGTGAAAAAAGGACTGGTAATCGAATAGCGGGGAATGCCCGGCGTGGTCGGATAAAAGCCCATCGACGAGAAAACCACAAACGAGGACATCGACCCGCCGTCTTCGTCGCCCGGTACACCGAAAATGTTATCCTGAAACCATGTGTCTAGGATGAGTCGAGTATATTTCTGGGTTTTCCAGGGCGAGTTGGTGTAGTTGAACAGGTAGGGAATAAAGAAAGTGACCTGATTCCCCATTGAAAACTGCCCGATCATACCCGTTTGGTTTGGCCACATTTCCCAGAAAACAGGCTTGCTTTTTTCCATGCCCTCGCGGAAAAGCTGGTCCAGATTTTGCTCCATTTTTTCGGGGCCGCCCATTAAGTCGCGCAGTCCTTTCAGATCCTGCTGCGCGTTCCACATGTAGCTCCAGCCGTTGTTTTCATTGTAATAATCAAAACCGTTGTGGCCGCCATCGAACTTCGGGTCGATATCAATCCAGTTACCCTGCGCATCTTTGGGAATAAACATGTTGTATTTATCACTCCACAAATTCCGGTAGTTCTGGGCGCGCGGTGCGTATGTAGCATATACCTGCTCGTTACCAAGCTCTTTCGCCAGTTCGCTCAGTGCCCAGCTATCGTAGCAGTCGCCTAACGTAATGGCCACCGCCGAGCGTTTCTGACCGGGTTTCTGAGAGGCAAACGCATCTGTTTCTTTCTCGCCGGGACGTAGCGCCGGGTAATAGCCTTTCTTAACGTAGAAGTCTTCAAGATCACCTTTGGGTCCATTTCGAAAGGGGAGCATGGTGGCCTTTTCGGCGTTTTTAAGCATGCCTTCAAAAGCTGTTTTTACGTCGAAAGTGCGAATGCCTTTGCGATAGGCATCCAGAAACATGACCGATGATTTGAAGCCAAACATCCCCGGACGATCACCATACGGTTTGGGATACTCTGGCATCCAGCCGCTTTCCTTATACATCCGAACGTAGGACTCCAGCATGTCGGCATGACCAGCCGGATCGAGAATGCTACGTAGCGGATGCAAGGCCAGATAACTCCCCCAGGTGTAGTCTTCGTTATAGAAAGGCCGTTTGTCTTCGTGGACTTTTTTGTCGTAGCCACTGTAGTATTTCCCGCCTTCCGTCATATCGATCATACGGGCGTAACAACGATAAAGCGAGGTATAAAAACTGCGTTTCTGTGCTTCGGTGCCCCCTTCGACTTTAATCTTGCCGATGGTTTTCGCCCAAGTGGCTTGTGCTTTATCCTTTAATTGATCAAAGCTGACGCCGTTGAGTTCCTGCTCCAGATTCTTCTTGGCCTGTTCAGGGCTGATGAAGGAAATCCCATAGCGAAACTCAACCACTGGGCCATCTGACTCTGCATAGCTAGCAAAAGCCCGCTCGCCAGCTACTTTCTTGGGCTTCTCCTGCGTACCAGTTACGGTATATCGTCCCCAATCTTTTTCACTATCCTTCTTGCCGGTCTGTGGTTTGCCGGTGAAAACACCGTATAAATACGCCATGCCCTTCTGCTCATGAATGGCATCGTTGACAAACTCGGTGCCCACCACCGCATTGCCGTTCTGGAAATCGTACTTGCCGTTAGCGTAGTAGTGCGACAAAAGCAGATGCTTCTTCACTCCCGCCGGAAACGTAAAGCGGTAGATACCCGTCCGTGCCCCCGGCGTAAACTCGGTCAGGATGTTGTCGTCCGTCAGACGTACCGAATAGTACCAGGGGTGAACAATCTCGAAATCATGATCGTAGGTGAGTCGGCGATACCAGCCGGTGTCAGCCAGGGCTCCGGCGAATGGTTTGATAGCGAACACCATCTGGGGGGTGATGATGTTCTGGGAAAGCATGGGGAAGTCGGTGATCTGCATGTCGAGATGGTCCTGCCGTTTGGGGAACATGCGGACCATCTGGTTGGGCAGGTGAACGACGGGTCGATTGGTGTTGAGCAGTGGTGCTACGTTCCCAATCGTGGGGTCGATGTAATTCAGGTCGGGATTGCTGATTTTGCCATTTTGAGCCCAGGTTACCTGGGACAATAATGCAACAAAGAAAGCACTTAGGATAGACGTAGTAAGTCGATTCTTAAACATTGAGTTAGTCGTTTAATACGTTATTGTCCACTTTTTATCCGTTTTCTCGCCCATGTCCAGTACCAACGTACCGCCCTGCATCAATTCCTCATGTGTGAACGAAAGCGAGGTCAAGGGCTTGCCGTTTAAGGTTGCCGATTGGATAAACTTGTTGGTGCGTGAGGATTTGGGCGCTGAAATGGTGAAGGTCTTTCCGTTAGGCAAGGCAATGCTGACTTTAGTGAACAATGGACTGGTGATCGAATAGCGCGGAAGGCCGGGTGTGGTGGGGTAGAAACCCATTGCCGAGAAGACGGCGAACGAGCACATCGATCCGGCATCTTCGTCGCCGGGTACGCCAAAAATGGTATCCTGAAACCACGTATCTAGCAAGAGCCGCGTGTATTTCTGCGTTTTCCAGGGCGAGTTGGTGTAGTTGAATAGATAGGGGATAAAGAACGTAACCTGATTCCCCATCGCAAATTGACCAATCAGGCCCGTCTGGTCAGGGAATTTCTCCCAAAACACCGGCTTGGGTCGGTCGAGGCCCTCGCGGAAAAGCTGGTCTAAGTTCTGCTCTACCTTGTCGGGGCCTCCCATCAATTCCGTTAGTCCTTTGATGTCCTGCTGCACGTTCCAGCGATAATTCCAGCCATTATTTTCATTGTAATAGTCTAGTCCAGCATGCCCCCCGTCGAATTTGGGATCAATTTCAATCCAGTTGCCCTGGGCATCTTTGGGCATGAAAAAGCTGTTTTTGGCGTAGTACAGATTTTTGTAGTTCTGGGCGTAAGGCGCAAACTTTTTGGCAACACCCTGATTACCCAACTCTTTCGCCAGTTCGCTCAACGCCCAGCTATCGTAGCTGTTTCCTAACGTAATGGCCACCGCTGATCGCTTTTGGCCACGCTTAGCCGCCGTAAGCGAATCTGTTTCTTTCTCGCCGGGACGTAGCGCCGGGTAGTATCCTTTAGCGTAGTAAAAATCCTCAAGCGCACCCTTCGGACCGTTTCGGGATGGCAACATAGTGGCCTGCTCGGAGTTTTTCAACATGCCTTCCAGCGCGGTCTTCGTATCAAAATTTCGAATGCCTTTGCGATACGCGTCCAGAAACATCACCGACGATTTGAACCCAAACATCCCCGGCCGATCTCCGTAGGGTTTAGGGTACTCTGGCATCCAGCCACTCTCTTTGTACATCCGAACGTACGACTCCAGCATATCAGCTTCTCGCTCAGGGTCCAGAATGATACGTAGAGGATGCAGGGCTAGATAGTTGCCCCAGGTATAGTCGTCGCTGTAAAAGGGTCGGGTATCGGTATGAACTTTCTTGTCATAGCCGCTATAGTATTTTCCATCTTCCGAGATGTCAACCATGCGGGCATAGCAGCGGTACAGCGAGGTATAAAAACTGCGTTTCTGTGCTTCGGTGCCCCCTTCGACTTTAATCTTGCCGATGGTTTTGGCCCAAGTGGCCTGCGCTTTATCCTTTAATTGATCAAAGCTGACGCCGTTGAGTTCCTGCTCCAGATTCTTCTTGGCCTGTTCAGGGCTGAT
>NZ_JACWZY010000070.1 GCF_014699005.1 Spirosoma profusum
AGTCAACAGGAATCTTATTTTTACACTTCCTCAATGGCCGCTTAAGAAAAAATCTCCACTATACTATTGCAAGTCCAACCCTATGTTGTCCGTTTTCTGTTGCACACTCCCAAACCGAGCCAGGCACCTACCATGTAGGCAACACGGTTAGCCATATTACCCTATCAGACCGAAGTCATCCTGGTCAGGTCTATACCAGAGTCGCACTCTATCCAGCACTGGGTCGATTCGTAGCTCCTAATTTATCACTAGGTCTTGAACTCCCGTTTTATTATACATATCTATGACAGATAGAGCGGAGATTTACAAAACTACCTTCATCGGCTTTTCTCCTTTTGTCCGTTACTATTTAGGTAACCACGAAACGGTCAAACCCTTTGCAAGCTTATCCGCAGGTTGGCGCTACAATCAGGGTCATTTGACAAGTCGCATCGATCAAACTGACGAGGTAGATAAAGCCAGTAGCTTTATCTATGGAATAACGGCTGGTGTTGCCTTATTTCTGAATGCTGCGGTGAGTTTTAATGTGACAGCTAATTATACGGGGGCTACTCTTTTCTATTTAGACTATCCGGATACGCGCTTTCAAAGCATGAATTACGGTCGATCCGATGCCTTACGAATTGGCTTAGGTTTTCAAGTGTATTTAGGTCGAGACAAGCATATTCTCCCCTGCTCATATTAGGGGAATGTAGTAATGGTGAGTTAGTCACGATTTTACCTGATGGCTTTCCCTACTAAACCCCTGCTAGTTCATCGTCTCTTTAAACGCTCGTGGCTGTTGCACAACTCATCTGGGCCATCATAGTCGTTCAAATAAGCTGCATTCTCGTTGTTGTTCTATCGTCTTTAGGGCTTAAATTGTGCTCAATAGAAGCGGATTCTAGTGGATACCTTGCCGACTGGGAGTTGTGCAACAGCCACGCCCCAATTATGAAGCAGATATATGAATGCTGCTTCGTCTCAAGTAGGAGGGATTTGTGAGACCAAGCAACTATTGGCTACATGACCTATCAGATGCAGCCAGTAAACCCGTCGCCAGTGAAACGCCGACTCGACCGACGCATTCACGTAGCGGTCCAAACAAAAACGGCAGGCCCGCCCCAGTCCGATTAGGTCCGGTACATCGGCCAGCCAGTGCTAATCATGCAGGGCCAGCCCATCAACAGACAGGCCGCGCCCAGCAATACCGTCAACAGCCCCCGGCCATCCGCTCAGGCGCGTGGTGTGCCACCCAGCTAAGCGCAGAAACGTACCCTGTGCCACAACCACTAGTTCGATAAAGTCAGTCCCACGCATAGTCGTTTCTATGCGTCACTTAACCATCCCACCCCATCATCAACATTCATCAAAACCTGCCAGTAGCAGAAGACATAGTTAAACAACCGGATCAATTTTAACGGTTTCAAGCTGACTATGCTCAATGGTTATATTCACCGAACGTTCGCCTTTGGGCCGGGTTCGGTGGACTACGTTTCGGGGGATGGTAACGAGTTGGCCAGGCAGCAACTCGATTGTTTCGCTTTCCAGGTCAATGAGTAGTATGCCTTCCATCGCTAGAAATGTCTCATCCGAGTTGGGATGATAATGCCAGTAATAGCTTTGGGTCATCACGCTCACCTTAACCACATGATCGTTAACGGAGGCTAGCGAAAAATTAGCATAGTTGGTCGTGACAGCGTCGGTCTGTTTGCTGATATCAATCACCGGAAGTGGAAGGCCATTCATAACATAAATTGGTTTTTATACTGTTTTGCTGTCCTCAACTTGGGCAGCACACGAGTAGTGACTCACCACTGCCATTTCGGTACGTCGCGCAGCGGGTGCAACTCAGCCTCGGTGGTCGCGTTAGAATTTTGGGTGGCAACGTGCGAACCGAAATCAACGTGGGATTTCAGGGCCACTCGGAAGGATTCATCAGCAGGCAATCCTGCTTTGTCAGCAGCTTCCATAAATAAATCGACAAATCGCTGGCGTTGAGCTTCGGTAATGTGATAGCCCCGGTGTGCGTCAATGAGATGCCGGAAGCCCCCCATTTCTTTCGTGAATCGGTCGGGACCACCAAAGCTCTCGGCCGTAAAAGCGGTGAAGCGCTCTACATGACCAGGCTCCTCATGCCCAAAAAGCGGCTGAAGCAGTGAATCAACTAAACAGGCATGGTAAAATAGGTCGCTGAACCGATAGAGCGCATCCCAGCCCCCGGCGTACTCGTATAGCGTTACGTTGTTGATTTGAGCGTCTGGCTTCATGAGTACAGGTTGTATTTCTTGAACGTACGTAATGAATGTAATATATACAGAGCGTCCCGCTCCCTACACGTTTTCACTTACGTCGGCTGTAAAGGACGTAATAGCCGACAGTTTACCATCCATGAAGCGATACATATCGCAGGAGGCAATTTCGCATTACGTCCACTTTGCCGACAATCCGTTCGCTACCCACCAGCTTCCACTGGATTGTATCGCTCAGATATGGATACGTTCGCTCGAATTCGTGTTTGGAGAACGCTTCCGCAATTTGTCCATTTGTCAGGTTCATATCATTGGGCAAGGTTTTTCAACAACGCATTGAATTTGTCCGGTTCGGTGAAGGGCATATAATGACCGGATTTCTCAAAGTAGATGAGTTGTTTACGGGGAGCCTTGATTTTCTGGTAATACTCTTCGACTAAGGTATGAACGGCATTGTAATCACAACGGCCAACGACAAAGTAAACAGGCACCTTAAATTCCAGTTTGGTCGTTAAGAAATCTACCGCAATGACTTGATCCCACATCGTTTCCATGGAAAACCTACCGCCTTTGTCAATAAGCGTCCCGTTATAGTGCTTCATTACGGTTGGGTTCAGGCCGGCGAACAGCTCTTTCATGGACGTACCCTTACACAGATCACCGTTGTAGTAGCGCAACCAGGCTCGTTGCTTTTTCAGATTCACCACGGCATCCTTTCCTTTGGCCGGGTAGTGTTTCGCAATGTCCCGCAATTCACTGAGTGCTTGCTGGTTGTTCTCTTTTTGGGCATTGTCGATGGTGTACTGCACCGATAGCTGCTCATTTTTCATCCCATCCACCACCTGCCCAACACTGATAAACGCCTTGTAGTCTTCTGGATAGCTGGTTACTACTTTCACGCCCGAAATCGAGCCGCCCGAATAACCAATCAGGTATAGTTTATCCTGGATGAAAAGTTTTTTCAGAAACAGCGTTAATTCATGAACATCAAGGGCAATTTGATCGAACGTCATTGACGCTACCGGAATTGAATCATTGTACGAAAGCCCGGTTCCCCGCTGATCCCAGGTTACAACGGTATAGTCGTTTTCCAGTGGCTGGTTGTAGGTCTGCCACAGGTAAAAATCAGAAAATCCAGGACCCCCGTGTAGGATGAGCAACAGTGGTTTGGCTCGATCGTTTCCCTTGATAAATACGGTCTGATCGACGTTGCCAAGTTTGATCCGGAATAGGGTGTCAATGGGTTGCCCTACCCGTTGTGCGGCTGCGGGAACGAAAATAAACCCAAACAGTAGACCTAAAACGTACCGGTGTCCCCTGCGTTTTCTCATCAGTTCAGGCATTGTTGATCTGATATTGGTGCAGGACACCTCCCGACTTGAATGCACGGGTAGTCATCAGCGTCAAGTTCATCGGTTGGCGGAGTTGGCCGAATAACGACTGGCCCTTTCCTAGCGCTTTGGGCAGAATAATGAGTAGTAGTTCATCCACTAAACCCTGTTCGGCCAATGTAGCCAGGAGTTCGGGGCCACAAACCAGCAGTATATCCTGACCCACCTGTTTCTTGAGTTTACCCACCTGCGTTGGAATGTCGTCGTTGATCAACAGGGTGTTGTCGGGTACCTGGGTTAAGGTACGGGAGAAAACGACCCGGTTTAGCCGTCGGAACGCTTGGGCAAACTCCACTTCAACGGCTGGCACCGACGCATCGGACAAATCGAGCGTATCCCAGTACCCAATAAAGCCTTCGTAGGTCAACCGGCCAAAGACGACTGTATCGGCAGCCGCAAACAACTGATTGGCGTATCGGTGATCCTCCTGTTCCGGTGTGTCGATGGTGTTTTCGGCGGTCGTTTCATCGTTGGCTCCCCCGATTCGTCCATCCAGCGAGGTTGACATGAATAAAATGAGCTTTCTCATGGGTGATTTAAAATTGGCTGTAAAACCTTTGTGGCAGCTTGGTGCGAAGCAACCTTTATTGTACGATACAAACGTACCGCTCATGCAGCGCATCAAGCGTTTGCTAATGCGTCGTTTACAGGGGCGTTTGCGACGTTATATAGTTTAGAATAACCCAGATGACGCACCCATTACTGAACACGGGTGTATGTCTGATTCAGGTCGTTTTCCCAGGTTGTATCGTCTTTACTCAATTCGCCTTTTCCGACGATAGTATTCCCGTCGTCTGTAATAGTCAAGGTATATCGCTGCGAAAAACCGGGGGTATGACGCCACCATTTCACTACGTTGTTTTCAACCGAGACCTCGTGCTTTCTTGATACGTTCCGCTCGTCAAAATAGAGCATAAATAACTCGCCGGTTGCGTCGTCGCTACCAAAGATGGCAATACCTGCCGGGAATCCTTCTTCATCCACCTCAGCGTACCACCGCAAAAAGGCACCGCCCTCAATCCACTGGAAGGATGCTTTCCCGGACAAAACTTTGCTGGGAACGGCGGGGTGGGTGCCCATGGTGTTCCATTCGCCGATCAATTGGCCGAGTCCGTTCAGGGCAGGGTTTGGAATTTGTGCGTTATGAATACCTTGTTTTTTCATGGCTGTCGGCGGTTTCGGGTAATGGTTAGTTATCGGATTTTTGGATTTGTCACTGCTATTTTTGACGTTATATCAACAAGTGAATGCAAACCAGCAGAGGTGATTTCTTACTCGTTGGTCATCAAGAACAAGGTCGCGAATAGCATCCGGCAGTTGATCCCGCTGCCACTGACACTCTTTGTGACTCGCTTCCTCCTGTTCGTCTTTTCCAAGTGAATCTTTTACGGCTTTAATCGCGTAGGCCGCTGCCCCCAGTTCATGGGCCGCCACATGCGCCACCACTGCCGCCTGACCAGCCGCATAAGCAGCATAGCGGGCGGCTCCCTTCAGGTCTCTTGCCGCAGCCCGTGACTGAGTTATCTTGATCTCGCCCCGTACCCAGGCCCGAATCTGCTCAATCGCTACGCGAGGTCGGGAGTCTGAAGGCTTCACTGACTCAAAGAAATGTAGTACATGTTCGGCACAGTCAGCGGCCCATAACGCCAGCAAATGATGCTCAGAATCGGTTAAGGTTCTGCCCAGTCTGATGGTCATAAATCTGGAGTCTCTTTCGTTCGGTAGTATCATTGGGCGACCATTTGGGTCAGGAACGGTACGTTGCGCCTTAAAACGTAGGGGGCTCAGTCTTGAGGTCGGAATCCAGGAAATCGGTTATCATGGGTATAAGCCAACTCTGGTGTTGCATAAACATGCCTATGTGCGTGGTGCCAGGTAGAATAGCGAGCCGCGATTTGGGTAGTCCGTGAAGATCACCTTGTTTGCCGCCACCCTTGGCCCGAAACAGTTCCAGCGCATGCTCGTAGCGTACGCCGTCGGCACCGCCGATAGCCATGAATATCGGGGCTTTTATAGCCAATACATCTTTTGACCAATCATATGGCTTCAGGTCGATGCTAATAACTTTTTTCACAAATTCAGGAAAATGTGCTGGGTCATTGCCAAGACTATCGTACTGTTTTTGTATCGGAGTGCCTCTGAACTGGTCGGCGTTAAACGTAGCAAAGCTGTTCTCTGTGTCCTTCCACCATCCATCATGTTTGTAGGGCGCCGAAACGACTATCAGTCGGCGAAGCTGCTCTGGATGGCGAACGGCAAACTGAAACGCTACGCCACCACCCATGCTCCAGCCCAATACATCTGCACTGTCAATTTTCAGGTGCTCAAGCAGACCAGAGACATCGTCGGCCATGCCTTCATAGCTAATTTCACGGGCAATATCTCTTGTACGACCGTGGCCTTGCAACTCTGTTACTAGCACCTTTCGGTCTTTCGCCATCAGCGGTATGACGTGCGACCAGTTCATCGGAATGGCGAGATGAGAACCATGCAGCATTACGAGGGGTTTTCCTTTGCCGTACACCTCATAGTACATCTTTAGCCCGTTTATATCGGCAAAGCCGCTTTCTACTGGCTTAATGTTCTGATTGGTGGCCATAGTAGCTGATGCGGTTGACGCGTTCTGGCTTTCTTTTGTACTTGGCTGGCAGGACTCCATGGCGATTATACTACTAGCAACAAAGAAACAGGTCATCAGGATTGTCTTCATTTCAGACTGTTTTTAGTTTCTTAGACTTACCATTTCGTCCGACAGATTACCCTTTACCAGCGAACAGTTTTGGGATGAACTTTCTGTTTAGGGTTGGTTGGGATGATAATGAAGCAGTACGGTTCCGCAGGGAAAAGGCATCGATTTTATGAGCGTAAATAATTGAACATCGTCGTTTGGTTGAAAGAGGGTTACCCCTTTGCCCAAACGAAACGGATTCAGCAGAAAATAAAACGCATCTATCAACCCGTTTTGAATTAAAGAAGCAGCAAAAGAGGCTCCGCCATAAACCAGGATATCGTTGCCTTGTGATTTTTTGAGCTTACTTAGTTCAGTAGGCATGTCGCCACGGATTAGCGTCGTGTTTTTCCAGGGGTGTTCGGTGAGGGTATTTGAAAAGACAACTTTGGGAATTTCCGAAATTCGTTGCCCAAGCGCAACATCAGGATGGCTTGAATCGGTAGCTACTTGATCCCAGAAGGGTATTAATTCCTGGGCGGTTTTACGTCCGAGTAAAATGGTGTCCACACTATCAAGATTGTCAACACAGAATTCAATCACTTCATGGTCCCATTTGAAGTTTGTGCCGCCCCGCTCCATGTTTACGTAGTTGTCTATGGACAGGTGCATTTGAAGTTTTAGCGTTCTCATTTTCTTTTTTGATGTAGAAAACTGACTGATTACAACGTACAGGAAACCTTTCGGCTTTCGCAACTTTGGATTTTCGAGCAAATCGGTCAGCGTTTTCGGCCTGATAGCCACTACTGACATACATATTACAACGGCCCTTGCTTCCGGTACTGCGCTGGACTCCGCTGGTAGCGGTGCCGGAACGCCGTGATGAAGTATTCCAGGCTGTTGAACCCCGACGCGAAACCGATATCAGTTACAGGCAGAGCGGTGTCGCGCAGCAGCCGTTCGGCGTGGGCCAGTCGGATGCTGACTAAATAGTAGTAGGGTGTGTAACCCGTGTGCGTTTTGAATAATCTACCCAGGTGAAACGGACTCACACAGCAGTGATCTGCTAAATCCAGCAGCGACAGGTCGCGGTTGAATTCCCGATGCAGATACGCCTTTGCCTGCTCGATGGAATTTAGATGAAAGCGTTTGTACAGGGTTAGTGGCTCATTCGGGTCATGGTTTTCGATCCGCCCGACGACTTCCTGCACCAACTGTAGCACTAACTGGTCACGCCCTAACCGACTCATCTCCCCTCCCGGCTGCCAAAGCTGATAAAACAGGTAATCGATGACGGGTGTCGTTCTCAACCCCAGGGTGAGTGCATTCGGATTACCGAAAAAGGAGCTATGACGCAGTTGGTATTCATCGAGTAATTGTTCGTAGAAATCATCGGTAAAATCAATGATCGAAAAACTGCCCGTGGCCGGGTACAGTCGAAAATCATAGTTGTGGCCTTTTTCAACTACCACATAACCAGTGTGTAGTTCATAGGCTTTATTGGCTAAGTCGAATTTTATCTGACCTGAATTACTAAAGACCAGACTAAAACAATAACTGTCGCCCGTGTATGGCAATCCCGAACCCTTTGAGTCGAGCGTCCATTGTTTAAACAAGTAAAAATCAGCCTCGAAAAGTTGTCGTCTCCAGACGGGATGATCAGGGTTTGGGTCGAGGATAAGAGCGGGCTGTTCCACAACGAATCATACAGTTGTACCTACGCAAAGGAAACGTTTTTTCGCTGGGTAAACCTTAGAATTCTTGCTTTCTTCGGCAGTGGTAATTGGTAAAAATTATCTATTACGAATTAAAAGCATGATTGCTACACGTATAACTAATTCATTCTACTTGCACGTAACGATTGGCAAATACGAGCGCCCATTTCGCCCCACGAAACCTAGCTGCTGAAAAAAGAGTAGGTTCGGACCACTAATCTGAGGTTTGCCGTTCGGTTATTGATCCGAGTCTGGTTTATTGCTGTTAACCGCCACGGCCGGTCGGAATGCCAATCCCGGCCGGGCCTCACCACCGCCGGTGCTGGACCGTTTATTTTCAGGACGTATCAGACCTTTAATTCTTCTTAAATAGGAGCATCTTTGGAGATTAAGCTACTCGTAATAATAAAATCATTCTAGTTCGAAGGTTTAAGCCTACTCCTCAGTTCATAGAGTTTAGAATTGAACTTCGTCATTCCTGGCGGGCGCTGAGCCGAATCAGGAATGACGAAGTCAAGTTACACAGCCTTACCGTTATTTCACCACAATCAGTTTCCCCTCTGCATACGTTTGGGTAGTCAACGCAGCAATTTTCCATTGACCTGATTGTTTCTGCAGAACCAGGATATCACTTCCTTTAGAAGCACCACGCGGTGATGCCCAATTACTCGTTTGGCTGACCCAAGCCATATCGCCCTGCGTATGAATGCGGATATCAGAAAGGCTGTGTTTGCCTTTGAAGTCGTTCGGATCATTTTTCATGTGTCCACCGACCATGTGCGTCATGGCCTCCCATCCATGCGCTACAAGTAATTGTCCGTCAGCCGCATGAACCTGGTAAAATAGTTCGGGCGATTTAACAAAATAAGCGGCAAAACCATCCAGATCGCGTTTGCCGAAAGCATCAAATGACGTTGTTAAAACCTTTTTAATCGCGGCTTCTTCACCAGATTGCTGGGCGAACGTAACAGTTGTCGATGTTGTCAGTGAAGTAACAGCCAGGAGCATTGAAAGCAGAATCGTTTTCATTGGTTTTCGTGTTTTTGTGTTAATAGATTGAGCATTCAGGCCATCCTGAAATCGAAACGAAGGTATTGGCGCACCAGTCCCCGTGCCACTAATCCCGGATGGAGCGTCGAAAATACTGCGTAGATGACGGTGTTTCTGTGTGAATTGCTTCACTCAATAATTCGACTAATGATCAGGCAAAAGCTGCCATTCGCCCGAAAATAATAGGGTTCGTGCCGGTAATTGCCGATATTCGAAAGACTATTTATCAGCCTGTCAATGAGAGGATTTACGCTGTTGTTTGTTGGTTCACTGCTGAGTCGGCTGGCGATTGGCCAACCCATAATTCTCCATGGTCAGCCTACATCAAAGCATGAAATCAACATCCGCCAGCAAACCTGGTTTTACGAAGATCCAGCCAGCGATACACTTCAGACCTTTGCATCCGTTCGACATCAGCATTTTGTTCCCCTGTCAGAATCAGACCTTCCAAAGATCCTCGGTCATAACTATCACATCAAATCGACGCGAATTATCTGGCTCCGTTTTCAGCTTGTAAATACCCACCCTACCGATACGGTACGTCTCTGGTATGAGCAAGGTACGCACACCATTAGTACGCTATATGATTCGTCTGGCAGGTTCATAGCGCAAACGGGAATCTTCCGACGAAAATCTGATAGCTGGCCTGAGAATTTACCTATACGGGTGCTTCCCCAAAAGAGTATTACGTATTATGTCCGGCTTATCGATTACATCCGGGTTTTCTCAACAGACTCCGATCTGCTACGTACGCCGTTAGGATATGCGGAAAGAACAGTAACAGAAGCCAGTCGAACAAAATGGCTTTCAATTGCCATGGCGATGATTGTGGGTTGTTTGTTACTGATGAGCTTATATACGCTCTTTCAGTACTACCTCAATCGAGATCGCGCTTATTTATACTATGCACTTTATGCTGGCGCTGGTTTTTGCTGGATCGTAAAATTTGCCGACGGTCGGTTGGCCTTGGGTTTGGCACCCGCTGCTTTACCTCAATTATTTCACCCGGCCTGGATATCTATATCCTATTTGGTTAGTTTTTTCTACGCGCTTTTCCTGTCAAAACTATTAAACCTCCGTAGCGAGCAGCCATTGTTATGGCGGGTGGTTGTCTTGCTTATGGTCGTCTTACTTGCGCAACAGGCAATGGCCTTTATCGAATTAGTTACCGGCCCCTGGTTTTATTACAATACGTATTACCTGTACAGCGATTTACTGGGTGTGTTTGCAGGGCTAATTCTACTTGTAGCGATTTTCCGCAGTCGCAGTCCAATGAAAAAGTACTTACTGGCAGGTGGAATCAGTTTATTTATTATTGCCATCTCACCCCTTCACGGATTTATATTAGTCACCACCTTATCGGATAAAGCCAAAGAGTTTATCAACTATCCGCCTTTCTTTATGGCGCTGGGACTTGTGATTGAGCTGTTCTGTTTTGCGCTCGCGCTGGCATATCGAAGTCGTTTAGTTGAGGAGGAAAATGCGTCATTACACGCTACGTATACGCAGGAACTGGAAGACAAACTGGCACAACGTACCAAAGAAATTCAGGCGCAAAGCTACCTGCTGGAAGAGCAACGGATTCGGCAACTTGAATTGGGATTTGAGCAGAAACTGGCCGAAACCGAAATGATCGCGCTACGTGCCCAGATGAATCCGCATTTTATTTTTAACTGTCTCAATTCCATTAAATTATACGCTACCGATAACGATACCAAGAAAGCATCGGAATACCTTACCAAGTTTAGCCGATTGATTCGGCTCGTGTTGGAAAACTCTCGCTCTGAACGTATTACGTTGCAAAACGAACTGGATGCACTGCAACTTTATCTGGATATGGAAGCCATGCGATTCAAAAACAAGCTTCACTACCAGATTGACGTACAGGCATCCATTGACACCGAGTTTGTGGAAATACCACCGTTGCTACTTCAACCGTATGTCGAAAATGCCATCTGGCACGGACTGATGCAGAAGCTCGAAGGGGGCAACGTAGCAGTACGTGTAGAACAGCTTCGAGACGATTATTTGCAGATAACCATCACCGACGACGGCATTGGACGTACCAAAGCGGCTGAACTCAAAAGCAAATCGGCAACGCCCAAAAAATCGTTCGGCATGAACGTAACGAGCGAACGTATCGCACTCATCAATAAACTTTACCAAACCCAAACGCAAGTCCAGATTCACGATTTAACCGACTCCGACGGCCAACCCGCCGGAACCGAAATCGTGCTGGAGATACCGATTTAATGAGCGAAAGAGTGAATGAGTGAAAGATTGGCCGGCACTCATTCGCTCTTTCACTCATTCACTCTTTCGCTCACTGAATTATGCTCAAAGCTATTATCATCGACGACGAACCTGATTGTGTGGGCTCGCGAGTTAGCCCAGCATTGTCCGCAGATACAGCTAGTTGGTCGCTCCACGAATAGCGAAGAAGGGTTGCGGCTGATTCAGATTCTGCAACCCGACGTCGTTTTTCTGGATATTGAAATGCCGCGCATGAACGGATTTCAGTTGCTGGAAAAGATTGGCTCGCTTCCCTTCAGCCTGATTTTCGTGACAGCTTACAACGAGTTCGCCGTTAAAGCCTTCCGATTCAGCGCACTAGATTATTTACTGAAACCCATCGATACGTCGGATTTGCAGGAAGCCGTTCGAAAAGCTGAACGCCATCAACGGGTGGATAATCAGCAGTTGGATTTACTCAAAAGTCAGTTTCACAGTCAGCGTTTAGCGGAAAAGATCGCAGTTCCTTATCAGCAGGGTGTGATTTTTTTGCCTGTCGGAGAGATTATCTACTGCGAATCCGACAGCAACTACACCAAAGTTATTGCTACTCAGAACCGTCAATACCTGCTCACTCGTACGCTACGTGAGGTTCAGGAAGTATTAGAAGAACGGAATTTCCTACGTATTCACCGTCAGTACGTTATCAACCTCGATCAGATTAAGCTGTTCATGAAAGGCGAAGGTAGCTACGTTGTCATGACCAACGAAGTTAGTATTCCGGTTGCCCGCAATCAGAAAGACAAATTAGTCCAGCGGTTTGGCTGGTTATAATCTATTGATTGAAGTTGTCAGCAAAGGTGGCATTCCATTCACTTTATAACTTTCCAGTTAAATTCTTGATGATTCACAGTCTCTTTAACCGCCCATTTCTTGAAGTGCATGTATGACCGTTCCTTTGTCTCGTTTTGAGGAGCGTTTAAAGAAATACCTGTATTCCATCCACCTTTAGACAGGAATACGGGCGGGTCGGTCGCAATTAACCCATCCTACAACTGGTAGCCAAGCTGTAAGCCAATCAGGGAACTATACGCTTCTTTGATGTTGGCTAAACCAATACGCGTCGTTACTGTCGTCTGGGGTATGATCGTCCATTCATACTCCAGTGCTACATGATAGCCAAACTGTACTTGTTTCACCTGTAGGGTTCCATCCAGCTTTTAGAAGCTGGATGGAACCCTACAGGAGGCAGACAGTCTTCATGGTGATGAAATGAGGAATAGAACTTAAAATACCTGGTACCGGACAGCTTTTGTACGTTTTCGGACATATAGCTACTACTTATTAGGTTATATTCCTGAAAATAAATCAGTTATAAAATTGGCACTTTATTTGTTCAACAACTATTAAAGAAATATACCTTTTTTAGTACATTTGGTATGAGTCGAACCTATCTGGGGGAGTTTGAAGAGCTGGTCTTACTCGCCGTAGCCCTCCTGCAACAACAACCCACCGGGGCCTATGGCGTCACCATTGCCGACGAACTCCAGCAACGAACCCAGCGAACCACATCCGTAACGGGGGTGCATGTAGTCCTGTATCGCCTGGAGGAGAAAGGTCTCGTGGGCTCGGAATTAGGTGGAGCTACCCTAGCCCGGGGCGGACGGCGCAAACGCTTATTCACCCTGACAGCGGCTGGTCAGCAAGTACTGCGGGAGATGCGTCAACTACGGATGGGGTTTTGGGAGGCCTTACCCACCCCTTTCTTCTCCTAACCGATGAACGAGTCTTTCTCCGACCCAACACCTCAGCGCCCGCCCTGCTGGGCCGACCGCCTGCTCAGTTGGTTGACGCCCACTGATCTCCTGGAAGAGTTGCAGGGAGATCTGCACGAGCAATTTGCCCAGCAAGTTGACCAAGTGGGTTCCTGGCGAGCCCGCTTCAGGTATGGTCTGGAAGCGCTGAAGGTTATTCGACCTTATTACCTGCGGCGTCGAGTGGCCAGCCTGGCCAGCCGGCAAAAGGATTTCTTCCCAAAGCGACGGGCTACCACCCGTCCTTACTTTACCCCTGAACACCCCTCGCCATCTCTAATCAATCCGGATATGATTCGTAACTATTTTAAAATCGCCTGGCGCAACCTTTGGAAAAACAAACTTTTTTCATTGGTCAATATACTGAGCTTGTCACTGAGTATGGCGGTTGGCGTTATTCTGTTTACCGGCCTGAAAGCCACTTTTGATACAGACCATTTCCATCCGGAATTAAATCAATTAGTACGGATACTCACCCAGGAAACAAAGGAGGGGGAACAAACCAAATGGGCAACAGCTCCATTGCCATTGGCGACTCAACTAGACAGCGTCTCCTTTGTTGGAAAAACGGTTAAAGTACGTCTGGCCGGAAAACATAACCTGCAAACCGACAAGGGTGATGTACCGATTGACCTAAAATTTTCAGAGCCTTCTTTTTTTGATGTTTTTGGCTTCAAATTGTTGTCAGGTACTGCACAAAGCCTTGCCAATAATTCCACCACCCTTTTTTTAACAGAAAAAACAGCAGAGAAAATATTTGGCAGCACCAATGTCTTAGGACATACGGTTCAATTTGAAAATTTAGGCTATTATATCGTTGGGGGAATAATCAAGGACCCGCCTTTAGAAACACATCTGCCCATTGAGGCAATGTTATCAATTAGTTCTGCTGAACTGCTTGAAAAAAAAGGAGCAATCAGTAGTATTTCACAAGATTGGGGAGGCTTCAAGAGTTCAGCAATTTATGCCCGTTTAAAATCAGAGGATAATTTAGAGCAACTTAAGGCAACGCTCCAGAACTATAATCGGACATTAGATGAGAGCAATCTTCAATTTTTGGCACAACCCATCGAAGATATTACACCTGGAAAAATTGATATTAAAAATAACCCCAATGCGGGCGTTAGTTGGGAAGACGTAAAAACGCAGCTATTCATCATTCTATCTTTAACCCTTTTAGCTGCTTTCAATTATATCAGTTTGGCATTGGCGCGTGCGTTCTCCCGGGCGCAAGAAGTAGGTGTTCGCAAAACCATAGGCGCAACAAGAGGACAAGTTATCGGTCAATTTTTAATGGAATCGACCCTTGTTGCCCTGTTTGCTTTGTTGTTTACAGTGCCATGTGTTACTATTTTAGCCCACTATATACCCGATATGGATGATGTGACATTCTCCTGGGATATAGCCTTACTAGTATGCTTGATAACCTACGCCGTTATCACCGGCTTAGTCGCAGGAGCATTTCCGGCCTGGCTATTGTCAGCGTTTCAGCCTATACAGGTTTTGCGTAAAACGAAGACTATAAAGCTGTTCCGGGGTGTTGCTGTTTACAAAGCGTTGATTGTCGTTCAATTTTCGGTGACCATCCTATTTATGATCTTGGTGGTCATCGTAGCCGATTATGATAGAAAAAACAAGGCAATCATCCGCTCCACCGTGCCCTCCAATGTGCTGACACTGGATTTAAAAGGTGAACACTATCAAAACCTGCAAAACGAACTAAGTCAGTTAAGTCAGGTAGAAACGACGTTGGCCACTAACTGGTACTATGAGCCCATTAAAATGGGTAAAGATTCTGTAACGCTAAACGATAAAACGCTGGCAATACATTACGTAAGTATTGACCCACGAACAATTGAAACAGAAGGTATCCGCTTACTAGCTGGGCAAAATTTTCCTGAAAATATGCCCCAACGTACGGAGCAATATGTGTTGGTGAATGAAGCTGCCGCAAAATTATTGGCATCTAAATCGGAGGCCCTAGTGGGGCAAAATCTCTTGCTGGACTCGGCCTCTGTACAAGTCATAGGCATCTTACCCAATGAAATGATTGGCCAACAACGCCCTTTACTGTATCGGTATTTGCCCAATGAAATAACTACCTTGACCATAAAAATAAAGCCCGATACAGAAATGGAAGCGACCAAGGCCATTCAATCGGTATGGAAAGATCATTTTCCTCAGAAAACAGCCAATCTTTATAATTTAAAAAAGTATCGTTATTCAGGAGAAATCAGTGGAGAAATGGAAATTTTCGGAGGCTCTGCCCTGATTGTCATGCTAATCGCTGCTTTGGGCATTTTAGGTATAGCCAGTTACTCCGTAGAAACGCGCACGAAAGAACTGGGTATAAGAAAAATATTAGGAGCAAATAATATAAAATTGGTGTGGATAGTTACCAAGAATTTTGGCATTCTTATACTAATTGCCGGCCTTATTGGTGTTCCAGCTGGCTTGTTTTGTGGTGATTTACTAAGAAAAGAAATGGGCAGTTATCTTGATTTGGGTCTTATAAATATAAGCATTGCCTTTGGTTTGGTTGCTATAGTCGGGCTTCTGACTGTCCTATCCCAAACCATTCGAGCGGGGCAAATTGAACCGGTAAACGTTTTAAAAGCAGAGTAAAAAAGCTAAAACTTCATTGGCAGGTTGGGACGATGGCGAGACAATTAATTCTATTCCGCGACACCATGACGAGACTGTAACGACCGATTACCAGTGGCGAGAAGAAGAACACATGTTGCTAACAAAGTGGTTCTGCAGTGGTGCGGTGTAAGCGATAAGTGTGTATAGTCAGCTGAAAGTGTACAGCTGAGGCCAGCCATGGGTGGTGCGCCACTGCGACGCTATCGCGGGTCGGAGCAATGAAACGAGAAGAGAGCCTATTATCTTGCAGATTAGCTAAGCACTAATTCATTGACTTGTCTTGGAAAAAGTTGACCACAAACCAGTTAACTTATGGATCAACTCAATCTATCACCCGTGCAAGAGCATGAACTCATCATGCGCCAAATGGTGCAATAAATTCACTTGGGCAAACTCAACATGGACTAAGCCGCTGTCCACTTCAATATCAACCGAAAGACGGTTCGGCATTGGGTCGACAAGGTAGAGAAAGAAGGGCAAACAAACCAAGAAACAGGCTCTGAGCTACCCAACCTACCTCCTGTTCAAAACAAAACGGCCGTCCCTGGTTCCCCATCCCAGAGTGAGGATCAAAACAAAACGGCCGTCCCTGGTTCCCCATCCCAGAGTGAGGATCAAAACGAATTGCGAGCCAAGGTGCATGCCCTCGAACAAGAACTGGAAGCGGCTAAATTCAAAGCCTTGTATTATTCGACCATCGTTAAAGTAGCTGAAGAGCTAGGCGTTGATATCGAAAAAAAGCCGCCGTGGCCCGGTCCGCTACCAAGCCATCCGATTCATGCTCATGAATTATCCTACTCTGCATATTCGGCAGCTAGAAGGCTGGCTTGGTTTTTCACGACAGGCTTATTATCAGTATTGGCAGCGGCAAGCTGGCCAGGTCAATAGTGAATCCGATGTAATTGAGATGGTCAAAAAGCTGCGGAAGGATCATCCCAAAATGGGTGGGCGCAAGTTACACGATCTGCTTAAAGAGGAGATGACTAAACAAGGCATTAAGATAGGGCGAGATGTACTTTTTGAGTTGTTGGCGGCTAATGGCCTGTTAATCAGAAAACGAAGACGGCGGGTAACTACTACCTTCTCGGGTCATCGATTCAGAAAATATCCTAACCTAATCAGAACCCTAGTAGTCGACAGACCCAATCAATTGTGGGTGTCTGACATAAGTGCGCCATGAAGACGCAGTTTTTTTTGAAGACTGCGTTGGCTGATTGTTGACCGGCAGTTGTAATACTGCCCGCC
>NZ_JACWZY010000071.1 GCF_014699005.1 Spirosoma profusum
ACATTGGTGGTTCTTTGTACTTACAAACCTACTGGCTCCTTATTTTATTTAAAATACCATTTTTAGACGGCCTCTTAAATCCCTCTTTTTATTGAGATATAATCAGTAAGTAGGAGGAACAAAAGTTTCTGTTTGAAACCATAAAATTTTGTTGACTTAAAGTGTAGCGACCTGATTAATAGATACTTATTCTATTTTGATGAAACATTTCGTACGAATGTTGGCTCTCCCACTAACCTGCTCTTTAGATTACTTGTGCAGCGTGAGTGCTTGGCCTTACAGAGCCTTTTCTGCGTCCGGCAAAATCTCGCAGTTGTCCCAGATGCCCGTGAGAAGTGTCTGTGCGTATGACTCGGGGAGATGTTTGGCTACCATTGCCTGATGCGCCTTAAGGTTATCGTAGGTATACGCGTGAAAACTGTATGTAAACAAACCATCTGTGTCGTCGAGCAGCAGGTACCATACACGGGGAGTACCATCATTAGCAGGCATCCCGATTACCCCTGCGTTGAGCCAGTACCGACTGGCCCCCGTTTCGGAAACGTGCCTATTCGCAAATGGTAGCCCGGCGTGACCGGCCAGTATTACGTCGGCTTCGGTAGCCGCAAAGGTCGTTTCTTTCACTGGCCAGGGCGTCGATGCGAACACAAAATCCGCGATACCAGTAGCGGCCCCATGCAGTACCACCACCGACTTGCCCGCATACCGAAACGACAGTTGGAGTGGCAACGTGCTCAGCCAGGCAACCGATTCAGCCGAAAGCGTCCGAACGGCATAAGGAAACCAGGTGCGGGAGAACAAATCACACCGTCCACCTTCAGTGAAATTACAGCCGCAGTCATCTTCGCCCCGGATGATATTCTGCTCCACGTTGCCCTGAATGGCCTGAATCTCCCAGTTCTTCACCAGTTGCACTGACTCCTCGGGTTGGGCACAGTAGCCGACAATGTCGCCGGTACAGATGATGTTGTTGGGAGGGATCTGAAGTTGGTCGGCAATTTTCTGAATTGTTTCCAGTGCCTGCAAGTTGGAGTAAGGGCCTCCAAATACGAGCAGCCTACCGCTACGTGTGCCAAGGTCTACAGTGTCGGATTGATCAGTCATGATTCTTTGGTTGGAACAACGTACTGCCCGCGAAAACCAGGAAACAGTAGGCCGTAGTGATCAGGTTCACGCTGAGCAGCGATCCGTATTTGCCGTCTCCCAACCGTAGCGATTCGGGCAATTGAAAAAATGTTAGAAATCCGCCCAGCATCAGTCCGCCTACTACCGACAGGTGAAAAACAAGGCGCGGTACCCGAACGTTCCAGCACAAAAAGACTGGCGCCAGACCAAGCACCAGGGTGCCACTAATGGTCGTAGCCGATAAAATAGCGGGGTCGAAAAACACGGGAATAGTACCCAGTACCGTCAGTACGACCATAGACAGGCGTCCTCTGGTAACGCTTGGTACGACGGCCCGGCTCAAATCGATGCTGATTAGCTTGGAAAACGACGCCATAGCCGAGTCTAGCGTCGACGAGGCTGAGGTCACCATAATGAGGTTCATTAGCAGCAACATCGGCACGCCAAAATACTTCGCTACGGCCACTGGCGCTTCGCCTGTCAGACTATTCAGCTTGGCGAAAATACCGACGAAACTGAAGAAGATGATACAAAGCGAGCCAATAACTGCCGCCTTAATATACGCCCTCTGCGTAGTGCGCGTGTCGGAGATAAAGCCCCGGTCGGTCAATACGGGGTCATGAAAGGGGTAGCTAAAACACTGCACCAGCGCCACAAGCAGCAGATCGACCCCCTGATTCAACTCCCAACGTCCACTGCGAACAAAGGGCTTCAGACTCCCGCCGTATTGGGGTAAAATAAAGCCCAGAATCACCGTGAGCAATATTACAAAGAGCGATAGTTGAATCACATCTGTCATAATCGAACTGCTCATGCCGCCTTTGAGCGTGTAGGCCAGCGTGAGCAGTGTAAATACGATAATGGCTACGTAGTAATCGGTAGAACCCTGCGCCCCAAAATATGAGCCAATTACGATAGTATTCGACCAAATTTCGTTGTAAAGTCGAATCATAATCAGTAGCGTAAAGACTACCACCGCACTCGCCCCAAACTTCGACTCGAGAAAGTGGTGGATGCTCCGGTAGCCACCCTTGTTGCGCATTGATACGATCACGAATCCTGCCACCAGAAACGATAAGTAATAGCCCGCGTAAGCCACGCCACCCACCAGTCCGAAGCTATGGCCTAGGTTGGCGGCATTAGTAATTGATTTGGCAAATAGCCACGAAATGACTAGACTGCTCGTCAGAAAGAGGGTGTTTGGTGCCCGCTCTTTACGTGCACCCCTGAAAAATTCGGGTGCGGTGCGGGCCAGTGGCGATACGAAAAATAGTGTAATACTGGAAGCCAGCACTATTGCCCACTGTAACAGGGTTGTGGTCATGCTGAAATGATTAGCGGGTAGCCCACCAAACGGGTATGTTAATGCTGTTGTTCTGGATTTTATCGGCGGCTTTTTTGTACTGTACTGCATTCAGGGCACTCTCGGTGCTGGGGTAAGGCACCCGGACGGGAATCAGACCGTTATTAAGACTGGCCGAGATAGTTTTCAGACGGGGAAAGCCGGTCCGGCGGTACTCGGTCCAGCCTTCGTAGGCATTGTTGATATTGCCAATCCACTTTTGCGTCAGAATCTGTTCAATTGGGTTCTGCCCGTTCTGCGCGTAGGCTATTTTACCGCTACCGAGGTAACCGGCAGGAAGTGACGTGCGCCAGTAGTCGAATGCCTGCGTAACGCCCCGCTCATACCACTCCTTGCCCGAGGCTGATACCAGTCCCCGCTCGGCTGCTTCGGCTATCCAGAAACTGGTTTCATAGGCAGTCATGTAGTTGGAATTGAGCTTATCCGACTCCTCCCGGAAGATCGTTCCTGTAAGTGAATAGTCGGCCACAGAAATCGACAGCTTCGAGGCATCAGGCCCATTGAGTAGGCCTTTGTAGATACCAGGTTTGGCCGCGGTTGCCCGGAAGTATACCCCAATTCGTGGATCGTTCAGGCTGGTGAGTAGTTCCTGACTGGTCAGTGACATGATAAACAGGTTGTAGTCTCCGATGCGGGCGGTCAACATTCGGAAGTTGTTGGGCTGCGTGAGTGAGAACCGATACACTGCGTTGTCGGTGTTGGCTTTGATGAAGTTCCCCTCCGTCAGCACTTTCTGTAACGCTTCTTTCACGTTTACCTTGCTCGAAATACGCATCAAGGATTTGATTTTTAGTGAATTGGCGAATAATATCCACTTGTTGCGGTTACCACTGTAAAGAATGTCGCCGTCGAGTACGGTAGCACCTTTGTAATTGTTGATGGAAGCAATGCCTTTGTCGAGGTTGTCCAATATACCACCGGCGGCCGTGTAGATGGCTTCCTGCGTGTCGTAGGCGGGGGTAATCACACCTGTTTTGCCCTGTAGGGCCTCGCTATATGGCACGTCGCCGTATAAGTCGGTGAGGGCAGCAGTCATGTACGCTTTCATGATCAGGGCCGGACCTTCGTAGACCCCGAATGCCACATTGGCACGAGCCTTCTGCAAAAGAATCTCGTTGTCGCGCAGGTTCGTATAGATGAACGGCCAGGGGTTGCCGCCATACTGTGGTTCGCTGAGACTATGCCGGTCGAACAGGTTAAAGTCGATAGCTGTAAAATACTGCCCTAACAGGTTACCAGCTACGAAAGCTTCGTAGGACATTTGCTCGCCATAATCGAATAGAATCTTACGGAAAAGTAGCGACGGCTGCACATCAACTGGGGCATTGGGGTTGGTGTTGATTTCCTGGAACTTCTCCGTGCAGCCGGACAGTATATTGGTTAGCGTAAGCAGTAAAAGAGTACTATATAAAATCCGTTTCATAATCAATAGTTTTGGGGCCTACGTCAGCAAAGGGTATTCAAAAATTCACACTTAGTTTCACCCCTATATTACGCGAGGTGGGATAGGTCATGTCTTCGACGCCCGTTTGCAACTGATTTTGCTGGAACGAAGTCTGTTCGGGATCGAAGTGGGGAATGTGCGACAGTGCCAGCAGGTTACGACCCACTAAAGCTATGGTCAGTCGCTGCATACGAAGCTTACGGGTCTGTCCAGCCGTTTCGGGCAGGGTATAGCCAATGCTCATCTCCCTTAGCTTTACGTACGATGCGTTGTAGGTGTTATTTTCCTCATTATTGCGGTCGTAGTACATCCGGTAGTAGGTTTCGGCTGGAATGGGGAGTGTATTGGGGCGGAAATTCGGGTTATCAGTTGTGCCTGTGTTAACCACACCTTTAGCCACGATACCCGCATCGGGACGGTCGGCTGTTTCGATAAGCTGCCCTGCTACGCCCGCCAGGGCAAGCGTGCGCGATACAAGAATACCACCTTGCCGCCAGTCGAGCAGGAAGCCCAAGCTCCAGTTCTGGACGCTGAACTGGTTCGACAGACCCACCATGAAGTCGGGATTATAGTTCCCCAGTTTCTTCAGCGTGTTGTCGGCAATGTACTGACCGTTGCTACCCACAATAAACTCGCCCTGGGCATTACGCAGGTAGCCCGTACCCCACATATCACCTATCCGGTCGCCTTGCCTCACCTGATACCAGACGGTTTGGTTCACATTGTCGTAGATGCGGTTGTATCCCAACGTAAGTGTACCAGCTTCTTCAGGCAGCGCCACCACTGTAGTCCTGTTGCGGCTGAAGTTCAGGCTCACGTTCCAGCGGATGCGGTTCGTCTGGATGGGGATGGCTGTTACCACGGCTTCGATGCCCTGCGACCGTACTTCACCACCGTTAATGACTCGTTCGCTATAACCCGTCGGGATGGCGATTGGCAACGACAGTATCTGGTTACGGGTGCGGGAGTTGTAATAAGTCAGGTCGACACCTAGCCGGTCGTTCAGGAAGCGGACATCAGCCCCCACCTCAACCGAGGTGATCGACTCCGGTTTCAGGTTGGTATTGGCAATTGTGGTCTGGGCGCTGAAGGCGGGTTGTGAGAACACTGGGTTGCGAGCGTTGAAAACCCCCGTGGTCTGGTAGGGGCTGGTATCGTTACCGACGCTGGCCACGCTGGCCCGTAATTTAGCAAAAGACATGATCACAGGCAACTGGAACTGATTTGATAGTACCCAGCTAGTTGATACCGAGGGGTAGAAAAAGGCAGTGTTAGCTGTCGAGGTGGGCGTTGCTAGAGCACTCGACCAGTCGTTCCGGCCTGTTATGTCCATAAACAGCACGTCTTTGTAATTCAGTTTGGCAAGCGCATATAGGCTGTTGATGCGCTTGCGGGCGCTCTGCTGATAGACTTCAATTGGAGAGGCCGCATTGGTGAGCTTAAACACCCCCGGTTGTGCAAGCGTCAGAGCCTGATACTGATCGAAGGACGTCAACTGATCCATACGATTGCCCCCCGCCGACAGATCGAGCGAAAGTGGTCCTAAGCTACGGGTGTAATTTAACAAAAAGTCGGTGTTGATTTCTCGGAAGAAAACAGCGTTTTCGGCATAAGCGCCATTCTTGAAGCGGTTGCTGCTGAATGCCCGCCGAAACTGACGGTTTTCGCTCGAATAGTCCATACCGCTACGTACCATCAGAGTCAAGTTGGTGGCTAATTCGCCCGTCACGGTAATGTTGCCGATGAGTCGGTCACGGTTAAACGAGTTACGGTTTTCGTAGAGGGTGAAATACGGGTTGTCGAAGTAGGTGTAGTTGTAGGAAAAATGCTGTATCCCCTCCAGTCCGGGCTGCCAGTACTGCTTCATCGGGTTAACGTCGGTTTGCCGACCCAGCCAGGCGCTCATGGCGTAGTTAATGTTTTCCGAACCGTATTTGGTGGCAGGGCGATTGTCGCTACCCGAGTTGATATAATTGATGGACGAGTTGAATTTCAGCCACTTGGTGGGCTCGAACTGCAGCCTGGCGGCCAGCGTTTTGCGTTTCAGGCCGACACCCGGAATGGTTGACTGACTGTTCAGATCGGTGTACGACAGCCGGTAAGTGCCTTTGCCGTAGCTACCGGAAATCGCCAGGTTGTTAATGGTCGTATGGCCTGTCTCGTAGAAGTTTTTGAGGTTATCAGAGTGCGACAACAATGGGGTTGGTGTGATAGGTAGCCCACTGTATACCCGCGTGTCGGCTCCACGCACCACCCGACCATCGGGCAGATTCACGGGGCTGTCGTACTGCTGAATCAGCAGCCCCGCGTCGAGTTTCGGGCCATAACTATAGGAGATGTTGTCGTTGATCCCTCCGCCCAGGCCGTCAACATACTTAAACACTCCGCTGTTACCTTGTCCATACTGATTCTGGAAACGAGGCAATTGAAACGGGCGCTCTGTGTAAAAGGTACTGTTGAAACTCACACCAATACCTTTCTGCGACGAACCGTCTTTAGTTGTAATCAGGATAACCCCGTTGGAGGCTCGAGTGCCGTAGAGGGCAGCTGCACCGGGTCCTTTCAGTAACGATACCGTTGCTATGTCGTCAGGGTTGATTTCCATGGCACCGTTGCCAAAATCGATTTCCTGAAACCCATTGGCATCGTCGTCAACTCGGTTCACCACCGTAGCATTGTTAATGACAATGCCATCGACCACAAAAAGGGGGTTGTTGTTGGTGAACGACGATTCGCCCCGGATTGTAATACGCGAGGATGCTCCTACCCCCGTCGATCCACTCGTAATCATCACGCCTGCCACCTTACCCGACAGGTTGTCGAGAAAGTTGGGAGCCTTGACGTCGCTAACCTGACTGCCATCAACTTTCTGGATCGCATAACCCAGGCTTCGGGCGTTGCGCTCCAGCCCAAGAGCCGTGACAACTACTTCGTTAAGCGACACCCCTGCTATCAGTTCAACGGTCAGGTCTGTTTGCCCTGTGTATTGCACTTCCTGCGTCCGGTAGCCAACAAAAGAGAATGTTAGGACATCGGCTGGCTGTAGGTTGGTCAGGGTAAATATACCCGTGGCATTGGTGAGCGTACCTGATTGCGTTCGTTTTATCTGTACAGTGGCACCAACAATCGGTTTTTGCGACGCCTGATCGATAACCTGCCCGATAAGTTTCTGGGAAAACGCCGTGATGGATATTAAGAAAAGAAAAACAATTAGTAGTAATGACCGCATAGAACGGGATTTAGAGAGAAAATGAAATATGAGGGATATACGTAGTACTAAGAGAGATGGATGTCTTAATCTGATAAAGGTTGTCAGTTTTCCAGCCTGTAAGATGACTATTCAAGAGCGGATTTGCGAAGGGGAATGAGCTATTTTTTTGTTCTAAAGAAATGGGCTAAACAATCCTTAGGTAGCCCCTCTTCATAGGCAAGCCCTATAAGCCAACTCAAAATATGTTGTTGGTTCGACTTCTTCTGGTCGAGTTGCTTCCACCCTTTAGTTATTGTGTTGATCAAAATCGCTGCTGATTGTGTTTTCGGCAACTTGGCAGTTAAAATCAATCCCCAGAGCTTAGGGGCATATGTGGCATAAAAGACAGAAAAATTGGGGGATGCGTCGGCCATAGAGCTCTTCAAAGGCTTTTTGTATATAAGCTCTTAGTGAATTCATTAGGTGCGTTTCGTTGAAGCATTTGATAGCGAGTCGACTCGTCGATAGTCGATAAGGTGCATGTATTTAATTAATTGAGTGCAAGTTTTGTATAAACAATGATTGATATTGACTCAAATATTTTAAATGAATTATTAATTATTATACGGCTTTAAAACGACCGCTTACAACAAATTGGACTTTTAAAGACGTTCTCATTAATTGAGTCATTTAGACGATCTCAAGCGCCTGTTTCCTGAAGCAGATGCATAATTGCTCGTTTTTCTCAGATAAGTGTAAATAATCAATTCTGCTAAGATTCAAAAGTGAGATTATTTATCGTAATATTGCAATTGATATTTGTATCCATACCTTTGCAACATGGGAGTTACGAAATCCGAAATATTTACTGAGGAACAAAACCGGATAGCGGATTTGGCAAAGGCATTTGCCCATCCCGCTAGGGTAGCCATTCTGCAATTGCTGGCTCAGAAGAAGGCTTGCGTTTGTGGCGATTTAGTAGACGAATTATCTCTCGCTCAAGCGACCGTTTCCCAGCATTTAAAGGAACTGAAACGTATCGGCATTATTCATGGCGAAATCAATCCGCCCCGTGTCTGCTACTGCATAAATGAAGTCGTTTGGAATGAAGCGCGCGAAACCTTTGGTTCGCTATTCGATACGTTTGTAGGAGCCTCGATTTGCTGTTAACCAGAGGCTATTTTTTTGCTTGAATCAATCGTAATATTACATTAAACCAATAATTAAATAAATGGAAACTGCCGAGCAAATCAAAGAAGTCGTGCGCCAGAAATACGGTGCAATTGCCGAACAACCGGACGCCAATGGGTGCTGTGGTCCTACGTCATGTTGTGGCCCCGAAACGGCATCTAATGTGCCCATCGACATGTCAGTAGGATATCACGAGCTGAAAGGATATGTTGCCGAAGCCGATTTGGGATTAGGCTGTGGCTTACCCACACAATTTGCCCAGATCAAGTCTGGCAATACAGTAGTGGATTTGGGTTCAGGTGCAGGCAACGACTGTTTTGTGGCCAGTGCAGAAACGGGAGAAACAGGCCGGGTGATCGGTTTGGATATGACTCCAGCAATGATCGACCGCGCTCGTAAAAATGCGAAGTCGCTAGGATACAGCAATGTCGAATTCGTCTATGGCGATATCGAGGACATGCCCCTGCCGGAAAATTTGGCGGATGTGGTGGTGAGTAATTGCGTAATGAATCTAGTACCCAACAAGCAAAAGGCCTTCGTTGAGACCTTCCGTATTTTGAAACCCGGTGGTCATTTCAGTATTTCCGACATTGTGCTGAAAGGTGAATTGCCCGCTGGCTTGCAGCAGGACGCCGAACTCTACGTTGGTTGCGTATCGGGAGCCATTCAAAAGGACGATTATTTGCAGCTCGTTAAGGAGAGCGGTTTCATCAATATACTTGTGCAGAAAGAGAGGGAAATTGCTCTGCCCGACGAAGTATTGAAAATCTACCTTTCGGCTGAGGAAATCGCTGATTATCGCCAACAGGATAAGGGTATTTATAGCGTTACTGTCTTCGCACAAAAGCCCGAAGGGGAATCCAAAGCGGCTTGCGACTCTCCTGGTTGCTGCAACTAATCCAACTCTAACGATGAAACGCATTCTAGTTCTTTGTACGGGCAATTCTGCCCGCTCGCAGATGGCCCAGGGCTATTTACAAACATTCGCTGATGATCGGGCTGAGGTTTACAGCGCAGGAGTTGTTCCGCATGGTGTGAAACCATTGGCCATTCAGGTGATGGCCGAGGATGGCATTGATATATCGCATCACACATCCAACCATGTGGATAAATACACAGATATACCGTTTGATTATGTAATTACGGTTTGTGATAATGCCCGCGAGCAATGCCCCTTTTTTCCATCGAGCGCCGAGAAGATTCACCACAGTTTTCCTGATCCAGGTCATCAACCCGGTATCGACACGCTGACATCGTTTCGACAAGTGCGCGACGAGATCAAAATTTTCTCAAAGGAATTTATTTCATCCAAATGGCTTGAAAGCCAACCTGTAAACGATGGCACTGTATATTGAAAACGCCCGACCTGACGAGAAAGGAATCGTTGTGGCGCTGCTAGAGCAAGGAGATTTGCTCACCGAGGATTTACCAACTGGCTTGTCGGGTTTCGTCATAGCTAAAGACGAGGAAACGGCTGTTGGTGTTGCGGGCATAGAGTCTTTCGGATCAGTTGGCCTGCTGCGTTCGGTGGCCGTTGATCCAACCCACCAAGGCAATGGCATCGCGGCTCAACTAATTGAGCAATTGTTGGCCACTGCAGATGCAGCTCACTTGCAGGAACTCTATCTAATTACAACCACAGCAGAGGGGTATTTTAACCGCTATGGATTTGCTCCGGTCAGCCGTGAAACTGTGCCCCAAGCCATCCAGCAGACGCAGCAATTCAGCGGCCTTTGTCCCTCATCGGCCGTTGTCATGAAGCGCACGCATAATCAGCAAATCGCATGAGTAATACCCGTTTGTCATTTCTCGACCGTTTTTAACACTGTGGATTTTTCTGGCTATGCTAATTGGGGTTGGTATTGGCTATTTTTTTCCGCAGTCGCAGGTATTTATTAATGGATTTAATTCCGGCACAACCAATGTGCCGTTAGCCATTGGCCTCATTTTGATGATGTACCCCCCTTTGGCAAAAGTAATGTATGGAGAATTGCCGAAAGTGTTTACCAATACGAAAATACTAGTCCTTTCGCTGTTACAGAATTGGATCATTGGACCGCTGCTGATGTTTGGGCTAGCCGTTATTTTCCTGCCCGATAAGCCCGATTATATGACCGGGCTTATCATGATCGGTATTGCCCGTTCATAGCAATGGTAATCGTTTGGAACGATCTAGCAGGTGGTGATAGGCTGTACGCTGCTGGCCTGGTGGCCTTCAATAGTATTTTCTAGGTACTGTTCTATTCGGTTTATGCCTATGTGTTCATAACCGTTTTGCCGCCCTTATTTGGGCTAAAAGGTTATAGCGTCAACATCACCATCAATGAGATAGCCCAAAGTGTATTTATCTATTTAGGAGTGCCATTCCTGGCAGGGTTATTTTCACGATTTATTCTGACGCGCCTGAAAGGTAGTCACTGGTATGAGCAAACCTATTTGCCCGCTATAAGCCCTATAACGCTGATCGCTTTGCTGTTCACGATCGTGGTTATGTTCAGTCTGAAAGGGCAACTCATCGTTTCTATTCCGCTCGATGTACTACGCATTGCCGTTCCCTTAACGATCTATTTTGCCATCATGTTCTTTGCGGCCTTCTATCTCTCGAAGCGAGTTGGAACAGATTACGCCAAATCTACATCAATTGCCTTCACAGCCGCTGGCAATAATTTCGAGTTGGGCATTGCGGTCGCTATTTCCGTATTCGGTATCAATTCAGGTGCGGCCTTTGCTGCCGTGGTCGGTCCGCTGATCGAAGTGCCAGTGCTGATCCTGTTGGTCAATTTTGCGCTGAAACAGAAGAAGCACTTTGAACCCCATTACCAGTAGACTTTTCAAAATCACGTATGGAAATTGCCTTGTTTTCCGACATTCATGCCAACTTGCCCGCACTGGAAGCGGTGCTCTCAGACATCGACAGTCGTCAACCTGACGCGATATATTGTTTAGGAGATTTAGTTGGCTATAACGTTTGGCCGAACGAAGTCATAGCTACGATTCGCAAACGAGGAATACCTACCATCGCTGGTAACTATGATTTTGGCATTGGCCGGGCTTCTGATGATTGCGGCTGTGCCTACAAAGAGGAGCAAGAAAAGGCCAACGGCAAAGTATCTATTTCCTACACAAATGCCATGGTAGGGGAGCAGAAAAGGATCTATTTCCGCACTTTACCCACGCATATCCGGGTGGAATTTGAATTAGGCAACGATTCTGAGCATTTGTGGCAGCAACAAACCCCCGTTTCGCTACTATACTATTGGTACATGGTAGCCCCCGGCGAGTGAATGAATACCTGTTCGAGGACCGGGGCGACCGTAGTTTGGGCCGGGTTTTAGAGGGAGCCGGGGCCGATATCCTTTGCTTCGGCCATACGCATAAGCCATTTTACAAGGTGGTGAGTGCCGAAGCACCTGGGAGGAAACGTACTGGCGACACGCCATAAATATCGGATCGGTTGGCAAACCGAAGGATGGCGGCCCTCGCGCCTGCTACGTGTTACTGACCATTGATGAGTCGGCCCGCCCCGGTTCACGTGATGGAGTTCAGGTTGAGCATGTTCGTGTTGTCTACGACGTAGAAAAGGCTGCTCGTGCCGTTCTGGAAAGCGAACTTCCCGATGCCTACGTTGAAGCTCTTCATCTTGCCCGTTGATGAGTGATGAAAGCGATTTGCTGTTGGTTTGTCGGTGTGGGGCTGCTGGGAATATCAGTAGCCCCAAATATGGCGCAAACCCATCATAACCCCATCGACATCACTAGGGAGAGCGCTTGGCGATCCACCTATTCGAATGAGACAGCATACCAGCGTCACGCTCGCTCCATCGACTATATGTTGACGATGCTGGGTAAACACATGAATCACTTGTCGGTGGTTGATCCAGCCGCCTATTGCTTGCTCCAAACCGAGCTGCACTACTATTTGCATCAGTTGGAAAGTCAACAATTGAACTATGGAAATCAGGGCGTTTTTGATTGGGTTTTGCTACGCCTAACGGAGCTGGACGAGCGGATTAAATCCATGCTGGCTCAGCACCGTCGGGAGAATAAGGAGGAAAAGCCCCAGCCAGCATTACCCGCACTTTGTGAAGGCCAACGCCTTTCATTGCGGCCCTATACACTGATCTTTCGGCGTGCCGATTACCGATCCCAACTAAAACACATCGTTTTAACTGACAAAGAAGTCACTCTTCTTAAAACCGGCGACTCGTATCACCTAGTACAATGTGGTTCGCTGAAAGGTTATTTGCACATGGGCATGATTGTCTCAACCTTACCTTAAACTTCGTATGAACATGGCGAATCCCTTATCGGAGCTGGTGGCCAAGTGGCCCCACTATCAGCCGATGATTTTGAGCTACCTGCGTAAGCTTGTAAACGATAAATCAATCGCGCAAGACATTAGCCAGGAATTTTTTTTGAAAGTCTATCGGCTGGTCATAATCCTCAGTATACCGTCATTAATATCCGCTCGTGGTTATTCCAAATAGCTCACAATGCCATGATTGACCACTACCGACAGCCGAGAACGGCTTGCTTGTGTGCTGACGAGATTGAGCAGGTGTCCCTCGTTCGGAAGGAGAATGCCTATCAGGAAATGGCCGACTATGTTCGCCCCTTACTAAGTTGTCTGCCAGATACGTATGCCTTACTATTAGCGATGGAACTAGATGGTGTGCCTCAGAAAGAGATTGCCCAGTACCTGCAACTGGATTTGTCAACTACCTAATCGCGTATCCAGCGTTCCCGCAAGAAAATGCACGGGCTGTTCTATGAATGCTTCCATTTGGATTTTGACCCGCAAGGACGAGTGGAAGGTTTTGCGGTTCTGTCTGATTGCGTAACGCTTCAGGCGTTTTTGATCGAGCAGCGAAAAAATAGTGCCTTATCCATGCATCTTTTTGGAGATTAGTCCGTCATGGGGGCAATTCTAAACATTGTCCCAAGTATGAAAACCACATTGATGTTAGCCCTGCTAGTGTGTACATCGCTCACCTATGGACAGGCTCCCCATGTTCAGGAACCCGTAGCAGAACATTACAAACAGATTGGCGCATTGAGTATGAGAAAGAACCCTGCTCGAGCCTGGATGGATACCATTCATTATCCCCCTAATGAATACGGTAGTTCACTGACCTATGTGCTTGTCAAACCTTACTATTTGACCGACGAGCAGGTCGAAATCCTAAAAACCAGTGTACGCCCACCAGCCAACTCATCGGACCAGACTCGACAGGAACTGGACCATCTATCGGCCTTACAGCGCAGTCGAACCCCGGAACAAATCAAGCGCGTTGAGTTCTTAGGCAATATTGGCTACTGGCCATCGACCGACTTGCTGTCTTCCCACTCTGCATACCAGCAGAATCTAGACTTATTTTTTGAAGGGGGAGAAATCCTAGGCGCTACCTGCACAGCGGAAAACTACCCTAAAACTGCTGTTTTGTTGAAAGGGGTGATGAGGGATATGCGTGTGATGGAATTCACCATCAAGTATCACTACATCCGCCCCCGCCCTTATCATTTGGAGACAGGTTTAAAGCTGCTGACTCGAATAGGCTCCCCATCGTTTGCCAGCGGACACACCCTATGGGCCTTTATTTAGGCATACACTTGGAGCGAATTGTTGCCGCACCGCCGAGCCGACTTTCTCAAACTTGCCGAAGAAATCCGCCGTTCGCGCGAAATAATGGGTATTCACTAACCCAGCGATAATGAAGCAGCCCGCCAGGTAACATATCGAATGTTAACAAATTATTTCAAGAATCCGACCTTTCTGCGTGATTTAGAAGCGGCCAAAGGGGAGTGGAGGAACAAATGATTGTCAGCAGTGACCACAGCAGGTCACTGCTCCTTTGGCCTTCTCAAAACTTTCCTGCCCTTCTTTAAAGGAAAACCAGGCTAATCCCATCATACCGATAGCGTCGATATATGGTAAATGTAATACCTCAAATAACACACTTGAAGCCAGCATCACTACCGACATATAAACGCACACCATCGTGCATTTGGCGTCAGCAATAATAGAAGCAGAATTTAATTCCTCTCCGATGCGGATTTTCCACCAGGCAAGACCACGCATAATGGCAATGGAGAGGAGCGAAACCACGATTCTGGCTATAGTCGTTTCAGGTTTCTGTTGTTTCCATATACTGAACATGGCTCCAGCAACTAGACCAGCCACCAGTACGTAAAAACAAATGCCTGTGATGCGCAACGCTAGACGTTCAAAGCTCCCCCGGTTTTTGTCGCCAAACCGGCGTAATCGGGCAATCATGGCTAGAATACCTAAACCAGAAATGACCTCAATAAAACTATCCACGCCGAAGCCTGCAAGTGTCAAAGCTTCGTCATGAGCACCGAAGTAGAGCGACACAATACCTTCACCGATATTGTAAAGTACGGTGAATAGGGCGAGGCCAGTTGCAATGTTCCATCGTTTATCGATGGGGACTTGTAGTGTCGCTTCCGTGCCTGTATAAAGTCAATCGCAAGATAATAATTTGGTTTAGGGTTAGGTATTACCAACTACGCTCCCAGTAGTAAAATACCTTCACGAAATGAGTTATTTGGAAACAGGTTGCTGAAGTTTATCCAACTCCATGTCTAGATAAACCATTTGTTTGGTTTCTTCCGAATTCCCCATCCCCACCGAAATAGGGCCTTCTTCAGGTTGAAAGGTGAGATGAAAAACCAACCATGGGCAGCACTGGCGCTCGAATTTGATGAATTCAGTCAAGTCAGCAATCATAGCATTATCGGACTGATTGAATATCAATTCGTAACTGGTGGGATGCTCAACAGCCCGCGCTACTTTTTTGAACAGCGTTTGATGCAGCTCATTCATGCGCTTAATCTGGTCGTGGTCGGTGAGTTTGCAGGCCAGTGCGATTTTCTTTTTCAAATCGGTCTCCATTGATTTTGTGAGTTTGCTCTGTGCTGGGCAAACTAATGTGACTAGGCATACAAAGCCAGTAAGAATGAACGATTTCATTTTTTTGGGAGTAAAGCTAAACAGTGGAGTATACTCCATTGTCAAGCGTTTAACCGATAAAAATTATGCTGATAGGGGTCATTTCTCAAAAATCGGGCTTCTCTCGTGATACCATTCGGTATTACGAAAAGATTGGATTGTTAGAGCTCCACAAGAAGGCCAGACGTGAAAACAATTACAAGGAATATACACCTGTGATTCTTTCGAGGCTTCGGGCCATTCGAGAGCTAAAAATGATTGGGTACACCTTGCAAGAGATTCGGCAGGTTATCGAGTCCTACGAAATTGGTAATTTGGATTGTATGGCGGGCAAAGAGCAGGTACTAGAAAAAATCCGGCTTATTGATGAGCAAATTCAGCAAATACAAACCATCAAACAACAGTTATCGGAGGCAGTGGCAGAATGTCCCAATCATTGTAAAATTATAGCCATTTTGGATCAAACGATCACCTTAGAGAAAGGAACCTATTTGTCCAAGTGCCTATAATTTCATCATCCGTTTGTTAGTAAGTGAAGTCAGAGCCGATATTGCTGCCGAATCATAGCTTCAACGGGTTTGCGTTTAGGGGTATAATCGTCGTTTTCTGTGTCACTCTCTGTAATTACGTGCACAACACCATTTCGGCGGCTTCTTCAAGTAATGCCTTTTTCTGCTTCAGGTCTAGGGATAGAGGAAGTTGTGCCAGGCCGATGAGTCGGCGCAAGATTTCGACGCCAGTGAATCCTTGTAGTAAGGCAGGTTCTAAATCGCCCGTTGGCCGGTACTGACTAAGAACCTGTTTGGCTAGTACTTCATCCTGCTGGGCTAGTTTTAAGTGGGCAATCATGACACCTAAATCAAACTCTGGATGCCCTAAGAAAACAAACTCCGGGTCGATGACGCGCGTACCATAGTCTGTTTTCAGCCAGCTACCAGGGTAATAATCCCCGTGTATTAACGTAGCACCTGGCTGTAAATAAATCTTCCCCAATTAAACATAGGACTTTCGCTTAAAGGGTGATTGCCTGAATTCTTGGGTTGGCTAACTCGTGTCGGAGGTAGTCAGCGAACAAG
>NZ_JACWZY010000072.1 GCF_014699005.1 Spirosoma profusum
AGCAGGCCGGTGAGCAGCAATGAAGGTAGCGAACGCAATCGGGGAGGGTAGTTGTAGCCGTCAATCATGGATGAGCCCTAGTGGACGAAGTTTATAGGCTCCCTAAGGTAGAAAAATAAAGGTAGGGTTGCTCATTTGGGCGAGTAAATTATTGATTACCATTGCCTAATGTTTATTTTATGAGTTGTAGTCACTGGTTTCAGTAGCTGCAACATCTCTGCCCAAAGTCTCTTTTTAGCAGGAAGGACAAAATGCTCCCCCCTTAGCAATTTAGCTGGTGAGCCAACTTGTTACGGGGGTGAGCATTTGGAGGTGATCCTACGCCAATCTGGCTTATCGTGGCCAGCACAGCCACGATAAGCCAGACAATTTTTCGTAAAGACTATTTGTTGGCACTAAATGCTCAATCTCAGAAAAGGCCTGGCCAAATGAACGCTTTTTATGGCTTATAGTGAAAGCCTAATTCTCAGCTCTCATGATTGAAAACGTCCACGAAAAGGTTGGCCAAATGGACGTAACCTGTTGTCTATCGGCCCATCCAGCTTTTTTCTTTTAGCGCCTGAAAGCGTTCACGAAAAGTTAGGTATTGTTGACATCTATCTTTAGAAAGCCTGTTTTGACCCAAATTTAAGCTACCTGTCGGTCTTTGCTCGAGGTTATAAATTGAACTAGCTAATGGGGCGTTCCGTATTATACTCTGCCAATCCAACCACCAAAATATCATTTTCAATTTTTGACTAAAACGGGTTCTTGGCAACTCCTTAAAGCGCCAAAATCAAGCGCAAAACCATGACCATTTTACAGAAGTATCGCGCTAGCAAAAACGAGTAGGCGGTCACTATAATTTACGCTTATAGTAACGATTACCTCCCTTTTATAAAAAAATGACCATAAAATGATAGTATTAAAATAACATTTATTCTTGGTATTTTTCAGTTTATTTGCAACAGAAACTTCATGAACTGCTGTATGAAAAAATATCTTCTTTCAACAATTTTATTATTGCTTATCTCTGGGTTGCTTATTGACAAAACGAGAGCCCAAACTACCCAGGCTTCTATTTCAGGGGTCATTTCGGATAATAAAAAGTCACCACTTCCGGGAGCCACCGTTCAGGTTCGCAACGAATCAACCGGGTTTTCGACCGGAACGGTAACTAATGCCCAGGGTGACTATCTGTTCAGAGAATTGCCCCTGGGCGGGCCATATACCATCCGGGTTACGTTTGTTGGCTACGGCGACCAGAAAAGAACCGGCTATTCCCTTAACCAGGGCGATGCCATCCGGCTAAACCTCAGCATGGAGGAGAGCGGGCAATCCCTCGAAGTAGTGCAGGTGGTAGCCTCGGGTCTCAAAAATAAAACGGAATATCTGGGAGCAGCTACGACCATATCGGCCCGGTCGATTGCTGCCCTACCGGTCAATGGCCGGAACTTCACCTCCTTAACCGATCTGTCCCCGTTAAGTCGGGGAACGAATCTCTCCGGGCAGCTTGGCTCGTCAACCAATTTCACAATCGATGGTACAACCGCCAAGAACCCAACATCGGCTGGTTCAACGACCAGTCGCAGTGGCGCCCCTTACTCAATTTCTATTGAGGCCGTACGCGAATTTAAAGTGGTGACCAACCAGTATGATGTTATTTACGGCCGTAGCGGTGGCGGCACTATCAGCGCCGTAACGAAAGCTGGGACCAACAAATTAACCGGTAGCATTTTTAACTATACCCGGGCCAACTGGCTATCAAGCCAGTACGACATTCGGGGCAACGAACGCAAGGTGCCCTTTTCGACCAACCAGTTCGGATTTTCGCTGGGAGGTCCAATCATCAAAGACAAGCTACACTTTTTTATCGTTTGGGATCACCAGCAGGATTCGCGCCCGTTAATTATTGCTGATGTTCAGACACCCGCCGATGAAAGTAGACTGCTGGTTACCAGAGCCACCCTTGACCGGTTTGTAGGCATTGCCCAGGCTAAATATGGTACGGCCAATACAACTCAGTATGGCACCTTCAGTAAAGTCCGGCCAACGGATGCTGGTTTTGCCCGCATCGACTGGCAGATCAACGAGAAAAACCTGCTTACCGTACGCGACAACTACACCAACGACCGCAACAAGCTGGGGCTGGCTGACAACACGGCTATTAATATTTACGAATCCTACGGAAACGACTTCAACATAGACAATAGCCTGCTGGCTACGTTGCGCACATCGCTCAGTTCCAAGTTTACGAACGAATTAAAAGTTCAGCATTTATACACCTACCAGAAAAGCGCCCCCGGCGATCAGCTTCCGGCAGCCAATATTCCCCGTAACATCGTCGAAAACGTCGCCTCAACCATCGATGGGGTCAGTCGGGCGACGAATATTCAGATGGGCGGCCACCGCTTCGCGCAGGAGGGGTTTACCAACAACGTGCTCCAGTTAGTTAATAATCTGTACTATAATACGAACAAAGCACAATACACCTTTGGCATCGACCTGATGTACACCCACGCCAAGTCGCTGTACGGCAGCGAAGTCAACGGGCGTTTCCATTACACGGTAGATGGTGCCGCTTCGGCCCTGGACAAGTTTGAGCGGCTACAACCCTATCGGTATTTCCGGGAAGTGCCCCTGGTAGCCGATCCAACGGTTGTCGGTAACACCCTCAACGCTGGTTTGTATGGTCAGATGAGCACAAAGCTGGCTCGGGGCCTGGATATGACCGCCGGTTTGCGGTTCGATTATGCCTTGTATCCGAAAGCCGAATTCAACCAGGTGGTTTTTGATGATCTGAAACTGCGTACTGACAACCAGCTTAAGGCATTCGTGGCCCAGCCCCGCTTGCAGTTAACGTGGGATGTTAAGGAACAACACAAAGATTTCATCCGTTTCGGAGCGGGCGTGTTTGCATCTGACCTGAACAACTACGTCATCATTAACAATCTTACCTTCGACGGTAAGCATTACGGAACAGTAGACGTACGGGCTCCGAACATTCCAACGCCGGATTATGCTGCCTACCGGGCTAACTATGCCAGTATTCCTTCATTGGCTGCCTTTCAGTTGCCTACCATCAACATGACCGGTGCTGATGCACGGGTGCCGATACTGTACAAAGCGAACCTGTCCTATACGCATTATCTCACTGACAAGCTGAAAGTTAGCCTGACTGGGTATGCGTCGCTGGCCCGCCACAACTACACGTATGTTGATCGTAATTTAGTTGCAGACCCGTTTTTTCGCTTAGCCAATGAAGAAAACCGGGGCGTTTACGTACCCTTAAACACCATGCCTGCCAATGGCGCGGGCGATTGGCAACAGGGCCGGATCAGCCAGCGAATAGGCCGGGTGTTGGAGCTGGGTAGTCAGGGGAAAGTCAACCAGTTTGCCGTGGTGCTTGATGGCACGTATCAGTATTTCCGGGATGGCGAAATCTCGGCCAGCTACACCTGGAACGATACCAAAGACAATACGTCCTTCAATGGTAATGTAGCCAACACGGCCACGCTGAATCAGTTAGTGAAAGACGATCCGCGCGATCTGAGTAAAATGACGTATTCTGACAACCAGTTCCGTACTAAACTGGTCATCTACGGGACGTTGCCTTCTTTCTACGGCATCTCGATCGGGTTCCGCTATTCGGGCATTGGTGGTACGCGGTATTCGCTGTTGTCGGGTGCCAATAATAATGGTGACTTTGTGACAACGAACGATCTGGCCTACGTTTTCGACAGAAATAGTGCCGAGACACCCGCCAATATACGGACTGGTTTGCAGACCCTGCTGGATAGCCCCACGGCCAGCCAGAGCCTCAAGGATTACATCAGTGCGAACTCGGGCAGAATTGCCGAACGCAATGGCGGCATCAATGGGTTCTACGGCGTTTTCGATCTTCGGGCCAATAAGCGGTTCCAGTTGTTTAAGAAACGGCAGTATCTCGACGTATCGGTGGATGCGTTCAACGTGTTCAATATGCTCAACCGAACCAAGGGAACGAACCTGTCGCTGGGCAACCAGGCGCTGTATGCACTGGGTATTCCGGCCTCGGGGGGCAACGCGGCCGTTCCTGCTTTCAGTCAGGCAACCCAGCAATTTACCTACCGCGTCAACGCGACGGGTGCCGTTACGCCATCAGGCGACCCTTTTCAAATTCAGATTGGTGCCCGCTTAGGATTTTAGAGAACTGACTTTCAGGGCGAAGACGCAAAGGGTAGGTACCAGGAACGCAAGTTGTAAATCTGCTTTGCTTACTTGGCGCCTACCCTTTACGCTAAATCGTCACTAACAATCTAATGAAGAACAAACTACTTCTAAGTTAGTTGTTGTGTGCCCATACATTTTACTCTCAATCTAAATTTGACTGCTAGAGGCAGCGTGGCTGTCGGGGGCAATTATTGACCTGCAACATTATACTGACTTATTTGTTCATACTGTACTCATTGACCAAAAAGATATAGCTAATGATTAACGCCGGGTGTTTTACGTCCGGCGCTTTTGTTTTCTTATATAAAATATTATATTTAGTTACTTAACAATCGGGTCTGTTATGTGATTCATTACCTATAATAAATACTTTTCTCGAGTTCATCCAGAGAGGTTTGCTTGACGAAAAAACCCTGGGCCGATAGACTTTGATCACCATCTGGTGGCTGGCAGCCGTGGAGAAAAATAAGTAAGGGATACATTTAAGTTGCAAGGCTTCATCGCGGTGCAGTTTCTCCCCCAGTTCGATTCCATTTAAGCGGGCATGTTGATGTCTGACAGGATCAGAAAGGGCAATTCGGTCGTCGATAACAAATACTCCAAGGCTTCTTGTCCATCGGGGAAGTACCTGACTTGATTAGGATAATTTAACTTCGTAAAGACTTGCTCAAACAGGAATTGATCGTCGGCATCATCTTCAATGAGAATGACGGGTCCGTTTTGGTTCATGGGACAAGTTAAGTGAATGGGGGAGCCCTATTATCTCACAAATCTGATCAAAGCCATTAGTCGTGGTGCATTTGTCGATTAGGGATTCATTTAGCAATTTGAACAGCTTCCTTACCCGAACGTTTGCTAACGATTACAGGATCGCATTGATGGTGCCCTTAAGCTCAATGTAGCGCTGCGAATCAAACCTAACCTCAAGGATACCAGTTGAATGACATACGTATAACCGATTCTATGGACGTCAATGAAAAAAACATGCTAAGGCTACTCCGTTTTGGAGATGTGTAACACGGGGGCGATTTGTTCAACCGGGTATTTGGCTTCTTTGTAGAGACTTTCCCCAAGACGGGCTTTCTGCTCACCGGCTTTGGATAGCCCTTTACGACGGCCTAAGAGTTGACCGCGTCGACGGGCTGAGGCCAAACCAGCCAGCGTCCGTTCCCGAATTATCTCCCGCCGGTTCGCCGGTGCGATCAAATTCAGCCAGACTGGCAAAAATGCGAAAAACGAGCCGACCTTGAGCCGTCGTGGTGTCAATCGGGTCGTTCAAACTGACTAACATGTTGCTCTTCGAGCTGAGTTACAATCTCGATCAAGTGATTCAGGGAACGGCCTAGTCGCCGGGCGGCCGGCGCCGTCCAGCTTCCAAATCATCAATGTGTCCCCTTCACGAATGATTTCGAGTAGCCTGTTTAATTCAGGCCGTTCGGTTTTGGAACCACTAGCTTTCTCCTGAAAGATTTTCAGGCAGCCTGCTGCTTTTAGGGCATCCAGTTGAAGTGCTAGATTTTGATCTTGCCGGTCCGCCGGTGCGGTTGAGACCCTAGCGTACCCTAACTAGTATCTATCTCCCATAAGAGATGTAAGAAATCTAGTTTCGATACAGCAAGCAGGTTGTAGAAGTTGAAGTTACAGAATTTTTGGGTTGTTACTGCTCAACATGTAAAGCTCTTGAGAGACGTCTTTCTGTTCCATATGTTATAAGGGATTGATCATGTACCGTTAGTGGCAAAAAACCTACAGGATAAGGTGGATGATTAGGGGCGATTACTATGGAAAGTACAAAAGTGTTATTAAGTAAACAGCAGTAAAAGTTTCTCTTGTTTTGTGAGAAAAACACAAATATGAAAATTACAAAATGTATGGCGGAGTGATGGTTTGTTACTATATGAATATTGGTTCACTTTGTAACAAATAGTCATTATATTGCCAATATGAAATCTGCCATCGCCTATTATCGGGTCTCCACCGACCGCCAGGGCAAAAGCGGCCTGGGGCTGGAAGCCCAGGAAGAAGCCGTGCGTCTGTTTGTCCAGCGCGAAAGCTACCAGGTCACCAACCACTTTACCGAAAACGAAAGCGGGAAGAAAAACCAGCGGCCGCAGTTATTGGCTGCTCTGGCTCAATGCCGAAAAGAAAAAGCTACGCTGATCATTGCCAAGCTCGATCGGCTTTCGCGCAATGTCCATTTCATTAGTGGGCTCTATGAAAGTAAGGTTGATTTTAAAGCGGTCGATAATCCGTATGCCAATAAACTGATGGTGCATTTACTGGCGGCCTTTGCCGAACACGAGCGGGAACAAATCAGCATCCGCACCAGAGACGCACTACAGGCTGCCAAACGGCGAGGAAAGAAACTAGGCGTGACCGGTGCCGAGCGAGCCAGGGAGAACCAGGAAGCGGCCCATGCTTTCGCTGAGCTGATGCGCCCGACCATCAATGCCATTCAACAGCAGGGCATCACAACGGTACGCAGCATCCGAGATGAACTGAATCGACAAGGCGTGCCAACGTATCGCCGTAATGGGCAGAGCTGGCACGTAACTAATGTACATGCACTGCTGAAACGATTAGTCACCAGTAACGCGTGATTACCATCTCATTTTAAGAGCTTTAAACGAGAAGAGAAATTAGCCCCTAACGTTTTGTGATTGGACATGAGACTATTAAATAAGTAACTTTATTAGCTACTATAAAGATTTTCATAGAATGGTCGTTTAACCAAAAATGGCATACTATGAAACAGTATTTAGACGCTCGATTCGTTATAAGTAGCCTAGTAGTTAGCTGCTTATCTTGTATGGAGATGCACCCTCTTACTCCACCTGAAATCCCGGTTCCTACTTGCCAAGCTCCTCCTATTGAGAAGAATATTATTGGTACCTGGAAATTTGAGTCTCACACCAGTTCAAATAGTACCATCAAAAAGGGGACTGTTACATTTACTAAGGATGGGGAAATTATAGATCCAGATTCTCTGTGGGCGAATCATGTTGATTACGCCGGTGCTGTACTCCGCAAAACCTATAATCCTATACTTCCAAGTCCTTTTCCAGAGTTTCCTGGAGTGTTATTTGCAACTTATCAGCATACCAAGTCATACACACAAACAACGTACTTTAGAGTGTGGGAAAATGAGTGTAATTGGATTCGAATACAATTAAATGGACCTATAGACGGCAGGAATGGCATTGAGTTTACAAGATAAAATACCAAACTCTTTTAAGCTCCTTATTCATCATCTGTATAGCTCCAAGCCTGCCGAAAGGACATAAAAAAGCCAGCTCTGGAGAGAGTTGGTTACCAGTTTGTGAAGTTTTAAGTTAAATCACAAATGCACCTTTTAAGGAGCCTTTTTGTGAGAATGTTCCTTTTTGAAATTTCCTCAAAAATTCAATTAACACCTAGCTTACAGCCCATTGTATGACTTAGAACTGTGTCGTGCAATGGATACAAGTTTGCTAATACTTATTATTATACACCCTACCCAAGTAGATTTGAAATAGTCATTTCCCTGCTTTAAACTTAGCAGGTATCACTAATAAACCTACCTGCCAGCTTCGATTCTTAGACGTAGACTCGAAGTCTACTGATTTTAGATTTTGATACCCCGTGAAAGCCTTAAAATAGCCAGCTTCCAAGCCTATCCATTTATACGTATAAGAGATGCGAGCCGTCAGCCCTAGCTCAATCGATTTAATCTCATTTGTAGGCGAAGGGGAGCTGTCCTTTACAAGTTGATTGCCTTCTGGGCCAATAAGAACGCTCAAATTAGGCAGCGGATTGATTCCGATTAAAGGGGTTAGGCCCACATAATGTAAGCGTTGTTGGACTGTCGGTTTGACATTCTGATCAAGATACTCTAGCCCCTTTTGCTGATAATTAAGTTCGAGTCGGAAGACTAGCCATCGGTTGAGACTTTGTTGGTAAAATCCACCACCATAAAAAGTACTACGTGGGGCAATTCCTCGGCTATTATAAACCCCTCCAATCGTTGAGATGGCAATATCAGTTGCTACTCGTTGGTATCCAGCTCTAATGCCAAAGTAGCCTGGTGTAGTAGTTGTCTGGCTAAAAGCTAAGTGGCTGCTGAAAAGCAATAGCCAAGTGATAATCACAAAACTGATCTTCATATAGTTGAGTCAACGTATTGAGTTATAAGAATACTTATATGTGAGCTAAAATACAAAACTTCAGACTATATACGTGTGTATTCTCTGTTTCAAAAATCGCCCCAATAAAGAGGCAGATACATGAATGATCCTTCGTCTCAATGGGAGCTTTATTTTATTCGATTTTATTCATAAATCCAGATTATTGATCGCTAACTAGGATCTTGGGTTAACTCAATTATTTCAGTTTCGATTTGCCTGATTAAATCGGTACAGGTATTATACACATCTTCTCTGTAATAAGCCTCTACGATTTCGATTTCAATATCCTGTTTGGCTAACTGTTCTTTAGACCAGTATTCTCGCTCCGGCCCAATGGCTAAATTGTCAGAATCAGAATCGATTCCGATGAATAGTATAAAATCGTCTCGTTTTGTTTCATCGAACTTATGACTAAGGCCAGTCAAAGCTCTTGAACCACTAATGACACCTATCTGGCCATCCAATATGCTTTTAGCTACTGAGATTACTTCTTCATAGAGAAGTAATTTTTTCTTCTTGTCACTGGTCATTCGTATTGTATAGGTGGCTGTATGTTAGCCAAAGTACGAAACTTGAGGCTAAATACTGTTTTATTAAACGCCCATTTCTTGAAGCAGATACATGAAGACTCTGCCGTATCAAGCAGGAGCATTATTTGAGATTTTAAAAAGCAAGGGTTACTGATCAAAAAGGACCGCTGCTGATCAGTAACCCCATTAACAACAAGTCAAGATTGGCTCAAGCCAAGTAGACAAAGAATGAGGCTTGGCTATTCGATCAGAAGTTGGTAGGCCACAAAATGCTTGACTCCAAACCGGGCATACCACTGATCAATCGGCACTTGACTTTGAGCCAAAGCACAGTATAAATAATAACCGTCTTTTTCATAGGGCAGCGTGTAAACTAAAAACGTAAATTTCTTGCCCACCGGAATCTTGGCCTTCCCCTGGCTATAGGCTAAAATATCTGTTCGAAAACTATACTGACCCGCTTGGCCAGCTTCCGCCTTGTACTGCTTGCGCTGACCCACGCGGGCAAAGCGGAAAAAGGCTTCCAGCGTGGTGGCGTCGAGGGCTCGTGCATACACATCAAACGACAACTTCCCGCTGGAGTCCAGTTGAAACAGGTCCTGACGGCTGGTTAGATTCTCTTCCGGCTGGGCCACCCCATGTCGATACTCTTGAGCGGTTAGTTTAAAGAACCTACCCTTTAAGCGAGGATCACTCAATTCGAGGTGATGTTTTTCGACGCCCATAAACGACATCAGTTCTTGGAGTTCGGTATTGGCCGAACCGTATACCGCTTTCACCGCTGTACTATCACTACGCTGAGCCAAGGCCCAAACCGGTAGGTGAAGGAGTAACCCTAGAAACAGCCCTAGTCGGATGAAAGGCAGACCAGGACACCATAAACCGGCTGACCAGGGGTTGAGAGCAATTGATTGAAACCCAGTAGATACGTGCAGCGGGCGTTGGCGGAGAGTGATCATAGCTTTTTTTGACAAACCACGACCAAAAAACGCACCGACTAGGTTAACCCCCGTTAAGCAAGGTTAATTAAGGTTAATGCCAGGTTTGGCTAGCCCAAAATCAGTTATCTTCCCCCAGTGAAACAGCCCCTAAATCTGATCTTACTACTGATGGCCCTGTGTATAGCGGGCATCATTGGCTTGCAACTCTTCTGGAATTATCAGAACTATCGAGCGACCGTGACCTCCTTTCAGCATGCTATTAACCAAACCCTCATTCAAGCGGTGGATCAAGAAAAGGCTTACCGCCGTCAAGCCCTGATTCAGCAAGTGAAGGCCTGGTTAGCTGACACCTCGTTCATTCAAATTACGTGTGATACCAAGAATCAGGACAGCAGTACGGTCTTCCACATCAATGATCGATACCCTAAGTTTAAAGGCAGTTCCGGTTTCACCTTTGGTATTGTTTCGTTTAAGCGCAAACTCAAGCGCTTAAGCCCGCCGGTCAAAACGATGGTGATTAATCACTTTGCGGACCGACGGCTTCGCCAGGATTTGCAAGAAGGGATGATCTACTACTATACCCCACGGCTGGGGGAACGCTTAGCCAGGGCTTGGGATCAGAGTCATGTGCAGTTGAGCCAGTTAAATCGAATTTACCGAAGCCGACTCGTGGCCAACGGGATTGACGCCCCGTTTTTTCTATCGCCCACTCGCCAGGGCGGTAGTGGCTATTGGACCCAACCCGTGCCTACGTCCGCTCAAAAACCAGCCAACCAGTGGGTGCGGGCTCGGTTTGAGCCGCCGACCGATTACTTTGTCAAGACCATGAAATGGGTTATCCTGAGCACCTTTCTGCTGGTAGCCATTAGTTTGTTCTGCTTTGGTTATACCGTTAAGACCTTGCTCTCCCAACACAAATTAGCCCAGTTGAAGGATGATTTTATTAATAACATGAGTCATGAGCTGAATACGCCATTGGCCTCCATCAAGATTACGGCTGAAGCCCTGAAATCCTTTAACTACCCGCCCCAGATGCAACAAAACTACCTCGATATTATTACCTACCAAACCGACAAACTGACGGGCTTAACGGCCCAAATCTTAACGGCCAACCGCCGAATCTCCTTGTCGAACGAGCCCTGGCAGGTAATGAGTGTAAGCCAGCTACTGGAGCAGGCCATTCACGAGCTACCCCTTCGCTACCCTCTTCCGGCAGCCTGGGTTAGCTATCAGCCTCCACCTGAGCCCGTGTGGGTGAATACACGAGCCACGAGTTTAATGGCCGTGTTTACCAATCTGCTGGACAATGCCCTCAAGTATGGCTCCACTCATCCCCAACTCACCATCCTTCTAACCACAAAAAACCGGTGGGTTGACATTAGTTTTTCCGACAACGGCATCGGCATACCGTTTGAGTATCGAACTAAAATATTCGATCCCTTCTTTCGAGTGCCATCTGGAAATGTGCATGATGTAAAAGGCTATGGCTTAGGCTTAAGTTACGTGCGGCAAGTCCTGCTGGAGCATGGGGGCTCGATCCGGGCGGAAGCCAATGAGCCGTGTGGCAGTATATTTTTCATTCGTCTACCGCTACGCTGATGGAACAAGCCCATATTCTCTTGGTGGAAGATGAGCCGTTTCTGGCTCAGGTAGTGGCCGATAGTCTGGAGCAACAGGGCTACCAAGTTACTCATACGGGGGATGGCCAACAGGCTTTTGATCTATTTAGTAGTCATCGCTTTTCCCTCTGCATCGTCGATGTAATGCTACCGAGCAGCGACGGGTTTAGTTTGGTCCAGCAAATCCGTCAGGTGAATAAGATCATTCCGATCTTATTTCTGACGGCTCGGACGGCGACCAAAGATTTGATGGAAGGTTACCGCAGTGGGGGGAACGATTATTTGAAGAAGCCATTCAGTCTGGAAGAACTGTTTCTGCGCATCCAAGAATTGCTAAAACGCAGTTCTCCCCCCAGTACGGGATTAGTAGGCACATTGCTTATCGGCCGCTACCGCTTTATGACTCACCAACAGACGTTACAGCTCTCGGATCATGCCATCATCCGGTTATCGTACCGGGAAGCACAACTTCTTCAACTGTTATACGATCATCAAAACCAGGTTTTATCGCGTCGGCACATTTTACTTAGTTTATGGGGGGATGATAGTTACTTTGAGGGGCGCACCCTGGACGTCTTCATTACTCGATTACGGAAGTATTTGAAGGAAGACCCGTCGGTTGAAATTCTGACGTTGCGGGGCGTTGGCTACCGGTTGGTTTGTTGAGCAGGCGACTAAACTAATCAACGATGGTTCATTAAGCGCCCGAATTATTGACACGACCTCGTCTCAATTGGGAGGGTATTTGTGAGATCGTCTTTCAATTTAATAGAGAAATAAACTTTTATGCTAAGACCAAGTCGCTTTGAAAAGGTTATACAGCCAACTTTATGAATCATCTATTGCTGAACGGTGAGGACTATTGTCGCTGATGCACTAATCATGAATCCCCAGCCAACAACCAATACCCAGAAAAACAGAGGGCCAGCGCTCCTTTTATCGCTTGGCTTAGCCGGGTTATTGGTTTTTATTACCTACATGATTTACGGGGATGCGGCTCGAGAGGATGAAATAGCGAGTAGTAACCCCCCAGTTTTGATGAAGGTAACCGGCAGAGCGCGCGGTTGGGGCACAGTGAAATATCCGGATCATATCTATGCTCAGTACCAAGGCAAGCAGTACGATTTTAGCTGTGGTCGAAAGTATTTCAATAAAACTATGGAGGCAGATAGCATTGTTGCCCATCTGGATGTCACTAGCGGAGCAGCGGCATTGCCTGGCTCAGGCCGGGTGCGGCATTTGCTATTTTTATTTGCCCTGATATTGGGAGTCGCCCTACTAACGATCTATAATGGGGTACGAACATTCGTCAAGTCCACCTAAATTTACCTCAAGCAATGCCCTATTAAAGGAGTAGATACAGGCTTCAGTCGTCTCAGGTGGGAGCCTTTTTGTAAGATGAGTGACTCGTAGTAATAAACTAGGGGGCAATCAACTGAGGAGGTCCGATTTAGCGGCACACTGAATTTGTCCGATTAGTGTAATACCGGTTCTCAAACTGTTCAGGACTTTGGTAGCCCAGCGCCGAATGCTTTCTCTCCCTATTATAATAGACTTCAATGTAGTCGAAGATTTCTGTATGGGCATCCTCAATGCTCAGAAATACGCCACCTTCCAGTAATTCCGCTTTCAGGCGGCTCCACAACGACTCGGCAAAGGCATTGTCGTAAGGATCGTCGGCCCGGCTCATGCTGGGCCTGATATGCCACAACCGACTTATTTCTTTTAACTCCGTTGATATGTATTGTCCACCCCGATCTGAATGGATAATCAGACCCACAGCAGGTTGCCGTACCTGCAATGCACGACGTAGTGGAAGTACAACTAGGTCATCTTCCATTGTTTCGTCTACTTGCCAACCTACTATTCGGCGCGAAAATATATCCATCCAAGTCGCTAAGTAGGCCCATTCCCCACTGATCAAAGGCAAATACGTAATGTCGCTAACCCAAACTAAATTAGGGGCTTGAGGCAACGGTTGATCTAACAATAAATTTGGCCAGTAGCCTCTACCATGTGTACTATCCGTCGTTCGTGGTACGAATGATTTAGGTTGAATGGCTTGTAAACCACTCTTTTTCATCAGCGTTCGAACCTGACAGCGGCCCAATGAATGGCCTTTTTCCTGCAACTCAGCGGTAATACGTCGACTGCCATACCGTCGTTTATGTTTGGCAAAAGTCTGTTCGACTAACTGCTGGTATTGAGCTTTTTCATGTGTTAGTTGATAGCTCTCACCCCGCAGGTATCGATAATAGGCTGTACGACTTACTTCTAACACCAAGCACAAGATTTCAACTGCAAACTCAGCCGCCAACTCTCGGACCAGTTCATAACGTAATTTCAGGTCTGTCGGCTGATAATGGCTAAGGCTTTTTTTTAGATTTCGCGTTCTGTTTCCAGTTGACTAATCTGTTGTAACAGCCGCTGGTTCTCAAGTAGTGCATCGGAGGACTGACTCGAAGAAAAGTATTTTTCTTCCCCTTTTGTCCGTTGCTTCCATTTGTAGATGAGTGCTTCACTGATGCCCAGTGCCTGCGCCACATAAGCCACAGTCTGCCCATTAGCAATCATTTTCAGCACATCGGCTTTGAAGGTAGCGTCGTATTTACGCCGTTTTAGGGATTTGTTTTTAGGCTGCATGATCTTGCGAAATTAGACAAGTTCACTGTGCCGATTAATTAGACCATCTCAAACTCATGGTTAGATTCGCGAACTGATATGGTCCTAAATATCCGGACACGAAACTTTTTTAACTTCGTGTACCATGAACCAATCCCAACAACCAAAACGAAAGTATACCGCCGAGTTTAAGGCTGATGTATTGCGGCTAGTTGCCAATGGTGAACCCATCATGGCTGTAGCCCGCAAAATGGGCATTAGCGATAGCCTGATTCATGCCTGGCGGAAGACCAATGACAAAGGGGAAAAGAAAACTGATCAAAGTCTTCAACAAGAAGTCGATAGCCTACGTAAGCAACTGCGCCAAAGCGAGATGGAGCGCGAGATTCTAAAAAAAGCTGTTGCCATTTTCAGCCGACAAACCTGACGCTGACTTACCAGTTTATTCAGTTTGAAGAAACCAATTTTCCAGTACGACTACTCTGTAAAGTACTGAATGTCAGTAAGACTGCATATTACACATATCGTAATGGAACAACGTTCACTCCGTCAGATAGCGATCTAGCCATGACCACAGCCATCGACAAGATTTTCTGGGAAAACTCCCGACGCTATGGCAGCCGTCGCGTGCTGGAAGCTCTGAAAGAACAGGGCGTAAAGGCTGGTCGACATCGGGTACGTCGTTTGATGCAAGAGCAGGACTGGCGAGCCATTCAGCCCCGTAGTTTCGTGCCCAAAACGACTAACTCCAGGCATGGTTTAATCGCTTGCCCCAACCGCTTAATCGAGTTTGGCAAACCGACTGCACCTAATCAGGCGTGGGTTGGCGATATTAGTGCGCCATGAAGACGCAGTTTTTTTTGAAGACTGCGTTGGCTGATT
>NZ_JACWZY010000073.1 GCF_014699005.1 Spirosoma profusum
GTGTAATTTTGAGCATGGCAGAGGAGATGAAAGGTCCTCTAAAATACACTAAAATATTTGCTTAACCCCTTAATAGCCTCCTTATTCCTTGTATTGGCTGCTTTGGCCTGCTCCAAGGAAACAAAAAGGCGCACCTATAGACCATCAATAGCAAAAAAAGATACGGCTACCCTCACCTGGGCAACCGAATTGTGTGACTACCAGAGCACATACAGCCCTGCTCAGTATACGAAGCAACAACTAGAAAAAACGCACGCACTCTGGCTTGACAACTGGTACCTCGAAGCACCGGGGGTGGCAGCCACCCCCGACGAACTACCGCGCCTTAATACAGCTACGCTCCGACGGGATTATGAGCAAATGCTTACCCAACTCGAACACCTCACCATCGTTGACGTACCCTTCTGGCAGCAATTGAAGCAGAAAAGAAAACAGGCTCTGGAATCGGAATACCGCCTAAAGAGACTGGCTATCAACGCGTATGCAAATCCGAAACTACTACGAAACAGCTCGTATGACGCTATGGGGGCCACTTACGTAGAAGCCTTAATCGCAGGTGATACCACCGCTTTATTAACGAGCTGGAAACGACTTAATGAGGAACAAAAAAAAGACAGCGGTCTGCCAGAGAAGATTGAGGAAGCGTTTCAGGAGAAGTATAAAGCACCTAACCGCTTGCAGGTTGCCCGGGTGGAACTAATGGCCTACGGCTGGTGGAATCACGCCAAACAAGCAGTTCCATACGTAGTAGGCAACTCATCGATGTAGGCCGAATTTAAACGGCTTTTTCTGAGCCATAAGTCTGTCTGTAGCGAGCCATAATCTAAACAGTTCGGCTTGCTAGCCTAATGCCTTACTTGAATAGATTTTTAACGGATCAACCTGCAAACTAGGGCTTGGCAAGCTCAAATTTTACGATACGGTTCAATACACTACTTTCATCCATTTGCTGTTCCGGGACGTAGTGAATGCGTACAGCAAGACCATCGTGCAACGGAATTTTGGCCATTTCTTCATGATGAAAACCGGCCATTACTACGTTCCGAAAATACCCAAATGTAACGGTGTTGACCTGAAAACTTTCGTAGCTATACCATTGCTTCTTCCCATTCACCTGCTTGGTCCATTCTTTTTCCCAATGGTTAGTAATCACTCCTTCTGCCAACCTGGGTTCCTTATGCAGTAATTGATATCGATCCCAGTAAGGCATCACAACCGACACTAAAACAGTAATAAACACAAACGCAAAAAGACCGTACCGGCCAGCATTTTGGCGGGTAAAACAGGCGATTATGGACGCGGCCACAGCCAGCGCAAGCGGTAAGACGAGCGAACGCCAGTTGAGTACAGGCTGAGCGGCCAGATCGTAAATAGTGGTATAAGGCATAGTCAAAGACGTATTTTCGCCGGGTGAATGGCTGGCATGTAGACTAAGGGACATGAGGCAGCGAAGTAGCTTGTTAATACTGGGTCATAGATCAAGTAGCCACCGGCTTACCTGGCTAAGTGTTCCTGAGAAGGTGTTGTAGGCTGTTGTCGCCGTAGCTTGGTCAACAGCTGGCTGCAAGCAGAAAGCCGTTCAGGATATCTGGCGACTTTCATTTCTACGGTTACCTCATCCAACCACTTTACCGTGAATGCCGACCAGGGGTCGCCCGTCAGCGAGAAAAGCGTTGCGCCATCGCTTAATCGAATCAGATAAGGCTGAGCAACCCAGTGACTCATCTTTATTTCATAACTGCCTAGTGTAATGGTATAGCGTTGGTTCGGTGAATGGAAGTCTTCGTTCATGGATACTAATCAAGTTGGTACAAATCTCTGGTTTAGCGATGAGGATAGTTAACTATATCTGCACGAGTGGCTTAGTCTAGGCAAGCAATCGTTGGTAGTGGGTATTGAATCGTTACGTTAGCAGAAAGTCATCAAGTTGATATCAAAGGCGATCTGCTACGTTCAAACTTCGATTTTGTCCGCTATATAATTCCACGAAACAGCCCCCTACCATTCGATACCCGTTCTGCGTCATTCAAGCACTGTACAGCCTACTTCACGAGAAAATAGTTGGTATCGCGTCGTGAATGGGAAGAATTTTATAGCCTCACTGGTAAAAACCCGTTACTTACCCTTATGAAAACCATCATTTTAGTGACTATAAGCGCTTTTTTATTGATAAGCTTTCTTTGGAAACGATACTCAGTTACTGATCAGAACTCGGTTATAGAAGCCACACCAGACGAAATAAGTAGCCTGCCCGCGGATGCTTTGTATCCAGCGCCGAAAGAAGGAAAGTGGGGATACCTCAATTCCCATAAAACATGGGTTATACCCCCGGTTTTTGAACAGGCCGAGGATTTTATGGCGGATCGGGCGGTCGTTGCTATGCTGTCCTCCGTTACCGATACTCAATTTCGGTTTGGCCTGATTGATCGAAGCGGTCGATTGGTGGTACCCTGTATATACGAGCGTTTAGACTATAGCTCTGAAGGGATGGCCCGCGCTCAGAAGGCTAATTTATGGGGCTATATCGACCGCGTTGGGGCCGTAGTGATTCCGTTCCAGTATGAATCAGCGGGGCCATTTTCAGAAGGGTTGGCCTGCGTTAGCATGAATGGCCTAAACGGATTTATTGATACACAAGGCCGACTGATCATCCCCCCCCAGTTTCAACGATTGGCTAGTCACTTCTTCTTCAACGAAGGCAGGGCGATGGTCTATCAGGCAGACAAAGAGTCAGCAGAAAAAGCGGCTTTCATTGACAAAACGGGGAAGTTTCTCCTTTCGCCCCAGTTTACCTACGCTGAGAATTTTCGGGAGGGCCTGGCGGTAGCCCAGCCACTAGATTCACCATATTATGGTTTTATCGATCAACAGGGGAAATGGGTTATTCCGGCGAATCGGTATGAAAATGCCTGGGGTTTTAGTGAAGGACTAGCTTCGGTGGCGATGCTATTACCTGATAAAACTGCCTGGCATTGGTTCATTATCGACAAAAAAGGGAATCTTACAACGCCCGGCCGTCCTTATCGAAAAGTAGGCTCATTTGTGGAAGGACTCGCTCCAGTACAAGACGAACAAAGTCGAGGGTGGGGATTCATTAACCGTCAAGGGATCGAAGTCATTCCCACCATTTACACGGGTCTTGCTCATTTTCATAACGGACTAGCTCGTATGGAAATTGGATCGCCGTTAGGTGAGTTGAAAATCGTTTACATTACCAAATCGGGCCACGTATTTTGGCGGCAAGTATGAGTACTTCAATTTAGTTGAAAAGCAGGCAAAAGCAGCTTTATAGATGTATTGGTAAAACATCCTATTATCCAAATTAAGTGATCAGAAATGGTTAAGTTTAAAGTAATTGAAAGTGGTCCCGACGGCGACTGGGAGTTTCTCTACGAAACAGAACAGGAGGCCATTGACCATATTGACGATGCAAAAGCAGAAACCGATTTATCGCTCCGCGCTGTTGAAATTGATTCCCAAGGGAATCAAAGAGAACTGGTTATTATGAACTGTGGTGTTAGCAGAAAACTGGGCAATCGGTAAATATTCATATCACTAACTATTGAAGGCTTTCATATAACTATTAGGGTCATTAAAGATCAGTCATTTCAATTTATTGAACACAAAAGAACCTTTCCATCAATCAGCTAAGCTCTAATTATGATCCCTGCTTCGTTCAGAAGCGGATCGAGTAGCCCAGTTAGCCGGATTAACCGATATTGATCTGGCTCGTATTCTGAATATGTCGGTACGCAACCTACACCGGCTCAAAGCTGACGATAAACTGGCCCGAGATGCTTCTGAGCGGCTGCTGTTACTAACCAATCTGCTACAACATGGGCTGGATGTCTTCGATGAGGATGCCCAGACACTGGCCGAATGGCTTCGTTCTCCCATTCGGGAACTCAATACCCAATCCCCTTTGTCGCTTCTAGACACAACAACCGGGTTTGGCCTGGTGGATGATGTGCTGGGGCGTATTGAACACAGCATTGTCGGCTAATTATTCTGCTTTCTTAATGTTAACCGTTTACCGAACTGTCAAAGCTAAATATATCCATGAACCATTGGCCACCGAAGGAGCACGGTTGTTTGGTGGCCGGTGGAATCCAAAGGGCTACCCTTTACTCTACACGACCTCTTCTCCTGCCCTGGCCTTAGTCGAATCGTTAGTACACCAACCTCGGGTCAAGTACAATAGGTTACCCAAACTATTTCTGTTTACCTTAGAGATACCCGATGACTCGGTAACCACTTGGTCGCAAGAGTCCTTACCGGCTTACTGGAATGAGGAGAGTTATGAACGAACCCAATGGATTTTAGGGGATTGGCTGATTGAGCCCACCACACTAGTCTAAAAGCGGATCGGGCAAAACAATCGGGAGGTGAGTTGTTGGACTGGTTGGACCAGCGTGGACTGGCCAGGGACGCCTTTAAGCCGGCGGTATCAGTTTCGCTTCCAGGGTGATGGGTACGGCTGAAAGGGCTTTTAAGAGAGGACAGATCTGTTTAGCCTCGGTAGCCAGCTGCGCAAACTGTTCCGTTGAAATGCTCGTAACCTGGCCCTCCAGCGCGAGGGCAATCCCCGATAGTTTGAAGCCTGCTCCGTCTTCAACGAGCTCAACCGTAGCTCTCGTTTGCAGCGCCGTTGGCGAAAACCCCGCTCCGGTTAACAGGAAGCTTAGCTGCATGGCGTAACAACCCGCGTGGGCGGCAGCCATCAACTCTTCGGGATTGGTGCCGGCTTTGCCATCTTCGTTTTGAAAACGAGCGTTGAATGAATACGGGGTCTGATTCAGCACGTCACTGGTGGCGGATAGGGTGCCACTGCCTTCTCGTCCGGTGCCGAGCCAGACGGCTTGGGCGCTCCGTTTAATTGCTGTCATGATTGATGGATTATAAGCATGTTTGGCCAGCAAATTTCGTAGGGGTAACGTGGGATGACTAAGGGGAGTCAATAACGGGTGCTGTTGGGTGAATAACAGCCGTAAAAAATCAGATACTTACCCCTCCACCTAGCCTCAAATGTCCATGCCAAAGCTAGGTGATACGCTAAACCGAAGTCGCATTGCCGAATCGTAGGGCATCGACCGATGCCCACCACGGCGCTCCGTTTTTTTATTGGCCCCAAGTCCCCTTACGGCGAGGCATACTCGTGCCGCTGCCCCCCTAGAGCCTCCCTACCCAACTAACCTTTAGAGCTGGGTCAGTCATACGGTCGCCGACAGAATGGGAGCGTGTCACTCTTGCAGTGACTCCAGCGATAGCAGCAGAGCGGACGTTTCGTAACTGATTGCCCGGAGTTTAATCTGCTCTAGCGGGTTAGTCGAGTCGTGTATCGTTTTAATTAAGTAATTAGCGAACCAATCCAGGCGATCAATCAAATCCGGTATTTCTTCTGTGGTGAAATCGGCCATGAGTGGTGGGGGTTACTAGATGGCAATAGAGAGTTTTTGCGCTATGCTCGCACTCGGGTAAATCGTATACGGGTAGTGAGGAGCTTCCGGTTTAAGTTTCTGTAGCCATCATTTGTAAATGAATAGCACGTAAACCAAGACAAGCAGAACGGCGAGCAATGGCAGGCAGCCCACACCCCCAACCACCCGGTCCAGGGTAGACAGCATGGCCCACTGCCGGTAGAGTAAAATGGCTAGCGCGCCTGAGCAGACGGCTCCAATCAGAAACAGAAAACTACCGCCTATTCCCGCTCCGCCCTCGAACTTAGACGCGAATTGGGCCACTAAAAGCCCACCTATACTGAACAAAAGGGAGAGGGCCGACAGACCATACAGGGCAAAAATCATTGCGAGAAAAAAATTGATTAAACCAGTAAAACGAGCTGTAAACTACGGCCCGCTTAAGGTCAACACCAGCCAGAATGAATAGGAGGCAGGAATGAGCTACTGCGGGGTGATTTTAGGTGGACAACCCACAATTGACGCGATTGACTAAACGCGAAGACAATTCCCCTGTCAATAGCATATGCTACAGAGCAGTTTGCTTCACTTCTTGGTATCACTTTTTTAGGCCTTCTCTCAGAAAGTTTACATTGGTACGAACTAGTAGTAGCTATCTGTTAAGTTAACGAACGATACCGATGCAGCTTGCCAACCGCGTTGTTGACCCAGACTCAGCGAAGGAGAGCTAACCCTCAGTAAAACTGGCCTTAAACAGAAAAAAGAGTGGTTAGAGCAGAGGGATTCGTATGGCAATCAGTTAACTGGCAACATCCAGGTAGTAGCCTAAGAACTTTACAGGGCCAAAATATCCTTCACTGAGCTGCCCCTTCGTTGTCCAGCACGTTTCCATAGGTCCGGCAGACCCCTCCAGGGCATAAAGTCAACGCGCGGAACGAACGGGTTACGGGCATTTAGCCGCGTAAAACAACCAGCTATTGACCCATGCCAGCCCGATATTAATCGGGGCTCGGAGTGCTCCGAGCTTCCCCGTAGGTTTGATCCAAAAGACCATGAAACAATTCGTATGTGTATTCCTCGGGTTGGCCGCATTGTGCTGGTCTAGCCCCCTGCTCGTGGCCCAACCTGCCGACCGTCCTGCTTATCTGGATCAGCGAAAGCCCATGCCCACCGGTACCCGATTTACCGACCTGCTACCGATAAATGTGGGCCAGTTTACCCGCGTCAGCGTCAAGGAGCCCCAGCCAGGTCTGGATGGCGAAGCGCTCTATAAATTCGGGAAACAGGAACTATTTCTCTTGTTTAGCCTGGCCCAAGACCAGGATGAGGTAGCCCAACTCCGTCGGACGATCCTGTCCGAGGTGCAGTCGGAAACACTGAGTCAAGCTCCCCAATCGCGGGTAGGCAGCGAACTGGGCTATCTTCGGCTGATTGGAAAAACTATCGCTTTTTATGCCTGGAACCGGGGGTTATACTGTTTTTCGGTTGACAGCAAGGCTGGTGACCAGCAGGCGCTGGACCGGTTTATGCAAGCCTTCCCCTATTGAGCTGACCGACCCCAATTGCTGGACGCTCCGTTTACCCAATTGAATCGCTATTGCCGTCAACGTTCTTCCAATCTGGTCATTGATTATGAAATGGTTATTCTTCGCCGTTTTTCTCTTTGTGTTGTTATTGGGCGTGAACGGAGCCGTGTGGGCTTATTTTTTGGGAGCTAAACGGATAGCCTATCCGGTCATTTTAGGTATCAGTCTGGCCGGTGGGCAATCTGTACTCTTTACCTTGTTCGGCCTGAGTTGCTTTCTCCTGGTTGCCCTAGCCATCCACCGGGAGCGAGTAAACCATCGTAAACGCGCCAAAAGACGAAAAAGAGACGTTAGTAGGCACTAAAAGTAAGGTAACTTAGCAAAAATGAGCGTGCATCAAGCCAAAAATAAGTAGAAAGATACGCTATTTGTTCAGGTTGCCTTCTAGCTCGACTACCCTTTGGCTTTACCATGTAACTGATATTGATAGCAGAAATCTGTTCCAATACCATCGTCCAAATAAAGGCCGACTATCTTCGTGAGGACGCTTACTGGTGCCGATGCGCCCTGCCAGTTATTTAACCAATTCGCCCTGAGTCTGCTCAAGTCCACCACTTAATTAGTCCGTCTGGTGGTCTCCCGGGCTCCCTTTTACTTTTGCTACGGCTTAGCTGAAAATGCGTTTTCAGGCGTCTTTCACCACTACTTTCTCTATCTTTCTCCTTCATGCAACCCTTCATCCAAGTCAGTAGTAAACGACCCCATCTGTACCGCTTTTACCTATGTATGGCATATCTACTGACCAGTGCGCTCCAACCAAGCCTCGCCCAGATTCCCCAAAAGCTCTGGACACAAACAGAACGACAACTGCTGGTAGCAGGCTTGCAATCGTCTCAAAACGATTTTATTAACGAACTAACCGGCTTAACGGAGCAACAAATCCATTTCAAGCCCGACACCGCAACATGGTCCATTGCGGAAGTGGCAGAACATGTAGGTATTTATGATGAGTTATTATATTGGGATTTAGTAAATAACCAATATACTCCTGAAATGCCTGAATGGGTGGAAAAAGTAAATGGTGTTGATTCGGTTATGCTCGCCTACACCAGCGACCCGGTCCAGTTGAGGGCGCCTTTGTTGTCCATCCCTTAGGTCGCTTTGCCAAAAAAGAAGCCCTTCTCGCCTATTTTAACCGCTTTCGAGGTGCAGTAATCCACCTAATAAACGAAACCAACGTTGATTTTCGATTGCATTTTATATTTCGATCCGCCGATGCCGGTGTATGGCGCGTTAGAGATCTTCATCAATATACCTTACTATGGATTGCCCATACCCAAAGGCATACGAATCAGATAAAACGGATAAAGGCGTATCCCACTTACCCTAAATAAGACCGTCGTTACTACAGGCGGGAGACGGACAACTATTCCTAAGATCGGCCAACGGTCAATACAAATTAGAACGAGACAGACGGGTCACCTGTAAACAAAGCGATTGCCTTTAATTTGAATACCCATCGTAATCGTTCATAAAACCCTCTGAATACAAGTAGAACAAGACCGCTCAATTACCGAAACCAAGCAAGTCCGTATTCAACAGCAGATTATACCAAATCGGCGGGTTTGTTGACGCCCAATAGGGGGTAATCCTGGTACGGTGCGTTTATCGGTTGCCACGATCAAAAAACAGGTTGGCGGCTATTTCTTCACTGGCGAAGCACTGATCAACTAAGCCAATCATCTCGATTTCGTGTTTGGCCAACTGAAACGGCTTCATGAAAAAGTCGTCACCACGCAGATTGGCTTTGTGGGTTTGGATGCGTTTAGGATCGTAGTAGTCCTAGTCAGCCTGCACCGGTTCAATACCGTTTATGATCGCGTACTGGCCGGCATTTTTCAGCATGTACCCTGTACATCCATCTTTTTCAGGCATTTACAAACCTGCGGTCGTTGTAATTCGTTCGTACACTCATTTTTAGGGTAAGCACCTGTTTCAGCACTGACGCGCCTACGTCCAGGCCGTTGGCAGGGGGCATCGTACTGGCTAGCCGGGCACATCAGGCATCTACCGGTTCACGGCATCTGGTACGTCGTTTATGCGGCATACCGGCATAAATACGTTTCAGGCTGATGATCGACACGAAGGGCCATGAAAACGACTTGGGGGATAGAAATACAAACAAGTTCGTATGGATTCGCCCCTGGCTCATCGGCCATCTTTGCATCACCCAAACGGGACAAAATCTTTCTCTTTTTTAACAAATCAAGTAAAACCATGAAAAAAGTAAGCTTCGTAATTGCCCTTGTTCTAGGCTTCGCCGTCACCTCATTCGCCCAACTCGGCCAGGCAAAATGCGCCTGGGGTCAGGAACAGGCGCACGGGGAACATCCGGTCGTGTTATTCACCAACATTGGCACACACGGAATTTTGGACAGCGAGGGAGAGCCTGCCTATTCGGTTTCCCTGCGGGCAGATTACACCACCAATACCGCCACTAATGTCTATCTGATCGAGAACAAAACGGGGAAAAAATGGTGGATGAACCAGGTTACTCCCGTTGGCAATACCCTGCCAGGACTTTGTAGTGGCAATCAGGGAGCAGACCTCAGTAATGCTAGGGTGTACCGATCCCCCATGACTAAGCTCGTCGTTTATGTTTCCGTACGGGCCGAAAATAATAAGTTTGTGTACGTGTTTGTTCACAAACCAGCAGACGCCGTATTGACGCTATAGGGGCGCTGATCGCAACAAGCCTGAAAATACAAACAAGTTGGTATGGATTTGCCCGTAGCGCATCGGCCATCTTTGTAGCACTTAAACGAACTAAATAATCCTGATGTTAACCAACGTCCCAAGACAATCCAGTATCATGAAAAACGTACTCAGTATCATCGCCCTCTGCTTAATTACCCTATCCGGGTTTGCCCAACCCGTAAAATACTCCTTCGAGGAAGTAGCCTACAGCCCCGGCGAGCCAACAAAACAAGTGACGATTTATTCGTCCGACATTTTAGATGACACTGGTGCCCCCAAATACAAGGTCAGACTAAGTATTGACATCAAGAATAATAAGCTACAATATGGCTCGGCGTCTGTTTATCTGACTGGCCCAACCACGGGTGGCGAACTGTGTCTGAGCACCGTCAATCACCTGAGCCACCTCTACTTGAGTACACCCAACACGGGGGGCGTTGAGGCTTACGGCTGTCGAGACCCAAAAACCAAAGTCGTCGTCTATTTCCTGGTCGGTGCCACGACGTCCAATACCCTAAAATTCCTCATTTACGAGCCCTCGGGCCCGATGGCTATCAAGCTCTAATCAGATTCGGCAGTAGGAACCCAACCCCGACAAAGGATCCTCTCTTTGAAGCACCCCACCGCCAGCGAATGACTCCGGTCCGTTCGCTGGCGGTGGGGTTTTGGACCTATACATAACCGCTACTGAATAGGATTTTGTGCTGGTGATGAGACATATACAAACATGTTTGTATGGATTGACGGGGTCAAAAAACCGCACCTTTGTCGGGTTATTCAGATTCGAAAAATTCGGTGAAAACGTCTTTCTTTTTCCTCTTGCTTTATGGACTACTAAGCAGCCCGACTCTGGCCAACAGTAGATTAGCTCATCTGGATACAGCCAGGCTACCCCGCCCGGATTCCACCCGCCCGACACCCCCCACCCTGACGCTCACCGGCGACCTGGACCTGAGCCGGTCTTTCAGCGTTATGCGGAGTCAGCAAGAGTCTTCTCTACAGCATACGCCCTGGTACCTGACGGGTAGTTTGACGCTGGCTACGCGCTCGGGCTGGGTTATTCCGCTTCAGGGCGTTTGGAGTTCACCCTCCAACGGCTACGGACAAGCCTATAATGCCATTGGCGTTAGTCCCCGCTACAAAAACTGGTTGACGCTGCACGGTGGTTACCGCAATCTGGAGTTTTCGCCCTTTACGCTGGCGGGTTACACCGTGCTGGGAGCAGGCATCGAACTGAATGCGGGGCTGTTGCGGGTTGGTTTGATGGCAGGCCGGTTTACCAAAGCCGTTACCCCAACTGCCACTGACCCCGACCGGGTAGCCGCCTTCCGGCGGATGGGTTACGGCGCCAGAATCGGTGTTGGTAATGAGCGTACCTATCTCGACGTAATCTTGCTCCAGGCGGCTGATGATCTCAACTCCATCCCATCCGATAGCGTGGGCTATTTAACTCCCGCTCAAAACGTAGTACTGGGGTTGAGTGGCCGGTTACGGGCAAACCGGAAATTGACGGTTGAAGTAGACGCGGCTGGTAGTGCCTACACCAGTGATATCCACGCCGAGCCGATGCCGGCTGCTCTTGCTGATCGTCGGTTTGGGTACGTAAATTACCTCAATGATGTGAGAAACTTCATTCCAGTCAATTCCTCAACCCGTATCCGCACGGCGTTGCAGGCATCGCTGAGTTACCAGACGAATTGGGTTGGCCTGCGGCTCCGATACAAGCGCGTTGAGCCCGGCTATCAGTCCATGGGGACGTATTATTTGCCGACCGATGTGGAGCACCTTACGGTAGCACCCACCATCCGACTGTTTAAAAACCGGCTTCAATTTCAGGGTAGCCTGGGCTGGCAGCATAACAACCTGATGAACCAAAAACCAGCCCGCACCAACCGGATCATTGGTTCAGCCAGCCTTGCGTACGCATCCGAGACGAACCTGACGCTTGACTTGACGGTTTCCAATTACGGCCTTACGCAACGGGCAGGCTACCGGCCGCTTACTGACAGCATCCGCCTGGCTCAGACCAACCGGACCCTGTCGGGCAGCGTTTCTAAATCCTGGACGGGTAGCGGTCAACTGCACATGGTACAGGGCTCGGCTACCTACCAGGAATTGCAGGAGCTCACTTCGTTCACCGCTGAAAACAGCCGCAGTCGGAACTGGAGTTATTCGGTTAGCTACTCCATGCAGCATTCGGCTAGCGGACTGAACCTGAACTTGAGTTATCAGTACAGCTGCTACAGCCACACCCAGGATATTGGATTTCTCGTTCAGGGACCCACCCTGAGCGTAGAAAAAAAACTGTTCAAAGGCGAAAAAGTAAGTCTTTTGTGTATGGCTAACTACCTGCGCAATAGCCAACCGTTGGCTGATGAAACGCAACAGGGCTTTGTGGTGAACACGACGCTCACCCTGGATTATCAGCTAACGCCGGTGCATCGCTTGTCGGTGAGCGGCTCCGACAACGTAAATCAGGGCCTGCAGCCCTTTCGCCAGCAGCAGGGTAGTGTTCGGTACACCATGGCGTTCTGATAACGAAAATAGCAGTAATTAAACTCCGACCCCAATCAGACGTTTTCAATTGCCTAGGACAAAACGCAAAATTCCTTCGCAAGGCTTTGCCAGTCTGTTTGCCGGATTTTTTCTCAGGTAGTACGTTGTTGACTTCCGTAGGCTTCCCAGCTACACGCTACTTGGTTATTTTCGTTTAATAAAGGGGCCAACCCATAGCCTTTTAATAGGGTATTACTGGACGGTTTTATAGACAGATTGACCATTAGTCAATCTGTCTATAAAACCGTCCAGTTAATCTCAGAATATGCCTTAGCATACCAATCCAGCCAACTAGCCATCTTAAAGGGTTGAATCCGTATGACTAGTTTAGGAATATAAAACAGTCATGTACATAAAATGTACACCATAGCTATATCATGTACATTTTTTGATCATATTTGCACATGAATCAATTGCAAGCCGAACTTCCATATAATGAACTAGCCCTGTTGCCACCTGCGCGTGAACTCGTTGAAACCATAGCTATACTGCGTCAGGAAAGCCGAGCGGCTTCAGCACTTGCTGAATTAAAAGGGTTGAGCCGATTATTACCTAATCCCGCTATCTTAATCAACGCCCTGGTACTCAAAGAAGCCAAAGCGTCCTCTGAAATTGAAAACATTATTACCACCGATGACAAGCTCTATCAAGCTTTGACAGTTAAAGGACAAGATATTGATACAGCTACCAAAGAAGTACTACGCTATCGACAAGCCCTCTACACGGGGTATCACTTTATTAAACAAAAGGGGTTTTTAAGCACCAACGGCATCCTTCAAATTCAGCAGGAACTGGAGCAAAATCAGGCGGGCATCCGTCGTATTCCCGGTACCAGCCTACAGAACGATCGAACCAACCAAGTTATCTATACACCACCCGATGGCCCGTCTGTGCTCAAGGAGTTAATGCATAACCTGGAAAAATATCTCAATAATAATGAGCCTAACGACGTTTCGACGCTCATCAAGCTGGCTATTCAACATTATCAGTTTGAGAGCATTCATCCCTTTTATGATGGGAATGGTCGTACCGGACGCATTATCAATGTACTTTATCTACTCCTTCACGATTTATTCGCGGAGCCCATTCTTTACTTAAGTGGCTACATCATTGAGCATAAAGCGGACTATTACCGACTCTTACAGGCGGTGCGAACCCAGCAGAACTGGTCGGACTGGATTATATTCATTTTACAGGCCGTTGAGATAACGGCTCAGCAGACAATTGACCAAATTACCCGTATCCAAGGGCTATTTGACCAGACGGTTGAGCAAGTTCGAAGCCAGGCTCCCAAAGTTTATAGCAAAGAGTTAATCGAGGTCTTATTCGAATACCCCTATAGTAAAATCGAGTACCTGGTTGATCGCCTACAAATCGACCGCCGGACGGCCTCTAAATATTTGCGTAGCTTAGAGCAACTCGGTGTGCTTCGTGCTGAAAAGAAGTGGAAAGAAACGCTGTTTATTAATGTTGCCCTCTTCGACTTGTTGTGCCAATAGCCAAACTACCAACGGAATTCAAGATGTAACTTATATTGATTGATCCGTGTAAATTAGTTCATTGGTTATCGTTCACGAAAAGGTCAATGATCATATTAACTGAACTTCTCGTAATCAGCTATGACTTGTCCTGGAAAATATTGACCATAAATAGCCAATTTATGGACAGGCTTGTTAAACTACGCATGAAACAGCCCGAAGGTGTCATGCGGCAAATCGTTGCCCAAATTCTGCTCGGTCAGCTCAACATCGACCAGGCCGCAGAACGATTAAAAGTTAATCGTCAGACGGTGCTGCGCTGGATGAGGAAAATTGAAGAGGAAGCCAATCAGCGTATGGCCCCAATTGATTTCGAGCAGCCACCCCCTCCACAAAGATCAACCAAGTCCTCGAAGCCAAAGGCAAAATCACAAGTTGATGAACTACGCGCTAAAGTCCTGGCCCTCGAAGAGCAACTGGAGGAAGCCAACTTCAAGGCACTCTACTATTCAACTTTAGTTCGAATAGCCAAGCATGAGTTAGGGGTGGATATCGAAAAAAAGTCCGTTACCAAGCCATCCGGTTCATGCTGACGAATCATCCCAATATTTCGATTCGGCGGTTAGAGGATGTGCTTGGTTTTACACGACAGGGTTACTACCAATACTGGCAACGCCAAAATGAGCAGGTACACGATGACTTAAATGTGTTGCGTCTGGTCAGGCCCATTCGTCGCCAACATCCGCGGATTGGTGGACGAAAACTCTACTATTTTTTACAGCATGAATTTTTGGAAAGGGGAATAAAACTGGGTCGGGATGCCTTTTTTGAGTTGTTGGCCAGGAATAAGATGCTGATTAGAAGGCGTCGACGAAAAATAAAGACTACCTTTTCGGGGCATCCGTTTCGTAAATATCCAAACCTGATCAAGGCTTTAGTGGTGGAAAGACCTAACCAATTGTGGGTCTCGGACATCAGTGCGCCATGAAGACGCAGTTTTTTTTGAAGACTGCGTTGGCTGATTGTTGACCGGCAGTTGTAATACT
>NZ_JACWZY010000074.1 GCF_014699005.1 Spirosoma profusum
TCACTGGATTTTTACCGACTCTACGAGGGCAAGATCAAAGAATGCGATGGTGTCATCGAAACGTTTCTGATCAAGTACGCTCCACCCATTGAGATATCGGTGGATGAAACCAAGCGATTGAAAGCCCACCGCAAGCGAGCCGATAAGCATGCCCCCGGCTTTAATCTATCACATCTAGCTTACCAATACTTCCAAACTGATTTGTTTGCTGTATTGGGCATCAGTTATAATACGGTGTTGTGTTTGCTAACTAGCCTAGGCCACGACATTCATAAATTCCCGAACGCCAAAAGTTTTGCCTGCTGGTTGGGACTGGTGCCCAATAATAAAGTCAGTGGTGGAAAAGTCATTAGTAACCGAAGGTCTTCGGGCCGCAATACAATCAATCGCCAAGGCCTTGCGTCATGCGGCCAATTCGATTGGTAACCAGAAAGATCATGACCGGGCAGCCGGAGCGGCTAACGCCTTTCTTCAAGCGCATCGCCTTCAAGAAAGGCCGGATTGCGGCCATCATCGCCACCGCCCGTAAGTTGGCGGTTATCATCTGGAATATGATAAATAAAGGGGGCCTATCAAAAAGAACGAGTGGAATTGAACCAGGAAAAGCAGCGCAGCCTCAAGTTGAAGCACTTAGACAAGAAACTGCATGTCCTCCAATTAACCCAAGATGAATTAAAAAATCTATTCATAAAGCACTCGTTGTCAATAGAATAGAAATCAGTTGTACAGAAAAAGGCGGTCGACATCTTCTCCAGGGCGACCGCGCGGCGGACCGTGGGAAATATTCGGATTTATAGAGGCTCACCAAGCCGAATTCCCCGTTGAGACGATGTGTAAAGTACTACAAGTGAGCCGCAGTGGGTATTATTATTAGTTAGCCCGGCGGCCGACCAAAAGGACAAAGGAGAATGAGACTATTCTTGTACTAATATGTGATTCATTTACAGCCAGTAAAAAGCGTTATGGTAGTCCTAAAATCACGCTAGATCTTCGGGCCCAAGGGATAAAGGTATCTCGACCTCGAGTAGCCAGATTGATAAAGCAGGCCAATCTAAAAAGTGTCATTCAGAAGAAATATGTGGTTACCACGACTGATTCCAAGCACACTTATCCAGTTGTAGAAGACCATCTAAACCGCCAGTTCAATCCTGTAAAACCGGGGCAGGTCTGGGTTTCTGATCTGACGGCACAGGCCGCCCTGCTACATTGCCACTGGTGAAGGCTGACGGGCGGCCGCTGCCGCTTTATCTGACCATCATCATGGATTTGTATGATCGGAAAGTAATCGCCGGGCCGCCGGAGCGGTTGGGTCTTAAGTAAGTCGATGAAAGTGTCTGAGACGACCATGTCCGCTTGGCAAATGGCCATCAAAAACCGCCCAATCGAACGAAATTTAATTTTCCATTCTGATCGCGGAGTGCAGTATGCCTGTCATGCCTTTACCAAGCTGTTGAGAAAACACCCGCTGGTTGTGCAAAGTATGACTGGGCTGCCGATGCAGTGGGAAGGGCAACTGCTGGGACAATGCCGTGGCGGAAAGCTTTTTTAAAAGCTTAAAGTCAGAAATGATTTACCAATACGATTTTAAAATTAGAGAAGTAACTAAACAGGCAACATTTGAATACATCGAAATCTGCCGGGCCGCCGGAGCGGTATAATCGGCAGCGAAGCCACTCCATATTAGGGTATCTTTCATCATTTGAATACAACAGAGAACAATGTCAAAATGTCGCTTAAACTTTTGTCCAACATATCGTTGCAAGTCCACTAAAGAAATGGCACACTTCATTGAACATTCCCGAGTGGGGTATGGCTAAGCGGTATTTTAAGCCGGTTGCAAGTTTGGCGACCTATCTACCTTGGTTTAGCCAATAAAGCTACCCAGTAATGCTTGTAAGTGCTGTTGCTGCTATAGCCATAGCCCACTCCTAAATGTTTGACGGCTCCATTCATCAGGTTTGCACAATGCCCTGCTGAAATCCGCCAGGTCTCTACTACCTGACTAGTTGCTGAATAACCAGCCGCAATGTTCTCCCCATAGGCGGACCAGGGGTAGCCTGCACGATAGATACGAGTTCCAGGATCCGATCCATCTTTACCCGTATGACTGAAGTAGTTTTTGGAAGCCATGTTCACAGCGTGCTTATCAGCGGCCGCGGTTAACTGGCTGTGCAGAGTTAAGGCAGGTACTGCTGGATAAACACGGCCTCCACAAGTACAAGGCTTGGCCCGAATCGCATTGATTCTGTTGAGTATTTCTGTCTGCTGGGCGGTTGTAGCAGCCGCTTCCCGCGCTCCGGCCAGATTGGGCGTAAACTCCAGATTAGCTCCATCGACCTCCTGGTAGGTCGATGAAGTAACTGGCTCAGGACTTGTACTAATTCCTTTGTCCGATTGACAGGCGGAGGCTCCCAGCAGGACAGCAACCACGAAAAAGTAAGCAGGCTTCATCGAATTAACCGTTTAAATGTTATATCAAAAATCGTTACTACTATAGCCCCCGGAATCCTCACCAATACGTAATGATCTTTGGTACCTTTGGTGAGCAGAAGGATTCAATGTGTCAAAGCTACAGGTCTTATAGAGTCGATTTCCTACCCGCACGGGTAGTTTTTACCCTGTAGTAAAATAGTGTTTTAGGTAACCTGATAGGGCGTAGAAGAAATGAAAACCCCGACCGGGTAAGATCGGGGCTTAGTAGGTAGAGCCGAATAAGCTAAGTTATTTCTTCTCCAATAGCTGTTTAACCAGCGCCTTGAGTTCGTCGATTTCAGCTTGCTGTTTTTGCTCTCTAGTTTTCGTTTCAATTTCTAATTGAATACTATAGAGCGTCAGTTCTTCAATCTTCTCCAGCAACGTAGCGTTTATCTTCACCAAATCAACGCCCTCCTTAACCATCTCATCCGCTGAGGGAACACCTGGCAAATGCCCATGCTGCTGAATATATGTAGCCACAGAAGCCAATGGACGCAGGGAGTAGGTAGCCGAAAAAACCTTGTCACTCCACTGATTCGCATTGTCAATTCGCAGCCGGTGCTTAGCCAAGACTGTTTCGCCTTGTTCATCCACGGTTAAGAACTGGTCAGTTGTACCCTGAAATAGCGGATTGCTCAGGTGAGCAAATTTGATTTTGCCATTATTGCGTAGATTGATAATTCCCCGTACATCAAGGGGGAACTGGGGAGAGTCGGTACCAATCCCCACGGCAATGCTATTGTTGGTGGGATCGCCTAGCACAATGGCATGATTCAACGCCACCCGGGCATTGGTGCCGATGGCGACTGCATTTTGTAGACTACTCGTGGTAGTTTGGGTGTTTGCTCCCAGCAATACGTTGTTATTGCCCGTTGTAATAGCTGTACCCGATTTAGGCCCAATGACGACATTGTTTTGTCCAGTCGTGTTATTATGGGCTGTCTGAAAGCCAATGAACGTATTGTTAGCCCCCGTGGTATTGTCAAATCCGGATTGGCTTCCCACAAACGTATTCTGATTCGCACTCGTGTTGCTTATGCCGGTCTGGTCGCCTACAAAGACATTATTGGTACCCGATCTATTGTTTTGGCCGGCGCTAGCCCCAAAAAAAGAATTATTGCTGGCTATTGTACTTGAAGTGCCCGACGATGTTCCTACGAATGTATTGTTGTTACCTATTGTATTATCATTTCCTGAACCGAATCCGATATAGATATTACTAGTTCCCAATGTATTACTATTCCCTGCCTGAGCGCCAATGAACGTATTGAGGTCCCCTGTGGTATTGTCATTTCCGGCCAAACCTCCGACAAACGTATTCTGGGTACCATTCGTGTTGCTCAGGCCAGCTTGCGTGCCGACAAAAACATTATTGGCACCCGATGTTATACTGATGCCTGCATTCCTTCCAATAACCGTATTGCTTAAACCAGTCATTGCGCTGTTACTGGCACCAATGCCAATTAGCACGTTGTTACTACCAGGTGTGATTGAACTCGGAGCCCTAATGACCAAATTATTTTGCGCCAGCAAAATGCCTGGAAATAGCAACAGGCCCCAGAACAGCAGGTACCGGATTGTAGCGAACTTGTCCATCCGTATTTTCTGATTAAGGTGATAAAAATCCTTGAATTAGACACACAAGCTACCTACTTACTGATTGGTAGTCAACTACTTTTGAAAGATTTGAGCAAAAGGTAAGTTCAGACCCTTCCGTTAAGAGGGTTACTTTAAACCGATTATTGAAGTGAGGCTAACTATCTGCCAGGTTAACGAATCAGCAGTTCGCGCAGGCTATCCAAGTGCGGTAACGTAGCGAATGTTATTTCTTCTCCAGAAGCAGTTTAAGCATTGTTTCGAGTTGAGCGACTTTGTCCCCCTGCTTCTCCAGTTCTGCAACTCTATCTTTCAGCTTCTGATTCTCTTTCTGCTGCTCAATGCTGTACAGGGTCAGTTCTTCAATCTTCTCAAGTAGTTTGGCATCCATCTTGGCTACGTCAACACCCTTTTCAACTACTTCTTTAGCCGAAGGTATGCCGGGCAAATGCTTATTAGCCTGGATATAGTGTTCCACCTCTGCCAATCTCTTTAGACTATACCCCTCATCAAATACCTTGTCACTCCAATCGCTCGTATTCTTAACCGCTACTTTCACCTTCTCGGTCAGAATCCCTTCCTCGACAAACAGCTTGTAACCAGATGGCGTACGCGATACGTTCGAGCCAATAACAACCGCATCGTTCTGGGTGCTCTGCAGAAATGAACCTTTCCGCTGCCAGAGCGATTCGCTAACGCCCTCACGGGTCGACGCATTGTTGCTTGCCAGTATTACGTCACCCTGCTCGTTGACCGTCAGAAACTTGTAATAATTGGTGAGGGAGGCAGGCGAATTACTGGTTAGATTGGTAAACCGTAGACCCGACTGACCATTGGTGCCATGAGTAATCTCCAGCTTGTTTTTAGGAGCGGTGTTACCGATGCCCACTTTCCACAATGAATTGGGAGCCCCCAACACAATCGAATTGTCGGCCGATACCTGAGCAGCCACCCCGATGGCGGTTGAGTTATTAACTACAGCCCCCGATGATACCCCCGCATTCTGGCCAATGAAGGTGTTGCTCTGGCCAGAAGCATTGCCGGTAAAGCCAGCCCCATTGCCGATATAGGTATTGTTCTGGCCCGTGATATTTCCATAGCCCGAGCCATTGCCAATGAAGGTGTTGCCTAAACCCGAGGTCGTTTGCTGGCCTGAAGAGTTGCCGATGAACAGGTTGTAGGAGCCGTTGCTGTTGGCCCCGGCATAAGCACCCATGAAGAGATTGCTGCTGCCACTGGAGTTATTTAATCCCGTTTGATAGCCGATGAACACATTGTTACTGGCAGAGAAGTTGGCATACCCGGCTTGATACCCTAAAAATACATTGTTATCCCCTGATTTGTTAGAATAGCCGGAATAGGATCCCATAAATGTATTGTTAGCGCCGGTGGAATTATAGGTGCCCGAACTAGCGCCCATAAATGAATTATTACTACTGAAATTGCTAAAGCCAGCGTAATATCCCACAAACGAATTACCTGAGCCTGTTGAGTTTATAAAACCAGCATAGGATCCCACGTATGAATTACCAGTTCCCGTTGTGTTTGTAGCCCCGGTGCTGGTCCCTAAAAATGTATTATGACTACCAGTGGTTGTTTTATACCCCGCAAGGCTTCCCAGAAATGAATTATAATTACCCAGGGTAATATCCTGACCAGCCAGGTAACCCATCAACGAATTGTTAGAGCCCAACATGGTTAAATTACCGGGTTCTGGCCCCACCATTGTATTGTGCATGCCCGGTGAAGCTGCATTGGGTGTTCGTTGAATATAGTTAGATTGTGCCAGGAGCAGTCCACTGCTCAGAAAGGAAAGAATGAGAAGACTATATAGTCGTTTCATGTTTGGATTGACAAGTTTTGATAGTTTAACCTTGAGGAGTTCACTCCATTGGCTGCTAGCTCCTATTGACTCGAAAGTTAGAAGGGCCAGCTAGCAAAAGAGTAGTGGAAACCGATAATAGGCTGGGCTAACTCAATAAGTAGTAGGAAGTGGACAATAGCTAGTAGCTAATTACTTACTAGTATGTAATCGTTGTGAAGCAAATGAATATATACCTACAAATTGGCCGTATGTTGCGATGCACTAATCAAAATAACGGGGTCAAGAGGGGCTATTCCTCGGATGGGATGTCCTGCCTGGATTAATTTTGTTGCTGGGTATTTTAAGCTTCCTGCTAAAGAGAAGACTTTACCTGACCCCAGGAAAGTCGTTGAATCCAGCCTAATAAAAGAATACGAAACCACCGTCTTCTTTTGAGCCTCTATCCACACCAAAGAGAGTGGGCACAGTATGCTGCTCAGTTCGCCAATCAACAGCTATTTCGACTGGCGGCAGCTGTCCGAGTCAAATATGCTGAGCTATTTGAGGGAAGTCAATGTTCAGGAAGTATTGGACTGGACACGGACCTTATTGACGTTGAGATTGAATGGGCTAAAGAGCGAGACGATATCCACTATCGAATCGCGCAGAGAGACCCTATTCGGATACGATGGCTTACTACTCGACTTGTTGAAGACTACTTCGACTACCGAAGTGCCTTCTACCGAGCCGAACAGCTAAAAGGTAAAAAGACACCGGAATCGGCAAAAAGGGATGATCAGGATTGATTATCTTTAGAAATGAATTCCGTCATTTCTACCGGCGACCGAGTATCAGTTACTCCCTACGTAAACGGGTACGCTCGTAAGCCCTACAAGGCAACTGTAATAGGCTGGACTGATTCAGGGAGATTACGAGTAAAGACTGATAAAGACGGTAGTCTGAAAGTTGTCAATCCAGACAATGTAAAGAAAGTGGCCGACGCGCCAAACCGATGACGTATACCTACTCGGTTTTTTGTCATTTTACGTAAGATTTTTCCTCTTCTGGCCCTCCTGGGCAAACTGGCCGTGTACGTCGTCAAGTAATAGTGGACAGATACGGGTGAAAAGGGGAAGAGACGGTTTTACCCGCTTCTGTCCACTATTACTTGACGACGTACAGAACTGCTATCAGAAAACCGGCTGGATAGCCCAAGTAACTAGGAATGATTTTTGGAATGACTCGTAACTCATACTAAATTGTGGTGACCGAACCCGAGAGTAAATGGTCTGTTATAGTAGTTGTTTGTTCACATCTGCCCATTTTCGGTTGATGTTATACTTATCAGAATAGTCTTGCCTGAATTCTATTCATAACCATGTCCCGGTATTTATCACTTACGGATAGTCGCGCTGAGCCGATATGGATTTGATTGTGTTCGACTTTTTCGACGTTGTTTAAATTGACGATGTATGAATGATGAATACGCTGAAAAAAAGGTGGAAGCGATGTTTCCAGGTCTTTTAATCGTCGATGTACAATGTGTCTTTGTCCTTTCATGACAATAACTACATAATCTTTCAACCCTTCAACATAATCAATTGTATTCCATTCGATCTGAATGAGAGAGGTGCCCGATTTAATAAAAATTCGCTCTGATTCAGGTACGTTTACAGGTTCTGAATTGTTGATACGTGGAGGATTATACAGATTAAATACTTTCGTTACCGCTTTTGTAAACCGACTAAACGTAATGGGTTTCAGCAGATAATCGACGGCATTATTCGTGTAACTCTCAACCGCGTATTCCTCATAAGCCGTTGTAAAAATGACTTTTACAGAGCTGGGAATAGTTTGGATGAGCTCCATGCCGGTCAGATGCGGCATGTTAATATCGACAAACAGCAGGTCGGCTGGATGGCGTTGCAGATAGGTTAAAGCCTCAATAGCTTGATTGCACTGGTACACCAACGTCAGAAACGGAATCTGACTGATGTAGTCTGTCAGCAGGTGAACCGCCATTGGTTCATCATCAACTACTACGCATCGGATTGGTGTCATTTATAGTCAAATAAGGGTAACTGAAGCTGTGCTACGTATTGGTTATTCACTTGCTGTTGCGTTAAGCAATTTGCAGATCCATACAATAATGTTAATCGTTTTGCCAGATTGGTCAGTCCCGTTCCCACTACGTCCGTACTACGTAGCGCGATTGGATTCCGGGTTTCAAAACGAAGGAACGTATCGTCGATAAACAGAGAAATTTGCGTCCAGTTATCGGATTTGGACTTATCTACCCCATGCTTAAAAATATTCTCGACCAGGGGCATCAGTAGCATTGGGGGAATGGTAATCGAGTCAGGGTTACCCTCGCAACACCAGTCGACTCGCAGCCCGTTCGGAATCCGGATCGTTTCCAGTTCAATATAATCCCGAATAAATTGGATTTCTGTCGTAAGCGGTACCCATTCTTTAACGCTTTCAGTCTGGAAGTAGCGCATCAGTTCAGCCAGTTTAGCAATGACATCTACCGTCTGATCCGACTTTCGATAAGCTAAATAATAGATGTTGTTTAACGTATTGAATAAAAAATGGGGTTGAACCTGGGCTTTCAACAAGGTTAATTCGGCTTGTAACTGCTGCGATTTTATTTCCTCCTGTTTTTTTAGCAGCGTCATATAATCCAGAGCAGCTTGCAATAGAATGCCGAAAAAATAAGCAACCAGCAACGTAACAAAGGTAAAAATGATGTGTCGCGAGCTGAAATCGTAAAAATGACGAATGGCCAGAAACCGATTAAGCCAGTAATATTCAGCCGTCATGCGGGCAAACCCGACAACAACCAACAGGCCTATAGACAAAATAACGTACCAAAGTCGTTGCTGACGAGATCTGAAAGCTGACCAGACAAACTGAGCATTCAGGTAAACAACGGCCAGATACGACAGCATGGGAATCGTCGATTTCCCAAAGGCAAACGACCAATTGTCCAGCTCTGGCAAGCTACTATACAGCAGCAGGAGCACGTAAAGCAGAAGCCACAAGGCGATTTGTAATAGTAGTTGCTGATTATTCACGGATCGTTATGAAACTAGCAAGGTAGCAGAAGCACATTAGTTCTCCGAAGTTATTCGACCAATTCCCCATTTTTTTCGACCGTTTACTACGTATCAGTCGCTTACTACGTAGAGGTTAGTTTGAAAGATTAATACGTCCTAAACAGGCCCAACTGTCGAATTTAGTACAGTGACGGTCGAATTGAGTTGTATTGCCCTTAGCACCAGTTTAGTCTTGCTCGCTCAAACAACTTGCTGATAACGTAATGCGCACATCAAAACTATTCTACATAGTAATTGGATCACTTATTTATTCGTCAACGACGCAGGCACAAACGCCACAAATGCTGGCCCCCGGTATTATTTCGAACGACCGGGTATTCGGCATCACGCTTACCCCCGACGAGAAAACCGCTTACTTCGTTAACTCCCGGGGAGGGCGTGATACCATGACGCTGGCTACGTCAACTTATCACAATGGCCAGTGGACCAAGCCCATGCCTGTGCCATTTGCCAACAATCCTGGCGTCTGGAATGACATTGATCCCATTTTATCGTCCGACGGTAACGTATTGGTTTTCAACTCGAACCGCCCCCGGCCTGATGGGAGTAGCCGAAAAGACTTTGATATCTGGGCAGTTCAGCAAACGGCTAAAAAAGGCTGGGGTGAACCGTATCATCTGGGTAATGTCGTTAATTCCGACAGTTCCGATTTTTATGCGTCGATGGCGACTAATGGTAATCTGTATTTCTGTTCAACCCGCAAAGGAGGCTTCGGCGGTATTGATATTTATAAATCGTCGCTGGTCAACGGCGTCTATCAGCCGCCGGTCAATCTGGGCAACACGATTAATTCGGCGGGTGCCGAAACGAACGTCTACGTAGCACCCGACGAACGGTATATCATTTTCCAGAAACGTAGCTTAACTAACGAAGGCGTATCGGGTATCGTCATTAGTTTCCGGCAGAATGATCAGTGGACTGCCCCCCAACGGCTCGATGCGGCCATAAACTCCAATCAAGGAGAATTTACGCCCTTCGTTTCACCCAATGGTCAAACGTTTTATTACAGCAGGCTAAAGCGAACCAAGCCTCTTACCGAAAATATATACATGATTCCGTTTAGCGCTGATAAGTATCAACCCAGTGCTGCTTTGCCCTCAACTGCCCACACCGACAGTACGTTGTTACTGGCTACGTTACACGACTATCTGGACGGCGGAACGCAGGGCGATACAACCCGGTTGATTCGCGCGTTTCATTCCTCCGCATCGATGAAATTTATCGATACTAAAACCGGGGCGTTTCGGGATGTACCCATTGCGGAGTATCTGGCAGGAGCCCGAAAAAACTATGGCCGCCCCCTGACACGTAGCACTCAAATTGTTGATTATAGCATCAGCGGTACAGCGGCTCAGGCTCGTGTTGAATCCGAGTATGCTACGTTTACATTCATCGACTATTTCAACTTATTGAAAATGGACGATGGCTGGAAAATTGTCAGTAAGATTTTCTACCGGGAAGATAAAAAGTGATACGTGGTCAGCATCAGAGTGTCATTGCTGAAACGTACCTGAACATCAGGTCAAATCAACTATTAAACACTCTGAATAAATTGGCTTTGGCCAAGCGAAACAGATTTTAGCTTCGCGGCACGATTGTTTAAGATGCTCATGATGAAATCTGTGATGAACAGCTATTCTCGCTTACTGACGTTTTTGCTTGGACTACTAATGCTGGCTAATTATACTGTGGCTCAGACCAATAACCGGCGTACTACGTCGGATTCGGCACAGGTTTGGGAGCGGGAAGTACTTTTGACGGAGGAGCGGTGGGATGAGGCTATTGTCCGGAAAGATACGGCACTGCTTCGGAATATATTGACTGATAACTTTCTGCTAATTGGCGCAGATGGCTCCCTCACAAATAAAGACCAATTGATACGTTACGTAGCAAATCCAGACATTATTACCGACCCGTTTCGGACGGAAGACGTTCTAGTACGTTTTGCTGGTGAAACCGCTATCGTGACAGGGCGATTTAATCAGACCCAGCATTACAAAGGGGCCGTTTACCGAAATGCGTTTCGCTATACCGATGTTTATGTCCGACAGAAAGGTATCTGGAAAGCACTGACTGCGCAATCGACTCGTATTCCTGAAAAGCCAGCCGCTAAATAGGTAATGTATCCCCTAAAATTCCTGACGTGATCATGTCGGTTTCCGTCATAAACGGTAGGGTCAAAACAACTGCCGTTCCGCCGTGCATTGGCTGTTCGAACCGTAAGGAAGCACTCTCGCCATACGATTGGTAAAGTCGCTGGCGGGTGTTGCTGATGCCAACGCCAGAACGTCCGTTCGGCTGCTTTGTCCTAAAGCCCAGCCCGTTATCTTCAATCCGGATGAGTAACTGATTGTCCTGAAGTTGCGACTGGATAGTCAGGTATATTTGGCCAGACACTTTTTCCAGTCCATGAACAAACGCGTTTTCGACCAACAGCTGAAGAAGAAATTGCGGTAATAAACTCGATTCAGAACTGTATATCGTCAACCGAAAGTGGACAGATGCGGCCGGGCCGCCGGAGCGGTGAAAAGAGAAGAGACGGATTTATACACGTTGTAGGTTCTGAAAAATATGACCACAGCGGTGGGCCGCTTCTCCGCCGTTGGGCCAGCGTTTGCTGCTTGATTTTTATTACGCTCGGCTACAATTTCCGCTTGGCGACCCCAATACGCATCGGCGGGACGTACGTTATCCAGCGATTCATGATAGCGTTGATGCGAGGCCGCCCGCGCGGTTATAATAATCGACCCACTCGGTTAAGCGCTTGCTCAACTCATCGGGACTATAGTAGTGCTCCAACAACAGCACATTTTTCATCGACCGATGCCGCGACGGCGTACCGTTAGCGCTCAATTTTGCCCGCTCCGGCGGCCCGGCTGGGTCATGGGATGAAACGGCGCACTGCGAATATTTTCTATGCTTTCCCCTTTCAGATATTCCTTTATCGAGACACATAGGCCGACCCATTGTCCGAAAGCATGCGGGGCCGTTGACCGCTTTTCAGACTGCTCACTTTCAGAGCTGCTTGCATAGTTCGCTCCACGTCCGTGGCTTGCATACCTGGACACAATTCCCAGGCTAGGATGTAACGGGACAGGGCCGCCGGAGCGGTAATCATCCAGCACTGTCGAGAGATAATACCAACCCCAGCCCCTGGATCTTGAAATACCGGGACCGCCGGTGCGGTAAAGTCAGTCTGCCAGAGCTGGTTGGGTGCCGTAGTCGGGTTGTAGAACTGATCAGTTGCTTCCATCAATCGGTAGGCTGGGGTCGTAATCAAACCTCTGCTTTTCAGGAGACGATAAACCATAGACTCCGAGACAAACCGCACGGGCGGCCCCGCAGCCGTCATTATCAACAATATAGCAAGCTAATTCTCGACAAGACAGATCGGGTCGTTCTAAGGCTAACTCCACCACACGCCCTTTTTCAGCGGCTGGCATCGGACCGCCGAAGCAGTTGGTTCCAAGCACTGGTACGACGATAAACCGGATCAGCCAAGCTATCATAGCCATCCGTCAGATACCGTTTGTACCGCACCGGCGGCCCGGCATTGGTAAAACGTTGACCGATTGATGCCTAACTCACGAAGAGTTGTTTTTACACTCAAGGGGAATGCTCAACTAACGTAATGATCTCCATTTTCTCGGACTGAGTCATATGGTGGTAACGATCAGTCGTCGGCTTTAAGCCGCGGTGGCCTTTAGGTTTGTAGTATGGTAAGAATCTAAGAATTAGCTAGCTTTCCAAAAACATCAGAGCGGGCTTCCCTATCGCGGTGGCTAGGTATAACCTATGGTCCGATTCAGGTCCCGCTCTGTCTTCTTGCCCCCGACTCGAACGGTGCGCCGTAGCGATAGAAATGTGGGACATCAGGCCCGTTAGCAAGGTATTGAGACTAGGGACAAGTCCATTGCTTCACCTTTAACTATCAGAACTTATGCATTTCCACCATTTCATTGGCATCGACGTATCAAAATATACGCTCGATTGGGCTATTTACACACCTTCCGGCTTAGTCGGCCAATTTCAGTCTGACAACACACCAAACGCAGTTGCTAAGATCGTCAAACAGTTGATGGCTTTACCCCAATTTGCTATAACTACCAGTATTTGTTGTCTAGAACATACCGCAACGGCGGACCGTGGGTATTTATAATGCTCATGTGTTAGAAGTACTCTATCAAGAAGGCTTTCCCTTATGGTTGGAAGCGTCAATCCAGATCAAACAAGCCGGTGGTTTACAACGCGGTAAGTCGGATGCCATTGATGCGGTTCGCATTGCTGAGTACGCGTATCGGTTCCGAGATCGTTTACGTATTTGGCAACCGACTCGTTCGGTTTTGAAACAACTAACCGAGTTAAGCCAGCTTCGTCATCGGTTGCAATCAGCCATTAATCAGCTAGCGGTTCCCTTGACGGAGCAAAAACGTTTCGGTGATCGAGCGCTTCAGCACCAATTAAAAGAACACTGTGGGGAATCACTCAAGGCACTAAAAAAGGATCTTGAGCAAGTGGAAGCTAGCCTTAAAAGTCTGATTCAGAATGATGCCGAGTTGAAAACTCTCTTTAATCTACTTACCTCCGTGCCTGGTGTGGGCACTATCGTTGCCACTGAGATAATCATTGCTACTGATGAGTTCAAGACAATTACTGAGCCCAAAAAGCTAGCCGCTTCGGCGGTCCGATTGCCACGCCGGTGTAGCGCCCTTTGAGCATCGTTCGGGAAGTAGCGTTCGTGGACGCACCCGAGTCAATCACCACGCGCGTAAATCACTGAAGACTTTATTACATCTGGCCTCCATGGCGGCTGTTAAAAGTAAGGGGGAATTGCAAGTCTACTATCAGCGCAAAGTAGCCCAGGGCAAAAACCGAATGTTAATTTTAAACGCTGTCCGAAATAAGCTGATTCATCGAGTTTATGCCGTTGTGCGCCGGAAGGAAAAATATGATAAAAATTATACGCCAATTCTTGTTTGAACCATAGAAATCGGACCACTCCATCCAACTGGCTAAATAAGCCCAATGTCCATCAGCCAAAGGCAAATACGGTAGAGTAGGGCAAGCGCGCC
>NZ_JACWZY010000075.1 GCF_014699005.1 Spirosoma profusum
AGTTGGTTGTTTTTTTGTTCTTTCACGACTTTGCGAAGTTAAGCACTTGCAGTGTCCCGATTTATTAGACCATCTCAGGAATCAGAGCTAAAATCTAAGCGGTACTTGGTGCCCCTTTCGGTCGTAAAGGCAAAGCCGCTATCAGTCTCGCTTAGTAGGTAAGGAGAAAGGTTTGACGAACTTGATGCTGGCCGGTTTTCTAGACTCATCACCACTCTGATAATATTCGGCTAACTGCTTTTTGTCCTGCATCAGCTTCTGAGCCAGATCGACAAGACGTTTTGTTTTCGTTGCCATAGCGATTCTTTATAGTTATGTAATCTATAGGCACTTCAATTCCTCTGAATACCATGAATGATAGTATAGTAGCAGCCCAGCAAAGAAACGCAAAATTTGCGTATTTAGTTGAGCTTACTTTGTCTACTCATCGATATCAACAATCCATGCTATCAAATCGTAAATAATTAGAGACAAGATTAAGCATTTCTAATTAATCGTCGACAGACAACAGCGGCTACATCAGCATTACCTTTCAGCAATAGTAAAGGGTTCTTACCGGTTAGCTTTCCGATCTCAATTCCCTGTTTAAAAGCAGTTACCCGACCGATGGTATTGAGCTTAATTGATGTTGTTTTAAGTCGACCAACGAATATTATTCGTTTATTAGTCAAGAAGAGTTGTCCCGTGTCTATTCGCTTCAACAGCCCAAACTTGGTTTGGTGGGCGGGCGAGTTAGCTTGTAAATCAACTTCCTCAAACACTTTATCTTGAACGTAGTGGTCGTCATAACTGGTTCGACGAGCCGTTGCTCTTTCTTCGAACCATTGTACGTCTTCGGAGTGCCAATGGCAATGCTCCTGTTTTTGAAGGGGTAAGCTTATCTCAATAATTGGCAAATCAGCGTTTTCAAGTACCCAATAAAGTTTATACCGATCCAATGTACGCTTCGTCGCCTGATCCGGTTTAATGCCTAGATTTTTACTAATCTGCTGTAACTGCCGCTCTTCTTCAGGTGTAATCCGGGCATCGGCACTGTATTCTTCAGCTAAACGAGCGAAGTAATTGCTACGCACTTCTTCCGAGATTTTATTTGCTAAATCAGATGGCAATGAAAGAGTTTGCTCTAATTGAGACAGAAAATACCGTTCCTCGGAGGAAATGACGCCATCCTGGATTACTTCTTCAAAACACTGTTGGTATATACCAGCTCCGACTCGGGCATGCAGGAGTTCAATCGTTTGATTTGGCAGTTGCAACAGTATTCGTAAGTGAGTTAAATCGGCCAATTCTTCTTCTGACAAGCTACTGTCATCCAAAGCATAGTTAAGATAAACGGCATAGAATTCTTCCAGATTCAATCCAAACTGTTTTGTTAATGACAAACCGTACTTACGTTCAATCCTATCAATCTCTGAAATAGGTATAGAACAGATGGCGCTCGATGCCAGCACGTTATTAAGCTCAATGACCGCGTTTTCAATCGGGTGCTGGTTTAAGAGTCGCTGCATAAAACTTTGCGGCTCCAGTGGACGCATTTCAAAGACCGTTGCCATCGTACTTACGGTAGGTTTCATAAATTGAAGCTGTTTAAACATTCTTTTTTCGATTGACTCTTCGTAAGAAAATGACCGAGAATGCGATGAAATGCAAACTCATCCAGTTTCTGACCGAAAATTCAAACCGCACTAAGAGAGCTTTGAAGCCCTCCATCCAAGCGTTGGCATGCTCAATCACCGAACGATCCTGATAAAGTTGGTCATCAAAAATATGGGTACCGCTTTCGTAGGCGTGTCCTGCTGAGTTGGCCGTGTTTCTGGGGTTCTCTTTGACATTAGCGATAATCTCTTCTTTTTCACAAGCGGCCACGAACTCGGCGGAATCAAAGCCCGCATCTGCGTTTAAAAACAAACCTTTTAAATTCAGACCTGCCTCTTTGAGCAGTCGACAGATTTCGTCAAACAAACTCTGGATTTGAAACAGGTCATGATGCTGGCCTTCTTGCGGAGTGCTCATGGCTAGCATACCCCCTTGATTATCTGCCACAAAAAGTGCATTTGTGGTGTTTCAGGCTTTTCTGCCCTGATACCCTACGCCATCGCCCCCGTTTTTAGCTGGGGTGTGACTACCATCAAACTCGACGCTCGACATATCCAGATACTTCCGGTTTTTAGAGAGAATATTAATCCAGATTGTGCGCCAGCAGTCGGCTTTACTCCATTTGTTGTAATAATAAAAAACCGAGTTCCAGTGCAAAACCTTGTCGGTGAAGAACTCTTTGGTGGGTAATTCGCGCCATTGGCAACCCGTCTTAAGCCGATGAAAAATGCATCTCACAATTTCGGTTAGCGGTACTGTGGTATCAAATCCGCGCGTTCCGATGGTAAGATGGGGCAAAATCCAGGTTTCAATCATAGCTTTGTCCATGATCCCCATTGCTGTGTGTATTTAAAGTTGGCACTTCAAAATTCACACGGTTTTGGGGATTTTGACTAAAGTTTAAACAGCTTCATTGGTTTATTCCAGTTACAGACGCCCCCGTGATGAGAGCAAGCGCCACGTCCCTTGGCATTAGATGGACTATCTGAGCCGTCGCAACAAACCGTCTGATAATAGAGCAGTTTTCTAAGGAGTGGATTCAACTGGTCATATAATTTGGTAGCAGGTTTATAACCGGCTTCGGAAGCTTCATATAAATCGGCAATCGCTTCACGTTTACGGCCTAACTTTTGGTAGCAGAGTGCTCGTTTATAATGGTACTCTGGGTCGGCTGAACCATCTGCCATCAAGGCATCATATTGTTGAACGGCCAATTGGTGCTGCTTAGTTCGAAAATAATTTTCGGCTAAACCAGCCCAGATATGCTGACGTTCTATTCCATTGACTTCTGATGTAAGCCGTACAGCTTGTTTGTAAAACCCAATTGATTTGGCATAAGCGCCTTTTTTCAACTGTCCGTCCCCTTTTGTTAAATAGGTTCGTAAGCTATCTAAACGAAGCATGGCTTGACGATTTGCTTCCTGTTCTGCCTTCTGTTTAGCAATCGCTGCTAATCGGGAGGCTTCAGCAGCCTGGGCTACTTGCTCACGATATTGTTGACCGGTTACAACACAGGAAATAACGAGCAATCCCAAAACACCCGCTTTCAAAGCAGGGGTGAAATAAAACCGAAGCCCCTTTTCGATCCGGTGCCGCCCCCAGGGAGAAGCAAAGAAAGCGAGGAGCAGTAAAGAAAAGCTAAACCCAGTATGGTAAGACCAAACAAGTAGAGCAGCTAGCGCTGAAACAGCAGCCATCGCCCACCATAGAAAATCAGCTGGGTCAGTGACTGGAGTGGCTTCGGGTTGGTTTTGCTGCCGGAAATAATCCGGCAATACACGGTGTTTCTCCGGGATTAAATGGGGTACATAGTGTTTCATTAAACAATGTTTAAGGTGTCAGGCGAGCTTATCAATAAAAGCAAAATTTCACTCTGACTTAACTAACTGAAGTTACGCAGGCAGTATGTTTGCCAGCAGATTGTTTTGTTGCATAAGCCTTAATTCCGCTAAAGCAGCCTGAATGGCTTTGATGTAAAGGCGACCTTTGAGCGCAAACTGATTGGTGCATTCGGCAAGTTTCAGTCGCTCTAATTTAACAAAAGCACAAACCGATGCCAGCAGGTGAATGCTTTGAGCAGGAATGCTACGAGCCGGTGAATTTTGTAGAGACGTATTGTTTTTCAGGGATTTATGGTAATCCTCAATGCCCCACCGTTTTTGATAGGTTGTCAGGATTTGTTGGTAGCTCATCGTGGTGTCGGTGGTTAATAGCAATAGTTCGCCTACGGAGCCATCCTGGTTGGGTAGGATGTCTTTACAGACCAGTACAGGGGCTACCACCGACCGGATGTAAACCTCACGTGGGACGCCCACGGCCAGAGAAACACTACTGATTGACACGAATCGGCCATTGGCGCGATCCTGTTTGGAAAGAGCCACCTCCAGATTGGTTGTGAAAGCACCTAACCAGTGCTTTTTGATAGCTAAGACCGCATTGATATTCTCGGCATTGGTATACCAACTGTCAGCCAGTACATAACGGAAAGGAATGACATTTTGATGGGCTTGGTAAAGCAGTTCGCGAAAAGCTTCATTCTTGGTTTGGGGCGCTTTCCAGACTTGTTTTTTGTCTTTGAGTTGAGATTGCCAGTACTTGATAACGATATGTAGACCCACTGGCAGCAGGATGTCGTCCACGCGGTAGAGCAAGCTCAAAAAGTTGATGGCTTTGACATACTCGTTGTGGGTATGGTCAAAGTAGGTACTCACCAGGCCCGTTTCCTGAGTGTGGGGTTTATGGAGTAGCGAGTCGTCAACCCGTAACAATCCTTGGTCGGTTTGGTGTTTGGGGACCAGGGGCTTGACGGTTTTCCAGAGTGTTTGGCCGATTTGATGGGATTGGCTCAAAAAACGGGTCACATCGTCATGGCTGATCTGGTCGTCGAGTAAGCGGGCCATATTGGTAGCTGATGTTTGGCCAAATGAGCTGAGCAAGTAGTCAGTGTAGAGATCCAGGTTGGTTTGCATGACCAAAGATAATTTGTCCAGTTAACCCACTTGCGTAACTTCAGTTAATAAAGTAACTTATTTTATAATCTCATGCAATCGTTCAATCACAAAACTTTAGGCTAAATACTTGAGGATTACTCTTCTCGTTAAACCCTCCTAAGTGAGACGATAGAAGCTTCATGTCTGTGCTTCTAAATTGGAGCGAATAAAGGAACGGGAAATAAGGGTGTTGTATAAAAAAATTAGTAGAGATAAGTGTCAGGATAAAGCCCTGATTATCAAATGGATTTATCCTGACTTTAGTATATTAAAGCTGGGGTTTATGAATAGAGTTTAGGTAGCCCCTAGGCAGCTTCGGCATCGCTGTTAAACTAGTAATTTTCCTTTAGAGAAGGTAGGTATGGCAAAAGCTGTTTACCAAGTCCCCCAACGACAGTAGCGTCTACGCCATCGTCGCCCAAACGGTATTCTGACGTTGCTAGCCAGGTCGGCCTACTTGATCTTCAGCTGATTGATCATACTACCTACTTTGGCTCCCTGGGTCAGTCCAGTGCTAATGGATGGTGCATAATGAATACCGCCCAGCAGCCGAGACCGACCCGCTTCCTGAGCATACTCCTGAAACGTATTGTAGGACCGAATACCATAGCTCGACGCATAGCTGTTGTCACTAAACTTGTAGCTGGTGCCAAACAACTTTTCCAGCACGGCGGCACTGGCGGCTGATACGACCGCGTGAGCGGCCGAGTATTCTGGATGGGGCGGAGTAGGAATAACCGGATTCCAGGAGGTCTTTTTCAGTACGTTGCGAATGTAAGTAAAAGGCCGAAGCAGGTTATAGGTGTACTTTGTTTTAAAGGTCGAGACGGCTGCGTCACTCAGCGCAATACCGTGCTGGGCATAAGCGGCTGCGGCTTTGAACAAGTCCTGGTTGGTCGTTACCAACAGTTGGGTCAGAATGTTGGTAGCGTGGGCCGGAACATTCAGATTGCCCGGCGTATCGGCCCAAAACCGCGCCGTGGTCGTATCGGTTTTGGTGAGCGATTGGGAGGTCGTATAGACCTCGTTCACCATTGCATAGAAAGCCGAACTGGGATCTTCGGAGTAAGGGGTCGGTGGCCCAGGCTGCGAACTGACCGCACTATTGGCGATAAACGTTCGGTTGTTATCCCAGCGTGGTAAAATGGGGGCTGCGGTGGGCGTAGGTACCCATAATCCGGGCCCGACCGGGGGCGTATAGGTGGGGTCGGTCACATTTTTATAGGCCTGATGGCCGCCATCCGTTTTGGACCACTCAAAGATTGCATTAGCTACCTGCCGACCGTAGGTTTCGGCATTCGTTAGTTTGTCAGGAGGGGTAGCGGCCTGAAAATGAGCCTTATAAATCGTTTCCAGCGAATCGATGCTTTTCAGGTTGGCCGCCGATGTACTTTCAAAGAACTGCCTGGTCAGGCTGGCCATGGCTGCGTTGAGGCTTTCGGGCCAATAGTACTGATCGGCAGCTTGGCTGGGCGTGAGAGCATTCCCGCCAATTTGGGCCAGCAGTGAGGTGTTACCCTCGATGCCGGGTAGTACGGCTTCATACATCGTAATTCCTGCATAGCCAAACGAGCGGTTGGAAACGATGGAATTGTAGCCGGTGGTGCTAAGGGTCAGCCGGATCTGCATCTGCATCCAGGCATGGGCAACGTCGGCCGACAAAACTGCGGGGTTGATCGGGCGGTGATCCTGGCAGGAACCTACTAGTAGGAGAAAAACGAGCCGCCAGATGGAGGATCGCAGGAAGCGTTGGGGAGGGGTAGATCGGTTCATTTTTCACGTACGCTAGGTGAAACTATGCCCTTTTGTTCAATTGCGGCTGCGTCTGTCTGGCCGGTAGATGCTACCGATCGCCAACCGGAGGCTTAAGCAGAGCGCTACGTAGGCTATAAGGGCGATGTAAAATTAAATCGGTGGCCTCTTCCTGTATTGTAAAAAACCGTCAATTTCGTTACTAGCAAAAAGTGGGAAACTGATGATCCCCTTGCTATTCTTGGGGCATGCATGACGTGGAAACTGACGACTGAAGGCTTAGACCACCCAGAACCCATTCACTCCCTTCATTCCTAAAAACAGGAATGAAGGGTCTGACGAATCAGCCATACATTCCGGTTAATATTTTTAGGCTGAACCGTTTCCACCTTTAGCTTAAAATGGCCATATTAGGCTTTGCGAAACGTAGCCAATCAACTGGATATGAAGTACGTAGAATATCCCCTTAGTCCCCTGTTAAAACCCTTTGTTACCCGAGTTTGGGAGTTTGAAATGGACGTACCGATGGGTGACGTGATCCATCAGCCTGACTGTTGCACAGCTACGACTCACTTCATGTTTAATCTGAAGCCCCCCTTTAAAACAAGGCGGGGTGATCAACTCATTCAGGCGAACATTACGAATTTGATTACGCCCCTCACCAAGCCTGTCATCAATATTTTAGAAGGGGCTCATTTACATATTGGCGTCGAGTTTACCCTCACGGGTTTTCATCGACTGTGGCAAATTCCCTTGTATGCCATCAATTCGTCGGACACTGTACTCTATGATTTACAGGCGGTTATTGGGCCAGAAGCTCGTCGGGTCTATAACCAATTAGGAGAAGCCCAGACAACGGTCCAACGGTTTGATCTGATGGAAAAATTTTTACTTCGGCACATCAACAGCAAACCCACCAAGGCGGGGTTAGTCGAGGGGGTTGAGCAGCTGGTTAAGAAAGAACCCGAATCCGTATTGATTGATAAGCTCCTTAAACAACTTTATTGTAGCGAGAGTACGCTCTTGCGTCATTTTAACGAGCAACTCGGCATTTCCCCTAAAACGTACCTTCGTATTCAGCGGTTTCAACGAGTCCGTAACCAATTGCTTGAAAAAACTGATTGGCGCTGGCAAACGGGATTTGTCCATGTCGATTATTACGATCAAGCCCACTTTATCAAAGAATTCGTGGCCTTTTCGGGCCGGTCGCCTTCCCGTTATAAAACAAGCATGAATGAGGTAGAGGCATTTTTTTCTAAATGCTTTCATTGACAACTTCCTTTCAAGCCAACGATTCATTAGGTTGGCAAAACGAGAACGTACACTATGTATTAAGTTAGATAGGGATAAAACCAATCAACCGTGAACTTGAAAGGGACTTTTTCAAAAAAGACTCCTGAACGAGACGAAGGAGTGTTCATGTATCTGCTTCTTTATTGGGGCGTTTCAAGCAACACTATCTACTTTTTGAGGCTATTCTAACAAGTACGGAAAAAGATTACAACGCTGGCTAAAGTCGCCAGGAAATAAATAAGCCGTGAAGTAGACACAGAATTGGGCGAACAAGCTATCGCTCACAGGGAGCAAAATATGGCGTTCAAATCACGGGTAAAAGCAAGGTTTAATTCCGCAACTAGGCACTCACTTTAATTGTAAAGCACTTATTGTCATCGATCTACAAACGGGTGGCTTGCCTGTGGGTCTCTTTCGGCATCGTCAATTTTTACGCGGTCAGGCTAGGTATAGTTCAACAATTTTAACGCCTGCTGCCGGTATAATTTACCAATGGGTATTAAGTGACGGCCAATAGCGATCTGATCGGAGGTAAATGAATCAATCTTGTCCAGGGAGACCAGGTAGGAACGGTGTACCCGCAGAAAGGAAGGGCCAGGCAGCATGGCTTCCAGAGCCGTGATGGCGTATTTGGTGATGATGGAGCCTTTGGTTGTGTGAAGCTTGACATAATCTTTCAGGCTCTCTACATAAAGAAGATCACCCAGAAAAACCTTAACCATTTTCCGCTCCGCCCGGAAATACAGAAAGGTATCCATAGCCGTTTCGGGTTGGGGTGCCGTAAGCGGTTGGCTGATGGGCGGAAGCTTGTGGTCGGGTAAGGCTTTACTAACCGACTTTAAAAACCGCTCGAAACGGATTGGCTTAATCAGGTAATCGGTAACGTCCAGCTCAAAGGCCTGTACGGCATAGTGCTCATAGGCCGTTGTCAGCACAATTTTGGGCGGTTGGGTTAACGTTCTGATCAGCTCGATACCCGTTAGTTGCGGCAGTTGAATGTCTAAAAACAACAGATCGATCGGCTGCTGTTTTAAAGCCGAAAGGGCCTGAATCGCGTTGGTGCATTCACCGATCAGGCTAAGCATAGGTACCTGCGTGACATACCGACGTAGTACGTCCCGGGCAGGGGGCTCATCGTCGACAATCAGGCAGGTATAGTTAGTCCGCGATTCCAGTATAGACTGGTTTGACAGGCTCGGCATAGACGTGTGTTAAGGTAAGTGTCAAGTTAACAATATACATCTCTTCTTCATCATGGATGGCTAGTTCATGCTGGTCAGGGTAACTTAATGCCAGTCGCTTTCGAACGTTAGCGATGCCGATACCGGGTAAGGAATGCTTAGGGTCCGCTGGCTTACCATTGATTAGTTTCATCGCCAGAATATCGTCGTGTAGGGTTAAGGTTAAGCTGATCCAGGGACTTTCGATCATGCGACTGGCCCCATGCTTGAAGGCGTTTTCGAGAAAGGGCAATAGCAGGAGTGGGGCAATGAGGTGATGGGTCGTTTTGGGCAATTGCACCGCCATGTCAAGCCCTTGATCGTACCTCGCCTGTTCTAACTGTAGGTAATCGCTGATCATGGTTAACTCCTTTTGGAGGGGAACCAACGGCTGATTACAATCATACAAGATATACCGTAGCAAGTGCGAAAGCCCCAGGATCATCCCGGATGCTTTCTGGGATACGTCTTGTGTACAGGAATAAATCGTATTGAGCGTATTGAATAAGAAGTGCGGGTGCACCTGGGCTTTCAATATCTGAAGCTCGGCATTTGCCTTTTCTTTTTCCAGTTGAAGAGCCGTTTGTTGCTTTTCCTGAAAGCATTTCAACAAGTGTATGGCCGCAGCTACCCCGCCTACGGTAATACTTCCTCGTAACCCGGCCAGCATGGCTAGGCCGAACTGAACCGAGAAGGCAGGATGCGGCTCCCTGGCCACAACGGGCGATACCGGATCGGCAAGTCGGTGGCGGAGCTGATCAATAATGGTCATCGACAAGCTAGCCGATAAAGCCGCGGTTAGTAAAACCAATACCCCTGCACAAAGAGTAGCCAGGACGTACTTACCGGGAATGACCAGCCTGGGAATAACCAGATACATCAGCGAATAAGCCAGAAATAAGCTCGGTATGAGGTAAATCAGCGTTTCCGGTAAGGTAATCAACAGGCGATGTCCAAAGGGTTGCCCTTGCAAGGCGGGGGATGGTGAAAAGGCATACAGCAGCAACTGGAACAAAAACCAAAGTAGCCAGAACGTCAGATGCCGACCGAAACGCCAGGCTGTCGTTTTTGAATAAACAAACGGGAGTTGCTCCATGATTAGTAGGGGTCGGCCACTAAGATACGGATCGGTACGAAGATAAACCGAAGATCAAGTATGTATTCGACCAAGGTGGCAAAGTTGTCGATAAGAACATTTGGTCGACGACGAAAGGCTCTTATCGACAAAAAAACACGATCTGTTTTCAGGGCCGAATCATTAGGCGACTTCTCAAAAAATGCAGTACCGTCTTGCCTACTTTTGAGAGAAACGAACGCCATGAAAACGTTGCTCACTCTCTTTTTACTACCCCTAGCAACCACCCGTGTGTTGGCCCAGGTCGATACAACCAGCTATCCGAAAGAACGACAGGCGATCCGGGAATTACTACGCCACCAGCAACCCGGCCCCCTGATCGACTGTCCTGATTTTATTGCGGTTGGTCCCAAAGGCGATATTTCCTTTTCCCATCAGCAATGGCTCGATGTGCAGAAAAAAGAAAAGCTGATTTTTAAATCGGTCCAACCCGTTGCCGGCCATCAATTTATCCGCATTTATGAGGGCACGATGGCGGTGGTTAACGCGCTGATCAACGTAAAGTTGGTGGTTGACGGGCAGGATGTGACTATCAACGTACGTCGGTTGGAAGTATATCATAAAGTGGCCACTGGCTGGTGTCGCGTAGCCGGTCAGGGAACCCAGGTGGATGAAAAACTATTTCCCGTTACTGGTAAATAACCGACTTATCTTCGTCAGGCGTCAGCCAGGATTGCTGTCACACCAGGTAAGCGCAAGCTCTTGATTTGAAAGCCTATCGTGCGTCAATGGCCAGCTTGCTACGTTTCTTTTCAATCTATACTCAATATAACGATTATGAACAAACTACTTATTTTTTGGACAATCCTGTTTTTATTAGCCACTACTTGCCCGTTACAGGCTCAAGTCACCAACACGAATCTGTTTATGGGTATTGCCAATCAGGGGGGGACTGGCAGCTTCAATACGACCTATGGCTTCAGAGACAATATCGCAGGGGCAACCAATTTTCCGGCTTTTACTCAGGGAACCGGAAACACCCTGGTAGGTGCCAACGCGAGCAACTATACCACCGGCTCAGACAACACGCCCGTCGGCTTCAATGCAGGAGCGTGGTATCTTAGGGGTTCTCAAAATGTGTTTATCGGCTCGGGGGCATCTGGTCAGTTTTATGCAGCCGAATCGCCTACTACCAGCTCCAAAACAATGGTGGGCAACAGCTTTGTTGGGTATGGGGCGGGTTATAATAATCTGGGCGATTACAACGTGTTTGTCGGTCATCAGTCCGGCTATAGCAATGTGACAGGCACAAATAATGTCTTTGTGGGGACTAATACAGGCTATGCCAATACGGGATCTAGTAATACGTTTCTGGGCTACCAGGCCGGTCAGCGTAACACCACAGGGTCCAATAACCTTTTTCTGGGTTGATTATCAGGGCAGGCCAATACCACGGGCTTATTGAATGTGTTTGTGGGTGGTTATACGGGGTATAGCAACACCACTGGCCAACTCAATACGTTTCTGGGTTACGCTACCGGCTCGAGCAATACCACGGGTAGGGTCAACACCTTTCTTGGCGGGTATGCCGGAGAGAGTAACACCACGGGCATCCAAAATACGTATGTAGGCTATCAGGCGGGTCGAGCGACCACTACGGGCAACACCAACACGATGCTGGGCTACCAGGCGGGCAGTAATGTCACCACGGGCAATAACAACATCATCATTGGGCCAAAGTCGGGCACTGCGGTCACGGATGGGAGCGACAACGTATTGCTGGGCTACAATAGCCAGACTGAGGATGGACTTCAAAATGCCATTGCCATTGGGGCTAATAGCCAGGTAACCACTAGTAATGCACTCATCTTAGGTAACAAAGTCAATGTAGGTATTGGTAGCTCAGCACCCACCAACCGTCTCCAACTTGTCAGTGAATCTCCCCATACCAGCGGGCTTAAGTTAACTAACCTAACGGCTGGTAGTCCAAATGCCCTTTCAACGGATCAATTCCTAACCGTAACTGATCAGGGAGAAGTGGTCAAGGCACGTTATAAACTTAGGATTAACAACATCAGGGAATGGAGTGATCAGGTGTTCAGTCCAACTTATCCGCTGCGCTCGCTCGTTTCTGTTGCTTCTTACATTGCCCAGTATTGCCATTTGCCCAATGTTCCCTCAGCAGAGTAGATAGTCAAACATGGTGTTGATTTGGTGAAGATGAATGCTACCTTGCTGGAAAAAGTGGAAGAGTTGACCTTGTACTCCATTGGTCAAGATCGAACCAATCAACAGCAACAGAAGCAGATTGAGAAACAACAGCATAAAATTGAACGACTGGCGAATCTAGTTCAACAATTGCTGGAAAAGAAGTAGTATCCTGCTTCCAGGACTTGGTTCAACTCAGTTTTATCATTGAACAGCTTGATAGCTATTACTTGAAAATCTCAAAAAATGCTCCCAAGTGAGACGAACGAGCGTTCATGTATATGCTTCAAAATTGGGGCGTTTAGTGAGCTACCTATTCCCAGTAAAATTGAGTTTAACACCCCAACACCTTCTTAGTTTTGACCTAGTACTTTCGAGATTTCATAGGCCATCCCGGGAAGGGAACGAAAGATTGTTTCGCTCGATTTATTGGCCAGCAGAACCACGCCACTTTGCTGTTTAGGATATAAGACCAAATAGCTATTAAAGCCGTTCGTACCTCCATCAGCCCAGACCTGTAGTCGATTAGCCTCGGGCTGGTAAGAAAACCAACTCAACCCAAGGCTATATATTTCAGGAGAAGCCGTATCAGCTGCTCGCATGGCCACTACTTTGCCCGTTGAAACCCTAACATCGATTGTTTTTTTCACACTTAAGCCAGCCACCTGATTGGATGAGCTTAAAAACAATTGGATGTACTTGACCAAATCAGCGGTAGTACTCCCTATCCCACCGGCCAATTTAAAATAGGGCATGACCGACTCGTACACCGCCGATTTACCCTCGGCGGTGTAGCCAGTAGCAACTTGGGCTGAATGGATAGCAGGTAAAAAGGAAGTACTCTTCATCCCAATGGGCTGAGTGATGTATTTTTTAAGCAGTTCCTCAAAAGGCTGCTGATAGACATCTTCCAGTATATAACCCAGTAATTGTCCGGCCGCATTGGAATGTTTGGGATGAAAACCGGGTATCGTATCCAGCTTAACGGTGTGTAAGGCCGCTAGCAAGTCTTGTTTAGTGAGTCGCTGATAGACCTTGATCTTGTAAGATAAGGCCGAATCAGCGGTCATTGTTTTCATTTGGGCGGGGAGTTCAGGTAACCAATCGGGCAATAAGGAGGTGGTATTAGCTAAGTGAACTAAGCGGATGGGATGACCTTTATAAGCTAAATTCGGATAACTCCCCTTTAGATACGTTCGGATATCATCCTGTAGACTGACCTTGTGTTCAAGTACGGCCTGAGCCAAGATGAAACTGACAAAGGTTTTGGTGATTGAGCCCACTTCATAGATGGTATGTTGGGTTGGAGGCTGATGTTGTCCCACTGTAGTGGTGCCAAAATTATAAAAGTAGCTTTTCCCATGATCGACAATACCAATGGATAAGCCCACCGTTTTGGGGTCTTTACTAAAGGTGGTTCCAAGTCGGTTGACCAACGTATCCAGTCTAAGCGGAGCCGAAGAAAGGCCTTGTGCCGATGCAGAAGTAGTAATGAAAGCGCTTAAAAGAGCGAGTAATTGAATCCTTTTGGAGTTGCTACATTTGATTGGAGACTTTTCTTAGGCAGATTTGGGGATAAACATCAAAATGACCATGACGAAACGA
>NZ_JACWZY010000076.1 GCF_014699005.1 Spirosoma profusum
GGCAATTTACCACCAAAGAGGCCCGAGTCAGGCTGCACAAGTTATACCCCACTACTTAGTCTTTAAGAAACACTAGCTATACTGTAAGTTCGTGCTATGAATTGGATCACTCGTGAACGACCCAAGATTGACCGCCTAGCTTGCCCGTGGCTCATTAAACGATTCATTGACCACGAGGCCACTATCATTTTTGTGCCGGAAGATCAGGTGCTCCGTCAAGCTCAAGCCCTGAATGCAACTCCTTTCGATGTGCCAAGTGTCGAATACACTCATTATGAGGATCGATGCACATTCGATTATTTTCTTCAAAAACATAATCTTACAGACTTAGCCTTACAAGCAATGGCTCCCATTGTTCGCGGTGCGGATACCGATAATCATGGGTTAGCGGCACAGTCGGCGGGGCTATGGGCCATTTCAGCAGGGCTTGCCTTTAATATTCAGGATGATCAACAATTGCTCAACCAGGGCATAATTCTCTATGATGCCCTATATAGTTGGGCTAAACATCTCCAAGCCGTCAAACATACTCAAAGCCCTACCGAACAGCTACTATTGGCGGTCTTACAAGCTTATCTTAAACCGACCGGCAAGCGAAATCCACCAATCTGGGTACATGAGTTAAAAGGCTTGATTCAGGATCAAATTGATACGAATCTTTCACTAAGCTTAAATGACTTATCAGAAAGTTTGGATGTCAATCCAGCCTACGTTTCGCGCACGTTTGCACGCTACTTCGATGACCTTTCCTTTGGCGAATACATCCGTAAACTCCGTATTGAGAAAGCCTTACAATTACTGGGAACAACCACTTATACGTTAACTGAAATTGCCTATCTAACGGGTTTCTCCGATCAAAGCCACTTTACCCGTATATTCAAAAAAACGATGGGCCAAAACCCTTCAGATTACCGAAAAAATAATCCCAAACGTAAAGCAGATACAAACAGGTAAAATGCGTTCTATTTTTAGGTCAAATCGTGGGCGTATCCTTGCAAAATGGATACACATTCGATGGAAAAACCTCACTGCGTTCTACTTGTCCGGCTACCTTTCAACGTAGTCTCCATTCGCTTCTATTTTACTTTGTTGCTGATTATAGCACAGTCGGTCAAGGTGTTTGCTCAGCTACCAGCATCACCACCAAGTGCACCTATATATCCGCGAATGGTTGGCTACCTGGGCGTGCTGCATCCACTCGTTACCTGGAATGACACAGGAACCGAAACCAATTTTGATCGCTATTATGCAGTTGGGTTTCCGATTGGATTGAATCTGTGGAAAACCAAACAACTTGGTTTCAGTGTGGAAGTAGTTCCGCTTGTCCGTGCTGAACATGGAACCAGTAAAGTAACCAACGTACTGTTTCATCCCGGTGTATTAGTAAACCTGGGTAAAGATTATACACTGGCCACCCGGTTGGCCTTTGAGACATCGGGACGCTATGGATTCACCCCCGTACTCAATAAAATTGTTCGAAAAGGTTCAACCAATAGTTATTTTGTCGCCGTACCACTACCGGTACGTTTTGGCAACGATCGTGGCGCTTCGTTCACGGTTGGTTTTCAATTTGGTATCGTCTTTTAATGCTCCAAGATGGAACCATCTCCTGTTTTGTATACCCAAACGGATCTGATACGTTATTTCCTGCGCTTAGGCACAGTTGGGTTCGGAGGACCGCCCGCTCTTGTCAGTGCGATGCACCGGGACTTGGTGATAGAACGCCAATGGATCTCGGAAGAGGACTACCGGGAAGGTATAGCCCTGGCGCAATTAGCACCTGGCCCATTAGCCGCTCAATTAGCCATTTATCTAGGTTACGTCCATCATGGGGTTGTGGGAGCCACCTTAGCTGGATTAGCCTTTGTGTTGCCCTCCTTTCTGATGGTGTTAGGGGTAAGTTGGACCTATGTCCGGTTTAATGGCTTGCCCTGGATGCAGGCTATTTTTTACGGAATTGGTGCTGCTGTGATTGGCATTATTGCTATCGGCACCTATAAACTGACCCTAAAAACGGTGAGTACAGATGCCTTAGGCTGGATTCTCTTTACGGTTTCGGCCTTGGCTACAGCCATTGTCGAACAGGAGTTAGTATGGTTGGTATTTTTGTCGGGTGGTATTTATTGGTTCATCAAGACAAAGGGACATATTCGCACTGAGGCAGGCAATAGTTATGCTCCCTTTTTGCTTCAGGTACTTTCATTGCCTTTCGATTCAATGCTGTGGAAACTGGCTTTCTTTTTTATGAAAGCAGGAGCTTTTGTTTTCGGCAGCGGATTGGCTATTGTGCCTTTTCTCTATGGTGGAGTCGTTAAAGAGTATGGCTGGCTAAGCGAACAAGAGTTTCTGGATGCGGTAGCAGTAGCTATGATTACGCCGGGTCCGGTGGTAATTACCGTTGCCTTTATTGGCTATTTAGTAGCGGGATTCTCAGGAGCCTGCATAGCAGCCTTAGCCACATTTCTACCCTGTTATTTGTTTACGGTACTGCCAGCACCTTATTTTAAACGTTGGGGGAAGCATCCAAGCGTAAAGGCCATCGTGGATGGTATTACCATAGCTGCTGTAGGAGCGATAGCCGGAGCCGTCGTTGTATTAGCACGACGGCAGTTGGTGGATTTACCCGCTATATTAATCGCCTTATCTACTCTTTGGCTACTCTACCGGTATAAAAAACTGTCCGAATTATATCTTATTGGTGGGGCTGCGATTCTTGGTTTGATGCTACGTTACATTACATAAGATCTAATTCTTATAAAGTGTAGATTTCGAACAGGAAGGACTCTGTTATTCATATCTAGTTAGGTGATTAGCCTTGGGCAACAGCTTAAGTCATCTTTCGAATGATTACTGCAATACAGACGAAACCAAGTTTGTTCGGCCTGGAAACAAGTCTCAATTTTAACATTGGTCAAGCCCAGTTATAACTTCTGCGTCACTTAATTCGACCTAACACCTTGTCTAAGTCGACAGCCGCAGTTAGATAATCGTACACAGCCTGGAGATAATTTGACTTTGCCTGGGTAAGCGAAAGTTCCGCATCTGTTAGTTCTAATCGGGAAGAAATACCCTGTTTCCAGCGGTCCCGGACGATCCGATACCCTAATTCGGCAACGGAAATCGTCTGTTGCTGGGTTTGGATACGTAGTCGGGCTTCCTGCACGTTTGCCAGGCTTATTTTCACCTGCGCCCGTACGATCTCCTTCAGATTGGCTAACTGCGTTTCGCTTTGCTGACGGGTTATATGCGCCTGTTGAATACGTGAATTCGTTCGAAAGCCAGTGAAAATCGGAACATTGAGTTGCAAGCCCAGGTATGAGCTTACTGGCCATTGGTAATCACCCAGTCGAAAATTATTGGCCTGTGACTGAGATTGTACCAGGCCAATCGCAGCTAGCTTCGGCTGCTTTTCAGCAGTCTGTAGCGCAATTTGCTCCCGGTTTAGTTGTTCAACTAATTCCACTCGACGCACGTCGGGCCGTGCCTGTATTGCATCGAGAAAAGCATCGGTACTTGGTGAGACGAATAAAGCATCGTCGTAACGTAGTGAATCCTGGAGTTCAATCCCTTCCCGCTCGTCCAATCCCACGGTACGTTTCAGCACCGTTTTCGTAATACCAATTCGGTTCGTCAACTGAATGAGCGTAGGCCGCAGGTTTTCGAGTGTTACGTAAGCACGTAACGTATCAACGCGTGAAGCTCGTCCTTGTGCCAGCAGTGAACGAGAATCTTTCAACGCCTGCTCATTTCGGGCGATACTCTGTTGATGCAACCGAAGCTGTTCCTGGGTGATCAGTACGTCCAGATACGCCTTCTTTACGTCGGTAACAACAGTTGCCCGAACATCCGCCAGCGCCTGATCCGTGGCTAGCCCATCAATCTGTGCCGCTTTAATACCTGAGCGAACGCTGGCCTGAAACAGCGGTTGGGATACCGCCACTCCACCTAAGAACGTATTAGAGCCTCCGACCCGGAACATAGCTAGCTGGTCCTCGCCTAGCCCGACAAAGCTACCGGGGAGGAACGAAACCTGTTTGTTGAAATAATACAGATACTGTGCCGAAGCGGCCACAGTTGGCAACCCATAGCCCCGGGCTTCCTGCACTTTTTGAGTTGCTTTCGAGGTTTCCAGTGTGGCTACCTGCAAGTCGCGATTTTTGTCGATTGCCAGTTTAACAGCATTTTCCATCGTCAGTTGGCGAACTTGAGCCTGCACCATCGTGCCAAGCAAGGGAAGAAGCGTCAGCAGTAAGCCGACGATATTAGGTAAGTATTTCATAATTGTATGATGAGGAAAGAAAATCACGCAACCAGTTCCAGCTCTTCGGCTTTTTTCTTGGGAACCCGTGAGAAATATGAATACACCGCTGGGATGATATAGAGCGTGAGCAAACCAGCGAACAGTAAGCCGCCGACAATAACCGTTCCGAGTGAGTTTCGACTGTTTACAGTCAGCGCGATTGGAATCGTACCGAAAATCATCGCGAGGCTGGTCATCAGAATGGGCCGGAATCGGGAGGCTGCTGCAACTTTGGCGGCTTCAAGTGTGCTCAACCCTTCTTCTTTTTGCTGGTTGGCAAACTCAACAATCAGGATACCGTTTTTCGTAATTAAACCAATGAGTGTAATGATCCCGATCTGGCTGAAAATATTCAGCGTCTGGCCAAACAACCACAGACTCAGCAGGGCACCGGTCATCGCCATTGGTACAGTCAACAGGATGATAAACGGATCAATCAAACTTTCAAACTGGGCAGCCAGCACCAGATAGATCAGTACCAGCGCGAACACGAATGCAAACAGCAAACTCGACGAACTTTCGGAATAGTCACGTGATTCCCCCGCCAGCGACGTTTTGATCGTTGGTGGCAAAACCAACTTGGCAATGCGGTTCATTTCTGCTACGCCATCGCCGATTGTGAAACCGGGGGCTAATCCCGCCGAAACGGTCGCCGAAATGGATTGATCGTACCGATAAATGGCTGCGGGGCTAATGCTTTCCTTGAACGAAACCAGATTATCCAGCGCCACAACGTCTCCCGTTCGGGTCCGCACAAACATCGCTTTCAAATCATACGGCGTATCGCGATCCTGTTTTTGCAACTGACCAATTACCTCGTACTGGCGGTCGTTATAGATAAAATAGCCGTACCGCTGACCACTCAACGCCAGTTGCAGGCTCCGGGCAATCTCAGCAACAGAGATACCCAACTCAGCCGCTTTGTCACGATTTATCTGAAGCACCAATTCTGGTTTATTGACCTTCAGATCCGAATCAGCAAATCGAAGAATCGGGCTTTTGCTCGCTTCGGCCATGAACTTCGGCAACACGGCGGTAATAGCTGCCAGATTCTGTCCCTGCAAGACGTACTGAACAGGCTGAGCTTGTCCGAATCGACTCCCGATGGTCGGCGGTTGCACCGGGAAAACCATGACGCCCCGAAAATTCTGGATGTTTCGGGCGTAGGTCGCAAAGACATCGGCCTGGGTCGTGTTACGTTGATCGGCTTTTTTGAGGAATGTATTCTGAATCGCTACGTTCACCGGAGCCGGTGGGCCAAACGTCAGGGCCAGAATCGAATACGTCTGGAACAACCCCGGCGTCGAATCGACCGAGAATTTGGCGATCTCATTCATATACTTCTCTGTATACTCATACGAAGACCCTTCCGGCGCAACAACGGCCAGACTGATCTGCGAACGGTCTTCCAGCGGGGCTAGCTCCGAAGGCAGTTGTTTGCCAATAAAATAGATGAGTCCGAACGTAACGATCAGGGTGGGGAAGGCAATCCAGCGGTAGCGCATGAACCCGGCCAGCGACCGTTCGTAGCCCCGATTCAACGCCAGGAAATAAGGTTCTGTCTTTCGATACAGCCAGTTGGGCTTGTCATGCCGTTTCAGTAGGTACGCGCTCATCATCGGCGACAGTGTCAGGGCCACAAACGCCGATACCAGCACTGAACCGGCTACAACTACCGCGAACTCCTGAAAAAGCTTTCCTGTAATACCTGGCAGGAACAGAATGGGCAGAAAAACGGCGGCTAACGTAATGGTAGTCGATATAACAGCAAAGTAGATTTCCGACGACCCTTTGAACGCAGCCTGCAACGGCGACATGCCTTCTTCCACTTTGGCGTAAATATTCTCCAGGACCACGATGGCATCATCGACTACCAGACCAATCGCCAGTACGAGTGCCAGCAACGTCAGGATATTGATCGAATAGCCAGCGATGTACATGATGAAGAAAGCCGACACAATGGACACCGGAATAGCCACAACTGGGATGATTGTCGACCGCCAGTCGCGCAGGAAAAGAAACAGAATCAGAATGACCAGCCCAAACGCAACGAATAGCGTTTCTTCCACTTCCGAAATGGAATCACGGATCGGCTCAGTAAAGTCTTTCCCGATGGTTAGCTCGTAGTCGGCGGGAATTTCTTTGCGCAGTTCCTTGAGTCGTGCGTAAAACTCATCGGCAATGGCAACGGCGTTCGCTCCCCGCTGGGGCTCAACAAATACACCGATTACCGGGGAGTTTCCCTTCAGGCTGTTCAGGATAGCTGTTCGTTCGTTCTCCGCCCCCAGCTCAGCGTAGCCAATATCCCGGAATCGAATAATACTGTTTCCTTCCTGCTTGACGATCATGTTGTTGAAATCGCCTTCTTTCGTCAATCGACCCAGCGTTCGAACCGTCAGTTCATTACGGTCGCCTTCAATCCGGCCCGAGGGCAAATCCACGTTTTCGTTACGTAGTGCCCGTTCAATGTCCGAAGGAGTGAGTTGATAAGCCGCTAACTTGGCTGGATCGATGCGTAGCCGCATGGCATATTTTTTCTCGCCGGCAATACCAACCCGTTTCACACCCGGAATGGTCTGCATTCGCTCTTTGATAACCGTAGAGGCAATGTTGCTTACTTCCAGAATGCTGCGGGTTTTGCTTTCCACCGCCATGAAAATGACAATGTCGCCACTGTTCGCTTTTTCTACGATGGGCGGATCAACGTCACCGGGCAGCAGTCGACGGGCTTTTGTTACCTTATCCCGCACGTCATTGGCGGCTGCTTCCAGATCCGCATTAAGGTTAAATTCAACCGTAATCACACTGGCTGCTTCCCGCGATACGGACGAGATAGTCCGAATGCCGTTGGCTTCCCCAATGGCCTCTTCCAGGGGTTTGGTAATCTGATAGGCGATTACGTCGGGACTGGCACCCGGATAGGTCGTGGTAATCGTAACGATTGGCGAATCCGTAACCGGGTATTCGCGAATACCGAGGTAGGTAAGCCCGACGAACCCAAAAAGTATAATCAATACAGAGAGTACCCCGGCCAGCACTGGCCGCTGAATACTAATTCCCGATAAACTCATGATGGCGTATTTTAAAACAAAGACAAGGTGAATTGCGCGGATAGAGCGTTATTCGATAGTAGATGTCGTCACCGGTACACCTGTGTCTAAACGTAGTAAATTGGTTGTCAAAACGGTATCGCCGATGGCCAGACCTTCCAGAATCTGTACGGTTCCTTTGGTTCGGTTTCCGGTTTTTACTTCCCGTCGCTCGGCTTTTCCGTTTTTAATTCTGAATAAGGAGTACCCTTTGGCATTAGGAATCAAGGCTTGCGTCGGTACCAGGATACCGTCTTGTGCTACGTGCAGGGCAAACGCAATCTTAGCCGAAGAACCAGGCACCAGTTTACCGCCTTTATTGTCGCTAATGGCCTTTACCAATAAGCTCCGGGTATTAGCTTCCATCTTTGGTTCAGTAGCTGTAACCTTCGCCAAAAACGGGCGGCTACTGTTTTCGGTCGTAAAATGAATGGCTTGACCCGGGCGAACCTCCGACGCGTATTTTTCGGGAATCGTGAAGGTCACCTCTACCCGACTAATATCATCAATTGAACTCAGTACTGTTGATGGTGTTACGTAAGCGCCAACATCGACGCGCTTCAGACCTAATTTACCCGCGAATGGTGCCCGAATCTCCGTTTTAACCAGGTCTACGTCAATCATGGCTATTTCAGCCTGTAATACGTTCAGGTTAGTCAGTACTTTATCATATTCCTGCTGATTGATCGCTTCCGTTGCCAATAGTTCTCGGAAGCGTTTTTCATCGAGTTTAGCCAACTTTTCCTGGAGCGCTATTTTGTGTTTTTTAGCGAGTAGATCGGCGTCGTCTAACTTGTAGAGCAACGTACCCTGGCTTACGTAGCTACCTTCCCGAGCATAAACCCGGACTAGCTTACGAGCCACTTCACTGACCAGATCGACCTCTTGATTGGCCTGAATAGTTCCGGTCGTTTGTAGTTCGTCGGTGATGGTTTCGCGTTTTACAACAAAAGCATCGGTAGCTACTTTGTTTTCGTTTGGTGATGTTGAAGACGAAAGCTTACTGCTGTTGGATGAGGTTGGTTTGTTAGAAAATAATTTTGGTGTGACAAAAAATAGGGCGATTGTTAAGACGATCAGGCCGGCAATCAGCGACTGCGTTCGAAAGTTGAGCGTTTTCATTTTTATCAAGTTATATTGTTTTATTGTTCTACGATTATCGAACTAATCTTGTTTTATGGTTGTCGAACAAGATGACCTTGCAGATGGTTTCTCAATTCTGAAAAAACTATTGAATTTTTTTAACTGGCCACATTGTTGTGTTGGCAAATACTGTAGCTACTTCATTAATCAGAAGCCTGATGAAGCAGTTGGCAGATGGCTTTAACTCATGAAACAGTACCAACATCCCACCGCTGACCAGATCACATTGACGGGTGTCCTCCACGCGCTTAGTGACCCCGTACGGTTAAATTATGTGCAATGTGTGGCTCAGGCTGCCTGCGAACAGTCTTGTGGCGCTATACCGACTCCAGTCGCCAAGTCGACCATGTCGCATCATATCCGGGTGTTGCGCGAGGCTGGGATTATTCATATACGACCGTATGGTACCCAAAGCCTGATTTCGCTACGTTCTGATGAACTGGAGCAGAAATTTCCGGGTGTTTTAAACTCAGTGCTGAAATCAGCTAAAAACATTGAGGTTACTGAGCAAGCGTAGCAAAATTTCTGGTTAAATGAATGATGGGTTGGCATTCTTTCTTTTTAAAGACACTGCCTGGTTAGGTTGCCAAAGCTAGACCGACGGCGACGCATAATCTGCTTCTCAACGATCGATATTCAAAATAAAGGATTGAGCCCGTCTTCTACTTCCTCAGCTCCCCTCCTCCGGGCCATTCGACGATTCGACTTTATTGCGCTGATTATCAATATAACCATCGGTGCAGGCATCTTAGGGCTTCCTGCAAAGGTGTATGCCTTGGTTGGAACCTGGAGTTTACTGGCTTATGGCATTAGTGCAATTGTCGTTACGCTCATCATTCTTTGCTTTGCTGAAGTGAGCAGCCGATTTAGCGGTACAGGTGGCCCCTATCTATACACACGGATGGCTTTTGGTCCACTTGTTGGCTTTGAAGTGGGTTGGTTGTTCTGGCTCTCCCGGATGGCGGCATTTGCCTCTATATGCAATCTATTCGTCAGCTACGCGGCCATTTTTCATCCACCACTGGCTGATGGATGGAAGCGTGCTACGTTAATCACGTTACTGGTTACTAGCCTAGCCAGCATTAACTACATTGGCGTAAAACAGTCAGCACGAGTAAATACTATATTTACACTTAGCAAGTTGCTGCTAATTGGCCTGTTTGCTTTTGGGGGGCTGTTTTTTATCGACTCAGCTGCGTTTAAATTCCCTGATCTGCCCGGCTATTCATCCTTTTCACAGGCCGTTTTACTCTTGATTTTCACGTTCTCCGGTTTCGACGTAGCGGCCATCCCGTCGGGAGAGGTGCAGCAGCCACAGCGGACGGTACCTCTATCGCTACTAGTGTCGATTGGTACCGTAGCGGTGTTATTTATGTCCGTACAGATCGTCTGCATTGGTACGTTACCCGATTTAGCCCATTCAGAGCGCCCATTGGCCGATGCGGCTGCACAATTTCTAGGGTCATCCGGTGCTGTTTCCGTTACGTTAGTAGCGCTACTTACGGCACTCGGTACGTTGCATGCGCTAATGCTGACTGGCCCCAGACTATTGTTTGCCATGGCCGAACAGCAACAGTTGCCGGGCTGGCTTGCCGCTACTCACCCTCGTTTTCGAACGCCCTATAGAGCAATAGTAATCACCGCTACGTTACAACTGGTACTCGCCCTGACGGGAACATTTCTGTATGCCCTAACCCTCAGTACGCTCATTCGTTTGACTTATTTTGCCTTAACCTGTGCTGCTTTACCCATACTTCGCCGGCGTACTGGAGCACCAGTGGCCCAATTTAACGTAGCAGGAGGTAGCCTGATTTCAGCAGCAGCGGTATTACTTTGCGGGTGGCTACTGAGCAACAGTTCGCTCCGTGAAGCGCGGGATGCTGCCATTGCCGGTGCTTTGGGACTGGTTATTTTTATAGTGTTGCGCCGACAACAGCGGACTGATTAACTAACGTATTAATCACTAGTTCAACCTATTTTCCTATACGAATCATGACTGCTGCCAAATCGAAAACAAATGGTTTTTACCCGTTGATACGTAGCGTTTTTCTAGTTGTGTTACTGTCAGGCATTTCTGGTAACGTAGCAGCCCAGGTAGCTGATACTATTCTGGTGCAAAATCACTATTATCCCAAACCGGGCAAGGAAGATGAGGTTTATAAATGGCGGCTTCATGCTTCCGAGGTACGTAGCAAACTGGGATTACCAAAAGGTCGGGTACTTAAAAAGCTGAACGGTACCGGAGGGCCATTCGTGATTTGGGAATGTGAATACCCTTCGCCGGAAGCCCGTCAGAAAGACGTAGCAGTTCTCGATCAATCGGAGGAGTTTAAGCAGGTTCAGGCCCACATGACTACGTTGCTGGATAAGTTCGAACGCTACGTCTTTAGCATTCATTGATTAACTAATTTACCGTTTCTATACTGTCTATTGGGACTTTTTGAGTTAGAGAAATCGTCGCGTAGCGACCTAATACTTGTAGCCAAATTGCTTCTTCTAAGCTCCGTCGCGTAGCGACCAAACCGATTATCGATTATTCGATTAGCGTAGTTTTGTTCGGTCGCTACGCGACGGGGATCTATTTAACAACATTCTACTTCTATAAACATTAGGTCACTACGCGACGATTTCTCTAATTTAAACAGCTACTTATAGTACATGCTTCATCAACCGATTGAACCAGTACCTGCCCGAACTACCGAACGTGTGTGTGAAGTTGCCTGGTTTTCCGACCTCTGCGGAGAGGATACTGAATTCCTAAGCATCCGCGATCCCGAACGTAGTACGTTTGCTCACTGCCGAAATATTGCCTTAACCGCTGATCGATTGGGATTCAGCAATCTGCTGCTACCAACCTCCTATATGACTGGTCAGGAGGTCATTCCCTTCGCGGCAGGTGTTGCGAACGACCTACGCCAAATCAGTTTGTTAACGGCTATTCGTTGTGGCGAAATGCATCCACCGATGCTGGCTCGAACATTGGCCTCGCTGGACCACATGTTAAAAGGGCGACTGACGATCAATATTATTAATTCTGATTTACCGGGCTACCGCGAAGAAGGGGTGTTACGTTATCAGCGTTGCGCCGAAACCATCCAGATTCTCAAACAAGCCTGGACCGAAGAGCGTATCGAGCATGATGGCCTGGTTTACGGTAAAATTTTCTTATCAACTGATCCCGTCAAACCTTATCAGCAGAACGGCGGCCCTCTGTTCTATTTTGGAGGGACTTCACCCGGCGCTCGGGATGTTTGTGCCCGCTACTGCGATGTTTTTCTGATGTGGCCCGAAACGGAAGAATTACTCTATGCCAACATGCAGGATGTTTCAGAGCGGGCAGCTCGCTACGGCCGGAAAGTTGATTTTGGGTTACGTATTCATGTCATCGTCCGCGAAACAGAAGCCGAAGCTCGTGCCTGGTCGCGCCACATTATGTCAAAGTTTGATCCGGTACGTGGAGCGGCCTTAAAAAATGCGTCGCAAAGTTCGTGGTCACTGGGCGTGCTACGTCAAAATGAACTCCGGGAACATGCTGATACGGAAGGATACGTAGAGCCCCTTCTGTGGACCGATATTGGCAAAACCCGGTCAGGAGCGGGTGGCGCTTTGGTGGGTAGTGCCGATCAAATCGTTGAAAAAATTAACCGCTACGTTGATATGGGCATGCGGGCTTTCATTTTCTCTGGTTATCCCCTGATCGAAGAAGCAGAATGGTTTGCCCGCTTAGTCCTTCCCCGATTACCCAATGCATCGCTGGCCCGATTGCAGGGACGCATTCCTGCTTAACCCTGTTTAATTCATGAACGTAACGTAGCAGTTGTTACGTCCGAAACTGGTGAGCCGTTTGAATCGCGGTCTGTAGATTCGCTAAGGGAATATCAGTACGTACCGTACAATTGGCACCCAGGATAAGTTTTGCTGGGGCATCCTGCAAAACTCGCTCCACTTCTTTCTTTACATCAGTGGGTGAACCAGTCGATAAAACGCCGTGCCGATCCAGGCCACCCATTACCGGACGTTTAAATAGATTGGTAGCCTGGGAAAGCGACAAGGGTTTACCTTCTGCTGCCAGCGGAACATTCACAATCTGGCCAGGGTAACCCTGAAAACGAGACCCGAATTCGGCATAAGCTCCTTCGTAGTCGCAAACGTGCAGAATATTGAACGGTGTAAGCTGGGCTACTTCCTTCTGAATCATCATATCAAAATTCTTGATTACCCGATTGAACTGGACCCGATCAGCTACGGCGCTTGCTTCTCCACCCTGCGAACAGGTATAGAAACCATCCACTCCAGCCCGTACAGCCGCTCGTACATAGTTCATAACCGAAAGCGTAACATTTTCCATACCCCGGCTTACCGCTTCGGGGTCTTCCTGTACGTGTTTGAGTAGCGTTTCTTTCGGAACGGCCTGTTTAGCCATTTGATACGGTGAATACATGGTTGGCAAGATCAATGCCTGCGATTTAGCGGCCTTAACCAACCCCTTGATAATATATAAACTGGGCTCAAACCACTCTTCTTTGAGAACCGGTATCTTGGCCCAATCGGCAGCCGTTTTCACGTCCAAAGCCTTTGGATAGCTTTGCTCAAACTGTATTTTCACGAAATCCATACCCGTTGCCCGAAAATAGTCGAGGTGGGCTTTAATAGCTGCATCTCCGGTACGTTGTTCAGCGGGGAAATGCAAAAAAAACCCGCCGGAATATACGAGCACCTGTAGCATTAGATCGCGCTTCGACGGAGCGGTTGTAACAGGCCGAGCAAAGCCTTTCGATACATGACCTATAGTAGTCGCTGCTAGTGCGGATAAACCGATAAACTCACGTCGGTCCAATAGTTTAATTTCTGGCTCTTTCATTTCGTTTTTAGATTAAGTACATAAAACAAATCACCCTCTGCTGCCTTAAGCCTGTCTATTTCGACGCCCAAATCTGGCTGACAACGGCCTGCGCTTTGCTGTTTTCCTCAGGCAGACCAATGGTTATTCGAATCCAGGTGTTGTATGGGGTAAATACTCGTCCAATCCGAATTCCGTTCTGATTGAACCGAGCCGCTACCTCCTCATACGGCTTATGTAAATCAATATAAATAGGACTTTCGCAGACAGATAAAAATGGTTAATTTTTGAGATGACAACAACTCGCGAGTTATACTGCCAGTACTTA
>NZ_JACWZY010000077.1 GCF_014699005.1 Spirosoma profusum
AGCCTGCGCAAAGCGGTCGAGCGCATTCTAAGTCAGGTCGGTCAAGAATACACCATTACTTTTGCTTAACCCCTTAATTTCATGTAAATAACGCGATTGTGTAATGGGTTGAGCTGACGACGTATCAATCTGACCGGTGTAAATACTTGATGCAGAGAATCAATCGAGCGGTCGCTATTTGGGCAAAATGACCTGACGTAGCAAATCAGATCGATTTATCTTGAGCACAGTCAACGTAGTGACGAATTTGCATCGCTGGTAAAAAGCGTTCCCCGGCTCCGGTTGCTGAGCCGGGGAACGCACCTGAATCAGGGTTTAATGATTCGGACCGTTTTACTACTATGCATACTGCTGACACGTAGTAACAGTACACCCGACGCTTGTTGACGGACATTAATCGTCTGTCGTTCATTTGCCTGCGCCCGCTCGACTTTTTGTTCGGCGATCAAATACCCTTGCGCGTTGACAACCATCAGCGAAAGGGACTGGCCTTCTGCGCCCCTAATTTCCATTTCAATCTCGTCTTTTGTCAGCGGATTACCCAGAACCACTACGTCCAGCTTATTCAAATAATCAGCCGATTCACGGGCTGCCAGACGCGCACCAGCAACGGGGCACTGTGCCCGAATGTCCCACGTATACGTTACCTCCACTCCGCTCTGACGGGCACGTAGTAAAATCGGTGCTGCATCAGCGGCAGTACGTAGTTCGGTATCAACATATTGATTGGGGTTTGTTGTCCAATCCGAAACGCCGATAGCTCTGAATTCAATAGCTGACCCGTTACCGCCTGTTGTCTGGAACGTAAAGGCTCCGCTTAGGCAATTGTACGCTGGCGCTACCAGTTGCAACGTACCGCCGTTGGGATCGGGTGGATTATTGCTGATTGGACACTGCGCCCGGATATCCCACAAATAGGTAATTATCTTGCCACTCTGACGCGCCCAAAGCAGAATAGGTTTGGCATCAGCTGCCGTACGTAGTTCGGCGTCAACGTATTGATTAGGAGTAGTTGTCCAGTCGGTGATGCCGATGGCTTTGAATTCGATTGCCGAGCCGTTGCCGCCCGTAGTCTGGAACGTGAATGCACCACTTTGGCAGTTGTACGTTGGTGCCACCAGTTGCAGCGAACCACCTGGCTCTGGCGGATTATTTCCCACTGGACACTGTGCCCGAATATCCCACGTCAGCGACGTTTCTTCCCAAACGCCTGCTACGTTCTTTTGGCGGGCCCGTAGCAAAAGGGGTTTTGCATCGGCCGCAGTACGTAGTTCGGTATCAACGAACTGGGCCGGGTTTGTCGTCCAGCCCGTAATGCCGATGGCCATAAATTCAATTGGTGAGCCATCACCCCCACTGGTTTTAAAGGTAAATGCACCACTCTGGCAGTTGTAATCGGGAGCCAAGAGTTGTAAACTACCGCCCACTGGCCCGGAAGTAACCACGCCACTGACTGGAGCTAAAACTTCCTTTATAACTCCAAATACTTTAGTATTTACTCCAATAGTACCCAAGTAATTGCCTGGCAATAAGCCTGATTTCAGCCGAACGTAAAGCTGTTTAGTGCTTATGTCGAGGGCCGTCCAGTTGATAAAAGGGGCATCGTCTTCGTCGTAATAGGGACCGTTTACGTTAAAGCTCGCTTCGTAACCCGTCGGTAACTGGAAACCTAGTTCGAAGGTATCAAAGGTATTGATTTTCGTAATCGTCAGGACCTTGGTATCGGACGGAGCCGCTGGGGTTGTCGAAAAACCGCTCAACGAGGATGGTAAAACGCTAATGAGTGGCTCCTGAGATACGCCTGCGGAGGAAACGGTGAGTTGGAAACTGCCACTGGTAGATAATCCGCCGGGATCGGTAGCCGTGATAGTAACGTTGTAGGAAAGATCAAGGCCCAAGAAGGCAGGAGCCGTACCCGTAATCGCCTGGCCAGTGAGTGATAAACCATCAGGTAAGCCCGTAGCTGACCAGGTCAAGGCTTGACCCTCAGGATCCGTAAAGGCCTTGGCAGGAAGGGGTATGTTTACCACGGTATTATGTTTAACCGTCTGGCTGGTGAATGAGCCATTGTAAATCGGAGCTAGGTTTGACCCGCCAGAATTGTCATCGGTAACAACACCGGAGAGCGGTATGAAACTGGATTCACCTGTTCCGAGCCCGATCACAATCGACAGGGTGCCTAGATAGGTGCCTGGCATTAAGCCCTTCTTCAAGCGAATTAGGAGAGGAAACTGCGTAATGAATTTGCTAAGAGGTGGCTCAACGTTGATCGGTCCTGAACTATAAGCAACGCCATTAAACGATATTTCATAAGCGTCGGGAACGGAAAATGAATACGTGAATGAGCTATTTGGGTTAGCCTGTTGGATGGTTACCGATTGGGTAGCCGAAGGAGCAGCCGTTTGCGTGGTAAAGTTGCTCAATTGTTGGGGAGTGACCTGCAAGGGTTGGCTGGCGCAGGCTGCCTGACTAATCGTAAATGTCGGACTCTCTATGGTTGCGAACGTACCATTCGAAGCGATGGCTTCGATTTTAATTCGGTATTGGTTTCCATCAGGTAATAAGTTAAATACCTGGTAATTGGTATCAAGTTGGGCTAATAATACAGGTGCATTAAATTTATTATTTTGTAACTCAACGAAAAGGGGTTGAGGCTGACTGGTAGTATAGCTTCCTGTTGCGTCCGAAACATACACCAGTGCTAAGGTCCCCTCTGGGAACGGACATCCCACGCCTATCTCAACCAAAGCAGTGGATCCGCTACAGTATTGAGCCTCTTTAAGCGTCACGGACGTAAAATTGCCGCCCACCTCACCACTTATCGAAAAGGGAATACTGGCCGGACTTTCAATATCAACACCATTTCCCATCCCTTTTATTTTTACACGGTATTGATTGCCTGATAGCCCAGGCGGTAATTTAACGGATGCAGTTCCGGGTTTGGTCAACTGTGCAATTAGTTGGGCGTTGGCAAAATTGCCACTCGCATCCGAAAGAATGACCTGATAATTAATTTGTCCACTTAGTAAATCGGCTCCGTTGCACGTGGCGCTAAAATTGATTTCGATGCTTCCTTCCGGACAGGCAGGAATACCCGTAAGGGTTGGTGCGCCTGCAAATGACAGATTCTCGATGGTAAATGGGTCGCTGGGTTCGCTCAGGTAACTTTTGATTGACCCATTAATAGTGGTTACCACGCGTAATTTATACGTCCCCGCTTTAAGACCAAAAGGATTTGGAAAGGGGATAAGCCCCGTTTTAAAAAAATAGCCGCCCATTTTCTGACCCGGAAATTTTCCAGTTTCATCCGATAGCTCGAACTGGTGCATTTGATTGTCAGAAGAGCAATTGGCTGGCAGCTGAACATTTATAGGCTGAAAATTGCAGAACGAAGTACCTTGAACGATTGGCTTGCCAATTGGCGTAATAATGCTGAATGGAGCGCTGATTTTTGAGTTAACTACGTAAGGGTCTTCCGCATCTATTCTTATTACATACTTCGTACCCAGCTCTACGTCATAAGGCAACTTGATAATACCTTCTTTGGGTTCGTTTGCCGTTAACGTTTCCAGCAGTCTAAAATCTTTGCCTGCACTAAAGTTACCTTGATTGTCCGATAGGAGAATACTGAACTGTACGTTTTTGAACGTGCCTTGTGTCGTAAATTTATACGAAAGCTTACCACCTGGACAAATAGAAGCCTCCGTAACGGTTACCGTTACGATTGTACCATTAGCCCGAGCAGGCCATTTAGCTTGTGCTGAAGTAATAAATAGCAAGCTGCTCAGCAGGCATATAAATGTGCTAAGTAGTCTTCCAAAAGGGAGTGATCGTTGAGTGTTCATTAACGTAGTTGTGTTAGTCATGGTTCATGAGCGTTTGCTAAGGACAAGAGAGATTCAATGGCCCGCCCCTCCCAAAAATTTGGCATCGATTGACGCAAGGCGGGCCACGAATCGTAAGTTGGTTGAGTTGAATCGATGCGCTTATTGACCATCCAAACTACTATTGGTCAGTACGTACACCTCCTGTAACCCGTTACAGGTTCGGATTAACAAGGAAGGGAGTTTTGTACTCGAACAATAACGTACTCTTATATACGTTGGTGTTTCCATTATAGGCGTCCTGAGCCATCACGTAGCCGTTATCCCCCAGTTTGTAGGTAAAATAATAATTGGCTAACTGCTTACCGGCAATCTCTTCCTGATACGAGCGGACTAAGTGCTGGCGAAATTGGCCGAAGACATCGACGTATAGATCCAACAGATACGTCTCAAAGGGAACCGGTCCCGAAGTCTGGGGAAGAGAAGGATTCAGGGGATCTTTATCCACCTGTAAAGCACCTGTATAAGGCTTATCATAACTATAAAGTTGACGTTTCGATAGCTTGTTATTTTCGAGGAATCTAATTTCCACAAGATTATTGTCCGTATTGTACGAAAACTCGTACCGTAAGGAAGGCAAGTTTAGACTATTTTCCCGCTGGATCTGGCTCAGTCGGCCTTTCAAATCATAGATAGGCAGATAATTATGCCAGTCATTAGACAAAATCTTACCATCGTAGCCGTCATAAATAGTCCGGTTCAGCCAAATTTTCTCGCATCGTCCCTTGGCATTCAGCGTGTATTTGAGGATAGCTTGAACCTTTCCATCCTGCTTGATTACGCAGGACAGCTCATTTGATGTATACTCGTACGTTCGTTCCTGATAGGCGTCTACCGCCTTTATCAGCCGACCCTGGGTATCATAGCTGAGTGTTCGGCTCCCGTATTTAACGAGCCGGGGCGTAAGTGGTGTGCGGTCATGCCCGTTGATCGCCGTTAGCTGAGTCTGCGCGGATGAGTCTGTATTGGGTAGGGTAGGCGCGATGTTAGGGTTTTTATGGCAGGAAGACAGACTGATTGTGGTGAACAGGGTAAACGAAAACAAAAAGCGTTTCATTGGTACGTGTTGTTTTTGTGTTTTGTGAATGATGAGATTGCTGTCAGGCCCGTTCTGGGCTGATTAACGGGCCAAAGTTGAGTTATCCGTCTGGCCGCATTCAACAATTTCAACATCAATCGCCAACAGAAACCAATGAATCGTAGGTAGTCTCCAACGAATTGTCAAACGGTAAAAAAGGCTCGTAGGAGATTAGAAAGGCGAAAAGAGAAAAATTTGGCGAGTCAAATGATCGGTTGTTTCGCAATTCATCGGGTTTTCTGCGTCGTCTGTTAACCATAAAGTACACCTTACCAACTCTTCTTTGAATGGGCTGACGACTGATCCTAGTTTTGCCTCGTAAAACGTAAGTAACGACTCATGACGTTTGAACAAGCCCGATTGGTCCGTAAGACCTTTCAGCAGATCGCCAACGTAACGCCCGAATCAGTTGGGCAACTATTTTACAATCGTTTATTCGAGATCGCTCCTGGGGTACGTCCACTGTTCAGTCGAACGGCCATGCCCGAGCAGTCAGTTAAGTTGATGGCCATGCTGACCTACGTTGTCAGTAAGCTCCACAACGTAGACAGCATTGTACAGGACGTAACGGCACTGGCCCGGCGCCAGGAGTGCTATGACGTCACGGAGCAACACTACGTTCATGTTGGTCAGGCCTTACTCTGGATGCTCGAAAAAGCGCTGCCGGATGACTGGACACCCGAGGTACAGCAAGCCTGGACGGCTTGCTACGTATTGCTGGCTGAAACGATGATTAATGCGACCCGCCCATCTGGAACGACCCTTCGTTCGATAGAACTTAACCCGATCAGCTATGCAACCTATTATTAAAATTCTCTTTTGTATTCCGCTGATTATCAACGGCCTAATTAGTACCTTTTATTTTGTCATGACATTTTACTCGCTGCTGTTTCCTCCTGGTCCCGCTTATACAGCCAGAGAAGGAATTCCATTCCTGTTGGGCTGCGCTACCATACTAGGTCTGCTGTGGTGGGCGTATTGGCTGGCTATCCTACATACTAAACCAGGGGCTGGCTTTGGGGTTCTGGCCTTATCCTATCTGGCCTGGCCGGTGCTTTTACTCATTCTATTTCTGCTTGGCGGCTCAAAAGGCTGGCATTAGCTATAGATTTGAGTGACCCTTAACAAACGTTTATGAGCTTATAGCTGGTGCCGATTGCTCGGGCCGTTATTGGCTTACCCATGTTACTTGTCTCGCTTGGCGTTGCCTATTCATTCCTAAAATCATAACATACCTGAAGCACAATTATGGAACTGAATCAACAGGACCAGGCGCCAAACTACGATTGGCAGGAGCAACACGAACGGGCAGCCGGGAAAGAACAGGACCGGTATGGTAAGTTATCCGTTACGGATATTTTACACCGCGTCGAGCTGGGCCAGTATGGCGAGTATAATATGATCTGGCATACGTTGGCTGAGGAGGCTATGTTGCAGCAGGCCGGCTGGACGCTATTCCGGGTGCTGCAACGCGATGAAGTAGACTACCTCATTCGCTGCAACTGCGCCGAAGCGCTGCTCGAGCTACTGGGCCGCACTGACGTATTGCAGACCTTGAACGAAGCTGTCAACCTAACCAAAGGTTCCCCCGCCGAGCGGCAGCCCTACTTGTTAGCCCTGGAGGGGGAACTGACCCAACAACTGGGTGCAAAACCAGCTTAGAAACGAGTAGAATTACTAGCACTTCGCTACGTAGCAAATGGACTGGAAAGTATATTGATCTGTATGCATACGAAGCAGAATCTACTACGTTGACTGGCGGATTTTGTTGAAAATGGGCTACTAGATAGTCACTTGTGCTGGTTCAACCACGTATCAACCTCACGGGTAACGTTAAATCGAACGTCTTTGAATCGGTCGGGCGGGCTTGTCTTTAATGCCTGACTGAGCTGCTGAACATTAGAGCGAAAATCGACACCCTTGTTCTGAAACTGTCCATCGATGGCTTGACATAACTCGTCAATCCCATCTGAATCGAAGCTCCAGGTTTGCAGATTATTGCTTTCTTTTATATTCGTTTTTATCGTTTCGGCCAACCAAAGAATGCTCTGATTTAGCGCTTCGGCAAACGCTTTTTTATTGGTTACTGAGTTACCATCCAGGAAATAATACACTTGCCGATACGTCTGTTTATGTTTTAATAACGCTAACAGTTCGGCTTCCCATTCCGGATGGGCTTTTACTTTGGCAATAGCTGCCTGACGAACATCGGTAGGCTGAAACTGACCGGTGTGAATCAGCAAATGGATCATTGGATCATTGGGCGTCTGAGTGGCAATGAAGTCCAAGGTTTGCTGTCGCCATCGATCTTGCTGCTCCTGTTCACCGGCCTGTTTAACGAGGGCTTGCCTAGCCGAATCGCGGAAGTACCCGACGACCAATCCACCACTATACACAACACTGATAAGCAGGCTTATAAAGAAGGGGATTTTATAGGTAATGAGCACCAAAGTAGTTTGCCAGGAGCCGCCCAGCGACAGAAAGCAAGTTACCAGCCACAGCAGCGGAATCCAGAGCTGCCCATGATGCAAGGCTAGCCACTGCAAAAACTGTGGATACGTATTATCATCGTCACTATGCCACTCCCACTTGAACATCGCACAGAAAAACGTCGTAGCAGCAATGCATAGCCAGGCCAGCAAAACAGTTGCGCTACGCAGACTGGCATCGCTGGCCACCCACTGAAATCCATTTTTGGCTAGAATCGTTAGGGTAAGGGCTAAACCACTGACTGCAAAGCTTAACCCCAATACAGCTAATCCTAGACCGTAACCCATCGCATTGTCCCCACTTAAATTAGGCCTGGAGGCCGTCAGCAGCGATAAGCCGAGAAAGAATAACGTGGTGATGGCGAAAATTATATAGCTAAGCATGGTTGCCGGAATTTTTGCCAGCAAGTTGGGCTAATCCGAACGGCTGACAAAAAGAAATAAACTTACCCACGTAGAATCGATAATGAACCGTAGTAAATTGGTAATGAGCCGATTTGAAAAAGTAATTATGAAAGTGCCGTTAGAGCAGCGGCACTTTTACGACAAACTGGGTTGCCGTTTCCTGCACCTCAATCTGGCGCCGACTCAGGTACTGGTAAAGTGACTTCAGGCTAGCCAGTCCCTGCTTATTGGACGTTGCCACAAAGCTTTTCTTTTGCAGGTTGTTGACCACAAACAGGGAACTGCCCTCGGCGTAAATACGTATCACCAGCGGATTCTCTTCCTCGATCACGTTGTGCTTGATGGCATTTTCCAGCAAGTTCTGAATCGTCACCGGCACAATTCGTTGCGTGCGGTAATTTTCTGGTACGTTAACCTGAATTTGTAGGTCTTTCTGGAAGCGGGCAATTTGCAGGTCAATATAGTTTTGGACAAAACTTAGTTCACTTTCTAACGTAACGAGTTCATTATCTTTGTTTTGTAAAATATAACGGTAGATAATCGACAGTTTCCGCAGAAAATCCGAAGCCTGCGGAGGACTACTATTAATCAGGCTGTTGAGCGAGGTAAGACTATTAAATAAAAAGTGTGGATTCAGATGATTGATCAGGTTTTGATACTGAATCTCGGTCTTGTCCCGTTCAAGCCGACTGGCCTGTACCTGCAAATCATGCAGTCGATCACGCTGATGGGCACGATAACGCAAAAAGCCAATCACAAGTCCGAACACAACGAACGCAAGTAGCGCCTGAAACCATCTTTTCTGGTAGAGATACGTATCAATATGAATGGCTAACGTACTGGCTGGTATGGACCGACCATCGGCAAGAACGGCTTTTACCCGAAACGTATAATCGCCGCCGGGCAGGCGGGTATAGACCGCGTAGCGAGCATCGGCGGCTGGTTTCCAATCCTCATCATAGCCGTCAAGCTGATAGACATAGTCGAATGTTGGTTCGGAAGCTGACGTAAGGGTGCCAAAATGCACGGCAAAAGCGCTTTCGCCCGCTTTTAGGCTTACACCGGCTAAATCGCGATGATTCAGCCAGATAGTATCGCCTACATTGACCTGACTAATCAGGATTTTGGCCGGCAGATAAGCGGGTTGCTTGACCAATTTTTCGGGAGAAAATTCGACCAGATAGCCTTTCAGCGAGCCTAGAATGTGGCCATTCCGTAGCGGAATCAAGTGGTTTATGTATTCCAGGTTGTCGGGACTGTAGGGGAGCGAAAAATTTAGGAATCGATTGGTCTGTGGCGCAAAGACCGAAAACTTGTTGTAGGAGCCGACCCAGATATTACCGAAACGATCGGGTAAGGCCGCCAGGCTGTGGTCATACGCCAGACCTTCGCTTTCCGTCCAGTTGGCATAGCGATGCGTTCGTGGATTGTAACGTACTAAGCCATATCCGTTGGTACTCATCCAGAAGTTACCCGCCGAATCTTCCGCAAAGGACGAAACTTTGTTTAAATATTGCTTGTCGCGGGTGTGTTCATCCACGATAAACGCCTTTTGCTGGGTCGAAAATCGGGCGATGCCACCTGGGTAAAGGTCAACCCAGGTTCCCTGCTTGCGATCCTTAAATAGGTAGCTGAGCATATAGCTACGTTGAGTGTTTGCGGGCAGAGTCGGATACGATTCCCATTGCCGGGTCGGAATATGATAGCGAAATACCCACGTCGACTCACCCGTTGCCCATAGATAATGGCCATCTTTCAGGATATTCCAGAGTCTGGCTTTACGTTGCCTGATAGGGGCCGGAAGGGGCAGACTGGAAAACGTCTTATTGACTTTATTAAAGGTAAACAGGTTCGTTTCACCCGCCAGATACAACATATCACCCGCGATCGAGAGCGAAGAGAGTACTTTACCGTAGGGATGTTCTGCCGTAGCGTTTGGCAGTTTATATACGTCAAGCCGGGCCGTTTGGGGGGAGTAATGCAACAGACCACGCATGGAGGTGCCGATCCACCAGGACCCATCGGTATCTTCGACCAGGCAATGGATACCCCGTTCATCATTGAGGGGTGGAAATAGCGAGCCAATATCGTAAACACTATAAAAAGCCCGTTCTGGATTCGTATAGGAAATGCCATTGACGGTACCCAGCCAGATGGAGCCATCGGGATGTTGCCAGGCTGACCAGAAAAAAGCCCCCGCAACGGAAGTGGGGCGAGACTTGTCGTGCTCCAGCTCGGTAATTTCTCCTGATTCGGCCGCAATATGAAACAAAAGGTGATTCCACGAACTGGTCCAGAGGTTATGCTTCCGATCCACGAAAATGGTAGCAATATCAAAAACCGCCCGGTTCGACTGGCGACTAATGGGCGTAATGGTTTTTAGGATTTGCTGATTGGAAAGACTATACATGATAATCTGGTGCGCATCATTATCCGCAAAAATCAACCGGTCGCCATCCAGCGCTAGGGCTGAGACGTAATGCCTGGTGAAGATGGGTAGCCGTTGGGGATTGTTGCGGTGATTCAGGAACTGCCGCCGATTCCGGTCAAAATAATGCAGCCCATAGCCATCAGCCACCCACAAGCCATTATGCGAAGGGTCTTCAAGAAGGCCGTTATTGGAAACATAGCTGCTGGTAGTTAGGGGATTGCTGGTTGAGTCATATGGAAAGTACTTAAATTGCCCCGTCTGGATAGTATACTGGAAAAGACCAATTCGACTGCTGGTAAACCAGATGTCACCGGTACGATCGCAGAGAATGTTATTACATAAGCCCAGTGCGCGCGTGTTAACCGTTGTAATATTCGTAAACTTCCCGGTCTTTTTGTCGTAGCGGCTGATGCCTTCCTCAACCGCCATCCAAATGTTCCCCTGCTGATCTTCGCATAGATCATGTACCGTATTGTTCAGCAAGGAGTGACTATCCATACGTTTGTGTTTGAATTGAACAAACTGATTACCGTCGTAGCGATTTACGCCATCATAGGTACCGACCCACAGAAAACCATCGCGATCCTGCAAAAAGCAATTGATAATGTTAACACTAAGCCCGTCCTTCTCCTGAATGTGATGGAATTCATAGTGCGCCGGTTGGTCTTGTGCGTCAAGCCAGCCGTTGCAGCCAATCAGCCAAACCAGCAGTCCGATACGTATCCAGCGATCAATCCTTATTTTTCCAGCCATTTTTTAAACGAGGGGGCCTTATCCCGGCTAATTTCGATGTCGAACTGGTGGTTGGGGGCTTTAAGCTTTACGTTGAGTTTAAAGTTGGCCATGCCTTTGACCTGTTGCACAGCGTCAATATTGACGATGCAGTGCCGGTTGGCCCGGTAGAATTGGGTCGGATTGAGCAGCGTCTCGATCTGGTCGAGGGTTTCATAATCAAGAATGTAGCGCTCATTCGCGTTGGTGACCATGAAATTCAACTGATCACGCATAAAGTAGGCAATGTCTGTTATCCTAATGGGCACCCAACTATTACGGGCGTTCCCGAGAAAGTGTTCCTTGTAGGACGACCGGGCGCTGGTAGACGAATTAAGGGCTTCGAGCAACTTCTGTACGTCGAGTGCTACGTTGGCTTTGGCGTTTACGAGCAACTTAGCCCGGCTGATAGCCCGCTTCAATTCGTCCCGGTCAACGGGCTTCAGCAGGTAATCAACCCCATTGACTTTAAATGCCTGAATGGCGTATTCATTATAAGCGGTAGTGAAGATAATTGGCCCCGAAAGTTGAAACTGCTCGAAGATGCTAAAACTCACGCCGTCGGCCAATTGTACATCCGCAAAAATGAGGTCAGGTTCGGCATTTTCGGCAAACCAACGCAAGGCTGTTTTTACGCTGGGCAGCGTGGCAATGATCTGTAGATCCGGAGCCACCTGGGCGATGCTGGCGACCAATTCGAGGGCTACCAATTTTTCATCTTCAATAATCAGGGCGTTCATGGCAGGCAGAATACTAAGAATACAGCTCCAATTTTTACTTTTTCGCTGTCAACTGCAAGGATTTAGCCATGAACCGGTTGGGCTCAGCAACGAATGACGCAAAAACGTCCATAAACTGTATCCGTCCGAGACTTAGTTAAAGTAACCCCACCAACGATTGAATAGCTATAACACGCGATTCATAGCCTAATTTTTGGCTAAGGCAATTTTTCGTCGGTCCTTTGTCGTGACCAGTGCTCAAGAAGTAAACGTACAATGACCAATCAGCAAACCCAACTTATTAAGAAAACTTGGCGACTTCTGCGGGACGTTGACCCGCAACTCCTGGGTGACGTCTTTTATAAACGGCTTTTTCTAAAATTCCCATCGATACGGTCGCTATTCAAAGGGCCGATGGAGGCTCAATACGTAAAATTTGTGGCTATGCTAAGCTTCATTGTGTCCCATATCGATCAGCCAGATGCCATTCATAGTGAGTTAGTGGACTTGGTCAAGCGGCATGAAACGTATGGAGTCAAACCTGGTCATTACCAGCCCGTCGGTGAGGCTATGCTCTGGACGCTCGAACAGGGCCTAGGCAATTCCTGGAACCAGGAAGTAGAAGCCGCTTGGAAAGCCTGTTATGACATGTTAACGCATGCAATCCTTGAGAAAACGTAGCCATGCATTAGACCTTGTGTTGTCCGAGAATCAAATGATTGTGCGGGTACCATTGAATACCCAAGACAACTCAAGTAAGCAGACTTGTGCCTTTTACGTATCTTGATACCGCTTCAGAGATAAGCTCATCAACCTATACTGGTACGTATCAGTCCTTCCTAGAATCTGGGCTGGAATGGACAATGTCTCCAAAGAGGCACTTGTTGAATTCACTGGTGATCTCCTCGCGAGAATCCCGTATGGACTTGCAATAGTATAGTGGAGATTTTTTCTTAAGCGGCCATTGAGGAAGTGTAAAAATAAGATTCCTGTTGACT
>NZ_JACWZY010000078.1 GCF_014699005.1 Spirosoma profusum
CTTTCCCCGCTGCTGGGTTGGTTGTTGCCAGCAAGTATGGAGAAAGTCAGACAAATACAGTAATTTGGCTTGCATGGGACCTCGAATGTAATTGGATTGATTTGGTCATCAACCCTTTAACATTCGCTGGTTCCTATTTACGCCCACCCCTCAGTTAGATAATTAAGCGTCCAGGTAACAAAGTTAACCAAATGTAATTTAGTCTCAGTCAGGAGCGTTTTTGTGAGAATAATCAACTCGTGGATACAGACCGAAGAAGCTAATATCTATCTGCTGAAGTGGTGACTAACATATAGATCTTCACGGAGAACTTTTATTCCTCAAAATGCAATTAAAAAAAGCTGTAACCTTTGGGACAAGTCGAAGTTTCCATGCAAAATGAAACTTTATGCCTTTTCTTCCTATTAAAGCAGCTTTATTAAGCTGCTTATTGACTATACAGTGTGCGTTCGGACAATCAAATTTTGGCGCTAACAAAGCGGAAACGAACCTAGATTCTCTGCTCCAACAGCACGCTACAGCCTTTATCCAAAAGGCCCCTTTTGCAGCCTTATCAGTTGGGGTAATCAACAAGGGAAAGACGTATTTTTACAATTACGGTACGATACGATCAGGACAAAATCAATTGCCCTCCTCCTCAACCATCTATGAGATTGGCTCAATTACCAAAACCTTCACCGGTACGCTGCTGGCCCAAGCGGTGGTTTCCGGTGAGCTGAAATTAGAGGATGACATCCGGCAGTATATGGACGATCACTATCCAAATCTGGAGTATCAGGGGCAACCCATTCGATTAGTTCACCTGCTCAACCATAGTTCAGGTTTACCCTTTAGCTTACCCCGTAAATCAGTTTTGTTTACTACCCTGACTGATTCAATTGCTTTTGAGAAGCAGCGTCGGGCGTACACCCCCAAGGATTTCTTTAGGGACCTTCACCAGGTCAAATTGGACACCGTGCCCGGCATAAAGCTGCGCTATTCCAATGCAGCGGACCAACTATTGGGTTACATCCTGGAGCGAGTTTACCAGCTGTCTTATGAGCAACTCATCCAACGTTACATCAGCCATCCCCTTGGGATGAAACACACGTATACCCAACGATCAAAGTCGCAACAGGTGCAGAGTTACAACGGAGCAGGTAAGGTTATGCCTTATTTTTTACAACAGGAGCTAGCTGCTGGTGGTATCTATTCAGCAACAGCCGATCTACTCCGCTATGCTCAATGGCACTTGGATGAATCGAATCCGATCGTCAAGCTGAGCCATGAGCCTACTTGGGGTACTATTCAATATTATGCGATAGGGTTAAATTGGCAAATGGATGAGAAAGCGCCCCTGCCTAGACGCATCTTCCAGAGTGGTGGCACGGCGGGATTTAGTAGTTACCTCATCCTTCACCCCGATCAGCAGCGCGGGATTGTCTTACTGACCAATATCTCAGAGGGGAATACCCAGTGACAGTTGTCGGATATGGCCAATGCGTTGTTGATCCATTTGGCACCCTAAGTTCGGTGTTATAGACAGTGCCTCGCCTGACACTTTCCTGACTAAATCAGATGTCTCTTTAATAGCACCCATTTCGAAGCAGAAACCTAAACGCTCCTTCGTCTCAACTGGGAGCGTTTTATAGAATTAAGTAACATCCTTCCTCTACCCTCATGGTTAAATCTCTGTAATATCCGTTCGAAACTTTACTGGGCCACTGATAAGGACAGGTAATAAAAATATTACCTATTTAATTTGCGAGGTAATATTTTTATTGCCTATTTAGCGCAAACATTATTTGAGGGCGAAAAAGAAAATAAACTTCTGATTGATCAGACCGAAGCGGCTGTTGATGGGCTTAAAAGGCAGCTTACAGAGTTGGACGACTTTACGCCGAAGAACCGGACTATTTTCGAGGTACTAGGTCTAACGAACGGCATGAATGCCATTCAACAGAAGGTTTTCGAGAATAGTATTCGACAGATTGGCGAGGCCATCCAGTCGACTACTCAGCTTATTATCGAGCAGAGTGAAACCCGGATTAGTGAACTGGAGGCCCAGATTCAGGCCAAGCAGGAACAAATCAGTGTGGAGGAGCAGCGGGATAAAGAAGGGTACGCCAACAACCTGGCACTCCGAAAAGCAGAACTGGAGGATTTGAAACGTCAAAAGGCCGAAGAGGAAGCCATTAAGCGAAAAGCGTTACAGGTTCAACAGTCAATTGACCTGGCGGCTCAAATCTCAAACGCGGCTGTTACGGTTAGTGAAGGAGTGCGATTCTTAACCAGCTACGCCGCCCGCTCAGCGGTGTTGGGCCCGATTGCGGGGCCAATTGCCTACTTTGCTACCATTGCGTCCATACTGGCGTCTATCTATGCGGTAACGAATTCTTTCAAGAACATCACCAAACTTCGTGAAGGGGGTAAAGTACGTGGGGCCAAACATGAGCAGGGTGGTGTTCGGGGTACCAGTGCCTTTGGGGATATTGAGTTAGAAGGTGGGGAACATGTGATCAATGCCCGCTCGTCAGATCGATACGACGAAACCCTGGAGGCCCTGAACCGGAACGATCCACGGGAGGCATTTGCAGCCCTGGTCCGTGAGGGAAACATTGGCCTGCCTGCCCTCATTGTTCAGCACATCAATAGGCCTGATTTCATGACCGCTACACCAGCGGTTGACCTGGGTTCACTGAGCGCCAAAATCGAGGAAGGCAATGAGCTGAGCCGTAATATGCTGAGTCAGCTTAAGAAAGCGGGGAGTAAAAAGCAGCGTACCACGGTAGCACCGGGTATTATGATAGTAGAGGAGGGTAATCATACTTCCTACCAGGACTTACGGCCAGAGCTACGACAGAAAGGGATAAAAATCGATTGATCTGGAGTAGCAGCGAAGGAAGTCATTAATTGAGTGGGTAGTATTTGGCAAAGGGTCGCGTTCTAACCGTGGCCCTTTCTTGTTTAATACATCTGGGTGAGGTTTTAATAGGCCAAAAACGTAGGGACATTTGCCCTTGTTCGAGTGCTTACCCAATGATAAGCTGCTAATTCAGCCCGTTCTTCTGTTAATTGGAACATCTGTTATAGTTTTTGGAACATTTGTCTTAATGGGGGCGTCCCGTTTTCTCTACTTTTGTCTATTGATTTCTCAATAGATAATTAGCTTTTCCTCCTGTTTGATACTTTAGGTTAGTTTGGTCAGTAAGAGGAGGTATACTCTGGTCATGATCTAATGTAAACTGAGATTTGTATGACAAATTCTACTGCCTTTTTATTCTGGTTATTACTCTGCACTAGTACCGCCTTTACGGGTCACGCCCAAGTTAGCCTTACCTGCACCGCTGGCGAATCGGTCAACTTTTTCTATAGTGGTGCAAATAATTCGTGTCTAACCACTGCCCCTGTCCGGGGTATTGTCTCTTATAACGTTGGAGCAAACTGTGCTGCAGCCACCAATAATCCCTTAACGGTACAAGCTACGTGTGGTTGTTGTCCCATCTATAATGGCGACTGCATCCGCTACTTGAACACTAATTCCTCAATGACCTCCGATGTCTTTGTCATTGGAGGAATCACCTACAACGTAACGATTGTTAATGCTGCCCCAACCAATATTATGCTTGGCAGCAGCTCGGTAGCCGAAAATGCCGCCATTAATACGCCGGTCGGTAGCTTCTCCAGTGCTGATCCGAATCCCGGTAATACGTTCTCTTATTCACTGGTGAGTGGAGCCGGTAGTACCGATAATGGCTCCTTCAACCTTTTAGGCAATACGCTACGGACCTCCGCTGTGTTCAACTATGAGACCAGGAACAGCTATTCCATTCGGGTACGTAGCACCGACAATGGATCACCCGCACTGAGTTTCGAGAAATCATTTACGATCAATATTACCAATGTGAATGAACTTACTTTAGGTGGGTCATTTACCAACATAACCTGTAATGGAGCCAGCAACGGTTCGGCTTCCGTAACTGTTTCGGGGGAGAATGGGCCCTATACCTATAACTGGACACCTGGCAATCCAACCGGTGACGGTACGGCTACAATCACTGGGCTGGCAGCGGGCTCCTATTCTGTGACAGTAATGGCTTCTGGCTTTACTGCGACCCGAAGCTATACCATTACGCAGCCCTCAGCGATGACCTTAGGAGGCACATCGGCCGATGCTACCTGTTCTGGCCGCTGTAATGGTACGGCTACTGTTACTGTGAGTGGGGGAACACCGGGCTACACGTATGCATGGAGCCCATCTGGCGGTACGAGGGCTACGGCTAACAATCTTTGTCCTGCTACCTATACCGTTTTCGTTAGCGATGATAATGACTGTTTTTTAGAGCGTAAATTTGTAATTTCACAACCACCCGCTCTGGCCGTTGTCACTTCCAAAACCAACGTCACTACGTATGGTGGTAGCGACGGATCGGCCAGTGTAACTGTTACCGGAGGTACGCCAGACTATACCTATAACTGGTCGCCGGACAATCCGACCGGAGATGGTACTAAAACAATTACAAATCTGATCGCTGGAAACTATTCAGTGCAGATTGCTGATGGTAACGGATGCCCGGCAACCCGTTCATTTAGCATCACCCAGCCACCAGCCCTTACTATCTCAGGCTTTGCAGCAATAGAAAACTCGGTATGTGTAGGTAGCCCCGTTACCTTCACCGCGACGGTGAGTAACGTAATGGGGGCATACAGTTATACACTTACTAACGGCAGCAGCACCACCACCGGTGCCACGAGCAGCACAGCACTAAGTCAGACGATGCCAACCAGCGCTTCTAGCAATCAGAGTTTTACACTGATTGTTACGGCTAACAGTCAGTCGGTAACGGCTACTGCCAACGTAACGGTGAATCCGCTGCCAACAGTTAGCATTAGCGCCAATCCGTCCCTGACCATTACCCAGGGCAACACTACCCAGTTAACGGCTTCAGGAGCTAACTCATACAGTTGGTCGAGCGGGCAATCCTCGACAGCTATATCAGTTAGTGTAGCGGGTACTTACAGCGTAACTGCCACTACCGGCAGCTGTTCCTCGGTAAGTAGTGTGGTCGTCAGCGTAACCACATTTCCGTGCGCTTCTGTGGTGTATGTAACCCAGGATGGAGCGGGCCTTCAGAACGGAGCCAGCTGGAGCAATGCTCTCTCAGGCACCGCACTGCAAACAGCCATCAACACGGCAGCGGGCTGCGGGGCTCAGGTCTGGGTAGCGGCTGGTACGTATAAGCCGACTACGGGCACTGATCGAAACATTAGCTTTTCCATACGCAACGGGGTGACCATTTTTGGGGGATTTGCGCCGACCGGAACCCCCACCCTGCCACAGCGTAATCCCACTAGCTTCCCGACAGTCTTAAGCGGAGACATCGGCACCCTGGGCGACAATACGGATAACGCCTACCATGTCATTGCGAACGTAAATTCAAACCTGACTAGCACTGCCATTATGGATGGCTTTATCATTAGCCGGGGCAATGCCAATGGCAGCGGGCAAGCCGGAATAGGTGGCGGAGTCTACTTCCCTGGAAATGAGAGCCCTAGTTTTAGAAACTGCCTTTTTCAAAATAACTCGGCTGTCAGTAGTGGCGGAGCCATTCTTAATGGGGGAGACTTAAGTTTAACGAACTGCCGTTTTTTGACTGATTCTGCTAGGTTCGGCGGAGGGCTTTATTCCGTACGTGGCAATCCTACTCTCATCAACTGCAGCTTCCTAGGCAACGTGGCTTCTGCACTTGGCGGGGGGCTCTTTAATAATGGGCAAACAAATTCTTCAGTAACACTGATCAACTGTAGCTTCCAGGGCAACTCGGCGGCCAGTGGAGGCGGAGCAATCCATCATAACAGCAGTAGTAGTCTAAATCTGATCAACAGCGTGCTGTTCGGCAACGGCGGAGCCACTTCAATAACTGGTTCAGTGGTCACGGCTAATTATTCGCTCTTCGAGCCGATTGTTTTTGGGTATTCGGGCAGCAACAACCGCACGACCCAGGTTTCTCCCTTCGCCAGCGCCACTGATCTGCAGCTCACCCCCTGTTCAATAGCGATCAACGCGGGTACCAATCAGGCTAACACCACCACCACCGATCTGGTGGGTAATCCCCGCTTCTACCAGGGGGGACAGATCGATATGGGGGCTTATGAGTTTCAGGGCGCGTCGGCCATTCTGGGCATCACCCAGCAGCCCGCTAGTAGTACAGCGGTTTGTGAGGGAGCAACCGTTACGGCTACCGTTTCAGTGAGTGGGGCTAGTCCTACCTACCAATGGTACAAAGATGGCGTCTCACTAGGAACCGCACAGCAAAACGCTACCTTGACGCTGCCTGGTGTAACGACCGCTCAGGCGGGGAGCTACTCGGTGGTGGTCACCAATGCCTGTAACTCCGTCACCTCAACCGCATTCAGTTTAACGGTCAACGCGTTACCTACGCCTACGCTGGTTAGCAGTGGTACCATCACCTGCGCTCAGACCAGTGTCACCCTGACAGCGGGGGGCGGTTCGACTTACCTGTTCAGTGGGCCAGGTATCGTAAGTCAGAATCCTACATCGGGCACCGAAGTGGTCAATACAGGTGGTCTCTATTCGGTCACCGTTACCACGGCCAGCGGTTGTTCCAGCACTACCACTCTGACGGTGGACCATAATACTACACCTGCATCGGTGAGCATCACCCCCGCATCAGCCACCATCACCTGTAGCAATCCAGTAGTGAGTTTAACGGCGGTGGGCATGGGCACCTACCGCTGGAGCACCGGCCAAACAACCCCCAGTATTAGTGTGACGGCGGGTGGACCCTATTCGGTGACTCTGACTGGGACAAACGGCTGTACAGCAGTAGCTACTCGGCAGGTAGACCAGGACACTACCTCACCAACGGTGAGCATTGCTCCGGTCAGTGCTACGCTCACCTGTGCTAGTCCTATCGTGAGCCTTTCGGTGGTTGGGAGTGGCAGCTATCTATGGAGTACAGGGGCCATTACGCAAAGCATCTCGGTGAGCACGGCTACTACATATTCGGTAACATTAACAGGGGCCAATGGCTGTACAGCTTCCACCAGCGTAGTGGTTGGTTCGGATCAGCTTGCGCCTGTCGTGAGTATCAACCCCTCGAGTGCCACCTTAATCTGCGCCAGTCCGAGCGTGAGTCTGTCCGCTACGGGTAATGGTAGTTTCCGCTGGAGTACGGGAGAAACCACGGCCAGTATATCGGTGAGTGTGGCTGGTACCTACTCCCTTACACTGACAGGCGCTAATGGCTGTTCCAGCACGGCTAGTGCTGCTGTAATCTATCAGAACTGTGCGCCGACAGTAACCAATGCCATCCCGCCCCAATCAGCCACCCTGGGCAATGCATTTAGTTATACCATCCCGGCCAACACCTTTACCGATCCTGAGACGCCAAATAGCCTCACGTTATCCGTAAGTGGTCTGCCTGCTGGATTAAGCTTTGTCTCGCCCAACACGATTACTGGTGTACCATCCACCACAGTTGGCACTCCGTTCGCTGTAACCGTGACGGCCACTGATCCGGGCGGACTTACTACTAGAACAACCTTTGGACTAAGCGTACAACCCCGAGGTTTTGCCATCACAGGCGTGACTATGCTGGACTGTAATCACATCAGCTACTTTGAACGGCGGATTAACTTCACCGTCAGTTTCGAGGGCACCAACGGCCAACCTATCAGTCTGTCGGTAGTCAATGAAACCACGACCATCACCATCAATGAGCCGTATCAGTTGAACCTGTTCACCGACAACCCTGTGATTGTCTTCAAGGCTCGTCAACAGGGTACACCGGGGGAGGCTACCTTTGCCTACAACTGGCTGGCATTTTGCGCCAATGGTAATCCCAGAGTCGAGAACGCCATACCACCACAGTCTGCTACAGTGGGTCAGGCGTTTAGTTACACGATTCCTGCCAACACCTTCACCGACGCCGAGACGCCGGGTAGCCTGAGTTTGTCGGTAGTCGGATTACCCGCTGGTCTAAGTTTTGTCTCGCCAAACCTCATTACAGGCACCGCTTCCACCAGTGCCAGTGCGTTCTACAGTGTGACGGTGACGGCTACTGATCCGGCGGGTGGGTCAGTCTCGACGATTCTACCTTTCAGTGTAGTAAATCCCGGGGGCTGCGGCAGCATGTTCACCCTGAAAGCAGGCGACTGGAATGACCCCGCCACCTGGTCGTGTGGACGTATACCGGTTATAACTGATGCCGTTACGCTCAATCATGCGGTGAGTTTGCCTCCGACCTATCAGGGGCAAGCTTTACGGGTGATTTATAATGCAACAGGACGGTTAGTATTTGGTGCCAGCAGTCGGCTAAGGCTGGGCGGGAATTAAGATTAGTGACAGTTGAGGTTTCAAAGCCGGGTCCATCCAATGGACCCGGCTTTGTTATCCTTAAAGCTACAGTCTATTACTTTTCTTTTTGGCTTTTACCTCACATTTTCTCCTACAATGCCCTTTTTGGGAGAATCCTTATAGGATTTGGGAAAATTTTTATAGCCCTCTTCTACCTCAGAAACTAACTTTGTCAGCAACTAAACAGCCATTTATTCTATATCTGCTTTCCTTAAAATTATTCTACTTATGACTCTTCGTTACATTTCTCACAGGCAATCGATGGCAAGGTCGATTCTTCCTCACTGGCCAAGTTTTTTACTGATTGCCACCCCTTATTCAGGTAAACTCCCCCTCCGAAGATATTCCCCTTTCGGCTCCTGGCTGGTGGGGTTCATGTATTGCCTGCTCAGCTGGGGCCTCATTCCAGCCACCCAGGCTCAATATTTCGGATGGGCTAAACATATGGGCGGGACTGACAATGATATCGGTCGATCGGTAGCCCTAGACGCAGCAGGCAACGTCTATACAACTGGATATTTCAAGCAAACGGTTGATTTTGATCCTGGGCCCACCCAAGTCAATCTCACCTCGGCAGGAGAAACGGATATTTTCCTCTGTAAATTCGACCCTGCAGGTAATCTGCTGTGGGCCAAAGCCATCGGAAGCACGAATAATGACTTAAGTAACGGAGTCGCAGTGGATGGAGCTGGCCATGTCTACATCACCGGCTATTTTCTGGGTACGGTTGATTTCGATCCTGGACCCGGGCAGACTACCCTAACTTCGGTGGGAAATGCTGATCTTTTCGTCAGTAAGTTTGATGGGTCGGGTAATCTGTTGTGGGCTAAAGCTATGGGGGGAGATGGGGGCGAAATAGGTAATGCTATCACCGTGGACGGAGTCGGAAATGTCTACACCACAGGCTTCTTCTTTGGTACGGCCGATTTTGATCCCGGACCGGCCAGTTACCCCCTCACCTCAGTGGGTGGGCAGTATGATATCTTCATTAGCAAACTCGATGCTTCAGGAGGCTTCCAATGGGCCAAAGTCATGGGCGGTAGCCAGGATGATTTTGGTACCTCGGTGACGGTAGATGGGTCAGGTAGTGTCTATACGACTGGCAACTTCGCAGATATAGCCGATTTTGATCCCGGACCCGGAGAGATCAATTTAACCTCGGCCGGCAATGCTGACCTGTTTTTGAGCAAACTCGATGCCACCGGTAACTTAGTATGGGCCAAATCACTGGGGGGTGTTGGGGAGGATGCAGGCCTATCGGTGACGGTGGATGGGTCAGGCAATGTTTATATGACTGGTGATTTTCGTGGCACAGTGGATTTCGATCCCGGAGCTGGGCAGCTTAGTCTTACCTCGATCGGATATATTGACCAATTTGTGGGTAAGTTTGACGGGTCAGGTAATCTGCTGTGGGCCAAATCCGTAGGAGGCACATTGAGTGTGATAGGACGCGCGATACATGTGGACGCTGCAGGCAGTGTCTACACGACGGGCAATTTTAGTGGTACGGCCGATTTTGATCCCGGATTGGGGGTGACCAATCTATCTACAGCGGGATTGGACGATATTTTTGTAAGTAAGTTCGACCCTGCAGGCAACCTGCTGTGGGCTAAAGCCATGGGGGGGGCACTTAGTGATGTAGGTAATGCGGTGGCCGTTGATGGTGCTGGTAGCGTTTACACCACGGGCTTTTTCTACAGTGCAGCCGATTTCGATCCTAGCGGAGAAGCCTATACGCTGACTCCGGTGGGATTATCGGACATCTTTGTAAGTAAACTGACTCCCCTGAGCCCGCTTCAATTGACTGCGTCAGTTAGTCCTAATCCAGTTTGTGTGGGTAGCCCAACTCTTCTCTCTGTTTCCGTTTCGGGCAGCACCCAGCCCTACTCCTACACCTGGACAGCTCCGCCAGGGGTTACCCTGTCAGCCACAAGTACAACTGTTGTTTCGGCTACTCTCACCCAGACTGGAGAGCAGACCTTCACGGTCTCGGCAGCGGGATACGCAGGGCCAGTCAGTTCAACTACGGTGAGCGTAACGGTCAATGCCGTACCCATCGCTACCATCGCTGCCGCTCCATCAGCCACGCTCAGTTGTGCGCAGCCGAGCCTGACCTTAACGGCAAACGAAGGAGGTGCTTACTTTTTCAGTGGTTCCGGATTGGTCACTGCGTCAGGTAACACCGCCGTAGTGAATGTAGCGGGGATTTACTCGGTCACCGTCACCAACACTGCCAATGGCTGCTTTAGTACCACCTCCATTGCCATCAGTAACAACTCGACGCTGAACGCTGCCAGCCTGCAAGCTACAGCATCCCCCGCCAATCAACCCATCTCTGTAACCGCTACCGGCTGCGAAGCAGGGATTGTCAGTTGGCTTCCTCTGGGGGGCAGCGGCACCGCCAATGGCAACATTTATACCTTCTCAGCTCCCGGAAATTACACGCTCTCCGCTACGTGTTCGGTGGGAAGCTGTACCAGTCCACAGTCAACACCCGTAGTGCTGCAAATCCTGCCTGGTGGCTTTGCTATTACGTCGGTGAGTATAGTCAACTGCCAACTCGTCAACGTCGCCAAGGGCCAGTATTCGGTCCAGTTTACTCCCCTCTATACCGGTCAGAACGCGAATCCCATTAGCTTCTCGGTGGTGAATGAACTAGCCCCAACCTTCCAGTCAGCGCCCTATGTACTGACCCTTTACAACGACAATCCTACCATTACGTTGGTGGCCAATCAGACAGGTAATCCCGAAGCCCGCTACCTCTACAACTGGCTGGCTTCCTGCCAGACCGGCTCCGATCCCAACCAGGCACCTACTACGTCGGGCATCCCCTCTCAGAGTATCTTGCAGGGACAGGCCTACCAGCTTCAGCTCACCAACTACTTCACCGATCCCGATGGGCAGCCCCTAACTTTCACGGCTCAGAACCTGCCAGCGGGTCTGAGTGTAAATGGAAGTTTGCTAAGTGGTACGCCCTCGATGACAGGAGTAAACAGCGTAACCATTACGGCCATTGATCCGGGTGGTTTACAGGTGAGTACCAACTTTACCCTCACCGTGACCCCTGGCCCTGTTCAACCTTCGGGTTTTGGGATTGTAGGAGTGAGTCTGGTGAGTTGCGGGATGCTGAGTCCAGCCCAGCGCGCCCTGACTTTCACCCCTCAATACAGTGGGGTCAATGGGAGCCCGATTAGTTTCTCGGTGGTTAATGAGATGATACCTACCACGCAACCGGGTCCCTACACACTGAACCTGTACACGGATAATCCGGTGATTACTCTCAGGGCTCAGCAGGGCAATTCCTCGGCTGTGTATACCTACAACTGGCTGGTATTCTGTAACCTGTCAGGCCGGGTTGGCGTAGCAGAAGCAGGTACTGGCTTGCAGGTACGGGTTCTGGGCAACCCAGTTGAAAGCCAAACGCTGGAGGTAGAGATCAGCGGTGCAGAAGGCCAGCGGGTTAGTCTGGAGTTAGTGGATCTGAAAGGGCATCGTTTCCAGCAGAAGCAGCTGGAGCGCGTTGGCGGTATGGAACGGGTGAAACTAGCAGTAGGCTCTTTGCCAGAGGTGTTTTTGCTTCAGGTGAACACGGCTACTCAGCGTCAGGTGATTAGGGTGGTTAAACCTTAGTGTTGCCAGAGATCATTTGGCTTGAATGATAAGCCCCTTCCTTTACTGGTTGGGGCTTTTTCTTTATCCAAATATAAGGATAATAGCTGCGATATAGCAATATCTACTAACAGTCTATATTGCTCTGTATGTATTTATACTTATATTTGACTAAAGCAATATACAACTATGGCAGACAGTGAAGTAAA
>NZ_JACWZY010000079.1 GCF_014699005.1 Spirosoma profusum
CATTGGTGGTTCTTTGTACTTACAAACCTACTGGCTCCTTATTTTATTTAAAATACCATTTTTAGACGGCCTCTTATGGGAGCACAATTTTGTTACAACTAACCCCTACCTTAAGGAGACGGAGGTTGTGCAGCCTGAGCTAATTCAACCATATCAATACCAGAGAAGCAGGGTTTCTTTTGCTGGCGCAAGTGGATGCTTTTTGTGTATTGACTATTCACCTGGGGAGAAAGGTAGAGAAGGCCAAATTATCTATCTTCCACTCAGTGAGCCAGAACCTTTGTCAGTAGTTTTTAACGACTTTGATGAGTATTTGTCTTTTTTAACCCAAGCCCTGACTAATGGAAACGTAAAGGTGAGTGAAGACGAGTACAACGATTCTATTCACTATTATTTTGAGAAAACTTGGCGAGACGACTGGACAGATATTGCCGCAAATTATATTCAGAAATAATAGACAGCTTTCGCTTCGCGTAGGGTCGCTTCCCGTCGACAGGATGCACGTCCCGAGAGGAGGCTTTGCAGCCCAACCAAATGAGGGTGTAAAGGTTGACGCTACGTGTGTTGTCTTGAGTTGTTTATCAATCCATCAGCCCTCATGGTCGTTGGGTGGATAGAACAAGCTGAAAAACAACGTAGTGGTCGGCTACGGTCGACATCAGACACGTAGTGACAGGGCAACTTTGGGCTCGTTGGGCAGCTCCGTCTGACGTAGCGTGTGACAAGGGAAACGCCCCGACTATGATATTAGTACTTTTATTAAGGGCAAAAAATAAAATCGTTAATTTTAAAGAGTATATACAAATGGGTATATATCTACAGGCTTACAAGGCGGATTTTGAGAAGGTAAATTGGGATTTATACAAAACGGGTAGCTGGATTCCCATTGAGCAAAACTCAGAGACACTTACTTTGTGTGTCAAAATGGGTCAATTACTGCAAATATCTTGGGCCTATGAACATGCTGCCCCACATCTTGATAAAAATATAAAAGTGATGTATCACACTTTTTTTGACAGTGTTAACATTTTTTTTTATGAAGAAACTTATATTGACACGAAAAGATATTCAGAGAGTTATAATGATGATTTAGGATTATTAAAATATCAAAACGATCTATATTGGAAATCATACAATCATATATCATTAAATAATATTATTAACGAATCAAAAAACATCAATTATAATTTTATAGAAAATTCATTGATATATTCACTTCGAAATGACGATCATATTACTAATGACTATATTGGAAATAAAATAAATGAACTTAAGTCTTTCACAGATGAAATTATCAATATATATAAAAATTGTGTTTTAGAAGAGAAGGGTGTAATTTTCACGTTAGATTGAAAGTAGAATATCATACCTGGACTTGCTACTTTTTACTGGACAAAATGCCAAGTAACATTTTTATAGAAAACAAGTCTAATCTCACAAATTGCTCCCACTTGAGACGACGTAGCATTCAAGTATCTGTTTCAATATTGGGGGGTAAAGAGATAGTGTTTGGGCAAGAATTTAATGATAAAAACCTCAACTCAAGCCGCGAAGAACACATGGCTTGAATCTAAAAACGGTCAGCCTCTGTGACTGATGGGATAGCATTCGTTTATATTTTAATCTTTTCAACAACCTTCATCAAAATGTAGCGTATGCTGGATCCATCCATCGGTGGATTTTTAACCTGTTCCCTTTTAACGGTTAGAGTGTATTCGAAGCCCTCTTCATAGGCAAAGCCTTCAATACCGGAGTAATGCAACGTCCAGGTAGGGTCGTCTTCCAATTTGACCCACAGACACTTCTGTGGACCGACACCTGTGCAATCTTTATATTGCTCGGCTACTCGCATCGTAATGGTTTGGGCTTCTAAATCATTCTTATCACAAGCCGAAAACAGAAAGAGGAGGCAAACCCAAAAAAAACGAATGATGTAATTCATGGCTATTTAGCCGTGTAAATGGTGAATAAATTTTCTGGTAAGACTCCTTTTCGACTACTTACGTTGTATGCAGTTGAAAAAAGTATTACAACATGTTCACAGGGAGAGTTTTAGCAATTCACGCTTACAAACCAGTCGCCTGCTAGCAGCGACTTCGCCTGACAGTTGATGGTTTCCTGATTTACAGCCAAGAGTTCATATTCTCCTAAAACGCTCGTGGCTGTTGCACAACTCATGTGTGGACATGATGTCCAAACAAATAATTTACCCGCTACTAGGATTGAGTTTTAGGCCCCAAATTGGGCTGATTAGGGCTTGAGACTATCGAGGTTTCTTTAGAATGGGAGTTGTGCAACCGCCACGCTCATTTATGTAAACGGTTGACACCTACTAAAAATAGATATTGAATTTGCTTAGCGTAATTCATTACAGTCCGCCCTGCGGTCCTGTTACTAAAAAATCCTTTAATAAGCCCGTATCGACTTTTGCAACAGCCACCTCGTTTAGGAAAAGCTGGGTGATTTGATTGTTTGTTATAAATGCTCTTGACTAGCTAGCAAGCTTGCTAAGAGAAAAATGAATCCGATCATGTTTACCCAAGCCCGCCAACGATGGTAGGTTAACCATTGATCGCGTATGCTTAGCCAGTTAACCGGCAGTTCGGTGGCTGACCAACGCTTCATGACCTGGTTTAAGGGAACATTACCTCGAATGGCCACTAGGACTGAAATGATTACCATACCTAAGGCAATGCCTAGCAAGCAGACACTCCAGGTAAGGCCTCGCTGGTAGAAGATCCATAAGACGACTAATGTCAGAACGAGTTGTAGTTGGGCCAGTATTTTAGCCCATTTGGCCATATAGGGATCAATGGCCTGATGATAGTTAACGAATGTTTGGCCCGAGACGTGCCGCTCCCAGGGAGCAATTAGTTGCAGCAGACTGATCCCAAAAAAGAAGGCATACAGCGCTATGGTCACTAAAAGCAGGAAAGGAAATAGCATAAACTGGATACTAAAGTTAACGGATCGACTTTAAGTTAGCCAATCTACCAAAATTTCGGTTTTAGAGGAATTCTCCTAAATCGCTCCCATGAGAGACGACGAGATCTTCATGCATCTGTTTAAATATTGGGGCGTTTAGTGAAACGGCATTTAGCCTATGTTCCGTACCTTGGCTACATACAGCAGGAATGAATGTAAAGTCATCCACACCAGAGAGAATAACTTCGTGTTTGACATTAACTACTAATTAGTGAATTTTGAGGTAATATGAAGTTTTATCTCATGGGAAAGTCTCTTTCCCAGTCCGTAGGCAAAAAAGATGTTGATGTTACTCGCGTTAGTGGTGGAGAAATGGAGTTGTCACTCAAACAAGCATTAGGGTTGATTGATAAAGGTGTCATACTTAAGTCTCCACCATTATTTTCGCCTTTCGTCATGTATCATTATGGTGATCCTCGTTTATGGGAGCGCATTCGTTGCGATATACATTGGTTTATGCACGTTGGCCCCGCTGATAAAGCCATATTGATTTCAAATAAAGTTAAGTCTTTATTCAAGTCCTTTGCTATTTCTGAGCCATATCAATTCTATTCCTCAGAGCTGCGCTTCAAAAATGAACTTTATGATTATTCTATTTTACAATTGCTTAATGACTGGTTAATCAATGTGGATTTGGTCAACAGTCAGTATGCCATTTACAGACCCGCTACATACCCCAATGTTGAAATAATGCCTCTTGAAACTAGAGTTTCTTCAAAGGAAGAATTTCTTCGTATCAACTCAGAGTTAATCCAAAATCACAAAGGTCGCATTAGACCAACTCTGTTAGCTTTCAATCAATATTCAGATCTTATTCGGATTGCTGCTGGCCTAGAGATATCTGGCTTATACATTTCGGAAAGGCTAAAAAATGCCTTTGAAGAAGAACAGATTACAGGTGTCGAATTTAAAGAGTCAGAAATGATTTTTGAATTCAAAGACCATTGAACTAAACGCGAATGCTAGTAATAGAGTTTGACAGATAGTAGACCAATACACTGTTATCCTCGATTTCGCTCTTCTCACAAATCCCTCCCAACTGAGATGTTGTAGCGTACATATATTTATTTCATTTAACTCTGGTAAGAGTACGATTACCCAAGTTCAATAAATTAAGCGCCATCAAATAGGGCATGATGAAGGGGAAAGCAGGGATGGACACTAAGTAAGAGGCAATCTCCAGCGGTTCAATCGAAAGGGTTGGTAACACAATCAGTAAAGCGCCGACTAGACTGAAAACCACATAAAGACGACAAGCCGTTGACGTCAACCAGCCAACTGATTGTAAGGCTACCCCAAAAGCAGCCGTAGCTAAATACAAAAGAGCTACCTCCACCCCACTAATCCAACTAAAAAGCGCGCGCATGGACAAGTACCAATCGGGCCTTTTGGCCACTGAAGCGGCCGAAAAGTTGGTGAACGATTCGACTAAAAAGCTCCCCCAATAGGCCATGTTGGCAATAAATAAAGGCATGGCGATGCCCAGCGCTAGTAAACCAAGTAACCAGTATTGCTTCTCCCCACTCTGGCGGAGTTTGTTTGCCAGCAAGGCCAGCCCAACAGTAATCAGCATCCCCCCTATGATCAGCAGAGCATAGCGGACCTGTTGTTCGGTAGCGGTCTCGACCCATTCTGGTATGGAAGTAGGCGGAGGTCCCATTCCCGCAAAAACAGTAAACCCGATCCAGGGAATGATGACCAACAGGGCAATGGTGCCGAGTTGTCTTTGCTCAGGGTCGGGATTGGTGAAGCAGTTCTTTCCCAGGCTCCAAACGGCGAATGCCATCAGGAGGGCATGGGCCATCCAGATGGGTAGATAGAGTTGTGGTTTGCTGTGGCCGATTACTAAAGCCACGCCAGCAGCTAAAAAAGGAACTAGGGTAAGGTAGAACCGGCTGAGTGCTTGTGGGTTGGTCATCAGGAAGTGGGGTGGCAAAATCAGTTATTTGAGGTAACCAATCTACGCATTACTCAGCAAACTACGGTAAACGACGTTTTCTCACAAAAATGCTCCCATTTGAGACGATAGAATGTTTACTTCTGGAACTATCCATTATATCTAGTCGGTTAACGCCTTCTTGACAGATAGCCACTTATTGAACGGAACAGATTACCAATTTGATTAATAACTACTCAGGATGCGCGCTAAATGGATCATGTTGATACTGATTGGTTCTATCCGCTTCGCTACGGCTCAACAGAACAACACTCAGCCAAAATCACTGACCATACCCCTGAAAAACAATCAGACGATTGAGTTTATCTGGATCGAGCCGGGGCCGTTTCTCATGGGCTCACCAGCCTCCGATCCACTCGCGGATGACAACGAAAAGCCACAAAAGCAAATCCGTATCGAGAACGGATTTTACCTGGGCCGCACGACCGTAACCTTCAGCCAATTTCAGGAGTTCGCCTTAGAGGAGGGCTATCTGACCGATGCGGAAAAGGAATTACGGCCTGCCTGGCGCGGTGGGCACGGGTTTAATACCGATAAGCATAAATTTGAGGGGTTGTTCCCTCAGTACACTTGGCGGAATCCAGGCTGGACTCAACTCGCCAATTATCCCGTTGGCAACGTAAGTTGGAATGATGCCACTAAATTTTGTGAGTGGCTAAGTAAAAAATCAGGGAAATTGGTGCGTTTGCCCACCGAAGCAGAGTGGGAGTATGCCTGCCGGGCGGGAAGCACGAATCGTTTTTTCACCGGCGATGATCCACTGAGTCTGAAGGGCTACGCCAACGTACCCGATGAAGCCCTGAGGGTAAAATTAGGTGAACCTGCCAGCAACGGACTATTCGGGTTTAATGACGGCTATGCCTTTACCGCTCCCGTCGGTCAGTTTAACGCTAACGCCTGGGGCTTACAGGATATGCTAGGCAACGTGTTCGAATGGTGTGCTGATGAGATTGCTGAGCCTACTCCGCCCAAGCGAGTGCTTCGGGGCGGTTCTTACAATCTCAATATTCAGACTTGTCGATGCGCATATCGGGGTTTTTCCAAGCCGGATGGTCGGTATAGTTATACAGGCTTCCGTGTGGTTGTCATGCCGTAAAGTGGGATTTTAGTACTTTAAGAAGTCAAGGACGAAATAATAGCAAGCAAGTAAACGGTCTTTGGCTCCGTCTCAAAAAATGCTCCCACCTGAGACGAAGGAACATTCAAGTATTTGCTTCTTGATTGCGGCAATCGGCGAGTTAGCACTTATTGCAAACTAACTTGCTACAAACAACACAGCACTTAATCGACAAATGGAAAGTTTACCAATTTGGCAAATGATTAAAAAGTATTCGGTTTTGGTATGCTTGGGTACTTCAATCATATTAATAATAATAGCAACGTTGGCCTATCCAGGCGGCTCAGTGCTTGACAAAAATTCTATCGGGTTTGACTGGTCAAAAAATTTCCTAAGCAATTTGTTTGCACCAAAAGCGATAAATGGGTCAGAAAACCCTGGCTGGATTTGGGCACTTAGTGGAATGCCATTCCACTCGGTTGGGTATGGATTTTTTTTATCAATATGGCAAAAAAAATCGCTTCACGACAATGGGCTACTAGTTTAAAATTTATAGGCGCTACCAACATCATACTTATTTTCTTAATCGCAACCCCCTTGCATGATCTGGGAGTCATATCGATCATTTTAACCTTAATTGGTTTATTTACGATTACTGTATTTATCCTACAGTCAAAACTTCATTTACTTAAAGTCTGCTGTATTCTTTGCTTATTGACTTATTACTGTTTCTTTTTCCTTTTTGGTTTAGGTTATTTGAGTTTGTCCGTCATCATGCAGAAAGTATATAGTATAAATGTGAATCAAGAGTAGAAAGCAAGGATGTATAAGCCAGCCGCTAAACGGCCTAAACAGTGTAACCACACTCCTTTTTCAGACCGAATACGACTGCCGTCCTGCAAATCAACCCGGGTAATGAGCCATTTGAACAGACTTTCCACCGGTTGGCGCAGGCTACTCACGTAACGCGAATACAGCTTGTCAGCCGCGTCAATCCGAGCTTGGCCTTTGGCTTTTTTTATCGGCGTCACTAAACGCACCTGCTGTTGACTAGCCAACTCAGCCGCAAAAGGCGCACTGGCATAAGCTTTATCACCCACTAAGGCCACTGACTCCAGGGCAACCACCGGCACCCCCAGTGCCGATAAGTCGTTGACCGAGGCCGCCGTCAGGTGTAATCGTTGGGGTAAGGGCAGTCGACCCAAGCGGTCGGTCGCCAACATATGCCACTTCAAGCCGTGATAAAACAGCTTTTTGGTGGCGCAATAGCCTTTGTCAGCCAACCCTAAGGCCACACTGGCCGAAGCAGGCTGGCGGGAGAGGATGATGGGCACCGAATCGGTCAAGACCACATCGGCCAATAGATCGGAGCGGGTTTGCACGTGTTGACTCAGCGCATCCAGCAGGGATTCAAAGTGCCAACCGATCTGATTCAGGCGGTAGTTGACGGCCTGATAGGAGGGCAGTTGGGGAAACCAGTCGGCCCAATGCTCAACGATGTAGTCATAGGTTAGCCGCAAGCTGAATCGGTGCTTAAGCAAGCCAAACAAATAGATCGTCATCAGCTCTTGGTCGGTAAAGTTGGGGCAATAATTATTGCTCTGTCCGGGGCCGCCCATGCGGTTGGAAATGCAGGGCCGGATGCGTAGCATAGTGGCGGCAAACGTAGTCGTAGAGGGCAATAAGTTGTAGTTGTAGCATTCTACAAACTTACCACTCACGCTACGTTTGTCGGTTTCAACCCTTGATTCACATTTATAGAGATTGACTACGATAAGATGCTGTTCATTGTGCAGGATCAGTTGCCTTCGCATGCAAAAACGTTCACCCGGCAAGCCATGATTTATGGGCTCAACCTGAAAGCAAAGATCATACACGGAGGTAAAAACTATTCCTTCTGGTTTGGTTTTGACACGGGACGTGATGGCACCATGGTATTACGTGAAGATTTTACCCAACAACCCGGGGTTTGGGAACACCTGGAGGAATTGACGGTACTGAATGGTCGTAAAATTGTACGCTTGGATGCTACGATCGCCGGCGTAACGTTTAAAGACATTGTAACAAATGCCGCTGACCCGACTAAACCGGCAGCAAGGCGGGCAGGATCATTATTGGGCAACGCGATTCTAAACCATTTCAATACGATACTGGATTATCGGGCTGGCTATATCTATTTAAAGCCCAACAGCCGTGCCAACGAGCCTTATTCTAATTATAAGAGTTACGAAAGCGAAATGAAAAAACTGAAAGAGAAGGGCTAACCTGGCTCACGACAAAAAATGGTTCTATAGCGTCCTATATCCTCGAGGAAGCATTTGCAATAAGAGTCATCCTTTGCCGTCAGCTATTAACCTGAAAAAATGTAGACTACTTCCTCATTGCGACTGTCTTTCTACTACATTCCCTTTTATGAAACATTTCCTAAACTTGATACTCTTTGTACTAATTGTGCAATGCTGCTGCTGCTCCGACTATAACTCAGAGCGGACCATAGGTTTTGACAAGCTGAATGACAGCATAAAAATCGCAACTTCCAAGGCCGAATCATGGTCACAAGGTCCAGAGTCAATTTGTAAGCACTTATTCCCTACAGCGGTGAGTCTTGAAGGAAATAGACGCTACTTCATCCATGTTAACTGCTCAAGCAAAGCTTCCTGTGAGGTAACGATCATTGACGAGGGGCGAATTGATGATAAAGTTTATGGCCAAAGATGGAACGCTACATTTAAAAAGACAGCACCATACTGGCAGCTGACTAAGCTCACAAAGTCATTAAAGATCCGCTAGTTGTAAGGAACGTCTGCCAACATTGTAAGGGCAATAATGCGGGATGACGAATATATCTCAGCTTTTTATTCCTTTATGCAGGTCACAACTTGAGCGGACACTCGATTACGAGCAAAAACAGATTATGGCCCATGATTTTGTATTCTTACAATAAACCTCCCATGTGAGACGAACGAGCGTTCATGTGTCTGCTTCAAAATATGGGCGTTTGACGAGACGGGTATATGGTCGTTTTACAGACGTATGATATTGTTAGTTCGTTTGTAAATCCAAATTAAATGCCCATTTGATAGTATTGAACCATTCTGAAATCGTATATCCTACTAGAGTTACAACTCTTTAGGATGATGTACAGAAGCCAATCGATCCTGATTGCCGAGCGAGTTTTGTACTGTGGGTAAGTTGCCAGCCTATCGCGCCTTCCTTGGTCAAGGCTTTTCAGATGTACTATGAGGGGATATTATTTGATTGATCATCGTTACTTGCATCGCTGTAAGCTTCCAGGCATTGTTCGTTTTCACAAAAATATCCGTTAGCACTTTATATTCTTTATCCCCTTTTTTATACTGATGAAAAGGTATAGCATAATCCTTGTCTGTCAGTAAGGTTTCTTCAAGATAAACGACCGCTATATCGGCTGTAATAAATTTGACACGTTTGATGTCGAACGTCAAGGAAGTGGCAGATAGGCAGCAATCGCTAAGTTGTGTGAGATTCCTAAAGATTTCATTTTTCCCGTTCCACAACTGACCTACACCGTTTATTAACGTTCCTTCATCCGTAAAATGATTGCTGAAACTTTTCCAATCGTGCTTGTTCCAGGCAATTTCCTGTTGCTTAATAACCTGTTGGATCGCTACCTGCTCCTCTTTTGTTGCGGCTGGTTGCGGCTGGCCGAAGGTGATGTTAAACAGCAATACAGTACAGCCCAGAAAAATCATTGTTTTCATGATCGATTCATTTTGTTTGGCCAAAACTACGTAGCCGCCCCGCCAGCATAGGGGTAAAAAAACGACAATCGTTCAATTAAAAACTGTGGGAACTGTAAGCATGTAATTGTAAACGGGTTTCCTCTTCCAACAGCAAGGTAGGAGTAGTGCCGGCAAATTCTTTAAAATCCCGACGCATGTGCTGAAGGTCATAGTAGTTATGTTGCAGCGCCACGTCGAGCCAGTCCAGATCGGGGCGTTGCTCTTTCAGGCGAAAGGCCTTACTAAAGCGCGCCAGGCGTCGAAACAGTGTGGGACTAAGTCCTACTCGTTCGTGGCATTTCCGTTCGAACTGCCTGGAGCTTAGGCAAGCCTGGTCAGCTAAATAATCCAGTGAAACCAATCGGGTTGGGTCCGAAAGCAATTGGAAAGCCTTATCAATTGGATGCGGTGCTAGCTGCTTTTTCTGAAACTGGCGGATCAAAAAAGCTTCGACGATTTGCTGCATCCGGTCATAATTGGTTGTTTCTCGCAGTTGTTCGTTCACTTGTCGGATTTCGGCACTCCAGAGTAGGGAAATGTCCAGTGAGAAATCAAAGAATTCAGTCATGGGAATACCCAACAGCCGATGTAATCCCCCTGGCTCAAAAAATGTAGCAACGATCAGGTGATCTCGTCCCATCGTCAAATCGACTCGGGAAATCTGGGCGCCAACACCAATACAAGCGGGTGCAGTAATTATCTGTCCGGTTTGGTGGTAAAAGATATCCACTGAATCGCGGGGATAGAACGAGAGGTTCTGCACCGCATGGGGTGGAAAGGGGTGGGTTGGCAAAGGCAAGCCAGCGGGAGTTTTGACATGAACAATCTGGTAGCCTTTTATAAAGCTAGCCAGCAGGGGTTTAGGTGGATAGAACTGAATGAACATCGTCCTTGAGCTAGTTGAAAAGCAGTTACCTTTCGAATTAATCTTGTACCCGTTTGGCTGGCCCGTAACCAGTTGGGTGAACGCATAAGCATCCCAACGTCTTAGCGGTTGCCCTACGAATAAACAAAAAGCTACTCATAAAACAGCAACCAACCTAGGAAAAGTAACTTCTGTTTACGGGTATAGGTAACGTAAGTTGTCATTCGATGCTTCTCGGGGGCATTAGTTATCGTTATCTTATCACAAGATAAACCACCTTTTACTCGAGACTATCGAAACAGATTTGCAACGTTCTTTCCTGGTATGTAACCCCTGTTTTGCATAATCTCATTAAAGGCTCCTGTGTGAGACGAAGCAGTATTTATGTATCTGCTTCATAATTGGGGCGTTTAATAAAACAATATTTAGCCTGATATTCCGTACTTTAGCTTACATAGAATTGATTATAAGACAAGTCATGCGGCCTATTATTATTATTTTAGTTTTGCTGATTTTGGGCTCAACCAATTCGTTGGCTCAGTCGAAAACGATGGCTATACCATTAAAAGCTGTTCGTGGCTATTTGCCTGATTCTTATCAAGCAATTGGTACTGGGATTGCTAATTATCTGGCTGGCTATGAACAGCAAGAGTTCGCTCCCTTCAAGGGGATTCCTGATGATTTGGTCGAAAAGAAAATACGCTCTGTTGAATTTGTCAAAGGTCAAAAAACCTATGAAGCCTACAAAAAGGGGCAAATCAAGACTCAGGATTGGCAAGAAATGGTTAAACGACGGCGAATTGATACCACCCAACTATGCCCTTATCCGATTAAAAACCAACTTAATATTCTCATCGGTCGAAATAAGTAAGCGCG
>NZ_JACWZY010000007.1 GCF_014699005.1 Spirosoma profusum
CAGAAGTAGTCTTTTCCTGTTGACAAGCCAGCGCCAATCCAATGACAAGAGCAAAAAGTAATGATCCTTTCATAAGTATAATCTACATGTTTAACTGACCGGATAAATATAGGCTTTTGAACTGTATGCTGATCCACGTTTAGGGGAAATTATGCTGGTACACAGTATTTTGCTATCATGTTTTGGGAAGTAAAGTACGAAAATTGTCGCTCGCCAGAAAGTCATCAACTTTTTTGGCTTCAATCTCAAAATGCCCTCCTACTTGAGAAGAAAATCGCATGTATGTTGCGCTAAATGGTGCCTGACGGTGGCACAACTCACATTCAATGGCAAACCGAATAGTTCGATTGCTAATCAGCCCGGCTTAAGTCAAAAACGCTGAAAACAGAACGGAGAAGCCGGTTGGTTGAATGGCTATAATAGCTTCAAATGTGTTAGGCAACAGCCATGCCCTTCTGGCAAATCAACGGACGCCAATTAACCCTATAGACGTCGACGAACCTCTATAAAATTCTATAGGTCATACCCTCCTCAGAATAGTGACCGTTCACATGGCATACTCAGAAATTTCGGCAGTTCACGCGGAATTTTATACCATTCACCCTGCCTGATTATCAGTCATTTCCTCAGCCTAGTACTTTTAGGGCAGTAAACAGGGACGGTAAAAACAACGCTAGACAAGTTACTTCAAAACGTTTGTTAGAAGCGCCCGTACACTTACCAACTGATGAGGAAAGCATTGCGCAAATCGGCTAAACCAACCGTTGTTATCAATTCAATCCGTTCCGCTTTTGAGCGAACGCTCGGAAAGAAGTCAATTTTTTACCAATACTATCCCCTTAGTACTATCGTACTTTGCTTCAGAGAGTTACCGCCAAACCACTAAACATCAATAGCTGACAAAGCGAAAAAACAAGTAACAACCATAAATCAATTCACACCATGAAGAAGCTCCTGATTTTTTCATTAATCGGCCTACTGGCCATATCATGTAAGAAAGAAAATGAGGTCTCACCAACCACTACGTCTACCACCACCTGTACACTTGACGGGTTCACTGACTATCTGGGAAACGAAGTAAAAATTAACTCGCTAGACGCCAGCGGGCGGATAACCCAGGCTACGGTCAAACAAACCCAGGGACAGGTGCTTACAGTTGTTTCCACCTTCGTCTATGAAACCAATGGTCAGCTTAAAAGCGGAACGATGACGTTCCGCGATGAATCAGGTCGGCAAATTGCTTCTCAGCCCCAGACCTACAGCTACGAGAATGGGTTGCTGACAACGGCGGAAAGTCGATGCGGCTGTGCGCAAAATAGCGTAGCCCAGCGCATAACGCTCCGCTACAATGCCGCCAAACAACTCATCGAGCGAACACAGGACTCGCCTGGTTCGACGGAGAAATACGTCACTGTTTATGGCTATGATACCAAAGGAAACGTACTGAAAGAAACCTCAACAATGGGCGGCATAAGCAGTTCCGAATTCACCTACACGTACGACGATGCAAAACACCCGCACCAGCTTCTGAAGGGCCTTCCGCTGAATATGTTCATGGGTTTGAGCCCTTGGCCAGTGAATGTGCCGATGAGCGTCAGGGCGGAGTATCTGGATGAAAAAGGCCAGAAACAAGTCCAGGATTTAAAGCGAACCGACTTGAAAGCCAACGCAACCGGTTACGCAACTTCGGTAAGTTATGGCCCTGGTATTAATGAAAGTTATGCGCTAAGCAATTGTAACTAACATGATTCAAATCACCTTTCAACTAACCCAGAAAGAACTCTTTACCGGAATGTTGACCGTTGCCAAAAGTCGCACCGGTACGAAAGTGTCTCAGGTAATTAGTGGCCTATTGCTGCTGGGAAGCGTCGCGCTGTTACTTGGCGATATTGTTCTTAATCAGCATACTTCCGTGTACGCCTGGCTGTTTCTATTGTTATGCCTGTTTCTCACCTTCTATCTGGACCTGTTAATCTGGTTTCAGGCAAGAAAACTAGTAAAACTAAATGCCCAGATCACTGAATCAGTAACGTATATATTTACTAAAACAGACTATGAGCTTCAGGGCGATAGTTATTCGACCCGTATGAGCTATGCTAAACTTGTTGAAGTAAGGGAAGCAACGGATTTTATTTTATTCAAAATAACCGAGGCCTCTGCACATATTATTCCCAAACGGGCTCTGGCCGCTGACCAGTTTGCTTTGCTTAAAGCAATAATACAGTCGATACCAAACCTAAAATCGAAGTTTACTACATAGGCAATTGGTATATCATTACGACGTTTAGCTCGGACGCAAACATTGCCATTTCGTCCTAATACGTTCCGAATACTACGCCCAATTTTGGCGTAGTTAAACGCGCTCCCTAACCGGATGGCTACTACGTCTAAAATCGTTGTATCTGTCGCTTTTGTCCAATACCGTTTCGCGCTAAGGTTTTAACAATCGACAACACATCTATCCACATCTATTTTCTACTGGTATGAAAACGAATCTACTCGCCTGTTTGCTGCTCTGTTCAGCTCTTTCGATGCAGGCACAGGACTTCCGGGCGTTGCCTCCTGACCAGCAGCCCAACGCGGCCGAACTCGTTTATTTCGGCGGTAACAACCCCAATCTGTTCGTTAGCCCGATCAGCGATTCGGCGGCCATTAGCTTAGTTACATGTTTTCTGAATGAACTCTCCAGCCATCAGTTAGAGGCAGCCCATCGGCGGCTGGCCGAGGGATTCGTTGTCTATGGCTCCGGTTATACTGACAAGCTCGAAACGCACAATCTAAACAGCCTGCTCAATCTGTGGGAACGTACCGGGAAGTTGTTTACAGACCAACACCTGACTATTGAAACGACAGCCACCACAGTAGTCCCCAATGGGGAGAATCGGGGCAGATGGGTCTACGTGAAAGGCGTTTGGTCAGCCAGGGATAAAGCCGTTGAAGGGAAATCCATTCGTGTGCCGTTTTATCAATTGGCCAGGATTAATCATAGTCTCATCGAGCAGATCTTGATCAGCTACGGCACCGACCAACTTTTCTACGACCTCGGCTATAGACTATACACCGGTCCAGACAGTGTAGTACAACGCCGGTAAAATATACGCTTTTCTTGAAAACGATTAATCAAGGCTCTGTCAGAAATGGCAAACGCTTTTCCACACTCTTTCACCATGAAATCAGATCAATGGGTCTTTATCCATGCAGCATGGCTAACAAGTCTGCTGACTCTACAAACGTTTGGGCAAACAAGGCTTAGCGGGTCCATTCGCGACGAAACGGGAAAACCGGTGCCCTTTGCCAGTGTGGCTTTGCTCAACGCCCCAGATTCGAGTGTAGCCAAAGGCACCGCTAGTGATCAGCAGGGTGCTTACGCGTTCGATAACATCCGCGTGGGCCAATACATCGTTCGGGCCACAGCCGTTGGTTACCAGAAAGTCTATTCGACGGTGTTGAACGTAACAACTGATCCGGCTGACGTACCGGTGTTAGCGTTAGCTGAAGTTACGGGCAAGTTAAGCGAAGTGCAGGTCACGGCGAAAAAGCCGTTCGTTGAGCAGCAACTCGACCGCATGGTGGTCAACGTAGCGAACAGCATTGTGGGCAGCGGCAGCACGGCCCTAGAAGTACTGGAAAAATCGCCGGGCGTAACAGTCGACTACCAGAACGAACGGGTCCAGCTACGTGGCAAAGAGGGAGTTATTGTTCAGATTGATGGCAAGCAAACCTATCTCTCAGCGCAGGACGTGATTGATTTACTACGTAGCATGTCGAGCGATAACATTGAGACGATTGAGCTGATGACAAATCCATCGGCCAAGTACGACGCGGCTGGCAATTCGGGCATCATCAACATCCGGCTCAAGAAAAACTCGAACGTAGGAACGAACGGCACAGCGTCTTTAGCGGGCGGATCAGGGCGATTTGATCGGGAACGGGGTAGTCTGCAACTGAATCATCGGACGAAAAAATTGAATCTGTTCGGCAACTACAGTCTGAACCGGGGTGGGAATTACTGGGATTTTCAACTTGACCGCAACCAGCCTGATCCCAGCGCGGCCGATGCTTCTCGACGTAATGTAATAAGCCAATACACAGATTTGAAATTCCGTGATCTGGGTCAGAATGCCAAAGCTGGGCTGGATTTTTCGCCAATCAAAAATACTACTATTGGGGTCGTCTGGACGGGTTTTTGGAGCGATCACAGCGAAGACGGGCCCGCTGGAGCCAATTTCCGTCGTACAGCTAGTAGTCCGGTTTATCTGCAAACTCAGACGCATAAGACCTACAGTACAGTCAGTCAGAATCAGATCGGCAATCTGAACTTACAACATTCTTTCGGGCAACGGGGAGGACAATTGACCGCCGACGTTGATGTTGGTCATTTCAGCCGTCAGTACTCGAACAGTCTGCTGACCCAAACACTCATTGCCATTGGCGACGTCAATCTTCCGGGGGCTGGTTTGCTCATTACGCAACCCGCTACGGTGGACATCCGCACGCTGAAGGCCGACTATAATCGCCCGCTGTCGAAAGGCTGGACGTTGGAAACCGGCCTGAAAAGTGCGTTGGTAAAAACGAATAATGACCTGAATCTGAGCCGCGGATCGGACGGCGCCTTAGTGGCCGACCCTAGTTTATCAAATCATTTTCAGTATACGGAGCGAGTCAATGCGGCCTACGTCAACGTAGCGGGTAACTGGCGAAAAACGAATGTACAGGCAGGTCTACGGGCCGAGCATACGCATTCGGAAGGCAACTCGTTGACCCTGAATCAGGTGGTCACACGCGACTACATGAAGTGGTTTCCAAGCCTATTTGTGTCACGGCCTTTGTCATCTAACCAGACGCTGACTCTTTCGTATAGCTACCGAATTGACCGTCCAAACTATCAGAACCTGAACCCAGCGCGTGGCTACGTCGATCCCTATGCGTACAGTCAGGGGAATGCCTATCTGAAGCCTCAGTTCACTCACGCGCTGGAGGGCAGGTTAAGTCTAAAAAACGGCGTGTTTACCTCGTTAGGAGCCAATTACACAACGGATCTGATGTATTTTACGATTCATGCACTAGAGGGTAATAAATCATACGTAACGACCGAAAATCTGGGTCATTCGCAGGGATACACCCTAACGTTGAGTTGGCCGGTAACGGTGGTAAAAGGCTGGCAACTGCAAGCCAATGTGTTGGGCTATTACAATCGTTTCCAGTACGATTACGAAGGAACGGTTCTGCAAATCCAGAACGTAGCGGGTCGGCTTAACGGCAATAACGCTTTCACACTCGGTCATGGCTGGACCGCCGAACTCAATGGCTGGGTTAGTACGCCATCGGTTAACGGCATCTGGTCAACACCCTGGATGGGAGTACTGGACACGGGCGTGCAAAAGGTGGTTTCGTCGGCGCTAAAGATAAAACTTAGTTTGCAGGATGTGTTTCACAGCAATGTTTTTCGTCCATCGGTAGAAACGCCGACTGGGAGTCAAGTTGGTCGAATGTCGTTGGATACGCGGGTAGCTTTGTTGAACCTGACGTATGCCTTTGGTAATCAGAAGTTGAAAGGCGAACGCCAACGACGCACCGGCTCGGATGATGAGACCCGACGGGCAAATTAACTGCCCCACTGAAGCGAGTCGTCAACCCGTAACAATCCTTGGTCGGTTTGGTGTTTGGGGACCAGGGGCTTGACGGTTTTCCAGAGTGTTTGGTGGATTTGATGGGATTGGCTCACCAAACGGGGTAAAGACAATTGTATTTTCTAGGTTTGTAGTTTCACCAAATCTAGATTGTTTTGGAGAGTTTCTTGCCCATCATCCAGTTTCCGGTGTCTGAGTTTATCCTGGAGAATTTTGGCTTGACTTTTATTGACGCCAGGACGGCCAAGATCAAAGCCTTTAGAAGCCAGTTTCGAGGAGTTCGGAATGTAGATTTCTTCTTGTATCATCTGGCTCAGTTATAGGCTTAATCCCAGACCCTCCTTTTGGTTTATCCTCTATTTCTTGTAAATGAGGCAGAGAAACTGTTTCCAAAAATTGCTCTTCCAGTAAATCGGCCCATGTGCTTATATAGGTCACGACGTCCTCTCGTACATTATGCTTTAAAAAGCGCTTTTCTAAGGGAAGGCGTGACAAAATTTGTCGGTCATCGAGCCTTTCTAAGTGTTTTAAATCCTCTAGTATTAACCCAGCGCCAATCATCTGATTAATAAGTAAATCAAGCGGCATCTGACTTGTTGGGCAGTAATCGTTAAGCTGCTCATTCCAATCCCCATAGCGTTGCATGGCATAGCTATGAATCTGGTCTTTAGACAGGTTCGTTAGCTCTTGAGCAAGATTTCCACAGTTGCAGCCACCCATATGCCCCCATTGGTAATGTACTCCATTTCTAAGTTTATAAACTGTTCGACGTAATGCTGCTATTAGTTCAGGTGTTGGACGAGCCATATCAGAGTTAATTTATTGGTGAACTACTACGTATCATTTTGCACGCGAAACAGTCAATTTAAACCTTTTGTTCTTGCCATAAAAAAAGCCCGCTACGTAGCGGGTTCTATGTTAACGGACCAATTCCATTAAATCTTTATCGTTTACTTCCTTCCGAATATCAGCCATATCAAGGAAACGTGTATAAATACCATCTAAAGTCGGTTTATCGTAGCGGAAACCAAGCAATTCAAGCCGGTGCTTTAGCGCATGACGACCACTACGTGCCGTTAAAACAATTGATGATTGCGGTACGCCAACATCCTGCGGATTCATGATCTCGTAATTCTCAGAGTGTTTCAGGAAACCATCCTGGTGAATGCCCGATGAGTGCGCAAACGCATTTCGACCTACAATGGCTTTATTGGCCTGAACAGGCATACGCATCATCTGAGAAACCAAATTACTAACTGGAAATAAGCGAGTTGCATCGATATTAGTGTGCAGGCCAAGTTCCTTTTTTACCTTTATAGCCATTACAACTTCTTCAAGCGATGTATTACCAGCCCGTTCGCCAATGCCATTTACCGTAACTTCAACCTGACGTGCTCCGTTCATAACCCCTGCCAACGTATTAGCCGTTGCCAAACCTAAATCATTGTGGCAATGTATAGAAATCGTGGCCTGATGTACATTGGAAACGTGTTCGTAGATATACGCGATTTTCTTCCCGTATTCGTCTGGCAGGCAATAACCTGTAGTATCCGGAATGTTGACTACAGTAGCTCCAGCGCCAATAACAGCCTCAGTTAGTTGCGCTAGAAAAAACAGATCAGCCCGACCAGCGTCTTCGGCATAGAACTCAACATCTTCTACGTAACTCTTTGCGTGTTTTACTGCTGCAACAGCTTGTTCGAGAATCTTCTCACGGGTGCTATTGAATTTATTTCGAATATGGATGTCCGAGGAGCCAATACCGGTATGAATACGTCCCCGTTTTGCCCATTTAAGTGCTTCTCCAGCTGCATCAATATCTCCTTTTACTGCCCGGCTTAAGGCGCAAATTGTTGGTTCAGCTACGGCTTTCGAGATTTCGACCACCGAGCGAAAATCGCCGGGACTTGAGATAGGAAAACCAGCTTCAATGATGTCAACACCCAGTCGCTCCAGTTCTTTGGCAACAACGATTTTTTCTTCAGTTGTCAGCTGGCAACCCGGAACTTGCTCACCATCGCGTAAGGTGGTATCGAAAATATAGACTCGTTGACTCATGAGACGCTATAATTGAGTTTTTGTCAAATTAGCAATTAAGCAAAAAGCCCTAATCTATTCAGAAAAGGGCCTTTTTTATCAGTAATTTCCTTTTCTCCGTTCTAAAAAACGATTAGTTTTTGCAGTCGGCAGGATAAGAAAATAGTCATTATGTGTTTGCGAAATTTCGCTGTTCGCGTAAATACGCTACAAAAATAGGCGTTTTTAAAATTTCTGCAAATGATGCAAAGATTTTTTTGACGAATCTACTAAGAATCTAAATTAACTATTTAAGTACTGCAAAATTTGGCTACCCATCGCGTCTGTCCCAAGAATTTTGTCGGATGGTGTATTCGTATTAGCAATGTCACGTGTACGGAAACCGGCTTTTAGAGCGGCATCAACGGCATCAATCACCATCTGGGCTTCTTCTTTAAGGCCAAATGAAATTTCCAGTAACAGAGCTACTGACAAAATTGATGCCAGCGGATTAGCAACACCTTTACCCGTGATATCATGCGCCGAACCATGAATTGGCTCATATACACCAGTGCTGTCGCCTACCGATGCCGAAGCCAGCATCCCCATAGAACCTGCGATCTGACTAGCCTCGTCGGTGAGAATATCGCCAAAAAGATTTCCTGTTACCACTACGTCGAAGCGTTTCGGATCTTTAATTAGCAACATAGCAGCGGCATCGATAAACTGGTGTTCGACCGTTACGTCGGGATAGTCTGGAGCTATAGCTTGCACAACTTCGCGCCATAAGCGACTGCTTTCCAATACGTTGGCTTTGTCAACTGAGCATAGTTTTTTACTACGTGTGCGAGCTGCCTCGAACGCTTTTCTGACGATACGTTCAACCTCATATTTGCTGTAAATCATCGTATCATAAGCGGTGTTACCCTCGTCGATACGTTCTCGCTTACCGAAATAAACATCTCCAGTTAATTCACGAAAGAATAAAATATCGGCTCCGCGCAGAATTTCTGGCTTGATACTTGACGCATCAAGTAATTCGTCGAAAAGTTTGATGGGACGCAGATTGGCGTACAATCCTAATTCCTTCCGCATTTTCAACAGGCCCTGTTCTGGCCGAACTTTGGCCGAAGGATCGTTATCGTATTTCGGATGACCAACAGCACCGAACAAAACAGCATCGGCTGCCTGCATTTTGGTTAAGGTTTCGTCGGGTAGGGCAGAGCCGGTAGCTTCGATTGCTACGTGACCAATTAGGGCTTCATCGTACGTAAATTCATGGCCAAACTTCTGCGCAATTGCTTCAAGAACTTGCTTGCCAACGGTAGTTACTTCGGCCCCGATGCCATCGCCGGGAACGACAAGGATGTGTTTTTTCATAATAATATATTGGGCCACAGAGATACGCAGAGATTTATCTTAAAGTTCTCTGTGCATCTCTGTGGCCTAGTCAAGTGTATTTAACATTTTTTGGGTCGCCTTGATAGCCGAAACAGTCTGGTCAGAATCGAGGCCCCGGGTTTTAAATTCTCGTTTGTTGTCTTTCCAGGTAATGATAGTTTCGCACAGAGCGTCTGTCTTTCCGCCGGTTGGAATACGTACTGCGTAGTCGGTCAATTCAGGCAGAACCAGCTTTTTCTTGCCGTAAATTTTCTTCAATGCGTTCATAAAGGCATCGTACTGACCATCTCCCTGCGCATTCTCCTCAAACTGATCTTCGGCAATACGTACCCGTAACGTAGCAGATGGTTTGAGATCTTTGGAATGGGTCAGTACGTAGTTTAGAACCTCTACTCTGGATGCTATTGCATTCGTATTCAGTACGTCGGCTATGACATAAGGCAAGTCTTCACGGGTGACAACTTCTTTTTGGTCGCCTAGCTCGATTACGCGCTGAGTAACTTTTTTGAGGTCGGCTTCCGATAGTTGAATACCTAATTCGCGAAGGTTATTTTCAATGTTCGCCTTCCCCGACATCTTGCCTAGGGCATAGCTACGTTGCCGACCAAATCGTTCGGGAAGTAACGCATTGAAATACAGGTTGTTTTTCTTGTCGCCATCGGCGTGAATGCCGGCCGTTTGGGTAAATACGTTGTCGCCAACGACGGGCTTGTTATCAGGAATTCGAAGCCCCGAAAACGTTTCGACAATTTTACTGACCTGATACAGCGACTTCTCGACAACGCCAAGTGTTACGTCGGGTACAAAATCACGTAGCACAGCAATCGCACTGGCCATCGGTGCATTTCCTGCCCGCTCGCCCAAGCCATTGACCGTCAGGTGAATCCCATGCGCTCCTCCCCGAATCGCTTCCATTACGTTGGCAATACTGAGGTCGTAATCGTTATGAGCGTGAAAGTCGAAATGCAGATTGGGGTAGCGATTTACGAGCTGGCCGACAAATGCATACGTATCAGAAGGAGTCAGCACCCCCAACGTATCAGGCAGCAGAACGCGACGAATGGGTTGTGTTTGAAGAAAATCCAGAAACTGAAGCACGTAGTCGGGCGAGGTACGCATGCCGTTACTCCAGTCCTCCAGATACACATTAACCTGTAAATCAGATTGCTGAGCCTCTTTAATAATCTCCTTAATATCTGCAAAATGCTCGGCTGGTTCCTTTTTGAGCTGGTGCGTGAGGTGATTCATCGACCCTTTGGTCAGCAGGTTCATCACTTTCGCTCCCGACGCCCGCATCCATTCGAGCGAGGCATCACCATCCACAAAAGTCAGAACTTCGATTTTATCGAGAAGGCCTACGCTTTCAGCCCAACGAGTAATTTGTTGAACTGCCTCCAGTTCACCCGCCGATACCCGTGCCGAAGCCACTTCGACCCGGTCGACTTTTACTTCCGTAAGCAGCAACTGAGCCAGCGCCAGTTTTTCGGAGGCTGAAAACGAAACTCCGCTGGTCTGTTCACCATCGCGGAGGGTCGTATCCATAACTTCAATGTAACGCGTCATAATGTAAAGAGCGAAAGGGTGAAAGAGCGAAAAAGCTAGCTACCCACTCTTTCGCTCATTCACTCTTTAAAATGGTCTCGTATCAGCAAATTGCTCGATTTCTTTTTTCATCGACAATAGATAATCGATGTCATCGTAACCATTGATGAGGTTATCCTTTTTATAACCGTTAATATTGAAGCTTTCACTTTCGCCCGTAGCCAGCAACGTAATGGTTTGCTCTGGAAGGTTAACTTCCAATTCCGTGTTGGGATCAGCGTCGATAGCTGCGAAGATTTTATCGGCAAATTCTGGACTAACCGTAACGGGCAAGATGCCGATATTCAAACAGTTATTCTTGAAAATATCCGCGAAAAAGCTCGATACGACGCACCGGAAACCATAGTCATAAATCGCCCAGGCTGCGTGTTCGCGGCTTGAGCCACTACCAAAGTTTTTGCCGCCAACCAGAATTTTGCCTGAATACGTTGGGTTATTCAGTACAAAATCGGCTTTAGGCGTATCGTCGTTGTTATAACGCCAGTCGCGGAAAAGGTTATCGCCGAAGCCTTTACGTTCGGTCGCCTTCAAGAAACGAGCAGGAATAATCTGGTCGGTATCGACGTTCTCAATATTCATCGGAACCGCCGTACTACGTAGTATAGTGAATTTATCGTAAGCCATGTTTTTAGTGATGAACGATGAGTGATGAACGATGAGTGTTTTGTCGCGTCAGCAAGCCAGTACGGCGGACCGTTTATCTCTTATCGTTCATCACTCATCACTATAAAAATTCTCTTGGGTCAGTAACAACGCCAGTAACGGCGGCAGCGGCTGCAACGAGTGGGCTGGCCAATAGCGTGCGGGCACCGGGTCCCTGGCGGCCTTCGAAATTGCGGTTCGACGTAGAAACCGCATATTTCCCCGCCGGAACCTTATCATCGTTCATCGCCAGACAGGCAGAGCAACCGGGCTGACGAAGTTGAAAACCAGCGCTAGTTAGAATATCCAGGATGCCTTCGTCCTTGATTTGCTGTTCAACGATGTGCGAACCCGGTACGAGCCAGGCCGTTACGTTATCAGCTTTCTGACGGCCTTTCACGACAGACGCAAACGCTCGGAAATCTTCGATACGTCCGTTGGTGCAGCTACCCAGAAACACAAAATCGACCGGTTTGCCAATCATGGATTCATTTTCGGCGAATCCCATGTATTGTAGCGATTTCTTATAGCTGGCAGCTCCGTCTTTCACGGCTCCGGCCATTGGAATCTGGTGCGTTACACCGGTTCCCATTCCTGGGTTAGTGCCGTAGGTGATTTGAGGTTCGATGTTAGCGGCATCGAAGGTGAGGTCAACATCGAACGTAGCACCTTCGTCGGTTTTGAGCGTTTGCCAATACGGCACTAATTTGTCCCACTGCTCACCTTTAGGGGCCAAATCGCGGCCATTCAGGTAGTTAAGGGTTTTCTCATCGGGAGCAATCATGCCACCCCGTGCGCCCATTTCGATGCTCATGTTACAGACCGTCATGCGGCCTTCCATGCTCATGTTCTCGAAAACGTCGCCGGCGTACTCAACAAAATAACCTGTCGCGCCACTAGCCGAAATCTGCGAAATGATGTAAAGGATTACATCCTTTGGCAGAACACCTTTACCCAACGTACCATTGACGGTAATCCGCATTTTCTTCGGCTTGGGCTGCATAATACATTGCGTTGCCAGCACCATTTCAACTTCCGACGTACCGATACCAAAAGCAATGGCACCAAATGCGCCGTGTGTCGACGTGTGCGAATCGCCACAAACAATGGTCATACCGGGCAACGTAATACCATTTTCGGGGCCTACTACGTGTACGATACCATTTTTGATGTGCCCCAAACCCCAATGCGAAATGCCGTATTTGGCCGCGTTACGTTCAAGTGCGTCCAGTTGATTCGCCGAAAGCGGGTCGGCAACGGGCAAATGCTGGTTCAGGGTTGGCGTGTTGTGATCGGCCGTAGCGAACGTGCGTCCGGAAAATAAAACCGGTACGTCTCGACTTTCCAGCCCCAGAAACGCTACCGGGCTGGTTACTTCGTGAATAAAGTGGCGGTCGATAAACAGCACGTCCGGTCCGTCGTTAACCTGCCGAACAACGTGCGCGTCCCACACTTTATCAAAGAGGGTTTTTGCAGTACTCATGGTATAGAGAATATGATAACTTTCTTCAGTAATTTCTCTTGTAGCAATCAGACAGAGAAATATGGCTACAAAATTGTCTGATTTTACGCAAACAAGCATCTCGTCATTCGTCCAGTAAATAGCGATTTTAGTTCAATGGCTATATTTGGGCGTAAAACCATACTGCTGCTTGTAAGCTTTAATGAAATGAGATACACTCTCATAGCCGATTTCCATACTTACTTCTGATACGTTCTTCGGTGTGTTCCGCAAAAGAAAATGAGCGTGTTCGAGCCGTTTCTGACGAATCCAATGGCCTGGTGATGTATGAAAATGCGCTTCAAAATCTCGTTTGAATGCTGACAGACTCCGCCCGGATAGGCGAGATAACTCATTCATCGACAATGGTTTGAGTAAATATGTGTTCATCAGGTAATCGAGGTCTGTTTTCTGCCCCTGATAGATGTGCCATAAAATCGAACGTAACTGTTTAGACGTATCAAGCTCGAGTAGATGAAGCAAGAGCTCCTGAAATTTCAGACGTAGCAGCTCGTTTAAAAAGGGGGAGTTCGCGCCAAAATAGGGTAGTAGTGAGTTGATAAACGTAGTGAACGCCCGTGATGATGAAAACGAAAGAATGAGATCGTTTGGGAAAATAGATGTAGAGAGCTGGAATAACGTAACGTGTTGTCCTACAAACTCTTTCAATAATTTTTCATTGACAAAAAACACCAGACTTCGGTAATCGTTATCAATGGATTCGTTCATGGAGTAACAGCCGCGCTGGAAAAAGAGAATATCTCCCTTATGTACATGCAGTTCCTGTTTGGGAGAACTGAATTTCTTCTCACCTTCCAGCACTACTATAACGGCGTGTTCTTCGAAAAAAACCTCGTTACGTTCGGGATATACGTCGCTACGGTAAGCCACAAACGTCATCTCTGAGCCATCGCCCCGCTGAATATTCAGCGACTGAAATTGATTGGCCTGAATAGAGGAGGGGACACGTAGCATGATTTACACCAAAAACTGGAACAAATCAGGTTGGTCGTTGAGGTATTCGAATACGATGTTTTGGTCCTGCATACGCTGGATGAGCGGCTCAAAATCCTCGCGATTTTTCAGTTCAATACCAACAACGGCTGGTCCGGTTTCGCGGTTGGTTTTCTTTACGTATTCGAAACGGGCGATATCGTCATTGGGACCCAGTACGTTCAGGAAGTCGCGGAAGGCACCAGCTCGCTGCGGAAACCGGATGATGAAGTAGTGTTTCAGCCCTTCGTAAAGCAAAGAGCGTTCTTTAATTTCTTCGGTGCGGGTAATATCATTATTGCCGCCACTTACCAGACATACTACGTTCTTACCACGGATTTTATCACCCAGAAAATCGAGTGCGGCAATAGTTAATGCACCGGCTGGCTCGGCTACAATTGCGTCTTCGTTATATAACTGTAGAATGGTGGTACAGACTTTTCCTTCGGGTATCAGCAGTACGTCGTCAAGATTTTGCCGACACACTTCGAACGTAACGTCGCCGGGACGTTTTACAGCAGCACCGTCCACAAATTTGTCAATTTTATCGAGAGCTACTACGTGGCCTTCGTCGATGGAAATTTTCATGGATGGCGAGCCAAGCGGCTCTACGCCAATCAGTTTGGTTCTGGGACTGAGTTGCTTGAAAACAGTCGATACACCAGCGGCCAGTCCACCACCACCAATGGCTAATAGCAGGTAATCGATCTGAACGTTTGAATCTCTGAAAATTTCCAGCCCGACCGTTCCCTGACCTTCCATAACCTGCAAATCATCAAAAGGATGCACAAACGTGCAGTCGTGCGTCTGAACAAACTCCATGGCTGCGTAAAAGGCGTCGTCATACGTATCACCAATCAACATGACCTCTACGTAGTCCTTACCAAAGAGTTTTACTTGTTTTACCTTTTGATTGGGTGTCGTGGTGGGCATGAAAATAGTGCCACGAACTGCCATTTTCCGACAGGCATAAGCCAGTCCCTGAGCGTGATTTCCGGCACTAGCACAAACGACACCTTTGGCTAATGCTTCGGGGGAAAGGCTCGCCATTTTGTTATAGGCACCCCGAATTTTGTACGAACGAACAACCTGTAAATCTTCGCGTTTGAGGAAAATAGTTGCTCCGTATCGGTCCGACAGGTTGAGGTTTTCCTGTAACGGCGTGTGCGTAGCGATGCCCTGAAGCCGTTTAGCGGCCTGGTAGATGTTATCGAGCGTGGGGAAAGCTGTTGCTACCATTGGGCTATTACGCAGAGATTCACACAGGTAACACAGAGAAATTTTCTCTGCGAATCTCTTTTTCTCTGTGAATCTCTGCGTTACAATCTTTTTTAGCTACGTTCCGGACGTAGTGAACGAACGGCGGCACCGGCCTGCCACATTTCCGATTCACGGAGTTCGGCTAGTTCAACTTCCAGTTTTTCGCGGTAATCAGGCTGCGAATTCCGAGTGATGCTGATTTCAGCCTGCTCCTGATCTTTCACCGAGTTATATAGTTTTTCGAATACGGGTTTGGTCGCGTCGCGGAAAGGTTTCCACCAATCCAGCGCCCCACGCTGGGCTGTAGTCGAGCAGTTGGCGTACATCCAGTCCATACCATTTTCAGCTACCAGCGGCATCAGCGATTGCGTCAGTTCTTCAACCGTTTCGTTGAAAGCTTCTGAAGGACTATGACCGTTGGCACGTAGCACTTCGTACTGAGCAGCAAAAATACCCTGGATGGCGCCCATCAACGTACCACGTTCGCCGGTGAGGTCAGACGTTACTTCTTTGTAAAAATCTGTCTCGAACAGATAACCCGAACCAACGCCGATACCCATCGCAATGGCTTTCGTACGTGCGTTACCCGATGCATCCTGATATACAGCAAACGACGAGTTCAGGCCTTTACCTTCTACGAACAACCGACGTAGCGACGTACCAGAACCTTTTGGGGCTACCAAGAATACATCAACATCGGCAGGGGGAACAATACCGGTTTTTTCTTTATACGTAACACCGAAGCCGTGCGAGAAATACAGTGATTTACCCGGTATCAGGGCCGCTTTTACGGTTGGCCAGAGTTCAATCTGAGCAGCATCAGAGAGCAGGAAGCAGATAATCGTGCCTTTTTCCAGCGCTTCTTCAATTTCAAACAGCGTTTCACCCGGAACCCAGCCATCCGCGACAGCTTTGTCGTAAGTTTTTCCTTTACGTTGTCCGACGATTACGTTGAAACCATTGTCGCGCATATTCAGCGACTGACCGGGGCCCTGTACACCATAGCCAATCACGGCGATGGTTTCGTTGGCCAGCACCTCACGGGCTTTTTCCAGCGGGAACTCTTCCCGGGTTACGACTTGCTCTTCTACTCCTCCGAAATTAATCGTTGCCATTGTTAAATTGGTTTTGTACTCTTTTATGTGGGGTTACTAATTGGTTGCTGATATTGGTAGACAGAGTGTTACAATTTATTATACCTTATGCAAACATTAACCTGCCTTTGGGTTTTGGAATTTCACGGTTCAGTAATTGAGCAGTTTCAATCCATTCCTGAATAACTATTTCTGTATTGGCTAGTGCTGACTGATACGTATCGCCATCAGCCATACAGCCCGGCAGTTCAGGTACTTCCGCGATAAAAGCATTGTCAGCATCGCTCCAATAAATTATTATTTCGTATTTAGGATTCGCTTCCATCTTCCTCAATATCAAGTTTATACTTTATAATTAAGTTTCTGACCTGCTTGACTTGTTATGATTTTGCCTGACTTTGTTTGGGCTGAAGATTAATAATTTCGTCAATCCCTTCCTTGTGAATAAATGCGATGGCTCGCTTTTATTCGTTCGTCAAAACCAAGTTTTAGCAACAGATTTCTTAATTCATCAAAATCGAAATTATTATCTGCTTTGCTACGTAACAATTTGATTAATAACTTTTCAGATTTGCCCATTTAAAGTAACTCGCTACAGATAATACGCCCATTCGGCTTCGGGCAGGTATTCGACTAATCCTTTCTCTGTTTTGCCGACGGCTACGCGGCCTGAGCGAACAAATTCCAGAATCTCGTACTGTTTGAGATAATTGAAAAAGTCGAAAATGTCCGTGTCGTTGCCGGTTTTCTCGATTACTACGTAGTCGAGGCCCCAGTAAACAACCCAGGCTTTGTAGTGCTGATTAATGGTTTCGACGTCCAGCGGTTTGCTTTTTAATGGCGTAGAAATCTTAAACAGAGCGATTTCGTTAAATACAATCTCGTCGTTGAGATAGCCAAAAACGGCCAGAACTTCCACGATTTTACGTATCTGACGTACCAGTTTCTCAACCTCGTCCCGCGACTCATGCTTAATGACAATCGTGAAACGGGATACGCCTTTACGTTCGGTTTCTGATACCGTTAAACTCTCGATGTTGATACGTCGGCGCGTGAAAATAATCGTGATGCGGTTTAGCAACCCGATGGTATTTTCAGTGAATATGCAGATGGTGTAGGTGGTCATAACTTCAGTACGCTGACTTCTGTGGTTCTGTTCTGCTACGTTCGAAAAATCCTAAACCGAAGCCCTAGCTTAATCTGATTTGTGATACGCTGGTACCCGCTGGTACCATCGGGAATACATTCTCTTCTTTCTCAACAATCACTTCGAGCAGAAAAGGACCATCGTGATTTAGCATCGTGTCGAGTGCTTCCGATAATTTCTCCCGTTCGGTGCAGGTCTGCCCATCCATTCCGAAGCCTCTGGCGATTGTGATAAAATCGGGATTTTGTAACTCAACAAACGAGTAACGGCGCTGGTGGAACAGCTGCTGCCACTGACGGACCATTCCTAAGAAATTGTTATTCAGGATGATAGCCTTAACGGGTTGCTTATTCTGAACAATAGTACCCAATTCCTGCAACGTCATCTGAAAGCAACCATCGCCAATAATAGCCACTACCTGTCGATCGGGTGCACCAACTTGAGCACCGAAGGCGGCTGGCAACGCAAAACCCATTGTACCCATACCTCCTGATGTAACAAGGCTATTGGGGCGACGGAAATGGTAATAGCGAGACGCCATCATCTGGTGCTGGCCTACGTCGGTGACGAGAACCGCTTCGCCGTTTGTTTTCTTCGACAGCAAGTCAATTACTTCCGGCATTCTAATTTTACCTTCCGGATTATTAAGGGCAGGCTCCGTAATGACTTCATTTTCAATAGCGTCGTATTTGCGGAATTCGTTACGCCAAACCGTATGGTCGTTTTTATTTACCAGCGGCAATAAGGCTTTCAGCACTTCTTTGGCATCGCCAACTACGGGAGCATCAGCTCGAATGATTTTATCAATTTCCGATGGGTCAATTTCAATGTGAACAACTTTCGCCTGTTTGATGTATTTGCTGGCATCGCCCGTAACACGGTCATCGAAGCGCATTCCGATAGCAATAATCAGGTCGGCGTGGTCGGTCATTACGTTAGGGCCATAATTGCCATGCATACCTAACCAGCCAACGTAAAGCGGATGGTTTGTTGGGATGGTTGACTGACCTAACAACGTAGTAGCGACTGGTATACCCGTTTTTTCGACAAAAGCCTGCAGTTCATCTTCCGCTTTGGCGATCTGAACGCCATGCCCGACCAATACGTAAGGTTTCTTAGCCGAGTTGATCAGTTGAGCGGCTACTTCGAGTTGATCTTGTTTTGGAACCAGACGGGGACGGTAACTGACGATAGTCTGACATTTTTCATAAGAAAATGGCTGCGTCATCAACTCTAGCTGCGCACTTTTGGTAATGTCAATCAAGACGGGACCTGGACGACCAGCCTGTGCGATGTAGAACGCTTTCGAAATAACCTCAGCTACTTCATCGGCGTTGGTAATCTGGTAGTTCCATTTTGTAATCGGCATGGTAACGCCCATTACGTCAGCTTCCTGAAAAGCATCGGTACCCAGCAATTTCTTGGCAACCTGTCCTACGAGGCAAACCATCGGTGTAGAATCGATGAGGGCATCGGCGATGGACGTAACGAGGTTCGTAGCGCCTGGCCCCGATGTAACGAGACATACACCCGCCCGTCCCTGCATACGAGCGTACCCTTGTGCAGCATGACCAGCACCCTGTTCATGACGTACCAGAATGTGATTAATCTGATCCTGATAGTCATAAAGCGCGTCGTAGACGGGCATGATGGCTCCGCCGGGATAGCCAAAAATCGTGTCGACACCCTCGGCCAGAAGCGACATCAAAAGGGCTTGCGAACCGTTGATGTAAGTAGGTGCCGGTTGGATTTCAAGAACTTCTGGCTTAATGCTGGCAATTGCTTCCATGACGCTTAGTACAGTTTAAAAGGTTGTATTCAGTTTGTTGGTCCGCTCTTTTAACTTGATACGTATCAGAATTGACTACTCTTCATCTGTTACACATCCTTCACTCGCTGACTTCACGCTACGTATATACTTACCCAATACGCCTTTGGTGAAAAGCGGAGCCGGTTGCTGCCATTCGCTCTTTCGGTAAGCCAGTTCTTCGTCCGAAATGTGTAAAGTCAGTTCGCGAGTGGTCGCGTCGATGGTAATACGGTCACCGTTTTGAACGAGGGCAATCGGCCCGCCTTCGAAAGCTTCGGGTGTTACGTGTCCAACAACGAATCCGTGCGTACCACCCGAAAAACGACCATCCGTAATCAGAGCAACTTTATCGCCAAGACCGGCACCCATGATAGCAGAGGTTGGTTTCAGCATTTCGCTCATGCCGGGACCACCTTTCGGCCCGGCGTTACGTATCACAATAACCTGTCCGGGCAGAATCTCACCTTTAGACAGAGCCTCAATAATCTCGCTTTCGTGCTCACAGACTTTAGCAACTCCCTCAAATTTCAGGCCTTCTTTTCCTGTGATTTTAGCGACTGATCCCGTTGGAGCAAGATTGCCACGCAGAATCTGAATATGCCCAGTCGGTTTAATTGGTTTATCCAGCGGGAACACAATTTTTTGCGTCTCAAAATTCAGATCGGCTGCTTCTTCCAGATTCTCGGCTACCGTTTTTCCAGTTACGGTCAGACAATCGCCGTGAATGAAACCATTTTGGTACAAATATTTTGTCACGGCCGGAACCCCTCCAATGGCAAGCATATCTTCCATATAATATTTGCCGCTCGGCTTTAAATCGGCAAGTAATGGGGTTCGGTCGCTGATTTCCTGAATTTCATCAATGGTCAACCGGATGCCGGCTGCCCGAGCGATGGCCAAATAATGTAGAACGGCATTGGTCGAACCACCAAGCGCCATTACAATTGTCAGCGCATTTTCGAGTGATTTTCGCGTAATGATCTCTTTAGGTGTAATGTTACGTTCGAGTAGTAACCGCATGGCGGCACCAATTTTTTTGCATTCTTCCTGTTTGCCTTCATGCGTAGCTGGATACGTACTGCTAAAGGGAAGGCTCAGGCCCATCGCTTCGATGCTGCTAGCCATAGTATTAGCGGTATACATACCACCACAAGCGCCCGCACCTGGAATCGCATTTTGAACAACGCCTTTAAAATCTTCGTCGGAAATGTTATTGGCGTATTTTCTGCCAAGCGCTTCAAATGCTGAAACAATGTCCAATTTCTGACCTTTATAATGCCCCGAACGTATCGTTCCGCCGTAAACCATGATGCCGGGACGGTCGAGCCGGGCCATTGCCATGATAGCGCCGGGCATATTTTTGTCGCAGCCAACAACCGTTACTACGCCATCGTACCATTGCGCGGCTACTACTGATTCAATTGAATCGGCAATGAGATCGCGGCTAGGGAGCGAATAGCGCATGCCATCGTTGCCGTTAGTCATACCATCGGAAACGCCAATTGTATTGAAAATAAGCCCTATCAAACCACTCGATTGAATGCCCTGTTTTACATAGACTGACAAGCCGTTGAGATGCATATTACACGTATTGCCCTCATAACCAGTACTGGCAATACCGATTTGTGGCTTCTGCATATCTTCTTCCGTAAGCCCAACGCCATATAACATAGCCTGCGCGGCAGGATTACTCACTTCCTGTGTTAACGTACGGCTAAACCGATTTAGCGCAATTGTCGATTGGTCAGTATTCATATTTTGCAATTAGCGAAATTTCGCTGACGGTGTAATAACGCTGTAAATAAACAGGTAGTTTTTTGGAAAGGCAAGAAAATTTCAATTATTTATTCACCAAAACAGGCACCTACCTACTTTTGAGGTATGACAACGGAAACTACATCGCATTACGACCATTTAGAGCAAATGTCGATCCATGAATTGCTCGTAAATATTAATACGGAAGACAAAACCGTACCGCTGGCTGTTGAACGCTCCATTCCGCAGATAGAAGCGCTGGTGACAGAACTAGTCAAACGCATGAAACAAGGTGGACGGCTTATATATATCGGAGCCGGAACCAGCGGTCGGCTTGGCGTAGTCGATGCATCGGAATGCCCGCCAACCTACGGCGTTCCACACGATTTGGTGATCGGTCTAATGGCTGGTGGAGATGGTGCCATTCGGAAAGCGGTTGAATTTGCGGAAGACGATGCCGAACAGGCCTGGAAAGATATAGCGCCTTATCAACCGGATGAACACGACACAGTTATAGGAATTGCAGCTTCTGGGCGAACTCCTTACGTAATAGGTGGCTTGCAGGAGGCCCGAAAAGCTGGCTTATTGACGGGCTGTATTGTCTGCAATGAAGGTTCGGCGGTGGCGCAGTCGGCTGAGTTTCCAGTAGAGGTTGTGGTTGGTCCTGAGTTTGTTACGGGCAGCACGCGTATGAAAGCTGGAACCGCTCAAAAACTGGTTCTGAATATGATCTCAACATCGGTTATGATTCAATTAGGCCGCGTAAAAGGGAACAAAATGGTCGATATGCAACTGACTAACATCAAGTTGCAGGACCGAGCTGCCAAGATGGTGATGAGTGAACTGGGCGTTGGCCGTGAAGAAGCGGAATCGCTCCTCAACCAATTTGGAAACGTCCGTGGGGCTATCAACGGGTATAAAAAATAGGTAGCGACTAAAGTATTTTGCCTGTGGCGTGCGTCTACTACGTATCAACCATTCGACGTAGCATTCCGAAGGGAGACTATATGCAGAAATTATGCGCAGTAACGTATTACTTATCGGACGCAATCCCAGCGTATTAAATGATTTAGCTTCGGCACTCACTGACGAGGGATTTAACGTAACAACCACTAATCTTGTCGAGCAGGCAGTTCAGGATTTTGACGGAGTCGATTTTGATCTGGTCGCTTTTGGACGTGGCGTCGATGAAGCTACAAATCATCAGCTTAGAATGAGTTTTGGGAACCAGAATCCGAAACTGATTTTTGTAAATGGGTTAGCTCCGTTGATTCCGCTACTGGTGAAGCAAATTAAGTTGGCTGTATTGGGCGAACAGGCTGGGAAGTTTCTGACAGCGTTCGTCTGCGTATCGGCGGATTGCAAAAAGGTGCGTGTCAACGTAGCAGTTTCCTGCGAGTTAACAATAGACCTTTATGAGCTGGACGCTATTCATCAAACGACTCAGAAACGACTCATTTCCGAATCCGTTTCGGCGGGACTGCACGAATATTCGCTGGCGATAGATCAAAACGCTACGTCGACTATCAAATTTCTGGCTGCTGAAGCCAATGAACTGGATTTGCTCGTCCTGCCAATTCGTTAATTAACTCAGTCGGTCCGACGTTTTAGAGGAAACCCGCAATTTTATGAATTATTGCGGGTTTCTACCTGCGGTGCATTCGGCCTGGTTTTTCCAAATCGCGATGGTCTTGCCAATTGAAATTCCTCGCATTTAGGTAATAATTGACTAATTTCCGCTAGGCAACGAACGAGCGAAAAACAGCCGACTGAAGGAATTGCCTTGGCAGATACTATTGGTTGACCGTATGAGTCGATGGCCAGATGCCAGCCCAACTGTTTGGAGTCGGGAAAATGTTGAAGCGTATAATCATGAATGCGTTTAAACCATTTCAGGCAATCGGGGTGGCGAGTGTAGACGTAGCATTTTAACAGGGCTGCACATGCTTCTACGTGTATCCAGGCCCATTTTTGCTGCCATTCTAAAAAAATAAATGGCTGGCTTTTCATGTCAACGTATTGATTCAGACCTACTTTAGATTCACTCGTTGGCGTATCATCCCATGCTTGTTCGCAGGTTTGTAGGCACCAGGAAACCGCCTGATTAACTATTTTGCGATTGACAACAGCTGAATTTCCTTTCTGTTGTAGACTTTCTGTATATAGGTCAAATAAAGAGCTGGCCGTCTGAAATGTTAAACCAACGTGCAACCGGCGACCTTCGGGCGTATTTACAAACCCTCCATCCGGTAGTACATACTCACGCAACGTATCACTACGTCGGTCAACAAATTCGGTAAGGATTTCACCCAGAATCGAGTCGACCGACGGTTTCCAGACGGCCTCATCGAACAAATAGCGGGTATCCAGCAGTGCTTTCAGTAAAGCTATGGGTTCGCTGAGATGCTTAGTTTGTCGAAACAAACCAGGTTCATTTGCAGCAGAAGAGAGTTTTTTTTCCCGACGCTGTAGTGCGTTTGAGAGCGTTTGTTTGGCCAACATTGCCCACTCATCTTCACCAGTGGCCTGATGAAATTGAGTATAGGCCATCGAGGCAAAGCTAGCTGAAACAAGGTTGCTGGAGTATGCCACCGGTCGACCTCGGCGGTCGAGTTGAACGTAGCAGTTCAGGCTTTCGTCGTGGGCAAATTGGCTCAGGAACGTAACACCATGACGGGCGTGCTCGAGCCAGGTAGTCTCCTTTTTATACGTATTATAAAGCCAGGAAAAAGCCCAGGCCTGCTGAGCCTGCATCGCTACGTATTTATCGCCCTCAATCGCTTCGCCAGTATCGGTAAGCATATCAAAATACCCTCCGCACAAACTATCCTGGCTATTTTTAAGCCAAAACGGTACCACCTGACGTAGTAACGCCTGTTGATACTCAGCGGAAAGTTTTTGGAAATCAAGCAACGTGGCCAAAGCTTTAAATTTGACAGCGTGAATGACTGAGTGAAAAGCTTCTACTCAGTCATTCACGCTGTCAAATTTAAAGCTTAACTCAATACACTTTTTCTACCTCGCGATGTTCTTTTTCTTCGGGCAGAACGAACTTCATTGGTTTACCCACCTGACCGGGCAATAAAGCATAAGATAACACGTGATCGACCGTATCGACGTAGCGGAACGTGAGATCTTTGATATACGTCTGATTGATTTCTTCGATGTCTTTCCGGTTTTTGGAGCAAAGAATAATTTCTTTAACGCCCGCCCGGTTAGCCGCCAGAATTTTCTCCTTAATACCACCCACCGGCAGCACTTTACCACGTAGCGTTATCTCGCCAGTCATGGCAACGTAAGGCTTTACTTTCCGCTGGGTATAAATCGACGTCATCGACGTCAGCATAGTAATACCCGCCGAAGGACCATCTTTGGGCACTGCGCCCGCCGGAATGTGGATGTGCAAATCGTAATGGTTGAAAATCCGATAATCGATGCCAAGATCATCGGCATGAGCTTTGAGGTAAGATAGGGCGGTTATGGCCGATTCTTTCATTACGTCCCCTAATTGACCAGATAGAGTCAGTACGCCTTTACCGCGGCTCAAACTGGATTCGATGAGTAGAATTTCACCACCAACCTGCGTCCAGGCCAGACCCGTCACTACGCCTGCGATGTCGTCGTCAGCATAAAGTTCTTTGTCAAATACTTCAGCACCAAGCAGTTTTGGGATATCGGTCGCTTTTATCGTATGGTTGTATTCCTCTTCCATCGCAATAGATTTGGCGATTTTACGTACCAACGCTCCAATTTTCTGTTCTAAGTTCCGAACGCCCGATTCGCGGGTATATCCCTCAATGATACGTAGGATGGCTTTGTCTTCAATAACTAAATCTTTGGGTTTTAGTCCGTGATCTTTACGTTGCTTCGGAATCAGATATTTCTTGGCAATCTGGACTTTTTCCTCCACCGTATAACCCGCAATGTCGATAATCTCCATCCGGTCGCGCAGAGCGGGGTGGATGGTATCGAGCGAGTTAGCCGTAGCAATGAACAACACCCGTGAAAGGTCGAACTCGGTTTCGAGGTAGTTGTCCATGAACGTTGAATTTTGCTCAGGGTCAAGCACTTCGAGTAATGCCGACGATGGATCTCCCCGGAAATCGGAACTTACCTTGTCGATCTCATCCAGAATAAATACCGGATTTGCGGTGCCGCATTTGCGAATATTCTGAATGATTTTACCGGGCATAGCACCAATGTATGTCTTCCGGTGGCCACGAATCTCGGCTTCGTCATGAACGCCACCAAGCGCCATCCGGCTGTATTTCCGCCCCAGAGCTTTCGCTACTGATTTCCCCAGCGAGGTTTTACCCACACCCGGAGGACCGTATAGACAAAGAATCGGGGCTTTCATGTCGTTTTTAAGTTTCAGAACGGCCAGATATTCAATAATCCGCTCTTTCACTTTTTCGAGCCCAAAATGGTCAGAATCAAGTATTTTCTGCGCTCGTTTCAGGTCGAAATTGTCTTTAGTATACTCGCTCCAGGGAAGGTCGACCATCAACTCAACGTAGTTCATCGTGACCGGATATTCCGGCGCCATCGGATTGATACGTTGCAGTTTGTTGAGTTCTTTATCGAAATGCGAACGTACTTCGGCAGGCCATTTTTTGCGGTCTGCTTTCATACGAATCTCATCAATCTCGCGATCAGGATTATCGATGCCCAACTCGTCCTGCAACACTTTCATTTGCTGCCGCAGGTAATAATCGCGTTGTTGCTGGTCGAGATCAGATGACGCTTTCGACTGAATTTCGCGTTTCAACTCCAGCAACTGCACCTCCCGAAGCATAAATTCGAGCAGCATATTGGCTTGCTGACTTCCTTCCAGGCTCTCTAACAGTCGTTGCTTATCTGATACGTCGGCGTTGACGTTTGAAGAGAGAAAGTGCAGCAAAAACGTCGGGCTTTCAATATTATCGAGGGCGATACGTGCCTCCTGCGGAATCTCAGGATTCAGACGTAGCATCTTATACGCCGTATCTTTCAGCGACTGCAACATCGCTTTCCCTTCTTTCTTATTGACACTCATGAAGGTATCGTCTATCTGACGTACCTGAGCGGTCATGAAAGGCTCCTCTTGCGTAATCTGCTGAATTTCAAAACGTTTCTTCCCCTGAATGATAATGGTGATATTACCATCGGGCAGCGTAATCATTTTGATAATATAAGCAACCGTACCAAACCGATACAGATCGTCGGCTGTTGGTTCGTCTTTTTGCTGATTGAGTTGAGCTACTACGCCAATAATGCGATTGCCTTTGTAAGCGCGTTTAACCAATCGGATCGACTTGGCGCGACCAACCGTTACGGGAATAACCATGCCCGGAAACAAAACGGTATTGCGAACTGGTAAAATGGGCAAATTAGGGGGTAATTCGTAATCGTCATCTAACCCTTCCGGCGATCCAAGCGGAACGATTTCCAGGTTGTCCGAGTCGAAATCGGATAATAACAAACGGGTAGCTAGTTCTTTTTCTAAAATCATAAGTACACTGTCAAACTGACAGCTTTCATTACGTGGTACGTAACCGAATCTACAGAAAGATAAGGGTATGAAGTAGTTGCAAGGGACGTGCCATTCTTTAGAGTTATGACCAGATGGCAGGTCACCCTGTAAGTTGCAAAATTAACTAAATAGATGGGCGAGTGTCCTAATAAATTTATTATTCGAGGGAAAGTGCTTGAACGGGCTGATTTTTTCGGAAGACAAACGTTTTTTTCTGACCCTGATATTGGAGATTGACCATGTTTACCTGATCGTCGAAAAGCTCCATCAATACGTTCTGCTTCAGTAGACCCCCCCGAAAAGGTTCGTTATAGGGCATTTCCAGATAAAGCCAGTTCGCATCGGCTTCTATCTCATGACCGATGTACTTGATCGGCTTAGGCTGCTTTTGCGAAGTAACATAGCCAAAATGCGCCAGGACGTATTTTTCGATGAGTTCATCCTGTTTATCGTCCGGCCCCAGGCTAACCTTTGTCTTCGATGCTTCCGAAAGGGCTTTTTCAAAATCATCAGTAAAGATTCGAATACTGATTTCAAATGTATGTTCCTTCGAATTAAACTGCATTTGGGTAACGCTGGCGTGGAAATCGTGCGCCGGACGGTTGCCACTAAACAGCAATCCTATTCCTAATCCACACAAACACAACGTACACAACCGAAACACTACGTTCCAACTGTGTACTGTTACGTTTGTGCGTTTGATTATTTTAGAAAATGGCCTTAAACACATCGTTAAAAATGGCAAAAGCCATCAAGCCCAGCAGAACAACCATACCAACCCGTTGGGCGCCTTCCAGAAATTTATCGGACGGTTTACGGCCTGAAATAATTTCATAACCCAGAATAGTCGCGTGACCACCATCGAGTGCCGGAATAGGCAGTATGTTAAAGAAGGCAAGTGCCATTGAGAGAAGTCCCGTTACCGTCCAGAAGCGATCCCAGCGCCAGATGCCACCAAACAGATTCTGAGCAATACCAATCGGGCCGCTTATGGCTTTCGAAGCCGAAACCTCGCCCCGGAAAATTTTGCCAAACCCTTTGATGTTGTCATATACAACCTGAAACGCCCGTTGTGTTCCGACTGATAGTGCTTCGCCAAAGGTATATTCCTGTGTAGTCATTGGCAGGAGCATTTCCGGATAAAAGCCGATAGTTCCATCTGACGTAGTGGTCATTTTCAACGTATCAACTTTGCCGTTCCGGTTAACGGAAAGTGTCAGCGGCTTACTTTTGAGTGGTTTAACCGTCTCGGTAAATTCGTGGTAGAACTGAATTGGCTTACCGTTGGCACTGGTAATTACATCACCAACTTTCAAACCGGCTTTGGTGGCCGGTTGACCCGGAGCCAGTTCACCTACTTTGAACGGTTCAATTGGTTCAATGAACTGCGCAGCTGATTTTTTATCCGCGATTTTATCGATGAAATCATTCGGAATATCGATGTCCAGAACTTGGCCGTTACGTTCAACCGTATAGTAGCTATTGTCGCCTAAAAACACGTCTGAACTACGAACATCACTGAAATCGACAAGGAGTTTGCCATTCACTTTCAGGATTTTATCACCCGTTTTCAGACCGATACCCTGAGCAAGCTCATAAGCCACGATACCATATTTGGCATCTTTCGCAGCCAGATACGTATTACCATTCTTGTAAGCCAGAATTACAAAAATCAGAATGCCGACTATTACATTGACAATGATACCGCCGAGCATCACAATCAATCTCTGCCAGGCCGGTTTCGATCTAAATTCATAGGGCTGAGGTTCCGTTTCGGTATGAGTTGTGTCAAGCGACTCGTCGATCATCCCTGAAATTTTCACGAACCCGCCGAGTGGAATGGCTCCTACGCCATATTCGGTTTCACCCCGTTTAATGCTCCAGATTTTGGGCGGGAACCCAATAAAATATTGCTCTACCCGCATACCAAAAGCTTTGGCTGCCAGCAAATGACCCAGTTCGTGTAATCCAACCAAAATAGACAGGCCGAGAATAAGCTGGCCAACCATCACTAAAATTTCCATGTATTCAAAACAGGGGTAAACTCAAATTTAAGATTAATTAACGAAAGCATATCTGCTTAAACTCACATTTCGAGGTAGATTATTACCTCTGAACCAGTCGCGCTTTATGTATTGTGATGGTAAAAACGCTACGTTGGGGTGATATAATGCAAACAGCTAAACAAAACTTTTAATTCGCTCGGTAGCTAGTTGACGAGCTGCTTCGTCGGTACGTACGTAATCGTCATACGTGGGGTGTTGCACAAAAGCCGTTTTGGATAAACAGGCTTCAATGATTTCCGAAATCTCCAGGAACGTAATACGGTCGTGCAGGAAGGCATCGACAGCAACTTCATTAGCAGCATTGATGATACAGGGTGCGTTACCGCCCTTCTCAAGCGCATCGAACGCCAGTTGCAGGTTGCGGAACGTATCAAGGTCGGGCTGCTCAAACGTTAGCGACGGATAATCCATAAAATTGAACCGGGGCAGGTCAGATTTCAGGCGGTTTGGATAGCCAAGTGCAAATTGAATCGGTAGTCGCATATCAGGCAAACCCATTTGTGCTTTCAGACTGCCATCTTCGAACTGAACCAGCGAATGAATGATGCTCTGCGGATGAACTACTACGTCAATCTGGCCGGGGCGAAGGCCGAACAACCATTTGGCTTCGATGACTTCCAAGCCTTTGTTCATCAACGTAGCAGAGTCAATCGTGATTTTCGCCCCCATTGTCCAGTTGGGGTGCTTAAGGGCTTGCGCTTTCGTTACGTTCGCTAAAAACTCCCGCGATCTCCCCCGGAATGGCCCACCCGACGCCGTGAGAATAATTTTCTCAATCGGATTATGAAACTCGCCAACCAGACATTGAAAAATAGCAGAATGCTCAGAATCAACGGGATAAATATTAACTCCTTTCTGGGCGGCTAGTCGCGTAATGATTTCACCCGCTACAACTAAGGTCTCTTTATTGGCAAGCGCAATGGATTTTCCGGCTTCAATGGCTTTGATGGTAGGTAACAGACCTGCATAGCCAACCATGGCAGTTAGCACCATATCAATTGTATCCATCTGCACAACAGAAGCAATGGATTTAGCCCCAGCGTACACTTTAATGCCAAGTGGGTCGAGAGCGGAGAAAACCTGATCGTAGCGGTCTTCATTGCAGATAACCACTACGTTCGGTTTGAGGTCAACAGCCTGCTGAATAAGCAGTTCGGAGTTGTTATTCGTAGTTAATACTTCAACCTGAAATTGGTCGGGGTATGCCTTCACCACCTCAACGGCCTGTGTACCAATGGAACCCGTTGAGCCAAGAATGGCGATATGGCGTTTTTTATGTTCAGTCATTTCGTTTTCGCTAAGTCAAAATTGACTTTGACATTCAATTCTTCTTCGATGGCGCGGATAAAGTAAAGCCCATCGGGGTCAGTTTGCAATAAGTCATCTATAAAATCCTGATTACCTTTTCCTGAAAACTCAATTGTGCTTTTGATGCGCTGGACGTACCTCTTACGGGTATCTGCAAGATAGGGATCATCTAATTTTAGCAAACGTATCAGATTATTTGCTTCTGTGTCTGTAGGATTAGCATCATATTCGCCATCAGCGTAAACGATACGTTGCTCGAAGTCATGGGCAGTAGGAGATAAAACGGGCTGATAGTCTGCCCACTTCTTACCTTTTTCGCTATTCCACTGTGCTTTAACCAGAAACCAATTGTCATAATTGTCATCTGGAGTTCCTTTGAGCGTGGGATTAAAATGTTCAATATCCTTTTTGTCAACTCGGCCTAAGTACGTTTCCGTATAAGCGCAGATATTAAATTGTTCATCACAAAGTGCTTGTGCTAGTTTTTTATTATCTCCGCCGTTTTTGTAGGTAAGTTTCTTCTTAAGAACTTCTGAATCGGCTGGCTTATTAATACGTCGCATTCAACTCAGAAATTATACCGATTACCTAGCTCAATACGTTTGGCGATTAATTCATTTTTTCTTTTATCGTCCGTTTCCTGTCGAATCATCGACCCTAAACGGCGATATTCCTGATGCGCTTCCAATCCTTCATCAAGCATTAATTCATTTAAGCCAAAATCTTGGCGTAAAACATCATTCGGATCATCGCCAATTGGAGCGACGCCGTTACGACATTTCACCTCGCCGATCTCATTAAAGTATAAAATGAATCTCTCGCATGGCTCAAAGGCTGAGGCAATAATAGGCGAATGAGTAGCAAAAAAGAATTGCGCTTTGGGAGCGAGAGAAGTGTAATGTTTTATCAATTCACGCTGGATATCAGGGAATAGTGAACGCTCTGGTTCATCAAAAAGGATGACACCATTATTAATTTTGATTTTATAGATGGGGATTGACGTTGCTAATAATTGTTTGACGCCTGTACTCAGGTATCTACCTGAAATTTGTTCGTTATAATTAGTTTTCAGTACTAATCTAGATTCAGTTCCATCAGTATCAACCTCTAAATAAAGTAGATTAAGAATTTGATTTAAACAGTTTTCTGCTAGATCAGCCCTTGGGTTAGGATGTTCTTTTTGCCATTGACTGATTTGAGTAATTAATCGACTCTCACTAAATGAGTTTTTGCTTACTAAATTGGCTGCAAATTGCTTTAATTCATTATCGTAAAGATCTATATCACCTAGTATAGTTGACCACAGAACTTCAGAAGGGTATTCACTTAGCCCTAGTATTGGTTCCTCAATTTTTGTGTCAGAAAAGCTAGAGGCCTGACCCTTTATTGAGACTATATTCCTATCTGTTGAATCGCGCTCTTCAAGAAGGTTTTTAGATGTACTAACCGCAGCCTCATCGATATACAAAGCTAGTTTCTCGGTACGTGTTAATTCTTTTAAATTATTATAGATTTTTAAATCATTAAGCCAGTGAAACCCTGCAGTTGCATATAATGATTTTTCGTCCAAGTCTTTCCAATCAGCAACTTTTTCAAACACAGAGTTGTCTAACGTAATTTCATTTTCTATATACGAGCAACGGATAGTAACATTTCGAAAAGTTTTATACGGTTCGTCGTTTAGATCTATTTGCTTGTTGCCTAATCTTTGAAAACTTGTGCTTACAACTTGAAAAAAATCCCAAATTGTATTCAATAATGTCGTCTTCCCTGTCCCACTTTGTCCAATAAAGCATACCTTCTCCAAAGGTTTACCACGCTTACTTTCATCGTGATAATCTTCAGGATATGTAAAATCAAACTTGATATTTTTAAATTGGCGGTATTCGCCAATGTTGATGCCGGTTATTTTCATTATCAAACCGTTTTTTCTGTTTCCAACAAACTCTCCGCAATCTTCCGATCATTGCTCAAACGGGGCACTTTATTTTGACCACCCAACTTTCCTTGTGACTTCATATACCGTTGAAAGGCACCACGTGGCAAACTCGTCAGACGTAGCGGTTGCAGAATTGAGCCGGTTATGAGGTCGTCGTAATAAACGTTCAACTCCGTCAGGCGCGTATCTACGTCGTGGGCGAAGGCTGCTACGTTGTTTGGGGGCGTAGCGAACTCAACGAGCCATTCATGGTAGGGGAGTCCTTCTTTGGGACTGACCATCGGCGCTACGGTAAATTCAACGACTTCGGTTTCGGGGTGTTTATGCATAGCATCTTTGAGCGCCTTCTCCACTTCTTCGCCAATGACATGTTCGCCGAAGGCTGAAATGAAGTGTTTGATACGTCCCGTCACCAGCAGCCGATACGGTTCCCGCGATACGAATTTAACAGTATCACCGAGCGAGTAGCCCCATAAACCCGCGTTGTTGTTGATGACTACTGCATAGTTTTTACCTAGCTCTACGTCGCCAATGGTCAAACGCTGTGGATTTTCGGTAAAAAACTCGTCGGCGGGAATGAATTCATAAAAGATACCACTGTTTAAGAGCAACAGCAAACCCTCTTCGGTCTGCGAATCCTGAAAGGCGATGAAGCCCTCCGAAGCAGGGTATGTTTCAATAGAGTCGATACGTTTGCCGATGCTTTCGTACAGTTTGGCACGGTACGGTTCAAAATTCACACCACCGTACACAAACAGCGAAAATTCGGGAAATACGTCTTTGATAAGCTTTCCAGTACGTTCCTGAATCCGGTCGAAATACATCTGAACCCAGGGCGGAATCCCCGAAATCAGCGACATCGGCTGCGGCAGCGTTTCGTCGATGATACGTTCAAGTTTGGTTTCCCAGTCGTCAATCATATTCGTTTCGTAGCTGGGTAGCTGATTGGTACGTAGGTAAGCCGGTACGTGGTGATTCACAATTCCTGACAATCGCCCAATATTAATACCTGCTTTCTGGGTGAGTTCGGGGCTGCCCGACAGAAAAATCAGCTTTTGGTCCAGAAAATCGCTTTCACCCGTTTCATTGACGTAGTTCAGCAGAGCATCGCGGGCTGAGTTGATGTGATTAGGAATCGATTCCTGCGTAATCGGAATGTATTTCGTTCCCGACGTAGTACCCGACGTTTTCGCAAAATACAAGGGTTTCCCTTTCCATAACACGTCGGTTCCGCCGTTCAGAATTTGCTCGATGTAGGGTTTGAGGTCTTCATAGTCGCGAACGGGGACGGCCTGCCGAAATTCGTCTATTGTCCTTACGTCTTTCAGCGCATGGTCGCGACCAAAAACGGTGTTACGTCCTGTTTCAATTAATCGTTGAAACCAGCGTTGCTGGGCTTCGATGGGCTGATACATCCAGGCTTGTTGCCGCTCCACTACCCACTTTGCCAATGGCTTACTCAAAACCGAACGAATTCCCATGGTAGCGCAAAAGTAATGTATAATGAACAACGTATAATGAATAATGGATTATTGGATTAAACACACTATTTATAAATCGTTATTCATTTGACATTATCCATTTTTCATTTTCGTATTGAATGACTTTCTCTTGAATAATCTCTATTTTTGCACACTTTTCAAAAAATCAGTACTCGTAATAAGGCGTTCTGCGTCAACCTATAATGGGACTTTTTAATTTTCTTACCAGCGACATTGCGATTGACCTGGGCACGGCGAATACCTTGATTATTCACAAGGACCGGATTGTGGTGGATGAGCCTTCGATTATTGCAATGGACAAGGTCAGCGGAAAAGTGCTGGCTATTGGTCATAAGGCCATGCAAATGCATGAAAAGACCAATGAAAATATCAAGACCATTCGTCCCCTTAAAGATGGTGTAATTGCCGACTTTACAGCCGCCGAATTGATGATTCGGGGCATGATAAAGATGATTGATACGGGCAGCAAGCTCTTTTCACCGTCGCACCGGATGGTTATCTGTATTCCATCGGGTATTACGGAGGTGGAGAAGCGGGCTGTTAAAGACTCGGCCGAACACGCTGGTGCCAAAGAAGTATACATGGTACACGAGCCGATTGCAGCCGCGATAGGTATCGGTATCGACATTACCCAGCCTAACGGGACGATGATTGTCGACATTGGTGGCGGAACTACCGAAATTGCCGTGATTGCCCTCTCGGGGATTGTTTGCGAACAGTCGATACGTATCGCGGGCGACGTATTTACACGTGACATCGTGGATTACATGCGTCGCGAACATAACCTGCTTATCGGTGAGCGGTCGGCGGAGCAGATCAAGATGGAAGTTGGCTCGGCTCTGCCTGAACTCGATAACCCACCGGCCGATTACGAAATCCGCGGTCGTGACTTGATGACGGGGATTCCGAAAGAAATTAAAGTGACGTATAGTGAAATCGCTTACTCACTCGACAAGTCGATTTCGAAAATTGAAGAAGCTACGATGAAGGCGCTCGAAATTTCGCCACCGGAATTGTCGGCTGATATTTATACGAATGGTATTCACCTGACGGGTGGTGGCGCTTTGCTGCACGGTCTCGACAAACGACTGGGCGCGAAAACAAAACTGCCGATTCACGTAGCCGACGATCCGCTCAAGGCCGTTGTGAAAGGAACGGGTGAGGTGATTAAGAATCTGGATTTATACAAATCTGTTCTGATTAGCTAATTTTTGTAGCCTGAACGCTACGTTCGGGTATCTGGTTTGAAGTATCGAACGGATATCCGGACGTAGCGTCCAGGCTATTTTCTTTACTCACAATGAGTGAATTAGTTGATTTTTTTCTCCGAAGTCGAAACTTCATTTTGTTTGTGTTGCTGGAAGTACTTTGCTTTTACTTCATCATCAACACCAGCAATTATTGGGGCGTTACGTACTTCAATACGTCGAATCGCTACGCGGCTCAGTTGCTGGCGTGGTCGAATGCGGCTAACCAATACGCCAGTCTGCGGAAAGTAAATGCTGATCTGGCACTTGAAAATCAACAGCTTCACCAGCGACTTACTCAACTTATCCAAAGCAAGCCGGCGTCTCCAGTCGAATATCAGGCCGATTCGGCGTTTGCTGACCGATTTAAGTTCACGGTGGCTAAAGTGGTCAATAACACCACACAGTTTGCCAACAATTATATTACTATCGACAAAGGCTCCGACGATGGTATCCGGCCAGGCATGGGTGTGATTTCGCCAACTGGAGTAGTAGGAAAAGTGAAGGTTTGTAACCAGCATTTCTCAGTTATTACGTCTATTCTGCATTCCGAATTTCTAGTGTCTTCGAAGCTGGTTAAAGCAGGTGAAATCGGTTCGGCGAAGTGGGACGGCGTAGATCCTCACATAATAGAGCTGGATGCCATTCCTCGTTATAAACCGGTTAGTAAAGGTGATTCAGTTGTGACTTCGGAGTTTAACTCAACGTTTCCCCCTGGTATTCTGGTCGGACGAGTACGTACGGTAGGCGTACAACCCAACCAGACGTTCCATGCTCTTACGCTGGATCTGGCTACCAACTTCAGTAATCTGTCGTTCGTGTATGTTGTTGAAAATAAGTTGCGCGATTCGCAGGACCAGTTAGAAAAACAAATTGAAACGGAAAAATGAGTTGTTAGTCGCTAGTCGTAAGTCATTAGTCATGAGTAATTTATTCAGACTAGCGACTAGCGACCGGCAACTGACGACTAGTGGCTACATAAAATGACTTTTCGCGAAATCGTAACGACTTCACTATTGTTTCTGCTGTACCTCGTATTGCAAATTCTGCTCATGCGAAATATAGTTCTGTTCGATTACGCCTTCTGTTTTGCTTACATCGCCTGTATTCTGCTGCTGCCCAACGAAACCAGCCTGACCTGGTTGCTGATTATCGCTTTTGTGACAGGCATCATCATTGATACGTTCTATAATACGTTGGGAATGCACGCGGCTGCTACGGTGCTGATGGCCTATTGTCGACCCTTGGTGGTACGTTCTCAAATCGACGTACCGGGTTTAGAAACACGTATCGAATTTTCATTGCAGGAATTGGGCACGGGCGCCTTTTTTCGCTACGTATTGATTCTGGCCCTGATCCATCATCTTACTCTGTTTTTCATCGAAGCCAGCAGTCTGACGCTCATTATTCCGACCCTCATTCGCGTTGGTGCCAGCACGCTTTTTACAACGATAAGTATCGTCCTGATTCAATTCTTCACCCGAAACTAATTGTAGCCTGGACGTCCACGTCCGAGTGAAAATAGACTTATCTCACCCGGACGTAGACCTCCAGGCTACATAAAAAACATGGCAGAAACGCTCATTCTTCCTCAAACGTCAAATCGTCAGGAGATTTACGACAGCCTGATTCCGCAAATCGAAGCTTTACTTAAAGGTGAGTCTGATTTGGTAGCCAATCTGGCTAACGTAACAGCGGCTTTAAAAGAAGCGTTCGGATTTTTCTGGGTCGGGTTTTACCTCAAAAAAGGGAATCGACTAGTACTTGGTCCGTTTCAGGGCCCTATTGCCTGTACACGTATCGCGTTTGATAGGGGTGTTTGTGGAGCCGCTTATTCGCGCCGGGAAACTATTTTGGTACCCGACGTAGAGCAGTTCCCGGGCCATATAGCCTGTAATTCGGCATCAAAATCGGAAGTCGTTGTGCCTGTCTTTGACCAGGATGGCAACGTAGCGATGGTGCTGGATGTCGATAGCGATAAACTGGACGACTTCAGTGAAGTTGACGCGAAAGGACTTGAGCAAATTGCCCAACTGATTACGAATTTGCCCGTTTCGTAGCGACTTGGTGTTACGTTGGAAAATTAAGTAATGGTTAATTGTTGCGGGAAGTATTAAACCATTGTCTGTTTATGCCGTCTTAGAACCGAATTAAACAAGCAATGAACCATGTTAAAGAAACTCATCGTAGGCGGATTTCTCTTTTCGCTATTCTCCCTGCCACTGTTTACCCAACAGGCAACTGCTCAGGATGTTCCTGCTCAGAATCGTGCGGAGCGCAGGGGACGTACCATGCAGGATGTCGACCCGGCCACTCGTGCTCAGCGTATGACCGACCGGATGACCAAGCAGTTGTCATTGGACGAAGCTACGTCAAAAAAAGTATATGACTTAGTGCTTGCCCGTGCCGAGAAGATGGACGCCATCCAGAAAAATTCAGACGATCGGAAAACGAAAATGCAGGCCATGAAAGCGGGTACTGAAGCGTTTCAGGCCGATTTGAAAAAGGTATTGACGGCCGAGCAGTTTGCCAAGTTTGAGTCAATGCGAGATCAGATGGGCCGACGCCGGGGTGGACTCAATCGAGAAAAAGCCGACGATAACGGCTCAAAATAAGTCCGCTTTTTTCTTTTAAAGTCAGGTCGAACAGTTTTTATCTGTTCGACCTGACTTTTTTATAGAGTAACCTCTTGTGGTGCCGGAATGCAGTAAAGTTTACCAGGTCACGTCTTTTCCTCGAAACACTGCAAACGCTATGTCATCATTCTTATCGCGCCGGTCGTTTGTGCGTCAGGCCTCTCTTGCAACGGCGGCCGGTATGGCAGTCCCTACTATAGTATCGGCAACGTCAAACAGCCGTCATGCTGAACAGATGGTGCTGGGACACAATGGTTTCCGCTATCGTGTTGTACCCGGTTGGGGCGTTTTGGATGCGTCAAAAAATCCCGTGAACGACTGTCATGAAATGGTGCAGGACGCTAAAGGACGTATCTTATTACTGACCAACGAAACTAAAAATAACGTACTGATTTACGATAAATCGGGTAAGTTACTGGAATCCTGGGGGCACGATTATCCAGGCGCTCACGGCTTCTCTATCGGTGGGGAGGGTAACGATCAATACCTGCTCATTGCCGATACAGATCGCCATCAGGTCATCAAAACTGATCTGAAAGGGCAGGAATTACTGAAAATCGAATACCCCAGAGAAACGGGCAAATACGCTTATCCAACGCAGTTTAAACCTACTGAAACAGCGATTAACCCTACCAACGGGGATATCTACGTAGTGGATGGCTACGGCCTGAACTACGTCATGCAATATGATAAAGCGGGCAAACTGATTCGGTATTGGGGAGGCAAAGGTGAAACCAACGATACGTTCGATTGCTGCCACGGTATTGCTGTAGACCGACGTAACGCAGTAAATCCAACCCTACTGATTACCGATCGTCGGCATAATGCCCTGAAGCGCTTTTCGCTAGATGGTAAGTACGTATCAACGATCTCGCTGCCAGGCTCTTACATCTGCCGTCCGGTTATTCATAAGGACAATATTTACGGAGCTGTTTTTCGCAGTATGTCCGACGCCTACCCTGAGTCTGGATACGTTCAGATTCTGGACAAAAACGACCGCGTTATCTCAACACCGGGCGGAACGGTACCAACGTATCAGGGCGATAAGCTAAGCGAGCAACGTAAAGACTTGACCCAGAATGCCTTTCTGCATCCGCACGACGTACTGGTCGATGAAGACGACAGTATCTACGTAGCGCAGTGGGCTTCCAAAAAAACATATCCAATTAAGCTGGAACGGGTAGCTTGAGTTTAAACCCTGATTATGATAAGTTTGATTCTGTTACAGGCGACTGCTCCGCCGTCGGACTGGGTATTGTTCTGGGGGCATTTTCACCCGCTGATTGTCCACCTGCCGATTGGTTTTCTCTTGATTGCGGGTCTCCTCGAACTTGACCGACTGACCCGGCGTAATTCGGTTAGTCAACATACGATTACTCTCATTCTGTTCTGGTCGGCTGTGAGTGCCACAATGGCTTGTCTCTTTGGCTACATGCTATCGCTAGGTGGTGGTTATGAAGATGATACGTTATCATCGCACATGTGGCAAGGTATCGGAGTAGCCGTTTTTGCCTGGATCACCTGGGCTGTCAAGTCTGAAAATCTTGGTCGGATTATACCTGCGGCTTCGGTATTGTACCTACCGACGCTGGCAGTTGCTCTTGTATTGCTCTTATCTGCCGGTCATTTAGGCGGAAACCTTACGCACGGTTCCGACTATCTTACACAGCACATGCCGGGGCCAATACGGTCACTAGCTGGATTGCCGCCTAAACTTCCCGAATTGAAAGCCGAGCCGATAACCGACGTAAATCAGGCGATGGTTTACCAGCAGATCGTCAATCCAATTCTTCATACCCGTTGTATTCAGTGCCATAATGCTGACAAATCGAAGGGCGGACTTCGTCTCGATACGCCCGATTTAATTAAAAAAGGCTCAAAGGAAGGGCCTGTGCTGGTGGCTGGAAAAGGCGTCAATAGTAAGTTAATAAAAGTATGTCTGCTGCCGGAAGAAGATGACCACCATATGCCCCCCAAAGGCAAACCACAGCTTGATGAAAGCCAGATTTCGCTGCTAACCTGGTGGATCGATCAGGGCGCACCGTTTAACAAAAAAGTATCGGAGTTGGCCGTTAACGACGCGATACGTCCCGTACTGGCGTCGTTAGGTGGTGGCGGACCCGTTGACGCTGGCGGAAATGCAGTTGCGGCTAAAGGGCCCGCTCCCGAATCGCCCGTTTTGACGATGAAAGTTCCAGCTGCTGACCCGAAGATTATGGAGGAGGTAAAGAAAACCGGCCTGCTGGTGCTACCCATATCGAAGGAGCAGAACCAATTGGAAGTGAGCGCCGTTAATGCCCGTTCGTTCAGCGATGCACAGGCAACTGTATTACCCGGATTGAGCAATCAGATTGTCTGGCTTAAGCTGAGTGATACGCAGATTTCCGACGCTACGTTAGCTCAGATTTCCAAATTGAAGAATCTTCAGAAACTGCATTTAGAACAAACTAAGATCACCGATGCAGGTTTAAAGCAACTCAAAGGGTTAACAAATCTGGAATATTTGAACCTCTACGGTACGTCTGTATCCGACGCTGGTTTAGCTGAACTGGCAAGTATAAAAAATCTAAAAACCGTTTACCTCTGGCAGACAAAAGTGACCGAAAATGGCTTGGCCATGCTTAAAAAAGCTTTACCAAATCTGGAAATTGTCGGTGGCGTTACGGAACAGGCGGTAGCTGAGTTTGCCAAAGCCGGTCAGGAAGCTAAAACGGCTGAGGAGAAGAAAAATTGATTTTCACTACGTAGCAGGGCGTTACCATTGTCCTTCAAAAAGTGCTACGTCTGCATGATTCTGTACTGTAAGCGCGAACCATAACAGTCTGCTACGTTGTTACAAGTAAACGAACGTTGCCGAAAAGATTTACTACGTTCGGAGAAGCACACTACAAAAGCTCTTTCTTTCACGATTGTCATAAGTCTTTATAAAGAGTTTCGACAAGCCATCGTCTAAGGTTTTTTCTGTACCTGATTGATTGTTATTTTTGTAGAACTAGTAGTACTATTTTATAAATAACGTATTCGTAAGAATGGCTTTTTGGTCCGACATACGATTTCGATTCGGTTTACTCTGCGCAATAGCGGGTTTATTTGGGGCTTCTGTCTGGCTGACGGCCTGCAATAGTTCCGTAGAAAAACCCGCCGACGTAGTGGCGGCTGAAATCAATCTGCCTGAGAAGGTCGATTATAATTTACACGTAAAGCCCATTTTATCCGACCGTTGTTTCGCCTGCCACGGTCCCGACAAAGCTAAACAACAGGCTGGGCTACGTCTCGACACACCTGAGGGCGCTTATGAAGCTCTTGCCAAAAGTGGTCATACAGCTATCGTTCCCGGAAATCTTGCCAAAAGCGAACTGGCGAACCGTATTCTCAGCACCGATCCCGACGTAATGATGCCAACGCCAAAATCCAATCTGACGTTGACTGCTGATGAGAAAGCCATGCTGCTACGTTGGGTCGAACAAGGAGCCGAGTACAAAGAGCATTGGTCGCTTATTGCACCGATTATGCCTGAAGTGCCAAAAGTGAAGGATGGCAAAGGGGTTGTTAATGATATCGATCGTTTTATTTTAGCGAAACAACAGGAAAAAAAGCTGCCTCATACGCCAGAAGCGGATAAAATCACATTGTTACGTCGTGTTACGTTAGACCTCACCGGTTTACCGCCAACTCCTGCCGAAGTAGATGCTTTTCTGGCCGATACGTCGCCCAACGCTTACGAGAACGTAGTAAATCGACTGCTGAATAATCCTCATTTTGGGGAACGTCAGGCTGTTGAATGGCTCGACGTAGCACGCTACGCCGATACGCATGGGTATCAGGACGATGGCCTGCGGACAGTGTGGCCGTATCGGGATTGGATTATTCGGGCTTTTAATCGAAACCTGTCTTTTGATCGATTCATTACGTGGCAACTGGCGGGTGATTTACTGCCGCATCCGAATAAAGATCAACTGATTGCAACGGCTTTTAACCGGAATCACCAGCAGAGTCAGGAAGGGGGTATTGTTGATGAAGAATATCGGACGGAATACGTAGCAGACCGCACCAATACGTTTGGAAAAGCCATGCTGGGTCTGACGGTTGAATGCGCCCGCTGCCACGACCACAAATACGATCCCATCAGCCAGAAAGATTACTATTCGCTATACGCTTTTTTCAATAGTAATAACGAACGTGGCCAGATTCCGTACAACGGAGAGGCCGCTCCGACCATTACGTTGACTAAGCCCGAAACAGACGCTAAACTCAAATTCATCCGGCAACAACTAACGCCCATTCAGCAAAAGTTAAATGTAAATCGACCTGATTACCAGAAAGGGTTTAGTCAATGGCTGACTCAGGTTGGTTCGCGGGCAATCTCGTCAACCGATTCGGGTTTGCTGGCACATTATACATTCGATGAAGCCGACCGCACCGACATTAGTGTGTACGTGAAGGAGCAAAACGAGAAGAAAAAGCTGGAAGCTGAGCAGAAAAAGAAACTGGAAGAAGCTGAAAAGAAAAAAGAAGCGTTAACCGGCAAAAAGAACGTAGTGGCGAAAAAGGAAGAGAAAAAAGAGCCGCCGAAGCGCAAAACAAAAGAAGAACTTTGGAAGGACCCACGTAATGCCTTTGCCAATTCGGTGAACGATACAATTCCGGCCCGGCTTGGTGGCGACCCCGACAAGGTTCCTTACGCAGTTCCTGGACGTTTCGGCAAAGCGCGGTTCCTGCCGGGCGATAGTTTCATTCAGCTACCGGGCGATTTTGGGGCTTTCGAACAAAATGAGCCGTTTTCAATAAGCAGTTGGTTCAATCTGGCCAAGCCAAATATGGCGTTGACACTTCTGGGACGTACCACCGGCCCGATGGATGGACAACGTGGTTATCAGCTTGATTTATTGGCTGACGGACGACTGAAATTAACGTTCAGCCACGTATGGCCTTCCAATGCGATTGATATTGAGACGGTTGATAAAGTGCCGGTACGTCAGTGGTTTCAGGTTGCATTTACGTACGATGGAACGGGTCAGGCAAAAGGCTTTACGCTTTACCTGAACGGGAATCCGCTACGTACTAAAGTTATTAATGACCATCTGATTCACAGTACTGTATGGGGCAAGGATAAGACTCACTGGGCACAGCATTCGTTCTACGTTGGTCGGATGCACGATTATTTCTACAAAGACTTTGCGGTCGATGAGCTACGGATCTATAATCGCTGCCTCACTTCGCTGGAGTTGCCCAAGTTGGCTGGGAAATCTGATGCACTTCAGACGGCGTTACGTACGCCTGCGTCTAATCGGACACCTGCCCAACGTACTGGCCTGTACACGTACTACGTAACGACGCAAGATCCCATTTACCGGGCTGACTTTGCCAAAGCAATGAAATTGCGGGGTGAGCAAATTATGCTTTACACCAACTCCGATCAGGTCATGGTTATGGAAGAACGGAAAACCCCGCGCGAAACCCATCTCCTGAAACGGGGAGCTTACGATGCACCGGGCGAAATCGTTACGCCAGCCGTACTGCACAGCCTGAATTCTATGGACGAGTCGATGCCGAAAAACAGACTTGGGCTGGCTCAGTGGCTGTTATCGCCAGAGAATCCGCTGTTTAGTCGGGTGATGGTCAATCGGTTCTGGCAGCAATATTTCGGACAGGGGTTAGCGAAGAATTCTGATGATTTTGGGAATCAGGGTGCCTTACCAAGTCATCCTGAATTGCTGGATTATCTGGCCGTGAAGTTTCGCGAAAATGGGTGGAATATGAAGGCCATACACAAACTAATTGTGATGTCGGCAACGTATCGGCAGGCATCTAACGTAGCGAAAGAAACGCGGGAAAGCGACCCCGACAATATTTTTCTGACTCGCGGACCCAGCTATCGGATGTCGGCTGAACAGGTACGAGACAATGCACTGGCGACTAGTGGGTTATTAAACCAACGTATCGGTGGGCCAAGCGTACTTCCCTATCAGCCAGACGGAATCTGGGAGGCATTAGCGACACGTAACGCGGTCAAATACGTTCAGGATCATGGCGATAGCCTGTATCGTCGCTCAATGTATACCATCTGGAAACGGTCGTCGCCCCCGCCGATGATGCTTAATTTCGATGCGGCTGAACGGCATACCTGCATTGTAAAACGCCAGAAAACCAGTACGCCCTTGCAGGCTCTGGTAACGCTGAACGACCCACAGTTTGTAGAAGCTGCCCGTGTGCTGGCGCAACGTGTCGTTAGCCATACCAAAGCAGATGCCGTTTCTACTATTTTCAAAACAGTGATCAGTCGTCCGGCTCGCCCTCAGGAAGTTAAGCTGATGAAACAGCTTTATGAAGAAGAGTTGACTGATTTTAAAAAGAACCCGAAGCGAGCTGGAGAATTGTTATCAGTGGGTGAATACCCAGTAGATAAAAACCAGAACCCCGCCGAGCTAGCTGCCTGGACGGTAGTGACAAGTACGATTATGAATTTCGATGAAGCGATCATAAAGAGGTAAGGGCATTGGGTGAAACCACCTCTACCCTATGCCACACAACTATGGATATTCAGGACCAAATACATGACCAACTAAGTCGCCGGAATTTTCTGGGGCAGGCCGGCGCTGGTTTAGGCACGATTGCGCTGGCATCGTTACTTAATCCGACCGGTTTGTTTGCTGGAGCATCTACTCCAGGAGAAAATCCAGTTGTTGGCAAACCGCATTTTTCGCCGAAAGTGAAGCGGGTTATTTATCTATTCCAGAGTGGAGCCCCTTCGCAGTTGGAGCTGTTCGACTACAAGCCGAAACTCGAAGCCATGTGGGGTCAGGATTTGCCCGAATCGGTACGCAAAGGGCAACGACTCACAGGCATGACAGCCGGCCAAAGTCGATTTCCGCTGGCGGCTTCGAAATACAAATTTGCTCAGTATGGTCCTGGTCGGATGTGGATTAGTGAGTTGCTGCCTCATACATCACGTATCGCGCCTGATCTGACATTTATTCGGTCGCTGCATACTGAAGCCATCAACCACGACCCCGCCGTTACGTTCTTCCAGACGGGTAGCCAGCAGGCAGGGCGACCTTCGTTTGGTTCCTGGATTAGTTATGGATTAGGGTCTGACAATCAGAATCTTCCAGCCTTTGTCGTACTCCTTTCCAAAGGGCGCGATGGCGACCAGCCGCTGTACGCAAAACTCTGGAGTAATGGCTTTCTGCCGTCGGTGCATCAGGGCGTCGTATTCCGTTCAGGTCCAGACCCGGTCTATTATCTGAACAACCCGCCGGGTATCGACAAAACCAGCCGTCGGCGAATGCTCGATTATTTAGGAAAACTGCATCAGGAGCAGTTCAAGCAAGTACTCGACCCTGAAATCAACAACCGGATGCAGCAATACGAGATGGCGTACCGGATGCAAACCTCCGTGCCTGAGACGCTCGATATTTCAAAAGAGCCGGAGTACATCTTCGACATGTACGGGCCTGATAGTCGCAAGCCAGGAACGTTTGCAGCTAACTGTCTGCTCGCCCGTAAGTTGGTTGAGAAAGATGTAAAATTCGTGCAATTGTACCATCAAGGTTGGGACCAACATGGTAATCTACCGAACGACATCAAAATTCAAACAAAAAGCGTCGACCAGCCGTCTGCTGCCCTGATTATGGATTTAAAACAGCGGGGCTTACTCGACGATACGCTCGTTATCTGGGGTGGCGAATTTGGTCGTGGCGCTTACTCACAAGGAAAACTTACCCGCGACAACTATGGTCGCGATCATCACCCACGCGCTTTTACGGTCTGGATGGCGGGTGCTGGTGTGAAAAAAGGTGTGGTGTATGGCGAGACGGATGACTTTGGCTACAACGTCATTAAAGAGCCCGTTCACGTTCACGATTTTCAGGCGACAGTACTACATCTGCTCGGCGTCGATCACGAAAAATTGACCTTCAAAAGCCAGGGCCGCCGTTATCGGCTGACTGACGTACACGGAAAAGTCGTGAAACCCTTGTTGGCGTAATTATTTCGTTTAGTTTGAAAGCAGCAGGTGATTCAAATCGAATCACCTGCTGCTTTTTTTATGGTAAAACGTTACCTTGTCTATGCAAACCCATCGAAGAAGCATGGAAGCCGTTATGTTAAATCTGCCGGAAACGTTGGAAGAGGATGAGTTGCTACGAATGCCAGCAACTTGGGAAGAATATGTCGGTATAGTAGACACTGTTCCATACACCGTACAATTCTTGAATAGTGAATTAATAATGAGTCAGGCTACTGCCGCCCACGAAACCCTTGTAGGTATACTTATTTGGTTATTCAATAATTCGTACATCGACCAAACCGAGTATCGGGTTATGGGCAGTAACATTAAGATTGTCATTCCTGACCAGGAGAGCGACGTCAACGCCGATCTTTCTGTGGCTAAGGAGCCTGTTGAATATGGTACAACTCCCGGCGGGCGATTGACCGAAATGCGTATTAAAAACCCTGAAATTGTCGTCGAAATACTTTCCAAAAGCACCCGAAAGTTTGATTTGGAAGAGAAGTTGAGTTATTACAAATTGATTCCTTCGTTACAACACATTCTGTTTGTAGACCAATATCGCCCGTTTGCATCGGTTTATACACGAACAAACGTGCCCGACGAATGGCTGAATCATGATTACCGAACAATGGAATCGGTGGTGCAACTGGGTGATTTAGCGCTGCCAATGGCGACGATTTACCGTAAAACGACATTTAAGTAACGTAACGCAGGTGGAAACCCGCTGCTATTGGCTTATAGTCGCGGGTTTCCACCTGCGTTACAAATAGGCAGACCCGGAAGGATTTCCTTTCGGGTCTGCTTACTTTTGCGTCATGCAACAGCAACTTGATATCTGGATACGTAGCATAGTTCGCTGGTTTGGCTACGTCCCAAACCGCGATTTATCAGGGTGGATTTTGCTTATCACGGCTATCGTTTTGGGATTTGCCGTCGACCTGTTCTTAACCCAGATAATCCGATTTATTGTCCGTCGTCGCCCTTTTCAGACGCTGGCCCTTCTTAAAATATATGCCCGCTGGGCGTTCTGGGTGTTTGTGCCGTCGATGTTTTTTCTGCTGGCAACCAATATGCAGTCGGAACGGTTTCTGCGTCGGCATCCGGTAGCGGACAAAACGGCTGAGATTATATTTTTAATCGCTACTACGTGGTTGATTATTCAACTCTTAAAAGTTGGCGAACTACGTCTTATTGGGCAATACGACACTGCTCAGGATACGAATTTGGCACATCGCAAATTCGTGACGCAGGTGCGATTCTTTCGGCGACTGGTAGCAATCGTTATCATCATTTTGAGTGGTTCACTCCTATTAATTACGTTTCAGGGAAGCCGAAAAGTTGGTTTAAGCGTATTGACGTCGGCGGGGGTAGTATCGGTTGTAATTGGTATTGCTGCCCAAAAAACATTGGCGAATCTGCTGGCGGGGATTCAGATTGCGTTCAATCAGCAGATCCGATTGGATGACGCTGTGGTGGTTGAAAAAGAGTGGGGGCGGGTTGAGGAAATCAACCTGACCAGCGTAATTGTCCGCTTGTGGGACCGTCGTCGGCTGATCTTACCGATTACGTATTTCGTAGAAACTCCTTTTGAGAACTGGACTCGCTCTGATGCATCAATCACCGGAGCCGTTTTTCTATACCTCGACTACAATACGCCTATCGATAAGGTAAGAGAGCGGGCCCGAAAATTTGCTGAAGAAGACCCGCTCTGGAATCAGGACGTATTTGTAGTGCAAGTAACTGACACGCAGCCTACTTGTATAGTGGTACGAGTACTGGTGTCGGCACGTGACGCGCCTTCTGCTTTCGACTTACGTTGTCATATTCGCGAAAAACTCGTCGCTTTTCTCCGCGACGAATACCCCGAAAGTTTACCGCAAACGCGACTTAGACTGGCTGAAGAATTGAAACCAAAAGAAAGTGATGTATGAAGTATGCTATAGGGTGTATGGGGCTAAATACACCCTATAGCATACTTCATACATCAATTCTCTTCCCAGCCGAACGACCGTTCAATGGCTTTTTGCCAGCCGTGCATAAGTTTATTACGTTGATTCTCTTCCATAGCAGGTTGATACGTTTGCGCAACGCCCCAATTCTGCCGTAAATCGTCCAGATTTTGCCAGTATCCGACTGCTAATCCGGCAGCATAGGCAGCACCTAGGGCGGTAGTTTCAGTCATACGTGGACAGACAACGGGACCATTCAAAACGTCGGCCTGGAATTGCATGAGCAGTGAATTGACTACCATACCCCCATCAACTCGTAGTGATTTGAGCGAAACACCTGCGTCCTGCTCCATTGCCCGTACTACGTCGACAGTCTGATACGCTGTTGCTTCCAGAACAGCTCTGGCCAGATGACCTTTGGTTACAAAACGGGTGAGGCCAGCAATTACGCCACGCGCGTCAGCTTTCCAGTGAGGGGCGTACAATCCCGAAAATGCCGGCACGAAATAAGCCCCTCCATTGTCATCGACCGAACGGGCGAGGCTTTCAATATCAGTGCTTTTCTTGATGATGCCGAGATTATCGCGTAACCACTGCACGAGTGCCCCAGCAATCGCCACGCTTCCTTCCAGCGCGTAGTGAACCGGTTGATTCTGAAACTGATATGCTACGGTTGACAAAAGCCCACAGGTTGAGGCCCGAAGTTCGGTTCCTGTATTCATCAGTAGAAAACAGCCTGTTCCATAGGTATTTTTGGCCTGACCCGGTTCGTAACACGTCTGACCGACCAGAGCGGCCTGCTGGTCACCCAGAATCCCGGCGACCGGAACACCCGGCAATACTTCTGATACTACGTTGCCGTATACCTCACTGCTGGGGCGGATGACCGGAAGCATGGCACGCGGTACGTCGAAATCACGGAGCAACGTGTCGTCCCAGGCCAGTGTCTGAAGATTCATTAGTTGGGTACGACTGGCATTGGTTACGTCGGTGAGGTGCAAACCGCCTTGTGGTCCACCAGTCAGGTTCCAGACCACGAACGTATCCATATTACCAAAGAGCGCGTCGCCCCGTTCGGCATCTTCCCGAAGACCCGCTACGTTGTCCAGTAACCATTTGAGTTTTAAGCCACTGAAATACGTAGCAAGAGGCAAGCCTGTTTGCGGGCGGAAACGATCCTGACCACCATTGGCCGCAAATTGATTGACCAAATCAGCTGTACGCATATCCTGCCAAACGATGGCATTATAGTAGGGCTTGCCCGTTCGGCGGTTCCAGACGACGGTGGTTTCACGTTGGTTAGTGATACCGACAGCGGCAATGTCCTGTACCGATAGCTTGCCTTTGATACGTGCCAGGGCAATCACTTCGAGGGTATTCCGCCAGATTTCTTCGGCGTCGTGCTCTACCCAGCCGGGTTGCGGATAAATCTGTTTGTGTTCTTTCTGCGCCAGCGAAACAATTTGACCTTGTCGGTCGAATACAATGCAGCGGGTACTGGTGGTTCCCTGGTCGATAGCAGCTACGTAAGAAGGCATGAGGTATTTAGGGATATTCGTTTGGGTGCGTAAATTGTCAAATTATCCAATTAGTTTAGCGAAAAACCCTATAATCATGCAAAAAAGAACGTTCATAAAGTTATCCTCCTCACTATTGGCCGCTCCCATACTAGCTCCTTTAGTAAGCTGGATATCAGACGATAAAATCAAAAACTGGGCGGGAAATTATGAGTATAGTACTAATAAAATTTCTTCTGCCAAGTCCATTCAGCAAACGCAGGAGCTTGTCAAAAAATATAGCAAATTGAAAGTGCTGGGTACTCGCCATTGCTTCAATGGAATTGCCGACAGCAAAAACCAGTTCCTCTCACTTAGAGAGATGGATGAAGTTATTGCACTTGACCCGAAGGCACATACCGTCACAGTCGATGCCAGCATGAAATACGGCCAACTTGCTCCTTATCTGGATAAAAAAGGCTTTGCACTGCATAATCTGGCTTCCTTACCGCACATTTCCATTGCAGGTGCCTGCGCTACAGCAACGCATGGATCGGGCGTAAAAAATGGAAACCTCTCGACAGCAGTGGCCGCTATGGAGATTGTTACGGCAAAAGGTGAAATACGTTCCCTGTCGCGGGCGAAAGATGGAGAAGCGTTCAAGGCAGCAGTAGTGCATCTTGGTGGTTTAGGCGTAGTTACCAAAGTGACGCTTGACATTCAGCCGACGTTTACGATGGGCCAGCATGTCTACGTAGATTTACCAACGGCCCAACTTCAGGAACATTTCGACGCGATTATGTCGAGCGGGTACAGCGTGAGCTTATTCACTGACTGGCAGAAGAAGCGTGTGAACGAAGTGTGGATAAAGCGCAAAATAGAGAAAGGGAAAGCGCTGGACGCCAAACCTGAATTTTACGGAGCCAAGCTTGCCACCAAAAATCTGCACCCCATTGCCGAACTATCGCCCATTCATTGTACCGACCAAATGGGCGTTCCCGGTCCCTGGTATGAACGTATGCCGCATTTTAAAATGGGCTTTACGCCGAGTAGCGGAAAAGAATTACAGTCCGAATATTTTGTTCCTCGTAAAAACGCGATGGAAGCTATTTTAGCCGTTGAGCGCCTTCGAGATTCCATCAGTCCACACCTGCAAATCTCGGAAATACGTACCATCGACGCCGATACATTCTGGATGAGCCCTTGCTATAAACAACCCAGCGTGGCGATTCACTTCACCTGGAAACAGGATTGGGCTTCCGTCCGGAAAGTGTTGCCGATGATTGAAAAAGAGTTGGCTCCGTTTAAAGTGCGTCCGCACTGGGGGAAATTATTTACCATTGCCCCCGCGCAGTTGCATTCGCGTTACGAAAAACTGCCGGAGTTTAGAAAGATGCTTCAGGAGTATGATCCGCAAGGCAAATTCCGGAATGCATTTCTGGATACGAATATTTTTGGAAGCTGAAAAAGTTATAAAGTTGTACGGTTATAGGGTTGTAAAGTTGGCTTCGCATCCCGTAAAACTTTACAACCCTATAACCGTACAACTTTATAACTTCTACAACGCATATAAACGTATCAGGAAACCCCCAATCGCGGCTCCTACCAGTGGAGCCACTACGGGTATCCAAGAATAGCTCCAATCCGATGAGCCTTTTCCTGGAATCGGTAGAAGGGCATGTGCTAACCTTGGACTGAAATCGCGGGCGGGGCTCATGGCGTAACCCGTCGTGCCACCGAGTGAGAGGCCGATACTCCAGACCAGAATACCGACTAGATAAGGCCCTACGCCGATAGCCAGCTCGCCCAGATTTTTTGATGAAATACCCGCCAGTCCCAGAATCAGGACGAGTGTCGCTAACATTTCGCTCAGGAAATTGGCCCCGGTGCTACGTATGGCTGGTCCGGTTGCAAAACAGGCAAGCTTCGCACCTGGGTCTGGTGTGGCCGCCCAGTGAGGTAGGTAAAATATCCAAACTAACGTAGCGCCTAGAAAACCGCCAATCATTTGGGCCGTGATATACGGTACTACGTGGCTGTAATCGTTCGTAGCGACAGCAAACGCTACTGTGACGGCCGGATTCAGGTGCGCGTCGACGCTACCAAATGCTTTGGAAACAAAGACGCCCATCGTTACTGCAAATGCCCAGCCCGCCGTAATCACAATCCAGCCCCCCGATTCGCCTTTCGTTTGTTTTAAAACAACGTTTGCTACAACGCCGTTACCTAAGAGTAGTATTACCGTTGTACCAATCAATTCACCCAGAAACGGAGAAGTGTGCATAAGTCAGGAATTAGTCTTTAGTCGATAGGAGTCAGTCAACAACATCAAAGCTACTAACTGACTCCGGTTTGTATCGACTGCATTCATGGTTTAGGAATAGTTTGTGCGAATTAAGTCATATTTTCGGCACTTCGCCAAACAATACGTCAGAAACTCGCTAAGGCGATAAAAATTCAGTCATCGGCAAATGAAAAGCGTCATTTTTGAACAGATCGGCCGACCCGTCGATATTCTTAACGTAACGGATAAAGCACTCCCGGAACCAGGTCCCAATGAGGTTCGGATAAAAGTCATTGCCGCGCCCATCAACCCCGCTGACATTATGTTTGTGCAGAATCTGTATGGTATCCGGCCCAAGTTGCCATCGGGAGCGGGTTTCGAAGGGGTAGGCGTAGTGGATGCAGTGGGCGAAGGTGTAGAGTTGCAGACGGGCATGCGCGTGAGTTTTACGAGTATTGGTACATGGTCGGAATACGCGATTGCCCACCATCGCGCCCTGATTCCGGTGCCCGATGCGATGTCGGACGACGTAGCAGCCCAATTGTTTGTGAATCCGTTTACAGCCTATGCGATGGTGCAGGAGTCGGGCGTGCAGGAAGGCGGCTGGCTGATGCTGACGGCGGCCGGGTCGGCGTTTGGCAAAATGGTGATTCAATTGTGTAAAAAACGGGGTATCAAAACCATCGGCACCGTTCGGCGCGACGACCTCAACGACGAGTTGAAATCGCTGGGATTAACCGAAGTCATTAATGTCGAAACCGAGCAATTGGCAGTTCGCGTTAAGGATATTACGGGAGGCAAAGGTGTTTCCTGCATTCTTGATGCTGTGGGCGGACATACAGCCACCGAGGCTCAGAAATGCCTGAGCAAAGGGGGAACCATGCTGATTTACGGATTGCTGAGTTTGCAGGACCCCGAAATAAATGTGGGGCTCATGATTTTCAGGGAATTAACTATTAAAGGTTTCTGGTTGTCGGACTGGATGCAGCGTGTGGACAGCCAGACGCGGCAGGACGTAGCACAGAACGTAATAAGTATGCTGGCATCCGGGGAAATACAACTACCTGTAGAAGCCACGTACTCTCTCGACCAGATTAAAGAAGCTGTCGAATACGCCGACCGTACGGGCCGATGGGGGAAAATACTGATGAAACCCTAAGAACCGGTAAAGCCTTACTATGGGCTTCTGAGCCGTAATTTGTTACTTGCGGACAGGATGTCCGCGTTACTTCTTATCTTTGAAACAATATCCGATGAAACCAGCGCGTTTGTTCCTGTAATGACGTTGGTTTAACCTCATACACTTACCCGACTCGTTCGTATGCTCTTGCTCCAGGTTCCGGCTGTTGATACTACGGCCGCATCGTTGTCGGCCACCACGGCTACGCAACCCCAAACCCTGCAACTGTTTGATTTAGTGGCTAAAGGCGGCTGGGTAATGGTCCCCATTGCGTTTCTGTTTTTTGCTACGTTGTACCTGATTTTTGAACGATATTTTGTCATCCGCTCGCAAACGAAGACGGATGTCGGTCTTATCGACAACATCCGGGACATGATCGCTCAGGGAAATATCAAATCGGCTGAGTCGTTTGCCAAGAATCAACGTACCGCGCTGGGCCGGGTATTCGAAAAAGCTATCGGACGTATCGGTTCGCCCATCCGCGACATCGAAAGCACCATCGAAACTGTGGGTCAGATAGAACTTTCGCGGCTGGAACGTAACATGGGCTATCTGGGTATCATCGCCGGTATTGCGCCGATGTTGGGCTTTATCGGAACCATTTCCGGTATCATCCGAATTTTCTATGACATCTCGCTGTCCGATAATATCAGTGTCGGCATTATAGCCGGTGGTCTGTACGAAAAAATGATCACATCAGGCGCCGGTCTGATTGTGGGGGTTATCGCTTATACGGGATATCACCTCCTGAACATGATGATTGAACGCTTCACGCTGTCCCTCGAAATGAACGCTTTCGAATTCATCGAAGTACTCCAGAAACCAACCACCGAACCCGCAAGGATGCGGTAACTTACTGCACAATGATTAATGGAAAATGAATAATGATTTAGTGCTACCACTTCTCCCCATTACTCATTAAGCATTATTTATTTTTTACATGAAACTCCGCCGAAAAAATAAGTTTGCCGCTGAAGTCGCTACGTCCTCGCTGAACGACATCATGTTTTTTCTGCTGTTGTTCTTTCTGATCATCTCGACGGTAGCTAACCCGAACGTAATCAAACTGATGCTGCCCAAAGCAGCTGCGTCGCAGCAATTGAGCAAGAAACAGGTAACGCTGTCGGTTGATGAGAAAAAGCAGTACTTCATCGATAAAAAACCAGTCGATCCAGCTAGCCTGGAAACCGAGCTGAAAACTATTATGGCCGGTATTGCTGAGCCAACTGTAGTAGTACGTTTCGATAAGACGCTGACGGTTCAGGATTTGGTCGACGTATTGCAGACGGGAGCTAAGCTGAATATCAAGATGGTAATGGCTACGTCGAAGTAGAATCGGGATTTACCTGATTTAAGGATTTTTAGGATTTTGTTGGCCGATGCAGTTTGCATCGGCTTTTTTGTCGCTGTGCACGAAGAATTCAATTGGCTGATTATTTCTGGAACGTAGTATATAGCTCAATTAAAGCAATTCCCTAAAACAATTAATCAATAGTCGGTGCTACGTGGTTTATAAGGTAAACAGAACCACTATGATAGCTGAATATGCGGAATCGCCCGTTTGTCGGGTTGATGAGATGGCCGATGGTGAACTCAGGGAGGTTCGCGTTGAGGATACTGACGTATTATTGGCGCGTGCCAATGGACAATTTTACGCGCTTCATCCTAAATGTTCACATTATGAGGGGCCATTGGCGAAAGGTGTTTTGCATGGTAACCGACTTATCTGCCCCTGGCATAATGCCTGTTTCGATGTGCGTAACGGCCAACGACTCGAATCGCCAGCTTTAAACGGGCTAACCACGCACGAAGTACGTATTGAAAATGAGCAGGTTTTTGTGCGTTTAACTTCGAATGTACCAAGTCGGGAAAACCCGCTGGTTGCGCCAGAAGAGGAAAATCCTGAAACCTTTGTGATTATCGGTAGTGGAGGAGCGGGCGCGTTTGCGGCTGAAGCCCTGCGTGAAGGTGGATTTACGGGTAAGATCGTGATGTTGACCGAAAGCGGAGAAGCGCCATACGACCGCCCGAATTGCTCAAAAGAATATCTTCAGGGAAAAGCTCCTGATGAATGGATGCCGCTACGTACCGATGAATTTTACGCCGATTATGGCATCGAAATACGTACCGGCCAACACGTAACGTCGCTCGATCCGGCAGCCAAACGTATCGGACTGGCTTCTGGTGATACGTTGACGTACACCAAAGCGCTCGTTTGCTCAGGCGGTAAACCAAACGTATTACCAGTTCCTGGGGCTGAACTCGAAGGGGTTTATCCACTTCGGACGCTGCACGACAGTCAGAAATTACGTGAGTTAGGCAAACAAGGTAAGCGTGTGGTAATTATTGGTAGCTCATTCATTGGCTTGGAGGGAGCCATGAGTCTGAGAAAACTAGGTAGCGAGGTCGACGTAGTAGGGCTTGAAAAGGTACCTTTCGAAAAGATTCTGGGCGAAAAAATTGGCCGAGTAATGCAGGGTTGGCACGAGAAAGAAGGCATCCGTTTTCATCTGGGTCGAAAAGTTGACCAATTCAAAGGCAATGGTTCTGTGAACGCTGTTGTGCTCGACAATGGCGAAAAACTGCCCGCTGATTTCGTACTGGTGGGGCTAGGCGTTAAACCACGTACTGATTTTCTGAAAGACATAGCTCTGGAAAAAGATGGAGGTGTTAAAACGGATGGTTTCCTGCAAATTGCTGAAGGGCTTTATGCGGCTGGTGATATTGCTCATTATCCGACGGATGATGGTTTACAACGTATCGAACACTGGAAAGTGGCTGGTTTACAGGGACATGTAGCGGGGTTAAATATGGCTGGTAATGAAGAACCGTATCGGTCTGTTCCGTTTTTCTGGACTAATCAGCAGGGGAAACGTATCAATTACGTAGGTCACGCAACGAAAATCGATGACATTATTTACGATGGTGACCCAGAGAATGACGACAACTTCCTGGCTCTGTACGTTCAGGATAACCAGATTAAAGCTGCTGCCGGACTGAAACGCGACCAGGATATCATCGCGATACGTGAATTGATGCAGGAAGGAAGGATGCCATCAGTGGAGGATGCCCGGAAAGGAGTAGAGTGGGTGAAGGAGTTGACTGTCTGAACCGGGATTTAGCTGATTTGGGGATTTTCAGGATTTTGTTATTGATAAGACGTTTCGAAAAGCGTAACAAAATCCTGAAAACCCTAAAATCAGCTAAAGACCGGTTCAGACAAAATCGAATCCACGCTACGTAGCTATCTGATTACACAGAAACCTGTTTACCTTTGCGGCTGACCGTGCGAAATTCGGTTTGGTTATGACGCATCAACTTTTCCTCAAAAAGCCGCTCGCATTTTTCGACCTCGAAACAACGGGAATAAATACGGCTAAAGACCGCATCATTGATATCTGCATCATGAAAGCCATGCCCGGTGGCGATGTTATCACTAAAAATCAGCGTGTTAATCCGGGTATGCCGATTCCGCTGGAATCGAGCATGATTCACGGTATTTACGATGAAGACGTAAAAGATGCACCCCCATTCAAGGCTGTTGCCCGAACACTGGCTCAGTTTCTGGAAGGCTGCGATCTGGCCGGATTTAACAGCAATCGTTTCGACGTACCACTGTTGGTCGAAGAGTTTTTGCGGGCAAATGTCGATTTTGATCTAAAAAACCGTCGCCAGGTTGATGCCCAGCGGATTTTTCATCTGATGGAGCCGCGCAATCTGTCGGCAGCTTATAAATTCTATTGCAGCAAAGAACTGATTGGTGCACACAGTGCCGAAGTTGATACGTTGGCAACCCTTGAAGTACTCAATGCGCAGGTGCAACGCTACGTTGGCATGGTGGGACGTACCGACAGCGGACAGGACGTAGTGTTTGAAAATGATGTCGATATGCTCCACAGCCTGACGGCCAACACGAACGTCGATCTGGCGGGGCGCATGATTCTCAACGACAAAGGCGAAGAAGTTTTCAACTTTGGCAAGCACAAAGGCATCCCTGTGATGGACGTACTGAAAAAAGAGCCTTCTTTCTACGACTGGATACTCAAAGGCGACTTCCCGCTCGATACCAAACGTCGACTGACCGAAATCCGATTACGTATGTTCAGCAACAGCCTGAACAGCACCGTTAAGCGATAGCGTTTATTTAAATCCAGGCGTTACCTCGAACACGACAGGTATGTTGGCGGTGTTTTTACCAGCTATGAAAAGTTTCTGGCCGTCGGAAAACAAATTGCCGTAGCTGGGCAGGCCTTCCAGTTTAATGGGTTGGGCAGCCCATACATCTTTCTGAATATCATAAACATAAATCGAATCATTCTGCAATAGATACAGATATTCACCCAATACGGCTGCATACGTACTTTCATAGCTAGTGTTTATATCGAACGTAGCATCCTGTAACGTTGTCCAGGTGTTTGAAGTGGTCGAGAAATAAGAAATTTTTCGTTTCGCATTTTCGCCACCTAATACGTACAAACGGTCTTTATAAGCGACTATTTGACTTCTGTTTGTGGCAAAGGGATAATTTGGAGCCGTAAACCACTTGTCCTGACTGATGGTGTAGTACTTGAAAAGATTACTGGCAGTACGACCACCCACGAAATAGATATTACCATTATAATAGCCTACACCAGCCTCGCCATTATTGTCTTTTGCTGTTGTTGGGTAGGTTATATTCGCCCAGGTATTAGACGAAGCCGTGTATTTGGTAGCATCATTCGCAATGTAAAAAATGTTGGTGCCGTCGGAAACCAGCCTGCTGCTATAGCCACAACCGCAAACATTGCTGGATTTAGCCAAAGCCGACGAAAATGTATTTGAACTGATACTGTATCGTACCATAAACTGTGCTTTAGCGGTATTGCTCCAGTTGCCGAAGTAGATGCTATTCCCAACCAGAACGGATAGAATAGGGTAATTTCCGGCATCGAATGTAGTAATGGGTACGCCAAGTTGCTTCGGCGTCAGGACGATGTCATTTACAGTTATTTCAGGAGTAACAGGAGTTGAATCCTCTTTTTTCTTGCATCCAGCAATCAGAAGGACAAGCAGCACGAAAAAGAACGCTTTCATGATTGAGAGTAGTTAGAGTATGAGTTGGGTTTCAGTAGTTTATCAAGCAAAATTCAGTGTAAATATCTATGGATTTTAGCGTATAACTACTGGTAATGATACGCGTAAAAATCCCTTTTTTAGGGAATTGCTTTCGGTTTAGCCGGAAATATATCCATTACAACTGAACGAAGAACGGCAAACGCGATTACCCCAAAAAGAAGCGGAGCCAAAACGCGTAGATAGTCACGGGGAGCGTCAGCGGCCATGAGGTCATTAATCGATGATTCGTAAAGCGCCTGTAACGTATCGTTTGGCTTCAGAATGCTGTAATCGTGTTCACTGATAACTATAATCCATACTTTTTCCTGAAAGCGAACGGTTGCTTCGTACTCGTACCAGTCGAAACTACTCGAACTCCGGCCAATGGATCGACTCCGCGTATCGAGAACCTGAACCGAAACGGATTGACCCTGCTCTTTCAATTGATCGTAATAGTTAAAATACCGCCAGGTATCGTAGGTTAGGAACGCTGCGAAAATGACCAGTTCAGTTGCCAGAACAATGCGGGCTGTCGTTTTAAGTGCCGGTACGGGAAGAACGGTTGCGATAAGACCTGACGCCATGAAAAAGAAAGCCGTACCGAGTACGATGCACAACAGAAGTAGATTGGTTTCGTTGCCAAACTCACGTATGATTGACCATCTGACGAGCCGGGATTTTTGAGCAGTTTGAGCCACCTGAGCAGCGCGAACCGGTTGTCGGAACGCATCGTATTGCTCGTGATAAATCAGGTGAACCGTATCGCCCTTGCTTACAAAATGGTTGTTTAGAACGTAGCGTGTAGTGTAACTTTTGCCCCGGAACGTAAAGGTTAGATAATCGACATTTCCCAGTATGTCACGCCAGGATTTTTGCTTGGTATCTACTTCACTGATACGTACAACCTGGCGTTGGCCTTCCTTTGCAAACTGATTATCTAAACGGAATTCTTCATAAAACTGCCAGCAACCCCAGGTAGCAACGCCCAGCAGCCCGGTAACAACCAACGATGCCACGAAGCTATAAATGCGACCAATCGACTTGACTAATTCCTCCAGCATGAGTTTCGTAGTATATGTAAGGAATTACACGGTGCAGTTACTGATCAATACTTGTACGTTAAAAATAAGCTGCGGAGAAAAACGTAGGCTGAACCACTTCGTAAACGGTACAAAAAAGAAGCAAAAACATATCAACTAAAGGCTTGCTGGATAAATAAATCTATCAAATGCTATACATGGTTAACTAATTGAATAATAATATAGTAGAGAGTTTTTTAATCTTGTTTCTAATCGATTTATGCGTTTATTTCGTGCCAGTTCGTATTGAACAGGCATTCATACATTGCCTGTAAGATTACCCCACCGTAATACGTCATTTCTGAAAGGCTTTTTACTAACCAGGCGGCAAAACACGGATTTTTGCTTGATCAGACGCGTATTTATACGCTATGACACGGCTTGGTTAATGGCTTACTTTGCTTCTGGTAATGATAGTCAGAGTCTGTGGATTCCTATGGGGTTCATGGTATTATCTTGACCATACTGGCCGATATGGCCTCGAAGAAGCCAGAGAATAACTGCTTAACGAACCTTGCTAAATACCAAACCAAATGAATACTCATCGATACCTCACTCTGTTTTTAAGTCTGGCAACCAGCACTGTGTTCGCTCAGACACAACCGATGATCGCCCTGAACACGGACAACCCAACGGTTAATCTCCCAACAGCGGTAAAATCGCCCCGTAAACCAAAAGCTGTCGAAGCGCCTTTCTATATTAAACTATTTGGCTTTTACGGCTTGCTTACGCCTGGTTCTCGAATTGAAACCAGTTATTCGCAATCGTCAACGGGAACAAATACCCAGTTTACCACTAACTCTAAAGGATTAGGAGCCGGACCACGCGCAGGTGCAGGCATTGGGGTGATTGTCAGTGATTTTATTAACCTCGGTATTGATGCCGATATGCTATTTGGTGCCGAACTTAAAACCGATAACCGCTATAAAGGCTCTAATTATACGTATACCAGCACCACAACTACCAACCTGCGAGTATTGTCTATTACGCCGAACATTACGTTCAAAGCCTTGTCCCGTCCTGCCTATTATATCTACAATCGGCTGGGTATCGTTGGGGGGATTGTTATGGAGTATAAGACCGCTCAAACCAGTCTGAACGCACCCACAGCGGGCGCACCCACAACGGGTGAAACGCTGACTGACTATTCAGATAATTCATTAGCACTTGGTTATCAGGCGGCTATTGGTATTCAATTCCGTTTGGGCGAGAGTTTGCGGGGTTTTGCCGAAGTAGTGGCCATTAACCAGTCATTCCAACCTAAAGAATCCAAATATACGTCTTCCAGTACCAAGAGTGGCGTAACGACTAAAACTACGTATTTCAACCAATATAGGGATGAGGGCGAATATATAACGACAAAAAAAGAGGGGTCCGACGTCTATCAGAATCCTAGTTATACCGTCGCCATGAACAGTGTCGGTTTGGGGGCTGGTATCCTGTTCCGATTCTGAATCAACGTAGCATTATGCCCCAGTCCTATTATACATTGCCGCTACGTTTAGATGAGATCGTCCAGCGTAAGCTTCATTCGACTTGCTCCCTGCCGCAGTCGATCGCCCAAAACCTGTACCTTATGTTGACGACTCACTTCAAGGAGTCACGATTTGATGATACATTCGGGTGCAGTTTATGGGACGAAGACTTTGTGAGCCAGTCGGATAGCCGGTGGAAAGAGACAATTCGCCAATCCATCGAAACCTCGGTTGCTCAGTATGAAAATCGCCTGACTCAGGTGCGGGTGCGTGTCGATCTGACCGATCAGGAGATGCAGGTAAGCCGAGTTAACCGCCGGGTGAAACGTCAGCTTACCATCTGGATTGATGGCGTATTGGCCCGTACAAACGAGCGGTTTTCATTCCAGCGAAGCCTGTATATAGCGCCCCTCTCAACGGAATAATGTTTCGGCCGGACCACCGGTATAATTCCGAAATCAACGTATCAGGTTGACTAACGTAGCAATCTGTTACGTTGTCCGAAACCTTGAACTTTTAACCCATGCCATCCTCAAATATACTTTCAGAAGGTTTTACTCGCGATCGTGTTAAAAGCCGGATGCTACGTCGGGCGGCTGACCTGTGGGGTTACGCGGAGACGGATCTGGATAGTTTCGATCCGCTGGTAGCTCTTCTGATCGAAGCTTGCGCCGTTGAATTCGAGCGAGTGGCAGTTGAGATTGGTAATACGCAGACTCGATTGCTCGACCGGCTGGCGCAGGTGTTGCACCCCGATCCGAACGTAGCACGCCCTGCTTTTGCTGTGGCGCAGGTACGTTCCGTTGAACCAAAATCGCGTGTATCGACGACTACGCAACTGGTGCACAAACGCGTAAGTGCGGGACGGGCCGATTCAGGCGGAGCGTCGACAGGCCAGGAAGTTTATTTTTCCCCCATTGGTGCTGCTACGTTGGTCGATGGAACAATTCGTTACGTTGCTACTAATGATACGTTGTTTCGAATTGACGAAGCCAATCAGAAAGTTCCGTTGGCGCAGCGTCAGGGAGCAGCATCTATACAGTCGTATCAGTCACTTTGGCTGGGACTGGAACTAAACGAAAGCGTAACCTCGCTTGAAGGGGTCTCCTTCTTTTTTGACTGGCCAACGGAAGCAGGGCAGGATGGGCTGCAGGCTATTTTGGTCGGCAGCACGTGGCAACTGGCCGAGCAACCGCTGACGCTACGTACAGGATCATCTAGGGACCAAGCATCGACAGGACAGTCACTGATTGACAACGAGTTCAACGTAATGTACAAAGTGGAGAAGCAGGCTGCTGCTGCTTTTGACCGTCACTTTATTACCGTCGAAGCCGCCCCGTCGCTTCAGTCGCTAAGTGGGCATCGAAAGCCGTATCCGGCCGTGTTTGGACAGTGGTTTTCGGAACGTGACCTGAAACCAATGCGTGATTCGATCTGGTGGATTGAGCTGCAACTGCCCTACACCATTAGTCAGGAGGCACTATCGGGTGTTTTTTGCGGAATCAACTGCTTTCCGGTCGTTAATCGACGACTCCACCGCATTACGTATCGGCTTCAGCAGAATCTCAATATTATTCCGCTCGAAACAGACCGCTGTTTTTTATCCATTCGCGAAGTTCGTACCAGCCAAAACCGGCAACTCACGTCTACGCCTTTAGGCAATCTGACCGATCTGGATACCGACAGCTATTCCGTGCAATATGGCGTGAGTCGATTCGATGACCGGGATGCGCGTCAGGCGCTAACCAACCTCCTGGATTTGTTACGCGACGAAAGTGCTTCATTTGCGGCACTGGGCGAAGATTTTCTGTCGTCGGTCATTCGCGAATTGAATCAGGCGCTGGCCCGGCTCGAAGCGAAGGTAGACCAGAAAACCAGGAAACGAGATTCTATTCCGTATCTCATTATCAGACCAAAACAGGTTGGCGATACCGTTTTTATCGAGTATTGGACGTGCGATGGCGAAGCGGCTAACCGGCTCCCGGCCAATAGTAAACTCAGGCCATACGCTGATACATCTCTCCGGCCCGAATCAGGGTTTTTAGTGACACCTACAGTTGGCGGTCGTGAACGGCCCAAAGATTCGGAGAAAATTACGCAGTATAAACGGTCGTTGCTGACGCGCAACCGAATCGTGACTCCTGAAGACGTAAAGGCAGTATGTCAGGCCGAACTTGGGACACACCTCCAATCGGTGCGGGTTGAGCGGGCATTTCGCGTAAGTGCCTCCCCAACAAGTGGATTTGAACGATGCATTCGGGTAGAACTTCAACCGTCGACAGGTAGTAATTATTCGTCTGTCGACTGGGCGCAACAGGCCCGTTTACTACAGTTGAATTTGGAAGCGCAGTCAGTATCTGCCCTGCCTTATCAGGTTATTGTGGAAAATGTAAAATGAAGAATGAGCGATGAGTTGGTTGACACCAGCAATTATTAAGTGCGTCAGCAAACTCATCGCTCATCACTAAAATTGAGCTTGATGGAACTCCTGAACAACTACGCTGAACGCCTGAAACACCTGCCGTTTGACCTAAGGGCCGAGGTGATGCTGGCTGACATGCTTGACGATGGAATTTCGTTCGATGAACTGATTCTGAATCCAATTGGTCCTCATAAACGAGCTTTTGGACGCGACATTGATAGTACCGAATGGATCGAATCACAGCGAAAGGCGCAGCGGTGGTTGCAAATTAACCTGAATCGTAGTGGGCTGTATGACCTGTTGCCCGAAGGGGTTTTTCACCAGCCAACCACCGGCAAGACACTTACTGATAAGGAAGAAGTGTTGCGTGAAATGGACATTCAGCGTCAGCGGGAAGAAGCCTCACGTCGATTTTTTCTGCCAATTGAACAGGAGTTTCTGCGGCAACGCGTCCGGATTGAGCAGGAAGAGCGCCAGTTTCTGAATACGGCCGACAATATTCCCGATGAGCTGATGGAGCGTTTCTGGACGCTCCCATCGTTTCTGACGCCGATTCAGAAAAAACGTTTGCTGTTGCTGATCCCACTCATGCATCAACTGGCTGGAGACCTGAATGCCATGACAGCCTGTTTTGAGGAATTAATCGAGGAGCGGGTAAGTCTGGCATTCGACGTAGCAGGCGGTACGTTGATTCAAGCCGACGTAGCACCGCTGGGGCAGTGGGAGCTAGGCGAAACGTCGCTGTTCGATGGATGGCTACCCAACGATGAACCTACATTATGCCTAACGATACGTATCGACCAAAACGAACGTATCGCAAACTATTTGCCAGGGCAACCCGGACGTCAGTTCATTGAATGGCTAAGCGGCTATCTAGTCCCGTTGGATGTGAATTTTCGACTGGAGCTTGATACGTCGGCTATTGAGGATGCTTTTTTATTGGAAGATAATGACCAATTCGGTCGACTGGATTTTAATACGTATGTATGAGGTATGATGTAGGATATATTACTTACGCGTGAATTACATCATATATCCTATATTTAACTAATAACCACTCTCTTATGACTATTCCTGATCTCACCTACCTGCCAGTAAACTGGATTGACGGCATGAAAATCGCCCGGCGGCACTTCACCGAGTGGGAGAACTTCATGCATGATCAACTGCGTGATAGTAACTCGCTCGGACTATCCCGATTTCGGTATGGAATCCTGCCCGCCGAAGGTGCGCTTGATATGCAGGTTCAGTGTGATTTCAATCAGCAAATTCGGGTACATCTTCGAAGCTGTCGCGGCATTACGCCCCACGGCGGACGTATCGATTACCATAATCCAGCCGAAGGTATTACCTGCACTACGTCGTTTGCGGCTCTGGCCGAGACGTATGGCTTACAAACCGGCAAACCGCAGACATTCGACGTAGTACTCACAGTCGACCCCTTTAAACGAGTTCCTGCCGGCGAGCCTGTTCTGACCGAAACACCTCCGCGTCATCCGTATACCCGACCCAATTATCAACTCAACGTAGTGCCTTCGGGGCAGGTACGTCCGGGCGAATTGAATTATCAACTGATTATCGGGCGGGTACGATATGGGAACGGTGAAGTGCAGCAGGATACGGATTATCTGCCCGCCTGCACCTCGATTCATAGTTTGCCGAAGCTCCAGCAATGGTATCAGCAATTTGGTAAACACCTCGAATCGCTGGAAACTAATGCGTATAAAATTTTGCAGAAGAGTAAGGAACGTGACCTGAAAAATCCGCTTCAGAACAGCACCTTATTGATGGCTGAGCGGCTGGCTTTTACGTTGGGCGACATCAGTACGCGCTATAGCTGGATCATTCCGTACGAACCCCCTATCCAGATGATGGAACTGCTCATGCGGCCAGTACAGGCCATCCGCGTGGTGATGACCATGCTGAGTGGTCGTGAGCGTGAGGAATTTGTGGGGTACATCAGCGAGTGGGCCGACCTGACGCCGGGCGCGCTCGAAGCGCAGCTCAACGCTACGTTACAGCTACCGTATGAACATACTGAGCTAACAAAGCTGCTTACCGAAGTCGAAATGCTTTACCGAACCTTGTCAAACGTATTCTACAAACTGGCTCAGTTGGATTTTATCGGCAAACGGAAGGGACAAAACGTCTTCATTATTGAGCATGAAGTAAAGGAAACGCCACCCGAAAAACCTCGTTCGCGCTGGAGCCCACTTGGGTAATTACCGCTAAATAAGTGAACGTAAGTATCTGTTTGAAAATACCTTAACATTGACTTCTTAAGTTTCTGGTTTCCTGTTACCGTAGTCAGTCAACTTGAAACCTGGAATTTAAAATAGTAACCCTCTATCTATGGAACCACTCAATAAACCCGAACGGCAGCAGGCTTTCAGTCGATTTATGGGCGTTTACTGCCTGTCACTCAGTGTACCAGTACTGGCGGTATATCTGCTTTTCAGCGCTCCCAACTACGTATTGAAGCAGGAAAACGCCCGACTTACCGAAACCCTCGCCGAACAAAACCAGAAACTGATGAAGCCGATGGACGCGGTAACGGCTAATATCAAAAACATACAAACCACCGATCAGGCGTATCTGAAGGCGACTGATATTGAAAGAGGAAGCCTGAAAACGCAGCTTTCGAGCCTTGAAAACGGTCTTCAGCAGCAGGTAAATGGCTTAAAAGCCGATACAGCTCAGCTACAACCTACCAATAAACAACTATCGAGTGGCCTCATCAGTGCGTACGATGCTGTGCTGACGTATCGCAATAACATTAGCTATCTGCGCGATGTGATGGAGAAAAAAGGCATTGATGCCAGCCAGATTGACAAGCTGACGGCGGCCCTTCTTCAGGCTCGGCAGGAAAATGAAATGCTGAAACTACTGGCCGCAAAAACGGCAGCAGCCCCTGCCGCAGCTCCTGCTGCCGCGCCATCGGGGGGAGGAGGCCCAAATTATTTGTCTCAGTTTCAGGAGTGCACAAGGAAAATGGTTGACGCCCAAAGTCGTATCAATGAACTAACGGCACAGCTTAAAGCGGCTGGCAGTGCCCCTGCGCCAACGGTAGCTGCTCCGACGGTAGCGGGTGTTTCGCGGTCTGATGTTGAAATGGATATCGTAGACCGTTGCGAGAAAAAAGCGGATGCTACCAACCGACCACCACTCTGGCGACGGCCGCTCTATGAATTTGCTGTCGAAACGCTTGAAAAAAATACTCGGCCCGATGCTCAGCAACGTATCACGGCCATCAATGCCAAACTCCGTCGGTTAGGCTCTGATTGATTATTGATAACCCATGACCAATTCCTAAATTCCTTACTCCGATGGCATACACGGAAGACGTAAAACGGGCGATTCAGATTGCTCAGGCCCTTTCGAAGGAGTACCAGAACGAAATGTTTGCACCGGCTCATTTGCTTATGGGGCTGTTGCACAATGAGATAGGGCTGGCATCCTGGCTGGGTGTTCTCGGACAGGACGTACCGTACCTGCGTGAGTGGGCAGAGGTACGTATTGAAGCCAGTCCGAAATCAAGTCGTCTGTCCACCAATCCGCCGGGTGATGAACTGGTGAAAACGGCGATGGAACTGGCCGACCTGGTAGCCTTGCAGTTAGGAAAATCCCAAACCGATCCGGTTTGTGTGCTGGCGGCTCTGCTCAAACCGGGCGTTGGTTTCACGGCCGAACAATTAAAAAGTTTTCCGCTGACCCAGGCTGAACTCATGCAGGCAGCTCTGGCCGACGCCGACGTGCAAACCGCCGTTGCGCCTGAGAGTAAGGAGAGTGGTCAGCGTCCAGCCAACGTATCGTCAGGGGCAGCTGGGCAGGCGTTGCTACGTTACTGCGTCGACAAAACGGCGATGGCTGCTGAAGGTCGTTTAGATCCTATTCTGGGTCGTGACCGAGAAGTGCGGATGATGACCGAAACGCTGGGGAGACGTACCAAACCGAACGTTATTCTAGTGGGCGAACCGGGTGTTGGGAAAACAGCGTTGGCCGATGGTTTTGCGTTAAACATTGTAGCTCGGCAAGTTCCTGATCATTTGAAAAATGCCCGCCTGCTTGAACTTGACTTGGGCGCACTGGTCGCTGGAGCGTCTTACAAAGGCGAGGTAGAGGATCGGCTTAAGAGCATTTTGAAGGAGTTGAAGCAGGATGCTAAAATCATTCTGTTCATCGACGAAATTCATCAGCTTCTCGATAGTCGGGGACCGTTGGGTACGGGCGTAGCGAACCTGCTCAAACCTGAACTTGCCAAAGGAAACCTGACGGTTATTGGCGCTACTACGTTGGACGAATACCGGAAATACATTGAAACCGATGAAGCTTTTAGTCGCCGGTTCGATGTGCTACGTGTGGAGGAACCCGATGTCGATACGGCCATTCGAATGGCGCAGCGCCTGGTGCCATTCTACGAAAATCACCATCAGCTTACCGTTGGGACCGATGCTGTGGCCGAAGCGGTTATTCTGGCCAAACGCTACAGCCGAAATCGACGCTTACCCGATGCCGCCGTCGATCTGCTTGACCGAACGTTGTCGGCGGTACGTATGATCAGCGAACGTACTCCTGCGGAGGTGACGCAACTGACGGAGCAACTTGATCAGCTAGTGTCTACAAATACGGATACGCTACGTGAACTGCGTTATCTGTATCAGGAACTGGAAGCCAAAATCAGCCCGATTCTGCTGGCAAATTTAAGTGCGGATGACGTAGCAGATGAAGAATCGAAGGAGGATCCTTTTGAATCAGCATCGGGCCTGACGGATCATATTCGCGAAACGTTACGTCGACTTTCTGACCTGACAACGACGGCCAAGACTACTGTGGACCGCCACGACGTAGCGGCTGTGATTTCTCATAAAACCGGTATTCCGCTGGGTAAAATTCAAAGTCAGGAGCGCGACAAATTGCTGGCGATGGATGAAATATTGAAACAACGGGTCATCGGTCAGGATCATGCCGTGAAGGCCGTGGCCGATGCTATTCTGGAAGCACGTTCCGGTTTGACGAAAGCAGGACAACCCATTGGATCTTTCTTCCTGCTGGGACCAACCGGAACCGGGAAAACCGAACTAGCGAAATCCCTGGCCGATTTTCTGTTCAACGATGAGTCGTTTCTAATTCGGTTCGACATGTCGGAGTTCAAGGAGGAGCATTCGGCGGCTTTACTGTACGGCGCTCCTCCGGGCTACGTTGGGTACGAGGAAGGCGGTTTGCTGGTGAACAAAATCCGCGAGAAACCCTACTCGGTCGTGCTCTTCGATGAAATTGAAAAAGCACACCCATCGGTATTCGACATCTTTCTGCAAATTCTGGACGAAGGCCGTCTGCACGACCGGCTCGGCAAAGAAGGCGACTTCTCGGACGCCGTTGTACTATTCACATCGAACATTGGCAGTCAATTGGTTATCCAGCGTTTTGGTGAAGGAAAAATTCCTTCCAATACAGAATTGATGGAAACCATGAGTCGCCACTTCCGACCAGAGTTTTTGGCGCGTCTGACAGAGATTGTGCCTTTTGCGCCGATTTCGGAAGAAAACGCTGTTCGAATTTTTAACCTGCACCTGCGTGGCCTGACCGACCAACTGGTCAAACAAGGCATTACACTCGATTTAACGCCCGACGTACGGCGGCATCTGGCACTTTCAGGATTTACGCCCCAATACGGCGCCCGGCAGCTAAAAGGCGTGATTCGGAATCAACTACGTCGCCCAATTTCGCGGATGATTGTTGGGGGCGAGGTTACGAAGGGAACGACGATTCATGTCGGGCTGGAAAATGACGAATTGATTTGGTCGATTACCCACGAAGAAACTAAACAACCCGCCGACGTATCGGCTCAACCCGCCTAAGCTATGGGACAACCAGCCGCTCGATTAACAGATATGCACGTTTGCCCGATGCAAACGCCCGCCGTTGTTCCCATTCCGCACGTTGGTGGCCCTATTACGGGACCGGGTATGCCGACGGTGCTCATTGGCGGTATACCCGCAGCCGTCATGGGCGATATGTGTGTCTGTGTCGGCCCTCCCGACGTGATTGTAAAAGGGTCTGCTACGGTGATGATCGGCGGAAAACCAGCCGCTCGCCTGGGTGATACGACGGCTCACGGAGGTAGCATCGTAGCGGGTTTCCCCACCGTAATGATCGGAGGGTAAAAGCTGAAACTACACAACGTATTAATTTATAACCACTTAACTAATAGATTATGTTCGACTATGGAATTGGTGGACAGGAGCGTAAGCTCAACGTCAGCGAGAGTATCGTTGACATCCCCCAGAACAAAACCCTGCTCATTGAGAAATTAACGTCTGATCCTCCAGTTCGTCCGGAAGTAGTTGAAGGACTCAAAACAGTGGGCGAAGTGTTTGCCCATTTCCGGCCCGAACAGGAAGTGGAATTCGACACTGAAGACGGAAGCACCATCAGCGAAACCCTGCGCTTTAACTCGCTCGCCGATTTTGGTAAAAAAGGCGTCATTGCCCAAAGCGAATACCTACAGCAACTGAACATGACCTTCGAAGATTTTCAGCGATACGTCCGGCAACTGAAGTCGAACAAAATTCTGAAAACAATGCTCGAAAATCCCGATGGGAAAGCCGCTTACGTAGCAGCCATTCAGGCCATGATCCGCGAACTGGAAGAGGTACAATAAAACTGTTCCATGTTTTTGCAACAGCGACTTGGAATTTGACACATGGAGTTTAGAACCCGAAACATCAAAATATGGAAGCTCAGGACAAACCATTAAAAACAGGCGAAAAATTCGCTGAAGATATACCCTCGCTTGACGCGAGTACTACTAAACTGGCTAAATACGGTGGCTTTGCCATTCTAGAAACTACGATTGAGGGCGTTCAGAACCTGAATCCGGAGAAAAAAGCCCGTAAAAAAATATTTCTGACTGAACAGGGCAAAGAACATGAACGTAGCGAACTGAAAAAGCGGCTCAACCTGATGCTCGAATTGCTGACCGGGGCCGATAACGTAGCAGATCTGGTGCAGACGGCACAGGAAAAAGCCGATGGCGCTCAGACGCTTCTGTCCGAAAACTTACGTCGGGCGTTTGAGGCTAGTCGTGGACTGGAGCAGTCGTACCGGTCGGTAGCTAGTTTCTATGCAAACACCGATCAGGATAAAGTGAAGAACGTCAACATCATGAATGCTGAGCCGGACCAGATGACCGACCTCGACAATACGTTGTTCATTGATGCTGTGGCCGAAGAGTTTGCCCGCAACTACGACCGTCTCGACCTGCGCGACAGTTATTCATTACTGGTTATGCCTGGCTATCTGGGTAAGAAAAAGGTAGTGGATAAGTGGGCGCAGATAGCGCATAAAAACAAGGTGATGATGGTGACGGATTTTCAGCACCTCGACGCACCGGACGACGTAGTAGACCTTTTCGAATCGGCTGATTTGACGGGGGGGGATGCTTACCTTTCGAACGTAATGATGACCTGCAACTGGCTGGCCGGACGTGGTCGCCATCAGGACGTAGGAGAAGAAGAGGACCTCTACGTACCAGGGTCGGGCGCGCTGGCAGGAAAACTCTATGCTACTGTCATGTCGCAGGTATCGGCTGGCCGCAAGCATGGAGCACTCAATGAAGCCGATGGTGTGCGGTTTCCGCTGAAGAAAAGCGAAATCGCTACGTTGGAAAAAATGGGTCTGATTCCGATGGTCAACGAATACGGAAAGGTGATGCCGTTCTCGGCCAAAACGCTTTTCAACGGCGACAATCTTGGGCTTCAGACGTATTCGGTGGTACGTGTCTTCGATTATATCACAAAGGTGTTGATTGACTTCCTGAACCGCCGGGCGTTCGAGAATTTCAATTTTAACACACGTACCGACATTCAGAAGCAGATTGTTAAGTTCCTGGATAGCGTAACGGGACCGGGTAAACTCATCGAGAAGTTCAAATTGCTACGTTTCGAGCAGGACCCGCAGCAGAAAGACCGCATTTACCTCGACATCCATATGGTGCCGTATTTTCCGGCTAAAACGTTCCTGCTTAAACTCGACGGGCAGAAGGGCGACGACCCCGATACGGCCCAGTGGCGAGCCGATTATAACCAGCAATAATCAATTCTTACACCTTTTAACATAGATACATCATGGCTTCATATCGTGCTGAATTGGAAATAGATGGTGGAGACCCTCTTCCGATAAAACGACTCTTTTTTACAGCTACCCGAAAACGGGATGCTAATGGTAGACCCGCTTCGTCAACGAGCTGGCGTGTGCTTGTGGCCCTCGATACTGCCGAAGATAACACCTTTACGCAGTGGATGATAGACCCTAAAAGTCAGAAGGACGTAACGGTTAAGTATCGCAATATTGAAGACGATTCAGTGTTGAAGCAGTGGGAACTGAAAAAGGCATATTGCTATGGCATGAAAGAATCGTTTGTGGGAGATGCTATGTTCATGGTGACTGATTTGCTGGTAGCCGGTCAGGAAGTGACAAATGGGAATGCGACCTTAAAATATGAGTGGAAATAATTATTCACGGCTTTAAACCAACTAGTCATGGCATACGATGCAACCTTATCCGTCGCTGGAAATGATATACCCGTGTTTGAATTTTATATAAGTCTTTCACAGGGGCACGATAACCAGGGAAAGCCAGCTTCGAGCGTATTTACCGGCGATATTTTTATCATCGCGGAAGGGGGAAACGACCTTTTTTTTGAATGGGTTTGCGACCAGACCCGGATGGAAAGCGGGAAGTTAAAAGTAATGCAAACCGATCAGCAGTCGACGTTCGTGGAATATGCGTTCGAAAAAGCGTTTGTTACCGACATATCTGAAAGTTTTGTCTACAGTAACGATATCCAGAACGAGTTCAACCGAGTCTCTGTCGACGAAGGGGAAAGTAACCTGGGCATGTTGGTATACAATCAGGCTCGTGAAAAGGCGGGTGATTTCCAGCCTTTAATGAGTGCCTATCGGAAAACACGCGACTTCCAGCGACGTACCGGAAACGCTTTCTGCATATTTTTTTCACTCTCCTGTGAGAAAATCAGAATCCGGGATATAGAACACCAAAATCTGTGGGGGAAATAGTCAGTTTAAAAGAATCCGCAATGAATTTCAATACGATCATTGCGGATTCTTTTAAACGTATCAAACGCTTTTTATATGTCTTTTGAGGGAACCTTGAACGTCGATGGAACGGCGTATAATATAATCTGGATGTTGCTACGTATCATGCGTAACGAAAATGATCGGGGGCAACCTTCCTCCCGCCCTGGCTGGGGGTTGTCTTTGAGCTTAGACGCTATGGATGATAGCGCCATTAAAAACTGGATGATTGACCCCCATATGCAGAAAGATGGAAAGGTTATCCTGAGCCGTATCGACGAATCGGCTACGTTTAAAGAAATCGAGTTTAAAAAGGCCTATTGTATAAACTATCAGGATGAATTTTTTGCGGATATGGATTACCTGAACACAACGATTTATATAGTTGGCGGAGAACTTACTATTAATAAGGCAACGCTACGGGTATAAACTGAAGAATTTTCGGGTTTCAGGTTGGGTGACATATTCGCCAACCTGAAACCCGAAAATTAAAACTGGTCAACAAAACGTATTCAGCTATGTCATTCAAGGCCACATTAACGGTAGAAGGTAAAGAGTTCAATGTGTTGCAGTGCACCCATACGCTGTCGCAGAAATACGAGAAGGGGCGGGCCACGTCAGGTGTGCGTGGAGGAGTGATAATTATGATACTGGACGGTACTGACGACGATATGTTAGGCGACTGGGCAACCGGTCCTACCACAAAAAAAGATGGTGAAATAAAATTTGACCGTATCGACCAACAGTCAACACTGCAAAAACTCGAATTTAAAGAAGCTTACGCCACACTGTACTTCGAATTTATGGCATCGCGCTATATAGATGATTTAGATGGTGTTATGGAAGCCATTAACGCAAACATAGCTACCGATATCGTTAAGGAAAATCTGATGCTTGAGCGGTTAGTTAACAATACGAATACTATACTCCGGTTTGCCAACCGAACCCGTGTCAGTAATTGTATTCTTTTGCGATTATCAGCCGGAAAGATCAAACTCGACGGTATTGATCACCAAAACACTTAACGAATGGCCAAACAGGTCATTACCCACGTAGAACTGGAAGGCGGGAAGGAACTGAAACAGGTTTCGGGGCTCACCATTGAGCAGGATTTGTTCGGCCACCATCAGTTTGAACTTGCCGTGCCGTTTGAAGAACTGGAAGACCGCAACGAGCTATTCTTTCATGAGTCGCACCGGAACGTAATCGGCAAAACCATTCAGTTTTCATTCGAGCCGCTACTCGAAAAAGGCTCTTTCGATTTCAAATTCAAAGGCATCATTACCGAACTGGCGCTGAAAAACACCAGCGACATGTCCAATGTTTTTTTATTGAAAGGATACGGTCTGACTATTCTGTTGGAAGACAGTCGATTACGTCGATCTTTTCTGCAATGCTCGATCAGCGATATTGTCGATAAAGTGTTGAGTCCGTATCCGAGCAATCTGCTGAAACGTTCGGTTAAACCGAAGCATACCGACCCCCTGAAATACGTCGTTCAGTACGACGAAACGGCCTTTGAGTTTCTGGCGCGGCTGGCTGCCGAATATGGTGAATGGTGTTTCTACGACGGGCAGCAACTAATTTTCGGCAAACCCGACGATAATAAAGTAGACTTCCTGGTCGATGGCATGCAGACGTTTGCCATGAGTTTGCGACTGAAACCCGCCAAATTTCTCTATACCCGCTACGACTACATCGCCGACCGTACCTACGAAAGTCACTCCAAAGATCAGCAGGTGAGTGGCCTGGGTCAGTGGGGCGATTTTACGTTGGATGAATCCGAGAAAATGTTCAGTCAGGAGTCACAAGTACCGCTGCCCAAACTCGTGTATGGACAAAGCGAACTGGATGAAGTCGCGAAAACGCAGAAAGCGATGGATGCCAGCCGGCTAGTTGATTTTCAGGGATTTGGTGAAAATCCGGACGTATCGGTCGGAACGGTTATTTCTGTAAAAGGGACACGTATCACCGAGCGTGGTACGTCCGAAGAAAACTTTGGAAGCTATCGGGTTACACACGTATCACACTCGCTGGATAGCAGCGGAAATTACGCCAATACGTTCCGGGCCGTTCCTGATTCCGTTACGTATCCACCGCCAAATCCAACGTATCGGTTGCCAATTGGCCAACCCGAATTGGCCAAAGTGATTGATAATGAAGATCCTGATAAACTAGGCCGTGTAAAAGTAGAATTTATGTGGCCTGGCCAGGACAAACAGTCCGACTGGTTGCGAGTGGCCCATACCTACACCTCTGATGGCGAAGGAATGCTGTTTGTGCCGGAAATCGATGCTCAGGTCATGATCGCCTACGAGTCGAACCTGGCCGAATATCCCTACGTATTGACAAGCCTTTACCCAAAAAATAACGATGTCGATTACACGTATCGCGATAACGTACAGAAAACCATCCAGACAAAAGGCGGCAATAAGATTAGCCTATATGACAAAGATGGCGAACAGAAAATTGAACTGACCAACGTCAACAAAACCGATACGCGCGTACTGCTCTCCTTTGATGGTGATGGTAAAATTACCATCGAAACGCAGGGCCTGATTCACATTGAAGGGAAAGATATTGAGGTAAAAGCTCAGAACGATATCAAGATGGAGGCTATGAACAACATCGAATTAAAAGCGACAAACAGCGTAAAAATTGAAGGCACAGCCAACGTCGAAATCAAGGGTGCTCAGGTCAAAGCCGAAGCCGATGCCACTGCCGAAATAAAAGCCAATGCACAACTGTCGCTCAACGGCAGTGCCATGGTGGAAGTCAAAGGTGGAGTGATTATGCTAAACTAGGGAAATTGTCGTCTGGACGTCCACGTCCGGGTGTGAAAAATCTGAGTCGCCCGGACGTGGACGTCCAGACGACAGTTTCCCACTCACGCTCTCCGCGCAATAATAGTCGCGTTATCAACTAACTGATTCTGTGAAAAATCGAGCGCCGGGTCCAGATAAACTGGGCGCTGCCACCAACCCGCTTTTTTGGTGAATACCCAGCCAAACGGACGCCCCGCTGTATCGACGAATTGTATGGGACTGTTGGGCGTTCGCTCGTTATAATCGTTGATAAAGACCAGAAATAAATCGCCTAAAGGCATCGCAACGGGTGCTTTCGCTTTGAAATTTGTAAAATTCTTGTCTTCCGGAGTTTTCAAAAACTCAAATTGGAGCACTAAAATTTTCGATAAGTCGAGCAAATCGACGTCGGGCATATCTCCATTGACGGGATAATACCATTTCTTATAATCGGCGGGCGGAATTTGTAAATAATAATGATAGGCTTCCCGCACCAGAAACGGAGCCATAAACGGTAGGAGGCTTGTTACGAACGGCCACCGGTCTGCCAGATAGCCGGTACGTTGGTAGATGAACAGCGCAACGCCCATACCAGCCAGCAGTATCAGAAAGGTTGTGACAACCCCACGTCCGAACGTAACAAAGCCAGCTTCTAAAAATCGGGGTCCCAGCCATACATGAAGCACACCGATTCCGACCGCCAGCAATTGTACTATAAAATAATTACGTTGAAAATTGACACTTTCGAGTGTACCGGCAAAACCCGCTGCTCCGAGCAGCAACGCAATGACAATGCCATACAGAAGCCCCGGAAATCGTTTTGCAAAAGATAAATTGGGCATTACAAATAAAAAGTGTTGATAACGAAAGAGCTGTTTCGGTCTATTTTGGCAATATCGGCCAAAATTTAAGTGAACGAGCCGAAAAAGCAATGATAAGCTGTAAATACGGTGCTAAAAAACACCTTTCCTCCAATCCCGAATAATCTTTACCTTTGCGGTACTTTTTATTAACTGGCAAGCCATGCAACCCACGCAGGACGTCCTCATTCCGGAAGTCATTCAGCAAATACCGCTCACGTATTATCTGATTCTCAGTACCGCACTGTTCGTTATCGGCATCATTGGCGTACTGACCCGACGCAACGCGATCATTATCTTCATGTCAATTGAGTTGATGCTAAATGCAGTGAATTTATTACTCATTGCTTTTTCTTCGTATCGCTCCGACTCAGCCGGTCAGGTATTTGTTTTTTTTATAATGGCCGTTGCCGCTGCCGAAGTATCGGTTGGGTTGGCTATTATTGTTATGATTTACCGCAACACCCGCTCCATCGACGTGGGATTGCTCAACAAACTGAAATGGTAAAAGAACAGATGGGTATTTGCTGGAACGCCAGCCTATTCACTCATTCGCTCATTCACTCATTCGCAATTAGTAAATGAAACTAGAATTACTCTGCGCCCTCATTCCTCTTTTACCACTGATTGGCTTTCTTATCAATGGCCTCGGCTTTCGGCGACTTCCGACGGGTTTGGCGGGCGTCGTGGCGACTGGGGCCGTTGTCGTTTCCTTTCTACTATCGATCTCTTTGTTTGGAACGTTCCAGTCAGGAAATAGCCAACCCATCATCGCCAACCTCTTCGACTGGATTAGCGTAGGTGATTTGCACATCAATTTCTCGTTCCAGATTGATCAGTTATCGCTACTGATGCTGCTGGTTGTTACGGGCGTTGGTTCGCTGATTCATCTGTATAGCATTGGCTACATGAGCCACGACGAAGGTTTTGGGAAGTTTATGGCGTTCCTGAACCTGTTTATTTTCTTCATGCTTTTGCTGGTGATGGGTTCCAACTACGTCATTATGTTCATTGGCTGGGAGGGCGTTGGTCTGTGTTCTTACCTGCTCATTGGCTTCTGGAACAAGAATACCAGTTATAACAATGCCGCCCGGAAAGCTTTCGTCATGAACCGTATTGGCGATTTAGGGTTTCTGCTCGGGATATTCATGCTGATCAATACGTTCGGTACAGTTGAATACCTGGACGTATTTAAACAGGCAACGAGTTTAGAAGTTGGTGATAAAACCATACTGGCCATTACGTTGCTGCTGTTTGTGGGCGCTATGGGTAAATCGGCCCAGATTCCGCTCTACACCTGGCTGCCCGACGCTATGGCGGGCCCTACTCCAGTTTCTGCTCTGATTCACGCAGCAACGATGGTGACGGCGGGTATCTACATGGTGGTACGTTCGAACGTATTATACACGCTTTCTCCGCTAACGCTTGAGATTATTGGCATTATTGCTATTGCAACCGCCCTGCTGGCCGCTTCGATTGGCCTGCTCCAGAACGACATCAAGAAAGTACTGGCTTACTCAACCGTATCGCAATTGGGCTATATGTTCCTTGGTCTGAGTGCTACGGCGTATACGGCGGGTATGTTCCACGTAATGACACACGCTTTCTTCAAAGCCTTGTTATTCTTGGGCGCTGGTAGTGTCATTCACGCTATGTCCGACGAGCAGGATATTCGTAAGATGGGCGGTCTGCGGAAAGCATTACCTATTACGTTTGTTACGTTCCTGATTGGTACGATTGCAATTTCGGGCTTGCCACCTTTTGCTGGTTTCTTCTCGAAAGATGAAATTCTGGCGCACGTTTTCGAACATAACAAACTGCTCTGGGCATTAGGCGTACTTGGTTCAGGACTTACGTCCTTCTACATGTTCCGTCTGCTGTTCCTGACATTCTTCGGTGATTTCCGGGGGACAGAACAACAGAAACATCATTTACATGAATCACCCCTTTCGATGACACTACCCCTGATGGTACTAGCTGTTCTGTCAGCTTTAGGAGGTGGCTTGAATCTTCCCAGTGGCGGATGGCTGAGTAATTTCATGGCTCCATTGTTTGAGGGTTCCCGCCAGGTAAATCCCGAAGCCTTTGGCGAATCGCATCTGTCGCATAGCACCGAATACGTATTGATGGCAGTTTCGGCTGGCGTTGCGTTGGTCTCCATGATTATCGCTTACGCCATGTACGTGCGTCGTCAGGCGGTTCCCGTTTCTGATGCAACCGACCGTTCCCTGCCCGAACAGGTCATTTACAACAAATACTACGTCGATGAATTGTACGAGAGTATCATTGTCCGGCCAATCCGTGGTTTGGGTGATGCGCTGTACAGTTTTGGCGAAGGATTGGTCGATGGCATTGTAAATGGGGTGGCCTGGCTGGTACGTCAGAGTTCGGCGCAACTGCGGTTGTTGCAGAATGGCTCCATTGGCTTTTACGTACTGGCGATGGTGGTCAGTATTGTGCTCATTTTCGCCCTGCGATTCTTCGTAAGATTCTAACTATTTTCTGTCGATTGGCAACGTAACGCTCGTCGAACGAACCGGAGTACCGGAACGTAATTCGTAAATCATTGATATGCTTACACTATTTCTGATTTTATTTCCTGTTGTAGCCGCTACGTTAATCCTATTGATAGGAGGGAGCGAACGTACTAAACAGATCGCATTGGTAGCAACCCTGGTCGAGTTGGCGGGCGCAGGTTATGCGTTTGCCGTATTCAAACCAGATGCTACGTCGCAGTTTGCCTTCGATTACCCTTGGATCGGCTCTTTAGGTATTCGCTTCAGTGCTGGAATTGACGGCATTAGCGTATTACTGGTGCTACTGACCGGGCTGCTGGTTCCGTTCATTGTACTTTCTACCTTTAATCGGAATTACCCGCGCCCTGCTACGTTCTACGCGCTCATGATCTATATGCAGGCGGCTCTGATGGGCGTATTTACGGCCCGTGATGGTTTCCTGTTTTACCTATTCTTTGAAGCGGCTTTGATTCCGATTTACTTCCTGGCTGCCATGTGGGGTGGCGAAAATCGGGTGCCCGTTACGTTCAAGTTTTTTATCTATACGATTTTCGGGAGTCTGTTCATGCTGGTGGCATTGGTCTATCTATATTACCAGACACCCGCCACAGCCGGTGCAACTCACTCGGCCGCCATCGTTGATTTTTACAAGCTCAAACTTACCCCCGAAGCACAGAACTGGGTTTTCTGGGCATTCTTTATCGCATTTGCTATCAAAATGCCAGTGTTCCCGTTCCATACATGGCAACCTGATACGTATGTAGAGTCGCCAACACCCGCTACGATGTTGCTGGCCGGTATTATGCTGAAAATGGGTGTGTATGGCCTGATACGTTTCATTCTGCCCATCGTGCCGCTTGGTATGGAAACCTGGGGAAAAACGGCCATTATTCTTTCGGTAATCGGTATTCTTTACGGCGCTATCATCGCCATTCGCCAGCGCGATATGAAACGGCTAATTGCGTACTCGTCATTCTCACACGTTGGCCTGATGGCGGCTGGTGTTTTCTCGCAAACGGAAACAGGTATGCAGGGCGCATTGGTACAGATGCTGGCACACGGTATCAACGTAGTGGGCATGTTCTTTGTCGCCGATGTGATTTTCTCGCGAGCCAACACGCGCCAGCTCGACCAGCTTGGCGGAATCACTCAATCGACGCCGAAATTGACGGTTTATTTCATGATTATGCTGCTAGGTAGTGTGGCATTGCCGCTTACCAATGGTTTTGTCGGTGAGTTTTTACTGCTGCATGGCGTCTATACCTACAACCCTTACCTGGGATTAGCCGCTGGCTTCACTATTATTTTCGGAGCGGTGTATATGCTACGTATGTTCCAGAAAAGTATGTTCGGTGCTACTACGTCTCGTACCGAGTCGTTTGCCGATCTTACTACGTCTGAAAGCTGGGTACTGATTCCGCTGGTTTTCATGGTTTTCTGGATTGGTATTTACCCGCATTCATTTTTGAACGTAACCGAACCCGCCGTTGCTAACCTGATGAAATATATCGGCACTACGGCTGTATCTATGAAGTAAGTCGATCGCTTCAATCGATAGTCGTAAGGCTATCTAAAATGAGGGCTTTCGGCTAATGACTATCGACTAACGACTTAAAATATGCTTCCAATTGTTCTGTTATCGGTTTTTGGGATTGTCCTGCTATTTCTGGGCTTTCTGAAATCAAAAGCGATTCTGTTGCCCGCTACGTTGTTGTGCCTGCTGCTCACGCTGGTCGTCAACTTTATCGACTGGAATAAAAACTACGTGTATTTCAACGGAATGCTGAAAACCAACAATCTGTCGATGGTTTTTACGGCCATCGTGTTGGGTTCGGCGTTTATGGTCGTGGCTTTATCAAGTAGCTTCACAGAAAATGAGGAGTCGCAACCCGCTGAATACTATGGTCTTATTCTGTTCTCGTTAGTAGGAGCTATCATGATGGTGAGCTTCGAGAACCTGATTATGCTGTTTGTTGGGGTAGAGATTCTGTCAGTAGCCATGTACGTACTGACCGGGAGCGACAAACGGAATCTGCGTTCGAACGAAGCGGCTTTGAAATACTTTCTAATGGGTGCTTTCGCCACGGGAATTATGCTGTTTGGTATGGCACTACTTTATGGCGCTACTGGCTCGTTTACCATTGCGGGAATTGGCTCGTATGCCGCCAATCCGCAGGTTGGCCTTTCTTTATTGCTCTACGTAGGGTTGCTAATGCTGCTGATTGGCTTGCTGTTTAAAGTATCGGCGGCTCCCTTCCATTTCTGGACACCCGACGTATACGACGGCGCACCAACCATTTTCACGGCGTTCATGTCGACAGTTGTTAAAACGGCTGGATTTGCGGCTCTGTTTCACCTGTTATCAGCCTCATTTACGGGTGTTTATGCGTTCTGGTGGACTATTTTAGCCATTATCACGGCCATTACGTTGGTAGCCGGTAACGTAACAGCGGTGTACCAGAACAGCTTTAAGCGAATGATGGCCTATTCCAGCATTTCACACGCGGGATATCTCCTGATTGGATTGGCTGCATTGGGTTCACAAACGAAACAAGCTATTGTATTTTATTCACTGGCTTATTCCGTCGCAACGATTTCGGCATTTGGCGTGCTACTATTGGTTGCCCAGCAACGTAGCACGCAAACAATTACAGGCGAAGGGAACATTGCCGAAAATTTTGACTCCTTTAATGGACTGGCTCGTCAGAATCCTTTGTTGGGTTTTGCCATGACCGTTTCGATGCTGTCGTTGGCTGGTATTCCGCTGACAGCTGGGTTCTGGGGTAAATTCTATATGTTTTCTACCGCTGTAGAACGAGGTCAGATCTGGCTGCTGGTTGTGGCTGTATTGATGTCGGCGGTGGGTATTTATTATTATTTCCGGGTTATCATTGCCATGTATTTTCGGGATGGAGCCACTGAGCCAATTCAGGTTGCTCCTTTTTATCGATACGTTTTGCTGGCTGCCACTATTTTAACATTGGGTTTGGGTATTGTTCCGGGCGTGTTGCAAGGAATTTTTTAGTAAACGGCTAGCGTATTTTATACGATATGACAAGGTAGATTGTAAGCCTTTGGCGTCTATTTCGTACTTTTGACGTATTGTATTAAAAATAGTCCAGCTAATAACTTGTAATAAGTTTCGTAATTCAGTGAATGTGAGCAGTATTCAACCGCCTAAGCATAAAGAATTTAGGGAATTTTTTACGTATTTCCTAACAGCGTTGTTGGGTGCTTCCATCAATTTTGTTAGCCGTATTTTCTATCGCCACTACTTCGAGCTAGATTACGCGACCAGTGTACTGTGCGGTTATCTAACGGCTACTGTGCTCACATTTATTCCTACCAAAAAATACGCCTTTTCTGCCGGTAAAACTGGAAATACAGCTCGCGAGGCCATCAAATTTCTAGGTATCGCATTAGTAGCTCTAGTAGTTCAGGTTTACGTATCCAAGTATACCCTGGAGTGGGTAGCAACACCCCTGTTGCCTTCTCCTAATTTGAAAATCTGGCGCGAAACGGGATCTCACGTAGTGGGAATGGGTGCTAGCTTCATGGCAAATTACTTCGGGCATAAACTCCTTACATTCCGGAGTACGGGATTCTACGACAAACTCCGATCACGCTCTTCGAAGCAGGAAGAAAATCAACTGTAATCAATCTTAGATAAATTAAATCTGAAATTGTATATTTTTAAGCTAATATTCCCTTTTAGCTTAATTATCACTGTATATTATTGTATTTACTATTTAAAAACTATATTTGTTTCCAAAAACCTAAAATAGCAAAACAAGAATGAAAAAGGTATTCGCCTTATTGTTTGTTGGTAGCATGCTGACCTTCGCTGCTTGCCAAAGCAAACCTAAAACTGAAGAAGCATCTGCTGATTCGACTGCTACGTTGTCGACCGACACCACTACGATGGCTACGGATTCTACCTCGACGATGGCTGGTGATACAGCTGCGGCTGCCGACAGCGCTAAGTAATAGCTTACGACTTTACAATTTTGCAAAAAGCCCTATTTTTATAGGGCTTTTTGCGTTTTAGTACTACCTAACACACACTTTGTAGTAAAAATTGACTGATCCATTTATTCAATATCTTCCGCCTGTAGCTGTTAACTATTGCCGACAGCTTTGGCAACAATATGCGTTTACATTTCGTGTGGTAAAACCGCGCCGGACTCGGTTGGGTGATTTTAGAGTCATGCCACAGGGGCAAACTCAAATTACAGTAAACGCCAATCTGAATCCGTATGCCTTTCTTATTACGTATGTGCATGAGGTAGCGCATGCTGCTGTGCATCAGTATTACCGAAGTCAGTGGCGTATTGGTAGAAAACGGGTTGAAGCGCCCCACGGCAAACGATGGAAAACGACTTTTCAGCAGTTGATGCAGCCGCTACTTTCCGAAACCGTGTTTCCTGTTGAAATTCTACAGCCACTGACTCACTACATAGCTAATCCGGCAGCTACTACCTACGCTCACCCTGCATTGGTAGTAGCACTGAGGCAGGCGGACGTAGCAGTAGCCGCTCCTATTTCGGTTCGACGGATCATGTTAAAAGATTTGCCGGAAGGAAAAGATTTTCAATTTGCAAAAAAGACATTCAGGCGTGGTACGTTACGGCGGACCCGCGTCGTTTGTAAAGAAATGTCGTCGGGTAAATCCTACACAATTTTGGCACACGCATTGGTAGAAGTAGACTATGATGAATAATGTAAAATGGATAATGGGCAATGGGTTTCTCCGACGTAGTTGGACCTATTATCTATTACTCCTCATTATCCATTATTCATTATCCATTATTCATGCCCCAGCTTTGGCTCAATCGGTGCTTCGGGAAGGTATCTGGGTAAAAATTGGTGTTACGTCTTCTGGCGTTTATCGACTTAGTCAGTCGCAGTTAGCACGTATCAGTCCTGCTTTTGCGTCCACCGACCCTCGCAAACTGCGACTCTACGGAAATGGCGGAGCTGTGTTACCTCAACCGAACTCGACTCCCCGAATTAATGATCTGGCCGAAAATGCCATTCAGGTTGCAGGTGAAGCTGATGGCCGATTCGACGCCGATGACGCAATTATATTTTTTGGACAAAGCCCGCATGTGATACGTTATGATTCCGTCGCCCGACGGTTTTCGCACCAGATCAATGCGTATTCAGATACAACTTTTTATTTTCTGACAATCGGTACTACGTCGGGACTGCGTATTCAGGAACGGCCAGCGGGCGCAGTGTCTGCTACGGCTGCTAATACTACGTTCGATGATTATCAGTTTCAGGAAAAGGATTTGGTAAAAACACCGACGGTGCGTTCGGGACGCGAGTGGCTGGGTGAATACCTAACTATTGATACCACCAAAATCATTACGTTCGATATGCCGGGTTTGGTAGCGAATTCGCCCATTCGGGTGGTTTCGTCAGTGATGGCGGGCGCTACGTCGTCGACTGCATATCGTTTTGGGCTAAACGACGTAGCAATTGGCTCAGTGGCTATTCCATCTGTTTCGGGTTATGAGTATGATTTTCAGGGCGTTCTACGTAGTATCGATACGTTGGTAGCTAAACCAACGGCTATCAGTCCATTACGTATCAGTGTTACGTTCCAGAAGCGCGGACAGATTTCTGCGCAGGGTTATTTGAATTTTGTGGGCGTTCAGGCTCGTCGTGAACTCCGTCAATATGATTCCCCGACCTGGGCACGTCGGCTGGGGGCTGGTTCCTATGCGGTTCGGCAGGCAACGAATGCGCTACGTATCTGGGACGTAACGAATCCACTCGTGCCCGCCACGCAGTCGTATTCGCTATCAAGTGCGCAGGATGCCGCCTGGTCATCGACACGGATGGCCGATTATTTCCTGTTTACGGATACACAATTAATTACGCCGGTATCGCTGGTTTCGGTAGCCAATCAGGATTTGCACAGCCAGCCTACGCCTGATTTGGTCATTGTGACTCCTGCCGCCTGGCGCGATCAGGCCGAAAGGCTCGCTACGTTCCGGCGCGAACATGATCAATTGTCAGTATTGGTAGCCACTACGTCGCAGGTTTACAATGAGTTCGGTTCGGGGCGCCCTGACGTAACGGCGATTCGGGATATGGTACGTTATTTCTACCTGAAACAACCCAATAAACTCCGGTACTTGCTCCTGTTTGGCGACGCTACGTATGATTACCGGAACATTATGGGGATGACCAACCCTACGCAACAGGCCAATATGGTGCCTGTGTATGAAAGTCGTGAATCGCAGCATCCGGTCCTGAGTTATTCTTCCGATGATTACTTCGGATTTATGGGTGCTGATGAAGGCGAGTGGCCTGAGTCGGTGGCAGGTGATTACCAGATGGTAATCGGGGTCGGTCGGTTGCCCGTCAAGTCGGCTTCCGAAGCGCAAACTGTCGTTGATAAATTGATTCGATACAGCTCCGATAAATCGGTGACTGGCGACTGGCAAACCAAGGTAATGATGATTGCCGATGATGGCGATGGAAATATTCATCAGGGGGATGCCAATTCGCTGGCCGCGATTGTTGAAACGCAGTCGCCTATGTATCGCCCTGAGCGCGTTTTTCTGGATGCCTTCCCACAGGAAAATACAGCCAATGGCCAAAAAGCGCCAACGGTGAATCAATTGATCAATCAGGCGATGGTCGATGGACGATTGGTGATTAATTACAGCGGACACGGGGGCGTATTGGCACTAGCCGATGAGCAGATTGTTACCCTTCAGGACATTCTTTCCTGGAAAAATCGTCGGCTTCCGTTGATGGTTACTGCTACGTGTCAGTTTGGTCGCTACGACGACCCAAATGTTAATTCGGGAGCGGAGTTGGCTTTGCTGAGCCGCATCGGTGGTCCTATTGGCTTACTGACAACCACTCGCCCTGTTTACGCCAACACAAACCTGCTCCTGAATGAAGCCTTTTACCGATTTCTGTTTAAGCCAATTAATGGACAGATGCCGCGTCTGGGCGATGTAATACGGCTTACCAAAAACAATAGTCTGGCCGGTTCTCTCAACCGGAATTTCGCCCTATTGGGTGACCCATCCATGCGGTTGGCTTATCCTCAGGCGCAGGTACAGCTTACGCAGATAAACGGCAAACTATTGACGGACACTGCTCGAATCGATACGTTAAAAGCGCTTCAAACGGTTGAATTATCCGGTGAAATTCGGCAGCAAGGCTCCCGCCTGGCCGATTTTTCCGGTACGTTGCGGCTAACATTATACGACAAATCAGTCACTCGTGCTACGTTGGGTTCTGAGGCTGGCAGCCCCAGGATGACGTATCAGATTTACAATAGTCCGTTATTTACGGGTCAGGTTCCTGTACAGCAGGGGAGGTTTGTAGTTCGGTTTACCATGCCGAAAGACATTAATTATACAGTCGGCCCCGGCAAAATTTATACGTACGCTATTCGATCTGACAGTACGCTGGAAGCGTTGGGAAATTACGACAGCCTGCGCGTTGGCGGCAGTGTTTTCGCCGATACGGTTGATAATCAGCCGCCAGTCGTTGCACTTTCGGCTATCGGTGGAATAACTGACGGTGACGTAGTGCGCGTGACCGGACCAGACGTAGCGATACGTATCGGACTGACTGACAATCGAGGCATTAATATTGCTAGGTCAGGACTAGGGCATGAACTAACAGTGCGGCTAAACGACCAGACACCAGTTATTGTGAATGACCTGTACGTAGCAACGGGCGTTGGTGGGCGAGTGGGCGAAGTCCTTTATACGTTCCAAAATCTTGAACCTGGTACGTATACGATTCGAGCCAAAGCCTGGGATATCAACAATAATTCGGGAGAGGGGTCGTTGACCATAGTAGTTTCGGAACGACCAGGTTTGACGTTACGTTCTTTCCGGGCCAGTCCGAATCCGGTAGTAGCGCAGGCAACCCTGACGGCTGAACTGGATCGCTCAGGTGAACCACTCGACTGGACGTGGAGTGTGTATAATCTGAGCGGACTGTTGATAACTCAGCAGACAGGGCAGTGTACCGATTGTGAGGCTTTGGTGGAAATCGGTACGTGGGATGGTCGGGCTGTTAATGGTCAGCCGATGCCAAATGGCCTGTATCTTGTTCAGTTACAGATTCATTCGGCCGCCGATGGCACAAGTGCTAAGGGCGCCGGTCGATTAATTCTATTGAAATGATTTGCGGGTTAAATAAACCCTTTTTTCTAATCCAACATTCGTCGTAATTTTGAGCCCAGACGATTGCCACACGCACATCAACCCGTTGTCGTCGTTGACCAACATTCTTTATATGAAGCACAATATTTCCCGTGTTCTTCTCGGTTTCAGTTGTTTTCTTCCCCTTTTCGCATCGGCCCAGGGCAAACTAGACCTTAATGGTCGACGAAATGTACCTACTTCGGCTGTGCCTTTTCTAAATTTCACACCCGATGCGCGTTCCGGCGCGTTAGGCGATGCTGGGGTAGCCCTGGGTGATGCCGACGCAAACGCTATTTACTGGAATCCATCGAAGCTGATTTTCGCCAAACAAGACAAAGGGGCTTCTATTTCCTACACTCCGTGGCTGCGGAACCTCATCGGCGATATGTATTACACCTACCTGAGTGGCTATTCCAAAATGGGCAAAAACTCAGTAATCGGTGGCTCGCTGTTGTATTTCGATCTGGGAACTGTTGATTTTACGACCAATACAGGCGTAGCAGCTGGTACGTTCAACTCCCGCGAATACGCCATTACGGCCTCATTTGGTCAGCGTCTGTCGCAGAATACTTCGCTTGCTGTCGATTTGAAATACTTGAACTCCAACCTGGCTGCGGGGGGAACGAATTCGGGCTTAAAGCCAGGTGGTACTGCAGCTGCTGATATCAGCCTTTACCATCGCGATGAAGCTCGTGATAATGCAACCGGCAAAGGCGTTGGCTGGGCGTTTGGCGCAATGATTTCTAACCTCGGCGGTCGTATTAACTATGGTGGTAACGAACGTTATTATATTCCGACAAACTTGCGGATTGGTACTTGCTTGACGCTGTTTGCCGATCAGTATAACAAGTTCAACTTCGTAGTAGATGCCAATAAGTTGATGGTACCAACCCCTGATATTCAGAATGTTAACGGGCAAATTGTAGATTTGAATGCTGGTAAAAATTACTTCAGTTCGGTTTTCGGCTCATTCGCTGATGCACCGGGTGGATTTAGTGAAGAACTGGCAGAAATCACGTTATCAACGGGTATCGAATATTGGTATAACGATCAGTTTGCCGTCCGCGCTGGGTATTTCAATGAGTCCGACCAGAAAGGCGGCCGCAAATACGTAACAACGGGTATCGGCCTACGGCTGCAACAACGGTTTGGTGTTGATTTCTCCTACCTGATTCCCATTAAAACGGGTAACCCACTATCTGATACGTTCCGACTTTCGTTACTGTTGAATTTTAACGGTGGTGACGCCGTCGGTGAAGACGATTCCACAACCGACGATTCAAACTAAAGCGCGAAATAATGAAAGAGTGAAAGAGCGAATCTGCCGGATGGTATTCGCTCTTTCACTCTTTCATTATTTCGCTCTTTTATATCTTTTTCATGACTCTCGATAGAACCCAGGCACCTCCTTTTCAGGCAATTCAGGATGTTCGGCTTCCTGATATTCAGAAACATACTTTAGATAATGGGCTTCCCTTGTACTTGATTTCGGTTGATCAGCAGCCCATTCTGCGGATTGAATGCGTGTTTGATGCCGGCACCTGGTACGAACAAATTTTTACGCCCGATCAACCCGGTACTGCTTTCTTCGCCATGAAAATGCTGGCCGATGGTACCAAAACGCGTTCATCGGCTCAGATCAGCGAATACTTCGACCGTTACGGCGCTTTTCTGGAATTAAATAGCGGTCCTGATCGGGCTAGTGTAGTGGTCTACTGCCTGACCAAATTTCTGCCGAACGTACTGACTCTGCTACGTGAACTTATAACGGAACCCGTATTCCCGCAGAAAGAACTGGAAGACTTACGTAATATTACGTTACAGGGTCTACGTATCAATTACGAAAAAAACGCGTATCTGGCGAGTGTTCTGTTCCGGGAGAAATTGTTTGGTCCTACACATCCATACGGACGTAGCCAGCGTCCGGACGTAGTGGCGCAGCTTCCACGCGAGGCTGTCGTTCGTTTCTACGAGCAGGCTATTCATCACCGACCTTTTCGGATTATTGTAGCGGGCGCAGCCACAGAAAACGAGGTATTGCTGATCAATCGCGAACTTGGGCAACTCCCGATACGTAGCGAAGCATTATCGCCTGTTTCTGGTTTGGCATTGCCGGATGATGAGCTGCCTGTGCTGTCTGAAAAAGCCGATAGTATTCAATCGTCGATTCGGTTAGGTCGTCGGCTGTTCACGCGAGCTCATCCCGATTTCTTTAAAATGCTGGTGACCAACGAAATACTGGGTGGTTATTTTGGCTCCCGACTCATGAAGAATATTCGGGAAGAAAAAGGCTTTACATACGGTGTTTCGTCGAATATGCCCTCATTCCGCCACGAGGGTTATTTCCTGATTGGTACTGATGTGAACAAAGAAAATACGCAGCAAACGTTAGACGAAATCCATAAGGAAATTCGCATCTTACAAAACAATCCTGTCCCCACTGACGAACTGGAAATCGTGAAGAATTACATGGCGGGCGAATTTGTGGGTTCGCTCAATACACCGTTCGAAATTGCCGACCGTTACAAAGTTATTCTTCTTGATGGCATGCCAGCCGATTTTCTGACCGCTTATATCCAGCGAATACGCGCTGTTACGCCCGAAGAAATTATGGAAACGGCAAACCGGTATCTGACAGTTGAGCAACTGCGTGAAGTGGTGGTTGGCAGTAAATAAGGAGAAACAGAGGGTTTTTAGTACAAAATCAAGGGTTGTAACCACGCAAAGGTTGGTCGTTTAGTAACAATCCCTTAATTTTGGGGTTACATTCTTTCAGTAAGGGCACCTTTTTGAGTGTCAGTCTCTAGTATCAATTACGTAGTTAATTAGACTTAATGAATATCTTTCTTATCATCATCGGAACGGTAGTAGCGTATTTGTTGGGCTCAATTCCCACGGCAGTTTGGTATGGGCAAGGCTTTTTCGGGCTTGATATCCGCCAATTTGGTAGTGGAAACGCCGGTGCTACGAATACATTCCGGGTGTTAGGAAAACGGGCTGGTACGATTGTGATGCTGGTCGACGTATTGAAAGGCTACACAGCCGCCAGCTTATCGACGCTGCTCTGGTACGGCGATGTTATTACTGAGAAAGAAATGCTGACGTTTAAGATTGTCTTTGGCCTGGTGGCCGTAATTGGTCACTTATATCCAGTATTTGCCAATTTCAAAGGCGGCAAAGGCGTTGCTACGTTGCTGGGTATGATGCTGGCAACCCATCCTGAAATGGCCGCTGTCTGTATCGGTATTTTTCTGCTGGTGGTTATTGCCTCGCAGTACGTATCGCTGGGCTCCATCCTGGCTGCCCTGGCGTTTCCGGTACTCCTGCTTCTTCAAATTTTTGGTCAGAAAGAAAATCCATTGCTGATCGTGCTGGGCTTCGTTATTTTCCTGCTTGTAGTGGTAACACACCAGAAAAATATCAGCCGGTTGCTACGTGGGGAGGAGAATAGAACCGTCCTGATTCGCTTCCGGAAAAAGTCATAGGCTAAGAAACCGCTTTTGGATAGACATAAATGCCCCGGCGTTGCGTGAAAAGTACGTAACTTCGGGGCAAAAATTTTAGATGTATGCTAGATAAGGCTAGAGCGATTGTCTATTCATATATCATACAGCCTACATCCTACATCATATATGACTGCTTTTCTCGAAACCAACAAACAGCGGTTTTTAGATGAACTGCTCGAACTGTTGCGAATCCCATCTGTTTCGGCCGATTCCCGCTTCAAGGACGACGTGCGCCGAACCGCCGAATTTGTCAGGGATAAATTAACGGCGGCCGGATTGGATGAAGCCCAACTGTTCGAAACGGCTGGCCATCCCATCGTATACGCCGAAAAAATTGTAGATTCCGCCAAGCCTACGGTACTGGTATATGGTCACTACGATGTTCAGCCCGCCGATCCGTATGAACTCTGGCATTCGCCCCCCTTTGAACCGACTATTCGTAACGAGCGGATCTACGCTCGTGGTGCCTGCGACGACAAAGGCCAGTTTTACATGCACATCAAAGCCATTGAAGCAATGGTGGCAACGGATGGTTTGCCCTGCAACGTAAAAGTGATGATTGAGGGCGAAGAAGAAGTTGGTTCCGATAATCTGGGCACTTTTGTTCGTGAACAAAGCGAATTACTTAAAGCCGACGTCATTCTGATTTCGGATACCAGCATCATTTCCAACGAAACGCCCTCACTCGAAACCGGCCTCCGCGGGCTTTCCTACGTAGAAGTTCAGGTTACGGGGCCGAATCGTGATTTGCACTCAGGCGTTTATGGCGGTGGTGTAGCAAATCCAGTCAACGTACTGTGCGAAATGATTGCATCGTTGCACGACGAAAACGGACGTATTAATATTCCTGGTTTTTACGATAAAGTGGCCGACCTCAGTGATGAGGAACGTAGCGAATTAGCGAAAGCACCGTTCGATCTGGAGGAATACAAGCGTGATCTGGGTATTAACGACGTAATGGGCGAAACAGGCTACTCGACTAACGAGCGGACGTCGATTCGGCCAACGCTGGATGTGAATGGCATTTGGGGCGGTTATACGGGCGAGGGAGCCAAAACGGTACTGCCCTCGAAAGCATCGGCCAAAATCAGTATGCGATTGGTTCCTAACCAAACCCCCAACGAAATCACCGAACTGTTTACCAGGCACTTTACGTCCATTGCTCCGGCGGGTGTACAGGTGCAGGTAACGCCCCATCACGGTGGCATGCCCTACGTAACGCCCGTTGATTCAGTCGAATTTGAAGCGGCCAGTAAAGCCTTTGAAGAAGCCTGGGGTAAGAAACCCATTCCGACAAGGGGTGGAGGGAGTATTCCGATTACAGCACTATTCGAAGAGGTGTTAGGTATTAAATCGATTCTGATGGGCTTTGGTCTGGATAGCGATGCACTGCACTCGCCTAACGAAAGTTACGGGTTATTCAATTTCTATAAAGGCATCGAAACCATTCCGTATTTCTATAAACACTACGCTGCCCTGAAGAGCTAATAGCCCGATGTCTGGGCCAAGCTCCAGCTTGGCCCGTGTAAAAAACTGGCTTGTTCTATCACGGGCCAAGCTGGAGCTTGGCCCAGACAGAGTTGCTTTTATCCGTATGAAAAAAACGCTGTTGTTTCTTTTACTAAGTTGTTGTTTTACAATAGTAGCCTCGGCTCAGCAGGGCCGTGTATTGACACCCGCCGAGCAGCGGCAAAAAGAGAAAATAGAAAAGGAGGTTCAGCGCGAACGACAGATTCGGGCCCAATGGTTGCAGGACCAACGGGACTATGAAGCCAAAAAGGCCGAAAAAGAACGGCAGCGTCAGGCAAAAAAAGCTGCGAAGGAGAATCCCGTCCAAAAATCGGCTCCTGCTCCGGTAGTAACGCCCACCACTACGTCGGCCCCAGCGACTGATGCGCCAGCAACGTCGGCTCCAGCCGTTGCTGAGCCTAGTCGTAAAGAAAAACGGGAGAATAAGAAAAAGGAGAAGGCTACCGAACCGACACCCTCTCCGGCCACCACAACCCCAGTAACGACAGAAGCTCCTGCTGCAACCACACCGGCTCCTACGTCGGTCGAGCCTACGAAAGTGGCTGAGCCGGCAAAACCTAAACGGGAAAGAAAGCCGCGAGTTACCCCGAAGCCGGATTCTGCTGACGTAGCATCAGCTAATACCAGCGACCCCAACGTAGTACAGCCACGAAAAGAGTTTCTGCCGAAAGGTCATTTGTTTGACCCGATCCTGCTTGACCCGCTCGAAGCGCAGACCTATGGAAGTGTATTGCCAGCCTACTGGACGGAAGGAAAAAAATATCCGGGAAGTATCGTTCCGTTTGCCTTTGGTTTTGCGAAGCCATTCTATCGACGTACCACCGCCGAGGGGCGTTCGTCGGAGTGGGTACTGGATTTAGCATCGTTCACGCAATTTGAGGCTTATTACGATGCTAAAGCCGACCGCGCCCGGCGGACAATCATGAACAATGATTATAAAGTCAGTATCATCTACAACCTTCGTCGGGGTGAGAATAACTACCGGTTCCGGGTATATCACCTCTCGTCGCACCTGGGCGATGATTACATCTACCGAAACCAGATTACGGCCCCAACGCCCAATTCGGTGAATTATGAATTGCTGGACGTAACGTACAGCCGAAATGTGAATAACTGGCGGCTCTACGGTGGCGCGGGTATTGTGCTACGTAAGTCGGAAGAGCGAAAGTTGCTGAGTGCGCAATTGGGCGCCTTCTATAAAAAGCCATCTCTCAAAGCGACCCGGCTGGTGGGTGGTCTGGATATTAAATTCTGGCAGCAAACCGATTTTCGGCCCGGTATTCACGGAGGTATTGGCTTCGAACTAGGCCGGACACAGAACAATCTGACGTTCCTGCTGGAAGGTTATTCGGGTTTCCGACCCTACAGCCAGTTTGAAAATCAACAAACCTCCTGGATTGGCTTCGGCCTGTATCTGAACCCGTTCTGATATAGGAAGTATGATGTATGCGATATGATGTAGAACGACGCATTATATCGCATACATCATACTTCATACATTTTATATCCTACATGACTTTCTCCCCTCTCACGGCCATTTCGCCTATCGACGGTCGTTACCGGTCGCAAGTTGATGCGCTGGCTCCTTATTTCTCGGAATACGGCCTGATTCATTATCGGGTACGTATCGAAATTGAATACTTCATTGCGCTTTGTGAGTGGCCGATTCCGCAATTAGCATCGGTAGAACCTGCACAGTTTACCGGACTTCGAGCGATCTATCAGAACTTTACAGAAGCCGATGCGCTACGTATCAAGGAAATCGAGAAAACGACGAACCATGACGTAAAGGCGGTCGAGTATTTCATTAAGGAGAAATTGCAGGGTTCGCCGGTTGAGCCGTTTTTAGAGTTTATTCACTTCGGACTGACCTCGCAGGATATCAATAATACGGCTACACCACTGCTTCTAAGCGAAGCCCTCGAAACAGAAATAGTGCCGACGTATCGACAGGTTTTTGTTCGTTTGCAGGAGCTGGCTCAGCAATGGGACAACGTACCAATGCTGGCCCGCACACACGGGCAGCCTGCTTCGCCTACGCGCTTGGGCAAAGAGTTGATGGTCTTCGTGGAACGTATCGAAAAGCAGCTTCATTTGCTGGATTCCATTCCGACGGCGGCAAAATTTGGTGGTGCGACTGGAAATTTCAACGCTCACGTAGTAGCCTATCCGAACGAAGACTGGAAAAAATTCGGCGATAAATTCGTAGAAAGTCTGGGTATGGTACGTAGTCAGTTTACCACTCAGATTGAGCATTACGATATGTTGGCCGCTACGTTCGATGCCTTCAAGCGGTTGAATACCATCCTCATTGACCTCGACCGGGATATCTGGACTTACGTATCAATGAACTATTTCAAGCAGCGACTGAAAGAGGGAGAAGTCGGTTCGTCGGCTATGCCGCACAAAGTAAACCCCATTGATTTTGAAAATTCGGAAGGGAATCTGGGGATTGCCAACGCCTTATTCGAGCATTTATCGGCCAAGTTGCCTATCTCGCGGCTCCAGCGCGATTTAACCGATTCGACCGTGCTACGTAGTACCGGCGTTCCGTTTGCCCATTCTGTGATTGCCCTAAAATCGCTGTTGAAAGGATTGAATAAGCTGGAACTGAACGTAGCAGCACTTAACGCTGATTTGGAAGATAACTGGGCCGTAGTGGCCGAAGCAATCCAAACCGTTCTCCGACGCGAGGCATATCCGAAGCCCTATGAAGCACTGAAGGCGTTAACGCGTACCAATGAAAAAGTTACGGAACAAACCATCAGCCAGTTTATTGATGAATTGAACGTAACGGATGCTGTAAAAACTGAATTGCGAGCCATCACGCCGTTTACTTATACCGGGATTTAGGGATTTTTACTGTTTTCTATGTTTAAAAAGGTAATTCCAATTATATATAGATATCCTCATCGATTACATCTATTATTCTATTTTATAGATAAGGGTTGGCATACTATTTGATATTATAATTAAAGGAGTTACTTACTGGGTAGTTAGTTTGTTGGTAGGTATATCGAAAACTGTAAGCCGAATACATAGGGTACCGAATAATATATAGTAGGTAAGTTATAGTTATTGATTTGCCCCAAGGCATAGCCTTTGTAATCCGTATGACGGGTGCAAAGGCTATGCCTTTTGTGCTTTAATGTACCTCCCTAATAATCTACCGTATGTCCACTTGTACTTTGACAGGCTTCTGTCGCTGGGGAAATCGTACCCCCACCGACCGAAGCCAGGTTTCGTTTCCGATACGTAATAATCTAATTGCTTTCCTGCTAAAACTTGTTAAGCTAGAAATTATTGGGCTGTTGTTGCTTGGTATGAGTGTTGCTCAGGCGCAATACCTTCAATGGAGCACATCGGCGCCCAATAAACATGCTGGCCAGGGAGTTGCCCATAAAATTGGCCCCGATGGCGCTATTTACGTATTGACCGAAGGTCAGAACAACGCATCGGGCTACTCAACTGGCGATATAAAGGAGTTTGGGCCGCCTTTATGGGGAGCGGGTGGTGGTTATAACGCGATTTTATCGAAATACTCGCCCGACGGTAATACGTTGTTGTGGGTACGAATCTTCAATGGGGGCGACAACAGCAGTTTTGCACCATTGGATTTCGAACTGGCGCCAAACGGCGAACTGGTTCTGCTTTGTTCAGTGAACGGAAGTGATCACGTACCAGCACTGATTACACCCAACGGCTTCCAGACGAGCCCGTCCAACGGGAACGTAGCGATTCTGATGAAGCTATCGCCAGATGGTAAAACGATTAATTACGGTACGTATCTGGGATCTGTTAATGGTGGCGCCAACGAGCGGTCGAGGTTCTGGAATGAATCGCCTTATTTCCAGAATCTGATTGTCGCTCCAGATGGCGCTATGATTCTGATGCTCCAGAACCAAACCTGGTCGGGGGCCTTACCAACTACGCCCAACGCCTACCAGGCCATGCCAAAAGGAGGTAGCGACGACCCTTACATGGCTATTTTCAATCAGGATGGCACGTTACGTTACGCTTCGTATTACTCGACCAACGCACCCGGCGCCCAATTTCCAACCGATATTCTGGCGGATGCGGATGGAAGTTTCCACGTAACGTATCGAAATGGCAACGGTCATATGCTGCCCGTTACGCCCGGAACCGCCTACGCTACTCCATCGCTGGCCAATCAGGTAGGGTACATTGGCCATTATAATTCGTCGGGTCAGCTAATGGAAGCGACGTCCTTGCCTGGAACGCAGGTGCAGGGCATTCGGAAACGGCCCAACGGAAATATTGTGGTAATGGGCGTTCTGACCACACCCGCCGAATTTACGATTGTGGGTTCGTCGCCTTATACGGCCTCGCAGAACGGGCAATTAACATTGACCGAATTCGACCCGACGTTACGAACAGTAATTCGAAGCGTAGTGATTAGCCCCGGCAATGTGGATGCGTCGGATATGGAGATTGACGAGCAGGGGCGGATTCACATCAGCGGGAAAGCCAATGCAGCGGGGGCCATCAGTCCGACACCGGGTGCGCTGCATTCATCGTTTGGCAACAACAATACGTATTACCTGGTAGTCGACTGCAATTTTGATAAGGTTCTATACGCTACGTATCTGAATACCGGCGAAAACAACGCCACCACGGGCGCTTACGATCTGGAACTGAGTGGCTGTCGGGCGACCATTCTGGCGACAGCCGGTTCGCAGCAGCCTTACCCGGTTACACCAATCGGGCTAGCCAATGACGGTACGTCAACGCTGACGGGCTATAACCTGACCGCTAATCCGGAAGGGTCTACGGTTTACCTGACTGCCTTCAATTTTGCGAAATACGTCCCTACTACAAATACAATTGCGGCTACCGTTACTTCCTATTGCGAAGGAGCGGGATTATTTCCGATAACTGGCTCGAGGCTAACCTATACAACGCCTACCCTCAAAGGAGTCGCCGATGCTAATCCGGCTCCTTACTCGCTGTATTATCAGTGGCAAAGCAGCGCGTCGATGGCTGGTCCGTGGACCGATATTCCAGGTGCGACGACCAAAGATTATACACCGGTTTCCTTAACGGCCGGATCAGTTTTCTTTCGTCGGGCCGGTCGGCAAACACCTTTCGATGCTACGTGTTCTCCCGCTGCCAGTTGCGTCGAAACGAATTACAGCAACGTAGTAGAATACACGGTTTCGGGAAATAAAGCCGCTTCGACAAATCTGGCCAGCCAGCCGTACGGTATTTGTAGTGGTGCTACGTTGTCGTTAAACGTAGTAATTACGCCGGGAAGCGATGGCGACCACGGCGCCTATGCCTACCAACTTAGTCCCTTAGGTGGAGGATCGCCGGTTTTTTCGGGAACCGTTGCTACGTCGGCAACACCAATTACGTTGCCCATTACCACCGAAGGTGAGTTTTGGCTGAACGTAACGGATAGTCGAGGCTGCACTAGTTATGATACGTTAAAAACGCTATTCTTCGACATAAAACTTCCCGCCCGAACGGTGTTTACCTGCGGAAATTCAAGCGTTACGTTGGGACCACCGGCCTTACCGCCAACCTATGCCAACGTACCAACCAATACGTTCAGCTGGTCGCCGACGGCCGGGCTCGACAATCCGAACGGCATCAATCCAAGACTATCCAACTTACCGGCACCGGGCGCATCGCAGGATTATTATCTGGATTTCAACGGCTGCCGTATCGATACCGTTACGGTGACCAACCAAAGCGTGACACCGCTACCGATGTTACCCAGTTTGACTGTCTGTCAGGGTGATACGGTTCGGCTGGGTCAGGGGCTCACGGTGCAGGCTGGCGTCGATTACCGATGGGCGCCGGGCCTTGGTATTGCCGACCCTGCTTCTATTCACCCACTTTTAACGGCTTCGTTTGCTCCGCAAGGTGCGAATACACTAACGTATACCGTACAGGCTTCCAACGGCGTATCGGGTTGTCTACAAACTACAAATCAGCAGGTTACCATCTTCAAAACGCCAAATAATGCCTTTAATCATATCCAGCCTTACGTGTATTGCGCGCAGGCAGGGCCACCAGCCGCGACCCATTTTGGCACTCCTTCCGAAACCGGAATCATGTATAGCTGGACGGCGGTTGTCACGAATTTATCGGCTACACAAGGCGTACCGACCCCCGAACAGGCGCTGACTTTTTTGAATAGCACAACCGCTTCGAACGTATCGATGCAGATGCCCGGCTCCGGAATCCCGAACGGCGGACTGGCGGATGGTGCGTATGACATTATGTATATCCGAACCAGCCAGAACACCGTTAATGGGAGTTGTGCGCGGGCTGATACGGCCATTCTTCGATACATGATTGGTTGTGGTCCCGGTGGCGATTTCTGCCAACTCGACCAGAAAGGAGGTACTGAAGGCCAATGCGGTGGTTCTACTACGACCATCGGTCCCATCACTACGGCTGCCAATGGCATTTACACCTGGTCGCCAGTCGCTGGTTTGTCAGACCCGAATACCGGTTTGCCTTTAACACCGGGTGGGCCACATCCAGCCAGAGTAATTGCGAATCCGTCGGGGCTGGTGGCCATCGTGTATACGTTGGCGCTGGCGTTACCCGGCGTACCCGATACGTGCCGGGTGTTTGTGAAAGTCTTTCCAGCGCAGGCGTCATTACCGGTTACGTCCTACTCATCGCCACTTGCTGCCTGTAAGGGAAGTACTGTACAGATTCAGGAGACACCCATTCCGGGATATACGTATCAGTGGACGCCGGGAATCGTTGTTAACGATTCGACGATAGCAAACCCCACTACGTTGCCTTTAACGTCAGATAAAACCCTGTATGTGAACGTAACAGATGCTGCAACGGGTTGTTCGGTACGTGATACGGTAGCCATTCTGGTAACGCCAATCGATAACAGTGCCGGTGCCGATGGTACGTATTGCGAACCATCAGGCGGTAGTGTTACGATTGGAACAGCGGCAAAATCGGGGTATACCTATTCCTGGTTTTCGCCAACAACGGGCGTTACGTTCACTTCGACTACCAGTGCCATCACCAACGTTACTATCGCTCCCAATACTCCTGGTCCGATCTTGTTTATCCGGAATGCAACCAATGGCAATACTTCGGCCAATTGTTCGTACGCCGATACAGTTTACTACCGACCGTTTACCTCGCTCTCGCTACGTATACCAACGCCCGGACGCTTGTGTAATGGGGGAGGAGGCTCCATAATTATTGGCCCTGTTTCCGACCCAAACCTAACGTATCTGTGGTCGACGGGAGAGACGACAGCTCAGATTAGTGTATCCGCAACCGGAATGTATTCGGTAACGGCTGGGCAGGGATTATGTATCGCAACGGCAAACGTTGACGTCCAGCCAGCCATCGAACCAACGGTGAATTTTGATGCAAGTCCAATTCCGGTACCCTGTAATGGCCCTTTACTGATTGGCGTAAACAACTCGCCCGATGGCGGCTGGAGTTATAGCTGGAGTCCGTTCACGGATGTTTCGTCGTCGGCCAGAGACATGTCTACCATCAGCGTTTTCCCAAGCGCACCAACGGAATATACCCTGACGGCTAATCACGTAACGGGTTGCGTAAAGACGTTTGTTTTCCCGGTTCCGGCTGCCAGCTACGTAGCGATTCTGCCCACGTCGCTCAACTTCTGCGAAGGCGATGGCCGTCCGCGCGAAATTCCCCTGAACGTACCGCCCCAGGGTAGTACTGTAACCTGGATCGCCAGCCCAGCCAGCGCAACAGCTTATTTAAGCTCAGTAACGGACAGCCGACCTATCTTCGACATTACGTCGGCTTCTGCCGGTACGTATAGCTACACCGCCACTGTGACGTATGGAAATGGTTGCGTATCAACGGTTTCGGTGTTGGTGAAAGTAGGAAAAGCTGCGACTGTTCTGGCAGGGGAAGATAAAACCGTTTGTCTGGGAAATTGTGTACAGATTGGCACGCCAGCACGGATCGGCTACAGTTATGAATGGACGACGATACCGTATGATGCCACGAAAGTAGCGCAGATTTCAAACCGGACGTCGGCTATGCCTACTGTCTGCCCCACCTCGAATACGACGTATCAGGTTAGCTATTACGATGCGTCGTCAGGTTGTTCGTTCAGCGATGATCTCATCGTGCAGGCTACCACCGCCAACCCAACTTTAACCGTTAAAAATCTGAATGTGGCTTGCCAGAATGCCAGCGGTAACGCTACGTTCGATCTGGCCAACGCTATCCTGACGAATACCGGAACAACAACGAGCTATTTCGCCGATGCAACTGCCAGCATTCCAGTCGCCAATCCGATTTCGCTACCAACAACGTATTACATTAAGTCGGTTTCGTCTGATGGATTCTGTTCAACGGTGAAACCTGTTAGTGTTTCGTTCACTGCTTTTGCTGACGTTAAGGCAGTTGCTACGTCGCCAGTTTGCAGCACCAACGGCACTGGTACGTCGGTAAAAGGATATGTAACGCTGAGCGATTACGTAGCGGGCAGTACGTATCAATACGTGGAAGGGATTGATTTTGCGACTGGCACGAAAATTCCGGCCAGCCCGGCAAACCTGACCGGTTTTTCATCAGTGATTATTCAGAATCTGGATGACACTGTATTGCCGAAAACTTACACGATTCGGGTATTTAACCCGACAGATCCAACCTGCTATTCCGAAAAACAGGTGACGGCTCAGCCATCGGGCTGCTGCTTCAAACCCGTTGCTGGCCCAGACCAGACAATCTGTGCGCCAGCTACAACGGCGAACGTAACGGCGGCTGGTGCTGGCGAAACATGGTCAGTTCAAACGGGCAATCCAGCAACCGCCAGCATTACGCAGCAGGGCGAAATTTCGGGCATGACCGCCGACGGTACGTATCACTTCATTCTCACCGTTGGCACAGGCTGCACCGATACGTTACAAATTATACGTAGTACGCCCATTAGCCTAACCGTTTCGCCCGGCCAATGTAATACGGTAACAAACCAGTACACGGTCAGTGGAACGGTTTCGCTTACCAATGCTCAGTTGGGTGACTTGATTATTTCTGATGGAACAGCCAGTACTACGCTAACGATTGCCAACAGCACAACGACAGTCCCCTTCTCGTTTTCGGGCTTAACATCGGACGGGGCCAGTCATACGGTGGTTGCGATGCTCAGTAGTTGTGGTATGAATAGCGCTACGTATACTGCCCCGCAGCCTTGCTTACAACCAATTGTCAAACTGGAAAAACAGGTGGACAAGTCGCGCGCTCGACAAGGAGATACACTCACCTACGCGCTGATATTGACCAATGAAGGCTCGGCTCCAGCCACAAACATCGTTGTCCGCGATTCTACGTCGAATGGTATGACTTATCTGGCGAATTCGGCCGCCGTTCCTGCCTCTACTACGTTCAATCAGGGGGTTCCGGTCAGTACGTGGCTGGTGGCTTCGCTATCGCCGGGACAAAGCTTATCCATGACGTTTCAGGTTCGGGCCGATAGCTCGGGCATTCTGTACAACACGGCCAGCATCCCCGGCGATACAGCTATTGCCTGTACATCCATACCCGTAAAAGTATGCGCTGGCGAACAATTTACGTTCCTGATAATGGTACCTCCGGGACGTAGCAGCTACACCTGGTTGAAAGATGGCCAACCGATTCAGGGGCAGACTACCAATACGTTATCGATAACGGCTGTCGGTACGTATAGCTTACTTACGAATAATTCGGCGGGCAATTGCCCTGATTTCAGTTGCTGTCCGTTTATCCTGGAAGAAGAGCCGGTTCCTTCTTTCAACCCTACCTCCATCGCTGCTACGTGCTTAGGTAGCGCCGTTCAATCGAATGGGCAGCTTGTACTGACGGATTTTGATGCATCTCATACGTACCAGTATAGCGCTGGGGCCACCTTCGATGCTGCTAACGTATTGTCCGGTGCTGCCGCTACAATTCCGGCAAATGGGGTATTAGTCAATACGTTGGCGAATCCGGCAGCGAGTCAGTTTTATACAGTACGTGTGTATAACAGCACGGGTTGTTACAGAGACGTAACAGTCGTGCTTGATCCGACCGTCTGTGCCTGTCCAGCAGATCGATGCGTACCTTTTGTCGTTCAGCAGACGAAACGGCCACCGCGTATCGGCGGAAGATAAGTTTTTAGATTGGATAGAATTGTATCGCCCCAGCCAGTTCCTGTAACAGGGAAGGTTGGGGCGATGTGTTAATAGCTGGCCATATGAACCAGTTGATAAAGTAGTACGCTACGTTCCAATCATTACTTTAATACCCCGGTCTTCCAGATTTCGGACGGCCTCTGGTGACGTATTACTGTCTGTAATAACGTACTGAATCTGTTCAAGATCGCCTATTTTGCCGATACCCCGTTTGCCGAATTTCGACCAATCGGCCATAACCGCTACGGCCTGAGCGGTTTCCAGCATCTTTCGATTCAAACTAACTTCAGTGAGGTTACTAATGGATAGCCCAAAATCGAAGTCAATTCCATCGATGCCGATAAATAAGAGGCCACACGACAGATTTTCCAGCATTTGCTCAGCCAGTGCCCCCACAACTGAATGCGAATTAGGCCGGATAAGGCCACCCAATTGCAAAACTTCTACGTTAGCGCGGCTGCTGAGTTCATGAGCTACTTTCACGGCGGGCGTAATAACAGTCAATGCTTTTGCCGGATAAAGAGAACGTGCCAGTTCGAAAACGGTTGTTCCTGAGCTAATTATGATGGAATCGTGCTGATTCACCAGCGCGAGGGCCGCTTTGGCAATTTTTTGTTTTTCCTCCGCATTGATGAGTTCTTTCTCATCGATGGGTTTTTCAAAAGCGTACGGATTCGTGAGTGAACCACCCCCGCGCGTCCGAAACAGCAGGCTTTTGTCTTCCAGAAGTTTCAAATCCTTTCGAATCGTAACACCTGATACGTCCATGAGGTCGCTCAACTCCTGAATATTAACTCGTCCGCTTTCTTTCAGTTGCTGTAATATTAATTGATGTCTTTCCGTTATGCCTCTCATTATCAGTAAAGCGCGTAATGATATGTGTTGTTTTTACGTAGGGTTTGCTGCATAGTCTTCTAGTGGCAAATCTATTAAAAAGCAACTCTAGTTAGTAATGTATTGTATTATAAATACTTTTAAACTGACTTTCAAAAAATTTAATTTAATTTTTATTTGTTTCGTTAAAGCTTTTCGTATTTGTTTGTGTCTATCTATTGTTACTTAAGTACAATAAGATTCTTTCAATAGCTTTTTCATGAATTTCTGAATCGTGATTTAAATCCCGGTTCAGAAATTGACTATTCCTTCCTAAATCTGCATAAACATGAATTCTGTATTTGACAAAGTTGGCCTGCCTAAGCCATTGGCCTGGGGCTATCTGGGTATCATTATTTTTATGATGGGCGACGGTGTTGAGCAGGGTTGGCTCAGTCCTTATCTGCTTGAACATGGGATGAGTATCCAACAATCGGCTTCGTTATTTACGGTTTATGGCATTACTATTGCCATTTCTTCCTGGTTTTCAGGCGTCCTGGCTGAAGGCTACGGGCCACGAAAAGCCATGCTGGCTGGTCTACTTTTATACATCATCGGCACGATTGGTTTTGTGGGCTATGGCATGGAAAAACTCAGTTTTCCGATCATGCTGCTAACCTATGCCATCCGGGGTTTTGGATATCCCTTGTTTGCTTATTCGTTTCTTGTCTGGATCACGTATCGAACCCCGCAGAACCAACTTGGGCGAGCGGTCGGCTGGTTCTGGTTCGTGTTTACGGGCGGTCTTAACGTATTTGGTGCCTGGTATTCCAGTTGGGCCATCAAGCAATTGGGGTATCAAAATACACTTTGGTCGTCGATTTTCTGGGTTTCATTAGGCGCTTTCTTCGCGTTGATACTTAACCGCGATCAGTTTCGTCCGTCGGCAACGGCTGCCGGAGCAAAAACAAAAGAACTGCTTAACGGACTGACAATCATCCAGAAAGAACCTAAAGTGCTCATAGGCGGTATTGTGCGGATCATCAACACGACAGCCCAGTTTGCTTTTCCGGTGTTTCTACCCATTTATATGGCTACGCATGGTTTCGATACCATTCAGTGGCTGCAAATCTGGGGGACCATTTTTACCAGCAACATTATTTTTAACCTGATTTTTGGCTTCGTCGGCGACCGGTTGGGATGGCAAAACACCATTACGTGGTTTGGGGGTGTAGGCTGTGGTATCACTACGTTATTATTCTATTATTCGCCGATCTGGTTTGAGGGTAGCTATGGCATGGTGCTGCTTTCGGGCGTACTCTGGGGGGCGCTGCTGGCGGGATACGTACCACTAACGGCCTTAGTGCCTTCGCTAGTCAAAGAGGATAAAGGCGCTGCTATGGCCATTCTGAATCTGGGGGCTGGTCTACCCGTTTTTGTCGGTCCAGCGCTGGTGGGACTTTTTATCGGGACTATTGGCAATGAGGGTGTTGTCTGGATGCTGGCTATTCTGTATTTCATCAGTGCCATTCTGACCCGTTTCATTACGTTACCCAGCGAATCCGTTCAAACGAGTACCAAAGCTGCCACTGCCTGACCGGAATGGTCATTTTCTATCAACGCATTGAATGACAACCAATATGAAAATAGTAATTACTGCCCCTTACTATCAGAAGGCGCAGGATGAATTAAAGCAACTATTTGGCGAGGTGATTTATCGCCCCTGGAAAGAACTGGGTCACGGCTACACCGAAACTGAACTCATTTCTCTATTGCAGGAAACACAAGCCGACGCGCTTATTACCGAACACGATCACGTAACGGCAGGTGTTATTGAAGCCTATCCAAACCTGCGCTTTATTGGCGTCTGTCGCGGAACGCCGTCGAACGTTGCGGTGGAGACGGCTACTCAGAAAGGCATTCCGGTTATTAACACGCCTGCCCGAAACGCACAGGCGGTTGCCGAACTGTTTATCGCCAATCTGATTACGATGTACCGGCATACACTGGCCAGTATTCGCTGGCTGGAGGGCGAAAATTGGGAAGCCGGTGCCCATACGTCTTATCTTCAGTTCAAAGGCAACGAAGTGGCGGGTAAAACGATTGGGATGGTTGGCTTCGGTGCAGTTGGGCAAACGATTGCCAATCTGATACGTCATTTCCCGACGCAGATTCAGTATTATGATCCATTCTATACGTCTGACGATACGTATTACCAGAAAGTGACGCTGGAAGAAGTATTTGCTACCAGCGACGTAGTGTCGATTCATTTGCCAGTTACGGAAGAAACTAAAGGGCTGATCGACAAACGATTACTCTCGATGATGAAGCCGGATGCCATTTTTGTCAATACAGCCCGCGCCGTTGTGGTAAACCGGAATGATTTACTGGACGTATTGGAACAGAAGCAGATTCGCGGGGCTATCCTGGACGTGTTTGACTATGAGCCACCGGATGAGATCGATTACAAACTGATTCATCGCGACGACGTATTGGCGACTCCGCACATCGCTGGTGCTACGTTCGAGGTCGAAGACCATCACGCCGATATTTTGAACCGGGCGTTGCACAACTATTTTATTGGGAACAAAAAATCGATTCGGCAACTGGTCAATCCGGCTGTCTTGGTAACCAACGAAGCTTGATTTGCCATTGGATATGACTGCACAGGACGCTTATCTGATTATTGATGTTGGTACCGGAAATGTTCGGGTCGCCGTGGCCCAACCAGATGGACAGATTCTTCAGGTCGAACGGGAAGATGTTCACTATGAACGAGATAGCCAGTATCCGGAATCCATTTATTTCGATCCCGAACAGACTTGGGGGCAAATTCTTCGTCTTGCAAAAAAAGCGTTGGCCAACAGTGTTGACGTAACAATCCGGGCCATTACGGCTACGAGCCAGCGTGAAGGTATTGTGGTGGTGAACCGGGATGGACAATCACTCATTGGCATGCCCAACATCGATCATCGGGGCCGTGAGTGGGAAAACGACATCGCCAATAAAGATTGGATCTACAATCTGACTGGTCGTTACCCGACCTCGCTTTTTTCAGCACTGAAATTGGTGGGATTACGGCAACGTAGAGAAAATCTCTGGCAGGAAGTTGTTACGTTTCTGAGTATCAGCGATTGGGTACAGTATCAGCTAAGTGGAATTGCTGGCTACGAACACTCGCAGGCTTCCGAAACGCTGCTCTACGACGTAGCGGCCAAACGGTGGTCACCCGATTTGTGCACTACGTTCAGCATTGATACGTCACTTTTGCCACCTTTGATATCGTCTGGAACCGTTCTGGGAAAAATTCATGAATCGGTCGCGACGGAGCTGGCTATTTTGCCCGAAACGCTGATCATCGTTGGCGGAGCCGATACGCAACTGGCCATTCGGAGTACGCAGCCATCGATAGATGATGTCGTTATCGTGTCCGGTACCACCACGCCTATTACTAAAATTGCGGCTCACTACGTAACAGATGACCAGCAACGTACCTGGACCAGCCGCCATACCGATGCTGACAGTTTCATCCTGGAAGCTAACGCGGGCGTAACGGGTCTCAACTATCAGCGTTTGAAAGAAATTTTCTACCCCAACGAATCCTACGAAACGATTGAGCAGGAGGTTATTGCCAGTGAACACTCGCAGTGCATAGCGGCTCTGGGTTCGTTGCTGGCCGACGAGAAAACGCCACTCATTCGAGGTGGTTTTCTGTTCAATACGCCGGTTTCGCACCAGCTGACGCGGGGTGATTTTGTCTTTGCTACGCTCTGGGACATTGCCTGTAGCATTTACGAAAATTACAAAAGCCTCTGTGAGGTTAGTCCGCATTCGCTGGACTACATCTGGGCGTGCGGGGGAGGGGTACAGAGTCGGGTGCTACGTCAGTATCTGGCTAATCTGACCCGAAAAAAAATCATCATTCGTGATACGTATCGACAGGCGTCGGTGGTCGGTGGGGTCTTTGTATGCAATCAGGCACTCGGCCTTCCTGATCCTGAACCTTCCACCCTGGAAAGCCTTGTTCCGAACGATGAAGCGCGTTTTATGGATTTATACGCCGACTGGAAGCGCGTTCGTCAGACCTTTAAAACCCTGAGTTGATGCCAGCTTATTTTATCGGAATCGATATTGGTACACAGGGCGTACGGGTTGTCCTGGTTGACGAAAAGGGGGAAATGGAGGCTTCTGCGTCGGAGGTTTTTTCGTTGACCGAACAATCCCGGCTTGAACAATCGCCCCAGGAATGGTGGGACTGTTGCCGACGCTGCCTGAACGTATTGATACGTGATTTACCATCCAACGTAATAAAACAGTCGATCAGATCGATAGCCGTTACGTCGACGTCGGGCACGGTTATTCCCCTGGATGAACGTAACGAACCGCTTCATAACGCTCTTATGTACAGTGACCCTCGCTCGGCTGCGGAGGGAAAAATCTGCAAGACTGTTGCTGAAACGTACCATGCCGAGGGCTACACAGGCTTCAATGCGTCGAGTGGGTTGTCGAAAATCGTTTGGTTTATCAATCAGTTTCCAGAACAGGCCGCCCGGATTCATACCTGGATTCACGCGGCTGACTATATCACCGGAAAGTTGTCGGGTAATTTTGGCGTCACGGACTATACTAATGCGCTGAAATCAGGATATGACGTAGTGAACGAGTGCTGGCCAACGTATCTGTTCGATCAATTGCCGCTTCAGAAAAGTTGGATGCAGGACGTAGTGCCTTCTGGCAAACCCATTGGTACGTTGTTACCCAGATTGGTTAATGAATTTAGCCTGCCGCCCGTTACGGTTGTAGCCGGTATGACGGATGGCTGTGCCTCGCAGGTGGCTTCAGGAGCCGTTCGGCCGGGTGACTGGAACACAACTATCGGTACTACGTTGGTCGTGAAAGGCGTTACGTACCAACCCCTTAACGACCCTGAAGGACGATTGTACAGTCATCGACATCCTGAAGGGTATTGGATGCCGGGTGGAGCCAGCAACATCGGTGCCGATTGGGTATCAACCGATTTCGGGGATAAGCTCCAGATACTGAATGAAGAAGCAGCTCAACGGATTCCTACGTCTTATGTCGCCTATCCACTACGTCGGCCGGGAGAGCGATTTCCATTTATTTCGCCTAATGCGCGGGGGTTCGCGCCCGACGGGCTTTCGGAAGTGGCGTTATTTGCGGCTAATATGGAGGGCGTTGCCCACGTCGAGCGATACGCCTACGAACTGATCGAACAGCTATCGGGCGAAACTGTCCGTGCGGTGTATACGGCAGGTGGCACCAGCAATAGTGATACGTGGCTGGCGATACGTAGCGCCGTGCTGAACCGGCCCATTTATAAGTGTACTCACGTAACGGGAGCCGTTGGCGCGGCTATTCTGGCGGCTTCGCAAACGTATTACGGGTCGTTGAGCGAGGCCGCGCGGGCAATGACGCATATCGAGAAAGAAATAGTACCGCATGCTGATTGGATACAATCTTATGACGAAGGTTATGTACGGTTTATACAGACATTGCGAGAAAAAGGGTTTATTCATTGAAAAATTATGCTGACTGTGTATTTGTTACGTCATGGCGAAACCTTCTGGAATGCTGATGGCAATCGATACTGCGGTGCTTCTGATATTGGCCTGACTGAGAAGGGTTTACAGCAGGCGCATCAGGCCGCTGACGTTCTACGTGGTATTTCGTTCGACGCCATCTATTCGTCACCCCTGCAACGGGCTTTTCTAACGGCTCAGATTGCGTCGGGTAAACCAGACAACGTTGTCGTAGACGCCCGCTTAATCGAAGCCAGTTTTGGGCGATGGGAGGGGAAAACCCGAGCCGAATTTATAGCTGAAGCTCCGCATTTATGGGATGACTGGTGTCAGGAGCCAGACAATATCCGTGCAGGTGGCGAAGGCGATACAGCTATGGAGATTGTTAATCGGACTGATGCTTTTTTTCAGGAAATGCAGCAGAAACATCCGGGGGCAACCATTCTGGTGGTAGCTCATAACGCTGTCAATCGATTTTACATGGCCTGGAAATTGGGTATGCCGCTCAGAAATTACCGGAGACTGGTTCAGGAAAATTCGTCTGTTACGTTGTTTAGCCTGGATGAGGAAGGAGAATTTAGTTTGTTGAAGTTGAATTGTCGGTAATGCCATTAAAACACGTCTTTGTCATGCTGAGGCACGAAGCAGCTTAAAGTATCTTAGCTAGTTTGTTTGAATACCTTAAGATGCTTCGTGCCTCAGCATGACAAAGACGGTTGTTCTTTCAAGGTTTAAACGAAAAGCCATAGCAATCTAAATCACTAATACGTATGAAACGATTCTTGTACCACGGCGGAGTTGCTACGTTAATAATGTTCTGTTTCGCCAGCAATCTCAGCGCCCAGTCGTTACAAACGCTTCCTGTAAAAACCATCCAGGACCTGCACGATTTTTTTAAGTGGTCGAACCAAAAAGCACCGATTATCAGCGGACATCGAGGTGGAATGGTGAAAGGTTTTCCGGAAAACTCAATTGCTACGTTCGAGAATACACTAAAACATACGCCCGCTTTTTTTGAAATCGATCCCCGGCTGACCAAAGACAGCGTCATCGTACTCCTGCACGATGCTACGTTGGACCGTACCACCACAGGAACCGGAAAACTGGGCGATTATACGTGGGAAGAATTGAAAAAATTTCGGCTGAAAGATGCTGAAGGTAACGTAACAGAGCATCGAATTCCGACGCTGGCCGAAGTTATCGAGTGGGCACGTGGCAAAACCATTCTCAACCTCGATCGCAAGGACGTACCGTTTGCCATGACAGCCGCCCTTATCCGAAAACACAACGCAGACGCGTTTATGATGCTCACGGTTCATGCACCTGAACAGGCTCAGTATTACCTCAGGGATAATAAAAATCGTATGTTTTCGGTATTCATCAAAAGCAAAGCCGAGCTGGAATCTTACGAAAAAGCAGGTGTTCCGGCCGCCAATATGATTGCGTACATCGGTCCGACTATAAAACCGGAAAACAAGGAATTGTATCAGCTGCTGAACGGTCGGGGCATTATGTGCATGATTTCGGCTGCTTCGTCGTACGATAAATTGACCAACTCCGAAGAACGGGCTGCCGCTTACCGAGCGATTATCGCCGATGGAGCTACTATCCTGGAAACAGACCGGCCTATAGAAGTGGCCGAAGCGCTCAAAAAACTGAAGTAGGTAGTTTATGGCCCAAACAGGCTCCGGCTGTTTGGGCCATAATTCTATCAGAGCGCATAAATATTACCCAGTGTTCGGTAAAAGCCTCCCTGTGCCGATTCTTCGATGGAGTCGACCAGATAAAGCTGATTCTCTTTCCGAAGGTTATGGGGGAATTGAACGTACCAGTCGTGATACCCTTCCGATACGACTTTCACGCGGAGTTTGCCGCCTTCCCGAACGCATTTTAACATAACACCAGTTGTTCCGGCTGGCGCTGCTTCCAGCAACGTACTGGTCACTATGTCGATGGTGGAGGCAGGTGCTTTAATATCACGAACCGTGAACGTCTGCCCGGATTTTGCCTGCTCAATGGCCTGTTCGCTCACATCTACGCAGGCGAAGGAACCGTCGGTGGTAACGATGTAAAGTTTTTCGTTCAGGTACTGCATCGAATAGGCTGATCCACAATCCGTTGCCAGTTTCCAGAGTCGTTCGCCCTTCTCGTTGAAGCAATAAAGTGATGAGCTGCTGTCACCAGCAAACACGTAGCGTCCATCGGGGGAGGCTGCACAGGAGAAAACCCCACCATCGGCCTTGAATAGCGTTTTCGGATTTCCGCTTTTGTCGAAACTGTGAATAGTTCTTGAAGCTGTACCGGCATAAACGACATTGTCGATTTGCCAGCCAAACAGCACACTTCCTGTTGGCTGATGCCAGACGACCGTGTTACTTTCCCAACCGTAGTAACAACTCACGCCCTTCGAGTCACCGTAAAAAATCCGGCCAACCTCATCGCAACGTACCATCCAGGCACTATCACCGGCTGTTTTTACGGCCCATTGTTCCTCATCTTCGTAGTTCACCGTAGTCAGATTCCCTGCGGCATCCGAAACGGCCAATAAACCACTCTGAATATCAAGCCAGTAAATGTCGATATGCTCACTTATTTCGTAGGCCAGCCGGGGCGTTTTACCCGATAAATCATATACGTTCCCGTCGTCGCAACCTACGTAGATCCAGTTTCCATCGCCCACAATGCACTTCACGCCTTCGGCAAAACGGTACTGGACCATTACGTCGGCTTCGTGATTGAGTTTATAGACAATTCCGTCCTCATTACCGACCCAGCAACTGGTTTCATCAACAAAAATCCCGTAAGCTGGTGATCCTGAACTAAATCGCCATAAAATCGGTGCCTGATCTTTAACCGCTGATGGCTGACTGACAATGGTTCGTCGGGTGGAGGTACGCTTTTTACGCTGCCCCTTTATGGCATCCACGTAGCCTTTGCGCTTCTTTTCGCTGATCTTTTTCTGTGCGAATTTCTCCGCTTCGGCTTCCGTCGAGAGTGTTTGCGTGCTTGCACTGCCATCGGTACCAATGCGGCCGTAGGTAATTACAACGGTCGTACCATCGACCACAACTTCATAGAATTTATGAGCACTACCAACTGTTTCTTCTTCCGAAAATTCGAGATAATAGGTGGACATAATTGAATGGTTATATGGTTTTGGACGAAATAAGTTACCAATCAGCTTTATTTACCCCTTCGATAATTCCGTGGCCCGCACCTGAGCAGCTTTGATACCTGCTACCAATGTATCGGATAAGGCGCCACTCTCGAAGGTACGTAGCGCGGCTTCGGTGGTGCCACCTTTCGAGGCTACAGCTTTGATAAGGTCATCCAGCGATTTATCAGCGGTGTTGATGAGGTGATAGGCACCGAGCATGGTTTGTTTCACCAAAAGGGCCGATACGGCATCGTCAAAACCCATCTGTTTGCCAGCGTCGATCATGGCTTTAACGACGTAGTAAAAGTAGGCGGGACCACTGCCGCTGAGGGCTGTAACCGCATCCAGCATGGCTTCATCTTCTAAAAAAATAGACCGACCTGTAGCGTTGATGAGGTTTTCAACCCGGCGCAGATTAGCTAAATCAACCTCTTTTGCTGCTGTAAAACCGGTGATACCCATACCCAGCATGGCGGGTGTATTGGGCATGGCACGTACGACCAGTGGGTGCGCTAGTTTTTCCTGAATCTGATTGATGGGAATGCCTGCCATAATACTCAAAACGACCTGATTAGGCTGGACAACATCACGTAGTGATTCGTATACACTGTTGAAATCCTGCGGTTTAACCGACAGAATTATCAGGTCAGTTTCGCCCACGCGTGGGCCAATCGTATCGACAACGACCCCGGCTTTTTCGGCTTTGAGCGCTTCCGAGCGGTCGGTGCTTTTTTCGATGAGGAGCAGGTTATCTTTTTTTACCAGATCGTATTGGAGAAACGATTTGGCGAACGCCATGCCCATATTACCACAGCCAACAATTGCAATTTTCATTTTTCGAGAATAAAAAGTGAATGAATAAATCGCCGAAACGATAGAAAATGATGTAGTGCTGATGAAGTGGTAAACAAAAAGGGCCAGACTACTGAAGCCTGACCCTGCAAAACTAATGAATCCTTTTTGTCCTGCTGACGAAGCCGGGCCGCCGGAGCGGAAGATCTTAAATTTCCCTTCCTGGCTTGTTTGGATGCCTTAAGATGCTTCCGCTCCGGCGGCCCGGCTTCGTCAGCAGGACAAAAAAAATCATTGACCACCTTTGAGAACTTCTTCTAATTTTTGCTCCAACGCTTCACCCCGAAGGTTCTTGGCGATAATTTTTCCTTCTTTATCGAGCAGGAACGTAGCGGGGATGGCCTGAACGCCGTACTGTTGCGCGGCTGCCGACTGCCAGAATTTCAAATCCGATACGTGCGTCCAGGTAAGGTTATCATTACGTATAGCTTTAGTCCAGTTTGCTTTTGCCTGATCAAGCGATACGCTGTAAATAGCGAAGCCTTTGTCTTTGAACTTGTTATACATCCGTACTACGTTCGGATTTTCAGCCCGACACGGTCCGCACCACGATGCCCAGAAATCGATTAATACGTATTTTCCACGTAGCGACGACAGCGGAACTGGATTGCCAGTGGTGTCCGTAAGCGCAATCTCCGGAGCCTGAGCACCAACTGCTACACCTTTGATACGTGCCACCCGACCGATCAGCGATTTGGCGTGTGGGCTGTTCGGATTCTCTTTCTCGAACCGAGTCGCCAGCGCGTCATACGTAGCAAAATCGTTCTCAATGTTAATGAAATTCAGGGCAAATAATGAAACCAGCGACGTGCCCATTTCGGGTAGCATGGCTTTCACTTTGGTCACTACATCCTGCTCGGCTGCCTGGTATTCCTGCTCAATTTGAGCCGCTTTTTTGTTATCTTTTTTCTCGGTGGCGGCAGCCATCTGTTTATTCCAGTTCTGCACTTTGGTTTCCATATCGGTACGTAGCGTCATCAGCTTTTCGTAGTACTCCATATTTTTGGACCCCGTAATGGTTGCCTTGCCCGTCTGACCGGTTTTGGCATCCATCCGAAAACCGTCGGCTGTTACGTTAAGGGTTTCACCGCCTTCAACAAGTAGAGCCAGTTTCTGCCCACCTCCTACGTTCAGAACGAAAACTTCACCACCGTCGGCTACGTTGCCTTTGAGTGTGAAGGCATTAGCGGCAACTTTAGCCGAATCGAGTTTGCGGGTAGGCTGTGTGTTAGCTTCCAGATACACGTAACTGCCAGGGGCCGCGTTTTTAACTTTGCCGATTACGGTGAAAGGCTTAGTGGCCTGAGCCTGAGCAGCGACGCCAGCGGCCAGCAAACTGAGGATGGTGAATACTACGTTCTTCATTGTTTTTGGAGTGTCTTCGCTAATAACTCATTAACCAATTTGGGGTCGGCCGAACCTTTCGATTTCTTCATGACCTCACCCATAAATAAACCCAGCAGATTTTTCTTGCCTTTCTGGTATTGCTCTACTTTGTCGGGCCAAGCCGCTAGTACTTCTTCTACCAACGTTTGTAACGTATCCGTATTGCGATTCTGAATCAATCCGTGTGCGCTGGCGAGGTCGGCGGGCGATGCTTCGGGCGCGTCAATCATCAGTGTAAAAACCTGTTGCGCAGCCGTCTGGCTTATCGTTCCTTCGTCAATTAGCTTTAGTAAAGACGCCAGTTGTTCCACCGAAACCGGAAACTTGCGCTCACGTAGTGTTTTCTCGTTGAGTTGCCCTTTTACAGGACCCATCACCCAGTTCGAAGCCGCTTTGTAATTAGTTGTTTTCGTACAAACAGCTTCATAATACTCGGCTAGCTCTTTGGCATCGGTCAGCAACGTAGCGTCGTAATCCGGCAGACCATACATGGTCGTGAATTTATGATGCAATGCAGCAGGTAACATTGGCATACGATCCTGAATATCAGCCAGCCACTCCTCCGAAATCACGACCGGCGTGAGGTCAGGATCGGGAAAGTAGCGGTAGTCATTCATGGTTTCTTTCTCGCGCATGGCATAGCTCTGGCCCGTTGCCGCGTCGAACGTACGCGTTTCCTGCGTGATACGTTCGCCAGCGCCGGATTCCGTCAGTTCAACCTGCCGCCGAAATTCTGAATCAACCGCTCGCATTACGTTCCGGATCGAGTTCAGGTTTTTTACCTCAACCTTCGTGCCGAGATGCGTTGCTCCCTTCGGTCGAATGGAAATATTTACGTCGCAACGTAGCGACCCTTCTTCCATATTACCATCGCAGATATCCAGGTAACGTACCAGTCGCCGAACTTCAGTCAGGTATTGACCGGCTTCGTCGGCGGTACGTAGGCAAGGCTCCGTAACCATCTCAATGAGTGGCGTTCCGGCGCGGTTATAGTCCAGTTGAGTTGTCCAATCGCTGCCGTCGTGTATACTTTTCCCGGCGTCTTCTTCCAAGTGGATGTGATGGATCTGGATGGTTGTCTGGTAGGATTTGCCCGTATCAGGGTCTTTGGCGGTTATGGGAATTCCCCCGCCGACACAAATAGGCCCTTTATCCTGCGAAAGCTGATACCCTTTTGGTAGGTCGGGATAAAAATAATTTTTGCGGGCAAAAACGTTATGTCGTGTAATGGTGCAGCCACAAGCCAGCCCCATCCGAACGGCGTATTCAACCACTTTGCGGTTGAGTTTGGGCAACGTACCGGGATAACCCAACGTAATGGCGCTGATATTTGTATTCGGCTCGGCCCCGAACGCATTGGTGTCGGCCGCGAAAATTTTACTTTGGGTTAGTAACTGACAGTGCACCTCCAGACCGATAACGGCTTCATATTTTGCCAAGATTTCTGGCGAAAGGCTTGCTTCGGCTACCATTGTGGACATTTGATTGTTTGGCGCAAAGATAGCGAAAAGGCACGGAGGGCGGTTTGTCTCTAAATCACATTTAGCCGATACTTCAGATAGGTTTGTGCCAGAAGGGCTATTTTTTGCGGATTTGGCACCCGAATTCGTTCGTTCTGGATGCGGGAGGCTGATAACCGCTTGATTTTGTTGAACAGCGTCTGGTAATACATATAGGCCAGATAAACACCCATCCGGGCACCACGTGGCAAATTCATGATGCCAATATAGGCCTCATCGAAATCCTGCTGAATATCAGCTTCGATATGTTGCTTGGTGGCGCTACAAAAATCTTTAAAATCAACACCGGGGAAATACGTACGTCCCCGATCCACAAAATCACTTTTTAAATCGCGCAGGAAATTCACTTTTTGAAAAGCTGAACCCAGCTTTCGGGCTGGCTCGCACAGTCGGTCAAACTGGTCTTTATCGCCTTCGCAGAACACGCGTAGACACATCAGGCCCACTACTTCGGCGGAGCCGTAAATGTACTCATCATAACTATCAGCATCGTACTCCTGTTGATAGAGGTCCATTTCCATGCTTTTCAGGAAGGACTCGATCAGCTCATGTTCAATTTTATACTCTTTGACAATCAACTGGAACGATTGCAGGATGGGGTTCAGACTGATTCCCTCTTCGATAGCCTGATACGTATCGTGCCGGAAGCGTTCGAGTAGCGTTTTTTTGTCGAATTCATGGAACGTATCGACAATCTCATCAGCGTAGCGAACAAATCCATAGATGGCGTAAATCGGCAGGTGGAATTTACGATCTAGTGTCTTGATACCCAGCGTAAACGACGTACTGTACCGCTCGGTAACAAGTTTACTACATTCCAGTGCAGTTGTGTTGAACAACGCCATCATAGCGTAAAGAGGTAAAGGTTAAGTCTGTAAGTTAATGAAATTCTTTAGCAACCTCATCCGCCACAACAAGGCCCGAAATCAGCGAAGGCGGCACACCCGGTCCCGGCACGGTAAGCTGACCGGTGTAGAACAAGTTGTTCACCCGTTTGTTCTTTAAAGCTGGTTTTAAAAGCGCTGTCTGTCGTAACGTATTGGCCAGGCCATAAGCATTTCCCCGAAACGCGTTGTAATCACTTTTAAAATCGCGGTGTGCGTAACTACGTTTATAAACGATGTGATTTCGAATGTCTTCACCTACATACGCTTCGAGCCGGTCCATTAAAAGATCAAAATAATGCTCGCGCGTTGCTTCGTCGTCGGTTAAATCGGGAGCCACCGGAATCAGCAGAAACAGATTCTCGCAGCCTTCCGGTGCTACACTAGAGTCGGTTTTCGACGGAGCCGACGCGTAAAACAGGGGTTTAGTGGGCCAGCGTGGCGTTTCGTAAATCTCCTGAGCGTGTAGCTTGAAATTTTCGTCGAAAAAAAGATTATGGTGCTGTAGTCGCGGCACTCGTTTGTTAATGCCTAAATAAAATAGCAGCGATGATGGCGCCATCACCCGGCTCTGCCAATACGTATCACTATAGTTACGATACGTAGCGTCGACAAGTTTGGATTCAACGTGATGATAATCGGCACCGGCCACCACTACGTCGGTTTCGAAAATTCCCTGATCGGTCACTACTTTCTGCACCTGGTTTTTCACTACGTCGATTTTCTGAACGTTCTGATTCAGAAGAATTTTTACGCCTTTTTCTTCTGCCAGGCGGACCATTGCCTTAACAATTTCGTGCATGCCACCCAATGGATACCAGGTGCCCATTGCCATCTCGGCATAATTCATCAGGCTATACATTGCAGGCGTATTTTCGGGCGTAGCTCCCAGAAAAAGCACTGGAAATTCGATGATTTCGAGTAAACGGGAATTTTTAAAAAACTTGCGGGCGTGAATAGCAAACGACTGAAATACGTCCAGCCGTGCTACGTCGAAAAGCAATTTCAGGCTAAGAAATTCGGTAATCGAGCGGCTGGGTTTCCAGACGAACTGGTTCATACCCACATCGTATTTATAGGCGGCCTGTTTCAGAAATTCGCGCAGTCTGATACTGCTACCCGTTTCCATCTGCTCAAACAGTGCTTCAATCTGGGGCATCCCTGCCGGAATATCCACTACGTCGTCGGGTCCGAAAATGACGCTGTACGATGGGTCTAGCCGGATGAGGTTATAATAATCGGAAGGTTTTTTACCGAAACGGGCAAAATAATTCTCAAAAATATCGGGCATCCAATACCAGCTTGGGCCCATGTCGAAGGTAAACCCCTCAGCCTGAAATACGCGGGCGCGGCCACCGGGCGTACTATTTTTTTCGAGAATGGTAACGTCGTAACCTTTATCGGCTAGACTGGTCGCAGCGGCCAGCCCGGCAAATCCGGCTCCGATAACAAGAATACGTCGGGGCATTAGTATGGGTTAATTGATTGAGCGGCTATGTCTGGTAAGTGTTTGTGGATGGGATTTGTTTGCTCGAAGCTATCGGATTTTACCGCCCCCAACCCCCTCCTGTTTTAGGAGGGGGTTGGGGGCGGTCGCAGAGCAAGTAAACACGTTTCGGCTATTAACTCAAACCGCTATCTAAAAATACCTGAAAAATTTTTTGAAATTATTTTGAAAAAAGCGTGACGAGACCGTCTTGAGCAAGAAAAAACGTATCAGAAATCAGGTTTTGAACCTGATTTCTGATACGTTTTTTTAGGATACTAAATACTAGCTACGCTATTCCTGCCTTGTTCAGGCTATTTTGCTAAAAGATTGATTTTGAGTTATATAAACAAAAAAAGTTGGAGGGAATTCCCTCCAACTTTTCGAACCTTCCTCTTTTTTAACCAAAAACTACTCAATCAATATTCCTTAGACGGAGCATGATTGAAAAAGTATCGCTATGCATTGTAATATGCATAAACTTTTAGCTGATCTTTCAATTCCTTACGGGCAATGTGAATCCGATTTTTCACGGTGCCGATGGGGATATTTAGTTTGGCAGCAATCTCGTGGTATTTAAAACCACGGAAATGCATCATGAATGGAGTCTTATAGGTATCGTCGAGCCGATTCACAGCCCGGTTAATATCATCCTGAGCAAATGACGAATAAGCGAGGTTATCGGTGCTGCTTTCAGTTGAGTTGATGTAGTGTAAGTTGTCCGTCGTGTCGATAAAAGTGTTCTTACGTAGCATACGTTGATAATTAGTTATGAACGTATTTTTCATAATGGTGTATAACCACGCCTTAAGGTTTGTACCGTCCGTATATTTATCGCGATTGGTAAATGCCTTTAACAAAGTATCTTGTAACAAGTCATTTGCGTCTTCAACATCTTTCGTCAGACGGAGCGCGAATGGGCGCAGAGATTTCGATACTTTGCCGATATGATGGGTAAATTCGAGAGCGGTCATGGTCGTTTAAGTTTTTCCTGTTGAATCAAATCTATCAGGCTATCAGACAAAAACATAACCAGTCTTTTCGAAAATCAGATTGTTGCTTCAAATTATGGGATAATTGGCTGATAGTGACTACTTTAAATAGGTGTTAAAATATTTTTAATACCTATATACGTTTGTGGAATTTAGTGTAGAGTGTGGAATATTTCCCCCATACTGTGGAATCTTAAGCCACTCATTTGTGGAATCATTCATGATTTTTCTTAAACAGAAAGAGTTTGGTAATGAATAACTAAAAAGGTGCACTAGTTTACAGTATTACGTTGATTATTAGCGTATTGCTTATGATTTAAGTATTATAAGCGATTAATTAAGGCAAATACTACGTTGACTTTCGTCGCGTAGCGGCCTAACGTAACATGAATATTGGATTAATCAACATATTGCTTCCTCGTGGGGCTTGGACAGGCTCAGCCTGACAGTCTATTTAGTTGGTTAACTCAAGCTGGCTTGTCAGGCTGAACCTGTCCAAGCCCCACGAGGAAGCAATGCGCTGTAAACGAATTAGTTAACCCCCTTGCCAACCCCTTATTCACGTTACGTTTGTTCGCTACGCGACGGTAACTGATATAACAAGCGTAAATAGCTATAAACATTAGCCGGGTCGTCGGAGCGGTCGCTACGCGATGAAAAGCTATATCATCTAAAAATTACACCAGCCCTTCTTTTAACAGATCGTGTAAGTGCACAAAGCCTCTGAGATGACCATCTTCGGCAACAATTAATTGGGTGATGTTACGTTCCTGCATGAGTTGCAGAGCTGCCACGGCGTAATCATCAGGCGTTACGCAGACGGGCGAAGGCGTCATTACGTCACGCGCACAAAGTTGCCAGAACGATTCGTGTTGATAGGCCATCCGACGAATATCGCCGTCTGTAACGATACCGGCCAATAAGCCCTGGTCGTCAACGATGGCCGTTGCACCGAGCCGATTTGCTGAAATATTAAAAATCAATTCCCGAACGGGCGTATCGGGCGATACGTGTGGACACTGGTTGTGGGGAAAAATATCAGCAACTTTCAAATAAAGTTTTTTGCCGAGTGAGCCGCCTGGATGATACCGGGCAAAGTCCTGTCGGGTGAATCCGCGCCTTTCGAGGAGACAAATCGCCAACGCATCGCCAAGTGCTAGCGCAACCGTAGTGCTGGTAGTTGGGGCTAGGTCCATGGGGTCGGCTTCGCGTTCGGCGTAAGCATGTACTACGTAGTCGGCGTGTTGTGCCAAATAGGATTCGCGCGCGCTCACGAGGGCAATCAGTCGAACACCCGTACGTTTGAGCAAGGGTAACAATACCTTAATTTCGGCCGTATTGCCACTTTTTGAAATCACAATCACTACGTCGTTGTCCTGGATCATGCCCAAATCGCCGTGAATGGCATCGGCCGCGTGCATAAACAGAGCAGGAGTTCCCGTAGAATTTAACGTAGCAACGATTTTCTGCCCGATCAACGCACTTTTACCTACGCCCGTCACCACCAGCCGACCGGTTGTATGCAGGATCACATCGACTGCGGCATCGAACTGGTCGTCAAGCAAATCGGCTGCTTTTCGAATGGCTTCGGCTTCGGCTAAGAGTACCGAATGCGCAATCGTTTGCGTATTTTTTACTACTTTCAATATTAGTTTTGTTTATCAAGACCCGTTTGCTACGTATATTCGCTAACTTTATAAAGCAAAGATACGCCAACAGAAAGAGTAAAGTAACTTTTGTACGATTTGTAGAATGATGCAGGTTGATGAGTCAGTCCATGCGACGCTTAAAGAGCGATTAAAAGAAATTTTTGGGTACGGTCAGTTTCGCGGAGAGCAGGAAGCCATTATTTACAGTATTATGGCGGGTCGCAACACATTTGTTATCATGCCCACAGGGGCCGGTAAATCACTGTGTTATCAATTGCCCGCCATTGTTAGTGATGGCACTGCGGTCGTGATTTCGCCCCTAATTGCCCTGATGAAAAATCAGGTCGACCAACTGAATGCTTTCGGTATCAATGCCCAGTTTCTGAATTCGACCTTGTCGAAAGCGGAAATGAACAAGGTTAAAAAAGACACGCTCAACAGCTCGTTGAAGCTTCTTTATATTGCGCCCGAATCGTTGACGAAGGAAGAGAATTTGGATTTTTTAAAGAAAGCCAATATTTCATTCGTTGCCATTGATGAAGCGCACTGTATTTCCGAATGGGGTCACGACTTCCGGCCCGAGTACCGGAAAATACGGGGTATTGTCGATAACATTGGCAACCTTCCCGTGATTGCACTTACCGCTACGGCTACGCCTAAAGTGCAGCAGGATATTCAGAAAAACCTGCAAATGGAAGACGCGAATCTGTATAAGTCGTCTTTCAACCGGAAAAACCTGTATTACGAAATCAAGCCGAAAGTTGATGCCAAAAAACAGCTTATCAAATACGTTAAGCAGAATAAAGGCAAATCGGGGATTGTGTATTGCCTGAGTCGTAAGACTGTCGAAGAAATTGCCGAACTGCTGAGTGTCAATGATATAAAAGCACTTCCTTACCACGCTGGCCTCGACCCGCAAACGCGCATGCATAATCAGGATGCCTTCCTGAACGAAGATGTCGATGTAATTTGCGCGACCATTGCGTTCGGTATGGGTATCGATAAGCCGGATGTTCGGTTCGTTATTCACTACGATGCGCCCAAATCGCTCGAAGGATATTATCAGGAAACGGGACGTGCCGGACGCGATGGGCTGGAAGGTAACTGCGTGATGTTTTACAGCTACGACGACATCGTGAAGCTGGAAAAGTTCAACAAAGACAAGCCGGTTACTGAGCGTGACAATGCCAAACATCTGCTCCACGAAATGGTGTCGTACGCCAATCTGGGTGTTTGCCGCCGTCGGCAGTTGCTAGGCTATTTCGGTGAGTTTCTAGATAAAGATTGTGGTTTCTGCGATAACTGCATGAAGCCGACCGAAAAATATAAGGCGCAGCATGAGGTAGTACTGGCCCTACAAACTGTTCTTCAAACCGACCAGCGCTTCGACGTAGCGCACCTGGCCGACGTATTAACGGCCACCCACAACCAATACGTAACCAGTTACGAACACGACCGGCTCGACGTATATGGAAAAGGACGTGAGTTTAACGAAGACTGTAATTTCTGGTGCTCACTCATCAAGCAGATTACCATTTATGGATATCTGGAAAAAGATGTGGATAACCATGGCATTCTGAAACTGACGCAACGGGGTTTGAATTACATCGAAGACCCGTATCCAATCAGCCTCTCGAAAGACCACGATTATGAGCAACAAACGACCGAGACCAGAGAGGATGACGATAAAGACTCATCGCCGTCATCAGGAGGAGTAGCATATGACGAAGAATTACTCGGTTTATTAAAGGCGCTTCGGAAGAAGATTGCCAAAGAAAAAAACCTGCCGCCCTACGTTATTTTCCAGGAGACATCCATGGAAGAAATGGCGACGACCTATCCAACCACGCGGGAAGAAATGGCCCAGATTAATGGCGTTGGGATGGGTAAGGTGCAGAAATTTGGTCGGCCGTTCATTGACCTGATTACTAAATACGTTGAAGATAATGAGATTGAGACGGCGAAAGACGTAGTAGTGAAGTCGACCGTCAATAAATCGAAAGTCAAGATTTTCATTATTCAGCAAATCGACCGGAAGATCGATTTAGACGAAATCGCCGAATCTAAATCGCTGTCGATGGAAGATTTGATGGAGGAAATCGAACACATTTGTTATTCGGGTACTCGATTAAATCTTGATTATTACATTAACCAGGTAATGGACGAAGACCGGCAGGATGAAATCTACGACTACTTCATGCGGGCCGAAAGCGATAATATCGCCATCGCCATGCGTGAATTTGGAGGAGATGATTTCACCGAACAGGATTTGCGGCTGATGCGCATCAAATTCCTGTCGGAAGTAGCTAATTAAATGAAAAATGTACAATGTATAATGGATAATGCTTGCTGACACTGTCATTTTGCATTGTTCATTATACATTATTCATTCCATAAATGAATATACTAATACTGGGGTCGGGTGGGCGCGAACACGCTTTTGCGTGGAAAATGGCGCAAAGCCCGCTGTGTGATACGTTGTTTGTAGCTCCCGGAAATGCGGGAACAGCACAAGTCGCTACCAATCTACCCATTGCTTTTACGAATTTCTCGGCAGTGGCGAAGGCCATTCGCGACCACAAAATCGACCTGCTCATTGTTGGACCAGAAGAGCCGTTGGTGAAAGGTATTGTCGATTTTCTACGTAATGACCCTAAATTAACCAACCTACGTATCGTTGGACCTGATGCAAAAGGGGCTCAATTGGAGGGAAGCAAGGATTTCTCCAAACAATTCATGCTACGTTACGGCATTCCGACGGCGGCTTCACAAACGTTTACAGCAGAAACGCTTCAGGAGGGATTAACGCACCTCGAAACGCATGCATTACCCGTTGTGCTGAAAGCGGATGGATTGGCGGCTGGCAAGGGCGTGATTATAGCTGAAACAGCAGTTACTGCCCAGGGGGCTCTTCGGGAAATGCTGGAAGAGCAGAAGTTTGGCGAGGCTGGCAGCAAAGTGGTTGTGGAGCAATTTTTGCGTGGTATCGAACTGTCGGTTTTTGTACTGACCGACGGTGAAAACTATAAAATTTTGCCCGAAGCCAAAGATTATAAACGTATCGGCGAAGATGATACAGGGCCAAATACGGGAGGGATGGGTGCCGTTTCGCCAGTGGTGTTTGCCAACAAAACGTTTTTGAAGAAGGTTGAAGATAAAGTTGTAAAACCGACTCTCGACGGTTTGAAGCAGGAAGGTATTCGTTACCAAGGATTTATATTTGTCGGATTAATGAAAGTGAATGGTGAACCTTACGTTATTGAGTATAACGCACGCATGGGTGACCCTGAAACTGAAGTGGTGTTACCACGTATTCAAACCGACTTTGTTGAACTCATGGTGGCTACGGCCGATGGAGAGCTGGAAAAACTCGATGTACAGGTATCTCCACAAACGGCCGTAACGACTGTGCTGGTATCGGGTGGGTATCCCGGTACGTATGAAACGGGTCAGGTTATTTCAGAATTAGATCGTCTGGACGACGTAATGGCGTTTCATGCCGGCACGCTGGCCAAAAATGGCGACGTAGTAACGAATGGCGGACGTGTACTGGCCATAACGGCACAGGCAAACTCGCTCGAAAATGCCGTCCGAAAGTCGCAGGAAGCGGCCCGGATGGTGCAATTTGATGGAAAACAGTATCGCCGTGATATCGGGGTCGACCTGATACGGTATGCTGACTAACTGACTGAGTTATAAGGTTATAAGGTTGTAAAGTTATAATGTGAATGGAATTAAGTTGACGCAATAACTATACAACCCTACAACTCGACAACTCTATAACGATATATATATGAGTTGTAAATCCTGCGCCACTGGCGGGTGCGGCACTCAAAGCGGAGCATCCAACGGTCAAAAAACGGCTACAGTAGGATGCGGAAGTGGCGGGTGCAGTACTGGCGGTTGTAATAAATTAAATTCGTTCGACTGGCTGAGCGACATCGCCATGCCCGGTATGAAACGATACGACGTAGTGGAGGTGAAATTTAAAGGTGGACGTAAAGAATACTACCGCAATGTTCACCAACTCGACCTCACTACCGGCGACTACGTAGTAGCCGAAATGCAATCGGGCTTTCACATTGGTGCCGTATCTCTCCAGGGTGAACTGGTACGTTTACAGGTGAAAAAACGGGGCGTCAAAATTACCGACGACACCAAAGTGATTCACCGAATTGCTACGCCAAAAGATATGGAACGGCACGAACAGGCCGTGCTACGTGATTTGCCCGCCCTTTACCGTTCTCGCGAAATCATTCGTGAACTGAAGCTGAGCATGAAGCTGTCCGACGTTGAGTTTCAGTCGGATAACAGCAAAGCTACCTTTTATTATTCCTCCGAAGAGCGCGTCGATTTTCGGGAGTTAATCAAAATGCTGGCCAGCGAATTCAAGGCACGTATCGAAATGCGCCAGATTAGTTTGCGGCAGGAAGCGGGCCGCTTGGGCGGAATTGGTTCCTGCGGGCGCGAACTTTGCTGTTCTACCTGGCTCACCGATTTCAAAAATATTGCTACGTCGGCGGCTCGTTACCAAAACCTGTCGCTCAATCCGGCGAAACTGTCGGGGCAATGTGGACGGTTGAAGTGCTGCCTGAATTACGAGCTCGATACGTATATGGACGCTCTCCGCGATATTCCAGCTATTGAGAAACCGCTGGAGACGCAGAAAGGCAAAGCGTATTTGCAGAAGACGGATATTTTCCGAAAGCTGATGTGGTTTGGCTACGGAGCTGAGAGTACGTGGCATCCGCTGCCTATCGTCCGAGTTCTTGAAATTGTTGAATTAAATAAGAGAGGAGTTATTCCTGAATCATTTGACGTACTGACGCCCATCGGCGAAAAAGAGCCATCGGTACCAGCGACCCTTAACAGCGATTTGCAAAAATTAGACGCCAAGTACAACTCACGTTCGCCCAATAAAAAGAAGAAGAAGAAACCCAGAGGGAATTAATCATTTTTTGTTTGGGCCAAGCTGAAGCTTGGCCCAAACAATTTTACTAAAAGTCGCCAGAGTAAAAGGGGCTGAAGACGTAGTAACTGCTATCACGCTTGGCGAGTTTAGGGGCGGTCTGGACGTAGAGCACAAATCGATGAGCTCGGTTAGAACCATCGGTCCATTCGTAAAAAGGCCGCTCGCGGGTGTATAACTTGTCAACTTCCCGGATGTGTACTCCTTCGATACGTTTAGGTTCAACGGCGAGGCCATTTATCAATACGTCGATATCGGTGGCGTATTCATCGTATAGCTTCAGGTAATCGTCTTTGGTACGGGTAACAAACGCATTCTTATTGCTGAAAAATGTAGCTTCCATCAGTTTGTTCATGGAAAAGCTATTAGATTCTCCAAGTGGATGCTCTGAAACAGCGTTTGCCAACAAAAACTGTTTCCAACGTAATCGAATTTGATTCGGAGTTGGAGTTTTATGAGTTGTGCTCACAAAGATTCGATACAATTCAGGGTATCTTTCAGCTCCTTCGATGTTCTCCCACTTCTGATAAATCAAGATTTCATTGGTATTCTCAAACGAAACAGTAGACAAGTCCGCTAGTTGTGATTCCTGCGCATTAATGAAAAGTTTGATTGGCAGGGTCGGGTCTTTGAGGTCCAGATGATTATTCCGAATACACAAAATATCCGGATAATGAGTTGTAGGCGAAGATTTAAACAATATGACCCGACCTTTATAACGTATTGTATCAGGTTTTGTGTAGTCAGCTACGAGAGCCGACTCGCAGAACCAGGGCAAATCCGGCTGGTCGAGTTGGTTGGCTAATACACGTGTCGCATTTGTGAGCGGAAATATGGCCTTTTTTTTAGTCGAAGTTACTTCAGTTTGCGATGAATGTCGACACGCAAATGCCATAACACTCATAACGGCCATCCAGGCAACGTAGCGCCACCAGGTTGCTGAGCCAGAACGCTGGCTGTTTATCATGTCGATACGTTGCCGCAGGCCGGAGCCATTGAAACGGTTCGTGAATGAGTACATAACATTCTATTCTTCAATGGTGTAGATCAGAATTGCTGATATGAAGGATTCTTTGCTTTCAGAGTTTTGTTGTGATTTTTTGACAACGGAGTAGAGTTGATTGACCTTCAATTTTCCAATAGACTCAGGCGTAGCAGCTTCATTATTAACAAAGACTTTTACGGCTCCTAATCGTTCATCAATAGTTAACGTACCATCGTCCTTGACGACTACTCCACTGCTACGGGTAGTTTTATTCTTGAAAAATTCCTTCGAATAGCTTGATGATCCACTCCCTAAATCTTTGAATTTTTGCTCTCCATCTGAAAGTAAATAATCCAGGCGATGTTCCCTGAAAAACTGAGCGGCAGCATTTTCTTCAGCAAGAGCAGTCTTTCGGAGTGATTCAGGTAAATTATCTCCGTAATAGCGAAGTGAGCCTGTGCCGCGATAGCCGACATTTCTGCCAATCCCTATATATCCCGCAATCGTCTCAATAGGCTTGTTACCCGTTTGTAGCTCATTCATGGTCGTACGTGCACCCTGATCTTTAACTGAGAAGATAATTCGATTAATATGAGTATAGAATAGGTCAAACTTAATCTCATTTATCTGCATACTATCGCCGTGTTTGGCAAACTCCTGACGCATCACAGCAAAATCGTCAAACGTAGTTTTTGGGGTAACAATCCAGTAAAGCCGATTGCCCTGATAAGCCATATAGCGAGAAGGACTTGAACGTAGCGAATCGACTTCTACACTACGTTGAACAGAATCTGCCTGTACTTTAACAAGTTGTGATGAGGGTTTAATTGTAGACGTAGCAACTTCAGATTTAATGATTGACTTACTGTCAGGGATAGAAATAATCTCTCCGGGCTGCATTACTACGTTGGGGGTGCCACTTAGCGTAGTAATTGTCTCGACGATGGGTTGCGGAACGTAGCGTTTTATTGTCTCCACGTGCTTATGACGGGCAAAGGCCGATGCTATGGTCAGGGCTGCCAGCAAAAAAACAGGGTATTTGAGCCAGGAAATGGCAGCCGATTCTTTTCGATTCAACATAGCAATTCTGGATTTAAGCTGCGACTTGCTAAAGTGATTTGTAATACCGGATGAGTTGGCTAATAAGCTTACTTTCAATAGATTATATTGATAGGCTTTTGGGTCGATTCCTTCCTGTAATACGGCATGATCGGCCCGGAATTCGAGCGTCTGGTGAATCAGATATCGGAACAGATACGCGGCTGGGTTGAACCAAAAAACGATGGAAATCAACTCTGAGCCTAACATATCGATGCTGTGACGTTCGCGTACATGCACGCGCTCGTGTCGGAGAATTTGTTCTAGTTCTTCGGGTGTATGCTGTGTCGGATTGAGAATTACCCAATTAAAAAAAGAGAACGGAGAATCTACCTTTTCACTCTGGACCAGCGTAAAATCGTCGTATGACTCATGACTCGAATGGCGAATGAGTTTCCAAAGGGATAACAACTGCACACCAAATCGAATAAATAGCACCAGCACTACTAATAGATACAAGGCTATCAGGCTCAGTTGCCACGTCCAGACGTATCGTTTGGGCTGCCCATCGAATGCCTGATACGTCCTTTGGTTCGGAAACGTAATCGTTACGTCGGGTGAAGTCGGTTTGGGTAATACGTGTGGAACAACAGCCTGCGCGGTTCGTTGCATTACGTTACGTACCTTTTGCGGTCGCCAGTCGGGTAGTTCGAGCAATGGCAGGACGAGCGCACCGGCCAGACCTAACCACAAAGCCAGCCGATTGGCACTAAAAAACGTTTCGCGACGTAGCAGTACGTAGTGAGCAAGACTTACAACCGCCAGCAGGCCATTAGCTAATACAACGTAGCGCAGGATTTCCATTTCGCTATTTTTTTTGTTCGATCATCGCTAGAATTTCACGCAACTCGTCGGCCGAAATTTTTTCTTTCTCCGCAAAATAGCTGACCAGATTTTTGTACGAACTGTCGAAATATTGCTCTACCACTTTCGTCAAAACGAACCGGTTCTGGTAAGCTTCTTTCGTAATAATAGGGTAGTACTCATGGGTATTACCATAGGCCCGGTGGCCTATGTAACCCTTCTCTTCGAGGTTTCGGACAATGGTCGAAACGGTATTATAATGCAGGGGTGGATCCGTAAACTGCGGAACCATGTCTTTTACGTATCCCTGCTCCATTTTCCAGAGCACCTGCATCACTTCTTCTTCTTTGGCAGTTAGCTTTTCCATAAAACAAACTTAAAACTATTTTTCTCGTTTACAAACTATTTGTGTAGTTTTTATAATTTGAAAAGCCAGCCTTGCAATCGTAGCTTTGCCAATTATTTGAGTGAACTATGAAACAGTGGATTGCAGGACTGATGTTGTTAGCGCTCGTTACGAGTTGCGACACGAATGCTGTTTATAAAGAATATACGGATATCGATGAGGGGAAATGGTTCATCAAAAATGCGCCGTCGTTTACCTTCCAGATTGACGATGCTACCGTACCGTATAATATTTACTACAACCTACGTAATAGCCTGTCGTATGGTTATTATAACCTATATCTGACTCGGTATCTACGCGATGAATCGGGGAAAGAGATGGAATCGCGGCTGGACGAGCTTATTCTAATGGACCCCAAAACCGGCAAACCCAACGGCGACGGTCTCGGCGACCTTTTCGATCACAAGTTTCTGATGAAGCGCAATTACCGTTTTCCGAAACCGGGCAAGTACACCATGCAGATTCGGCAGTACATGCGTCAGGACCCCTTGCTTAATATTCTCAGTGTAGGCATCACCGTCGAAAAAGCCGCGCCGACTCGTTAAATGACGTAGCGTTTTTTGTCATGCTGCTTTTTGTCATGCTTCCGCTTCGGCGGCCCGGCTTCGTCAGCATGACAAAAAGCAGCATGACAAAAAAAACACATTGCCTACCCTTCAAGTAAGAAATGCTCATCGGATTACTACGTAATAACTGGTTCTTCTTTCTTCCCTATGCGTTTTTGCTAGTGGTTGTCGGCGTATTGCAATTGGTTTTTACGCAGGAACAGTTGATGCAATGGATAAACGTGCGAAACAACCCGCTTGGTGATTGGGTGTTCCCGTACGTTACCTATATGGGCGATGGCGCATTCTACGTAGTGGTTTGCGTGGGGCTGCTTATTTATAATCGACGTATCGGTTTTATGGCTTTTGCCAGTTTCGCGCTTTCTTCATTGACGTCGTTGTTTTTGAAAACCGTGATTTTTCCCGGTTCACTACGTCCGCTACGTTACTTTGAACATTCGACGTTTGAATATCACATTATTGAAGGCTTAGACATTTACAGCTATAATAGTTTTCCATCGGGGCATACCACCACGGCATTTGCTATGTTTTTACTGCTTGCTTTGATGGACTCACAAAAAAAACGAGGCTTAGTTTTTCTGTTTCTGGCGGCTATAACGGGTTATTCTCGCGTATATCTGTTTCAGCATTTCGTTGAAGATGTGTACGCTGGCTCGCTTGTGGGCACAATTTCGTCGTTATTGATTTATGTTTTGATGTGGCCTTGGGTAATAAAGAAAGAAAATGATGGCGCGATTTAGCCAGCCTTTTGCCTACCTTTGTTATAGACTCCCGCGAACCAATGCCTACAGGGAGTCGTTACTTCATTACTGACTACAACCAACGCGCTTCGACAACTCTCTCATGAGCGACGCCATCAAACACGAATGCGGCATTGCCCTAGTTCGGCTCCGCAAACCATATCAGTATTACATCGACAAATACGGCACTCCACTCTACGGAGCCAACAAACTCTACCTGCTGATGGAAAAGCAGGTGAATCGCGGTCAGGATGGAGCCGGGATCGCAAATATCAAAATCGACGTACCACACGGCCATCGCTACATCAGTCGGTACCGTTCCGTCGACCAGCGTCCGGTGACGGATATTTTCGAGAAGGTCAACAAGAAATTTCGTAAGGCACTTAAAGGCAATAAAGAAAAGGCCAAAGATGCCAAATGGCTTCAGGAGAACGTAGCATTTACGGGCGAAGTCTGGATGGGGCACCTGCGTTACGGTACGCACGGTTCCAACGAGATCGAAAACTGCCACCCGATGCTACGTCAGAGTAACTGGCGCAGTCGAAATCTGGTGGTCGCGGGCAATTTCAACATGACCAACGTAGAGGAGTTGTTTGCAAAACTTGTCTCGCTGGGTCAGCATCCGAAGGATAAGGTTGACACCGTTACGGTGATGGAAAAAATCGGCCACTTTCTGGACGAAGAAAATCAGCGAGTATTTGAGCGATTCAAAAGCATCTACGAAAATCCCGATTTGTCGGATATTATCGAAGATAATCTTGACTTACAGCGGGTTCTACATCGTTCGTGCCGGGATTTCGACGGTGGCTACGCGATGGTAGGTATGACAGGTTATGGAGCCGCGTTTGTGGCACGTGACCCGGCGGGTATTCGTCCTGCTTATTATTACGCTGATGATGAGGTAGTTGTGGTAGCGTCAGAAAAGCCAGCTATTAAAACGGCGTTCAACGTCGAATACAGCGCGATTCAGGAAGTGAAACCTGGCCATGCGCTCATTGTCGATAAATATGGGGAGTATCTGGAGCAGCAATTCGTGCAGCCCATCGAGAAGAAACCCTGTAGTTTCGAACGTATTTATTTCTCGCGGGCAACTGATCCTGACATCTACAACGAGCGCAAAATGCTTGGGAAGCTGATTATCCCGCAGGTGCTCAAGGAAATCGACTTCGATCTCGAAAATACCGTTTTCTCCTACATCCCTAATACGGCCGAAACAGCTTTCTTTGGCATGGTAGAGGGGCTGGAAGAATACCTCTATAAGCAGCGGAAAAAAGCCATTATGGAAGGAATTCTGTTCGAGGAGGAGTTAGATCGCGTCTTGTCGTTCCGACCACGTATCGAGAAACTAGTTTCCAAGGACGTAAAGCTTCGTACCTTTATTGCTGACGATGCGCAACGCGATGACATGGTATCGCATGTGTACGATACTACGTTCGAAGTCATCAAGAAAGGAAAAGACAACGTAGTGGTTGTGGATGATTCCATCGTGCGCGGTACTACGTTAGAGAAGAGCATCCTGCGTATGCTGGACCGGCTTGGTCCCAAGAAAATAATAATCGTGTCGTCGGCCCCGCAGATTCGGTTCCCCGATTGCTACGGCATTGATATGTCGAAATTTAAGGAGTTCATTGCGTTCCGGGCGGTACTCGAATTACTACGTGACCGTGGTCAGGAATATTTGCTGGAAGAAGTATATGCGCAATGCGTAGCGGCTATCGAATCGGGCAACGCGTCTCAGCAAAACCACGTACAGGCGCTTTTCGATGTATTTACGAACGACGAAATCTCCCGTAAAGTATCCCAGATTGTTACGCCACCCGATCTGAAAGCAGAAGTAGCTGTTGTGTATCAGACAGTTGACAATCTGCACCGCGCCTGCCCCAATCACTCAGGCGACTGGTATTTTACGGGTAATTACCCTACACCTGGAGGAAACAAAGTTGTGAACAAGGCTTTTGTTAACTTCATGGAAGGAAAATTAGTGCGGGCGTATTAGATTGTCATGGAGTGGCAGGTAGCAAGGTGCATGGGGCGCGGCTAAGCACCTCCCGGCTCCGCGCTTCCTGCCACTTTTTATTTCTCCCAGGCCAGTGCGTTCACATTGGCTCCAATCTTTTTACCTTCACTCAGGCCGGTTTCGTTGTCCTGTTTTGTATGGATATTGCCATAGAAACGCGAATCGGCTGATTCTTGAGCTGCCTGAGTAAACGACATAAAGGAACGAGCCTTAAACTCAATATTACGTAGTGGGTCAATAGGTCGGCCAACGTGTGAATCGTCGGTAAAAGCGAAGTTCTCACCATACATAGCCGTTAGTACTGTTGCGGCCGACGAAGACTGAGTTGCGTGACCCGAAGGATAGCCTGGAAACGGTGGTGCTGGCCAGAAAGGCACCCAGGCAGGATCGATGGCTAACCGGACATACGTGTAGGGGCGAAGATTGTTGTAAACGAATTTGCAGCGCCAGCATAAAATAAATGCGTCGGCAACAGCAATGCCGGTACGTGCAAATGTTTCAACGGCTTTCGCCAACGTAGCGTTTGACGTTTGAATGGCAATGCGGGCGAGGCTGTACGAGTGGCCTGGCGGTGTAAAGGTTTCAGCTGGGTTATCGGCCCACCAGACGGCAATTTCCTTTTCTGTATCTGTCAGGCTTTTCGATTTGTTGTAAACATCCAGATATTGTGCGAACACGGCCGATTTTACATCTGTAGAGTGGGGTAAAGGACGCGGCATAGGCAGATCATTATTAGCCTTCACAAATGTTCTGACTTTGCCCCAGTAAGGCTGCATCGGAATCTTCTGCCCATTTTCAGTAGGTTGCCAGAATCCACCGCCTATCGGCACTACGTAGCTCGCCGGAAAATTTCGACTGTAGCCTTCGTGACCACCGTCCGTCTTCGACCATTCGAATAATGCACCAGCAATTTGCTTTCCGAAAGCAATCGACCGTTGATAAACTGCTTCGTCGGCGCCCTCCTTATATGCTTCCTGTAAGGCTGTTTCAAGCGAATCAATTGTCGCTTTATTAGCAGCGCTCGTGGTCGGATATAAATTTTTAATGATAGCCGCTTCAGCTGCATTGGCGCTCAGCGCCCAGTTATACGCCTGTCCCGCTTCTGGCTGAGGCAACGTCGTCAATCCATTAAGTTGTCCGGCAAGTGATTTTCGACTGGGTATGCCAGGAACAGTCGCTTCATACATAGCTACACCGGCATAGCCGTACGCCCGAGAGGCAACCGGTGGCGTAAATCCAGGCGTTGTTTTGGTTAACTTTAATTGAAGATCAGCCCATTTAGTTGCTACGTCGCTACTATAAAATTCAGCTGATTTACCACTTACTGTCGGTGAAGCTGGCTGAGTCGGTTCTGGCTCGATTTTACAGGCTTGGATTAAAGCAGCCAGAAGAACAGTAACGAAAATGATACGTTGGTTACCTCGGCTTTGAGACGTAGTATCAACGCCAGTATTGATACGTGTAAAATTATGAGCCATAGTAATTTACGAATATTAATAGACTATTTAGGGAGAATCGACGCACGTAGCGTTGCTAGGATTTTAGCAAAAACATTGCCAGAGTTGTATCCAGAATAGAAGAAAAGAATATAACATTAACTCTATGAAATTCGGACAAATACTATTTATCCTTTTCGTATCTGCGATATACAGTTGGGCGACTTTCGATGTAATTTTGGTAATACGTAACGCAATAATCTTATCTGATGCGCATTCCCGAGGAAACTGTAGAACGAATCCGTCAGGCTTCTGATATACTTGAGGTAATCAATGATTTCGTCTCGTTAAAAAAACGAGGAACGAACTATATTGCCTGCTGCCCGTTTCACAACGAGAAATCGCCTTCGTTCAACGTTAATCCCAGTCGGCAGATTTACAAATGTTTTGGTTGCGGAAAAGCGGGCGATGCCGTGCGTTTTGTGATGGACATTGAGAATATTGGCTATGGCGAAGCGCTACGTTATCTGGCTAAAAAGTACGGTGTCGAGATTGAGGAGCAGGAACAAACGCCGGAAGAGTTTCTACGTCAAAATGAGCGCGAAAGTCTACTTATTGTACTCAATTTCGCCAAAACGTTTTTTCAGGAACTACTTACAGATACGGACGAAGGAAAAAGCATTGGCCTGAGTTATTTCCGGGAGCGAGGATTCACAAATCCGACTATCGAAGCCTTTGAATTAGGCTATTCACTAGATGCCTGGGACGCTTTACTTCAGGAAGGTCAACGCCGGGGTTATAGCCTTGATCTACTTGAAAAAGCGGGCTTGATTCTAACAAAAGAAAGAGAGGGGGGAGGCAACCGCAAAACTTTCGACCGATTTAGAGGGCGGGTCATGTTTCCCATCCACAACGTATCGGGCCGGGTTATTGCGTTTGGGGCACGAATCTTAAAGGTCGATAAGAATCAGCCAAAATATCTCAATTCACCCGAAACGGCTGCTTACCATAAAAGCCAGGTGCTGTATGGTATTTTCCAGGCGAAGCAAACCATTCGTCAGGAAGATGTTTGCTACCTGACCGAAGGTTATACCGACGTGATATCGTTGCACCAAGCGGGTATTAAGAACGTAGTGGCCTCATCGGGTACGTCGTTGACAACGGAGCAGATTCGATTGATTTCCCGCTTCACGCCCAACGTAACGATTCTCTACGATGGCGATGCGGCTGGTATCAAAGCAGCACTACGTGGTCTGGATATGGTACTAGAAGAAGGACTAAATCTACGATTGTTACTATTGCCCGATGGTGAAGATCCGGACAGTTACGTTCATAAAGTTGGGGCGGAAGCGTTTAAAACCTACATCAAGCAGCACTCGCAGGATTTTATCGATTTTAAGGCCAATCATTGGCTGGCTGAAGCTGGTGATAATCCTCTCAAAAGAGCGGAGGGTATTTCAGATGTTTGCGCCAGTATCACCAAAATTCCTGATCTGCTCAAACGACAAACTTTATCACAACGTGTTGCTCAGGTTTTTCATGTTAGTGAGCAATCTGTCATTTCTGAAATAAACCGATTACTACGTAAGCAACAGGAACAGCAGCATAAGGATTTAGAACGTCAGCAACGTAACGCAGGTAACAGACAACAATCTTCAAGTAATACTTCAAATTCCCCTAGCCAACCGTCTCTTGATGATATAAATGCATTACTAGACGGGTTTAGTATAGAAGATACACCGGAAACTGAAATCGAAAATGCGGCTCTCAGCGCCCCAAATATTCCACAAGAAACGCGGCAGCTTGTCAGAACGCCACTGTCTTATCAGGAGGAAGAATGTATCCGTTTACTAATGAATTATGGAGCAAGAGAGCTAGAACCAGGTATCACAGTTTGTCAATACATTCTTAGCGAATTACACGAAATAGACTTTCAGACAACGCCATTCAATTTAATACTGACTCTGTTTCGGGAAGCCTATAACCGAGGGGATATTTTAACAACAAATGACTTTCTGGATCGACAGAGTATTGATGATACGTTAATTCAGCAACAGGCTATCAACCTGACGACCCCACGATACGAAATCAGTAGCGGGTGGGAAAAACATGAGATCTTTGTCCCTTCTGAGGAGGAAATTTCTATTTTAGCCGATTCAGCGTATCGAAATATATTACGTATAAAAAAAATGCTTGCTGAACAGCGTATGGCCTCGTTACAGCAGTTGCTGCGTGAGTCGGGTAATCAGACTCCTGAGGAAGCAGATCAGCTTTTAACCGAGTTTATGCATTTCAAACGGATTGATATGCATATATCCAATTTGCTGGGTACAGTAATCTCTGCTTAAAGTAATACTTTAAGTATAAGCTATAAAAAAGCCCCAGTCTGAGAGTCAGACAAGGGCTTACCTTTATCAATAGGGACGGTTGAACACTATGCTTGCGCTACCGTAGAGATCGTAATCAATTCGGCATCGATTTCACGGCTCATCTCGCGCAGTAATATTGCATGTGAGCGAAGTTGGCCAGGTTTTGATGGAAGTGCTGAGCGACCAGATTGCTGGTTACCCATATCGAGGAACAATGTCATTAAAACATCGCCCATATGCTGACGCAAATCCATTAATTTACGCAAATGGGCACGGTTTGCACTAGACTGCCGACGTGTGGCGCCTTGTAGACTACCAATTACCCGAGTTAGTTTAGCATAACGAGCGTGGAATGCATCAGTAGCTGTTGCCCATTCCAGAATCATTTTTTCCATTTCGGATGGTGTAGCTTCGTAGTTAGATGACTTATTATCCTGATTCATTGCCTTCGCTGATAAAAATTTTTAATTCTTTTTTTTCGCTTTGATGAATCAAATATATTCTCTCAAAATACCTTAAATCAAGTCCTTTTGCGTGAAATCACCATTTCACCGGATGAAATCACCAAAAACACCCAGCCGATCTGTATGAAATCACACCGGGAATTAATGATTTTCTTGAACTGTTGTTAACAAACATAAAATATGTGTGTTATCTTCAATCTCCCATAAGTGTAAGACAGTCATGAATAATTCAACTATTAGCCAGGAGGCTAATAAAAAATTCGCCATTCGTAGGCGTGATTTTTCGATTCTCGTTGCACAATCAGAACTCTTTACTTGTGAGGTGCTAAGCCAGCTTCTCAAAGAACAGGGGTATAACGTAGTTGGGCGAGCAGTCGAAATGGAAGATACGCTCCAGCAGATTAGAGTAAAACGCCCTCAGTGTGTAATTCTGGAATCTGAAATTTCAGGCCAGCGCGGCTTTGAAATTGTTCAGGAAATGAGGCAGGCAAATCCGCAGACAAAATTCATACTTTATACTAGTAAACCCGACCTGCGGATTGTTGCAAATGCAATGCAAATGGGTTTCTATGGATTCCTATATGCATCGGATGGATTAGATGAATTATATCGCTGTTTTCAGACCGTCAGTGATGGTGGGTGTTATTACAGTAATGGCTTTATGAATTTACTCCGAAATTATGGAGTAGAAGTTATGGCTGAACAAACCCGGAAAGAGTTAAATCGACTCACTGAACGGGAAAGAGAAGTACTGCGTATGATTGCCTATGGTCATACAGCTACTGAAATTGCAGAAGTCCTGGGTATCAGTTATCGAACGGCTGTTAATCACAAAACACACATTGCCCGAAAACTAGAATTAAGCAGCTGCCGGCAACTACCCCGATACGGTATTGCTGTAAAAAATTATCTCTAAAAATTGTCAGTTTAAGTGGGGTGAGGCATATAGGGCATCGGATGCCCTATCAGGAGGGGAAGTTTTCTGTAACCATTCCCGGAATTCCTGCATCCGAGCGCGAGGAACTACAATCTCGTATCGCCCGGGAGTATTGAGTCGGACAATATATTTTCCATTCTCCCAATAAGCATAATTCAATACTGCATCCCTGTTTACGATATAATCACGTTTTATGCGGAAAAATTGATTTGGATCTAACTCTGTTTCCAAATCATTAAGCGTTTTAACGACCATATATCGGCCCTTTGGCAATTCGGCATAATAAAATCTGTCTTCAATTGTGAAAAAATAAGCGTCGTTTACCGGAAAATCTAATTCACCGAAGGTATTTTTACCTTTTAAATGAGCTAGGTAGGTTGTTGTAGATTCGACTGGCTTCGGCGTGAAAATTGTCGATAAAGCAAGTGCTTTTTGCGACGCTTCTGCGGCTTCTGCCTCTGCTTTTTCCTGAGCCTGTTTTCGTTGTTGCAGGAAATCTTTGAGAAGTGAAATATTAAGAGCAATATATCCAATTAAAATAATTGGAAATATGTATTGAAAATATGTTCTCCACGAATAAGTATGGAGAATGTAATCTTGTATATAATTATTAAGTGTGTAAGCTGGAAATTGTTCTAAAAAGAAACGAACAGTCTGTGTTATTGGATTAAACACTAAAAAAGACAGCGAAATAACTGGCAGGAATTTTAATTCATAATGTCCAATAGAGGGCCAGTCATTCTTAACAGAGTTAATACCTCTAAACTTGTGATAATAATCAATTAAAGTAACGGTAATATACACTGATATTGATTCAGGAATAACCATAGACCGTAGAAACCTACCTACGTAAAACAAAATTCCGCCTGCATTTTCAACTTTAAGTATTTTGCTAGCATAAGCTGCAGACCATGAAACAGCCTCAAATATGATCACAATGCATAGCATCATGATCAAGCTATTTACGGGTTTGCGTAAGAAGTCTCGAGTGAGTCGAATTTCCCTCATGCTGTCACCTTATTCAAAACTACCCCCAATATAGTAGTAATATTTAACTAATGCTAACCTACAATTGTGACTTTTTAATGATTGATGCCCGTTTATAGGGCTGGTAGCTTTGTAGTATAAAAAAAGAGCAATAACCGTGCTGAATATTCAGCTTCGGAAATGATCTAAAAAACTACAAATCCCCATGAAAAAACAATTTAGCATTAAGCCAGTTCAAGTTCTCAAAAGTGTTTCCAAAACTGTTACCAAAGTTGAATCTAACAACGTATTACGTTTTGTATTAGCCGCAAGTGGATGTTGTGCCGATATGGGATATACCTTTACCGGTCAGTCAAAACCTGTGTTCTCGCTTTAAAATCCGCATCTCCATGGTAACGACACGCCATCTCTATAACCAGGAACTGGCTCGCTGTCGCGAACATTTCGAGCAAATAGACCTGCAGAAGGAACGGGGGTATTTGATGAAATTCACTACGTTCTCAGCAAATGTAGAAAATCTTATCCCGTCCATACCGAGACATAAACACGAAGCGCTGTTCAGAAAGTTACTCCTTAATCAGGTTTTTACAACTTTTGATCAGCAATGTTTAACGGCTGGTGATTTGGTTAAGTTACGTGGAGATAGTAGCGCATTTAAGAATAACAGTAACAAAATTTATTGTACGTACCACCTTGGCTCATACCGCCTTTTAACTAGTTTACTCTTCAGAAATGGAGTTGACTGCGTGCTTCTGGTAGGTAGTAATATGAGCCGCAGCCAAGGTGGCGATATGACCGAACATATCGATGCACTACGTAAGAAACATGGCTTAACAAACGTATTTCGGATTGTAGAAACCGGGAGTCCTACGGCTGGTTTAACTGTTCTGCGTGAACTCAAAGCTGGCCGATCCCTGATTGTATATGTAGATGGAAGCCCCGAAACTGCCCCAGAAGAAGGCGAAGCAGACCAATTTCTATCTGTGCGTTTTGGGAGTAGAAAGATATTGACTCGCAAAGGTGTCGGGTATTTATCGCACGCTTCGGGCGTTCCTATTGTACCCGTTGTTAGTTACCGACAACCGGATCTGACGAATGTATTGCACAGCCTTAAGGCTATTCGTCCTATTGCTCATAGTGATCGGGAAATGTTTTGCCGGGAGGCTCTGCAACAACTTTATGACGCCTTCTGGCCTTTCTTGAATAGGTATCCAGAGCAATGGGAAGGATGGACTTACATTCATTCGTTTCTGGAGCCAGAAGCACCCAAGCATACCTATTTCAAGCCTAATTTAAAGCAATTGGTATTTAACGAAAGTCGTTATACACTTTGTGATTTGGAACAGGCCCCTATTTTATTCGACCGTAGGTTATATCAGACTTATGAAATTACCGAAGATTTGCGCGATCTCTTACTAAATTTAAAGACGGTCGATTCAGTTGAAGAAGTAGTTGGTCGAGAAATGTTCACAGAATTGATGGAAATGGAGATTATCCATTAAGTTGTAATATATCTTTATAAAGTGCAGAAGCCGAATTGGTATAATACAGATTCGGCTTCTGCACTTTATATTAAAGTATAGTAAAATTTTACTATGTCTAAGTATTATTACTAACCTCGATTTCCTCTCCTGACTTGTTAAAAAACTTAAAGTTAACTATTCCTAGCGAACTATCCTTCACTAATTTAACCCAGGTCATATATTTCACAAACCATTGCATCTGTTTTGAGTAAAAACCCTTAGAGTAATACGCATAAAGAAATGGGTGCATCGAAATTGAAATACCGCGCTCGTTTTGCTTAGTGAGAATATAATCTAAGTTATTTTCGATTACATCAGTCACTAATACGCTCGCCTGAATAGTACCTGTTCCACCACAAGTAGGGCAAACTTCGCGGGTTACTACGTTCATTTCAGGCCGTACACGCTGCCGGGTGATCTGCATCAGCCCAAATTTCGTAAGCGGCAGTATTGTGAATTTTGACCGTTCAGGCTTCATTTCATCGCGCATGATGTCCTGCAAGAGCTTTTTATTTTCTGCTTTCTTCATGTCGATGAAATCAACGACGATAATTCCGCCCATATCGCGGAGCCGAAGTTGCCGGGCAATCTCTTTAGCTGCTTCCCGGTTTACGCTAATGGCAGTAGCCTCTTGATCTTCCTCCGAATTAGACTTGTTACCGCTATTTACGTCAATAACGTGCAGGGCTTCGGTGTGCTCAATAATTAAATAACCACCCCCTGGCAGGCTTACTGAGCGACCAAACAGTGATTTAAGCTGTTTTTCAAGACCAAGTGCTTCAAATACCTTTGTTTTGCCTGTATAAAGTTTTACGATTTTTTCCTTGTCAGGGGCAATCGTATGAATATAATTACGTATTTCATCAAACGATTCTCTGGTATCGACCGTAATACTTTCAAATGACTCATTGAGCATATCCCGAAGGATGGATGAAGCTCGGTTCATCTCGCCAAAAACGCGATCACGTGGCTTAGCGTCTGCCAGAGTTTTAATAGCCTGGTCCCATTTAGCAAGCGAATGTTGCAGGTCACGGTCAAGCTCTTCGACATCTTTATCTTGAGCAACTGTACGTACAATAACACCGAAATTCTGGGGCTTCAATGACGACATGAGCCGCATAAGCCGCGATCGTTCGGCCCGGTCAGTGATTTTTTTAGAAAGGTTGACGCCATCTGAAAATGGCACAAGGACCAGATAGCGGCCCGCAATGGAAATATCACAGGAAAGGCGTGGACCTTTAGTCGAGATAGGCTCTTTAACCACCTGAACCAGAATAGGCGCATTTTTAGTCAGCACCTTATCAATTTTACCGATTTTCTCGATAACTGGCTCCAGCTTCATGCCGTTCAAACGACCCGTTGTGACGCGTTTTGCGACCACGTCCTTAACCAGTTTATTGAGCGAATTTATGTTTGGCCCTAAGTCCTGGTAGTGTAGAAATCCATCTTTCTCATGACCTACATCCACAAAAGCAGCGTTAAGGCCCGATGATAATTTCTTAACTGTTCCTAAGTAAAGATCGCCAACAGTAAAACTGCTGTCTAATTCCTCCTCGTGATACTCCAGCAGTCTCTTATTCTGCAAGAGCGCAATCCGATCACCTTTCTGAGTCGAACTGATAACTAATTCATTACTCACAAGATGAATTTACGGTTAGAATGGCTATGTTAAAAAAAAAGCCACGTACGGGCTTTACAGACCGGCACGGGCTTCCCTAAAAATAGTTTCAGGTTCCAGATTTCAGGTTAAATATTAAACTTGAAACCTGGAACATTAAACTACTTTTTCTTATGCCGGTTTTTTCTGAGCCGTTTCTTCCGCTTATGAGTTGCAATCTTGTGCCGTTTCCGTTTCTTTCCGCAAGGCATAGTCAAAAAATGTTTTAATGGTTGAAATACATGTCGGCCAGCCAATCGACAAAGCCCTAAAAATATTATAAAATTGAAGAGTTGTAAAGTTGTAAGGTTATAAAGTCAATCCGAACGAACAAATTAGGTAACTCTACAACTATAAAACTGTATAACTCAATTTTTTAACCGCTCTTCATACTCGCGGATAGCGGCAAGAATCTGCGGGTCTTTTTCCTGTTTTTTTACCTGTTCCAGTACCTGACGAGCTTCTGCTTTCTGACCAGCTTCTGCTAAACTGATACCCAGATAAAACTGCGCTTTTCGGCTGGCTGGATTACTAACCAGAATTTGCCGGAACCGCTCAATTGCGCGTTCGTATTGGTTCGACCGCATCGACAATAAACCAAGATTAAACAAAGCCAGTTCATTAGTTGGGTCTTGTTTAATCACTTCACGCAGCAGCATAATACCCTGCATAGGTGTGTCGGTATTGACATAAGTCATGGCCATATTGGCTTTTGCCGACAGCAAATTCGGGTTTTTAGCAAGCGCTTGCTGGTAGAAATCGCGAGTTTTCTGACCTAAAGAAGCCGTTTTTTTATCATCCATTGCGAACGTAAAGGCTTCAAAATAATGATCACCTGCTCGAAGCAAGTGTTGCTCAGTTGGTTGATCCGTTGCTAGTAGTTCTGCGTAGTACGCTGCACTATCATAGCGGGTGACCTCCCTGAAAAACGCAATTATTTTTTCGCTGCTCGCTGCTTTTTCTGCTACAGAAGCCGAAAAAAACTGTGCCCGCAACGCTGACAATCGATCCTGCTGCGCTGCTGATAGCGGTTTTTCGTGCATAGCCGCTCCGGCAGATGATTCTGCTGGAGCGGCTTCTTTTCCTGCACCTGTTCTATGCTGAGACGAAGCGTTTGACGTAGTGTGCTCGCTGAGTTGTTTGTTTTCATTTCGTACCACCACTTTCGGCAGAGAGTACAACCCTACTGTAAGGGCAGCAGCCAATATGATAACAAACAGCACTGATTTATTCATGATACGAGCATCACCTTGCTAAACGTCCGAGTCTCCGACAATAGGACGTCTTACGCCGTTACTTTAGTCTTTTCGCTGGATTTAACCTGCTCAACAAAGACTTTAGCAGGCTTGAAGCTTGGAATAAAATGCTCCGCAATGACCATAGCGGTATTTTGCGAGATATTCCGAGCTACTTTCTGGGCTCTTTTCTTGTTAATAAAACTGCCAAAACCACGAACATAAATGTTTTCGCCTTCGGCTAATGAGTCTTTAACTACGGAAAAGAAAGTTTCCAGCGTGTTTGTTACTTCTGCTTTGTCAATTCCGGTCTTTTCGGAAATTTCTGCAATTACGTCTGCTTTCGTCACGACTTCTTAAACTTTAACGTTTATTACAATGTTGAAAATTGGGGTCCTAAACGGGAGCACAAAGGTAGGGGTTTCCTATAAATTTAAAAACATTCATGCGCCCGTTTTCAGGGGAACGGTAGAATTTCTTCTTTTATTTTGAATTGGCAATCAGACTTTAACACGATCGAAGTATCATTTGCGCCTACCCTCGAGGCTTGGTATGAATACCATAAACGAGACTTACCGTGGCGTCATACCCGTGATCCGTATCTTATCTGGCTATCCGAAATTATCCTTCAGCAAACCCGTGTCGCGCAGGGGAAACCCTATTATGAACGGTTTGTCGAAGCTTATCCGACCGTTGCCAATATGGCGGCCGCTGATGAACGCGAATTGCTCCGGCTTTGGCAGGGGTTAGGTTATTATTCCCGTGCTCGAAATTTGCATCAGACAGCTCGCTATGTAACCAAAGACCTGGATGGGAAGTTCCCCGATACGTATAGTGAACTCCTGAAAATGAAAGGAGTAGGTGCTTATACTGCAGCCGCTATTGCTTCATTTGCTTTTGGAGAGCGTGTGCCTGTTGTCGATGGAAATGTATATCGGGTACTGGCGCGCGTTTTTGGGATCGAAGAAGATATAACGACAACCGGTGCAAAAAAAACGTTTTCGGCTTTAGCTACACGGCTGATTCAATCGGCGCACGACCCTGCTACGTATAATCAGGCAATTATGGAGTTTGGGGCTATTCAATGCACGCCTGTTTCTCCTGATTGTCTGCTTTGTCCGCTACAACAGCAATGTGCGGCTTATCTGACGGGGCGTCAGCATCTGTTGCCCGTCAAAGCTAAAAAAGCACCCGTGCGAGAGCGGTTTTTTAATTATTTTATTTTCCGGATCGACGGGAAAATGGCTATGCGCGAACGTACCGATAAAGATATCTGGCAGAATCTGCATGATTTTTGTCTGGTTGAAACCGATGAGCCGAAGGCGTTGCTACGTACTATTCCGCTTCCCGAGTCGGTTGAAAAGCTGGTAGAACGTAGCATTTTAGTGGAACCGCCCGTTACATTGACCCAACTGCTTTCGCACCAGCGGATACGCGCTACGTTCTATCTGATGGACGTAACAGAAGGGGATTTGAATAGTTTACCTGTAGGCTTAAACTGGTATACTTATAAGGAAATAAGTCAACTTCCCAAGCCAGTAATAATTACAAACTATTTTGGGGATCTGCTTGGATAAGACGGCGAATTTCAGTATCTTTAATCCTCTTAAACACTACGCATTTCCTACGTAACCAACAAATCAAATAGTATGGCAAGTCTGAATAAGATGATTATAATCGGTAACTTAGGTGCCGATCCTGAAGTACGGTATCTGGATGGTGGAGCCGTTGTTGCTACGTTCAACGTGGCCACTACGGAAAAATTTACCAACCGGAATAACGAAAAAGTTGAGCAGACTGAATGGTTCCGGGTTGAGTTGTGGAACGAACAAGCAAAAGTGGCTGAAAAATATTTAAAGAAAGGCAATTCTGTTTACGTAGAAGGTCGTTTACGTACTGAGGTCTGGACGGATAAAGAAGGTAAAGAGCGTACTTCGCTACGTGTGCGGGCTAGTACGATGCAATTATTAGGTAGTCCGAACGCTGATCGCCAGGATGATGTTCCTTACGAAGCACCCCGTCAACAGGCAGCTCCCGTGCAATCTGCACCTACGCCACCGCCTGCGACGCCACGCCAGCAACCGGCCGCCCGTAAGGCTCCGGAGCCGGTTCCTTTTGAGAGCAACGCTGGTGATGACGACCTTCCGTTCTAGCCTGTAGCGCTCTGTTGTTGAACGAGATTCGATATACATGGACCTTAGTGACCCTCTTCCTCGACAGGTGCTCCCAGCCACAGAAAGCTGGGGCACCTATTTTAATTTATACGGACCTTATCTGGCGCTGATTCTATTGCTCCTGACACTAGCTGGTTTAGTGTCTGCATCTGAAGCCGCCTTCTTCTCGCTCTCGCCCGACGACCGGGCTTTTTGCCGCGAAAGTCACAAAACCGACGACCGACGTATCGCCAATCTGCTGGAGCGGCCAAAACGTCTGCTGGCTTCGCTGGTTATTTTCAACAATCTCCTCAATATCGCTATAGTCGTAATTGTTACGTACCTGACGTGGGCATTCTCGCAGGCGCAGGGCTCGGGCTGGGTGCTCGCTGGCGTAACGCTTACTACGGCCATTGCCATTGTACTTTTTGGCGAAATCATTCCAAAAGTATATGCCAGTCAGAATAACTTAATGGTAGCCCGCCGAACGGCCACACTGGCGCAGGCGGGTTTGTTTGTTTTTCGACCACTGGCGATGTTGCTTGTTTCATTAAGCAATCAGATTGACCGACGTATTGATCGACGCGGCTATAAATTATCGGTTGAGGAGTTAAGTCAGGCCGTTGAACTAACGGGTAACGACGCTACGTTGGAGGAAAAGGAAATTCTGAAAGGTATCGTTAATTTTAGTAATCTGACGGTACGTCAGGTGATGCGTACCCGACTCGATATTTCGGCAGTTAACAACGAGCTGCCGTTCGCCGAATTAATGGCTCAGATCAATGCATCGGGCTACTCGCGGGTGCCGGTTTATCATGAATCACTCGACCAGGTCGACGGAATTTTATACATAAAAGATTTACTGCCACATATTCACCAGGACGATACGTTCCGCTGGCAGGAACTGCTACGTCCCGCTTACTTTATTCCGGAAAATAAAAAAGTAGACGATTTACTTCAGGATTTCCAGAAGCGTCGGGTGCACATCGCTATTGTCGTTGACGAATACGGTGGCACGCGGGGGCTCGTTACGCTGGAAGATATTATCGAAGAAATTTTCGGCGATATAAACGACGAATTTGACGATGAAACGTCCGTCGGATACCATCGCGAAGATGACCGCACTGTAGTATTTGAAGGGAAAATGCTGCTAACTGACGTATGCCGAGTGCTGAATGTCGACATCACTACGTTTGAGGGGGCGCAGGGCGATAGCGAGTCACTTGGGGGCTTACTGCTGGAGTTATTCAATCGATTGCCCAAAACCAACGAAGAGACGACATATGGGGGGTTCACCTTCCACGTTTTATCGGCCGATGATAAACGTATTAACGAAGTGAAAGTAACTAGTAACAAAACGGTAGCAAACGTATAAGAAACCGTTTAGTACGTTCAGTAAGCTTCAAATTTTGGGTATAACGAGTCAATTAATTTTCTGCTATTTTTGGGAATTAACCAGCATCCAATCATGAGCAGTTTATTTGATAAGCTAAAGTCTGTTGCCAAACGGACCCTGATGCCCGAAAAAACCGTCAAGGAATTCGATTACGCTACGTTACCCTGGATTGATAAAGAAGGTGCTGACATTGACGCCTTTGTAAAACAGCACCCAGCCGCCAAAGGACTTTCCTACGATTTGGCCGAAAAGATGAAGTTCTGGAAGAAAAACGGCTATGTTATTCTGGAACAGTCGATTCAAAAAGAGTGGCTCGACCAACTCTGGAACGAAGTAGAAGAACTCATTGACCATCACGAAAAATATGAAACGCTCATCCGAATCGACTTGCCCGAATACCAATCAAAGCCGGTTCAGCCCATTAAAGACGTACCGAAGAAGGTGCTGAATGGTCCTTACATCAAATTCATGGATTTCCATGAAAACTCGGTGATCGGGAAGAAAATCATGTTACATAAAAATATTGTAACGTTCCTTCAGGCCGTATTCAACGATAAAGTGATTGCCATGCAGAGTCTGTTGTTCAAATACGGCAGTCAGCAGGCAACGCACCAGGATTTTGCCTACGTAGTATCCGAAATTCCGAGTCACCTGGCCGCTGCCTGGATCGCTCTTGAGGACGTTCATATTGATTCAGGACCGCTTTTTTACTACCCAGGTTCACATACCATCGGCAAATTCGACTTTGGGAATGGTATTTTCTTTAACAATAAATCGACGCTGAATCCGAACGATTTCGCAAAATACCTGGACCAAACCTGTCAGAATGCGGGGCTAAAGAAGGAAACACTGCTTATCAAAAAAGGCGACGTATTGCTCTGGCATGCGGCTCTGGCTCACGGGGGCGACGAAATACGTAACAAAGCATTAACACGCAAGTCTTACGTTTGTCACTATTCGTCTGACAGCGCGTTCAAGCACCACCGGCAAAGCCCAAATACGGAGCCAATCCGCCGTACGATCAACGAAGCCGACGTGTTTGTTAATCCTCAAATGCTCGATCAGGAAGATATTTTCGCCGAAGGGAAGAAGATGTAGAAATTAGCAGAGGGGTTAGGGCATAGGGTAAAAGTTGGCGTCAACTATCACCCTATGCCCTAACCCCTCTGCAAGATCACACCCACAACCCTTTCCCCTCATTATACTCTTTCCCGATACGTTGAATGTCGGCGGCTGAATACGTCAGGAGTTTCTTTTTCCGCAACTCATTGAGTCGTCGTTTTTCGAGCCAGGAGAGTTTGCCATCGATCAGTACGCCAAAAACAATTAAGCGTTCCAGGCTACGGCGGACGTTCTCTGGGGCCTGTTTAACCTGTTCTGGAAAATTACCTGTTAACGGCGTATTCGTCCGTAAATCGAATTGATCGACCAGGGTTTCGGTGAGCAGGAAATGGGCGTAATTATATTGACGCTTCAGAATGGCAACGTATTGAAGGGCTTCCAGAATCAACGGTCGGAACGCTATGTTTTTTCCCCACTCATCGTACAGTTCATGAACGAACTCGCGGATTGTAGTTGGTGCCATGATACGCACCTGCGCTTCGTGCAATACCTGCCACGATGCCCACGCATTCCAGAAGGCATAGATAGGCATGCCCGCCAGGTCAACTACCTGACGTAGTGCGAAACGGCCCAGAAATCGTTTTACCAGGAACTTCAACAACAGATTACTCAGGGCAGCCTTTGCCATATTGAGCAGAAAAAATATCGTAAGGCCCCAGCGCGGCAGATTTAGGTAAGGGTCGATGCCGAAGCGGAGAATACCTTTATGTGTTTTTTCGAGAGCTGCATCGGCCAGCGCCTGTAAGTGACGGTCGTACTGAGCGTCGTGTGCACGCGGAAACTGGCACACCTTCATAATAATACTGACACTCCGCAAATTGAGGGCAATCAACAGATTTACTTCCAGATAAACCAGCAGCAGGCCGTATAACGTAGCGACCAGCGGAATATCATACGTAGTGCCGAGAAACGTAACTGGAGTATCAATGAATAAATTAGGCCATAGGTATTGCGGTCCATACAGCAGCAGCACGCCCATGATCCCTAGCAGGGCAGCTATGGTTAACGTAATGACTTTAGTACGTCGAATAACCCGACTTTCAATAGGATTCAGTACGTACGGTTCATCGACCGGGTGTTCCACCTCAAGCGCCTGACGAAGGTAGCGCAACGCCAGAAAATCGAGAGGTCCAGTACCATTGGGCCGATTAGACATAATCATAATTAAACATAACGGTTACAGGCTTAACTACTAAATCGGTTCTGTTGTTAGGGAAAGGTCTATATATTCTGCTATAAGTATCATAAGATTCTGGCTATACCCTATTGGTCTACAGGTAGATATATATAGTGCTCTACTTTTTCAGGTGCGCAAAACCGATTTTCTATGAAATACCTCCTTTTCGGCTGGCTGCTGACCACCACTGCCCTGGCCCAGATCGCTCCATCGCCCAAAACGTTACCCCTTCAGCAGAGTCTGAAAGACGAAATGCTCGAAGCGGCAACTACCTTTCTTGCTACACTTTCGCCGGAACAACGCAAGCAGGCTACTTTTCCACTGAATGATGAAGAGCGGTACAACTGGCATTTTGTCCCCCGCGAGCGAAAGGGACTACCTTTAAAACAAATGTCAGCCGAACAGCGGAAAGCCGCATTGACACTGCTCAAAACGGGCCTCAGTGTCCAGGGATACCAGCGTGTTATGGATATTATGGATACGGAAAATGTGCTGCGTGTCATCGATAATCGGCCACCCAACGATACGTATCGCGATCCCGATAACTTTGCATTTACCATTTTTGGCGAACCGGCTGCTAAAGACCCCTGGAGCTGGCGGATCGAAGGCCACCATTTATCGCTCCATTTTTTGTCGAAGGAAGGAAAAGTCATCGCTCAGACGCCTACGTTTTTTGGTATCAACCCGGCCATTCTGGAATATGACCCCAAAATGGCCGACAAACGTATGTCTGACGAACGAGTGAAAACCCTTCCACAGAAAGGTCGGCAGATATTGAAGCAGGAAACCGAACGGGCCTTTGCGCTGCTCAAAACGCTCGACGCCGATCAGCGAAAACAGGCTATTGTAGCGGCAGTAGCCTATCCTGATATCGTCACCACCAACAAAAGGAAAGCATCAATTGAAAAAATGGAGGGTGTACGCCTGGCGGATATGAAGCCCGATCAGAAAAAACTATTCATGGATTTATTGCAGGTTTATCTGACCAATTATCGCATTACGCTGGCCAAGCAGCAGATGGACAAGCTCGAAAAAGATGGCCTGGATAATCTCCGGTTTGCCTGGGCGGGTGATCTCACGCCTGAGTTAGGCGAGGGAAAAGGCTGGTATTATCGCATCCACGGCCCCACGATTCTGATTGAATATGATAACACGCAAACCAATGCTAATCATATCCATACGGTTGTCCGGGATTTAACAAACGATTTCGGCGAGGATTTACTGCTGGAACATTACCGGAACAGCAATCACAGTAAACCGTAGAGAAGATCATGTTGCCGTTTAACAAGTTTTAAGTCGATGAGCTAGGGCTTCTTTGTAACTTGTACGGTTTATTTTTCGTTACTTATTCATGAAGAAACTTCTTATCTGTGCGTCGGTTGGGTTGCTGTCGGTAGCAGCTTCGGCGCAGGAAGCGCAGTGGTATCTGCGCGATAAAACTGATAATTCGGCAGGCATTAGCGTTGAACGAACCTACCGCGAACTCCTTAAAGACCGCAAACCTACTCCCGTAGTGGTGGCAGTAATTGACGGCGGTATCGACACCACCCACGAAGACCTGAAACGGATTCTCTGGATAAACCCAAAAGAAATTCCGGGTAATAAAATAGACGACGACAAAAACGGCTACGTCGATGATATCCACGGCTGGAATTTTATTGGCGGTAAAGACGGACGTAACGTCGACGTAGAATCCGCTGAAGTGACCCGGCTTTACGTTCAGTTGAAGCCGAAATACGAAGGGAAAGACCGCAAAACACTAAAGCCCGCCGAGCAAAAAGAGTACGACCTCTACGTTAAGGTAAAAGACGAGGTTTCGAAAAATCGGGCGCAATATAAAGCACAATATCAGGGTATTAGCCAATTCTCTGAACAGTTCACCACGGCAGTAACGATGCTTAAAAAAGCGCTGAACGTAACGATGCTCGATACGGCTACGTTGAGTAAAGCAGCCGATACCCTCAGAGATGCTGCTCTGAAACGGCCAGTGATGGGCGTGCTACGTCTGCTACGTGAGCAGAAAGCGGGTTCGACGGACGTAGTAATGAACGAACTGGAAAAGGCAAACGGGCAACTCAAGTCGCGGGCTGAGTTTAACTACAATCCTGAGTTTGACGCTCGTTCCATCGTTGGCGATGATCCAAATAATGTCAACCAGCGCGATTATGGTAATCCTGATATTGCCGGTCCCCGCCCTGATCACGGCACCCACGTAGCAGGCATAATTGGTGGCGACCGATCTAATAATCTGGGAATTATGGGTATTTCGGACGCCGTACAGATTATGGGTGTGCGGGCCGTTCCCGACGGTGATGAGCGTGATAAAGACGTAGCAAACGCCATTCGTTACGCGGTTGACAACGGAGCGCAGATCATCAATATGAGTTTCGGTAAAGATTACTCACCCCAGCGTAAGGCGGTTGAAGATGCCGAGCGTTACGCGCTTTCCAAAGGCGTATTGCTGGTTCACGCAGCGGGTAACGATGGCAAAGATATCGATACGTCGGCCAGTTATCCGGCGGCCCGGTTTATGGATGGTTCCGAAATTGCCAACGTCATTACGGTTGGCGCCAGCGCCGAGCCGAACAATGCTGAACTGATAGCCAGCTTCTCGAACTACGGTAAGAAAAACGTGGACGTGTTTGCTCCTGGTAAAGACATTTATTCGACCGTGCCAGGTAGTAAATATGAAAACAACAGCGGTACTAGTATGGCGTCGCCAGTGGTTGCTGGCGTAGCTGCGGTGCTGAAATCGTATTTCCCAAAATTAACCTACGCCGATATCAAGCGGATTATTCTGCAATCGGCTACGCCGTATACAACTAAAGTCCAACGGCCAGAATCGACCGATAGCGTTGATTTTGCCGTCCTGTCGAAAACGGGCGGTATCGTCAATCTGTACGAAGCCGTAAAACTGGCCCTATCACTGGAAGCCGGTTCGGGTAAAGGGAAGTAAGCGATTATAACGTATCAAATTATCCTACAAAATGAGTTTTTATCATGCTGACCGGCGGACCGGTCAGCATGATAAAAATAACCCCGACCACTACGTAGCAGTCGGGGTTATTTTTTAACAAAACGTCGGCTGAACGTATTGGAATCGTCGGTTAGTTGGAGGACGTAGTTGCCGGAAGGTAATCCCTGAACCGATACTGTCTCATCAATCTGGCTGTTTCGAGCTTTTACAGTTACAACGGGTTGCTGTAAGGCGCCTTTCAGATCATAAATTCGTAATTGCACCTGTTTGGCCAACGGATTCTCGTAACGTACCGAAAGCGTATGGTCGGCAGGATTCGGGTAAATCGAAAACGCGCCTGTAGGTTCTGGTATCATGCCCGTAACAACAGATGTTTGCACGATACGTTCGCTGGAAAAACTTTCGCAGGATTGTTGTTTAATTAACACCTTATAAACACCCGCTTGCGCCACGACCAGCCGATTGGAGAGAGCATTAGCTAATGCCTGATTGTCGCGATACCACTGATAACGGTACGTAGTGTCGACAGGCGCTCTCAACGTAATAGTCGCGCCCTGTGGCAGAATCAAATCAGTTTCCTGAGGAAGCAATTCGAGCTGGACCAGCGTAGAAGGTTGCATTACCGTTTCATTCGAGAGTGCCTGGCAGCCATCATCCGTAACCCGAATCTGGTAGCGGCCTGGCTCGGTAACACTCAGCGTATCAGCTCGTTCAGTAATTAACAATTCATTATTACGTAACCATTCAATGGCCGCGCCGTTGGCTGAAGTAGCTTTCAACTGAACGGGCGTCTGACCGACGCAAAGCCATTGATTTCCCGTCGGCGTAACGGCCGCCAGCGGTTTTTTAACCTGTATATGAACGGGCTGCGATGTAGCAGAACACCCTTTTTCATTGGTGATACGTAGCGTATACGAACCTTCCTGAACCGCCCTATAATCACTGTTGGTGCCATCGGCCAACGTAGTGCCATTACGTAACCACTGGTAACGCAGGTCGGTGGAAGGATTTGCTAGTTGCAGGGGTAGGGTAGACCCATCACAGAGTACAGTATCCCGATTCGGCGAGATATTGGCCGTAAGGTCGCATTTGCTACGTTTCAACCCGCTCGTAATCAGCGAAAAAGGCTGGCTCGAATAGGTTAATTTCCCCTTGTGCGACACGGTAAGCGTGTAGGTTTTCCCCGGAATCGGATTCGCAATGTATACCTGCTCTACATTATCCCGGTCGTTGTTTCCCCGGCTCGCAGCCATATCCGGGCGTTCTGGGTCCATCACGAAAGGCATATCGACATACATCCCATCGCTTAGCCGCAAATCGAGGTCGTTGACCAGTTTAGGTATCCGGCTATTTAGTGAATTTGCCGTAACGGGTGTTGCAGACCCTTCAGGATCGGCCCAGCAGAGCGTAACGATTAATGGTTCATAGCCTTGAGCCACAACTGTTTGACTGAACGAATTGCCAGTCGATAAGACTTTTTCCTGAATCGTATGCGCCAGTTCTTCGTTGAGCAACAATCGGGCAGCCGCTTCGGTATTGAGCAAACCCCATCCCTGCCGATAATCGGGCCCGGAAGCGGGATTTTGGCGGTAAGCTGTATGGATAGCTAATCCTTTCAACGTAGCGGCCTGCATAAACTGTCCCGTTGCAGGTAATCCGGGTGCCCGCTGTTTGGCATACAATTCCTGAAGTAGAAATAAGGAGCCCGCTACGTTGGCAGAAGCCATTGAGGTTCCCGAAAGAGCGCCGTAAGCCGATTGACTACTTGCCAGGGTCGAAAATACGGTAGAGCCAACGCCCAGCAAATCCGGTTTGATACGTCCATCATCCGTTGGCCCCCAGCCGCTGAATCCGGTTGTACCTTCCAGGATGGGCTGATTTGGATCTGCATAAGTTAGGTTTGCAGCTCCAATGGTCAACACATTTTTGGCCGTAGCTTCGGCGGGAATCACATCATACGTATCGTTTCTACTCCGGCTTCGTTTACTCTGGGTATCCGTGTTTTTGAGGTAATAAGGCGTTCCGTCGGGCGGGCCAGTTTCGCCCCGTTTGTTATCTGCCGAACGTACCATCAGGTGAAACGGATTATTGTAGGCAATCCGGTCGAGGTCCTGCGTGCGGGTCGTGTAGAAACCAAACAGGTAATCTTCGGTACTGCTTATAGCCGTATTTCCCCACCATTCCCATTTCAGATTTGGGTCGTTGCCGGGTCGTGATTCGTTGAAAACCCAACCAACTACCGGCCCATACGCGTGATTGGAAATCAGTAAGTCCGGAGCCGCCGAATTGATTTCAATGATATCGTCGGTATAATCCCAGACAGATAGATTCGCCCCGAAAGCCATGCCTTGTGCGTCGGCATTAATTCCCTGTGCTACCAACGTACCAGCCAGGTGCGTCGCGTGATCGTTCAGAATCGACGCGCTGTTCTTATGGGCAATCCGGGCGCTGCTTCCTGTAAATTCCTGATGCGTAGTCAGTACTTTTCCCCCATCCCAAAGCCCCAGCCGACCCGCCATAACAGGAGAATTTCCCGAAAACGCGATGGGTAACGACCCCTGCCCATGCATAGCTAACGTATGCGTACCGCGTGCTGCTTCGGTATTGTGCGACGTATAATAAATCGGTTGCCCGTAGGGGTCGATTTCCTGAAGTTGAAGAATGCGTTGTCTGGAATAGTTTTTGCGGAGGAACCAACCGTTACGTTGCGCCAGCTGAAGGGTTTGTTTTCGCAACTGATTATACCGTAACGTGAGATCTTTTTGCCAGTTTGGAGCCTGATTCTGTCGTAAATTCTGCGCCTGAACCGTACAAATACTGCCGTTCATACAGGACAATAAAAGAACTGTGACAAAGGAGGTTAAGCCCCCAATGCCGCATTTCGCCCTGATTTGCGTACATCGTTTAAGCCAGTAGAGGGTTAGCAGAATGATAGTCCGATTAGTGTTTTTGAATTCGTTTCACCCGGACAAACTCCGTCCGTTCATCGTCAACTACCACAAAAAACGTACCGCCGGGCAGGTCAGAAATATCCACTACCGCCTGATAAGTTTTTCCGTCACGCTGTAGCGTTGACTGTCGGACCGTCAGGCCACGAACATCCGTTAGACGTAGCGTGGGGGGTGTTGGTCTCGCAGCCGTGATGGAAAGCGATACAATTATTTGCTTAGTCGCCGGATTGGGATACACGTTCAATTCGGCCTTATCATCTAGGGGTTCTGCCGCTAAAATTGTTACGGCAACTTCATCGGAAACCAGTTCGCCACAGCCGTTAACGTTGCCCTTAACGGAGTAGCGGCCCGATTGACCGGCAATATACGTAGTCGACGTAGCACCTGGAATGGGTACGCCATTAATTAACCACTGAATTGAGGAAACGGCATTCGATGTAAGCGTGCCACCATTAACTGTAACAGTGGGCATTTGCGCGGTACGTGACGTAAGCGTGACTGCGGAAGAACGTACCGCCGGGCAAACGCTCGCTACGTCGACCGCGTAACTTCCCGACGTAGCAGCCTGAAGACTATTGCTGGTAGCGCCACTGATAATCTGGCCATTACGGTACCACTGATACGTTAATCCATTGCCCGTATTGGCCTGAAGCGTGAGACTCGCTCCCTGACAAAAACTGGCTGATCCACTTGGTGTAATGCTGGCTGTGGAGGACGTAGCGTTCACCGGACTGACGGCGGTGCGTTGCAAACTAGGGCAATCGAGCGAACGAACCCGCAGGTTATAAAAATAATACCAGGCGGTTTTGAGCGTATCGTTCGTGCTGCCATTTGCAAAAAGTGCCCCTTTGCTGGTTACCACAGGCTGCCCACTCTGCGTTTTAAGCTGATAAGGAAAACCATTAACGCCGACATTACTTCGGAAAATAGACGCTCCGTTGGCGAATTCAATGGTGATTTTATACTCACCCGCCTGCGGAATCTTTAGGTTGAGCGGATAAACGGCCCCCTGATCGTCAGGGTCATCAACGAGCTGATTATTGGTGGTGGCGGTGAGGTTCTGATTTCGGGTGGGCACTACGTCCAGCGTTACGCTCGAAATAGCCGTGTTGTCGTATCGACGTACCGTAAATGTCAACTGACCCGCATTTCCAATGTAGAGTCGCGCACTTTCCAGCACGATGGGTACGGTGGTAGCGATGATGGGCGCCGGACCAAAATTGTTGCTATACGTACCACCACCGAACGCTTTTTTGTCAACTGGCCCTAATGTACCAGAAAAATCGTTGAGCGTAGCGTAGAATTGACGACCGGTAGGTAGCGTTTTTACCGAAATTTGATTTCCAGCCGCAATCAGATTTCCCCCAATTGGCGCGTCGTACCAGAATGCCGTTCCGTTGCTCGTGTTCCGTAGCGAAATGGCCGTATCACTTCCGCAACTAGCCGCTGAAAATAAACCGGCTGCCGGTGCCGGTGACGTAGTGACGTTGGTAATGAGACTGTTATTAGCCGGATTTTGGTCGCTGCTCAGGCTGGTAGTTACGGCAAAACGATACGTTTGTCCGGCAGATAACGTAGTGCCAGCTGGTAACGAAAGCGTCAGACTGCTTTCGCGGAATGCCAAAAGTTTTGTAACCACACCAGTCAGACTTGCTACGTTGGTGTTATTGACGTCTGTCACCTGAATACTGACTGGTACGTTGGCCTGGTCTACGCTGCCAAAGTTTCGCACCCTGACACTCACCGGTACGTCCGCACTAGTCTGGCCGCAGAAATTGGCTCCTGGACTAATCAGTGACGTAGCACCAACATCATTGTTCGTCTGCACTACGTTGAGGACATAATCCTGCGTTTCACCATTTCCATATGTACCACAGGCCGATACGGAAGTGGCGTTATCCGTTTCGGTGGCAACGATACGTAGACGGATAAACTGGCCCTGCTGCACACTGGCGGGTATCGTTACGCTGGCAGCGAATTGTCCTGAGTTCGGTAGTACGTCAGAGGTGGCCAATGTTTCGCCCGCATCGTCGAACGTACCGTTCTGATTCCAGTCGGCGAAGGCTTTCACCACTACGTTTTTCGTAGCGCCACAGGTGCCCAGCGAAACCGTCAGCGGAATTTGCTGGCTGGCCTGGACACTCGTTTTCACTTGGGAAAAATCAGTATACGACGTACAACCGTCAGCGCCGATCTGGTTGATACTCCCAAACTGAACCCGGTTAATTTTTGTGTCGCTGGTCGACGTAGCGGCTGATGCACAGTACGCTGTTCCGCCGATACCGCTGACAAGCAGTGCGTAATCCTGCTTGCTGCCATTGAGTGTATTTTTGTGCGTAACGGTTATCGTATAACTTTTTCCGGGCGTTGGGTCAGCGATTAGTACCTGCTCTACGTTGTCGCGGATGTTATCGCCCCGTGTGGCCGCAGCCGATGGATTATCGGGATTTAGTATCCAGGGCAACGTAGTGGTTTTGCCGTCGGTAATGCGAATATCGAGGTCGTTGACGAGTTTGGGCGTTCGGTCGTTCAGTACGCTCGATGCCATACCCACTGGATCTGTCCAGCAGATGGTTGACATTAGTGGGCCTCTGCCCGAAGCAACTACGGTTAATGAATAGACTTCACTCTGTGCCAGCGTTTTTTCGTCGAGCAGGTAACTCTGGTCGCTATTGAGTAGCAAACGTCCGGCCCGTTCTATATTCAGCAATCCCCAGCCATTCTGATAATCAGGACCTGGCGTGTTACCCGCTTCGTCGGCGGTGTGAATGGCGAGTCCTTTCAGCGTCGATGAACGCAGGAATCGCCCACTGTTACGTTGCGAAAAGAGTTCCTGCAAAAGTAGTAGTGAACCTGCTACGTTGGGCGACGACATCGACGTACCACTGAGCGACGTATAGGCACTGTCATTCTCTGACGTTGAGGATAATACGTTGACACCAACGCCCACAATATCAGGCTTGATACGTCCATCGTCGGTTGGGCCCCAGCTACTAAAATCACTAATGATTACGTCGGTAGGGTAGTTATAACCAAAATTCAGATTGTTGATAGCGCCGACCGTCAGGATGTTTTTAGCGGTGCCATAAGTCGGTATCAGGTCGTAGCCGTTCTGGCTATTCCGGGGGGCCGTGCTGGTTGCGTCACTAACGCCCAGAAAATAAGGCTGACCAGCCCCCGGCCCGTTTGAACCTCGATTATTGCCAGACGATTTGACAATTAAATAATATGGAGACGCCACGGCAATACGGTCCCAGGAAACAGACGTTGAGTTGTAAACACCAAACTTATAATCTTCTGTATTACTGACCGTTGTGTCGCCCCACCATTCCCATTTATTGGCGGTGGTCCGAGAATCGCTAAATACCCATCCAGCATTTGAACCATAGGAATGATTGGAAATCAGGAGATTAGGCCCCGCCGAACTCATCTCGTTGGCATCCTGGTTGAAGTCATAAGCCCGTAGGTTGGTACCGAAGGCCATACCTTTGTCGGCCGTATTGACACCAGCCGCAATCATAATCCCGGCTACGTGGGTGGAGTGGGCAGATAACGTAGCGGCACCATCAGCCTGCGTAACGCGACTCGCCGAATTAGTTCGAAACTCAATGTGGGTGTTACGCACCTTGCCGCCATCCCAGATCGCTAATTTATCCGTCAACGTACTGCCCGAGAGCGATACGCCCAGACTTCCGCCTGCATACAAAGCGTTGGTTCGGGTACTTTGAGCCGCTTTGGTGGTACTGTTGGTGGCATCGTAAAGGAGTTCGCCCCGCTCGCTGATACCACGTAGCGCAACCACGCGGCCCGAAGGCGATTGTTGAAAGATGGGACGCTTCAGTCGCTGGGCTTCGGCAAGCGCTTGTCGGTAATTTTCGGTCTGTTGTTGCTCAATGGATTGCTGTAAGGCTTTTTGGACCACCCGCTGCTGCACATTATACTGCGGTAATGATTGTGCCCGCAGGCTGGCGAACGTAGCGATGACTAAACCGATAGTTGCCCATCCGTCTCTAAAAAATTTCCATAAACGTTGATTCATAAAAAAAAGAGGAAGAATCTGTAACGAGGCTATGTATTTAGTACGAAAAAAAGTGAAGCCTCGTTGCGCGATGGATACTAGTTGTTTCTGAATATACAAAAATAGTTTGTTAAGGAAAAATTTCCAGTTCATGACACTGGATTAGCTAATTGGTATATAAAAACTAAGAATTGATGTAATTGTGATTGTTTGATAAGTATACTATTTTATTATTTGAGGTTATCTAATCAAATGTGATTTTATGAAAACAGTTTACTTATTTGCTAGTGCATTATCTGCATATTGTTTCTTTATTAGCGTTAGTACATCGTTGTTGCCAGCCAATCGTTCGTTCGAAGTAACCAGTAATCTGGCCTTTCAGATTGTGAGTTATGACTGTAATTCAGGTGTATTGCAATACAAAATAACTGGGGGCGATGGCTCGCCTATTAACCTGGTTTTACCCGGCATATTCGCCGGTACGGTCTCGGCGGAGAACGTAGCCACACACACCTTTCCGGGGGATGCCCGCGTAGGACGTACCACTACGGGTTATGCCAACCAATCGGGTAATCAGATTTCGATCACTTTTATCACCAGTTGTAATCTCTCGTTGAACAATCCGGGTAATCCACCTACTAATCCGCCTGCCAATTCACCCTCAGGCGGTAGTCTGGCCTTCCAGATTGTGAGCTACGACTGTAACTCAGGCCTACTGCAATATCAGATGAATGGCGGGGATGGCTCGCCGATTAACCTGACGCTCCCCGGTATATTTGCGGGAAACGTATCGGCGGGCAGCGTTGCTACCCATACGTTTCCGGGTGATGCGCGAACTGGTCGGACGGTGAATGGGACGGCAACTCAGAGCGGAAACCAGATTTCAATCAACTTTACGACAAACTGTAATCTGTCTAATTCGAACCCAAATACGAATCTGCCTTCCAATCCAAATCCGGGCACAAATCCATTATCCGGGAGTAATTTATCATTTCAAATTGTGAGCTATGACTGCAATTCGGGCGTGCTGCAATACAAAATGACAGGAGGAGGCAGTTCACCCGTTAATCTTACATTACCTGGCATATTTGCAGGAACAGTATCTGCTGGAGTAGTAGCATCCCACACGTTCCCCGGTGATGCGCGAGTAGGGCGCACAGTGAACGGGACGGCATCTAAGGATGGCAACCAAATCTCAATCAATTTTACAACCAGTTGTAATTTAACTGGTTCAGGTTCAACACCATCTTCTAATCCCAATTCAGGTAATCAACCCAGTACCTCTAACCCGGCTGGATCTAATTTCAGTGGAAGCTTTGATGAAGCGAATTGCCGTTATATCCGTGGTTGGGTCATGAATAGGAATACGCCTTATCAATCCACAAAGGTTGATATTTATGTGAACGGCTGGCTGGTAGTTAGAAATGCACTAGCGAATCAACCTCGTCAGGATGTAGCCAACGCGTTTGGTATTTCAGGCTATAATTCATTTGGATTCGTTGCATCGATACCCCGTAGCTTTAAGCTGGGAAGTGTGTTGACCATCTCAGTGAAGTATGCAGGCACTAGTACGGATATTCAAGGCAGCCCTAGACTAACAGAAATATGCCCTAATATGTATATAAGTACTACTGGTGGTGGTGATTGTGGTGGACAGGTTGCACGGGTTTTCCCTGGTGCGGAGGAGGCTATCACAACGGTGATCGCACGCACAGGAGCAACGGGATTACAACTCAATGCGGAAAAAATAAAGTCGCTGACCAGCAAACTCATCCCGATGTACAAGGATCGTGAAATCTCCTTACATACTTATGCGTTCACGCCCCTATCTAATGCAAAGAATCTTGCCCCACAGATTACCAAAGCCGTGGTGGGAGGAGCTGTAATAGGTATGGCTTTGTCGCGGCAATCGGCTTTACCTGATCAACGTAGCTCAGCTCAGACCTTGCCCACTGTCGGACTAGGTACCGCTCTGACAATACCGCTAGTCAAAGACGTATTAGCGAATCGACTGCCGAAAGCGGGTATTGAGCTGGCCTTTTATGATAAAAATGGCAAATTTATTTATCGGCAGGTAGCAACAATTAATAAACCGGCACGTAAAGACTGGCAATTACTTCAGATTCGAGGACGTGCCCTACAGGATGGCTACATAGCAATGCGCATCCATAACCGGAACAAAATTCCGGTTTACTTTGATGACATAAAACTAAAGATTACTTCAACGCGGGTGTTAGATAAGAATAACGAAATGGAATTGAATTCACGAAAATTTTCATCTGCTAATGGCTTTGTCATTCAGGTAGACACCGAAAAGAACACCTATCTTACTAGTGCTGATGATGACTGTGAAGAAAGCACAATCGATTTAGGAGCAATAATTACCTTGCAGGAATGGGCGAATCTGACAGGTGGGAATTGGTTAGATCCAGTCAGTGTTACAGCCCCTGCTCCATCCTATGGCTACTCTAACGGAGACGTTGTACCCTTACCTAATACAGGAGGAAGTGGCAACGGAGGTGGGAGTAGTGGTGGTCAGGGAGATCTACCCAGACCTACTCCTGTATTTACAAATGAACCTTTATGTTGTACCCTGAAGCGTATGTGGCAGGCTAGCCTTGATAGTAATGGCCAACCAAAGGTAGAAGTAATGGCTTTGGCAACTAATTTAGGTACACTTGTATTCCCAGTTTCTGGATTAGATTGTGCTGGAACTTATCAAACCAATTCAGTCAGTCGATCATATACTGACATTTTTGGTAATTATGTTATAGTTACTGATGTAAATGGTAATATGAGTACAGTACTGGATTTGTGCGATGGAAGAAGAGTAGAGGTTTATGGCGTATATCATACTCATCCTAGTACAGCAGTTGGTAATCCTTTTCAGCCGAGTCCTGCAGATATAGGATGGGCGGCATCCCATCCGGGAACATCTACATTCATCTTAGGTCAAAATGGATTGATGAGGTATGACGGTAATGGAAATACTTATCCAGCTTTATCCTCTCAAGATTTGGTTAATTGTACTATAAATTGTCCCCAATAACATTATGAATAAAACCTTGCTGTGCTGTCTGGGATTTTGGCTGGTTAGCATCTCAATTAAGGCACAAAGTCAAATAGACATGCTTCTGGATAATGAAGATTTTAAGCCAGTCTTGCAGGAACATTTATGGACAGTTCGTGGACTAAATTTTCCTAACACATCTGTAATCCTACTTCAACCTCAAAAAAATGGTTTGACGGCTTATCTTACAGTATATACGTTCTTAACAGAAGCACAAAAACATTTGCCAGCGAGTTTTACCACAGTGCAGGGCCAGCCTTTTCTAATTTACGATGGTTCTGAACTAAAGGTTGAGGATAAGGAGAGATGGTTTGAAACGGTTAGGACCTTTATTGGTAAACATCTCTGTGATGACGTTGAATTTTTTGAATTATTGAAGAAGCCTGGTCCCAAGGAAATTCGATCTCCATGTAGCGTAATTTATGATGCGCCGATAGAGCAGTTAACTTTTGTTAAGGGGAAATTGAAAAAGCGTCAACTAGTAGGCAAGGTGCCGTATTACCAATGACGTAGTATAATTCTGATAAGGAACATACTACTACGTTTACACCCCGCCCGTCAATCCAGAGACATTTGGATTAGACAGGCGGGTTTGTTTTTAGTGCGGAAGCCCAACTTAGTATAGCCCTATCCTGATGAGATTTAATTGTTTAAAAGTCAGTTTGTTATCCACGCATTCGTGTATTTGAAACAAATAGGCATGTGGGAATATTATAAACAGAGAGATAATAGCTGTCGCTTTTAGCCCGTATGAATGTCGCATAAGCACTGCAAGTAGCACAGCGTTGTTTCTGAAATTTGTCTTGTAACAAACGCTTCAACTACTTCAAAAGCTATGGATACCAGTCAGAAATTACAGCCGGCCGACAGCGGCTATGCAGACGTAAATGGGTTAAACATGTACTATGAGGTTTACGGCAAAGGTAAATCCCTTATACTTTTACATGGCTCTTTTCTGTCGATACCTTTGAATTGGTCACGTATTATACCCTTGTTGGCCAAAGACCGACAAGTAATTGTAGCCGAAATGCAGGGTCACGGTCGCACAAAAGATATAGATCGTAAATTAAGTTACGAAGGCATGGCCGACGATGTATCTGGTTTGCTTAAACACCTCAACGTAGATAGTGCCGACGTACTGGGATACAGCATGGGAACTGGCATAGCTTTTCAGGTAGCCGTGCGCCATCCTGAGCAGGTACGCAGGCTCATAGCGCTGTCAGGGGCTTATGCACACGACGGATGGTGGCCCGATACGGAGGCTAGTTTTGCTACGTTCACCGCAGATATGTTCAAGGGTAGTCAAATAGAAAAAGAATACAATAGACTTGGAAATGATCCAGCCCACTTTCCGGAGCTTGTGAAAAAGATTGTCGGCGTAGACCTAAAATCCTATGATTGGTCGAAAGATGTAAAAAACATACTGGCCCCCATATTCATGGCCATTGGCGATGCCGACGGTGTACGCTATGAGCATGCGCTGGAACTCTTCCGGGCCAAAGGCGGTGGGAAACAAGGTGATTTGCACGGATTGCCAAAATCGCGGCTGGCCATTCTACCGGGTACCACTCATATAGGAATGTTGCATCGGACAGACTGGCTAATACCTATGATCACTGATTTCCTGGATTCCGACCTAAATTCAGAACCGCCCTCTACGTTTTAATGTGTTGGGAATGACGTAGTAAAACTCAACCAAAAATAAATCATTACGTTCTTTTCCGCCCGTCAATCTGTTTAGATTTGGCGGGCGGGTTTGTTGTATGGTACAAGTGCCAACGTAGTATAGCCCGGATAGGGAAAGATTAAATTGTTTTACTATACAGGTAGTTAAACCTTTGTGTCATCTGCACATCTTATTGGCTCAACCTTCTCCTTTGCTGATGGATATAGTGACAAAACAACCTCAGGAGATTGCCCGATTGCGCTACCTATATAGCCGGGCCGGATTCGGTGCTACACCCGCTGAACTGACTGAAGCGTCCCGGCAATCGTTACGTAAGGTGGTGAGAAAACTGGTAAAAGATAGCGAATCCATCACCGATCTACAGGTTGTAGAAGCTGATCAGAATGAAACGAAGCGGCAACTGAAAGGGCTATTTCGGGATGGGCAGCTTGATAAAGACATGCTGAAAGAGCGCATCCGGCAGAACGCCGAAAAAGTGCGTGATCTCAACCTGCAATGGATTGATCAGATGGCATTGGGGAAATCGGCGTTACGTGAAAAAATGGCCCTTTTCTGGCATAGTCATTTTGCCTGTCGGGCGCAGGGGCGTAATCCGCTTTTCATGCAGAAGTACGCTAACACGCTACGTCAGAATGCGTTGGGCCGTTTCGGCGATTTGCTGATGGCCATCTCGAAATCACCGGCGATGCTTCAATTTCTGAACAATCAACAAAACCGAAAAAACGCGCCCAACGAGAATTTCGCCCGCGAAGTGATGGAGTTGTTTACACTAGGTCGGGGCAATTATTCGGAGCATGATATTAAGGAAGCCGCCCGCGCTTTTACTGGCTGGCAGTTTACTTCAGATGGTAAATTCGTGTTTCGGGAGCGCGTACACGACGAAGGGGAGAAAACAATTTTTGGCAAAACCGGCGCTTATAAAGGCGAGGACGTAGTGGATATGCTGCTCGAACGGAAAGAAACGGCACGGTTCATTACCGCTAAAATCTATCGCTTCTTCGTGAATGAAGAGGAAGATAAAAAGCAGGTCGATACGTTAGCCGAGCAGTTTTATAAGAGCAACTACGACATCGCTCAGTTGATGGAGACGATCTTCTCTGCTGACTGGTTCTACGATTCCAAAAACATTGGTTCGCACATCAAATCGCCGGTCGAGTTGCTGGCTGGCCTGCGTCACACACTTGGTGTTCAGTTTGATCAGCCACAACCGCAGATTTTTGTTCAGCGAACACTCGGGCAACTGCTTTTTTATCCACCGAACGTAGCGGGCTGGCCGGGCGGCAAAAACTGGATCGATTCATCGAGTCTACTATTTCGGATGCAGTTGCCCAATTACGTACTGAAAGCGGCTGAAGTAGCGATACGCCCAAAAGAGGATGGCGACGTGAACACGGAGCCACTGGCCCGAAAAGGAGCAGCCCGTTTCCAGACAAAAATTGACTGGGCCGATTTCGAAGCGTCGTTCGCGAAAATCAGCGACAATGCGCTAACTGACGCCATCGCACTCACTTTACTGCCATTCCCACTACGCGCCGAACAACGTAGCATTGTCGAAAAACAAACTAAACCCGATCAGACTCGCTCTGAGCGCATCCGTGCCCTAACAGCCGCGCTTATGAGCCTGCCCGAGTATCAACTGACATAATTGTGATTGAGCGAATGAACCGTAGAAACTTCCTGAAACAATCGGCTTTTACGACGGCGGGAACTATGCTGATTCCGCATTTTCTGAAAGCCTACGAAGCGCAGATGATGGGCCAGACGGCCGCATCGAACGGAAAAATCGTTGTGATTGTGCAGCTGTCGGGCGGAAACGACGGCCTGAATACCGTTGTCCCTTACCGTAATGACATCTACTACCGCGAGCGTCCGACGATTGCGATACGCCCGGAAAAGGTGCTGAAACTCAACGATGATATTGGTGTGCACCCTTCTATGGGACCTATAAAAGCGTTATATGACGAAGGGTTGGTAACGGTTATAAACAACGTTGGCTATCCTAATCCCGACCGCTCGCACTTCCGCTCGATGGACATTTGGCAAACCGCCAGCGATTCCGACAAGTACGTGCATACCGGCTGGGTTGGCCGTTATCTCGACGCGACTTGTGCCAGTAAGCCGCAACAGCCATTCCGTACCATTGAGGTTGATGAAACGTTGAGTCTGGCCATGAAGGGCGATACGTTGAATGGCCTGGCTCTGCTGGACCCTAAAAAACTGTATAACCAGACACGTAGTGGATTGGTCACCAATCTGAGTAAGGAACAGCCAGCCAACCAACATCACTCAGTTTCGTACCTGTACAAAACACTAGCCGAAACGGTATCATCAGCAGAGTACGTATTCAATAAGGCGAAAGTAGCCGCTACGTCGACGAGCTATCCGGCCAGTGAGTTGGGTAATCGGCTGAAAACGGTGTCACAACTCGTTCAATCAGGCGTTAATACCAGCATTTACTACGTATCGATTAGCGGTTTCGATACGCACATCAATCAGCCGGGGCAGCAGGAGCGGTTGTTGGGTCAATATGCCGAAGCGGTTGGTACGTTCATGAACGATTTGAAACTGGCAGGACGCCAGAATGACGTATTACTGATGACGTTTTCGGAGTTTGGCCGTCGGGTAAAACAGAACGCCAGCAACGGAACCGACCATGGTACAGCCAATAACGTATTTCTGATAGGCGGTGGGCTTCCCTCAAAACGTGTCCTGAATGAAGCACCGAATCTGACCAAACTCGACGAAGGCGATTTAGTCTATTCCGTAGATTTTCGGCAAGTATATGCCACCATTCTCCGCGATTATCTTGGAGTCGACGACGTAGCGATTCTAGGCCGAAAGTTTGATGGACTGAAGATTGTGTGATAAGTCGAGATAAAGAATCAGTAAGTTGATTGTGTTAGCCAAAGTAACCTGAAAGTCGAATGCCGTATTTCCTGACTGATTGTCAAATAGATAAGTAGTTGTATTTTGACCGAAAAATCACTCGCTTGATTATGGCTAAGTCTAAACTTACAATCATTTGCCTATTTATTCAATGTCTGGCTTGTTCTCAGGCAGATCGGTCAAATCCGCAGGAAACAGTACTCGCTTCACCTTTAGAAGGGAGCTGGGAGTTAGTGGAAAATCGGGTAAAAGGCGAACTTGTTATGCCCCAACGATATCCGCAGCAGTTTAAGATTTTTCACGATGGATTTTTTAGTTATCTGATGTATAAACCAGACGGTAGCTTTTATAATGCCGGAGCTGGCACGTATCTGGTTGAAGGAAATCGCTTTAAAGAAAAGTTTCTTTACTATTCCGATACAGTCTACGTTGGTTCTTCAGATTGGCAAGAGTGGAAGTTGGAAGGAGATACGCTTTATTTTTATGGCTTCAGCAGGCGTTCGACAAAAGTGGCCGGGATGTTACACAGGAGTGGGGACAAAATAAGTTCGTGGAAAAACGAGTTCGGGCTAGACGTAATTTGTAGTCGTCGATTGTGGCATGTTTAGATCAGGGATAAAATAACTGATTAACTTTTATTTACATTCTTTAAACTACAACTTCCACAAATTGCTGATAGCTAATCGCTCTACGCCAGCATCTATCAATTTTTCCAACTGCTGCTCACTGGCGCCGTCGGCTACGATTTTTACGCCCACTGATCTCGGAACCAGTTGCCGGAACGTAACAGCTGATTCGTGGTGATACGTTGGTTGACTAGCCTTTTCTAACGTAACAAAACCCGTTGCATTCTTGATAAAATCGGTTCCGGCGTCGGCAGCTAGTTTGATGAGCTGCTTTTGCTGATCGACCGTGAGTAAAGCCGATTCCAGAATAACGGTGAAGAATTTTTCTTTCGCATGAACCGGAGCGACCAGTTTGGCCAACTCAATTTTTAACCAAACCGATGCAGGCGAAAACAGCGCCGACGTATTGATCACTACTTCAATCTCAGTTGCGCCATCAGCCAGCGCCCATTCGATTTCGGTCTGCTTAGCTTCGGTACGTTGGTAGCCAAACGGAAACCCAATAACCGTTGCTAGCGTAGCGGGATGTGTTTCTCCCATTTCCCGGCGGAACTTCTTTACCCAGAACGGCGAAACCGTCATTCCTGCCAACCCCAACTGTGTCACTTCATCCAGTACCTCGTACTGCTCATTCAGGGAAACTCCCGGATGCAGCAACGTCCGCTCGATGTACGGGAAGAGGTGGTTCATGGATGTGTATTGAGCGAAAGTATGAAAGAGTGAAAGAGCGAATTTCCTATGCTCTTTCACTCTTTCATACTTTCGCTCTTTTATTAATTAAAGTACTTCAACTTGATGACTTCCTTCGGTTCGAGGAAGCGCCATTTACCACGGGGAAGTTCTTTTTTGGTCAGGCCGGCATACGTAGTACGGTCGAGTTTGGAGACTTCGTAACCGAAGTGTTCAAAAAGTCGGCGGACGATGCGATTGCGACCCGAGTGAATTTCGATTCCCACTACGTAGGCGTCGGGGGTTACAATGCTGATGGCGTCGGGCTTGATGGGGCCGTCTTCCAGTTCAATGCCTTGCTGAATGGCTTCAAAATGCTCGGCCGTCATCGGCTTATCCAGCTCAACCTGATAGATTTTGCGGATGTTGTTCGATGGGTGCGTGAGCCTGTCGGCCAGTTCGCCATCATTGGTCAGAAGCAGCAAACCCGTGGTATTGCGATCCAGCCGACCGACCGGATACATGCGATAATTACCGGCATCGGCTACTAATTCCATCACTGTTTTACGTTCCTCTGGATCGTCGGTGGTGGTGATGAAATCTTTAGGTTTGTTCAACAGTACATAGACGAAACGTTCTGGATTCAGCACTTTGGTGCCATATTTCACCGTATCGCCATCTTTAACTTTAAAGCCCATTTCCGTCACGACTTTGCCGTTGACCGAAATATCACCACGAGCAATTAGTTCATCTGCTTCCCGGCGGGAGCAAACGCCTGAGTTGGCAATGTATCGGTTCAGGCGTATCAGGCCAGCTTCTTCAGGTGATTTCCGTTTGGGTTTGTCGAAATCGCTGGCACCAGTGTTACGTTTCGGTTTGAACGGCTTTTCCTCCGACGAAGGCGTACGATAATTGGGCGCTTTGTCATATTTCCCCGTGCGACGTTCACCGGATTCTTTACGTTGCTCTGGTGAAAAACGGGAATTTTCAGATTGGTTGGCTTCGTCGTTACGGCTGTTACGGCGGCCCCCGTTACGTTGGTCATCGTTTCCAGAACGACCTCTATTCCGATTATCATTGTCTCGATTGAATCCGCCTTCGCGCTTGAATGTTGGGCGTTCATCCCGCGAAAAACGGTTGGGACCGTCGTTACGTCGTGGCGAGTCGTTATCCCGGTCGCGACGGAAATTTGGACGGTCATCGTTACGTCGGTCTGAAAAACGGTCCCCGCTACGTTGGTCATCGTTTCCAGAACGATCGCGGGGTTTGCCCCACTCTGGTTTCCGTTCCTGCCATCTGCCGCTACGTTGTTCGTCATTTCGCGGTCCGTCGCTACGGTTATCGTCGCGATTGAAGCGGGGGCGTTCAGTATTCCGGTCGTCCCGGTTGAAACGAGGTCGATCACCGTCGCGGTCATCACGGCGAAAACTGGGTTTATCGTTACGTTGGTCGTTGAAACGGCGTTCGCTGCCAAACCGGTCGGTGTTACGTTCAACACGTGAATTCTGGCTCCGGTTTTCGTCCCGATTTCCGCCAGAAAATCGGTCGTTGTTACCTCTCGGCCGGTCATTATCGCGGGGAGCGGGTCGATCACTACGTTCCCGGTTGAAATGGGGTTTATCATCGCGCGACCCGACATTATCCCGTTGAGGGTGCTCGCGATTGGAGCGGGGAGGGCGGCTTTCGGAATCATCCCGATGGGGACGTCCTTCAAAACGGTCGTTATTGCCTCTTGGACGGTCATTGTCACGCGAAAATGGTCGGTCGCTACGTTCCCGATTGAAACGTGGCTTATCGTCGCGGCTATTAAAATCTCTCGAATTGTCTGACCGATTAAAACGAGGTCGGTCGTTATCGCTGTTGCGAGTAAAGCGTGGGGCGTCATCCCGACGGCCAACTGAACGACCCTCCCGCTGGGGGCCACCATCACGGTTAGGGCGTCGGCCCCGGTCGTTCTGTTCTGAATCCTGATTCATGGAAAAATACAGTAAATCGTATTGTTATTGAAGAAGATAAGGCTGATTGTCAGCTTTTTTACCTGCGTAGTTTCGAAATGGGGTGCAAAGTTACGTCTTTTTTCAGGAACGTAGTATTAGGTGGTTTTATGCAAACAATTTTTATCGAAAAAACAATCCACAGACGTCTGGAATACTAGGTAATAGTTGTCAGTCGTTAGTCGATAGTCACTATGTAGCCGACAGCCGGAGCCTAACGACTGCTGACTAATGACCCTTGACGAAATTCCCTATGCCCCGAACAACTTTGTCTCCACTTTATGCTCCGTCGCGGCAAGCCATCGAGCAATCCTGCATGAAGCGATATATGGACTGGTTATTCGTCAAGAAAGGGCTCTATTTTCGGGATTACGACGATTTGTGGGACTGGTCGGTCACCGATCTGGAAGACTTCTGGGAAAGCATCTGGCAGTTTTTCGACATTCAGTCGCATACACCTTACAAGCAGGTTGTGTTCCGACCGTCGGGGCGGGATATGATTGGAACAGAATGGTTTTCGGGCGCCACGCTCAATTACGCAGAACATATTTTTCGGCAGAAAACGACTCAACGGCATTCAGACCCACCCGCCCTACTGTATGCGTCAGAGCATCAGTCTTTAAAGTCTATTTCGTGGGAAATGCTCGAACAGGACGTAGCGGCAGTAGCCACGTACCTGCGCCAGCAAGGCGTTGGCGTTGGCGATCGGGTAGTGGCTGTGCTGCCGAACATTCCTGAAGCAGTTGTGGCGTTTCTGGCAACAAATGCTATTGGGGCAGTGTGGTCGAGTTGTTCGCCGGATTTTGGAACGGCCAGCCTAGTGGAACGGTTTCGACAGGTTGAGCCAAAAGTGCTGATTGCGGCTGACGGTTATCATTACAACGGTAAGTCTATTGACAAAACGGAGTCAATTCAGGAACTGATAACGCGGCTGCCCACGCTACGTCAGGTTATCTGGGTACCTTATCTGGCTGGTGATTCTGCTACATTATCGGAAACATGGCCTGAGTCGATAAGCCAGTCGCGACGATTTTCAATCCATTGGGACGACGTTTTGGCAACCCCCGCACCTGATGGATTGACGTTTGAAGCCGTTCCGTTCGCGCATCCCATCTGGATATTGTATTCGTCGGGTACTACCGGAAAGCCGAAAGCCATTACCCACAGCGTGGGCGGCTGCCTGCTCGAACACCTGAAAGCGCTGGCGCTGCATCAGGACGTACGTGTGGGCGAGCGGTATTTCTGGTATTCGACTACGGGCTGGATGATGTGGAATTATGCAGTTGGGTCGATGCTCACTGGTGCTACGTTGGTTCTGTACGACGGTTCGCCGGCCTATCCTGATTTAAACGTACTCTGGAAACTCGCCGACGACGCTCGTATTCAGCATTTTGGTGGTGGTGCTGCTTATTTCCTGGGATGCCTGCGCGCGGGCCTAAAACCTGGTACTACGTTCCGGCTGAATTACCTGCGTAGTATTGGTTCAACCGGTTCGCCGTTGCCATCCGAAGGATTTCGGTGGATATATGAATCGGTGAAGTCGAATGTATGGCTGATTTCGTTGAGTGGCGGAACCGATGTTTGCAGTGCGTTTGTAGGCGGAAACCCATTACTGCCCGTTTATGAAGGAGAAATTCAGTGCCGAATGCTGGGTAGTAAAGTTGAAGCGGTCGATGGGAAGGGAAAACCGGTTCGTGAGGAGTTGGGTGAGATGGTCATTCAGGAACCCATGCCGTCGATGCCCATTTATTTCTGGAACGATCCTGATAACAACCGCTACCGGAAAAGCTATTTCGAGGAGTATCCCGGTATCTGGCGGCACGGCGATTATATACGAATCACCGAACGTAACGGCGTTATTATTTATGGTCGTTCCGACGCTACGTTAAACCGCGATGGGATACGTATTGGCACCAGCGAAATTTATAGTGCTGTAGAAAGCTTACCCGAAATCGCGGATAGTCTGGTCGTCGGTCTTGAACAACCGGGCGGCCGCTATTTTATGCCCTTATTCGTGGTGTTACGTAACGGCGCTACGTTAACGGATATGTTGAAAGATCGTATCCGGCAAACGCTACGTACCCAGCTCAGTCCGCGCCATGTGCCTGATGCCGTATATGCGATTGAGGAAATACCTTATACGATCAGTGGCAAAAAACTGGAAACACCCGTCAAGAAGATTCTGGCCGGCATGGACCCGACACTGGCGACCAGCAAAGACACGCTACGTAATCCGGATTCGCTGGCGCAGTTTGTTGGGTTTACAATCAGTCGGTGAGGTAAAGTCGATTCGCCAAACAGAAGTAGTCTGACCAATTAGGAAATTTTAACAGTATGTTAAGTTTCTGGCAAACATTTCGCTATCTTCCAAACGTTAAAGAGGTATACAGACTACTCAGCTCATTACGTCCAGATGGATACAGAAAATAAATTTGAGAACGAGCCCATGCGTGAGGATGCAGGTGGACCCACAAATCGGATTCAGAATGATAAAGCGACCGTTCGGCTGCCGATGCTCGTGGGAATCACACTGGCCGGTGGCATGCTCATTGGCGCTACGTTCTTCGGGGGCACCAAGAGCCTGAACAGCATTGGCCGGGGTTATACCAAATACCGGGAAATTCTTCAATTGATTGAAAACAACTACGTTGATACGGTCAATACGGACGATCTGGTTGATTTCTCGATTGAGAAAATGCTCCAGAAACTCGACCCACATACGGCCTATATGAATCCGCAGGATGCCGTTGCGGCCCGGTCGCAGTTGGAAGGTGGTTTCGATGGAATCGGTGTTGAATTCAACATCTACAAAGACACCGTCTACGTAGTAACTCCGCTGGCGGGTGGCCCGTCGGAAGCGGCTGGTATTCTGAGTGGCGATAAAATTATCAAAGTCGATGATAAGCCGCTGGCGGGAGGGAAAATTGAAAATAGTGCTGTTTTTAAGGCACTACGTGGCAAACGTGGTTCGGAGGTGAAACTGACCATCTTGCGCAAAGGCGATAAAGAGCCTAAAGTATTCGCCATCACCCGCGACCGGATTCCAACGTATTCTGTCGATGCGGCCTACATGATCGACGCCAAAACGGGCTATCTGAAAATCAACCGATTCTCCGAAACTACGTACGACGAGTTTAAAACAGCGTTGACTTCGCTGAAATCGCAGGGAATGTCGCAACTCCTACTCGACTTACGTAACAACCCCGGCGGCTATATGGACCGCGCTACCAGCATTGCCGACGAATTTATTTCGGGCAATAAGTTGCTGGTTTACACCGACGGTAAAGACAACCGCTACGACCGCAAAACTTTCGCCCGCTTTACGGGACAGTTTGAAGAAGGTGCCTTAGTGGTGCTGGTCGATGAAGGCAGTGCGTCGGCTTCCGAGATTGTGGCTGGTGCTTTGCAGGATCACGACCGGGCGCTGATTGCAGGTCGGCGGTCGTTTGGTAAAGGGCTGGTACAGATGCCCGTTACGTTGTCGGACGGTTCTGAACTCCGACTGACGATTTCGCGCTATTACACGCCCAGCGGACGTAGCATTCAGAAGCCTTACGTACCGGGTCATGAAGGCGATTACGAAAAAGATCTCGAAGTCCGCTCGAAACGGGGCGAATATTACATTGCTGATTCGATCAAAAACGACCCTAAACTGAAATTCAAAACCGATGGTGGTCGGGTAGTTTATGGAGGAGGTGGCATTACGCCTGACTACTTTATTCCGCGTGATTCGAGCTGGCAAACACCTTACCTGATTCACCTATACAGCAAGAATATCATTCGTGAATTTGCGATGGAGTACACCAATGACAATCGGAAAAAACTCGAAAAGATGTCGTTTGCCGAGTTCGATAAAGCCGTTGTTATTGGTGACGATCAGATGAATCGTCTGGTAAAAGACGCTACTGCTGAAGGGATTAAGTTTAATGAGAAAGAATTTAATCGTTCGAAAAACTACATCCGTAATCAGATTAAAGCGCTGGTGGCGCGGACGGTGTTCCAGAAAAGCAACAAGGGCGGTCAGAACAACGAGTTTTTCCGTGTAATCGCCCAAACTGACGATACGTATCAGAAAGCCATCAAGCTATTCGACCGGGCCGATAAACTGGAACACGGCATGTTTTCGTATAATCAGAAATAAGACGTAATACTTAATAAAAACGGCGAAGGGAACTGATTAACGGTTCCCTTCGCCGTTTTTGGCCGCGACAGGCGCTGGCTGTCAGCTACGTAGTATAGACCTAATTAGTCACTATCGCGACTTCGACAGGTGGAGCCTAATTACTGCCGCTTTTTAAACTGGTATGCAAAGCCCAGAAACGACTGAAGATTGCCGGTTTTGAAATCTTTGCGGGAATAAGGCGCAATTTCGAAAGCGATACGTAGATTAGGCATAAATGTAAGCGGCTTAATTCGAACACCTATGTGCAGCGAGTAACCTTCCAGAACATCGCGGTTGTCGATGCCGTTCAACGCGTTGAACCGAATGCCCAGCCCGGTATAGTAATTGACCTGCGTCTGGCGCGATACGTTAATCATCGGACAAATAGTTGTGCTGAGCGACCCAAACAACGTATTGGTTTGCATTCGGGCGTCGAGCCAGAAGCCCCGGTCGGAGTTGGTACTAACCGACACTACGTTATTAAATGGATAATAGGCGACTGATGCCTGTCCGAAGGCCGATAGGGCGCTCCCCAACAGCAAAGCGATTAGTACGTGTTTCATAGCCGCAAAACAACAACTTTCTACCTGTTTTCTTTGTACCTTTACGGCTCTTTTTTCGATAATCACCCTCTGGAAATGTCTTGGTTCGTCCGAAAAGATAAAGGGATTCAGACCCCAACCGAAATGAAGCGGGAAGCTCCCGACGGCTTGTGGTATCAGTGTCCCAACTGTAAAAAAGCAATGCAGACACGGGAGCATAAGCTCAATGCCTATACCTGTGTTCACTGCAATTACCACGAAAAAATAGGCTCAGAAGCTTACTTTTCGATTCTGTTCGATGAGAACGAGTTCACGGAGATGGATGCCGATATGCGGTCGGGCGATCCGCTCCATTTTGTGGATACCAAGCCTTACCCAGCGCGGATTAAGTCGACCATTGAGAAAACCGGCCTGAAAGATGCCGTTCGGACAGCGCACGGTCCTGTAAACGGACTAACTGTTACGATAGCTGTCATGGATTTCAACTTTATCGGCGGCTCGATGGGTTCGGTAGTTGGTGAAAAGATTGCCCGCGCTATCGATCACGCTATTCAGAACAAAACGCCGTTTCTGATGATTTCGCGATCTGGTGGTGCCCGGATGATGGAAGCTGGTTTCTCGCTGATGCAAATGGCCAAAACATCGGCCAAACTGGCCCTGCTCGACAAAGCCAAATTGCCTTACATTTCGCTCTTGACTGATCCGACAACAGGTGGCGTAACAGCTTCCTACGCTATGTTGGGTGATTTCAATATCGCGGAACCAGAAGCCCTGATTGGTTTTGCCGGTCCACGTGTTATCCGCGAAACGATTGGAAAAGATTTGCCAAAAGGCTTCCAAAGCGCCGAATTCGTCCTCGATCATGGGTTCCTTGACTTCATTGTCGATCGGAAAGATTTGAAAGACAAAGTATTAAGTTTGTTTAAAATGCTCCTGTAGCATTGGGTAGAGGGGTAAGGGCATGGGGTACCCACTTCTGCCCAATGCCCAATGCCCAATGCCCTCTGCCTTATGCGTCTCGTATCCCACCCGGTGCTCTGCAATTACTACGTGACGTATCGCTGCAATGCGAGCTGTAGTTTTTGCGACATCTGGGAGCGGCCTTCGCCATACGTTACGTTAGAAAGTGCCCGACAGAACTTCCGCGACCTCAAAAAACTAGGCGTCAGGGTTATTGATTTTACAGGCGGGGAACCTTTACTGCACCGCCAACTGCCCGAATTGCTTCAGGAAGCCAAGCAACTGGGCTTCATCACGACCGTTACAACCAATGCCCTGCTTTACCCCAAACAGGCGGAACGACTCCGGGGGCTGGTCGATATGCTTCATTTCTCGCTCGATTCGCCGGTGGCAGAAGAACACGACCGCTCTCGTGGCGTTACGTGTTTCGATAAAGTGATGGAATCGATTGCGATTGCCCGGCAATTGGGCGAACGCCCTGATATTCTATTTACGGTTTTCGAACGTAACGCGCACCAAATCAGGCAGATGCACGAAGAGATTTGCCTGCCCAACGATTTGGTCCTGATTCTCAACCCTGTTTTCGAGTACAATACGGTTGAGACCGGCGAACGTTTTACTGATACTACGTTACGTCAATTGTCGGGATGGGGGAAACAGAAAAATGTGTATCTGAACGAAGGATTTATTCAATTACGTCGGGATGGTGGCAATAAAGTCGATGACCCCGTTTGTCGGGCAGCCAGTACTACTATCGTTATTTCGCCCGAAAATAAAATTGTGCTGCCCTGCTACCATCTAGGTCTGAAAGATTTTCCAATCGACAATAATCTGTTTAACCTGTATCGTTCTGAGGAAGTTCAGAAACTGGTAGCGTTGGAAGGACGACTACCCGGTTGTGAAAGCTGCGCGATTAATTGTTACATGCAGCCTTCTTTTGCCGTGGAAGTGAACAAATATTTCTGGCAGGCGCTCCCCAGTACATTAAAATATAACTGGGTCAAAGGTACCTGGAAACAGCTTTTTTAACCTTTTTGTCATTCTGAGGTACGAAGAATCTTAAAGCGTCTTTACACTCAGGTAAGGATACTTTAAGATTTTTCGTACCTCAGAATGACAAAAAGGTTAAAAAAGACTTGAATAGACTTCTCACTTTTTCACAATTTTCCGCACAACCGACCGCCCAGCTACATCGGCACGTAGCACGTACTGACCCGGTGATAAGCTATCCATACTAATAACCTGTTCATGTTGCCGGGATGCTTTTTTGAAGCTTAACTCATGAAGATTTCGACCGCTGTTATCAAACAGTTGCAAACTGGCGACACCGGGCCGACTGGTTTGAATTACCACCTGTAACCGGTCATCTACTGGATTCGGAAAGACGGTAAGTGTTACGTCAGCGTCAGAAAATTCTGAAATGGCGGTGATAATGGCTCCTTCCATAGCAGGCTCATACGTCGGAATAGTGCTGGGCGTACCGGCTTTGTCTTCAACAATTAGTGAAATTTCCTGCGTCGTCTGACTGATGAGAACACCGTTCCGGTATTCAAATATGACGATGGCAACGCTATAGTTTCCCTGTTGCGTCGGGGCGTCCCAGGTTAACTCGCCGGAGCGATTATTGAGTTTGAAAATTCCTCTTCTTGTTACGTCGTTAGGAAATTTATAAGAAGGCACCAACTGATACGTACAGGCATCTTTGAACGTACTGGTCAGCACTTTAGCCAGCCCATATACCAAACTATCGCCATCCGGATCGGTCGCTTTTAAGGAAAGAACTGCCTGCTGATTCACACCGATCCTAAAAGCTTCGGGTAAGTTCGGTGTTGGCGTTTGATTTGGAGTTGCTACGTTGGTCGAAAACGTTGTACTGAGTGTAAATAGCTGATTATTAGCGTCTGTAATATTGTTGTTCACTGTCCGATTGGCAAGGGCGACGGTCAGGTTATAGTTGCTTGGACCGGGGTAAGTGTGAATAATGCGATAGATATTTATGCTTGTTAATTTATCCGCCGATGAAACTCGGCTTTGGCGTATCACTTCACTAACGGTCCCATCGCCAAAACAAAGACTTATCGACGTAGCTGCGTCCGAAGCTAATCGTCCGGCGATATCATCCATACTGATCGTCACTATAATCTCGTACGTAAGTGCTGAGCCGGAAACCGGTTTGACCTGAATATGGCCACCTTGTAAATGCGTAGCCTGAACGGTCTGAATACTCAATAGGAGTATGAGCAGGGATAGAACGATTTTCATGAAGTTAAGGGGAATGTCAGTTTTATCCTGATAACTCAAAATGGACACATAGCCATATAAAAGTTTTCAACTATTTTGTAAATGGTATTTGTGTACCTTTCTGACCATGTTATACACTGCCGAACAAGTCGCTCAATTGCCTGCCGAAGGATTCCGCTACGTGCTTACCACACTCAATGACAACGTACTAACCGTTACGTTAAATCGCCCTGAAAAAAAGAATGCGCTCCACCAACCAATGCTTGCGGAACTGGCGTTTGCACTGGCGTATGCCCACTACGTTCCCGACGTTTGGATGGTAGTGTTGGCCGCTGCGGGCGATACGTTCTGTGCGGGCATGGACCTGAGAAGCCTATCTATTGACGATTTTGAAAGGAAAACAGTGCCCGAACCGGCTGGTCCTGTTCGGCTTGGTGAGTTGATGGCTGGTCTGCATAAGCCGTGCATCGCGCGTGTGCAGGGACCAGTTTATGCGGGTGGATTTTTGCTGGTGGGCGGTAGTACGTACGTAGTAGCGGCAGATTCTGCTACGTTCAGTTTGCCAGAAGCGAAACGGGGGCTTTTTCCGTTTCAGGTGCTGGCGGTGCTACTTGAACTTATGCCTGCACATACAGCTCTCGACCTATGTCTGCGGGCTAAAACGCTTACAGCGGAGAAGGCCCACCAGGTTGGTTTGGTGAGCAACGTAGTGGCTAAAGATGAGCTAGATGAGGCCATTACGTCGTTGATTGACGAATTAAAACAGTTTTCGCCGACCGCATTGCAGTTTGGCTTACGGGCTTACCAGCAATTAAAAAACCTGCCATCGGGTGAACAGCAGGCTTATTTGTACGAGCAATTTCAACAACTTCAGCAGACGCCCGATGCCAAAGAAGGTATGGCTGCTTTTCTGGAAAAACGCCCCCCGAAGTGGCGAGGACGCTAATTATTGTTTCGGCAAATCCGGGCAATTTTCTTTTCGACGTGTGTCGATAATGGTCTGAATTTTCCAGTTTCCGCCCATTTTTACCAATGTAAAGGCATTGACGCCACAGTGGCTCTTATTACCCTGATAATAAAATACATAGGGTGTCCAGGCTGTTGCCATCTCAGCGTCGATTTTGATTTCCATGCCCGAAAGTCGTTCATCGAGGGCACCCGCTTTCGCCTTGCCAATGGAATTGATAAACCCGGCAATCGCTTCGTCACGTACTGATACGTCGCCTTGTTTGTTGACTACAGTTTGGAGCCGGGCGCTGGGCGTAAATAACGGTTTCAGCATCGATGAATCGGCTTTTTGCATGGCCTGAAACATGGTGTTGATGGTTGTTTTAACCGCAGTTTCGTCGGTAGACTGGGCGAATAATGCTGGACTAGCAAGCAGGCTGATGAAGAGCAGCGACGTTTTCAAGGCAGTAGCGGGTTTATGGAAAAGCCATTTTTGTTATGCTGAGGAACGAAGCATCTTAACGTTTCCTTACTTACTTGTTTAGAAACGTTAAGATGCTTCGTTCCTCAGCATGACAAAAATAATGCTCTTATTTTAACCTAAATATACTGATTTAGAATCATTTCGTACAACTCCTGCTTACCGCTAAGCTGCTTGGGCTCACCGTTGCTCAGGGCATATTCGCGCAAATCTTCAAGCGTAAGTTCGCCTTTTTCGAATCGAGCGCCTTCGCCGGAATCGTAGCTGGCGTAGCGTTCCGAGCGTAGTGATTTGTATTTCGATTTTCCCAGAATGGCTTCGGCGGCAATAGCGGCACGGGCGAACGTATCCATACCACCGATGTGGGCAATGAAGATATCTTCGAGGTCGGTAGAGTTCCGGCGGGTTTTGGCGTCGAAGTTGACACCGCCTGATTTTAGACCGCCCGCTTCCAGAATAACCAGCATCGCTTCAGTTAACTCGTAAACATCCACAGGAAACTGGTCGGTGTCCCAACCGTTCTGATAATCACCCCGGTTGGCATCGATGCTACCCAGCATGTTGTTGTCGGCGGCAACCTGTAATTCATGGGCAAACGTATGGCTGGCCAACGTAGCGTGGTTCGTCTCTACGTTCAACTCAAAATCATCCTGTAGGCCGAAACGGTTCAGAAAACCAACCACCGTAGCCGCGTCGAAATCATATTGGTGTTTGGTTGGCTCCATCGGTTTCGGTTCAATGTAGAACGATCCCTTGAAACCTTGTTTGCGCGCATAATCGCGGCTGATTTGCAGGAATTTACCAAGATGCTCCTGTTCGCGCTTCATGTTCGTATTCAGCAGCGACATATAGCCTTCCCGACCTCCCCAGAAGGTGTAGCCCCGCCCGCCCAATTCGATGGTAGCGTCGATGGCGTTTTTAACCTGCCAGCCGCCGTGAGCCAGTACGTGGAAGTCTGGATTGGTAGAAGCACCGTTCATGTAGCGCTCGTGCGAGAACAGATTTGCTGTTCCCCAGAGCAGCTTTACGCCACTGGCAGCCTGTTTCTGCTTGGCGTAATCGACAATTTTGCGGAAGTTGTTTTCGAAGTCGGCGTTGGAGTTGCCTTCGGGTGCTACGTCGACATCGTGGAAGCAGTAGTATTCCATGCCGATTTTGGTAATGAACTCAAAAGCAGCATCCATCTTGTCGTGGGCAGCGGCCAATGCATCTTTATTGGCATCCCACGGGAAGTGCTTTACGCCCGGCCCAAACGGGTCGGCGCCGGTGCCGCAGAAGGTGTGCCAGTAAGCCGTAGCGAACCGGAACAAATCTTTCATGGGTGTGCCCAGAATGGGACGATTCGCATCGTAGAATTTGAATGCCAGCGGGTTATCAGATTCGCGACCTTCGTATTGAACCGGTTTATCCAGAAAAGAGAAATACGTTTTTTCGCCGAGGGTTAACGTAGTACCAGACATGTGAAAAAAAGTTGAGGTAGTAATTGCTTGAGAAAAGCCAAAGGTAAGTAGTCCTTACTGTCCTGGCAAAGTTACGGATTTTGTGTATCAGTAACTTTGTTTGATACGTTCGATAAGGCTGGAAGTAGAATATCCCGGCACCAGTGCTACTGTTTCAACACGACCTCCACGAGCCAGCACCAGATCGGAACCTACGATGGTAGCCACCGTATAATCATTACCTTTCACCAGTACGTCGGGCTGAACAGCCTGAATGAGTTCGAGTGGAGTGTCTTCGCCAAACAACGTAACGGCATCCACAAATTCAAGCGCGGCCATGAGTCGGGCGCGGGCATATTCATTGACTACTGGACGTAGCGGCCCTTTAATGCAGCTTACCGACGTATCGGTATTAAGCCCAAGAATAAGCTTGTCGCCCAGGTTCCGGGCTTTTTCTAGATAGTCGATATGGCCGAGGTGAACGATGTCGAAACAGCCGTTAGTAAACACAATCTGCTGGCCTTCAGCCCGCCATTGGTTGGCCTGCTCAATAGCCTGTTCACGCGTAAGAATCTTGGATTCGGTCATTGGAATAAATCAAAACTCGATGTTGAGCCGTTCAAGAATGATAGCTGGATCCTGTTTTTGATGAAGTACAGCGATAATTAACACAAGGGTATTGATTTCATCGACTACGTAGTAAATGGTGTACGGAAATCGGCGAAGATGCGCCCGTCGGACAAACAGCAAATGTTCCTGATATAGATAAGGGTTGCTGGTGAATAGTGATTCCGTGAATTCATAAGCGTCGAGCCACTGGAGTCCTGATTCGGGATTACGCTTTATCAATTCATCAATGATTCTATCGCGGTCAAGGTCAGCTTGTTCTGTAAAGACAACTCTAAATTTATTTGGGCCATCCATACTTTAAGCGAATACGACGCGAAGCCTCTTCTGCGGAAATTCCGGTTTCAGGATGGGCTTTATAATGTTCATAACGTTTTAGCAGAAGTTTACTCAATAATGACTGATAGTCAGGGCTATTGGAGTCTGTTTCTGATTGCTCCTGTAAAAACAGACGAACTGTTTCCAGCAATTGTTGTTGCTGGTCTTCAGTCAGTTCATCAATTGATTTATGCAATTCTTCTGCGACGCTCATAGTCGTTCATCTTTTTACAAATATAGCGACTACTGTTCCAATTTAATGGCTTTCGGGTCGTCTAGTACGTCGGGTAACGTAGTGGTTTTGTTACGTCGAAGGAGAACGACGAGCAGCGCCAGAATACCCAAAATGATAATCATGATGCTCGAAACGCCGTGAATGAACGTAGCCAGAATCTGCCCATCCTGAGCGGTGAGATTATACAACAGGGCGACCTGACCTACCAGTAAGTGAAACGAACCAATACCGCCCGGTGTAGGTGCCGCCATGCCCAACGTACCAACTACAAGGATGGTGAGGCCGGCCAGCGCACCCAGATTCTCTGTGGAGGGCAGGGCAAAGAATAGCGTATATGACATCAAGTAATACATCGTCCAGATAAGCACCGTGTGGAAAATAAACGTACCGGGGCGACGTAGTTTGCGAACACTTAGCAGCCCGTCGAGCAAACCTTTCAGAAAACCACTTACTTTCTGATAGAGTGGATGCTTGCCCAGCGCTTCACGATAACGGTTGAAAAGAAACCAAACTAATACGCCTAGTCCCAGCACCACGGCTGCACCCAGGATCAGCAAGTTTGATCCACTTGAACCCTTGGGTAGTTTGCCGCCCAGAAACTCCATGAAAAACTGGCTCAATCGGTCAAACTCCAGCACGAACGTAGCACCCAGCAGTAAAATCAGCATGAGTAAATCGAACAAGCGTTCGGCCACAACGGTACCAAAACTCACGTTAACCGGAACCGGAGCGCCGGACCGTCCCGACAAGCGATACAACGTACCACAACGAGCCACTTCACCCGCACGGGGCAGAGCCATATTCGCTAAATAACCAGTCAGTACGCTCACCGTAGCTTCCAGCGAAGTAGGACGTTGAGGCACAACCGGTTCCAGCAGAGTACGCCAACGCTCTGCGCGGCTCCAGTGCGCTACGATGGTCAGCACAGCCGACAAGAGTACCCAGCGGTAATCGGCGGCCTGTATTTTTTGCCATAAATCTCCCGCGTCGAGATGACTTTGCTGAAACGTAAAATAAAGTAGTCCCCCGGCGATGGCCAGTGAAATGAGGTATTTTAGGATATTTTTGAGATTCATACCGAACGTAACGCGGCATCAAAGCAGCGTGTATAAAAAAACTCCGTTGCAAAGTAACGGAGTTTCAGCCAAAAGGATGGTATTATTAACGTAAAGGCTTACCGAGCGGCTCTTAAAAAGAGCTGTAAAGTTTCTATGAATGCGTCAGCTAACCATACAACCCTATAACCCTACAATTTACAACTTTCTAATAAACCGCCATTTCAGGCTCAATTTCCCGCGCCCAGGCGTGAATGCCGCCTTCTAGATTGTATAAATTGTTGAAACCATCCTGTGCGTACAAATACTGCGCTACGTTGTCCGAGCGGATACCATGATGACAATACACCACAACAGGTCGATCTGTAGGAATACGCTTGCGATTGTTTGGAATCATGCTCACCGGAATCAGTACAGCTCCATCTAAATGGCACATATCATATTCAGGTCGTTCGCGTACATCCAGTAAGAAAATATCTTCGTTCAGTGCCAGTCGATCGGCTAATTCTTGTACCGACATTTTTTGAGGGCCCAATTCACCCGGACTGGATTGCGAACTGGTCGAAATTAATCCTTGTCGGGCTAGTTCGACGGCATCGCTACGTCGTTTGGTTTTGATTTTCTGTTGATTCATCGTCAGCAAATCAATCATGAACAGGTGTTCGCTCAGGGTTTGGCCAATACCAGTAATAAGTTTGATGGCTTCGCTGGCCTGATACGTACCAATCACGCCCGGTAAAACACCCAATACGCCTGTAACGCTGCAATTCGGGATTTCAATCTCGTTAGGATATTCCGGAAACAGGCACCGATACGTTGGCCCCAGGCGTCCGTCGCCCAGGTCGGCGTTCAGGACGGCAACCTGACCTTCGAAGCGATGAATGGCCCCATACACAAACGGTTTCCCGAACGTAACGCAGACGTCATTGACCAGGTAACGTACCTTGAAATTATCGGTGCAGTCGATCACTACGTCGTACCCTTCGATGATAGCGCGGGCGTTGCTGATGTCGAGTACCATGGTATACGTATCGAAGTGAAGCGTAGGATTCAGCCGCTTTAAATGGCTCACGGCCACTTTGGCTTTGGGTTTACCGACTTCATCGGTTGTGTACAGCACTTGCCGCTGTAAATTGCTCAGGTCTACTACATCGGGGTCGATAACTCCGATGGTTCCTACGCCAGCCGCCGTCAGATACAGCAACACTGGGCACCCCAGACCTCCCGCTCCAACCACCAGCACACGAGCATTTTTGAGCTTCAATTGACCAGCAGGACCGATTTCGGGTAGATTGAGGTGTTTCTGATAGCGTTGCTTTTCAGCGGGTACTAACGACGTCGCTTCCATGGGAGTAGAAAATAGAGTCAATGCACGGAAAAGGTGCATAAAACAAACAGTTTTAAGGGAGCAAAAATTGCATACGGAAAGGCGTAAACGCAAATAATTGTAGGTCGACGATAATCAGATTTTAGTATGCGGTCGTATTCACTTTTCCGTAAAATACTACAATAAAGTCTATTCCTTAACGGAACGTAGTATTGATGTGTTCTATTTTTTAGTACTATTGCCCCGACAAAATCCAAACGATTCTTAACTATGAACCATGTGCGTTTTTCGGCAGCAGGTAGTATCGGATCTGCCCTGCTGGCCCTTACGTTAACACTCAACGCGAATCCCACTCCTCAGCCGCAAAAAGCAGTAAAAGATGGCCCCTGGGAGAACATTTTCGACGGAAAAACCCTGAAAGGATGGCATAACTACCTGAAACCCGGAGAGCCGATATCCGACAAATGGACGGTTGACAATGGAGCCATTCACCTGACTGCCGGTAGAGCTGGTGACCTGGTTTCTGACAAGGAATACGGTGATTTTGAGTTGGAACTGGAGTGGAAAATTGCTGAAGCTGGCAACAGTGGAATCATCTACCACGTTCATGAAGACCCTAAATTCAAAGCTACGTATCAGACCGGCCCCGAAATGCAGGTGCTTGATAACGAAAAGCATCCAGACGCTAAACAAGGTCGCGATGGTAACCGTACGGCCGGTGCACTGTATGACATGCAGAAACCTATTACGCCTAATGCCGCTAAGCCAGTTGGCGAATGGAACAAGGCTCGGTTGGTTGTTAAAAAAGGCCATGCTGAGCAATACCTGAACGGCAAAAAAACGGCCGACTATCCAACCAGCGGTCCTGAGTGGGATAAAATGGTAGAGGAGAGTAAATTCAAAGGTTGGGAAGGCTTTGGGAAGTATTCATCCGGTCATATTGCGCTTCAGGATCACGGTAACAAAGTCTGGTTCCGCAACATCCGGGTTCGTGAATTGTAACAACGGTAGAGACAAGGCATGCCTTGTCTCCTGACCGGATGGTTTTTGCTGACGCACAGGAGACAGGGCATACCCCCGCAACGGCGGACCGGTCTCTACAAAACACAAACATTATGCAACGCCGAACGGCCCTCAAAACCCTAACTGGTACGGCGCTTACCTTGCCCGCCCTGACCAATTCGTTTGCAAGCTCCATGACCTCATCTGAATCAACTGCCCCGCTGCTGAAAGGACGTATCAACCACGCGGTTTGCCGCTGGTGTTACAGCAAAATTCCGCTCGATGATCTTTGCAAAGCTGCGAAGGATATGGGCATTGTCGGTATCGATCTAACCGGTCCCAAAGAATGGCCTACACTGAAAAAATACGGCCTGACCTGCTCCATGCCGCAGGGCGCTGGAAAGGGTATTTTAGAAGGATTTAATGACCTGAAACTACATGACGAACTGGTAGCCAGCTACGAAGCAATTTTTCCGCAACTGAAAGAGGCTGGTTTGAAATCGGTAATCTGCTTTTCGGGCAACCGCCGGGGTATGAGCGATGAGCAGGGCATGGAAAACTGCGCTGTTGGCCTGAAACGTCTGATGTCCAGCGCTGAAAAGCATGGTGTTACGATGATTATGGAATTGCTCAACAGCAAAGTTGACCATAAAGATTACATGTGTGATCACAGTGCCTGGGGCGTTGAACTTTGTAAGAAAGTTGGTTCGGAGAATTTCAAACTGCTGTACGATATCTACCACATGCAGATCATGGAAGGCGATATCATACGTACCATTCGAAATAATTACCAGTATTTCGGGCACTACCATACCGGTGGCAATCCCGGACGTAACGAAATCGATGAGACGCAGGAATTGTACTATCCAGCGATCATGAAAGCCATTGTCGATACGGGCTACAAAGGCTTCGTGGCGCAGGAGTTCATCCCCAAACGCGACCCACTCACCAGCCTGAAAGAATCAATTGCGATTTGTGATGTGTAGCATAGTGTATGGAGTGGAGGGCATAGGGTAAAATCAATTCTTCACCTTTACCCTCTGCCCTATGCCATTTTATAATTCTTGTATTCTCCTATTCGCCAGCCGGTTAGTTTCTCGATGAAAGTCAGGAAACGGACGCGGGGCGAATATTTTTTTTGGCGGGTGTCGAATGAAAACTGCCAGTTCTGACGGTCGACGCGGGGCTGCATTACCGCGGGGTGCTTGCCTGTAAACGGAGCCAGTGAGTCGATGCCGCTATAATCGAACGTTTCAAGTGATTGGTGAGCCTGCTCGATGGTGTCGGCCCGGTGCCAGAATCGGTTAGCGTACCGAAGTCGTTTTTTCTGCGTTTCAGGCGGTTTGACCCAACCGTAGTGATAAATGTAGGCGTCGATTAGTTTGATCTTTAGCTTCTGATTATCGCGGGTGCGGAAACCCTGCGCGTCTTTATACGACGCTACGTTGCCCGTGTTCCGAATCACCCGAATTTCGCGCCGATACCACCGCCGGGAATCACCAACGTAGCTGTACGAGCCATAAAAATGAACGTAGTTAAACAGCAATCCTTCTACGTTTTTGTCATTCTGATACGTTTGCATCGCTTCCCGAACAACAGGTATTGAATCTTCATGCAGTACTTCGTCGCCCTGAATATAAAAGGCCCAATCGGCGTCGGCCGAAACGGCTGCGAGGGCTTTGTCGGTTTCCTGCGCCAGTACGCGTCCGCCCGCGTGTGACTGAGCACTTTGATCCCAGACGGTGTGAATGATACGTATCTTGTCGGACGGGATGGATTGAATCAGTTGCAACGTATCATCGTCGGATTCGCCAACGGCAACAACAAATTCGTCGCAAAGGGGCAGAACCGACGTAATGGCTTCTACAATCGGGTAATCAAATAAAACGGCATTACGGATAAAACTGAATCCGGCTACTTTCATACAAACGAGCGGGTTGACTTCGACCCGGTAAAGATACGTTCGTTTTCTGTTGCCGTGGACCAGATTGATGAGCGATCTTCCATAGGAGGGAAGCGGGTTCCGGTTATAGAATCAAGTTGTGGCGAATAATCTAGAATTACCCTATTTTTTGGGGTTCTGTAAGTTTTCACTTCATGACGAGTACTAATGGGTAAATGTCTGGTAGCATGAGTGAGCTGGAACAGAACCTTATATTTAACAAGTGGCTTGCCCAGCATAAGGCACTACTCTTTAAAGTAGTACGGTCTTACGCTCGAACGTCCATGGATCAGGATGACCTTTTCCAGGAGATCATCATTCAGGTCTGGCATTCTATTCCAAGCTTCAGGCAAGAGTCTTCCAATACCACCTGGATTTATCGTATTGCCCTGAATACGGCTATTAAATGGGTCAATAAAGAGCGTAAACATACCCATACCAATCAACCGCTTGAGCACCTACAGCCTATCTTATTTGAGTCAGTCAGCCAGATTGATGAACGACTCACCTGGCTCTATGAGGAAATCTATAAACTCGACGAAATTGATAAATCCCTTTCCTTACTGTTACTGGATGGGTTTAGCTATAAAGAAATGGCCACTATTCTTGGTATTTCGGAATCAAATGTTGGGGTAAAAATCAATCGAATCAAGAAACAGCTAATCACTAAGTCTAAACAGCAGGATTATCATGGAATTTGACGAATTGCAAAAAATCTGGGATTCTCAGACCAAGGAGCCACTCTGGGTTATTAATGAAGAGGCATTAAACAGGCATATTCTAGCCCAAAAAAGCCAGGTTCATCATATTACCAATAAAAGTGAACTGGTTTTAACGTACGTATATATAGTGGCTGGTTTTTCTTTGTTTGGAGTCAATATAGTTAACAATTCAGCGAATTTGTTCATGTATCTGCTGGCTGGCTGGACGTTGGCGACTGGCTTGTATAGTTTAATCAGTCGAATTCAGCGATTAAAAAGGGAACATGAATTTATTGATCGTTCCATGCTTGGCGAGTTAAAACATGCGCTCTCAATAGCCACCTACCAGGTTCGTCTTTCCCGCCTGATGCGCTGGAATATGCTGCCTATTATCACTTTTTGCCTAATAGGTGTTTGGGAGAGCGGGAAATCAGTCTGGCAGGTGCTGGGTCTATTACTCCTTTTTGGGGCAGCCTACTTTGTGAGCGGCTGGGAACACAGCATTTACAAAGGTAAAAAACGAGAACTGGAGAAGCTGCAAAAAAAACTTCAGGAAGAAGTGGTCACTCAATAAATCACTCGCCGAATTACGACAACCAAAACGGATTACACCAACTAAAACTAGTAAAACGACTATGGCAGACTATCAGGCAAAATCAACCAACGCATTATCGTTCGTTTTGACACAAGACGACAAATTAATTGGAAAACTTTCCTACAGAAGTTGGTTCAAGTTTAATGCATTACTCGAACTGGCAAACAACTCGGTTTATCAAGTTGAACCTAAAGGGTTTTGGGGAACAACGATTGAACTAAAAGAAGCCAGCAAAGTGCTACTAAAATTCAATATGAATTGGCATGGTGAGATTGTTGTTCAAACTTATTTTAATGGCCTTGAGAAAGGTTATCTTTTTAAGCACCAGGGTGTTTTTAAAGAATCATTTACACTAGTGGACCCAGAAGGAATTGAGCTTTTAGTCATGAAGCCCCATCTGAAATGGAACCTGATGAATTATGAATACCAGCTAACAACGTCGGATAGTTTTGAATCTTTTCCGAATAAAGAAATAATTCTGCTGGCTTCGTTACACTGTGCAAACTATTATATGTCAATGATGTCCGCGATGGTTGTAACAGCGTGAAATAGCCTGTTACGGTTTACTGGGCTTTCAATACGTATTGTGCCAGTACGGGGAAGTGGTCGGAGAAGGAAATACCTGATAAGGTCTGGCACGTTTTAATCTGCCAGTGGTGGCTAACAAATTGCTGGTCGATGCGGGCACAGTAGGGGTGCCGATTCAGGGTGAAACCAAGTCCCTGACCCGCTTCCTCAAAAGCATTTTGGAAATTCTGACTCAACTTTCCATACGAATAACCAATGGGCAATTCGTTGAAATCACCACATATCAGAACCGGATAACGACTGCCTACTACATAGGATTCGACTTCTGATAGCTGCTCATTCCGGTTTTCGAAACCTTCTTTCAAGCGGCTGAAAATATCCGCAAAAGCCAAAAAAGACTGGCCAATATTTCCGGCTTTTAGCGATTTTATCAACTGGTCCGTTCGAACACCCATCGACCACAAATGCACATTCACGACCCGAATTGTATCGTTTCCATAAGCTATATCAGCGCAAAGGAAACCATTGATTTCCGGGCCGTTAGGTCGATTCCAGATGCGGCTGTATTTTCTAACAATCGGGTAACTGGAGAACAAAGCCAGTCCAACTTGCCGATCTTTTTCGAAGCAGCTTAATTTCTCAAGCTTATTGACGTATTGACGCTCGATGAGCACATTCGGCGAATACTCCTGAAAGCAGGCAATATCGGCTTTCAGCGCCGTTGGGTCGAAGCCGCGCCCATGTGGGTTGAGCAAAAAGGTTTCGCTGTTGAAACTCAGTACGTTCAGCGGTTGCCCGTTTCCCGTATTCAGTTCGCCATCGCTGTTTCCAACCAGGCGTTTCGCCACGACAAACGAAAACAAGACCCAGATTAAACCAGCTGTGGCAACCAGCGACTGTTTTTTGTAGAATAGATAAAGGCAGGCTGCGAATCCGCCAACTACCGCCAGGGGCAAACTCATCATAATGAACCCTGTCAGCCAATGGTCGATCATCGGATAATAGCAGAAAGCCATCGTGAAAAATAGATAGCTCAACAGGGTATAGGCAACCGGAAACTGCTTGTATTTGCTGACAACGTAGTGTACAACTTCCTGTAACCCACTTCCCGAACGTAGTATGGCTGGACGTAGCAAATCCCGAAATTCAGTAGACGTAGTCATGGTTGTATTTGTTGAGAGGAAGAAAATGGAACCGAGAAGCCAGTACTTATTTCACTTCGAAATGGGCGTCACCTATTTTGAAGCCTTCAGTAAATAACTCTACATTATAAGTTCCTGGTTTATAAGGAGCTTCACGCCGGAGAAGGATGTCAACCCGTTGGTCGTTATTTTCGAACGGCACCGACTGGCGGATGCTGTAACCGAGTTCTTGACCGTCGAATGTCAGGATGCCTCCAAAGCCGCTTTCACTTACGACGGCTCCATTGGCATCGGTCAGGCGGACGTAGATATCTTTGTTCGTTTTCGAAGCTACCGGATTCGACGGCATGATGAACGTAAATTTCAGCCGGTCGATGCGCGACGATTTATACGAACCACCCCGGCGCTCTTTTCCGTTAGCCGCCACGGCCAGCACTTCCAGATTGACCGCTTTCATGGCTGACGCTAACGTCATTTTGTCATGTAAATCAGCGTTTTCCTGCGAGTAATCGACCAGCGTTTTGGAGAGAGCGGCCTTTTCCTGTTTTAAGCCTGCGTTCTCATTGAGAATCGTTTCTTTCTCCTGTTCGAGCGTTTTAGTTCGACTGAGCAACGTACCGTTTTCGGCTTTCAGCGCACGCACATTGCTCTCATTCTGAGCCAGAAAATTCTTGTAATCCCTGATTTTGAAGTTGTACTGCTGAATCGAAAAGCTTAAATCGTACTTCAGTTTCTTCTTGTCGGCCTCCAAGTGCCGTTTGATACGTTCCAGTTCAACCACGCTGCCACCCAACTGCCGCGCTTCGATGATTTTCTTATCCAGTACGGTCGAAATGGAGTCAAGGCGGGCTTGTGTAACGGCGAATTGCTCGACTTTAGTCGTCAGAAGTTTCTGAACTTCAAGCGTTTCGTTGCGGGAGCCGAGAAACAGGTAAGCCAGCAAGGCCAGTATACCCAGCAATGCGCCAAGTATCATATTTGTGGCGCCCGAACGATTCGTTGCGGCCTGCATTTCCATAAAATCTTTTCAGGTTGTATGCCACAAAGCAACAACATCAAACTTAAGCTCGACTTAAGCTGACTTTAAAATGACCTTAAAATGTCTCAGAACAGGAAAGGATAAAGGTAAACGTAGTGCCTTTTGGTCCAGAATTCACTTGAATAGACCCTTTATGAATTTGAGTAACCTGCCACACTACGGCGAGACCTACGCCGTGTCCTTTGCTCGATTGAGCCGTTGAATTACTTCGGAAAAAAGGTTGGAAAACATGAGGCAAATCAGCTTCCGGTATCTGCGGGCCTTCATTAAAAACCGACACTGTTATCCTTCCTCCTTTCGAACGGAAATCGACGTTGGCGGTGCTGGTTGGCGAAAATTTGCAGGCATTGTCGATCAAATTCATGAGCAAAACCTTCAACGACGCCCGGTTTCCTGAAACAATCAAGGCTTCTTCTTCGTCCGGAAAATCGGGAAAAGTGAGGTTAATTCGATACGTATCGTGCCATTCCTGTACCTGCGTTTTGGCTTCCCAAAGCAACTCATCGACTCGAACCGACTCAAACGGCAACGTATCAACCCGAATCGACGTATTGGCCAGCTCCAGCAACGTATTGGTTAACTGTGTCAACGTACGCGTGTCTTCCTGTAGTGAACGTAACGTTCGTTCATAAACGTCGGGGTTGCGTTTCTGGATCAGTGCTACGTCGATTTGCGAATTGATTTTCGTGAGTGGGTTTTTCAGTTCGTGTGATACGTTGGCAATGAACATTTTCTGCGTAGTCAGCGCCTGATCAATGCGGTCGAGCAGTTGATTGAACGTAGCGACGAGCAACCCGATTTCGTCGGAGCGGTTCGGGTGTTCGACGCGCTTTTCCAGATTGGCCGGATAAATCGTATTGACCTGCTGAATAATTCCCGACATAGGCGCCAGTGCGCGGTCGGCAAAGACCCATCCCGAAACACCCAGTAGCAGAATAGCGACCAATATCATGACCAGCAAAATCTTTTTGAGATCATCGAGAGCTTCTCTTCCAGCCTGATCAATGCCACTGATAATCACCCAATTACTGGCTTTATTGGAAGTCAAATGAATGGCTACGATCTGATACTCATTTTTACGCAGATATAACGTCTGTTGGGCCGAGTCGAGTTGCGGAATAAACTGCTCGTGAAACTGCGTGTTGGCCGGATTGCTGCTAAACAGAACCTGTTTGGTTTTCTGGTTATAGACCGTAATGTTCTCTGATAATAAAGGCTCTTTGTCGGATGCGTCGATAACACGTAGTACCGTTCTATCGGTTTGCTGGAGATCGAAGAGGAGAGTAGTCGTGGTAACGGCGCGGTCCTGAAGGCGTTTGAAGAACCGTTTTTCGAGGTAAAGTTTACTGAAGAAATAAACGCCAAGTGAGAAAAACAGCAACACCAGCGTTACAAGAGCGATGAATTGGTATGTAAGTCGGGTCCGAATATTTACCATTACGCCACAACTTTTACGACGTAGCCCATACCGATCTGTGTATGAAGCAATTTAGGCTCGAAATCCTTATCAACCTTTTTACGAAGGAAATTGATGTACACTTCAATGATATTCGTGCCCGTATCGAACGTCAAATCCCACAACCGTTCGGCCAACTCCACTTTGGAAATAACCCGTCCCTGATTTCGCAGGAAGTATTCGAGAAGCTGAAACTCCTTGGCTGTCAGCGTAATTTCTTTACCGGCACGTATCACCTGTTTGGTATCAGGATTTAATTCCAGATCGGCAATTTTCAGCAGATTGGTCGATTGTACCAAACCACTGCTACGTCGCGTGAGAGCTCTGACTCTGGCCATCAACTCTCCAAACTCGAACGGTTTCACTAGATAATCATCGGCACCGGCATCGAGTCCCACGATTTTGTCGTCAGTAGTACTTAGTGCTGTCAGCATCAAAATAGGCGTTGCTACGTTCGCTTCCCGCAGTTTTCGGCAAAGCTCGAGACCGTTAAGTCCGGGCAGAATAATGTCGCTGATAATCAGGGCATAGCTAGAGCGGGTAGCCAACTGAAAACCCATGTTTCCGTCGTACGCAATATCGACGTCCCACTGATGTTCTTCTAGTCCCTGTCTAATGCTCTGAAGCGTTTTAACTTCATCTTCGATCAGCAGAATTTTCATAATACCGCTATTTCCCCGCCCGAAAGTAGGTAAATAACGTAATAAACAGGTGTTTTAGGATGTTTATCGATGGATCGGTGCAGTTAATCCGGTCGCTTTTTTGTCATCCTGACGATAGGAAGGACCTTAAAGCATCCAAACTTGAGCGCATTGAAAACTTAAGTTGCTTCCGGCTTCATCAGCATGACAAAAAAGTCCTAGAAACGTACCATTTTCCGGCTGATGGGCTTGCCATCGGCATTGAGCTGGAGCATGTACGTACCGGGCGCCGTAGGTAGTGAGCTGACGGGAAGCGTTTCCTGATGCTCACCGGGTGGTTGATTCGGCCAGATCAGCCGTTGCACGCTACGTCCGGCAGCATCGGTAATCAACAGTTGAACGGTGGCACGTTGGGCCAGTTGGTAACGTAGCGTTACGTTATCGGATGAAGGATTGGGGCTTACTGTTACAGTAAATTCATTTTCTGGTTCTGCCGCCAAAGCCAGTGCGCCGATACCCAGAATCTCATTATCCATCCATTCCAGACGGTTTTTGACCCAGGTTTTTAGAAAATCAATTTCCTCCTGATATGTCCCACCGACGAAACCATTCGGCCAGACGTAAACGCCGATAACTGGCCACTTTTCGAAATTGCGCGTACGTGCTTCGGTCAGTACGTTGGCTACCGAATCGATATAGGTGTGAATACGATCTGTTCGGAGTACACTTTTACGTAGCGTCTGGTATTTAGTTCGCACTTTCGTAACGAATACTTTATCACTCAGGAGCTTATCCCACCAGAAGGGTGGCTGAAAACCATCCTGTGGGCAGGCGCGCGTGAAGTCGAAAATCCAGCCTTTGTAGACGCTGCCCGGACAATAATTGACGTTTCCGTAGGTTAGGTTGTAATCCCAGATTGGCCCCATGATCAGCTTGCCGCCCCTGCTGTTCCGGTCTTTGTAAAAGAACGTACTGATTCGATAGCCATCAACGTTTTTGCAGAGTTCTGTGAGCAGCAAATAATCGACGAAAGAATCGTCGTTGATGTATTTTCGATAACCCGTTAGCGAATCCTGAAACTGAGCCCCATTCAGCGCATTTTCAAAATCAGTTATAAACTGCTTCGCATATTGAAACTGCTCCTCGGCCAGGTCTTCCGGTTTCGGACGGTCGATCAGCATTGAAATCGGTTTTCCACTGCCACTAAGGTAAGAGGATGTCCAGGAGCGGGACGCAGAGCCTTCCGTTTTATCAATCTTGAAAATGTACCCACCTGTCAGCGCATCTCCTGTTATATCCGTTTTTTTGATGTTACTAACGTCGACTCGATTTTTATCGCGCTTTATCTTCTCGAACAGGATATAAATTCCGGTATAATTCCCGTTTAAGATCACTTCACAATAGCGATAACGGGGTGTATAAAACTTGCTCAGTTGGCGATTCAGATCGTAGGTAAGCGTTTCCCGGATGAGCGTTTTATCATTATACGTAGCGTTGAGCACCCAGTCGGCCTCAGCAGGCATGCCCAGCACCGAAGCATTCACTGAATTCAGGCCCGTCGAATCGCGTAATTCAATACCATAAGGCTTCTTGGGAAACAGCGTTTGTGACGTAGAGCCGCGCAGTTCAATACCAATTTTACTGGTGAAAGAAGGCTTGTCTGTTACGTTGTTACGTTTCCCCGCACCATTGTCGATGATACGTAGGTCAGCAACGATTTTTGGTTCATTATAAATCGTCTGGCCGTTCGTATTGATAAGCAGTATCGGTAGATTCGATGATGTAAGTGTTTGAGCAGCAGTCGTAAACTTAAGAAATACGGAGCTAATTAATAGAATCAGTAAACGAGGTCGCATAACGTCGGTGCGAAATTTAGTCTATAAACTTACAACTATTTTCTTGGATAAATTGGGTTAGTAATAAAGCTCTTTAAACTTTAATCCGAGCGTTTTTTTTGTCATTCTGACGAAGGAAGAATGACAAAAAAATGAAACTGGGAGTTTGTAATTGAAAGCTTAAACAACCCTAACTTTAAAACCGCACCATTTTCCGGCTGATGGGTTTGCCGTCGGCATTTAATTGAAGAATGTACGTACCAGGTGCCGTGGGCAGCGAATGCGCAGGAAGTGTTTCTTCGTGATCTCCCGCAGCCTGGTTGGGCCAGGTCATCCGCTGCACGCTACGTCCGGCGGCATCGGTAATCAGCAGTTGAACCGTAGCGCGTTGCGACAAATTGTACCGTAGTGTTACGTTATCGGTAGATGGATTGGGGCTGAGTGTTACGTTGAAATCTGGAATCAGTTCGGTACCCAGCACCGACGAGCCAAAGGGAACGATGGCCTTGTCCATCCACTCCAATCGCTTCTTAACCCAGCTTTTCAGGAAGTTGATCTCTTCCTGATACGTTTGCCCGAGCAAATGCGTTGGTCCAATGGGGACGCCAATAATGTCCCACCGCTGGAAATTGCGGGTGCGGGCTTCGGTCAATACGTTGGCTACCGAGTCAATGTAAGCGTGAATACGTTCGGTTTTCAGTACGTTGGTACGTAGCCCCTGATACCTGCTACGTACGCTGTTGGCAAACCGTTTGTCGGTCAGGAGCCGGTCCCACCAGAAAGGCATTTCGAAAACATCGTCACCGCAGATTCGGGTGAAATCGAACGACCAGCCTTCGGGCAAATCGGCCTGGCAATAGCCGACGTTACCAAAAGCGAGATTATAGTCCCAGATTGGGCCCATGACTAACCGCCCATCTTTCGAATCGCGATCTTTGTAAAAGAACGTGCTGAGTCGATACGCGTCGATGTTGTGGCAGATTTCGTTTATCAGCAGGTAGTCGACAAATGAGTCTTCTTTGATGTATTTCGGATATCCTACCGTCGCATCCTGATACTTAGGACCTGCCAGCGCGTTTTCGAATTCAGTTACGAATTTTTTAGCGTACAGAAACTGCTCTTCAGTCAGGTCTTCAATTTTGGGTCGTTCAATCTGGATATCGACGTCGATACCATTCGTTTGCTTCGTCGACGTCCACATTCTCGATTCTTCGCCCGTGTATTTGTCAATTTTGAAAATATAGCCGCCCGTTACGGCATCGCCCGAAATGTCGGTTTTCTTGATACTACTGACGTCGACCCGGTTTTTGTTCCGCTTTATTTTTTCAAACAGAATATAAAGACCTTCGTATTTGCCATTCAGTATCAGTTCGCAGTAGCGATAGCGAGGTACGTAATATTTGCTGATCTGGCGGCCTAAGTCGTAAATGAGTGGTTCGCGAATCAGGGTTTTATCGACATACGTAGCATTGAGCACCCAATCGGCTTCGGAGGGCATACCCAATATGGATGCATCGACAGAGTTCGCGCCCGACGCGTCGCGCAGTTCGAAACCGTAGGGCTTTTTCGGAAAATCCTGCGACGTAGAACCGCGCAGTTCAATACCGATTTTACTGGTGAAAGAAGGCTTGTCTGTTACGTTGTTACGTTTGCCCGCGCCGTTGTCGATGATACGTAAATCACAGACAAGTTTGGGGTCGTCGGGAATGGATTGCCCATTGGTATTGATAAGTACTATGGGCAGATTCGACGTAGTGAGCGTTTGGGCATACGTAGTAAGTTGTAATCCAACGCTGAGTGTGAAAAGAAAGGAAAAGAACCGCATATATGCCTGTTTCGGTTTTTTCCTATAAAAGTAAGTCTATTTTACCAGATAAGTGGAACGTAGAAGTGTACGAATGAATAGCAAATAGCGGAAAATGAGTTCATAATTAACTCTTTATAGATTTCGCTTCATTTTTTAAGTACATCAAACGCAGCTGTAGCCAGCACATTATCCCAGTGAAACGTCAACTCGCCACCGGCTGCGGTTTCCTGAATACTAATTGTAAACTGTTCGCTGCGATTTGTTGTCGTCTTTACCGGAATAACAACCTGAGCGAAATCTTTGCTTCGGTTTGGATCAGTTGGCCAGGATTTAAGATCGGTGCTGAAAATGAGCAACCATTTGTCTTTTTGAGGGATCGAATAGAGGCTGTACTGGCCTTTGGAAATAACTGTTGTGCCAATTCGGATTTGATTGTCAAGGCTTAGTCGCGTTGGGCTACCGGCGCCTGTTCGCCAGATCGAATCATAAGGAACGACTCCGCCAAATATCACGCGCCCTCGTTTATAGGGCCGTCCGTAAGACAATTCAATGTTCGCCTGTTTAACCGTAGCCCGAATGGTTTCAGTAGGTGAAGGAATCCCAATACCGGGCGTTTTTGCCATCCGTTTTGCCAACGGTTCAATGTCAATTGGTGGGTGCTTCGTTACCAAATAATTCCAGGGTGTTCCGATGCCATTTACCTGCGAAATTCGACCTTCCTGATTAACATTAAGTTTAGTGTATTCGAGAAAAGGGCCACCGAAAATGATGGTATCTTTAGCCGAGAAGTGAACACCAATGTCGTAAACGCCAATCCGGTGATTGATCATTTTTAACGGTATTTTTGATTTCCCGGATTTTGCTAATCGCAGGCAATTCCACTCCATCAATGAAATAAAAGGCACCCAGCCTCCTACAAAATCGACCGTTTTTGTGGCATGTCGGAAAATTGTTTCGGCTTTTCCTCCCCGCTCTGAATTGTAATACGTACACGTATCGTTTCGGCAGTTCATGTTTAACCGATATTCGAATGCGCCTGATTTTGCCTGATAAGGAACAGAGCTGTTCACCGGATTCATGGCGTTGACATTGAATTCCCGTATGGAGCCGTCCGGATGAAAATGGATGCTGAACTCACCAATGTAATCTTCAGGTACTCGAATAAACGCTTTTCCGTACAGGTGATTATTGATCATGGTATACGTCTCCACCAGAACCGTGTCGACACCCATACGCCCAATAAAAGAAGCTGTATACGGCTGATTGCCCTGGCTGATTGCATCGGCAGAGATCAATAAGGAAATGCTGAATAGTATGGCAATGGAACGCATCTTTAAAAAGAATTTGTAAAAAACGATTCAAAGTTGCGGTTCAGTCGATACGTATCATTGTACAAATGCGACATTCTTAAGCCATACTACTTCTGTGTGTTTAACAAAAGAGGCTGCCTAAAAGACAGCCTCTTCCCAATTGTACATAACTAACTTTCACTACGCGTGTTGACGCTCGTGTTTTCCTTCCCGGATTTCTTCAATCATCTTCCGGTTAAACGCTGGAATATCGTCGGGCTTTCGACTCGTGACCAGGCCCTGATCGGTCACTACTTCTTCGTCAACCCAGTTGGCACCGGCATTTTTCAGGTCGGTCTGGATAGACGGGTAGGAGGTAAGCTTACGGCCTTTCACTACGTCGGCTTCGATGAGCAAAATTGGCGCATGACAGATCGCGGCCACTGGTTTCTTATTTTCGAAAAAGTGCCGGACAAACTGAACGGCTTTAGGATCAGTACGTAGTTTGTCAGGGTTCATTACGCCACCGGGTAGCAGTAATGCATCATACTGACTGGGATCGGCACCGGCCAGCGGTAGATCGACGGGGAACGTATCACCCCATTCTTTTTCGTCCCATCCTTTCACTTCGCCACCTTTCGGTGCAATAAGGTGTGTGGTTGCTCCGGCGTCCTGTAAAGCCTGCCGGGGTTCGGTCATTTCAACCTGTTCAAATCCATCGGTCAGCAGAATCGCCACCTTCTTTCCCTTCAATTGTTGCTGCGTTTCCATACTACGTTGAAAAATATGATTACATAATAACAACTCATTGGAATGGAGAAGGTTGGCAAAAAGTACGATATTGTTTTATCAGGAGACGCTTATTTAGAGCCAGTCAAAGGCAGAACAGCCGCTTATTTTCTCTTGTTTTGTGTATATTTGGCTAAACAATAACTACTATGGTACAGGCTTCTGCTTCTGCCCTTCCTCAAACATTCGATGAGTTCCTGAACTGGGAGCCCACCGACGGCTATAAATGTGAATGGAACGATGGGGAACTAATCCAGTCTTCGGGCAAGAAGAAAAAGCAGTACTTTATTTACGGTATTCTCAATAAGTTGTTTTTTAAAACAGGGTATATTGTAAAAGGTATGTTAATGGCCGAACCCGATGTTATGCTCACGTCGATTCAAATGCGTCGACCTGACATAGCTTACTTTACTTACGAACAAACAGAACGTGGTCGTCAGGGTGAAGATGTGATTCCGGCTTTTGTGATTGAGATTTTATCAGAAACGGATCAGGCTTATCGAATCGAAGAGAAAATCGCTGAATATTTCAAAGCGGGCGTGCAGGTTGTCTGGAATATCAACCCTGAACATGAGGTAGTTTACGTATATACCTCCCGTAAGAACGTAATGATATGCCTGGAAAATGACGTTTGTTCAGCGGCTCCGGTTCTTCCTGATTTTTCGCTTACTGTCAACGAATTATTTGCACCCTCCGTAAGCTAATCGGCTTTATTGCAGTCAGCTTACACATCGTACAAATTACCCGCCAGATACTTCATCCCCGAATCGCAGGCTACTGTTACGACTGTTTTGCCCGGCCCAAGTTCCTGAGCGAGCTGCACCGCAGCCGTGATGTTCAGCCCACTCGACGTACCGGCAAAAATACCTTCTTCCCGCGCTAATCGACGGGCCATCTGGCGGGCATCGGCTTCTTCAATCGGGCGTACTTCATTGTAAAAGTCAGGTGTGAGTAGGGGAGGCACCATCCCAACGCCAATTCCTTCGACATGGTGCGTGCCCGGTTGTCCTTTGGAGAGTAAAGGTGCTGATGCGGGCTCAAGAGCCACTACGTTCGTAGCCTGACCAGCTTCACGTAACGCCATCGAAACGCCCATAATCATACCCGCCGTACCGACCCCACCGCAGAACGCATCAATTGGGCGATTCAACTGCACCAGTATCTCGTCGCCAATGTGTTTGTACCCCTTTTTTGAATCCGCATTGTTGAACTGATCGGTGAAGTAGGCATCGGGACGCTGAGCCATCTCACGTGCTCGTTCGCGCATGGACGGGATCAGATCGGGCGTGATTTTTCCGCCTTTGCTCGGCATGATAACCAGGTGCGCACCAAACGCCCGCATGGTCTGTAGTTTTTCTTTCGCAAACGCATCCGACGTAACAACCTCAAATCGATACCCCTTCACCGCGCACACGAAAGCCAGCGACGTACCAGTGCTGCCGCCGGTGCACTCAACGACGGTCATTCCGGGACGTAGCGCTCCACTACGTTCGGCTTCTTCAATCATGGCCAGCGCCATGCGATCTTTGTAGGAGCCGGTAGGGTTGTAGTATTCCAGTTTAACAAATACGTCGGCGCTTCCCGGACTTACTACGTTATTAAGCTTTACGAGCGGTGTGTGGCCAATGGCCTGAAGTGTATTGGCTGCAATTGGAGGGGATGAATGCATTATACTAGTCGGTTGGCTGGCAAGGTACGTAGTACATCATGAAATGGACAACTAAATTTTTCGAGCGGACAGAAATCGTCTCTGTGCCGTTACGTCTAGTATCCAGCCTGAAAATTTAGCCTATTTTAATCTGGATGACCGCTCCCTCAAAAGTAAGACGCAACGCTAAGTAAAAGGTTGACTAACAGCAGGAAGTGAATAACTTGTGTACACGCCAATACAGTTTTAACCTGACTGCTTTATGAACAAACGCTATTTTTCTCAGTCGCTTTTGCTGAGTGCCCTGTACGGTTTGCCAATTTGCGCTTTAGCGCAGGCTAACTACGTAGTGAATAACTTCGGCGGCAATAATACTACGTTGGGTACTTTCAATACGTTACTCGGGCCATCGGCGGGTGGTACCACCATTACCGGCGACCGAAGTACGATTGTGGGCTATAACGCGGGCCGTTCCATGACATCAGGAGCCAGAAATAGCTTTTACGGCGTGGATGCTGGTCAGCAGAATAATACGGGAAGCGATAACGTGTTTATTGGTCACGAAGCTGGTCGGCAAAATACAACGGGCTATTATAATACGTTCATTGGCCGGGGAGCGGGCTTATCTACCAATACAGGATATAACAATACGTTTTTAGGAGGCCTTGCCGGACGGTCGAATACAACAGGGACTAGCAATGTTTTTATAGGCTATTTTACCGGATACACCAATACCTCAGGCTCGCAAAATGCATTCGTAGGGAATGGTGCAGGCGAATATAATACAACAGGTTCCGGCAATACCTTCACTGGTTATGCTGCTGGCTTTAAGAATACGATTGGCAGCAATAATGCCTTTGTGGGATACGGCACAGGTCAGAGTAACACGACGGGCAATTTCAATACGTTCATGGGAAGTGGAACTGGTATTTCTAATACGACTGGTGTCAAAAATACCTATATGGGTTTTCAAGCTGGCTATTTCAACAGTACAGGTAGCCAAAATACGTTTGTAGGCCATAATGCAGGCAATTATACTACAGTAGGCAACAATACTTTTGTTGGGTATCGATCAGGTTACAATAATACTACCGGTCAGAACAATACATTTTTTGGTATCCAGGCTGGCTACAACAATACCACAGGTAGCAACAATATTCTAATCGGGCCGAACTCAGGCAGCGCTGTGACGACGGGCAACGATAACGTACTGATTGGTGGGGAGGCCCAGGCAGGCGATGGCGTTGGAGCACATCACGTAATAATCGGTGGAGAAGCTGGCGGGGGGCTTTGGGCGGGTAATAGCAATACGTTCATCGGGCATCAGACAGGTGCTGAATCGGCGGAACTTCACCACGCTACGGCCATTGGTGCGGGTGCTAAAGTGCTGATTAGTAATGCGGTGGTGCTGGGCAATCACGCCAATGTGGGTATTGGTACGTCGGCGCCTACCGCCCGACTGCATGTACGTAGCGAACAGGCGAATGAGTCAGGTATGCGTTTTGAAAACTTAACTAGTCAGAGTCCGGCGCAGGTGCAAACCGACCAGTTTCTGACGGTGAATGAGCATGGCGACGTAATGAAAGGGCATTATCAGCTACGTATCAATAACGCGAATGAATGGAGCGACAACGTTTTTTCGTCAACGTATCCGCTACGTTCGCTACCTGCCGTATCCGCTTATATCGACCAATACGGTCATTTGCCGGATGTTCCCTCGGCTGGTCAGATGGTGAAAGAAGGTGTAGATTTAGTTAAGATGAATGCTACGTTGTTGGCCAAAATTGAAGAATTGACGCTTTATAGTATTCAACTAGAAAAGTCTAATCAACGGCTGGACGATCACGATAAGCAGCAGCAGACCCGGATTGATACGTTGGAGAAGCTGGTGAAGCAGTTGCTGGAAAAGAAATAATGAGGTAGCCTGGACGGCCACGTCCGGGCGAGGTATTAGAGCAAAAATCATACTACCCGGACGTGGCCGTCCAGGCTACACTACGTTACTTCCCCTGATTCAGCAGCGCTTTCTCGACTTCTTCCTTATAATTTCGCCCAAGTGGAATTTGCTGATTATCAGTCAAGATGAGCCGGTTTCGTTCAATACGTGTTACGCGGGATATAGCTACAATGAACGACTTATGCACACGGATGAATCGACTTTCCGGGAAAATATCATGCATGGCTTTGATCGAACCCTTGATGACGATTTTGCCGCTTGACGTATGGATAATAGCGTAGTCTTTTAGCCCCTGAATGTATGTTACGTAGCTGAAATTCAATTTGATACGTTGTACACCACTTTTTACAAAAACCGAATCGTCTTTCGATGAATCGGAACTTGTTTCAGAGCTGTTTTCAAGCTTCGTGTTTTGTTCTTTCAGCGATAAAAAGTCGCGGATTTTTTCGATGGCTTGCAGGAAGCGAGGGTAAGCAATCGGCTTGAGCAGGAAGTCAATAACGCCCAACTCAAAACCCTCGAAAGCATAATCCCGGTAGGCCGTTGTGAAAACCGTGATAGGTGGCTGCGTGAGCGATTTTAGAAAATCAATACCATTCATGCCGGGCATCTCAATGTCTAGAAACAAGACGTCGGCGTCATTATTTTCCAGATAGGTCAACGCTTCGCGGGCATTACCAAACTGGCGTAACGATTCCACAAAATCCAGACGACCTAAATAACCTTCCAGCACTTCCCGCGCCAGTGATTCATCGTCAATAACTACGCATTTTAACATCATTATCCGATTGTTTTGTCATGCTGAGGAACGAAGCATCTTAATGTGTCTTTACACTCAGGTTCAGATGCTCTAAGATGCTTCGTTCCTCAGCATGACAAAATTGCTCTTCTAATTCACAATCCGATTCAGCGTATAACTTAAATAATCATCACCAACGCGCATCTTTCGTTGCTGGTCGAGGATGAACAATACGTTGTCATCGCCTTTCAACAGATAGACTGATACGTCGGGTTTGTCGGGATCGAGTTGATAGACAATGGCTTCCGGTTCTGTTTTTGTGCCTTTGACGATGGACCATTTTCCTTCGCGGGCGGCCTGTCGATTCAGTGTTCCCAACAGGTGATATGTTGTCGGCTGATGCGTAACGGAATCCTGAAAAAATGTTATGGCCCATTTCACTTTCGTGCACTCCGGCCGCTCAGGATATTTCCAGTCTTTAGCAATTTCGGAGCAGGGAAAACGGCCAGCAAATACGCCCACTACCAACGGTCCACTGGCAATTGGCTTGCGCGAATTTGATTTCGACGGTACGTTCGCCAGTCGGGCCTCCTGCGCGTGGATGCTGTTCGCCAGCGTGAAGAAAAAACCCAGCAACAAAAAAGATAATGTCGGCTTCATAAGTCTGGTGATTACTTCCGATTCAACGTATAACTCCAGCCAGCATGGCCGACCATCAGTCTGCCTTGTGGGTCCAGCAAATGAAGCAAATTATCGTCCAGCCGGGCGAATGATAAACTGGTTTCAGGTGTATTTGAATTGAGTTGATACGTCTCTTTATTGGTCGCATCTTTTCGACTTATCCAGTTTCCTTCTTTGGTCAGACTGGTCCCGCCATTCCGGAATCCGGTCGTACCAGGCTGGGTCATGCCATATGTATAGCTTAGCTTATAAAATGTAGGATTTTGATTGCGAGGGTCGCGCCGAAGTGCGAGATTCCACTTAATAAACTCGCAATCGGCGTTGGCCGGTATCGACAGCATCGTTCGCGGAATCATGTCGCAGGGAGTGCTGGCTACAAACGTAGTAGGATCGGGTGATGTTCTGCTTGCCTGTACAAAACAGGCTGCCAATAAAATGAACGTGCTGATTTTAAGCGTTTTCATAGAATTATCATTGTTTTTCTAAAGTCCATAAATCATTGCTGTACACAAATTCAGGATGGCTGATATCCTGACCACCATACTTACCACCAGTCATATAAATTTTGCCCCGATGTACACAGGCCGCAATCCCCCCACGCGGTGACCAGGGCGCGAGGTGCTCCCGCCAGTTACGCCCGTCCGAACTGACCAGCACTTGACTGCTGAACTGTCCGTTCCGGTTGCAGCCCAGCAGCCAAATCTGGTTGTCGAGCACAACGGGTTCATAGCCGAAAATCTGTTTTCCTTTCACAATCTCCCTTGTTTCCAACTTCCAGTTCAAGCCATCTGTCGATGACCAGACATCGTTATTGAGCAGGTAAAGTTTGTTACGTAGTGTGACAATGCGGCTGTTGCTACGTTTGCCAAATGGAAGATTGTCTTTCGCTTTCTGCCAGTACACGCCATCGCCCGAATTCCAGATGTCGGCAAATTGTGTCTGGCTGTTTTCGCCACCGATGATCCAGATTTTGTTCTGGAACACAAACGGATGATAGAAAAACCGCTTGGGTAGATTGCTTTGTAAAGCCATTGTACTCCAGCGTTTTAAGTCGTATGTCTGGTAAATCTCAGACCGAAAGACGTAGCGTTCGATGTTTCCTTCAAAATGCCCGAGACCCAGAATCGATTGGTTGAACTGAACGTAGTCCAGAAAAGCCAGATTATTAAGAGCGTTCGGAAGCGACGATTTTTGCCAGTCTTTACCATCCGCTGAAAACCAGTTTCCGTCGGGATGAAACACCCACAACGTATCACGGTGACTGAACATCTGGAAGTTGTAATTCTTTTTCCAGGGGCCTTCTTCGAGCGTTTTTTTCCAGGTATACGTAGCGTGATTTGATACGTTCACTACGTCGGTTCGCTGGAGAAGGGTTGCAGCATTAAGAAATCCAGCCACCATCAGAAAAGCCAGTAATACGTTCATTGGCGTTTTCATAATCCATTGATAGTTAAATTGTCGAAACTTCTCACTCTGCAAATTGAATCGACAGGGCCGCCCGATACGTATCAGTCTTGTCTTCCGTCTGGAGCGTATAGCGTCCGGGATAAAGTAATTCCAGGCGTTTGCGCAGGTTGGTCAGGCCAATTCCACCTTTCTGATCTCTCACTTTTGTTGTCGGTTTGTTGTTTTCAACCGTCATTTCAACTCGGGTTGGATTCAGGGTCAGCGTGCTACGTAGCCACGAATGTTCGGCCTGTTTACCTACTCCGTGTTTGAACGCATTTTCAATAAGTGGCAGCAATAGTAACGGGGCTATGGCCTGCCCATTTGGTTGCCCGTTGATTTGCAACGCAATGTCGGAATGGTCGCCACAGCGTATTTTTTCCAGTTCGATGTAGTTCTGTAAGTACCCGATTTCCTTTTCGAGCGGCACCTTTTCGTCATCGCTGTCGTAGAGCATATATTCCATCATTTCCGACAGTTTCAGGACCATATCCGGGGCCAGATCCGATTTTTTGAGTGTCAGAGCGTACAGGTTATTCAGTATGTTGAACAGAAAATGCGGATTCACCTGTGAGCGCAGGAAATTCACTTCGGCCTGCAACTGTTCCACCGCGATTTTTTGCAGCATCCGTTGTTGTTCGTACCAGTCGATGCTCAATTTCAGTGGCACCATCAATCCCAGATACCACAACGTACTGAAGAAATTATACGATAGCGTTTCAATCCAGTTCTGGCTCCGAAAGGGGTTAATGACGAAACCATAAATGATGTAATCGTAAAAAGCCTGGACGAGCAGATAGCCCAGAATTGAGAGCAGCACCAGCCCAAAATAACGCCAGTAGCGCCCCGTCAGCAGGTAACGCGGCAAAAAGTAATGCAGGTTGAGGTACGCAATGGCAATGAGCAACACGATGCGCACAATCACACAGGCCGCAAAATAAGGTAGCCCAGCTTTATAGATCAGGTATCGTTTCTCGTACAGAAAGAAACCGGTAATCAGCACCCAGTAGGCCGTGTGAACGAGCGCGTACTTTACGGTCGTCGTCCGGTTCGAAAGCGGGATTTTTACAGTTCGGTCTAGGAAGTCCATAGTATCTTTTCGTACGTAGTAGCCTGGACGTCCAGGCTACAAATGCACTGTAAATGAACGTAAAAGAAAAACGTACTAAAAATTATATCGACCAACGGCACAAAAAGTAGAGGAACGAAAAAAGCCGCTGTCACTCGTCTATTTTTCTGACCGTTGGTCTACTATTTTTTGCGATGAAATTTCACCTTCGTTGCTTTGCTTACACTATTTACTGATGGACATACATCTCAAAACCAGTTCGCTATGAAAACCCAACGATTTATACTGATTCTCGCTACGTTGTTTGTTACGTTGCCGGGATTTGGGCAGGACAAAAAAGTAGGTGGTCCCTGCGAAGGCTGCGAAGCGATTCACGAAAGTTCGGTTCCGTTCGCTAACCTGCAAGCCGTTGTTAAACTACCAGATGCTACATGGGAAGGGAAAAAGCCGCTGGGTATCAACGGCGTTGTCTATAAGGCAGATGGTAAAACACCTGCGCCCGACGTTGTTATTTACATCTATCATACCGACGAAACCGGCCATTATACGGCGAAAACGGGCGCTCAGGGTTGGGAGAAGCGACACGGCTCCATTCGGGGATGGATGAAAACGAATGAAAAGGGTGAGTATAAATTCGTTACGTTACGTCCCGCTCCTTATCCCGGCCATTCCGATCCGGCACATATTCACGTCACAATAAAAGAACCGGGTTTGAATGAATATTACATCGACGAATACCTGTTCGACGATGACCCGCGTCTCACGGCTGACCAGCGACAGAAGCTGGAAAATCGGGCTGGCAGTGGGATTTTAAAACTCAAGGACGTCGGTACTATGTACAAAGCTGAACGTAATATCTACCTCGGCAAAAATATCCCGAACTACCCGACGAACCAGTAATTGATCAGCCTGTAGAGACAGGGCATGCCCTGTCTCATGACCGGAAGGTTTTGCGATTGCTGACGCACATAAGACAGGGTATGCCCTGTCTCTACGGATACGTATTGCCTAAAATATCTCCTCACTCATGAGACGCTACGGTCTTCTCCTGCTTTTGATAATTCTCAGAATTTCAGCCGCCAAAGCGCAGTATGCTGATAGCCTGCGGGTTGTGCAGGGTGTCGTAACGGATTCACTGACGGGCAAATCCGTTCCTTTTGCAACGGTTTCGGCGTTTGCGCAAGGCAAATTGATCAATGGTACGTTGACCGATAGTTTGGGGCGATTCCGGATCGAAAATCTGCCGAATGATACGTATCACGCTACGTTTAGCGCTGTGGGTTATCGAACCGTTCAAACACCCATTTGGGTACTAAATTCTGAACACGCGACGGTTGACCTGGGTACTGTTACGTTACGCCAGGATGCGCAAAATCTGAAAGCGGTGACGGTTAGGGGGCAGAAACCGTTGATCGAAAATCGAGTCGACGGCATTACGTTCAATGTCGAAAGCCTGCCGTCGATTGCCGGGAGCAGCGCGTCGGATATATTGCGCAAAGTGCCGTTGCTGTCGGTCGATGCCAATGGCGGTCTGTCCATGCGTGGGAGTTCGCATATCCGGTTGTTTATCGACGGAAAACCGTCTGAGATTTATGGTTCGTCGGTAGCTGACGTACTGAAAACCATTCCGGGTGAAAGTATTATTAAAGTTGACGTAATTACCCATCCGTCGGCGCGTTATGATGCCGAAGGAACCGACGGCGTAGTAAACGTTATTACGCGCAAGCTGCGAAATAATGCTACCAACGGTAACATCAGCGGAGTGCTGGGCAATCGGAGTGACGTAGTGATGGCCGATATGCAGAGTAAGCGCAACAAATGGCTGGTAAAGATGGACGGTTACTACCAGACGTACTGGAATCAGAATGGTTCTGTGCTGACTCGCGAAACGAATCAACTTCGAGTTGTTCAGCAGAACGAAACGCGCAATACCGGTACGTTCGCCGTGGGTGGAATTAACGTATTGTACAGTCTCGATTCTACAAAAACGCTCAACGCTGGGTATCGAATTCGCTACATGCCCAACCAGACAAGCCTGGTTTCAGACAATTTTCAGTCGGAAAAGGGAATGCTTTTACCAACATTTCAGCGCCAGATTTATACGCCTTCCGATGTCAGTGGGAATATTTTTACATCGGGATATACCGGTACGTCGAAAGATAAACGAAAAGAATTTTCGATACTGGGTACCTATTTCGTTGCGAATAACGACAACCGCTACGTCCTCTCTCAAACTGACAACGACGTATTACCGTATGGAGAAAATTTCGACAGCCATACGCTGAACCGCGAACTGATTCTTCAAACCGATTATAGTCAGACGTTTACCAACAAATTGAAGTGGGAAACCGGCGGAAAATTTTATGGGAAATACATCGACAGCGACAGCCGATTCGGGATTTATGACAGTCAGAACGTAACGTATCGGAATGATCCGTTACGTTCGAATGTGTTTACGTATCGAAGTGGCGTGTATGCAGCTTACACAAATCTGAATTTCCAGGTAAAGAATTGGCAGTTCATGACCGGACTTCGGTATGAAGTGACGGCGCTAAGTGCTACGTTCAAAGAGGTACCGCTACGTATCCCGCCGTTTCAGAATCTGATGCCTAACGTATTGATTAGCAAAAGTCTGGATAAGAAATCCACGCTAAAACTGGGGTATTCGACAAAACTGGTACGTCCCTACTTTCAATTCCTGAATCCAACGGTCAACAACAGTGATTCGCTCAATGTTCAGTCAGGGAATCCATATCTGCAACCCGAACTTACCCGGCGGTATCAAATCAGTTATTCCCGAAATGATCCGATGTTATTTTCAGACGTAGCGCTGTTTTTCAACAATAATCAGAACAGCATCGAATCGATACGTACTGCCCGGGCCGACGGCGTTTTTTATACGACGTGGCAAAACGTCGGGCGTAACCAACGGCTGGGAATGTCAGTGAATCTGAACTGGAAACCCACTCCGAAAATTTCGCTGGGCACTACGTTGACTGTTCAGTACGTAAAGCTGGAGAGTCCGGTGATGCTGCTACGTAACACCGGACTGATGCGTCAGTTGGTTCTGAATTACAGCCACAAACTGCCCAGAAACTTCAGCATTGATTTTTACGGCTTCTTCGATGGCAACAACCTGATGTTGCAGGGTTATCGTTCTGGCTGGAAATATTATAGCCTGACATTCAGCAAGAAATCGGCGAACGAGCGGTTCAACGTAAGTCTTCGGATGGATACGCCACTCACTACGTATACGTTCATCGACGAAGAAATCCGAACCGAATCATTCCGGCAATTAACTTCGAATCGTTACCAGAATCAGAATATCCGGCTTACGTTTTCGTACAAACTCGGCAAAAAGGAAATCAAAGGCCCACGCGTGCGGCAGGCCGAAAACCCTGATTAATACGTAGTTGTTTTGTTACACAAAGCGTCGCTTTTGGGCCTAAAAACGGTCTTTAAAGCGACGTTTTTTCATTATGCGACATCCGTACTAATCTGTGCGACGAAATCACTAACACGTTCCTGACGTTTCAAGAGACCTTTGTCCCATTCCTTTTAACGCCTAGACAAAGGCTTTTCTAACAATCAATTTTCATGAAAAAATTAGTTCTATTCATCAGCGTTGTAGCTGCTACGTTGCCCCACACACTTCAGGCACAAACTAAACCAACCAACCGAAAACCAGTTAGTTCAGTCTCGCCTACTAACTCCACGCAGCCAGTACCTACCCGTACTACAACGGCTGCGACCCCTGCAAAACCTGCTACGTATTCGGCACCTGCGACCCCGTTACGTACAAGCACTACGTATCAAACAACCGCCCAACGACCAATCGCGTCAACCAGCACAAACGAAAGCCGTTTTCGATTGGGTTTTCGGTTAGGCGTTAACTCGACGAGTATCAGCGGTTTCGATTTTTCGTCGGTTGGTACGGGGCTTCAGGCCGAACGCGTAACGGGTTTTCATGCCGGTATCATTTTTAACATGGGTGGCCCTAATTTCTCCGTGCAGCCCGAAATTCTGTTCAGTCAATACGGTATCCGGATGACGGCAAAGCCTGATTATCTGCAAGTAAAGTACAACATAGTGGAAGTTCCTGTGATGCTGAAAGCCACTTTTGGACAGTCGGATCTACGGGTTTTTGTGAACGCCGGGCCGGTTGTTACGTACACCCTGGGCGGAACGGTTTCATTTGTGAATGGTAGCCAATCGGGTTCGCAGGAAATCGATATGACGGGTTCGGGTCGATTGTCGTATGGCGCAGCGGCTGGTACGGGCATTGCGTTGAAAGCTGGTCCTGGCTCGTTTATCGTGGAAGGACGCTTCACATACCTATTCTCGACCAATGAGAATAAAGACAAACTTAATCCCCAGAGTCTCATGGGTTCCGTCGGGTATCTGATTCCGTTGGGAGGCCGGTGATTCGTTTGTTTCCGCTATCTGCTACGTTATGTTTCCCTGGAGAACCTTTTTTCAATATCCCTGGGCGGTGTTTTTGCTTATCGTGTCCGCTTTTCTGCTGGTAACCTCAAAATGGCTCTGGACGCATTTGCATTAAGTATTACGTAGGGTAGGCTTCGACCGGCTACGTAGTAACAACTGGGTTAGTCGCTGGCGCAACTCCGACAGCTAGAGCCTGTTGAGGCCTACTAATGCGACATGTGTGCTACGTTATGCGACGAAATCGCTAACCCCTAGCTGACCGTTTTTCGAACATTTGTATATGAATCTAACCGCCCCAACGCGGGCAATGCAATTCTCATTTTCATGAAAAAACTAATCACCTTATTCATCTGTATCATGACCGCAACAATCACCCAAACCCCCGACGCACAAGCTCAGTCTACGGATGAGCAACCATTTCAGGACATCCTTTCGACCATGCAAAAAGGCTGGAACGCCAAAAGTGGTCAGACGTTTGCCTCCGTTTTCGACAGCAAACACGACTACGTGGTTGTCAATGGAATTTATCTGTCAGGTATTACGCCTGAAGCCAATGCACACGGCCACCAGCAGCTTTTCAATACGGTATACCGAACGAACGTTTTAATCCTCAAACTTGACAAAATACGGTTCGTCCGGCCCGATTTAGTGCTGATGCACGTACTGGGTGCTACGTATGAACAGGGGAAGACCGTTCCGGTTGATCCTGCGGTGGTTATCAGTATGTTAGTCGAAAAGAAAAACGATATTTGGAAAGTAGTTTCATTTCATAACTGCAATATTGAAGTGTCGAATGAGCCAGATGCCCCGAACAAAAGTCCGATTCCGTTCCAGGCTATGTACGCTACGTGGTATAAGCATTGAGGAATTCTGGGTATGAACGGGCTGAAAATTCTCATGCTTCTCGTCGGTCTGCTGCCCTCCTTAACCTACGCTCAGGTTAAGGAGGGAGCCGTTTATGTTGTCGATACCAATCGTCAGGTGCACGATCTGGCAGCCAACACGACGCTGTTTATCGACTCATTGGGTACAAAAACGGTAGATCAACTGGCTGATAGTCAATTCGACAGACTGTTTCAACGATTTGCAGGACCTCAAAAAACGTTTTCTAAAAAAATCAATTACTGGCTCCGTATTCCCATCAAAGCATCGGCTCCAGTGCAGGGCTGGTGGCTGCTGATCAAAACATCACCGAACATCTACGGGTACTATGCCCAGTGGGAATATATGGATGTTTATTCCGTTGATTCCATTGGGAAGATCTCACTAGTAGGCGTTGGGGGAGTGTTACGTCCACGGTCCCAAAAAACCGCCAAAGTGGGCGCTGGTCTGTCGGCAGTGCAGTTATCACTACCAGCGGCTAAAACGCAAACGCTTCTAATTCGATTACGAAACGATTTTTCCAATGGGCTTTCGCCACTCCCCGAACTCCGCAATCCGGTTGTTGGCATCCCCGCAAACCCGTATGTACAGCTCGGCTACGGCCTCAGTGCCATAGCGGCCATCATGAGTTTGCTTTCGTTCTTCTTCCTGATTTTTATCCGCGAGAAATCGTATTTGTTTTTTGGAATTTATCTGTTTCTGCTGTCCTTTCATTACCTGATTATCGATCCCAGTCTATCATTTATTAACACGTTCATTCCTGAACATCCACAACTTGTTTTTTACTTTTTTCATCTGTTTACCACCAGTGACGTTTTCTTTTTTCTCCTGTTTGGTCGATACTTTATCAATCTGCCCCAACTGTCGACCCGTGTCGATTTATTTCTGAAATGGCTTATTTGGATATGGGGTGTGGTATCAGTGGCCGAGTTAGTTCTGATGATGGTATACAGGGAAGGCGTGCTATTTCCAATCGGCTTTTCGGTTTTATTGATTTTGATACTAGGCTTATTAATTCGGATAGCCTTCTTCAATAGCATATTGGCCCGATTCTACGTGGCTGGTGCTTTGTGGCTGCTCGTGTTTTCGGTAATGGGGTATTGGTGGGAAAACGGATATATCAATCCGGGCTTTAATCCGTGGCCCGTGGCGCAGGTTGGCCAGATGATTATCTATTTGATTGGCCTGGCTTATAAAATCCGGCTGAATGAACGGGCCCGCGCCGAAGCCGAACGTATTAAAGAAATCGACGCCATCAAATCGCGCTTTTTCGCTAATATCTCGCACGAGTTCCGAACTCCGCTGACGCTCATTCAGGGGCCGTTAAAAAAACTGGAAGTAACCACAAAATCGGGCGCTACGTTCCCGACGGACGTAGTAACCCGGCAATTGAAAACCATGCGACGTAATACCGACCGTCTGCTGGAACTGGTCAATCAGTTGCTCGATTTGTCAAAACTCGATAGCGGAGCCATGCAGCTTCGGATGGTTCGGGGCGATGTGATTCAACTGATAAAAGTCATTGCGGGATCGTTCGATTCGATGGCCGAACGTAAACGTATACACTACTACGTTACTTACCCCGAAACAACCATGTTAGGCTACCTGGACCGGGATAAACTGGAGAAGATTGTCACGAATTTGCTGAGTAACGCCTTCAAATACACACCCGAAGGCGGTACGGTAGCGGTACGTGCCGAGATTGATGAAAAGCGGTTTCGACTATCGATTGAAGATTCGGGACCGGGTATTGCCCAGAAAGAACTGGAGCAGATTTTCGACCGATTCTACCGCGTCGAAGCCGTTGAAAGTGTTGGGAGTGGCATTGGTCTGGCGCTGGTAAAAGAATTGATGGATTTATACCGGGGGCAGATCAGCGTCAGCAGCGAACCGGGCCGGGGCAGTCGTTTTAAAATTAGTCTGGCTATAGACGCAGCCTCTTTTCGTCCCGATGAAATCATGGCCGACGTAGCGCTGAACGCAAATCGGGACGTAGCATCTATCGACCTGTACGATGAAGAGGAAAGTACCGGGGTTGCTCCAACAATTCCGTCAACACCAAATCTTCCAGTGGCGCTGATTGTTGAAGATAATACCGATTTACGTCAGTTTATTGCCGAAAGTATTGCCGGACACTACGTAGTACTCGAAGAAAAGTCAGGCACAGAAGGCTGGGAATCAGCGCTTTCATCCATTCCCGACATCATCATCAGCGACGTAATGATGCCAGTCCTGGCCGGGCCAGAAATGAATGGGTTTCAGTTGACCGAAAAACTCAAGAAAGACGAACGTACCAGCCACATTCCGGTTATTCTGCTAACGGCCAAAGCGGGCCACCAACACAAGCTCGAAGGGCTGAAAACCGGCGCCGATGATTACCTCACCAAACCGTTCGACGCATCGGAACTGCTGATACGTATGGAGAACCTGATTGCTCAGCGACGACTGCTACGTAAGAAATTCGCTGGACAGATAGTATTGAAACCCAGTGACATAACCGCCGAAAGTACGGATGATCGTTTCCTGCAGAAAGTAATGTGCACGATTGAAAAACACCTGGCCAACGAAGATTTCAACGTAGAGAAACTGGCCGACAGCGTAGCGATGAGCCGCAGTCAGCTCCACCGTAAATTACAGGCGCTGGTCGATAAATCGCCCAGTGATTTACTACGTCAAACACGACTATTTCGGGCGAAAGAACTGCTCCAGAAAAAAGCGGGTGTCCCCTCCGAAGTGGCGCATCAGGTAGGTTTCAGTAGTCACACCTACTTTTCCAGAGCCTTCCGCGATGAGTTCGGCATGAGTCCCAGCGAAGTTTGACTACGTAAGGTGAATTATGGATATTTTAAAGAATATATGGTTGATCAATAAGGTATTATAGAAATTTTTGTCATCCTGACGAAGGATGGATCTTGAAGTTTCCTTATTCGAGGGCAAAGAAACCTTAAGATCCATCCTTCGTCAGGATGACAAAAAGTAACTACCTATTATTTACATTACGTAGTGATCGGCTGGCAAAAACGTAACGTATTACCATCGGAATCCGTTACGTAGAACTCGCGTGTTCCCCAACTCTGATCGATTGGTCCCTGATGAACTGGCGAATTTTCTTTACTCGACGTATCGAGTCCGCGCGCAACGTAGTACTGAAATAACGCATCGACATCCAGCACGCGAATGTTCGCTACGCTGCCAAATAACGTATCGCTTTCCAGCACAGTCAGTTGTAGTTCGGCCACTCCGTTGACTAAATCGATCACCCAATCGTTGGCCGTCGCTTGTGGGTATTTGACCGAAAAGTCAAGAATGCGTGTGTAGAACGTAACGGCTTCGGGCATATCCCGGCATTTGAACAACGGTATCAGTTTCATTGACTTTAATCAAACCAGAACGATTTCCAATGGGGCTGTTGCAGTTTATACGTTCTGAAATAACCTCTCTGCATAGTTAGGTCGGCGGATGATAATATGAGTAAATCCTGGTTATGGCTTGTCATTTCCTGAGCATCGAGCGGGTTGTACATAACGATTTCTTTTACAGTCAATTCGCTCGAAAACTGTTCGAAATACAAATTATAAGCCTGGCCATATGGTTCATAATAGTACCGTTTTACGCTACGTATGCCAGGCTTATAATCCTCCCAGACAGAAATCAGCGAGGTCGGATAATGCCCTGTTCTGATGCGGAACCCTTCGATATCGTCAATGAGTTTTTTACTTTGGCTGATGATGTAATTTCTACTGAAATCGGTGGCTGGTTTCAGTAAACTAAAGCGGACTAAAAACAGTATAACGGGTATAAAGACCAGATAAAGTGGTACGTAACGGAACGTAGTGTTACCATCCAGCTGCTGAATTCGGGCGATTGCTTTTCGTGCAGAATACCCGAACGCAACGAACAGGATAATACCCAGCGAAAGGCTGCCACTGATAAAAGCACCGGTAGCCGCTCCCAGCGTAACAAAACACGAAATAACCAGCGCAATGAACGCATAGGTTTTGATTTCGTGCGGTTGCTTTCGGCGATTAATACGTTGGGAAATCCCCCAAAACAGCCCAACCGGAATGAATAGCAAGCCGACTATTGAGGCTAGCTGAGTCATGACGGAAAGGCTCACGGAAAAACCGTCGTATTCACCAGGAAAGCAAGGCAAAAAGATGAATAACGCAGCTAATAGAATGATACCAGCAATTCGAACCAGATGCTTATTCATTGGGCGAACCGTCTTTCAACTCAATAATTGACGTAATTCTACATCCTGTTCATTCAGAAACCTAATCGGTAATGTGCCTTCTTTGTTAGGTGTATTTTTATCGGCACCGGCCGCCAGCAACAATCGAACACATTCGATTTGATTATGCCGGTTTTCGGGACCACCAAACTTAAAACCATGAACGGCCCAAAGCAGCGGTGTGCTGTCAAACTCAATACAACGTCTGTTGATTTCAGCGCCCGCTTCAATCAGTCGCTGCACGAGTTTATCCCGCCCCGTCCACGCTGCCCAGTGCAAAGGTATTCCGCCGTAACAGCCCGGATGATTGATCGCAGCACCTTTTTCGATGTACAAAATGCCTACTTTCTCCGCATGTAGGCTGGCTGCTGCAACCAGTGGCGTGTCTCTATTGTCAACCTGCTCATCCCCATTGACGTTAGCACCATATTTCAGGAAGATTTTGGCCATCTCTACGGCTTCCTCATCCGAATACGTACCGCTCATCACGCCATCGCAGATTCGGTGCAGTGGGTGCGCGTTTGCGGTATTTTGGTCATCATAAGGAATCCCTTCGTTGGCGAGTTCCGGGTTTTGCTCGAGCGCTTGCTGGATAGCGCCCAACTCCTTGTTAGCGATAAGATTACGTAACGTCATGATTAGTTGTTGTTTACTGTCAAGCAGCGAGCTTGCCATTAGTAGAAGCAATACTACGTCCTATAAAACGTAACCTTTTTACGTTGTAAATTTTTATATCAGCCAGTCTGTAGACGCCATCCGGCAAAGCTCAAATCCGTATGTAAATCGCCGGATTTTTGAGAAGCTGGATTTCAGCGATACGTTCCTTTGATACCAACTACATCCAGACTGTTTTGCGAAACGTATTCGCTACGTGCCGATCTTCAACGGGATAAATCTGTTCGTCAATGATCAAATTGAGATTCGCCATTTGACTGATTTTCTGCGCTATCCTGGCCATCGTAGCTCATTCATTTGGTTCGCAATCAAGACGATGGCCGAAACTAAGAAGATTGCCATCGGGATCTTTGACGTACATTTCCCGAATATTCCAGGATTGGCTCTGTGGCGGTGCTATGATAATTGCGCCTTTAGACACAATGGTTTTATAATAGGCATCAACATCATCGACAATCAGGCAAACCCATGATCTGGAATGCCCGTCTGAACTGAAGAAAATTTCAACTCCATCTTTCTCCACGCCACCAAAAGTAGGTGGAGACTCCCACTCCCATTTTTCGTCAAAGCCCAGAATGTGGGTGTAGTAAGAAAGGCTGCGGCTTATATCTGATACGTAGAGAACAGGCGTCGTTTTTTCCAGTTTCATAGCTTATGCCGTTTAGTACGCCCAATACTAAACGGCTAAGTACATAACCTTTTTACGTTCTGGGAAAAAGGTACGTAGCACGCACGGTAAACAATCCCTACTACGTACTAAGTACCCAAGTACTACTAGTTTAGCGTATTTTGTGTCAGATTTTTTTGTCATGCTGACGCAGGAAACAGCTTAATGCTGGAAACAGTAAGATGCTTCCTGCGTCAGCATGACAAAAAATATTCTAATATATTTTCACCGACCTACTTAACCCCACTACGTCAGATTCACGTATCTGATTTTACTGTTACGTTAAATCAGAAACCCTTACAGTTCCGAAAATTTAGAATCGGAACTGTAAGGGTTTCACTGGTCGAGAAATGCCACCTTTAGATATATACACCAAACTCTTCACCTATCGTTTTGAGCGCCGTAATACGTTCTGGTGAAGGTGGCCCTTGCGGTGCTGGCGGCAACATCATCATATAGGCTGGTTTTGCCAGGCTTGGGTGAATGAAAAATTGCTCGAAACCAGCGGGTGCAATTGTTAGTACTACTTTTGCCGTAGCTGTCAACACGTTGAAACCATGTGGAATGTTTTTGGGCATCAGTACGTAGTCGCCGGGTTTAGCCGTAAACTCATGATTGCCGATATTGAACTGGATGGAACCATCGAGCACGTAATACGTCTCGTCTTCGCGAGTATGGGTATGGGTCGGTGGTTCGATACCGGGCTGAAGCGTCATTTCGAGCTGGGCATAGCGACCGTCGGTCTGCTCACCATCGACTAATACGTTTACCAGAGCGCAGCCGTACCAAAAAGTGTTTTGTAATGTGTTGGCCTGCCTGGTGACGGGCGACATAATTTGTTGTTCAGTCATGCGTATTTGTTGGTTAAAAGAGAAGCGCGCCAACAGCGTTTTCCTAAGTCTGTTGCGACGTAACAAAAGTAGGCCGCTACCGGTCGGGCGAGGAACGTGTATGTCGATGAAACGGAAAAAGCTGCCCCTGAACTGACGCGAGAATAAATTATAAAAGCCAGGCCAACGTATTGCTGCCACCGATGGTTGATGTAGAGCCTGATCGAACTTTTGGAATTAATCCCAAAATGAGTGTTTCTGTCATGCTGAGGAACGAAGCATCTTAATGTTTCCTGACGATCTAGTTAGGGAGTTTTAAGATGCTTCGTTCCTCAGCATGACAAAAAAAGCTTCTCAACAAAAGTTTAAACAGGTTCGTAATTAAGCCGTTTCGCTAGTCGAGCGTTACAGATTGGCTTTGGTATTAATGGCATTCATGACCATTTCGATTGCTTTCGCCACAATTTCCGGATTATCATAATGAATCATGTGACCGCTTTGCGGATCAAGAATAAATTTCGAGTTGCCGGATAACGTAGTAAGTGACTGTAGTTGACTTCCCTTTTCGGTACGTATCGTCTTCCATTGCTCATCGGGCGTTCCCGGCGGTTCGCTAAAGACTGAGGATTTTTGGCGGTGGTCAGGTAGATTGTTGCAAAAAACGACGTAGCGATATTGCCTGGTTTTCCTTATTCCGTTTGTAAGGATTTCAGCGGGTTCATCGAAGCGGCTTTGAGGGCCTGATAACTAACCGTCAGTAAAGCAATAGTGATGGCCAACACGCCTGCGACCGCAAACATCCACCATTTGATTTCGATGTGGTAGGCATATTCCTGTAGCCAGTTGTCGGTGGCCCACCAGGCGATTGGAAAGGCGATGCCGTTGGCAATCAGCACCAGTTTCAGGAAGTCTTTGGAAAGCAACGTAGCGAGATTTACTACGCTGGCTCCCAGTACTTTCCGTACGCCAATTTCCTTGATACGTTGTTCGGCCGAGTAAGTTGCCAGGCCGAAAAGACCCAGACAGGCGATGAAAATGGTAGCCAGCGCCACCCAGATCAGCAGGGTTTGCCGACGGGCATCTTCCAGGTAAAACCGCGCTAGTTGCTGATCCAGAAAATGATATTCAAACGGATCATCCTGATCGGCGTTTACCATAACGGTCTTCAGTTTTTCCAGCGTTTCGGGAATGTTATTGGCGTCGATACGCGCCGTGTAATAATCGATATGATGGATTGGGTTATTAATATGAGCCAGTATGAGTGGCTCAATCCGGTCATGTAGCGACTGAAAATGAAAGTCTTTCACAATCCCGATCACCCGCGCTTTGAAGGGCGTATTGTCTTTGTTAACAGGTTCAAATCCGCCCCCTCGTTCCGACACGAGCGGAATCTCCACCGGTTGGTCCGAAGGCTCGTTGATGTTCAGCAATTTAGCCGCCGTTTCGTTCAGAAGTACGGTTGATGAATCGGCTGGATTGGCAAAGTTTCGTCCCTTCAGCAGTTTGACGTCATACGTTTTGGTAAAGTCTTTATCAGCTCCAAACAGGTATGATACGTTCGTATTATCCGTATGACCTTGCGGATTGATTTTAACCATCCGAATCGTTTTCCATTCGCCGGGTACACGAGACGTAGCAGATACGTTTTTTACTGACGGAATTTTCTCCATTTCTGTTTTGATGGTTTCAAACCGGTCGCGGGCGGCACGGGTGTTGACATCGATGACTACCATCAAATCTTTATTGAAGCCAAGATTGGTCGTATTCATAAAACGAACCTGCTGAAAAAGGACGATGGTACCGACAATGAGGACCGTCGATAAGGTGAACTGGAAAACAACTAGCCCTTTTCGCAAACTCAGGCTACCACTATGCTTTATTTTTAGCCCTTTCAGCAACAAAACCGGCTTAAAACCTGACAGAAGAAATGCTGGGTAACTTCCTGATAATAAACCGATAATTGCAGTGGCGGCAATGGCCATACCCCAGATTCGATAGTTGGTTCCAAAACCCAGCGAAAGCTGCTTGTTGGTGAACTGATTGAAAGAAGGCAGCAGTACATTGACAACCAGTAACGACAACGCAAACGAAAAACTGGTAACCAGTAGCGCTTCAAACAAAAACTGTTTCACCAGATTGCTACGTTCGGCACCAATCGACTTTCGGACGCCAATTTCCTTTAACCGATTAGAAGCTCTGGCGGTCGATAAATTCATGTAATTGATACCGGCAATGCATAAAACAAACAGAGCAATAAACGAGAAGATATTGATGTAGAGTAGATTACCCTGAGGGATAGCCTCTACGTTGGAATTTCGTGCCCCATCCAGGATGCCTTCCGAACGCAGGTGAATATCTTTCAATGGCTGTAGGCTATACGACAGGCTGGTGCCTATTTCTGGTTTGTAATTGGCGAGAATTAGATTCGTCATCTTGGCCGAAACAGATTCCGAATTTGTATTGGGTTTTAAGAGAACAAAGACTGAAAAGGACGAAGACGACCAGTCGCTTGCCATCGTTTGCTTGTAATAATCAGCATTGTAAAAGGAAGCATCCGAAATGACCGAATTGAAATCGAAACTTGAATTGCGCGGGTGATTTTTTAAAATACCAGTTACTTTCAATGGGGAATCCATAAAGCCAAACTTGAGCGTTTTGCCCATCACCTGCGTTTTGTCAAATAGACGCATCGCCAGATCTTCATTGAGAATGATCGAGTTTGGCTCTTTTAAAGCCGTATTTTTATCGCCTTCCAGCAAAGGGAAATCAAACAGTTGCAGGAGATTTTCATCGGCAATCGTAACGGTTTCCTGAAAATTTACCGGATTTTCGGGATTGATCAGATTGGCTCGTCCGGTTCGTCGAATGCGGGCTGTTTTTTCGACTTCAGCAATGTTTTTCTTTGATTCCTCGGCCAGTTTATAGCTTCCTGCCGCAACAGTTGTGCCCTCGCCTTTTACGTTTTTATGCTCGATAACCCGGTACATGCGGCTGGCATTCCGGTGTTGCTGATCGAAGGTGAGTTCATCGAACAGATAAAGTCCAATGAGCAAAAAACAGGAAATGCCGAACGTAAGACCCGCTACGTTAAGGGCAGTGTAGAGTTTGTTCCGGCTAAGGGTTCGGAGGCTGATTTTGAGATAATTACGTAGCATAACAGGATGTAGGGCTGAGGTTCGACACTTCGATTGATAATAATCTTCACTACGTTGCCGCCGTCGCACAAAAGGCGGCATCACCGATACTACGTCGAGCAGGTAACGTAGCGTGGCCTGAGTTGGCCCTGCCCGCTCATACCAGTACGTATACAGTTCGTCTAAATCGCCTTCCACCTCCTCCAATGTATCGTCGGGATGGAATTGGGCCAGCAGCCAGCGGGCAAAACGGGGCGGGGTGGGTTGCATAGGGCAGGGAGTAAGAGCAGGAGGGGGGGGCGGGTTTACCCAATGCCCCTAACCCTCTGCACTAAGCTATTCACTACGTAGTGATTTCACCGGATTTACCAGGGCGGCTTTGATGCTTTGGTAGCTGACTGTCAGTAACGTAATGATCAATGTTCCCATACCAGACATGGCAAAAATCCACCACGATACGTTCGTATGATATTCGTATTTCTGTAGCCAGTTCGACAGGAAATAATAAGCGGTAGGCGTTGCAATGGCGAAGGCGATAAGCACTAACAAAACAAACTCCTGAGAGAGCAACCGCCAGATTGTCAGAGCCGATGCGCCGAGTACTTTGCGAACACCGATTTCTTTGGTACGTCGTTCGGCCATGAACGAGGCCAGGCCAAACAAGCCCAGACACGAAATGAATATGGCCAGACTGGCGAAAAAAGAAGCCAGCTTACCAATACGTTCTTCAGCTGTAAACTTGAGCGCGTATTCTTCGTCGGCAAATTTGTAGTCGAACGGTACGTCGGGTACTACAGCTTTAAAGGTTGCTTCCAGTTTTGGTAAAGCCGTATGAAGACTGACTTGAGGATTAATTTTGACCAACATCCATCGCTTTGTCCCCTGAATCGAGAAAATGGTAGGACGAACCCGCTCAAACGGGGAGGCCATTACCATATCTTTCACAACGCCAAGAATGGTGAAAGTGCCTTTTTGCCAGTGTTCGGAACGGACTTGTTCGCCAACTGCATGTTGAATTCCCATTACCTTCATCGCCGATTCGTTAATGATCAGCCCCGATGAATCGCTTCGGAATCTTCTGGAGAAATCCCGCCCGGCTATAAATTGCCAACCCACTGCTTTCCCGTATTCAGCAGAAATCCGGATTGTACCAAAATCATCGCTCATCGTGGGTGTTTTTCCCCGCCAGTCAAAGCCCGTATTGTTTGATCCTTCGTTGGTAAGTGGGTACGCGGATTCCGCTACCTCGGCCGCGACACCGGTACGTAGCAACTCGTCGCGAAGCACGTTTTCCTTTCCCAGAAACCCGTTTTTAGGAAAACTCAACAAGCCTTTTCTATCGTAACCAACCGGTCGATTTTTAGCCAGTTGAATCTGCTGGTACACGCTGGCGGTACCAATAATCAGGGCAATCGAGATGGTAAACTGAAATACTACCAATATTTTGCGGGAAGCAATCGCCGAGTGCCATCCCGACGGAGAGCCCGAACTGTATAATCCTTTAAGCGTTTTAACTGGCTGGAGTGACGACAGGTAAAAAGCCGGATAACTCCCTGCTAATAAGGCGGTAAACAGAGTAAACGTAATGCAGGCCAGCCAGAAAATGGGATTGACCCACAAAATCACGATCTGTTTGTCAGCCACTCGATTAAACCAGGGTAATGCGAGCTGAACCAGAACCAGACAAAGGCCAAAGGCAACCATGGATACCAGTACAGACTCACTTAAAAACTGACTTGTTAATTGGGCACGTACCGAACCAATCGCCTTGCGGATTCCTACTTCTTTAGCTCGTTTTTCGGAGCGGGCGGTCGATAGATTTGTAAAATTGATGCAGGCTAACAACAGGACAAATAGACCAATTACGCCATAAAATAAGACGTATTTCATGGGCTCGCTCGTTACGTTTGCCCCATTTTCAAAGGCTGAAAACAGGTGCCAATTCGACATCGGATGCAGAAATACTTCGGGTTTGGAAGCCGCGTTCTCTGCCTTCAAATGAGGAAGCATAACTCCTTTTATACGGGCCGATACCTGTTCGAATGTCTTGTTAGGTGCGATCTGGACATAGATCGGGAATGATTTGTCGCCCCAGTTATCTCTGGCGTCTTTCACCCATGTATTCAGCGAGCCATACAAGTCAAACGGAGCAATATAGGAGGTTCCCCGAAATTCAGAATTGGTGGGCAAATCTTCATATACGCCAGTTACTTTTACGTTCACCTGCGTATCGATGGTAACAATCCTGTTTATCGGATTTTCGTCGCCAAAGAGTTTTTTAGCAAGCGTTTCCGTGAGTAAAATCGTATTCAGCTCGTGAAGCCCAGCTCGACTTCCCTGTACCATTCTCAGTGTAAGTAGTTCAGGAGCACCGGCCTCCATGAATCGCCCCGACTGATTGAACTTTGCGTCGCCACTGGCAATAATGTAATTCACTGGTTTTGTTGACAGTACGACGTACGAAAACTCATCACCAAAAGCAGTTTGAAGCTCCGTTCCAAGAGGAATAGGGCTCGACTGTCCGCCCGTTTCTTTTCTGCCGTCGAACCACTCATGACGCATTACCTGGGCAACGCGGCTATAGTTTTGGTGATACTGATTGAACGTCAGTTCGTCGTAGATCCATAATCCAATTAACATCGCCACGGCCATGCCGACAGCTAACCCACCAATGTTGATGGCAGAATACACCTTGTTTTTTGCGAGATTTCGCCAGGCGATTTTTAAATAATTTCGAATCATTATAGGATGTAGACTGGATGCGTTTTGATGGTAAAGTTCTCGTTTTCGTCGCCTTACAAAGGGCGGCAGCACCGATACTACGTTGAGCAGGTAACGTAGCGTCGCCTGCGTTCGGCCTGCCCGCTCATGCCAGTACGTATACAGTTCGTCCAGATCACCCTCCACCTCCTCCAACGTATCGTTGGGGTGGAGCCGGGTCAGCAGCCAGTGTGCAAATCGGGGTGGGCCATTGGATACGTTCATCGCTTATTCGCTACGTAAAGACTTGACCGGGTTCATCAAAGCGGCTTTGATACTCTGGAAACTCACCGTCAGTAAGGCGATGCCAATAGCTAGTAAGCCCGCTATGGCAAAGACCCACCACTCAATACCGATTTTGTAGCTGAAATTCTGTAACCAGCGATTCATTACGTACCAGGCCATGGGCGATGAAATGACAATGGCAATGAGCACCAGCTTGAGAAAATCCTGCGAGAGAAGTCCAACAATATTACTCACGCTGGCTCCCAGCACCTTCCGGACGCCAATTTCTTTGGTACGTTGTTCGGCCGTAAACGCTGCTAATCCGAATAGCCCCAGGCAGGAAATGAAAATGGCCAGAAACGCAAAGTAATTCGCCAGCTCTCCCACCATAGATTCGCTCTTGTATAAATTCTCGTACTCGGCATCCGCAAATTGATAGGAGAACGGGAATTTCGGGTTCATGCGCTTCGCCAGTGACTCCAGACTGGCCATCGCCTGACTGGTTTGACCAGACTGAGTACGTACCAGAATATTCGTTTGTGTCGCATTTGGAGCCAGACGAAGAATTAGCGGCTGAATGGGGTCATGCAATGACTGAAAATGAAAATCCTCAATTACGCCGACAATCTTACCGGGCCGTTGCCACATGGTGAGCGGTTGCCCAATAGGATCTTTGTAGCCAATGCGTTGCAGGGCGGCTTCGTTGATGAGGTAGTTGGTTGTATCCGTACTGAAATCTTTTGAGAAATCGCGGCCTTTTACCTTTACCTTCAGCGTTTTGACAAAATCGTAGCCAACGCTGGTTTGCGTAAACTGGATGTTTACATTCGGGTCTTTACCGGTCCACGTCACCCCTCCGGTGCTACTACCTAAGTTGATCGGTAACTCGCCCATATACGACACGGCCTGAATGCCCGGCATTTGCTGAAGTTCGGCCTTAAAAGTTTCATACTTCGTACCTAATTCGCCATCGGCGGGTACGTAAATCAGGTTTTCGCGGTCAAATCCAAGGTTTTTGGTCTGTATATAGTTTACCTGTCTATAGACCACAATCGTCCCCACAATGAGCAGCATGGATAGCCCGAACTGGAACACCACCAGCCCCTGCCGGAACAACCTGGCACCTGACCCAAATTTAAGCGAGCCCTTCAGCACCCGCACCGGATTGAGCGACGATAGGAACAGGGCCGGATAACTGCCTGCTACAATGCCTGTGAGAAATGTCATACCCAGTAAAATAAGCCAGAATGTGTTGTCCGTCAGGTTGAGGCTAACGTGCTTGCCAGTCAGCAAGTTAAAGGCGGGAAGTAGCAGGAAAACCAGCGCCAGTGCAATCCCGAGCGCCAGCACTGTTAGCAGCAATGCTTCGCCCACAAACTGCCCGATAAGCAGCCCACGCCTGGCACCTATCACTTTTCGAACGCCCACTTCCCGCGCCCGCCGAGCTGAACGGGCGGTGGCTAAATTCATGAAGTTGATGCAGGCAATCAGTAACAGAAATACCGCCACGATACCGAACAGCCGCACATATTCGATACGTCCGCCTGATTGCTGTCCGTTCTCGAAGTTGGAATACAGGTAAGCTTCCTGATACGGTTGCAGAAACAGTTGAATATCGAACTGCTTAGGATTCAGTTTCTTATCAAGCTTTCGCATCAGGAATCGCATTTTAGCTTCCAGATTCGCTACGTTGGCGTCGGGTCGGAGCATAATACGCGTACGAGGCCCGTTATTTCCCCATTCTTTCATCCAGGAATTCCGCTCCAGACAGTCCTGCCAGTTGAGCAGAAAATCGTATTTCGTTGATGCATGATCTGGTAAATCTTCGAAAACGGCTGTTACCTGATAATCCCTGTTGTTGTCAATCCGAATCGATTTACCGATGGCTTGCTGGGGCGTATCAAAATACGTAGCAGCCACTTTACGAGAAATGGCCAGATTGTTAGGTGCGTTCAGGGCCGTTTCTGCGGTTCCGGCCAACAACGGAATACTGTACATGTTAAACCAATCGGCTCCCGCCCAGCGACCGGTTTCTTTGACCGCTTTATCACCCACAGCAAAAGTGAGTTGGGCGTCTGAGCCAGTAAAACCTGCGGCATACACGATTTCGGGAAATAGCTTCTTCAATTCATCGGGTAAGAGGCCAGGCGTACCTTTGCCCGTTCTGATTTTACCGTCGTAAAATTGCCGCTCCAGCACATTGTATAGCTGCGGACCGTTGGCATGGTAGTTATCCACACGCAACTCATCCTGTATCCACAGGAAAATCAGCAGACTACAAGCCATTCCAAGGGCCAGACCCAAGATATTGATGGTCGAAAAAGCTTTGTTGAGAACAATGTTTCGCCAGGCAATTTTCAGGTAATTGGACAGCATAGCCATATTTGTTGGTTGTTCGTATTGTTGTTTATTGTTGCTGCGACGTAGTACGAACGGCGGTAACACCGATACTACGTTGAGCAGGTAACGTAGCGCGGCTTGTGTTGGGCCCGCCCGCCGATACCAGTACGTATACAGTTCGTCCAGATCGCCTTCCACCTCCTCCAACGTATTGTCGGGATGGAGCTGCGTTAAGAGCCAATGGGCCCAGCGAGGTGGGGTTTGTTGCATAGGGTTCGGGTTGGGCATTGGTAGAGACAAGGCATGCCTTGTCTCTATAGGGTTCCTCGCTATTCACTACGTAAACTTTTGATCGGGTTCATCAACGCAGCTTTCATACTTTGGAAACTGACGGTTAGTAGCGCAATTCCTACTGCCAAAAGGGTAGCTAGGGCGAATACCCACCAATCCAGTGAAATCCGGTATGGGAAATCGTTCAGCCAACTATTCATTGTCCACCAGGCTACGGGTATAGCGATAACGGAAGCGATGAAAACCAGCATGATAAAATTCCGCGAAAGCAGCCCCACGATCGTAAGAGTGCTGGCTCCCAGTACTTTTCGGATACCTATTTCTTTGATCCGTTGCTCCACACTGAATGCGGCAAGCCCAAACAATCCCATGCAGCCCACAATGATGGCCAGGACCGCAAATAGCCAGAGCAAATCGCTCAGCTTTTCTTCGGTGCTGTACATTTTTCCGTAGGTTTCGTCCATGAACTTATAATCCAGGGGGAAATTAGGTGAGAATTTGTTCCAAACTGTATTGATATAGGCTATCGTTTTCGGCATATCGGCCTCTCTTACCTTGATAGCCACTTTAAACAGTTCCTGTGGCACCATGTGAATCACAGCTGCTGTGACTTTCTCATGAAGGCTTTTGTAGTGAAAATCCTTAATCACCCCTATTATTTTCCCCTTTTTAATCGGGTCAGTAGTGTCGGCTGGCGTCCATTCATTCCAGTTTATTCGCTGACCCAACGCTTTCGCGGGAGAGCTAAAGCCAAACTCCTTCACCGCCGTTTCGTTGATGATAAAGGCTTCCCGCACATCTGTCGACATATCTTTAGAAAAGTCTCTGCCTGCAATGAGTTGAAGGCCAACTGTTTTCAGGTAGTCATGGTCGCCGACAAACATGTTTACCGAATAATCTTTTCCTGCATTCTTGCCCGGAAGCGTAACGCCATCGCCAGCAAACTGGTCGCCCGGAAGTCCATAACCTGATGTAACCGCAATCACATTGGGGGAACGTCTGAGTTCGTTTTTAAAGGCTTCCAATCCTTTCCCAGCTACATCACCCTGCGCTTGGAAATAAATGAGTTGTTCCTTGCTGAACCCCAGATCCTTATTGTTCATATACCGGGTTTGCCGGAACACAACAAGGGTCGAAATAATAAGCAGTGAAGAAAGTGTGAACTGTACAACGACCAGTGCCTGGCGGAGCCAGGGTGTGCCATTACGGGAGAACTGTATGTTTTTCAACACCTTCACCGGCTGAAAACCGGATACAATAATGGCTGGATAGCTACCCGCTAATATGCCCACCAACAGCGTTGCCCCGAGCAGCAACAAGCCCAACTGCGAATTGGTGAATGGGTTAAAAACTATTGCTTTGTCGGTGAACCTATTCAAGGCCGGAACGACGATAAACAAGGCGATCACCGCAATAACCATAGCGATCAGTGATACCAATATCGTTTCGCCCAGAAATTGGAAAACAAGTTGCCGACGTTCTGCGCCAATTACTTTTCGTACACCAATTTCTCGGGCTCTCCTGAACGAGACGGCTGTAGCCAGGTTGATAAAATTGAAACAGGCAATGACCAGCACAAACAGCGCAACGATCATCAATGCATTGACATAGCTTTCATTGCCACGGATGGCATTGTCGAATGTAAAATCAGCCGAACCAAGATGGATATCATGGAGCCGCTGGAAAAAAGGCAGCATGACCGCATCGCCGGGTTTGATGATATTGGCTTTTACATGCGTCTGTAACTTGTTCTGCAATTGCTCAATATTGGTTCCCGGTTTTACTTTCACATACGTATAAAACTGGTTCCAGGTCCACCTCTCCATTCGACTCGGTGGTATACCCACGCTGGAGAATGACATCAGGTACTGAAAATTCAGATGAAAATGATCTGGTAAAGGCGCCAGTACACCTTTTACGGTGTAATCAAACGTATTGATTTTAATGGTTTTACCAACGGGGTTCTCCTTGCCGAAATACTTTTTTGCTAGTTCGCTGGTAAGAAGAATTGTTCTTGGAATATCAAGAATACCAGCGGCCGTCCCACTTTCCAGGGGCAGCGCGAACACCTGAAGAAACGACGATTCTACAAACCAGCCTTTGTCTTCATAGTTTTTTTGGTTGCCCAGTTCCATCAGAAATCGGTCGGGAGACATCAATATCCGGGTAGTTGTATCGACTTCAGGATATTGTTGCTGCAGGAACGTAGCGTAAGCCGGAGCAACTACCGCTGCCTTCGTAGTTGTATTGTCTTTGGTACGTTCGGTATAAATGCGGTAAATCTTCTCGCTGTCAGGAATCGATTTGTCGAACTTCCACTCATCCCAAACAAACAGACCGATTGCCAGACAGCCAACCATACCGATAGCCAGCCCAGCAATATTAATGGCCGAATACGCTTTATTGAGCAGCAGGTTTCTAAAAGCGATTTTAAAATAATTCCGGATCATAAAAGGGCTAAAAGTTGAGGGTTCGTATTGTTGATTATTTGTTTTCCTGCTCCGCACAAAGGGCGGTAGCACCGATGCTACGTTGAGCAAATAACGTAGCGTGGCCTGGGTGGGGCCTGTTCGCTCGTACCAATACGTGTACAGCTCGTCCAGATCCCCTTCCACTTCCTCCAACGTATCGTCGGGGTGAAATTGAGTCAAGAACCAACGGGCCCAGCGAGGTGGACGAATGCCTGATTTCATACACCACCCAATCGAAGGGTATTAGGCGGTAGCAATTGCCAGAGGTCCTGGCGTAGTTGCTGGATTTCCTGCAAGGCCCGACTTCCCAGTGCCGTCACACGAAACAGTCGTTTTCGGCGGCCACCCCGTTCGGTCGTTGCTCCACCCAATTCAGATCGAACAAATCCTTTCTCTTCCAGCCGAATGAGCGTGTTATGGACGGTTCCGAACGTAACGATACGTCCTGTGTGCTCTTCCAGCGCCTGGCTGACCGTAACGCCATAGCCTTCGCCATCCAGAATGGCGACCATCAGTAAAACAACCTCTTCAAATTCACCCAAATACGTCCGACGCATAAGCTTAGGTCATTAGTCTATATTTTATCGTACAAATCTATTGCCAGATTTCAGAACTCCTATAAAACGACTGGAAAGGCCATTTTGCTACGTAGTAGTGATGATTTGTATGTCCGTAAATGGACAAAAGTTGTCCGTGGCAGGACAACTTTTGTCGAGATTTTTGAAAAAATTTTCGACCTCTTCAAACAAACGCTGGCGCTACGTGTTCTATCTATGTGAGTCGCTGATAGACGGAGATGCTGTGAAAGGCACCTGCTTTTTTCAAATGAACCGATCTACCAAGCGAACCAAAAAGCCAGGTGACTTCGCGTCGTCTGGCTTTAGTTTTTTGCGGAGGGCATGGGGGTAAGGGCATAGGGTGACGTTGATTTTACCCTATGCCCTTACCCCCATGCCCTATGCTATTCACTACGTAAACTTTTGATCGGATTGGAAATGGCCGCGCGAATCGACTGGAAACTGACGGTGAAAAAGGCAATGAGAGTTGCTAGTGAAGCCGTTGCAATGAACATCCAGAGGCTGATGTCGATCCGATACGGGTAGTTCTCAAGCCATTTGTCGATGGCGTAATAGGCAATTGGGAAAGCAAACAGGAAGGAGAAGCCGACCAGTCGTAAGAAGTCAGAGGAAAGCAATTGGACGATGCTGCTCACCGAGGCTCCCAGGACTTTACGAATACCGATTTCCTTGGTACGTCGCTCGGCGGATAGGGTAGCAAGCCCGAACAATCCGATGCAGGAAATGAAGATCGTCAGGATGGCACCGAAAAGCATAATCTGTTTCCACTTAGCTATCGATTCGTATTTTTTCAGGTTGTCTTCATCAAGAAAACTATACGAATACGGACTGATCGGAAACAATTTTTTAAACGTCCGTTCGATTGCCTGGAGACTTTCTGTTTCGGTATTAGGTTTTATTTTGATAAATGCTTTCCCGAAATCGTTTTTCGGTTTCATGGTGAATAGCTGCGACTTAATCTTTTGATTAATAGGCACGTAGTGGTAATCTTTCACCACGCCGACAACCGTATATTTTTCGGGTTTTTCTCCCGCGAAGAAATTGACTGCCTGACCAAGCGGGTTTTTCCAGCCCGCTTCTTTCACAAAGCTTTCGTTTACCAGCACCGAATGCGTTGAATCGCCAGGGAAATCGGCTGAGAAATTACGACCCGCCAAAATTGGAATTTTAAACAGTGGCAGGTACGTTTCATCGACGGTTTCATATGCGAAAGAAAGTTGTTTTTCATCGCTGCCTACTTTGGCAATCGTTCCCCAGAACCCTCCATTTTTCGGTGCTACTTCGACAATGGACGGAAATTGTTGCAACTCATCTTTCAATAAACGTGCTTCACTACGTGTCAGACCCGATTTGCCCACTACCACCATATGGCTGTCGTCATAGCCTAAGCTTTTTGTAGTCAGAAAATTAAACTGGGAATAGATCGTCAACGTAGCAACAATAAGAACTGACGCCAGCGTAAACTGTAGCACAACGAGACTGCGTTGCAGGTAATTCTTGCCCGTAAATTTGAATCGACTGTACAAACTCTGAACCGGGTTGTATCCCGATAACACGATTGCTGGATAAAATCCCGCCAGTAAGCCAGTGATAATGAATAATGCTACGTATCCGATAATCAGTTTTATATCAAGCAGATACGAGAAGGTTAGTGCTTTATTCGAAAGCTGATTGAACGTAGGTAATACGAGAATCACCAATAGAACCGCCAGGGCAAAAGCGATGAAACACAGCAGAAATGATTCGCCCAGAAACTGAATAATCAACTGGCTACGTCCTCCGCCAACCACTTTCCGAACGCCGATTTCTTTTGCCCGTTTCAGCGATCTAGCCACGGTCAGATTGACGAAATTGATACAGGCAATGATCAGTACGAACAGCGCAATGCCCGACAGAATATAGGAAAATGTGGGGTTACTTTCATCGGCAAGACCGTTCGTAGCGGGCAGGTCCGTACTTAAGTGCATGTCTGTGAATGACTGAAGCGAATAGACTGCATTGCTCTTCATGTCAAACTTTTTGCGCATTTCCACAATCGTGTTTTTGGCGTCAGCCTGATAAATCTGGTTCATTTTAGCCTCAACAGCTTTGATATTCGCATTGGGTGTCAGCAACACAAACGTATTGAGGAAGACGCTGAACCAGTTCTCGTTATCGGCAAATTCTTCACTCGGAACGATTTTGGGAAGCAGTACGTCGAATTTTATGGATGAGTTCTGCGGGCACTTAGCCGCCACACCCGTTACGGTAAACGGCTCAAACTGATCGTTCTCCTTGATGAGTACTAGTTTCCCAAGCGCATCGGTCGTACCAAACTGTTTTTCGGCCATATCTTCCGAAATAACCACTGTTTTCGGGCGTTGCAAGGCTGTTTTTGGATCACCACTCAACAAGGGGAAGCTAAACAGTTGAAAAAAATCGGGATCGGTAAAGAACACCTCCTGACTCTTGACGTCATTACCCTGCTTCAGGTCTTTCCGATTGGATTCGAAACGGACAAACGATTTAATTTCAGGTACACCAGCCGCGAACTTAGGCCCCTGAAAAATGCCGGTGTTAGATTGGAAATTTTCCGGTTTACCAGCCGGCGTGTAGTCACGACTTGTAATACGATACAGATTTGGATTATTGGCATGAAATCGGTCGTAGCTCACCTCGTCTTTGGTGTAAAGCATGATCAGCATAGCGGCTGCCAGACCAATACTGAGGCCCACTACGTTGATGATGGAATACGCTTTGTTAAGTGTCAGAGTACGTAGGGCGATGGTCAGATAATTACGTAGCATAGCAGGATGTAAGAATGAGGGTGATGGGTATTCAGAGGATTTGTTGGTACGTTGGCGCGCTTTGAAAAAATAAGGATTAACGTAGTGAAGTACCGCCCAGACAAACTCGCGACGAGCTTTACCCGCACCAACTTCCATAGTACGTTTGTCAAACACTTCGTGCAAGTCTCCCTGTACATCCTCCAGAATATGTGGAGACAGGCACGTTTCCAGGAGCCAATCGGCCCAGCGGGGCGGAGTAGTTTGTTTTTTCATGCCTTATCCACCTATCAATTGAAATTTCCCCGGCGGAATAGCCTGCCAAAGTCGGCTGCGCATTTCCTGAATGTCGTTCAACGCCCGGACACTTAATGCTGTGAGTGTGAAAAAACGCTTTCGACGACCACCACGCTCGGCGGTAGCTCCGCCCATAGTTGAGGATAGGAATCCTTTTTCCTCAAGCCGGTACAGCGTAGCGTGAACGGCACTCATGGTAATAGACCGCCCCGTCTGTTGCTGAATCTCTTCCCAGATCGTGACCCCGTAAGCATCGGTAGTACAGGCGGCTACTACCAGCAAGACAAGCTCTTCAAATTCACCTAAAAAAGCCCTGCGCATACGTATCCGTTCGTTAAGGATGATTAGTTGTAATTTTGCAAAACAAATCTCCTGCCAGAAATAAAAAAGCCTTTTTAAAACAAACAGAGGTATGTTCACTCCGAAACCATTGTCCGAAATCGTACAATGGCTGTTCAATGACGGACAAGTTTAGATGGCTAGTTTGGGGAAAGAAGAAATACAGAATCCAGAGCGCTGGCGAACGGGATATATAGTCGCTCACTACTTCTTCCAAAGCTGAGGCTTTTACACGTATTGACCTGGCATCGGTTCGTGAATCGGTCAAAGCCGTGCAGATGGCTGGGGTGATCACTTCGTCTACGTGAGCGTAGCGCAGGAGCCTACACATATCATGCGGACGTATCAACAGGTACGTAGCATCGGCGAAAGTCTGGTTCGGCAAAGCGGCCTGAAGGGAAGTTTTCTTCGGCCCTGGTATGTAGTGGGACCTGGTCACTGGTGGCCGATTCTGCTATTGCCGCTTTATTGGCTGAACTTTTCCCACTGTTCGTTAGAAAACCCGCGCTTTAGGTTTGGTTACATTACCTCAAATGCTACGTTCCCTGATAGACGCCATCGAAACGACGCCCCATTCATTGATGATTTACGAACTTGAGGCCATACGTAGCGCCCAGCCCGACAACGTAGCAACGATGCCGCAAACGATGTAAGCGCATCGTTTTTATCAACTCACCTGATAGAGCTGAATATTGTTGCCGCAGGTGTCGTTCAATACCGCCAACGTAACCGTGCCCATCGGCGTTGGTTTCATGCTGAACGTAACGCCCAGATCGACTAATCGCTTGTACTCACTCTCGACATTATCGACCTGAAAAGCGGCCAACGGAATTCCTGCGTCAAATAAGGCTTTCTGATACGTCTGGGCAGGCGTAAATTCCATGGGTTCCAGTACAATTTCGGTACCGTCCTGCTCTTCTCTGGAAACAACCGTCAGCCAGCTGTGTTTGCCCATCGGTATTTCCGTTTTTTTAATGAACCCCAATACGTTCGTGTAAAACGTCAGGGCTTTTTGCTGGTCATCGACCAATACGCTCAGCAGCTTGATTTTCATGAAGAATTTGTTCGTTAGCTGAGGCAAAGGTCAGGCTAAATGTCGAAGGAAGGCTCTTCAAAATTGCTTTTTTGGGCGTAAGCGGTCGGCGTAAAACCCGTGTATTTTTTGAATAGGCCGATGAACGTAGTGATGCTACTAAAGTTGAGAGCGTAACAGATTTCAGTTGTCGATAATCCGCTCTTTACCAATTCTCTAGCTTTGATGAGCCGTTGTTCGGTGCGGTACTGATGAGGTGTACGTCCATAGCATTTTCTGAACAATCGAATAAAGTGAAATTTCGACAACGATGCTTCATGGGCAATAACTGACAGATTGATAGGAGCGCTTAAATTGCTGTCAATGAATCGTTTAGCTTTCACGATCCGCCGGACTTGGTATGCCTGCGGAAAATGTTGTTTCCGAATACTCAGAACCTGCTGTTCGTAAAAAGTCATGGTGCATATTACTTCAAATAATACGTTCGGACAAGTCGCATAGCCTCTTTCTCATCCTGGGCGCAAACGTTGCAGAACGTACCAATACCATTGACAGGACCTTCATACTGCCAGGAAAATGTTTTCTGATACGTTGCCTTATCGTCGACTACTTTTAATCGGTCGCCCATCGGTATTACGTTCAGAACGAGCTTGTTGGGGAACTGCACTCGAAAACCATTGCCAATGGAAGGCATTGTTTTGCTCAGGAAAGTAAGCCTGGTTTCTGTTCGGTTTTTGCCGTAGACGTAATAAATATCACCACGTTGGCCGTCTTTAGCCCAAAAGCTTACTTGTTCATAGGTGTCGGTGCCGGGTTCGCCAAAGGAGAAATTAGCTACTTTCATCTGAGCGTTCGCCAGGGTTCCGACAAGCGTACTGAAAAGAAAAATTAACGTTGATTTCTTCATGTACATGATTCGTATTACGTGATGGTTGCTATAAGAAGTAACTAACGTAGCGACACTGTGTTTTGGAATACCGCCTGATAACTGGATTCGCCGGGTTGCCGACAAAAGCGATAGATTAGCAACGTAACGGCCGTAATCTAATAACGACATGCCTAAATTAGTACTCATTTTCAGCGTATTACTACGTATATTATTCCTGCCTGAATACCCCGCTACGCCGAACGCTACGTTGCCTGCGGACAAACCTCTGCAAGCCAGTGACATCGTTTACGTACACGCTCCAAACGGACTGACGCTACGTAAAACGGCAGCGAAAGATGGCGCTAAAGTAGCGCTGGTGCCTTTCGATGGATCACCACTTACCGTACTTTCTCCGCCCGAACCAGGTGTACTGTATACAGCCGAAACAATAGGTGCTTTCGCGGTGAAAGGTGGCTGGGTAAACGTAAAAACGAAGACAGGCCAGGAAGGCTATCTATTCGAAGGGTATCTGTCGCGGTATAAACCACTAAACACGGAAAAAATAGATGGCGAGGTTTCAATGATCGATGCGTTTTACCGGACGATTTCGCCAGTAAAAGGCAAACGCACTACGTTGCCGAAAAAGGAGGGAACCATCGAGCGGTATCAATACGTCTACACCGACGGAGCGCGTTTTGAAGAACAACAGTATGAAGGGGGCATTACGCAGTTTCTGGAACTGCCCAAAGAGAAATTTACCATGCCCGAAGTGCTGGTGCTTTTCCGAGCCTTGTGGTTTCAAAAAGAAAAAACGACTGCTACGTTCGATGCTGCCAAACAACGGCTGACGCTTGATTCGGAAGGTGGTTATTCGCAGCTAATTATCCAGCCAAAAGGAAATCTGTGGAGCCTTCAGTTTTCTACGGCGGACTGATCGAAATGCCCGGACAGCAAGATGCTGTCTGGGACATCGGGTGCTGCAACCGACAGGCTCTGGCTGTCGGGGCCTTTCAATTCACCTCAATTTCATCAACCGCCAATTGCGCTGTTCTGCCGGGATTCCGTAGTCCCGCCGGTACGCGCCCGACTGAGTGGGCAATGATACGTACGTAGCGTGCGGTGGTCTGTTCAAAAGAAAATGGAATTCGGACAATGCCCCGTTTGCCTCCTTCAGCGGCATTGGTTTTGGTAGTCAGCACTGGTCGATACGTTTTTCCATCTTCCGATACGGAAACGTCGACCTGTTTGGGCAGGCAGATGTTCCGAGCCGTGTACTTCAGAAAACCAACCCGTACGGTTTCGACAGACTGTGGCTGCCCCAGGTCGATAACAGCATTTAGGTCGTTCGAAAACGCGACAATGCCCGCTACTTCGTAACCGCCCATGCCGCAGGTCGTGCCGTCGGTAAGGCTGTAGTTTCGGTCGGGACGTCCGGCAGTCGGGGCATTTAATAGCGTGTAGGGTTTGCCGGTGGCTTTCGAGACGATAAATTCTTTCTGCACCTTGGCCGGTTGGCTCAGCGGTTGTCCTTCCTGAAACGAGGCCACACGTAGCGTTGTCGATTTCTGGAGCAGAATCGGTTTCTCGTACCGTGGCGATTCACCCGTTGGAATGCTACCATCGAGACTATAGCGAATATCAGTTATAAATTTTCCGGCCGATAATGACACCTCTACGTTACCTTCTGCCGTGGGTTTTCCGGCCAGTGCTACGTCGTAGAGGGTTCGGGAATAGTTCGTATTGAGATTAGTTAATCGGTTAAAATGGACAGCGAGTCGGCGGGTGAAATCATCGTAATTTTTCTGCGCTAACGGCGTCCAGGCGACTTCGGCCAGGGCAGCAGCGCGCGGCCAGAGCATATACTCAAGTTGCGTGTGTGTGCTGATGTATTCTGTCCAGATGTTTCCCTGTACACCCAGAATGTAAGCGGCTTCGGCAGGCGCTAACTCGGCAGGCGTTGGATTATAGTTGTAGACTTTGTCCAGCGGTAAATAACTGCCGAAGCCGGTTGGTTCCTGAGCGGGATCGCCCTGAAAATGATCGAAATAGCAAAACTGACCAGGTGTCATGATTACGTCGTGGTGTTGTCGGGCGGCTTCGATGCCTCCCCGAATACTACGCCAGCTCATGACTGTAGCATTGGGCGATAAACCACCCTGCAAAATTTCGTCCCAGCCAATGATACGTCGCCCTTTCGACGTAACGAATTTGTCGATACGTTTGACGAAATAGCTTTGCAGACCATTTTCGTTACGTAGTCGTAGGCGTTTGATAAGTTGCTGGCAAAAGGCGCTTTTTCGCCAGACCACCTTTGGGCACTCGTCGCCCCCGATATGGATGTACTTCCCTGGAAATAAATCGATTACTTCTGTTAATACGTCTCCCAGAAACGAAAACGTTTTTTCGGTTGGACAGAATACGTCATCGAATACGCCCCATTTTGTTGAGACTGTGTAAGGGCCGGGTGTACAGCCCAATTCTGGATAAGATGCCAGAGCTGCCAGCGCGTGACCGGGCAGTTCAATTTCCGGCACTACGTTAATGTATTTGGTAGCCGCATAACGTACCACTTCCCGAATTTCGTCCTGCGTATAGAAGCCGCTGTAGGGTTTTCCATCAAAAACCTGCGGGTCATGATCGTCATAATGTCCGACAATGGTTTCGCGTCGGTGCGCGCCTACCTGCGTCAGTTTGGGATATTTTTTTATCTCGATACGCCATCCCTGATCATCGGTTAGGTGCCAATGAAACTGATTGAGTTTATGCAAGGCCATCAAATCGAGATACTTTTTGATGTACGTTACCGAAAAAAAATGCCGACTCACATCAAGGTGAAGCCCTCGATAGCCATAGCGCGGACTGTCCTGTATGCGGCAGGCGGGAATGGGTAGGGCAAGGAGCATGGAACGTAGCGCGGGAGAAGAATTTGGTGGTAATGATTCCCTGCGCCGTGCCCCTTGCTCACTGCTCAACACTACCGGCGGCAACAACTGATAAAGCGTCTGGACAGCGTAAAAGAACCCTTTGGAACTGCGCGCTTCGATCATGGCCAGCCGATCTGTTACGTTGATTCGATAACCCTCTTCGTGGAGTGTAGTGTCGGTTGAGGGCGAAAATTCAATTATGTTGCCGCTGGAAATCAGCTTATTCGTATTTCGAACTGGTACGTTCAGACCAGTACTCCGGTTAAGTTGCGTGGCGAACGTATCGGCAATGGCCTTCAGTTCGGTTTGGGCAAACGGTACCATAATGACGGTCGAACGGTCGATAATGAATTCACCCGTGCGGGGATCGAGTTGGGCTGGACGAGGAATAATAGTATAACGGTCGACGGATTGGCAGTACGTAGCGGATAGAGTAGTAAAAAAGAAGAGTACTAGCAAAAGGGCACGCATAATTCACTGGGGAATTTATTGTCATTAACGGCCAGGAAGGGGCAAGAGTTATCAGGAATAGTACGTAATGAACGACCAATCTTGGCAAAACCTGACCATACCTGACTGTAAATGAAAACGTTTACGCTCATCCACAAAATCTACCGCTGATGTAGTTTGACAAATAAAATTCATTTCACTACTGTATATTGCATAGTTCCTTGTAAAACACTAATGCTATGAAACAAATAATCACTATGCTGCTTCTATCCGCTACGGTGCTGGCTTGTTCGGACGGAGATCTTAAAATTGCTGTTACGGATTCAGATGATACGTATGAGTTTTCCGCCAAATACGATAAAAAGAAAACCCAGCGTGTGCAGGATTTTATCAATCAAAAAATGGCTCCCGGCAGCAATGTGACGGGTGATCATGTGGATATTACCACTACGCTGGATGATAACACGCGGTTCGAACTGGAAGAATATCCGGGAAAAGTGCGGATTAAACTTGATAAAGAAGATAATACCGAAGCGTCCTATCGACGTGTCAAGGCCATGTGTGAGGGCGTTAAACGTATCGTTGGTGGAAAATGAATAAAACCCCTAAACCCCCTTCAGGGGATTTAGGGGTTTTGACGCCCACTCACAACATTTTCGCACCTACAACCTGTCCAGTATCCATCCGCTGTACGTAGACAAGAACGGCACTTTGCTCAGGAGATAAGTCAGGTGGAGCAACCAGTGTTACGTTGCCCGTTACGCTGGTTACGTCGAGAGTTTTGAACTGCCTGACAATGTTGGTGTTGACCAGTGTTTTGCCACCGTTTTCTCCATTTCGTACAGCCGTCCGGGCTTCCTTCTGCACTAATGCTACGTTGACGCGATATGGCCCCGCAGCAGACAACGTATACCGAACGGACACCTGATTATCTTTTCGGCTAAGGTTTCCAACGACGCCGATAAACGCTGATGGCGGTTGCTGTTGGATGGTTTTAATGGCTTGTTCAATACGTCCCCGCTGACCGCCTACGATGTTCTGCTGCCCGTTTACAACGAGTTGGGGAGTATAGGTTTGTGTTTTTAGAGTGCGATCATACTGCCGTTGTCGGGCGGTGTAGTCTTTTGAGCTAAACGGGTCTTGCCAACCCAGTCGATTCCAGTAATCGACGTGGAACGAAAGGCCATAAACCGCTTTTCCTGTTCGTGCGGCCTCCTGAGTGATGTCTTGCAGCGCTTTATCGGCAGCCGGACAACTGGAGCAACCCTGTGAAGTGAACAACTCCAGAACGACCACCGGCTGAGCGGTTGGCTTTACCGGCTTAGCAAGCGTAACGTAAGTCAGTAATCCGAGCAGAGTCAGAAGGTTGAATTTGATGTACATAATTGATTGTCTGATTTATAAACCAACGTAGTAATCGTAGCCACGTTCGGCCCAGAAGTCGCGGGGACGCGTATCGGCGAAGAACATCCGACCGATACGTTTCAGATTTTTAACGCCGTATTTGACCGGAATAATCAACCGCAAAGGCGCTCCGTGTGGGGCTGTAATCGGCTGGCCATTCAGTTCGTAAGCCAGTAAGGTTTGTGGGTGTAAGGCGCTTTCTATATCAATACCAACGTAGTACTCTTTATCGGGCGTTTCAAGACCGACGTATTTGAAAAGATCATTGGTATTGTCTGGGTTAGGCACGTTGCCACTGTGCGTACCAAGTTTGTATTTTTCCATGAAATCCGATAGCCGTGCTCCCGCCCAGTGCTGCACCTGACTCCAGCCTTCGATGCACTTGAATTCATAGACAATTTCGTGTTTAGGCAGTGCTTTTACATCGTCAACTGTAAGTAGGAGAGGGGTAGCATTTGCCCGGTCGATTTGCAGTTTCCAGCCTTCAGGGATGGGCGATTTTATACCATCATAACCATTGATACGTGCCTGTTTCGCGGCTGCCTCCACCGGAAATGTGGGTATCAGATGCGTATCACTGAAATACGTTCGGGCAATAGCTTCGTTTACGTTTAATACGTTACGTAGCGGTCGTTTTATGCCCTGCGCACCCACACTGTTTTTAACCCATTCATACACCCCAAACGGTACAGCAGACGCCAGTGCAAACCAGCCAAATGCCTTGATCATTCGCCGACGAGCGATCGATTCCGGGATATTATCTTCCGGTAATTGGGGTTCGGCGGATTTAGGTTTTGCAGACTGACTCATGATAAGGCGGGTTTAATTGGTGGCGCAACTGGCTCGACTGGCGAATCGATTGGTTTCGTTGGCGTATCAGGTTGATCATCAACAGGTTTGTTCATGAGTGGGCGGTCAGGGTCGTTCGGCTTTACGATTTCAAATCCGGTGACCATCGACTGAAAATTGCTCCAACCGGCGCGGATTACCTGCACAATATGTATAACGAAAAAAACAACGTAACCGAGCGTTAAAATGAAGTGTTCCAGTCGGGCTGCCTCATACCCACCAAGAAGACTCGTAAGCCAAGAAAATTGGGTTGGTTTATAGATGGCATAGCCCGTAAATACTGACCCGACGCCCATGATCATAATGGAAAAGTAAGTAATTTTTTGCGCACCGTTGTACTTGATAAACGGAGGTTGTGTTTTACGCAGACCCAGATCGTAAAGCGTTACCTGAATGGCCTCCCTGAATGAATTCCGGTCGGGTACCAGATGACGCCATTCGCCAGAAATGAAGGTATATCCAACGTAGAGAACACCGTTCAGGATGAAGAGCCACTGGAACACAAAATGCCAGGCCATACCTTCGGCCAGCCGACGTTGTACACCTAAAAATTTATAGAATCCGTCAGGAAAAAATGAAATCAACGTATAGTCGCCAATTTGGATTTTATAGGGATCATAAGCCCAGTAGATTAACAATCCGCTCCAGATCATAACGAACAGAACCGGGAAGTTTATCCAGTGAAACCACCGAATGGCCAGGGGATGTTTATGAACGATACGTTTCATGCAAAAGGAGGGTAAGTAATAATGTATATACTAAATAAGCACGGCAACTGGATTGGATAACCTTATTGAGTTTTTAGAATCGGAATACTTCATGAGCATCATAACAGCAGTAAGATATAGCTAAGTGCTGATTATCAATTTGTTCATGTATTTTAGCGCAATTGACCTCAACAGGCGATATGGCTTTTCTGCGAATAATATTTTTCCTTTGGAATAGCCTTCGCTATAGGACAACCGGTTGCGCACCCGCAGGCTGAAAAACTGGTGGAGTTAGGCCCGAAAGCGTTTATTCTGGAAGACCCGACACTTCAACTGACCTTTGCACAGGTCGCTTCGAAGCCCGATTCGGCTTTCCGGCTTAGTCAGCAACAGAAACTTAATTTTGGCCATACCACCTCGCGAATATGGCTAAAATTCCATGTTGAAAATACGTTGATCGATCCGCTTTTCCTACTCTTCATGACGCAGGATGCTGACGTTGTGGATCAATACGTTATCAACGAAAATGGAGCGATAACCGAACATCATTCAGGTGTGCTACGTCCGTTCGAAAGTCGTTATTTTTTGACCAACACGGTGGTTTTACCGCTTGGACAGCGTCCTCGAACGGTGTTTCTGGCCCTTCGCGACGACAATATTCTTCATTTTTCAGTACTGCTGGCCCCCATTCGGCCAATTGTGAGCCATCTCCAGAAAGAAACGCTCTTTAACGGGGCCGTTATGGGACTGATGCTGGTGATGGTCATTATCAATCTGTTCGTGTATGGTCTCGTTCGCGACCGGGTATACCTGCTTTACGCCGTTTACGTAACGCTCTCGTGCATGACCTTTATGTCGTATGAAGGGCTACTGTACGATTTGTTATGGCGGTCGATTCCGGCACTGAATAATGGACGGTTGTATCTGCTGATCACCGCTATAACGTTTGCAGCGGCTATCTGGTTTTCAATGAATTTCCTGCGTACCCGCGAATTCCTGCCCGGATTTTACCGCTATTTCATGGGGTTACTGAGTCTGGTTGGGCTCATGACGCTGCTACGTCTCCTCGACGTGCCCGGCCTGGAACGTATCTTTTATGGGCTTACGTTGCTGGGGTTTGTGTCGTTATTTGTGCTGGGAATACGAACGTATCGTCAGGGGTATAAACCCGCACGATACTACCTGCTGGCCTGGAGTTTTTACATTGCCGGAGCCATGACCAGCGTGCTTGGCCTGCTCGACGTACTGAAATTTACTAATCTTTGGGTAGTGTATGGTTATCAGGTAGGAGCGGCTATGGAAGCTATTCTGCTGACGCTGGCCCTGGCCGATCGGCTGCAAACGTATCAGGCCGAATATCAGGCCGCTCAGCAACTGGCGCTTCAGCGAGCGAGTGAAAATGAAGAACTGTTTGCCCGAAATAACGAACTGTTAGCCCAAAAACTAAATGAAGAACATCGGCAGGAGCCCATGCCCGATGACATGCGGAGTCTGTTGCGAATCATGAAAGAAGATCGGGAGCGGATTCGTAAGATTGCCATTCCAACACTCGACGGTATGCTGCTTTTTCCGATGAGCGATATCACCCGACTCGAAGCTGCCGGAAGTTATACCAACATTCATTTATCGAATCAGAAAACGGTGCTGGCTTCACGAGGGCTGGCAGATTTCGAGCACTTATGCGCAGATGGAGAGCCTTTTTTCCGAACCCATAAGTCGCACATTGTGAACCTGAATCACGTAGTGAAATACCTGCGTGGCGATGGTGGTCAGGTTGTTCTGGATAATGGGCATATCATAGACGTTTCCCGGCGTTCGAAGCCTGAACTGATAAAACGGCTTACAGGAGAAGAATAAACGCTACGTTCCTTGTCTGGCCAAACCCGGTTTATTCTGTAGAAGACTGCGTTTCAGGCAGTCTTTTTTAGCCTGTCATTGACAAAATCCCTCCGTTACTAAAGTCAATCCCTCCGTTGCTCAAATCTGACTGGTTATTCGGGAAAGGTAAAAGCAATTTTGATACGTTTTCAGGCGCTACGCGATCAGAATCACGATACGTAGGCCTGGTTTCTATCCACACCAAATACACAAGTAGTCAACCGATCAATCAAAACAAAATGTATCCGCTATGAGAGCCATTCTACTGATGAGTTTACTTGGGCTAACATTACTCACGAGCTGCACCAGATCGCTCTACCATGTATCATCGGTCCAATCGGAACAGGTCAAGCTGATGGATAAGGATTTTACTTCCGACAATGAGCATTTGAACGTAGTATACGACCTGTGGGAAGAAGGCGGAAGGATGCGATTCCTGCTGTTAAACAAAACCGACAAGCCAATATATATTGACTGGTCGAAAAGCTTTGTGATTCGGAACGATACCAAAATCGTTTACAGCCCGCTGGCGCTGGTCTCCAAAAAAGCTTATGTAGATACGGTTCGATATACGTATCAAAATGCCCACGTTGAACCCCTCAGAGTAACGGCACGAGGTGTAAAACAGATGGTAATTCCAGCTAAAACGTTGTATGCCATCGCTGATTTGCCGCTTGGCCAAGCCGTGCAGTACCCGAAAACAGATAAGAAGGTTTTCAATTTTACAAAGGAAAATTCACCCCTGCGCCTGACTCACCAAATAGCCTATACGTTCGATCCGACACTGGCGAATGAGCAATCTGTTGAACATTCGTTCTGGTTAAGCAGCCTTGCTGTCGTTCGGAATGGCGAGCTGATTCGTCAATATGGTTCGCTGGAGAAAGGTCAACCCAACGCATTTTATGTCGTTGAAAAACGCCCTTCTACTCCGAAAACAATTGTGCTGGCAGTTACTACTATCGCTGCCGGTACTGGTATTATGCTTTTGATTTTGGATAACATGCTCAAGTCCTTAACACTTTAACCAGGAAGCCAGACGTAGTGCGGAGAAAATCCTAACTTGCCGAAAAACGCAAGTATGTCTCTTCAAACCCTCGATACAGGCTTTTTTAAATTAGATGGCGGGGCTATGTTCGGCGTAGTGCCGAAACCACTCTGGCAACGATTAAATCCTGCTGATGAGCAGAATCGGTGTACCTGGGCCATGCGCTGCCTACTCTATGAAGCCGGCAATCGGTTGCTGGTGGTCGATACGGGTATCGGCGATAAGCAGGACGCTAAATTTTTCGGTCATTACGATCTTCACCGTGGCGACGGACCGGGCGATGCTACGTTGCTCGGTTCCATTCGGGAAGCCGGTTATTCAGAAAAGGACGTAACGGACGTATTGCTCACGCACCTGCACTTCGACCATGTGGGTGGCGCCGTTAAACGTAGCAATGAAGCGCTATTACCTGTTTTTGCCAACGCTACGTACTGGGTTCACCCGGCGCACTGGCAATGGGCAGTCAACCCGAATCCGCGCGAAAAAGCGTCGTTTCTCCGCGAAAATATTCTGCCATTGCAGGAAAGCGGTCAACTTACTTTTCTAACTGAAAAGCCGTTTCCTTTCGCGGATATCGAACTGCTTTACGTTGATGGGCATACTGAGAAAATGGCCCTCCCGATTTTTCATATCAATGGACGTACCGTTGCCTACATGGCTGACCTGATTCCATCGTCGGGACATATTCCGTTGCCTTATATTATGAGTTATGATATGCGCCCGCTGCTGACGATGGAGGAGAAAACGCAGGTGCTGCAAAAAGCCGCTGCCGAAAACTGGATTCTGGTTTTTGAACACGATCCCGTAGTTGAAGCTGCTACTGTTGAGATGACTGAACGAGGTGCTCGGTTGAAGGAGACGGGGAAATTAAAGGAATTGCTGTAGATCAATAAGCCGAAATTGTCTGGCCCAAGCTGGAGCTGAGCCCAGATACAAACCAACCATTGATACGTAACGTTATCAGATCAAAGATAGCTGCGTTTATGAAAATTGGTTTGGTGTTATCGGGAGGTGGTGCGCGGGGAATTGCACATCTGGGTGTTATTAAAGCCCTTCAGGAAATTGGTATTCAGTTCAATCAAATTGCCGGTACAAGTGCTGGGGCTATCACGGGAGCTTTTGTTGCCCAGGGTTACTCGCCCGACGAAAGCCTGAAAATAATTGAATCGTCTTCGTTTGTCCGGCACATCCGGCCCGCCTGGAATCGGATGGGGTTGCTACGTATCGACACGATTATTGAGATGTATAAAAAATACATCCCGCACGATACGTTCGAGGAGTTACAGATTCCTTTGCACGTAGTAGCCGTTGATCTAAATGCTGGTGAGCAGGTCGTTTTCGATCAGGGCGAGCTCATCCGGCCGGTGCTGGCGTCCTGCTGTCTTCCGGGTATTTTTGAGCCGCTGCTCATCAACAAGCGGCAATTTGTGGATGGGGGTGTTTTGAACAATTTACCCGTCGATACCATTGAAAACAAGGTTGATTTACTGATTGGGTCGCATTGCAACGTACTGGGACCACGAAAGCCCATTCGGTCCATGCGGGGTGTTATCGAGCGAAGTCTGGTATTAGCTATCCAGAGTAAAACGAAAGATCGATTTGCCAAATGCCAGGTGTTAATTGAACCCCCATCGCTGGCTGAGTACAGCACCACGGATATTAGCAAAGCGCGTGAGTTGTTCCGGATAGGTTATCAGTACACGCGTTCTATGGCAACCGAAATCGAAAAAGCGCTCGGTCGCCCATCTATTGAACTAACGTAGCACCAACGCGTATTCAATATCACACTACGTAGTAACTGAGCCGGGATGTCCGGCTCAGTTATTTTTTTATCCGGCTATCGAGAAAATCGGCCTGCCCAGACACTCAGCTACGTTTGTAACTCAGCTATGAGATGGTAAATCTGGTTTGTATTACGTTAGGTAGCGCCGAATGTAACTCCGTCAGGCGCTGGCTGTCGGGGCCTATCAGTGTTTAAATCAAGTATATACGAATACTCCCAAACGTTCAGATGGATTTTCGACCGCTTATATAAAAAAATGATTCGCAGTGCAACGTATTGTTCAGAGAAGTTGTCTTTACCTTCTTGCCTAAAAATAGGTGTTGTACTATTCTAATTTCTGGTCATTTGTGCAGAAATTACTTATGAGTATTTTATTCTGTCTTTTTGTATCCTACGATTTGCGATAATTCGAAAAGAGTGAAAAAACTGTGTTTTACGGAATAATATTCTAATTTATTGCATATATGGGATATTACTGTTTGGAAAATAAATTGTACGAAAAATTTGTGTTATCTTTTTTTACTTATAGTTTTGTAGATAGAAAATTATTTTCCAACCTAATTTTTGATGTACTATGAGTAGAATTCTATCAGTAAGTTTCCTGCTGGTATGCTTGCTCTGGTCGACTGCATGGGCGCAGGACCGACGCATAACAGGTAAGGTTACATCTGCCGAAGACAACCTGCCTCTGCCAGGAGTTTCAGTCGTGCTAAAAGGCACAACAAGGGGCGCCAACACCGACGCTGCGGGCGCTTACAGCATTGATATCCCTTCTTCTGGGGCCGCTACGCTCGTATATAGCTTTGTGGGCGTCGCTACTCAGGAAGTTGCCGTGGGTAACCAGTCGGTAATCGATGTAAAACTGGTTTCGGACAATCGTCAGCTTTCCGAGGTCGTTGTAACAGGAGTTGGCGTAGCAACCGACAAACGCAAACTAGGCATCGCCGTTGAGTCCGTTTCATCAAAAAACTTACCCCAAACGCCAACTGCCTCTATTGATCAGGCACTTGTTGGAAAGATTGCCGGCGCACAGATTTCCAGTGGCAACGGTACGCCCGGTGCTCCGGTAAATATTGTGTTGCGCGGGATTAACACCATTAACCGGGGTACGGCGCCCATTCTGCTGATCGACGGCGTGCAGGTCGACGCGACTAGCTACGACTCGAACGGGAATCTTAACAACAACCCAACAGCCCTGTTGAGCAGCATTGATCCCAACACTATCGACCGAGTCGAGATTGTGCAGGGAGCGGCAGCCGCTACGTTGTATGGCGCCCAAGGAGCTAATGGCGTTATTCAGGTATTCACCAAGAAAGGAAAATCAGGTAAGCTGAATATCGACGTATCATCGAGCATCACACGTAGTGAGTATCTGAATATAGGTGGTCTGGCCAAAGCGCAATCGCATGGTTTCATTGTAGATGGCAGCAATAACGTGATTGGTACGTCGGGTAAACCACTGGCGCTCGATCCAAACACCCTGCTTTGGAGTGAAAACGTGCAGTATAACCCGCTCGATGTCAATAACAAAGCTGATAAGCCTTATACGGCCAATCTGAAATATTACGATCACTTTAATTATTTCTTCCGCCCGTCTAATACGTATAATAACAGCATCGCGCTGACCGGCGGAAGCGATAAAATTGACTTTGCCATTTCAGCTTCGAATAACCAACAGGAAAGTAACGTCATCGACAACGGAAATTATCAGCGTAGTAATTTAATGGCAAACCTTGGCCTCCAACTGGCTAAAGGGTTGACATTCCGAACTATTACGCAATTGGTGTACACCAAAAGTAGCATCAAAACCAATGACCGATTGATTCTGTATGCTATCAATAACGCTCGTCCATTTGCTGATTTTTCGGCCCTCGATACCGATGGAAATCCGGCCGTTTATTACGGTGATGCGGTTGGCGTGAACCACAACAGCCCAAGTTTCTGGCAGAAGTACACCCGAAATGATGATAACAAAGTTGACGTGATTCAGAACTTCAACCTGAATTACGTCGTCAATAAGTTTTTGACGCTGGATGCTAAGTATGGGATCAACTACTCCAAACAGGATGTTGTAACAACCTATCTGAATCAGACCCAGAATCGTAACGTTCGGGCGTTGACCAATACTCAGTATCAGGGGGGGAATTTTGCTACGGATCCTGCCGGTGAAATTGATAACAATAGCCTGACAACCAGCTATCAGAACTTCCTGGCCAGCGCATTTTTCAGCACTGATTTTCAGAACGACTTTAAGCTGAATATTCCAATTCGGACGTCTACCCAGGTTTCGTTCGATTATCGGAAACGGAACTTCCGGCAGTTTTACACCTACATTCTGGGGCTGCCTGCCTATGAGCCATTCACGGCCTCGCATGGATCGACGTTTAAGGTCCCAGGACCTACGCCGGCCGCAGCAGGATTTGCCGGACTTCCCGGTGGCGGTGACTACACAGAGCCATTTATTACGTACGGGTATGTAGTGAACCAGCGGATTGATTTTGGTGACCTCGCTGGTATTTCAGGCGGTTTCCGCACGGATTACTCGTCGGCCTTCGGTAGCGGTTCCAAGCCGTTTACGTTTCCACGGGGCGATGCCTATTTCCGGTTTTCGGCGCTGAAATTCTGGGAAAACAGTTCGATTGCCGGATTTTTCCCCGAGTTTAAGTTACGGGCCGCTTATGGACAGGCTGGTATTCAACCCAGGCCCTTCGACCGCTATCTGATACTGAACACGACGACGCTCGGTTCGACCAGTTCGTTCTATACGCCAGCTAATCAGCCAAACCCGGCGCTGGACGTAGAAGTATCGTCAGAATTGGAAGTAGGTGCTGATTTGGCCCTTACACCGTCGAAAACCTCAAACTGGCTGAGCAGCCTTCGCCTGTCGGCAACGTACTGGAGCCGCTCAACCGACAACGCTATTTTCGACGTGAGCGCGGCTCCGTCGTCGGGAGTCAACTCGATTAAGGACAACGCGTTCTCGCTGGCCTCGAACGGCTTCCAGGCTTCGTTGAATGCTACCGTGGTTCGCACGAAAGATTTCTCCTGGAATCTGACCACAAATTTCGGTAAGCAGACATCGAAAATTACGGCGGTTAAAAACAATGCCGAAGTGGTGGTGCTGTCGAGTGCAGGTAGCTCGAACTACGTACTGAAAGCTGGTGAGAAAATTGGCCAGCTCTATGGATACGTATCTATTAATCGGGTCGATGCTACCGACGTAAACGGCAAATTGTACATTCCTGCCGATCAGCAGTCGCAATATACAGTAGCCAGCAATGGCATGGTAGTTAATAAAGCGACCAAACAGCCGTTCTTCTCGGCCGACAAATATAGCTTTGGCGACCCGAACCCAGCTTTCAATATGTCGTTTATTAACGAGTTCACGTTCAAGAACTTCCTGACGTTTGGCTTCCAGTTCGACTGGGTACAGAGTAGCCACATTTACAACCAGACGAAAGAATGGATGTATCGCGACGGTATCCACGCTGATTACGCCAATCCATTGACGATTGATGGGCAAACCGGTGCCTGGACGGCCTTCTACCGGGGCGTGTATGCGCAGCGCGCTGCCAACGGCACGAAGGATTATTTCTACGAAGATGCGTCGTTCGTGCGGCTGCGTAACGTGCAGGTTGGCTTCGACCTGAGCCGGGTTGTGAATCTGCCGGTGCTACGTCGGGCACAGTTGGTGCTGTCGGGTCGGAATCTGCTGACCTTCACCAAGTACACCGGCTTTGATCCCGAAATCAGTTCGGGTACGGGTAGTTCGGCCTGGGATCGTGGTACTGATCACAACACGATGCCGAACCTACGTTCGTATCAGGCTACGCTCAATATTGGGCTCTAATTTGTCTAATCTTCAATGACTTATCAATGAAAAAGATACATATTTTAGTTGCCACGCTGGTGCTGGGCTTTGCTACGTCCTGCAAAGAGCAGTTAGACGTGAAAAACCCAAACCAGCCTACAGTTAGCAGCGCTAATACCGAACAGGGTGTTATTAACCTGGCGCAGGGCGGAGTCTACATCAATGGTTCAAGGGAAATTCAGCAAAGCCTGTACGACGGTGTGCCTGGTTATTTCTGGTCGGGAGCGATGGGCGTTCATGAACTCATGGGCGACATCATCGGCGAGGAAGCCGCCAATCAGTTTGGTAATCAGATCGGCGCACCCGATTATGTCATTCTGGACGATGGTTCTAAAGTACTCAATCCGAACGCACCAAATACGCAAATCGCGCTGATTCGTCAGGTAAACGTGAATTCTAACCAGGGCGCCAATCCGCTATTCCATGAATGGTGGTACATGTATTCGCTCAATAGTCAGATGAATAAGGTGCTGGAACTGGCTGATCAGGTGTCGTTTACAGGCGACGCGGCCGCCAAAAAAGCCACTATTCAGGCGTGGGCTTATTGGTGGAAAGGCTTTGCCTACTCGCACCTGGGGTCGATTTACTACGCAGGTATCATCAACAGTGCGAGCAACGGTACCAATGGCAACTACGTCAGCAAGGAGAAGCTGATTGAAGAAGCCAATACCAACCTGGACAAAGCCGCTGCGTTACTGGCAACTACTTCAACGGATTATACGGCGCTGATGGGCCGCCTGATTCCGAGCTTCAATCAGGTTGGCAAAGGGGGCGTTCCAACACCCGATATGTGGAAGCGGAACATCAGCACCCTGAAAGCGCGTAACCTGCTGGTTAACACGACAACCAAAGCTATGACGGCGGCTCAGTGGAACCAAGTGTTGACATTAGCTAACAATGGCATCACGGCTACAGATAATGTCTTTACTGGGCGATCAAACCAGAGTGGCGACTTCCTGGCACCCCAAACAGGTACGGTGGCCGCTAAAGCGACGGGCGATCCGTCGGGCGGTGCTACGTATAAAATCAGTGAGCGTTTAATTCAGGATTTCAAAACCGGCGATCAGCGACTGGCCAACAACTTCACCCAACGGGCCTCTCCCTGGATTGGCGAAAGCAGCCGGGGCCATACCTTCAACACGCGCTGGGCGTTAGTTGATGGTGGTAAGAAAACGGCTGGAGTGTATACCTACAGCGATCGGGCTCCAGGAGGTACCGAACTATATCTGGCCGGGAGCTATGAAGAGAACGAACTGATGAAAGCCGAAGCGTTAATCAACACCGGTAAAATCGAAGATGGTCTGAAGTCAATCGACGCCGTTCGGAAAGCCCAGGGCGCTGGTATAGCCGCGGTGGCTGGTACGAACCTGACGCTCGATCAGGCGAAAGAAGAACTCCGTCGGGAGCGTCGGGTGGCGCTGGCCTTCCGGAGCCTGTCGTTCTACGATGCCCGTCGCTGGGGCGTTATCGAAGACGTCTCAAAAGGAGGTGGCCGTAAGGGCGCTGTAATTATCGATAAAGCCGGTAAGCTCAATACCAATAGCACGTTGAACTATAACTTTCTGGATTACTGGGATGTACCGGATAACGAGTTGAAGTACAATGCGCCAGCTGCGAACAGTGCTCCAACCACGAATCCAAAGCAATAGATTTAATTAATTCATTCACTTTTGAGGCTCTCCAACGTAATGGAGAGCCTCATTTTTTGCTACTATAAATTTGCATTACGAATAATCAATTTTTGTCATTTAGTTGCATCAAATGAATGCCTACTGACGTAACATTAAAAGGAAGTTTAGACCGAATCAGATAAAACAAAATACTATTTGCATAATACAGCCTAAATCGATAACAGGATATGGGTATATTGTTACCGGGCTTATACAATCGTGATTATTTTTTTCGTTTGAGAGAATACCAGCTTACTTCGCTTTTTTAGTATATTGTTTGGCCTAAATGGACTAACTCAACTCTAACGTCTTTACTTGAACTGAATATCTTTACATGAGAAAATTTTACAGCCTTATTTGCTGGTCAGTTTTATTAGCCATACTACCGGGCTGGCTGCTGGCGCAAGGGGTACGTATAACAGGTAGAGTTACGTCTACGCAGGATGGTCAGCCAATTCCCGGCGTAAACATCGTGGTGAAAGGCACCACAAACGGTGTCAGTACCGACGCTAATGGGAATTACACCATCAACGTACCGGACAATTCTGCCATTTTGCTGCTCACGTCCATTGGCCTGGTAACGCAGGAGGTAACGGTAGGCAACCGGACGGTCATTAACGTCCAGATGCAGGAGTCTATCAATGAACTGGCTCAGGTGGTCGTTACCGGTTATAACACGACTCAGAAGAAAGATATCACCGGTTCCATTGCATCAGTTTCTCCCGAAAAATTCAAGGACATTCCCATAGCCAGCTTCGATCAGGCGTTACAGGGGCAGGCCGCCGGTGTGCAGGTTTCGCAATCGTCGGGTACGCCCGGTGGTGGATTGATGGTACGTATTCGAGGTAATACGTCGATTTCAGCCAGTAATCGCCCTTTATTTATCGTCGATGGGGTGCCCGTTGAGGACGGTGCATTGACCGGACGCGATTTTGGTGGCCAGACTGACAATGCCTTCTCGATGTTCAATGCCAACGACATTGAGTCGATGGAAGTGTTGAAAGATGCATCGGCCAAAGCGATTTACGGTTCGCGGGCTGCCAATGGCGTAGTGGTCATAACCACCAAGCGCGGTAAAGCTCAGAAAACTTCGTTTACGATTGATGTGCAACGCGGCCTGTCGGAAATTATCCGTCGGCCCGATCTGATGAATTCGTCTGAACTGCTGGAGCTTCAGCGGGAAGCCGTAGTCAACGCCGGGCAAGATCCTGATAAGTTTGGTTTGATAAAAGGTGTAACTGATGGGCAGAATACCGATTGGATAAATTCCGTTCTACGCCGTGGGGTTTTCCAGCAATACCAGTTATCGACACGAGGAGGTAACGACCGCACGCAATTTTACATCAGTGGCAGCTATCGCGACGAAGAAGGTGTTCAGCTAAACAGCCAGTTTACACGCTACACCGGTCAAATCAAACTTGACCACAAAGCTACGTCGCAGCTTTCGTTCGGGACGAACATAACTATCTCGCATGTGAAGAACAAGCGGGTGAAAGGTGACAATTTTCTGGACGGTGTGTATTCGGGAGCTATCAAGAGTCTTCCGTATTATTCACCCTATAACGAACAAGGTCGGCTTTATGGCCCCAATGACCCCGAATATGCTGGTTTCCCGAATTTTAACCCGGTAGCGCAGGCTTTGCTGCCTCGTTTCAATACGTATACGGACAAACTACTGGCGGGCGTGTATGCCGAGTATGAATTCATTCAGAACCTGCGTTTTCGTTCGAAACTTAGTATCGATTATAACAACGTAATAGAAGACCAGTACGAGTCTTCCCAGACGGCTATTGGGGGGTACCTCGAAAACGTAGGTGGGCAGGGATATGGTGTTTTTAGCACTATTACACTGGCTACATTGATCAACACCAATACGTTAACCTATAATTTTCAGACGGCTGAGAAGCATCACTTTAATACGTTACTTGGTTTTGAGGTGCTGCAACGTACCGAACGTGGTGGAAATGTACAGGGACGTTTGTTCGCCAGTGATGATTTTACTTACATCAATTCGGCAGGTATTGTCGATCAGGGTGGATCAGGTGTTGCGAACAGCGGCCTTTTGTCCACGTTTGGCGAGCTTCGTTACGATTATAACGACCGATATCTGGCTACGTTGACTGCCCGCTACGACGGCTCATCCCGTTTTGGTCAGAGTCGTCGCTTCGGTGTGTTCCCATCGGCATCGGTGGCCTGGCGACTGTCGGGTGAGCCATTCATGGAACAGTTCCGTTTCCTGAACGAACTGAAACTGCGTGCGAGTTACGGCTTCACCGGAAATGAACGCATCGGCGATTTCCAGTTTCTGGGTACCTGGGCGTCTAATACGTATAGTGGCGCTACGGGCGTAGGACCAGCTGCGCTGGCAAACCCAACGCTTCAGTGGGAACGGACCCGCGAAGCCAATATTGGCTTTGATGCGTCTTTTTTCAACGGTCGATTTAGTGTTACGGTCGATGCTTATGACAACCTGACCGACAAACTCCTGTTTGCACAGCCCATTCCTCAGACTACCGGATTTGGCGCGGTTCAGGGCAACATTGGTAAAGTATCAAATCGGGGTGTTGAACTTACTATTTCAACCGTCAACACAAATAGCGCTGTTCGCTGGACTACCGATTTGAACCTATCCCATAATGAGAACAAAGTTGTGGAACTAGCCAGTAAGGAACCCGTTTTCCGTGGCTACCAGGGGAATGGCGTTTCAAACACAAACGTAATTCTACCCGGCCAACCACTCGGTACGTTCTGGGGTCTTAAGTTTTTAGGCGTTGACCCGGCTACTGGGAATGCGATTTATGATGATAAAAACGGCGACGGACGTATCTCACCCGATGATGGACAGGTAATTGGCAATGCACAGCCCAAGTTATATGGTGGATTGACGAACAAAGTTTCCTGGAAAGGCATTGATCTGAGCGTATTTTTTCAGGGTTCCTACGGCAACAGTGTACTCAATTTTACGAACGTAACACTACTTAATACCGGAACTGATTTGCAGAACAATCAGTCGCGGCAGGCGCTGAAACGCTGGCGAAAAGAAGGTGATATTACGAGCGTACCGAAGTATGTTTATCAGGATACGTACAACAACTACCTGAGCAGCCGCTTTCTGGAAGATGGTTCATTTATACGACTGAAGAACGTAACACTGGGCTACAACCTGCCGAAAAAGTGGGTAAATAAAGCTAAAATTACCAATACCCGGATTTTCGCGTCGGCTACTAATATCTGGACATTGACCCGCTATTCGGGGCCTGATCCGGAAGTGAGCACACTCGATGGATCAACGACAGCACAGGGCATCGACTTTTTTACGTTACCGCAGGTTAAAACCGTGATCGTGGGCCTGTCTTTAATTTTTTAATTCGCGTTGTGAGCGAAATCTGAACATGACTCAATTCATTCGATATAGTCTTGCCATACTGCTGATTAGCCTGGCTTCCTGTCAGCAGGTACTGGAACCACAACCCACTACGTTGCTGGTCGACAATCTGGTTCTGAACGAACCCAATGACGTACAGCCCGTTCGTATTGGGCTTTACAGCGCCTTAAGAGGTATGTCGGCTCCCAACATCATGGCTGGCGATTTTACGGCTGATTACGTTCAGGCCAACGGTACGTTTACAGACAATATTGAATTTGGGACCAAACGTATCACCGCAACCAATGGCATTGTTAACGCGCTATGGGGGAGCATTTATAATACTGTATACGTAGCCAATTTTATTCTGGAGAAATTGCCCGCCATTACTAATATATCGGATGCTACCCGCAAAACGGTAACGGCCGAAGCTCGTTTCCTGAGAGGCTGGGCCAACTTTATCGGGGCGTATACGTATGGCGACATTCCGAGAGTAACAACGACTGATCCGGTAACGAACCGGACAGTGCCGCGTGTAGCAAAGGCTACGATTCTGGCGTCGGTACTCGAAGATTATCAGGCTGCTTTGGCCGACCTGCCCAACGTAACGTCGGCCTCGACAAATGCTACGAATAACGCTACGTATCTGAACAAAGTAAACTGTCGGGCGGCAATGGCGCGGTATTATTTATACCTGAAAAACTGGGTACAGGCAGAAGATTTATCGACGCAGGTAATTAATTCAAATGTTTACAAGATTGAACCGGAGTATGCCAACGTCATCACGAAAGATTTTATCAGCGAGTCAATTCTTGAGGTTGGATATAATCTTTCTGATGACCCGGGTACGAGCGCCACTAGCCTGAATAACATACTGGTTGGTCGTCGGGAAATTATTCCCTCGAATCAGTATGTTAGCCTGATGATTTCGGCTGAATCTGGTACGCGTCGGGAAACCATTACGTTCGATGCGCAGCAGCAGCGCGGGAACGACAATGGCTGGACTGTTCGGAAATACGGAACGGCTTCTGAAGATAATAATAATATTGTGTTGATGCGCCTTGCCGAAATGTACCTGATTCGGGCTGAAGCCAGAGCGCAGCAGAATAAAATAACAGGCGCCAACGGAGCCGTTGCCGACCTTAACGCACTGCGAGCCAGGGCGAAAGCTCCCGTTGTTGCATTGACGGCCCAGGGCGACGTACTATTAGCGGTTGAGCGCGAACGTATCTACGAACTGTCATTTGAAGGACATCGGTGGTATGATTTGGTACGTACAGGACGGGCGCAGGCCGTCCTGTCGGCGTTTTCGCCCAACTGGAACAACCGATTCGAGCTCTGGCCCATCCCTCAACCGGAAATTCAGCAAAATTCGGCCCTGACGCAGAATCCGGGCTATTAACAATCAGAACCAAGCGTAGCGCATTTAGTCGATTTGACGAGTATGAAACATATAGACAAACAGCATTTTTCGTTTTCCTCTGGCCGCTGGCTGCTGGTGCTGCTTACTGTTACGTTGGCAGGATGGGGAATCAGTGGTTGCGAGAAACAGGATCTCGACAAGACATTCGATGGGCCTTACTTCGTCCGCTTTACAGACACGACCCTAACCTATAAAGAAAGCTATAGCAAACCCATCACTATCCAGGTGCATAATGTCGGTCCACAACTGACGGAGGCAATTACCATCAATTATACGGTGAGTGGAACCGCCCGCGAAGGCAAAGATTACACCATCGTAGGCACGAAAGGGAAAGTGGTCATTCCGGCCAATAAGAGTACGGGAACTATCAGTGTGAAATTGATTAATAACGCCAACAACATTCTGGAGTCGCATTCGCTGAACTTTACGTTGACTAGCGTCTCGCCGGCTTCGTTGCAAGTTGGCTTTGGGAAAGGTGAAGTGCCAATAGGTAAAGTCTTTAAACTGATTATTCAGGACGACTGCCTGTTTGGAGGATCTTATACAGGAACAAGTCGGCTAGGTAACCAGAACTACACGGTTTCAGACGCAGAAATTACCAGCACCGATTGCAAGACCTATACCTTGAAAAACTGGAACATCGCTCTCCTGGATTTTAATGCCATCAAGCCAACGCTCACCTTTGTCGACAATGGCGATAATTCACTGACGATACCATCCCAGACAAACACAGAATTAAGCTCAACCGACCGAATTTCAGGAACAGGGGCCTGGAATCCGATTGACCGCAAAATCACGCTGAATCTTCAGCTTACGGTTCGACAGACTAATGGTAGAGATACTACGCTAACGTTCCCGCAAACCTATACACCCCAGTAAACTTGTAGAATCGATACAATCGATTCGCTAAATGAATCTGAACCATGCGACAACTACTACGTCTTCTCATCATTCCAGGTATTGTGTGGGTGCTGGGCGGTTGTACCGAAAAACTGGAACCCAAGCCTGCTACGTATTCGCAGATTCTGACCGGTACTGACAAGAAAACCTGGCGGACGGTTTCGTTTCAGATTATTGATGATGGACAGGCTTCGCCGGTGACTCCGATCACGCAAAGTGGTGTAGATAATTGTATCACAGACGACCTGCTCACGTTCTACGCGAACGCAGAGCATAAGCTGGAGGCCAGTGAAGGGGCATCGAAGTGTACCTCAACCGATCCTGATATTTATGTGACAGATTCGTGGGCACTGGTTAATGCCAACGCTACAGTGGAATTTTACCTGCCTGTACTGAACGGTAAATATCCCTGGACCATTAAAAACCTGACGGCTAGCTCGTTGACTGTCGAATATTATTTTCAGGATATCAACGCCAGTTACCGATTTACCTTAAACTCAACTACAAAATAACGCTGCTACATCCGCAGCTAAACGTTTATCGACAAAGCGCACAGGTGCTACGTCATACATGTTCCTCAACTAACCAGGCGTATGTTACGATTATTACTCAGTTTGCTAGTGTGTGCGTTTTTGTCCACCAGCGTAAAGGCGCAGACGCCCGTTCGTCAGCAGTGCGTAACCATGGAAATGGACAGCCTGTTACGTGCCAAACACCCGGAACTCGGTACTCTAAACGATTTTGAGCGGGATTTGCAGTTGAAAATGCTCGAAATCAAAAAGAAAATGCAGGCTGGGCGGTTAGCCGCTACAGTCATTACTATCCCGATTATCGTACACGTTGTTCACAATGGCGAAGCCATTGGCTCCGGACGTAACATCAGTTTGTCGCAGGTGCAATCGCAGTTGGCAACGCTGAATGAAGATTTTCGTCGGAAAGTAAATACACGTGGATTCAACAGCAATCCAGTCGGGGCTGATATAGAGATTGAGTTTTGTCCTGCAATCGTGAACCAGCAGGGTCAGACGATAGCCGAACCCGGCGTCGACCGCATTAATGGCAACCGGGCCAACTGGAATCGGAACGATATTGAAGGTGTACTGAAACCCAGTTCGTATTGGGACCCGGATAAATACTACAATGTTTGGGTGGTCGATCTGAACGAACCTGTTGCGGGCGGTGGCTCGGTATTGGGGTATGCACAGTTTCCCACCCAGTCGAATCTGCCGGGGATTCCAACCTCGGCTCCGGGTAGTACCGACGGGGTTGTTATCGATTATCGCTCGTTCGGGAATTCCGAAAAAGGCAACTTCGCAACCATGCGTGCTACGTATAATTTAGGGCGTACGCTTACGCACGAAACTGGTCACTGGCTGGGACTTCGCCACATCTGGGGTGATACCAACTGTGGTGATGATTTTTGTGCTGATACCCCGCCACAAGCGTCGGAAAGCCGGGGTTGCCAACCTGATCGGGTTACGTGTGGGAATCGTAACATGGTGCAGAATTACATGGATTATTCCGACGATGCGTGTATGAACATTTTCACACTTGACCAGAAAGCCCGTATTCGTGCTGTGATGGATGTCAGCCCGCGCCGGAGTAGCCTTCTTTCGTCGAATGTATGTGGTACGCAGGTAGCAACGAAACCAGTCTCAAATTTTCGTACCGAAACACGCCGGGTCCTGTTAGGTGGGCAGGTTCGCTTTACTGATTTGTCGGGTGGTTTCCCGACGAGCTGGAGCTGGACGTTTGAAGGAGGAACACCATCAACCTCTAACCAGCAGAATCCGGTTGTTACGTATAACCAGCCCGGAAAGTTCAAAGTGACGCTTGTTACGTCGAATGCGGCTGGTCAGTCGGACCCGCTTGAGCGAGTCGAATACATTGAAGTGCTGAATCAAGGCCTTTGCGCAGAAATAACCAATTTCAACGGTACGCCAACTGTGCTGGCCGAGCCCAACGGACGCGGCTACGTAGCAGGGCAGAACAGCAAGCAAAGTCAGGCCGTTTCCGAGTTTTTTGATAACTCACTCGGATACAGCAATCTGGCTGGAACCGCAATACGTTTCGGAGTGGCAAAAGCTGCCAAAGGCGCAGCCACAGAAGCAGTGGTGACGGTAACTGTATGGAACGGGCGTGGCTTCCAGAACGGGCCGGGTGCTATTCTAGAGCAGAAAGATGTTCCACTGAAAGACATCCTAAACGACGTAGCAGCTAACCGCCCCACCGTCGTTACGTTCGACCGGAACGTACCGTTGAGCGGACTACCTTTCCACATCGGTGTTACGTTGCCCTACGTAGCGGGCGATACCGTTGCGTTAGTGACGACCAAAAATGGTGAATCGCTCTTTGCCACCGCCTGGCGGCAGAACAGACAGGGTAACTGGCTTCGTTATGCCGATAGTCTCGGCCTGAACGTAGCACACAACGTAACGGCGCGCATCGGTATGAAAACGTCGGTACAGGTAGCCGCATCAGCCATATTTATAAACCCCGGCGAAACTGTTACGTTAAATGCCCGTGGAGCCGGAATTTATAACTGGTCAGGAGCAGGCCTGAACACGAACTTGGGTCCGCAGGTAGTGGCCAGCCCCACACAAACGACGTCTTATACCGTTTCGGGTTCCGGTTCGGATTTGTGTAGTACATCGGCAGTAGTCACCGTCAATGTCCGAGCGGGTACCGTTACGTCCAACACACCCCCGTCGGAGCAAGCGTTACTAGTAACGCCCAACCCCAGCGATGGTCAGATGATGGTGTCGTTCACCAGCCCGCTACGTGGCGCCCTGACGCTCGGTGTCAGAAACGTAAACGGAGCCGAACTAGTACGTCAGAATCATCAGAAAACGGCCGATACGTTCCAGCAAGCCCTTGATATACGAAACGTAGCAGGCGGCTTCTATTTTGTCGAAATCAGGATTGGGGAGCAGGTATTCCGAAAACGAGTTGTGAAACACTAAACGTAGCGGGGCCGGATTTCTAAAATCCGGCCCCGCTACGTTTAGTGCTTAAAGAATGAAGCTTTACAAAGATTTGAAGCTAATCTTTACGTTCCCAGATTCTACCATCACCCAACGCAAAGCGTTCTTCCTCGATGGAAATTAATCCGAAACTAATCGCCAGACGTAATCTGTTCTCGGGGTTGTCAGAAGCCGGAGGCATACTACTTTCCCATCGGCCACAAGCATAAGGGTAGTCGCCTTTTCTACAGGAAGCTTGCCTTAAAGAAATAAAGACACCGGGGCTAGGGCTTGCTGCAAAAACTGGATAAGCAGAATAATACAGAAATTCCTTGTTAAGGTTTAGATGCTGCACTTGTAATGGGTTCATCTCTATCTTGTATTGATCTTCGATAACCTGCCTTACAGAATCAATTGAGTGCGCTTTGTTATTGAAATAGAAGCTTACCCCATAAATAGGTGCCTGTTTCGGAATATTTCTAACGCTTGGACTCTCCCAGCCTAGACTATCCCAATTTACCATATGCCAATCAAAATACCAGATAGTACGAGCAGTAGCCGCACTATCTATATATTGCCCGTCGGTAACGTATTGAGCGTGTTTTGTACTAAGAAGTTCTCCTAAACTAAGTGGAAAGCTTACTTCCTGCCCTATCAAAGTTGCCTTGAAGGGAGATGTTTTGAACAATTGCTTTTCCTGTGTGCAACTTGCCAAAAGCATAAGTAAAAATGCGACCTTCTTCATTGATTGGTTGGGCCTATCTTTTCCGTCAGTATGGAAAGATTAAAACTTTCCATACTGACGGTTTTTGATTACCCAATTCCCATTTTCGTTTTTCAAGTTGAAACGAGCAGTAGCGTTACCAGCGTGAAAAATGAAGAAAATGGTTGCAGAATCATTAGTAAAGAATTTTATAGAAGGTATACTTACATAAAATTCTTTGGGATGTTGTTCATGTATTTGATATACATCTCCTGCCACTGATACAACTTGCGCTGGCTTACCGGCAAACGTGAATTGCTGATTGTGTTTAACAGCAATACCAGTGATTAACTTGAGTTGCTGATTGCCAAAGTCTTTTATCAGTTCCGCTTCTAATGGTTTGTCTGCCAAAACACTCTGAACCACATTGACTGTATCTTCAAGATTGAGTTCACGACTATCTTCAGTTTTTTTTGTGCAACAGATTGATGCCAAAACCATTAAACCCAAAATGAATTTTCTCCCGAAAAACTTCATTATCATTGCGATGGTCTTAATTCGGTTTTTGAAATCAATAAGTAATTGATCCGATATTTATGATCGCTTGCATTGGTCGGAATTTCATAAAACTTATTTGTTATATTCTGCCAAATTGCCGGTGAATTATTGCCCAACCAACTTGACCTCTTTGTAATTCAAAAAGACCTGTTAATCCACTACCTCGAAAAACTATTGAAACTTTAACATTCCCTTCTGGCATCACTTTGAACATAGGCACTTGCCCAAAAAATTTGCCTGGAAACTTGGCTCTTATTTCATCCGTAGTCGAATCATAAGATACTATACTCACGACTTGGTTATTAAACAATAACTGAGAGTTAGGGTGTATATTCTCTCCAACAACCAGCTTTAATTGTTTTTCTTTAAACTCATTTTTTAATTTACTGACTAAAGGTGGATCATCCAACACTTTTTGAATTATTTGAACAGAATCAGATTGACTGATTGAATCATTGTTTTTTTGTTCATGAGAACACGAAAGAATAAATAGGCTCAAAAGTGGTAGGATAATTGATTTCCAAAACCTAAGCGGTTGGTCTATGTTACTTCTCAAAGAATCTGTAGTCATAATTGCCAGCGTTATTTTTGGTGATTATAGTTCCAAATGCCATAATTTCCATACTATCTCCAAACTCATAACCAGCTTCAGAGATGTTATTTTGGGCTGCTCCCCAATGAGTAAATTCGTGAAGCAAGGTTACAGCAAGTAAAAAAGCTGTAGCTTGTTGAGTACTCTTTAGATTTGCCTGTTCTAGCCCTCTCACAAAAGATATTTCGATTTCCACTGTCCATTCGGGAAAACCTGGACAAGTGCAATGGCCTTTTGCTTTATTACCATATTGAGATTTTACATCTTGGATGAGAATACGAGGACCTCGACCGACTGTTAATAAATCTAATACCTTACCAGCAGAATAGCCGGTAAAATGCATAATGGCTTCTCTGACTTTTGTATCATTAGCTACAATCGTTGGTAGACTGCGGACGAGATTTGCAAATCTCGGATATCTTTGTTGATCTTCCAGACTCATTATAAAAGCATTACTACCATCTGGTTTGGTACCGTACCGGTCAACATGGTTCCGTACATTAGCTCTGGCATTTGGGAATTCATTAAGTACCGCTATTTCCTCGGCAGTGAAAGTAATGCCTCTATAAGCCATATCCCGGTAAAACTTTATTCTAGAGGCTTCTTCTGCCGATTGACCAATAGGGAGTCTGAAATTTGGGCGTCCAGAAGTTGTCGGTCCGCCTGGCATTCCTATACCGCCACCTCCTCCAGTAGGCGATCCTGTGCCACCTCCTCCGCTACCACCGCCCCCATCTCCTCCGCCACCACCCCCGCTTCCTCCATTACCATTACTTGCTGGACCGCAGCTGTAGAAAACCAGATCTACTATTTTTCCAGTGTTGCAATCAAGAACATAATCTATGCAGGGAGTCACATAAACACACTGTACACCACTGCTAGAAGAACCTGTTGGATCACTTGACGGTGCTCTTAGATTGGTATATAATCGGCAACTTGGTACGATTTGCATACCTTGCCCAGGATATTCCCAATAGAGTTGCATCTGTGCTCCGCCCGAATATTCAACGTAGTCAATGGTAATATCATATTTCTGACCCGCATTCAGGTAAATACTACCCTGCATCCAAGTGGGTCCATGCCCGTTCCAGTCATCTATTAAGAGCTGGTCATTTATCCAGAGTCGCGTACCGTCGTCGTTATTAATTTTAAAGGTATAATTACCACTGACGGGTGCTTCGACCTGTCCAAACCAGCGTACTGAAAAACCATCTTCGTTGACTACTCCCGGTACTGGTGAGCCACCCCAAGTGAAATTAAGTTGTGCATCGGTGCGAACGGTTACCGGATTCTGAGCGAGGTCCGTACTGTTTGTGTAGAAGCCTAATAATCCGTTGCCTGTACCACAGCCACTTGATGGCGGGTTCGGATTTGAAGGCGGATTAGATTGGCCAGAGCTTAAGTTGCAGCTGGTGGTGAAATTGATAGATATTTGATTTCCACCCTGTGTTGCCGTTCCGGTCATGCTACGTCCTGTTCGTGCATCGCCGGGAAACGTATAGGTGGCTAGGTTGTTAGCATTTACTGTGCCGGCGAATATGCCCGGCATGACTACGTCAATCGGTGAACCATTGCCACCCGTAAACTGATATTGCAAGACGCCAGAGTTGCAATCGTAGCCCATAATCTGGAAGGCCAGGCTTCCACCTGAAGCTGGTGGATTGGGAGTACTGGGCGGATTTGGGTTGTTGGGCGGATTGGGATTGCCAGAACTGAGGTTGCAACTGGTCGTGAAACTAATTGAAACCTGGCTGCCCGACTGATTGGCATATCCGTTAACACTACGTCCCTGACGCGCATCGCTGGGGAACGTGTGCGTCGATACGTTGTTGGCGTTTATCGTACCGGCGAATATGCCCGGTAACGTCAGGTTGATGGGAGAACCATTACCGCCTGTCATTTGGTATTGTAATACGCCGGAGTTACAGTCATAGCCTACAATTTGGAAAGCCAGACTCCCGCCCGACGGTGGATTGGGATTGCCAGGTGGATTAGGCGAAGTGGGCGGATTGCCACCCCCAGAACTCAGATTACAACTCGTGGTGAAATTGACAGAAATCTGGTTGCCTGATTGATTAGCATTCCCACTCACGCTACGTCCTGTCCGGGCATCACCGGGGAAGGTGTGCGTTGATACGTTGTCGGAGTACATCGTACCGGCGAAGATACCGGGCAGTACTACGTTGATGGGCGAACCGTCGCCCCCGGTGAATTGGTATTGCAACACGCCCGAGTTGCAGTCGTAACTCACAATCTGGAAGGCTAACGCCCCGGCGCTACGTGCACCTTTATTTGAGTGTGCTATGTTGTTGCCGGTCACCGTTACGTTCAGACGCGACTTATCGACAAACAGGCTGTTGGCATCGGCTAATCCATGACCACGTAGCAGACGGAATTCGTTTTTAGAGCCAGCTTTCGTGAAATAACCCTTTAGTATATACGTAGCGGTTGGTTTTTCAGCTGAGAGCTCTGTGCCGACATAGTCGACGTAATCGCCACCGGTTTGAACAAAGCCTTCTGGGAGCAGTACTTTCAGCCGAAACGCATTGGAGCCGGCCGTTGTAAATAATAGCGCAGGGCTGATGTTAAGATAGTGCGCGACAACAGTAATCGTGAGTGGTTCGCCTACAGCTATCTGCTGCTTGTCTGCTTTCAGGGTGAAACGAATGGGGTCATTCGTTTGTGGACGGCCTGGGAATTTTGGAGTGAGTGCGGACTTTACAGCTTCTCTGGGGTGCTCTGGCTTTTTAGGATAATCACCACTGTGAGTAAATGACAAAAGGAAAAAGGTGAGCACCGGAAGTATTCTAAAAAGGAATACGGTTTGTACGCGCAGCAAGTACTTGTTTCATCATGGAATAAATGGGCAGGTTTTAAGAAGAGTAAAGGTAAATTTTATGAGCTATTAGGATATTATTAATTACTATAAAATGATATATATGATTACTTAAATGTCTCCAAGATGATGATACGAACTATGAAATGAATCATGCCTATCTATTTTGACTCAGATTGTATGTTGCTTCTTTATTGTATTATTTGATTATTTAGAAACTATAAAGCCGTTTTAACCTTCAATTGTAAATTGAAAAATGGTTTTTTTGTCATTCTGACGAAGGAAGAATCCTGAGGTTTCTTTGCTCTTAAATGAGGACACTTTAAGATTCTTCCTTCGTCAGAATGACAAAAAAGCCTACTCATGAAAATTTCAAATACGTAAATAATTCCAAAAGCAAAACGGCACTGAAAGACTTCGGTGCCGTTTGTTTTGAGAGAATACTATGTGTCTTTGTCAGACTAAAACAATCAGCCAAACATATTTTTAGCCTTAATACCCCGCGTTTTGAACCAACTTCTTGTTCGTGTCAATTTCTCGTTGTGGGATAGGAAGTACTAAATTATTGGCGTTAGCAGGAGCTGTACCAACGGCTGTACCGTTCCGTTTGAGTTCTGGTAAGAGCTGTCCTTCAAAGGCTAGTTCCAGTCTACGTTCACGCGCAATCGCATCCAGGTTGAGTTGGGCTGCGGTTAATGGCGTCGCTTTGGCCCGGCTTCGAATCAGGTTTATATCGGCCAGCGGAGCTGCGCCAACGCTGGTGTTCAGACGGAGATTGGCTTCTGCCCGAATTAAGTACATTTCGGCCAGCCGAACTACTGGAACGTCGCCAAACTGGTCGTTAAATTTGCTGGTGAATGTATTGATACTGGCCTTATTAATAAATTGACCACGTACGTCATTGGCTTCATACAACTGTAAAAAAGCCTGTTGCAACCGAATATCACCCCGTCCCTGGTTCAGCGTAGAGGCAAAAAAGGTGTTGAGATCGTTAACGCCGTCCTGTTCCGATACAACCAACTTGAAAATTACTTCAGATTGGTTTGTTGCATCGGCGAATGCATCCCCAAAATTACTGGTCAGTTGGTACGTTCCCGACGTGATTACCCGATTGGCTGCATCTCGAGCAGAAGCATAGTTTTTCTGCTGGAGATAAACCCGTGCCAGCATAGCCTGGGCCAATCCTTTTGTAGCAAAACCAGTTCCGTTTTCCTGCTTCTCCGGTAACATCGATTCGGCCTTCGTCAAATCGTCCAATACTTGCGTATACACTTCGGCAACCGTATTGCGTGCCCGATAATCGGCATCAGATATGGCTTGTGTTGGCGTAAGCACTAACGGCACACCTGGATTCTGAGCCGGAGTGCCATCGTTCCAGTCCTTCGCATATGCTTTGACTAGTTCAAAATATAACGCGCCCCGAATAAAACGGGCCTGTCCTTCAATATTCCCACGAGTTGCTTCCCGTACTTTACTTAATGCAGATAGTACGTTATTTGACATATTAATGGTGTTATAACCAAATAGCCAAAAATCGCGCACGACGGTGTTCGACGTAGTAACTGCTTTCTGCGACAACTCAGACATGGCAGAGTACGTACCGGCAAAAACAACATCCCGATTATTCCCTAGTAATTCGCTGATGTATTGAATACCACCACCGTACAGATTGATGTCGCTCAGGCCATCATACGTACCGGTTAGGGTTATAATAACATCCTGTTCCGTATTAAGTGCCTGCGATGCTTCAATACTTTGCGTGGGTGCAACATCCAGACGTCCGGCGCAGGCTGTGACAAGCGCAGTTGTCAGCCCCGCGTAAAACCAATTTTTTATGTATCTGTTCATGACTGAAAAATGCATAGTGGAGTATGTGGACTAAAAACCAATGTTGATACCGCCCGTAATGGTACGTGCCTGTGGAGACGAGTAGAAATCGTATCCCTGAGCAATGTTCGTCACCGTGTCATCAGCATTCACCTCAGGGTCCCAGCCGGTGTATTTAGTGAACGTAAACAAGTTTTGGCCCGTCAGAAAGAGACGTACCGAGTTTAATTTGACCCGGTTAATCAGCGATTTAGGCAGGTTGTAGGCTAACGTAGCGGTACGTAGCCGCACAAAACTTCCGTCCTGAATGTAGCGGCTGGAAGCTTGTGAACCGTTGGCCCGATAGAACCGTGCTTCTGGTACGTTCGTGTTGGGGTTTGCTGAAGTCCACGCGGCTAACTGATCGGCAGTTTGGTTGTCCTCGTAAATCCCGTTAGCCGATGAGTATTGACCCACGCCAAAGAAATTGATTTTGTTACCAAAAATACCGTTGAAAAATACGGTCAGGCTAAGCCCTTTATAACTGAACGTATTGGTGATGCCACCCGTCCATTTGGGCAATGCATTGCCAATAATAACACGCTCGGCCTGATTATACGTATTCGTAGTAGTCCGATCTACGGTTCCATCAGCAGCAGTTGTATTCTTATACCATAGCGCATCGCCATTGGCTGGATTCACCCCTGCATATTCGCGCGTGAAGAATACACCCAGCGGCTGACCTTCTACAGCCCGACTCATGGCCTGAAAACCACCTTCAATAACCTGCCCTTGCAGGTTGGTAATTTTGTTTCTGTTCGTAGCAAAATTCAGACTCGTTGTCCACCGGAATGCACCTACCAGGTTTTCGGTGTTGAGCACAAATTCAAAACCCTTATTTTCCAGATTACCTACGTTGCGAAATTGTGTAGCAAAGCCACTCGTACCCGGTACGTTCACGCTCAGTAACAACCCAGAGGTAAGTTTCTGGTAATAATCGATTTCGCCATTGATTCGATTATTGAGGAAACCAAAGTCGATACCCACATCGACCTGATCCGTTGTTTCCCATTTCAGATCGGGGTTAGCTAATTGAGAAGGGCGTTGACCGGGCAAACCAGCGTACTTGGCGTCGCCGGTAAACAAACCCAATTGCGGGAAATTCTCAACCGATAGATTCCCAGCCGTTAGAATTTCAGCATTCCCCGTCCGACCGTAGCTGGCCCGTAATTTCAGGAAGCTAATCGAGTTATTGTTCTTCAGGAATTCTTCTTCTGTTAGCACCCAACCTGCCGAAACCGCCGGAAAAAACCCATAGCGACTGTTACGTCCAAATCGGGATGAGCCATCGATACGTGCACTAAGACCAACTAAGTAACGGTCGGAAAGCTTGTAATTCGCCCGTGCAAAATAAGACAGGAACCGATAGTTCGACTGGGTAGACGTACCGTCGCTTTTTACGGCTGCACTGGCAATCTGCTGATACGCATCCGACGGGAAATCCCGGCCTTCGATGAAGTTGACGTTACGTTCCGATTGCTGGTACGACATTCCTAACGTAGCATCGATGACATTACGTCCCAGTTGGGTCGTGTAGGTAAAGAAATTATTCGTGTTGTAATTATCGACGCGGTTGTAACGATTCTGCCCAAGCCCTTGCGGAGCGCTGGAGTTACGTGCCGTTTTGCTGTTCCAGTACCGTTCTTCCTGCTGATTCAGAACATCGAGTCCAAATTCTGAACGGAACGTAAGCCCTTTCATAATCTGCAACTGACCATAAATGCTGCTAATACTCCGATAAACCGTTGTATTGAACTTCGTGTTGCCGAGATTAATACGTGGATTGTAATAAAGCGGTATAGTTGCATCGCCCGGCGGGGTTCCGGTTTCCAGGCCCGTTTCTGGGTCTGTAGATGGCGTGAGCGGAACCAACGCATTGAGTTGCAGTGGATTGTCGAACTGACGGTCGCCTGCAATGCGTTTATTGAGCGTGCGGGATATACTCGTATTAACGCCTACTTTAATCCGACTGGAAACCTGGTGATCAATATTTATACGGCCTGTATACCGATTTAGCGCGTTTCCAATCAGAACGCCTTTCTGATCCAGCAGTTGCCCCGAAATGTAGAATGATGTTTTTTCATTGCCTCCATTCAGGTTTAAATCATACTGCTGGAAAGGGGCATCCTGAAAAGCCAGATCTCCCCATTTAGTATCGACCTGATTTTGCGTACCGAACGTACCAAGCGATTGCGCGTTAAAGAAATCTTCAATATAGGTTGAATATGAATCGGGATCTGCCGGATCGATTTGGCTGATACGGTCGCGATTGGCTGCCGCCCGACGGTAAAAGCCTACATATTCTTCAGCATTCATGAACCGAACGTTATTCGTTGGCGTACTGGCGCCGTATTGAGCGCCAAAATTGACGTTTGTGCGACCGGCCTTTCCTTTCTTGGTCGTAATAAGAATAACGCCATTGGCCGCCCGCGAACCATAAATAGCCGCTGCTGAGGCATCTTTCAGAATATCAATCGACTCAATATCCAGTGGATTAATATCTGCCAACGGGTTCGTCTGAGCACTGTTGATGCTGAGGTTTTCGGTGGTAATGGGAATGCCATCAACAACATACAACGGCTGGTTCGATGCCGATACCGAAGATTGACCACGTATGTTGATTCGAACAGCCTGTCCTAGCTTACCTGATCCTGCATTTACCTGAACGCCAGCGGCTTTTCCCTGAATAGCTTGGTCAAACGTAGTGACGGGCTGGTCCTGGATATCAGCAGGACGAACCTTGGCGATGTTGCCGGTCAGGTCCCGTTTAATTTGTTGACCATAACCTGTCACGACCACTTCATTCAGGTTGCGTACGTCGGTTGCTAGCTTTACGTTGATCGTTGAGCGATCGCCGACCCGTTCTTCAATGGTCGAAAAACCAATAAAGCTGTAAACCAACGTAGCATCGTTATCAACGCTGATGCTATAATCACCACTGGCGTTGGTTAACGTACCAACTGTTCGGCCTTTTACTGTGATCGATACGCCCGGCAAGCCCGAGTTGTCGTCCGACGTTGAGACCCGGCCCGTAACCGTCCGGGTTTGTGCGTAGCTCACCTGCGTAACCAGAAAAAGCAACGGCAGAATGATACGTAGTAGTTTACTCATAAGTTTGAGTTGGTTAAATTGAATGTGTGCGCAAAATAATCAATATTGGCAGATATTAAATTGACATTAATTGCGGAATTTACTGTAAAGAAGTGACATATTAGAACGATACAGGAATATATTAGGAATTTGCAAAATAATGAAAGGTAAAATGCCTGTTAGACGTAATACATCAATAAAGTAACAGCTTAATCCTTGGAGCTATGTTATTTTTTATTTCCCTGAAAAATTGAATCTACAACACAAAAATCACCAATTAATAATCAGAAAGTTAAACCTTAAACTACTCGGCACAGTCAAACGTTTATAAGGCAAATGCCTTCCCGAACAACGACAATGAACCGCCTGTTATCTCTCTCTTTGTTACTTATGCTGCTGGCGACTGGGGTGTACGCCCAGGTGCAGTATACAACCGAATCGCCCCGCGTGGATGATGTTAACGATCCCGACGTAACGATTAAGCGCGTCGAGCTCACCGAGCAGTATACCATTATCTACATGAAATTTGAAAAGGTAGGAAGTAAACCTTCTCAAAATCGTCAATGGCCATTTCCAATCCCACTTCCTAACGGTGGAAGCTTGGGTGGGAATACCGATCCTGATAATATTGGCTTCCAATCGTCATCTCGCCTGTATGTAAATCAGGGTGAGCGCTCCTATAAACTCATTCGGGCTGAAAATATTCCTTCGGAAATGCGTCGGCAAGTTCCGCCCGGACAACGGGTTGATTTTGTAGCTTATTTTGAACGAATAGACCCGGGTTATACTACGTTTGACCTGTTTGAATGTAAGGATTATCAAACTAAGACGAGTAAAGTTGTCTGCTTCAATTTCTGGGGGGTGCATATTATCAATCCCAAAAAGAAGGAACCATATGCACAGCGCACACCGAAAACACCTGCGCCAGTTCCGCCAAAAGAGCAGCCCCGGTATACGCCCCGCACCAAACCGGGTGTAGGTACCGATACGCCTACAGACACACCTAAACCGTCTCAACCAGAAGAGAAACCCGCTCCAACGGCGGTTGCTATCAATGGTGTGACACGTAGCGCCAAGACGAAAGAGCCGATTGTAGCCACCGTTACGTATCGGCTTATTTCGGGTGCTGAAGCCGCTGGCGATGATCCGGCTGACTCGGTCGAAAGTGTCAGTCCGACGGGTAAATACCGCATTCCTATTGAGCGTCGGGGTGTTTACGCCGTAACCGCTTCGGCGAAAGGGTATTTCAGCCAGAGTGATACGTTGGCAACGAACCGCGTGGACGTAGCACGCGATTTTAATCTCGTTCCAATCGAAGCTGGAGCAAAGATTACGTTGAAAAACATCTATTTCAACGTATCGAAATTCGACCTGATGCCGGAGTCGTACCCTGAACTGGATCGACTGGCTGGTGTGATGCAGTCGAATCCAAGCATGAGTATTAAGCTTGAAGGGCATACGGATACGGTGGGAGATTTCGATTCAAACGTAGAACTATCGCGCAACCGGGTCAATGAAGTAAAGCGGTATCTGGTCAGTAAAGGAATTAGTGCTTCCCGAATCGAAACGATAGGGTATGGCCCTTCGCGGCCCATCAACACCAACAAAAGCCTGAAAGAACGCCCCGAAAATCGCCGGGTCGAAATGGTAATCGTGAAAGCATAAACATAAAGGGTTGTTTGTTGTTCCAAATACGCGAAGCAGTTTTTGTCATGCTGACCAGGGAAGCATCTTAAAGATTCCACACTATTCAGTAAGGAAAACTTAAGATGCTTCCCTGGTCAGCATGACAAAAATGACTTTCGCTGGAACAAGAAATATGATGAAACAACCCTTTGATCTTGACGTAATGCTGGCCCGAATTGAGGAGGCCATCCGTCCATACCCGAAGGCCGCCATGTTCGATTTAGTTGAACGGGGTTATGATACATTGTTCGAGCAGTTGATTTCGTGCATTATTTCCATTCGTACACTCGATGAAACGACTATTCCGGTATCGCTGCGTTTGTTCGAGAAGGCTCGTACGCCAGAGCAACTTCTGACACTCGATATACCAACACTAACACAAATTCTTTACGGCACAACGTATCCCGACCAGAAAGCCTACACCATGCGCGGCATCGCCGAACGTATCATGAATGAGTTTGGAGGAACCTTACCCGCCGATTTCGATACGTTGATTTCGTTGAAAGGAGTAGGACCGAAGTGCGCTAATCTGGCGCTGGGTGTAGCTACCGGACAGGCCGCCATCAGTGTTGATATCCACGTGCATCGGGTGGTGAACCGCTGGGGTTTTGTTCAAACCAAACAACCCGAGCAGACGCTGAAAGTGCTGGAAACCAAAGTGCCACATGAGCAATGGGTAAATATCAATCGGCTGTTGATGCCCTTTGGCAAACACATCTGCACCGGTACGTTGCCTCACTGCTCGACCTGCCCGGTACTGGATTGGTGCGAGCAGGTTGGTGTCGAACGCCATCGCTGAACGTAGCACTATTGTTCACCCTCTGTCAGGGCTTCGCGGAGGCTGGCTAACGTAGCGCGGCAAGCCTGGTCGAGTTGCTCGTATAATGTAGTCTGTTGCTCAACAGCCTGTTCGGCTACAGTTTGCGTACTTCCCGATTTGGTTAAATCGCTAACCGTAGGGCTCTTCGGCTGAATGGGGACGAACATCCCTCCGTTGTCGGCGATTAAATCGGTTAACGTAGCGCGATAACGCCCGTATTTCGGTTCAATCGTCAATGTATACCGGACGCTCTGCTTACCAAGTGGATAAGACGCTTTTACGAACAGAATGTTATGTTCCTGATCGAAATGTACTTCCGTGTTTGAGGTATTACCGTATTGATCATCAGCCCATATCCGGGCATGTTCCATAATTTTCTTCGCCGGTCGCTTGCTGTCCTGTAGCTTGATAATTTCCTGATACTGAACCTGTCCGGCTTCATTGGCTGGAAGCTGAACCTGGGCGAAAAGAGTTGCCGAATAGCAAACTAGTAAAGCAAAAAATATAGCCTTCATATACGTAGTAACAAATCTGAGATCACCACCCGAGCAAAGTTGACACCTATCTTCCAGTTCCGAAAGAATTGCAAAAATAGCCAGACATCACCAGAAATGCTTACCGAGTTTCGGCTCCGACAGGCTCTGGCTGTCGGAGCCGCGTTAAACAAATATCCGACCCGGCGGTTGTTTTTGATACGTATCAATCCTGACTTGTATGCCAAAACTGATTTATGACGTAGCGGCTTCGCTCGATAATTTCATTTCCCATTCCGACGGCTCGATTGACGGTTTTCTAATTGACGGTGAGTTTGTTAACGACTTTCTGGAACGTATCAAATCGTACGGTGTAGCACTGATGGGCCGCAGAACGTATCAGTGGGGTTACGCATATGGTTTGCAGGAAGGCGAACCGGCCTATACGCAGGTCAATCCCGATCTGAAGAACTACATTTTCTCCAAAACCCTTACGTTCGAGCCGGGCCAGTTGGTTGAGGTAATTAGCCACGATGAGATTGATTTCGTCCAAAAACTGAAAGCTGGCGATGGTGGAACAATCTGGCTTTGCGGAGGTGGCGAACTGGCCGCTACGTTGCTGGATGCGAAACTAATTGACGAGTTGGTTATTAAACTCAATCCGGTCGTTTTGGGCGAAGGTGTACGCCTTTTTGGCTCAAGTACTACCAACGTTACGTTGCAATTGATTGAGTCGAAGGCATACGAGAACGGCTTGATGTTGCTACGTTATCAGATTACTTATTAGTGAACAAATTAGTGAACAAAACCGCTTTTAATCATGAATAATCAGGAACTGAGTAACGAACTCAATTTGCAGTTTACAGAATTGCTACGTATGCTTTCGTCCTTGAGCGAAGAAGAATTGAATCAGGTACCGTTCGAGGGAAGCTGGACAGCCGCGCAAGTTGGGGATCATCTGTCGAAAGGGTACAATATATTACCAATTCTGAGCGGAAATACTGAGCCGGCAAACCGACCTATTGATGAAAAACTAGATGGAATACGAGCGGTGTTCCTTGATTTTTCGACCAAATTGGAGTCGCCCGAAGAAATTGTGCCCGATGGTGGCCCATTTGAAAAAGCTGAACTAATCGGTCGATTGACCACACAAACGCAGTTACTGACTTCTTTCGCGCAACACAATGATCTGACACTGGTCTGTCTGGACAGCGAATTGCCGCAAATTGGTACGTTGACGCGGTATGAGTGGCTTTCTTTTATGGGAATTCACACGCAGCGGCATATTCACCAGTTGCAAAAGATCATTCAGCATCTGAACAATGCACTATTGGCCACGCGCTGAGGGAATAGGCATTGAGGCTGGCGAAACGACCATTTTCGTGCGTAGGCTAGGGGCTGGATCTCCTTGGCCAAAAAGGAGTCTCTTGATACAATGAACCAGACAATTAAGCCGGTAAATAAAGACTTAACCCGCTTTTAACCAGAGCATCGCTATATTCGTGTAGACTAGGGTTAGGTATGGATAATCTGGCAAAAGGGCAGTTTTTCGGCGTATCAAGAGACGAACTTTCTATTAATGGATTGACCCTCGTGCAATCGGCATACCATAACCTGCAAGGTTGCCCCTGGCACTACCACGAAAATGCTTACTTCGCGTTTACCACCAGTGGCACCCTGCTCGAAACCTATAAGCAGAAGGAAATTGCCCTGAGCGCGGGTTCACTAACCTATCATCATAGCCAGGAACCTCATTACAATAGCCGCTACTCCTCTTTTGTATCGGCCTTGCATGTCGATATTGACGATAGCTGGTTTAATCGTTTGGACATCCCGAAATCCCGGCCCGAAGGCTTGCTGGAATTAGGCTCTCCCGATCTGAAAATTCTGTTTGCACGCCTGCTGGCCGAAACCCGTCAAAACGGAACCGAGAAAAAGCTCAGTGCGGAAAGTCTGGTCGTGATGGCTTTTAGTCAGCTGAGCCGGTCGAGAGAATATACCGACCGCAAGCCCGCCTGGCAATCCAGAATTCAGGAAATGTTGTACGCCCACTACGACGAAAACCTCAGCCTGACCCACCTTGCCGCTCAATTGCAACTCCATCCGGTTTACCTCTGTCAGCAATTTCCGAAACTGTTTCAATGCACATTGGGTGAATACGTACGCAAAATCAAAATTGAGAAGGCGACGCAGCACATGATGGCCAAAGAACCGGTATCGCTTACGGAACTGGCTTATGCGTGTGGATTTTCCGATCAGAGCCATTTTACCCGCGTTTTTAGGCAGCAAACCGGGCTTACACCCATGAATTTCCGCCGACTGATCCGGTAAATTCGACTACACCTTAATTCTATTCTATTTTTTCGTTGATGACCGGGGCAATTTCGAGCCGAAAAGCACTGGATTTACAAACCTGTTAACACCATGAACAGAAATCGATTTATGACGGCGCTACTCACCCTGGCGGCTACGCCGTCTCTGGCCAGAATTAAGAACATATTCCAACGTTCCAAAGGATTTAAAATTAATGCGGGTGAGGGTCGAAAACACGGGCATATCAAGCTCAAAGGCGTCAATGTCAACGTACTGGATGTGAAAATTTCGGGTAGTGATACCAATGGTGACCTGGCCATATTTGAGCAAACCTCGCTCTCGCCCGGACGCGGGACGCCGTTGCACATGCATCCGGCACAGGATGAAATCTTTTACGTATTGGAGGGAAACTACGCTTTCCAGGTTGGCGATGAGAAATATCGGCTAACGGCGGGCGACAGTATTTTCTTGCCCCGACAAGTCCCCCACGCCTGGACACAGATTGCTGAAAAAGGAAAGATGATGGTGATTCTGCAACCGGCCGGAAAGCTGGAAGATTTCTTCGTAACGATGGCCGCGATGGATCACGAACCGACTAAAGAGGAAGTTGCTACCGTATTCAGTAACAATGAAATGAAGGTGGTAGGACCGCCATTAAAGATCGAGTAACGTAACGACTATTTATTGAGATACGCTGATAAACGTAGTACAATAAGATGACTCAAATTTAGCGCTGGTAAGCTCGAATAGCATAAAAGCAATGGTTATTTGCTCAACCCGTGTTTGTTAGGCAGCCCAAAACAGATCCAGTGCGGTCTTTACGAGTTCGGGTTGGTCTTCAATGGCGACGTGACTGGCAAACGGTACGTTAAAAAATGCTGAATCAGCGATATGATCGGCCAACTCGGCAGCGCTTTTTCTTGGGAAGAAATCATCTTTGTCACCACGGATTATCAGCGTCGGACAACGGATTTGTTTCACCATCTCGCCTGGATAACCAGTGGCAGGCGACGTATCAAGCCACATTTCACGGATTGCTTTTGCCGTTACGCTGAAATCAATGGCAGGATTAAGCCGTTGATAATCGTTGTACGAATCCGGCAGTCGTTCACGCCAGCTTTCGGGCGAAACTTTTTCAAAACGCTCTTTTGACGCAAGTACATCGGCCTCACTCCAGGTGCCGCCAATCGTAATCAATTTGTCAATTGGGGTAGTGCCGGAAGCCGCCATCCGATAGCCGACAATACCGCCATCGCTAAAACCTAAAATACTTACTTTTTCGATGCCTAACGATTGGATGAGTGCTTCTGCATCGCGTTGCATCTGGGCATACGTCAGCTTGGCCGTACCCAACGTAGATTTTCCCTGACCACGACCATCAATGGCGATCAGCGAAAATTTGTCGGCCAAATAAGGCGTTATCGGATTGAAGTATTCGAGATGGCCAAATCCGCCGTGTAATAACAGCAGATAAGGTTTTTCGGGATTTTTGATCTCCTCGTAATAGATGTTGGCTCCCTCGATTTCAAAAAACTGTCCAGATTCGTGATCAAATTTCTTCATGAGTCATTTACTGATTATTACGTTCAGGCTGGTACGTAACGTAGCAAAACCAGGCCTGCTTTGTATGTTTTCGTCGCTACGTGTTTCAGTTGAGGGAGGGAAAAGCTGTTGGGGAAAAGTGCTTTACCTTCGCCCAATACCACCGGACAAACGCGAAGATGATACTCATCAATCAGCCCGGCTTTCATCAGCGATTGTGCCAGCGAAATACTGCCCCACAACACCATATCTTTTCCCGATTGCTCTTTGAGCGAACGTATCGTTTCGACGGCGTCTTCGCTGATTACCGTAGCCGGTTTCCACTTTCCCCAGGGCGCTTGAGTTAGCGTTTTTGAAAAAATGAGTTTAGGCGTCTCGTTTAAGCGATCGGCAATAATCTCGGTATCCGTTTTCGCTTCCGGCCAGTAATCGACGAACATCTGATACGTATTCGCACCCAGCAGAATTGTATCAATACTGTCCATGAAGTCGAAAAGGTCCTGATCGGAATCCTGACTCAACTCCGGGGCCGAAAAAAAATCAATTTCGCCTTTGGGGCCACCTGCATATCCATCGATGGTTACCCATTCCTGAAGAATCACTTTTCGCATAAGCTTATGGAACCGCTCCGGCGGATTGGCAGATTTTTATGATGGTTATGATATAAACTGAACCTGTTCAATTTTTTGTCATGCTGAGGCACGAAGCATCTTAAAGTATCCAGACCTGAGAATAAGGAGACATTAAGATGCTTCGTACCTCAGCATGACAAAAACACGCATTTTGAACTCCTATTTAGTTTATTTCTTATCGAGAAGCGGGCGCGGGTCGAACAGGACTTTGATCGATTTTACCTTTCCGGCTTCGGTGACGTACCAGCCGCTGCTGAAGATTTTCGGGCCGCCCATGTCGATGTTATACCATAGACAAACATCATCGCCATCGACGAAAACTTTCTCTATGTCGTATTTGAACTTCATTTTCTGCATGTCCTGAATGTAAACGTCGCCCCCATTGCGGGTGCCCATTACGCCCACGAACGACATGTCATCGGCGAGTAAATCGCGGGCGGCTTCGAAATCTTCGTCATTCAGTGCTTCAATAAATGCCAGCACAGTTTCCTTCGCCTGGGTTATGGTTGTCATGAGTAAGCTGATTGGTACTACGTTAAAGTATAATAGATACGCCGGCTTTTTGTTTTCGATGCTACGTAAACCGATCTGACTGTGAAGCGTTTATAGTAGATATCGAAACAATTGTAATATGGCTAGAACGGGCACGATAGTATGGCAGGCAATACAATGGACAGGATTGGAACATTTCAATCTTACTACGTTGACAGATGGCTTTCTGGCCGAAGGGCGATTAGTTGGAGTCGATGAGGACGTAGCGTATACGTTTCAGTATCAGATTCGTACGGATAGCCAGTGGCGAGTTCTGGAGGTAATTATCTATACGGACGTAGTGAATCAGGTACTGTTTCACCTGACTGCCGATGGAAAAGGCCACTGGTATGATGAGTCAGGTGCTACGTTGCCGGAGTTGACGGGCTGTATCGATGTCGACCTGACGTTAACGCCTTTCACCAATACGTTACCCATCCGACGACTACAATTTTTGCCCGAAAAGTCGGAGCCAATTAAGGTCGTTTATATTGAATTGCCAGCTGGAAAAATTAGCCCGGTCGAGCAGTTTTATACGCAACTAGCTGCCGGTACGTATCGATTCGAACAGCCCGCTATTGACTTCGTTGCTGAACTGGCCGTCGATGCAGATGGGCTAATTCTTGACTACCCGGATTTGTTTCGACGTATTACGTAGTGCCAACAATCAGCGTATTGGCTGGTTACTAATGAACAGGATTCGAACAAAAACGTAGGTAGACTATGGTTAATGCACATCCATTCCAGATCAACGTACCACAATCAGTTCTCGATGATTTGAAAGAGCGCCTGGCCGATACGCGCTGGCCGGATGAGATAAAAGGTTCCGATTGGGATTATGGCACCAACCTGGATTATCTAAAAGTACTGACCAATTACTGGCTCAATACGTTCGATTGGCGCAAACAGGAAGCTATGCTCAACCAGTTTACGCAGTATAAGGCGAACGTTGACGGGCTGGCTATTCATTTTATCTACGGAAAAGGTAAAGGTCCTAACCCGTTGCCGCTCGTGCTGACTCACGGATGGCCTGACTCCTTTTTTCGGATGTACAAAATCATTCCGATGCTGACCGACCCTGAGTGGTTTGGCAAAGACCCCGCCGATTCGTTCGATGTTATTGTGCCGACATTTCCGGGATTTGGTTTTTCCGATAAACCTTCTAAACCCGGCTTCAATCTGGGACGCGTGGCCGAACTCTGGCATAAACTAATGACTGATACGTTGGGCTATCAGCATTACGTAGCGGCTGGTGGCGATGGCGGAGCGGCTGTGTCGGAACTGCTCGGGCAGAAATATCCTGATTCGGTGCTGGGTATCCACCTGACCGACGTAGCGTTTCAGGCGAGTTTGAACGCTGATCCGAAAACATTTACGGAAGCGGAGAAAAAATATTCGGATCGAATGCAGCAAGTAGGTATGCAGGAAGGCGCTTATGCCATGCTTCAGGGCACCAAACCCCAGTCACTGGCCTATGGGCTAAATGATTCGCCGGTTGGGTTGGCGGCCTGGATTATCGAAAAATTTCGCACCTGGAGCGACTGCGATGGCGATCTGGAAAGCGTTTATACGAAAGATGAACTGCTCACAAACATCATGATTTACTGGATCACGGAATCGATAGGTTCCTCGATTCGAGGCTATTATGAAGAAACAACCCAGTCGTCGTATAAGCCGGGAGGTCGGGTAAACGTACCAGTCGGGATGGCGGTTTTTCCGAAAGACAATCCACCGCCACGCGAGTTTGCCGAACGGGGCCTGAATATTCAGCGATGGTCCGAAATGCCGCACGGCGGGCACTTTGCGGCTCTGGAAGAACCCGAAGCACTAGCCGATGAGTTTCGCGCTTTCTTCCGGACGCTACGTAAGTAATTAAATTAATGTTTGTTATGCTGTTTTTTTGTCATGCTGAGGAACGAAGCATCTTAAAGCATCCTTGCTAGTTCGTTTAGATACGTTAAGATGCTTCGTTCCTCAGCATGACAAAAAACAGCATAACAAAAGCTAAACAACTTGTATGTCAGTGCTTAATCAACAAAGACATGAATTTTTCAAAAGTATTTGACATCATAACCCCACTCATGATTCTTGCCGGTATGGGGGTTATTATGATTGGTTACGGTTTCGTCGATATGAAGCGGGAAAACAACGTATTACAGTTTATTTTCGGAATTCCCATTGCGCTGGGCGCGGCCGGAGTTCACTTTCTGATACGTCGGGCGGTAGGGTATAAAACGTTGACTATGTGGATTGTCGAAGCCATAATTGTCCTCTTTCTCGGCTACGTGTATTCAAAGTCGTAACTGGTGCTGATCAGATTTGAATCTTGCAACGATTGGTTTGAATCGCGCAACGTATCGCCCCGTATCGTCGGCTACTTTTGCTTCTGATTTTATAGAACCAGCGTTAACAAAAAGTACATGAACGTATCAAACAATAAAATTCTGATTACCGGTGGTGCATCTGGTATTGGCCTGGGCCTGACCGAGCGATTTGTGCAGGAAGGAAACACGGTCATCATTTGCGGTCGTCGCGAAGAGGTGCTACGTGACGTAGCCGCAAAATTTCCATCCGTTATCACCCGAACCTGCGATTTGTCGCTTGCCGACGAACGGCTGGCTCTTTGCCAGTGGATTGCCGACGAACACCCTGACCTGAACGTACTGGTCAACAATGCGGGCATTCAGCAGTGGATGTCAATCACGGACGACGATTTTATGGAGCGGGCGAAAGATGAAATCACTGTGAACATCGAAGCGCCACTACACCTGACGTCTTTACTCGTCAAATTGCCTTCGTTGACTGCTATTCTGAACGTAACGTCGGGGTTGTCGTTTGCACCGTTAGCCAAAGTACCCGTTTATTCGGCTACGAAAGCATTTTTTCACTCCTTTACGTTATCACTACGTCATTCCCTGGCTGCTAAAGGCATTGACGTGATCGAGCTGATTCCGCCCGCGCTCAATACCGATTTGGGTGGAAAAGGTATACACGACCATGCTCCGCCGGTGAGTGGTTTTGTCGACGCCATTTTTGAGCAGTTGAAGCAAGGTAAGACAGAATTGACCTATGGCACCAGCGAAACCAGAGCCAACGGGTCGGCTGAGGACCTGCGCAACTGGTTCAACCAGATGAATCCGTCTGTCTGATTTAAGTAGCTTTATATTATAAGAAAACCGCCCTGTGGAAACATCAACCCACAGGGCGGTTCTTTTTTGCTGGGGTGTTCGTTAAAAAGGCCGGTCAGGATACTTTTAACGACTATGAAGATATACATGCGCTTCCTAGCTGTTGGCATTACGTTGCTGACGACCTTGTCGGTTCAAGAGGTTAATGGCCAATCGCTCAAAACTCGTACGCACATTATTCACCCGCTGAAGCTGGAGCAGGTGAGTGTGAACGACCTGTTCTGGAGCCCGAAGCTGAAGGTCTGGGATTCGAAAACGGTGTACGACGTATTCGACAAACTGGAAGGAAATTACGAGCCCGACCGCAAGGATTTGATTGAAGAAAAAGCGAAATGGGGCCGGACACGTAACGCTTTTCTGAACTTCGATCTGATCGCGCAGGGCAAGAAAAATACGGGTCAACACGACGGCCCGCCCTGGTACGATGGTCTGGTATACGAAACCATTCGTGGAGCCGCTGACCTCCTGGCCGAATATCCCGACCCGAAGCTGGAAACGAAAATCGACGCCTACATCGACCGTATCGCTGCTGCTCAGGCCGTTGATCCGGATGGCTATCTGAACACGTACACTACGTTGGTGAAACCCGATCAACGGTGGGGTACGAATGGCGGAGACGATAAATGGCAGCACGACGTGTATAACGCCGGCATGATGATCGAAGCGGCTGTGCATTATTACAAAGCGACGGGCAAAACCAAACTGCTCGACGTAGCAACCAGGTTCAGCAACTTCATGTATAAGGAAATGGGGCCGTTCCCCAAGAAGAATGTCGTTCCCGGACATGGCGGACCAGAAGAAGCCATTCTGAAGCTGTATTGGCTTTTCAAAGACGAACCCACGCTGAAATCGAAAATGAGCGTACCAGTAGACGAAAAGCAATATTACCAACTCGCTACGTTCTGGATTGAGAACCGGGGTAATTACGGCGACAAAGACGGTCGGCACGCGCGCAAAAGTGACGAATCGTACAACCAGGATCACATGTCGGTGTTTCAGCAGAAAACCATTGAAGGTCACGCCGTTCGTGCTACGTTGCTGGCAACGGGCGTAGCGGCTACGGCGCTGGAAAACAACGACCCGCGCTACGTTGAAACCGCTGATGCGTATTGGGACAATATGATTGGTAAACGTATGTTCATCACGGGTGGCGAAGGAGCTATTGCCGACGGTGAGCGTTTCGGGAAAAACTATTTTATGCCTGAGTCAGCTTACCTGGAGTCCTGCGCGGCCATCGGCTCAGCGTTTTTCAGCCAGCGTATGAATCAATTGGAAGCCGACGGAAAGTACGTTGACGAATTAGAGCGCGTGCTGTATAACAACCTGCTGTCCAGCATATCACTGAAAGGTGACAACTATTTTTATGAAAATCCACTGGTGGCGACTGACCACAAACGCTGGGCCTGGCATAGCTGCCCCTGCTGTCCGCCGATGCTGCTGAAAATGGTTTCGGCCATGCCGGGTTTCATTTACGCGTACGACAAAGATGCCGCTTACGTGAACCTGTTCATCGGCAGTCAGGCCGACATGATCGTTGCTGGAACCAAAGTTAATTTGAAGCAGGTGACGCACTATCCCTGGAAAGGCGAATCGGTGATTTTAGTCAATCCTGAATCCTCGAAATCGTTTACCATGAACGTGCGGATACCAGGCTGGGCACACAGTCAGGAGAATCCGTTCAACTTGTACACGTCCGCCGTAAATGATCCGATTACGCTGAAAGTGAACGGGAAGGACGTAGCAGTGCAGCCGAAAAACGGCTACGTAGCAATAAACAGGACCTGGAAAAAAGGGGACCGAATTGAATTGAACCTGCCCATGCAGCCACGTATCGTTTCGCCCAGTGATTCGATTCAAACGATTAAAGGGAAGGTGGCGCTGGCATCCGGCCCCATCGTGTACGGGCTGGAAGGTGTTGATAACCCAAACCTCAACGACGTTACGTTACCCGCCAATACTCCGCTGACATTGACTTACAAATCTGACCTGCTGAACGGCGTCAACGTAATAACGGGACAGGCGACGGATAAAAACGCGAAGCCTACATCGTTCACCGCCATTCCATTTTATACGTTTGGCAATCGGGGTGTTCACCCTTATAAAGTGTGGGTAACGAGAACGGAAAAGTGAATGTTGCGATACTAAATCTAGCCCCGTCATACCAGAATGAAATTGCCAGAAGAAAAGAAAAAATTATTGGATAATATTATCTATGATTTAAAAGAAATTGACAATGTAAAAGCGGTTGTTTTAGGCGGTTCTTATGCGGTAGGAACTGCCACCGCCACATCTGATCTGGATATTGGTATTTATTATTCTAATGCAGCGCCTTTTTCAATAGAGTCTGTAAAATCTATTGCTCAAAAATACGCGGTTGAAAAGCCGACAGTTACCGGGTTTTACGAATGGGGACCGTGGGTAAATGGTGGCGCCTGGATAAAGACAAACCATGGAGAGGTAGATTTCCTCTACAAGAATATTGAACAAATAACGTCAACGATTGAAAACGCAAAAAACGGTGTTTGGGAAAATCATTTCGAACAACAGCCTCCTTATGGTTTTTCGTCCATCATTTTTTTAGCTGAAACGCAAAGCTGTATCTCTTTATATGACCCGGATAGCGTGATTGGAAAGCTAAAAAAGGCGATTCTGATTTATCCGGAAAAACTAAAGAAATCGGTTGTTCAACAATCCTTATGGTCTGCGGAATTTACTATTTGGCAGGCTGATAATTTCGCTAAAAAACAGGATGTTTATAATACAATTGGTTGCCTGACCAGAGCTGTTAAGAGTATAGTAACGGCTCTCTTTAGCATAAATGAGCTATATCCTATGGGTGATAAACGGGCGATTGATATTTTAGAAAAATCAAACCAGATTCCTGAAAAGTTTAGAGAAAAAATTGACACTATTTTATGCGCCGATAAGTATGCATTAACAAATAACGTAACACGTTTAAAGTCACTTTTTAGTGAGGCCGTAAATCTTGCAACTGATATGTACAAACCGTATTATGATTTATAAAATACTGCGGATTTTATGTACAGGAAATGCTGGAATTTTCTTGTTACTAGTGCAATTATCATTTTTTGACTTCCAGCACTTTTTGTTGAATCGAATTGACTACAAACTTAATGCTGAAACTAGTTGACGATCTATGAAAAATAATTGGTTGGTTTTAGTAGGCTGTGTGCTGTTTTCGTTTGTCCTGAAGGCGCAGGAAAACAGGGTGCGAGAGCCTAGAACAAACGTACCGTTGGACTCGATTCGGTTGAGCGATCCGTTTATTCTGGCTGATCGCCAAACAAACACGTATTACATGACGGGGACGGGCGGACTACTTTGGAAAAGCAAAAATCTAAAGCTTTGGGACGGCCCCTACAAAGTCACACAAACCGACCCGAATTCCTGGATGGGCCCCAATCCGATGATCTGGGCTGCCGAAATTCACCACGTTAAGAATAAGTACTACTATTTTGCTACGTTCACCAATCGGGCCGTTAAAATCGATACTGTGAAAGGAAGGGCTATCGAACGGCGGGCCTGCCACGTACTGGTCAGCGATAAACCCGACGGGCCATACGTACCCATGCAGGATGCTACGTATCTGCCCGCTGACATGCCCACGCTGGATGGTACGTTGTGGGTCGATAAAAACGATAAACCGTACATGGTTTATTGCTACGAATGGTTGCAGAATCTGAACGGAACCATCGAGAAAATCGAGTTGAAGCCAGATTTAAGTGGTACGTTAGGTAAAGGCGAGGTGTTGTTTCGGGCCAGTGATTCACCCTGGAGCCGTGAGAAAGACGACAATGGAAAAGATCGTCCGAACAAAGTCACCGATGGGCCATATCTATTTCACACAAAAACGGGTCGGTTAGGGATGATCTGGACCAGTTGGATTTATGACGTGTACACGCAGGGCGTTGCTTATTCGAAAAGCGGTACGTTAGATGGCCCCTGGATACAGGAAAAGGAACCTATTACGCCGGCGAACTACGGTCATGGCATGTTATTTTACACTTTGGATGGTAAACTCCTGATGTCCATTCACAGTCATAAAAGCGTAAATGGACGTACTTTCCGTTTTCCGCATTTGTTTGAGGTAGATTTGTCCGGCGATAAACTGGTTGTCGGAAAGCCATATATACCTTAGGATTAAGGTGAATTGTTTTTGTCATCCTGACGCAGGAAGGATCTTGACATATCCTAACCTGAGAATAAAGATACGTTAAGATCCTTCCTGCGTCAGGATGACAAAAAGTACTCTCGAATTAAAGTTTATACAGATTCATAGACAAAAGATATGCGTAAGCTGGTGCTGGTTTGTTTCCTGTCTATTTATTCAATCGCTCTGATTGCCCAGAAACCCGTACCGGTCAAACCGCGCATTCTCGTCAGTACAGACATCGGAGGAACAGACCCAGATGACAATCAGTCGATGATTCATTTATTGATGTACAGTGATCGGTTTTTGATTGAGGGACTTGTTTCTTCGCCTTCGTATGGAGAAGGGTCAAAACAAGAAATTTTACGTACCATTGATCTGTACGAAAAGGACTTGCCGAAGCTAAAAAAACACGTAACGAATTTCCCAGCGCCCGATGCATTACGAGCTGTCTGCAAACAAGGGCGTCATGGGGCTGCACCCTATGCTGGGTACACCACTGCCACTGAAGGGTCGGACTGGATCATAAAATGCGCTAAAAAAGAAAGCAGTCAGCCGCTCTGGGTGCTGGTGTGGGGTGGCCTTGAGGACGTAGCGCAGGCGTTACACGATGCGCCCGAAATTCAAAAGAAAATCAAGGTTTATTGGATTGGCGGTCCTAATAAAAAATGGAGCGTTAACAGTTATGCCTACATCGCGGAATATTTCCCCGATCTCTGGTTTATTGAAGTCAATTCGTCCTATTATGGCTTTTTTTCGAATAACGGCGTTCCTGATAGCTTACAAAGCAAAAATTATTACGACCGATACATTCATGATGCTGGGTATTTAGGTAAGGATTATAAGAATAATCGCTACAAAGGGAATGTTAAAATGGGCGATACGCCTTCATTGCTTTACATGATGGATGGTGATCCCAATAATCCCTCAAGAGATAACTGGGGCGGTAGTTTTGAAAAATTTACTTACAGCCCAAGGATAGTTTTTAATCGCGTTACCACCACTGCCGATACCGTAACCGTCTATTCAATTGTAGAATTACATTTTAAAGGACCTCAAATTAATATTCGTCCGGATTCTGCCTGTTTTACTATGGCCGTTCAGGCAGGAATTGGCGAACAGAAATGGAATGGGTATTATCTGGGTAACGGTAACTACGCCATAAAATATGCGCCCAAGCAAACAGAAACGCTGACCTACAAAATCACTTCGAGCATACCCGGTTTTCAGGAGCAACGTGGGCAGTTAGTAGTCGATAATAGCTGGCCCGGTAAACCACGTACTACCAATTACAAACTAGGCGCCAACTGGTATACGGATCGAAAAAATCCAGCCTTGTTTGATGGTATCTGGCAGGGTGCCAAAACAGTGCTGAAATGGCGTAACGAGGTTTTACTGGACTGGGCAAAACGATGGAAATGGCTTCAATAATAAGAAACTTATAATTTGTCATGCTGACGCAGGAAGCATCTTGGAGTCTCCAAACACTCAAATAAAGATACTTTAAGGTGCTTCCTGCGTCAGCATGACAAAAAATAGCAATCAATTCCCAATTATTTCCGCACGATGCGCTAATCCCCAATAGTGCAGTTCCTCAATCACTTTCTCCAGCGACAGGCCGTGGGACGTAATGGTGTATTCGACGGTAGGAGGGAACGTATCATGGACGCTACGTGTCACCAATTTATTAGCCTCTAAATTTTTAAGTTCTTTCGACAGTGTTTTGTCGGTAATGCCGACCACTTCGCGGGCTAGCTGCTTAAAGCGTTTAGGGCCGGATGATAAAGCGAACAAAATCAGCAATTTCCAGCGTCCTTCCAGAGCCTCCAGCGCATCTTTAATGGAGAGTATATTCTTGGGACATCCTCCGTTTATCAGCATCATGTTACGTTATTTGCGTGGTACGTTACTATCATATCGGATAGCGCTATCCAAACTGGAAGTGCTTTCGATTGGCTAGCGAAGGTACCTACTTTTGGGCCATCAGCGAAACATAATATGATGGCAAACAGACAAAAACCGTCAACAATTCTGCATGGAGCTCTTTGGGTTGTGCAGGTGCTTTTAGCAGCCAGTTTAGTCTGGTCGGCCTGGATAAAACTTGTCTGGCCAATTGCTCAACTGGCAGCTATGTGGCCCTGGGTGGGTCAGATTCCCGCTACGTTGGTCAAACTGACTGGAATTGTGGATTTTCTGGGCACAATTGGGTTGATAGTACCCTCATTGCTACGTATCCAGCCAAAACTTACGCCTATAGCCGCTGTTTGTATACTTGTGCTAATGATTTGCGCCAGTACGTTCCATGTGCTACGTGGCGAAGCATCGGTCATTGGCGTGAATAACGTTTTTGCGCTTCTTGCTACGTTCGTAGCGTGGGGCCGATTTATGAAAGCGCCGATTCCCGCAAAATGAAACGGCTACAACAAACAGAGATTCAGTTACAAACCTGAAATCTGGAGTACAGAGTTTTGCTGAATAAACAAGCTATAGTTATGACTACCAATCAACCTCGTCGATTTAAAACGATCAGCGAATTTCATCAATTCAGGGGGCTTCCTAAACCGGAACATCCGCTGGTCAGCGTGATTGACGTAGCGAATATGCGGCATCTGCTCGATAAGGAAACCAATATGGTTTACGATTTTTATACCATTACCCTTAAACGGAATTTCAATGCCCGGATGAAATACGGTCAGCAGGAATACGATTTTGATGAAGGAATCATGTTCTTTTTAGCGCCAGGTCAGGTGCTCAAAATTGAAGCAAAAACCGGTGTAGAATTACAGCATTCGGGATGGATGCTATTGTTTCATCCCGACTTTTTGTGGAATACGCCGTTGGCTAAAAGCATCAAGCAATACGAATACTTCGATTATGCGGTGCACGAAGCCCTGTTTTTGTCTGAGAAAGAAGAGACGATTATTTCCGACATAATGCAGCGTATTCAGCATGAATATCATTCCAATATTGACCAGTTCAGCCAGAGCGTGATCATTGCTCAAATGGAGCTACTATTAACGTATTCCGATCGGTTTTACCACCGCCAGTTCCTAACCCGAAAAATCTCGAACCATCAGATTCTCAATCGGCTGGAAACTCTCCTTGCCAACTATTTCAACAGCGACGATTTAATTGAAAAAGGCCTGCCCACAGTTCAGTCGATAGCTGACGCCCTGAACGTATCACCCAATTATTTAAGCGGTTTGCTTAAAGTCCTGACGGGGCAAAGTACCCAGCAGCACATACACGATAAACTGATCGAAAAGGCTAAGGAAAAGCTGTCCACTACTGATTTGTCAGTCAGCGAAATTGCCTATACGTTAGGCTTCGAGCATTCGCAATCGTTCAGCAAATTATTCAAAAGCAAAACGACGCTTTCTCCGCTGGAATTTCGGCAATCGTTCAACTGAGTTATCAGCCTGTCTTTACCCCTAAAGTCGCCCGCGACCCCGGCCCTGAAGGGGTTATTGTAGCTGTTTCGTTACGTAGCTCGAAACGGCTACAACAACCATAGATTCGGCTACAAGCGCCAGTCCCGGCATTTCGACTTTTGTACAAACAAAATCGAAATAGATATGAACATTGTCATAACCGGTTCATTAGGCCATATCGGCAAGCCGTTGACTGAAGATTTAGTACAGAAAGGCCATTCCGTTACGGTAATTAGCAGTAAGCCAGAAAAGCAAAAAGATATTGAAACCCTAGGCGCTACGTCGGCAATCGGCTCTCTGGAAGATGTCGACTTCCTGACTGCTACGTTTGCCGGGGCCGACGCCGTTTTTTTGATGGTGCCGCCCAGTTTTGCTGAGGTTGATCAAGTAACGTATTACCGCAGACTTAGCAACAACTACGTACAGGCGATTTCGCAGACGGGCGTAAAACGAGTTGTTCTGCTGAGCAGTTACGGGGCGCATTTACATAAAGACAGTGGATTCATTCTTGGCGCTCATCATGCCGAAAATATTCTTAATCAGTTGTCGAATGTAGCCATTACGTTACTACGTGCGGGTTATTTCTACTACAATCTGTTCGGCTTTGTCGATATGATAAAAGGCGCAGGTTTTATGGGTGCTAACTACGGCGGGGATGATCACATGGCGTTGGTTTCTCCGCTCGATATTGCAGTTGTTGCTGCGGAAGAACTCGTGAAACCTATTGGCCAAACCATACGATACGTAGCCAGCGACGAGCACACGGCCAGCGAGGTTGCCCAAATTCTGGGAGCCGCTATTGGTAAACCGGATTTGCAATGGCTCGTCCTGAGCAGCGAACAAATGAAAGAAGGTATGGAAAAGAGAGGATTACCGCCACACGTTATTGCCAACTTTGTGGAGTTAGGAGCCAGCCTTCACAGTGGAGCCTTGCTGGAGGATTACGAAAAGTACAGACCCGTCTTGGGCAACGTAAAGCTGGAAGATTTCGCTAAGGAATTTGCCGCAACGTATCAGAAAGAGTAATTCTTGTGTATAAAAAAGGCAGGCCGTAAAAGGCATATCTTAAAAAATTAACCTTTTGCGGCTACCGCTTGTCCCTGCCGGATACGGGTGAGGGTTTCGCGGGATACGCCCAGGTAAGAGGCTACCATGTGTAAGGGCACGCGCCGGAAAATGTCGGGATACGTATCGATAAAATACTGGTATTTTTCCTCGGTGGTAGCACTGATGTTCATTAAGATTCGTTTCTGGGTAACACTGATATTTTTTGTTATCAGCTTTTCGGAGAATGTGCTTATCTCAGGAATGGCCGTTCGCAGGGCTTCGAAATCGTCGTAACTCCACAGAACCACGTCACTCGCTTCCAAGGCATCAATGTTTAATTCGGAAGGCGTTCGATTGAAATAGCTGTCGGAGTCAGTTATCCAATCGTGTTCCGAAGAGAATTTCATAATGTGTTCGCTTCCATCGGCAGTTATGCTGTACGTTCTGAGCAGACCCCGCAACACGAGTATTTTCTGTTGACATACTTCACCATCGTGCAACAACATCTGCCTTCTACGCACTTTCCTGACAACCGACTTCGAACGTATCAATTGCCTTTGCTTATCAGAAAGCGCGGGTATGTATTGTCTGAGGTATTGCTCAAAATCGTCAATCATGATGAAATAGAAGCGTTTTCTTGAAGTAAAACAAAAAATAGGATTAAAATGTCCTCAGAAAAATGAGTCAAATGTCCTCGTCCCGCAGCCCGTAGCTCCGCTAGCTTTGTGTGATCATCTAAGTAAAAACCATATGCGAGTATTTATTACAGGAGCCTCAGGCTTTATTGGCTCTGCGATTGTACAGGAACTATTGAATGCCAGGTATCAGGTTGTTGGTCTGGCTCGTTCGGAAGAATCGGCTCAATCGCTGACCAAAGCTGGGGCTAACGTAGTGAGAGGCACGCTCGAAGACCTTGATAGTTTAAAAAGGGGCGCTACGTACGCCGATGGCGTTATTCATACAGCCTTCATCCACGACTTTTCGAACTACGCAGCCGCAGCTGAAACCGACAAACATGCTATTGAGGCCATTGGCTCCGTATTGGCTGGTTCTGATCGTCCGCTTATTGTTACCGGCGGTATTTTAGGACTGCGAACCGATGGTAATTTCATCACCGAAAACGATCCGGCTCCTGGGTTTCCTCGTGCTTCAGAAGCAGCGGCTATGTCGCTGGCAGAAGCGGGTGTACGTGCGTCGGTTATTCGCCTGCCGCCCTCAGTTCATGATGCTGGCGATTACGGCTTTATCCCCTACATAATCAACACCGCCCGAAAAAAAGGCGTGTCGGCTTACGTGGGTGATGGTGGCAACCGTTGGCCGGCTGTTCATCGGCTTGATGCCGCTCATCTTTTTCGGCTGGCGTTAGAGAAAGGAGCAACCGGAGCCAGGTATAACGCCATCGGTGATGAAGGTATTCCGGTTCGGGAAATTGCAGAAGTAATCGGCAAGTATTTGAACGTACCAGTTGTTTCGATAACTCCCGAAGAAGCAGCCACTCATTTCGATTGGATGGGTCGTTTCATTACGTTCGACAGCCCGGCAACCGCTATAATCACCAAAGAACAATTAGATTGGGAGCCTACGCATCCCGGACTGATTGACGATCTGCATAAGGGGCATTATTTTGGAAGCTGATTCGCGTAATACTTCTTAGTTTCGATTTTTCTGTCATCCTGACGAATGACAACTTAAGATCCTTCCTTCGTCAGGATGACAAAATACACTCGAGAAAAGACTTGATTTACAGATTATTTCTACCTTCACAATACCTTATCCGGCGTAATGGGCAAGTCTCGAACCCGCTTGCCGGTGGCATTGGAAATAGCATTTACAACTGCTGCTGCTACCCCTACAATTCCCACTTCACCGATGCCTTTGACGCCTAACGTATTGACGTGCTCGTCTTTTTCCTTGATAAAAATAGCCTCCATTGTACCAATATCCAGATTGGACGGTACGTGGTAATCGGCGAAGGAGCGGGTAACGAAATTGCCCCAGCGCGGATCAACCACCGATTCTTCAGTCAGGGCCATGCCGATGCCCCAGACGTTGCCGCCGATAATCTGCGAACGGGCGGTTTTGGGGTTCAGAATCTGCCCTGCGCCAGTCACGGCCAGAAACCGATTGACACGTATCATGCCTGTCGATTTATTCACGGCTACTTCCGCAAAATTGGCGTTGAAACTATGCGCCGAATATTCCTCGGCACTTTCCGGTGGTTTACTGTCGACTCGCGTCTGATAATCAATTAATTTCTCAGAACGCATCAGTTGCGCGGCCGTTGGGCGAACGTAGTACTGCTTGCCAGATTTTGTCATTAACTCCTGCGTGATTTTCTCGCAAGCGTCGTTCACGGCATTGGCATAACTGGCAGCGCCTACCGATCCCACCGCGCCAGCCGCAGGGGGTAGGTTTGAGTCGCCAAGATTCACCGTTACGTTCTGAATGGGCAATCCCAGTGCATCGGCGGCTGTCTGCGTCAGGATGGTGTACGTACCAGTACCCAAATCAGCAGCGGCCAGTTCAACCGTGGCTGTTACGTCCTCGCCGTTACGTTTCAGTTTTACTAATGCCGAGGTAGGTCGTTGGTGGGCGGGATACGTACCAGCCGAAACGCCGTAGCCAATCCAGTAATTACCTCGCTCATTTTGACGTGGTTCGAGCTTACGTTTTTCCCAGCCAAACGCTTTTGCCCCTTCACGCAGGCACTGCACCGTTGTCCGCGATGACCACGGTTTGCCGTTGGATGGATCGCGTTCGGGTTCGTTTTTAATTCGAAACTCAATCGGGTCCATTTTTAGCTTGTACGCCAGTTCGTCTATGGCCGATTCGAGCGCAAAACTACCCGTCGATTTACCGGGGCCGCGCGTGTAGGTCGGCAGAATCAGGTTCATGGGCACCACCCGATACGTAATGAGCGAGTTGGGTGTGTCGTACATGATTTTTGAGCAATCGCCACAAGGTTCAACGAACTCGTCGTTGATAGCACAGTGGGTAGTCGTTTCGTGCGCCAGTGCCGTTAGCTTACCGTCGGACGTAGCGGCCAGACTCACTTTTTGCCGGTTGTGTTGCCGCATCCCAACCGAGTTGACCATCTGCTGGCGCGTTAACGCCAGTTTGACCGGGCGATTTACGTGTTTAGCCGCTACGGCAGCAAGCGCCAGATTCGCCCACTGACCACCTTTCGAGCCGAAGCCGCCCCCGATATAAGGCGAAACGATACGTACCTGTTCTGGCTTCAGATTCAACGTAGCAGCCGCAGCACTTTGCGCGCCGTTCACAATCTGAGCACTGCTGTACAGTGTTACGTTGTCGCCATTCCATTCGGCAATAGCCGCGTGAGGTTCCAGCGGATGGTGGTGCTCGATGGGGGTTTCGTACACCTCTTCCACTTTGTGCGTGGCCTGACTCAGTGCTGTCTGCACATCACCACGTATCGCGTCGGCTTTCTCTTTATCCTTCGGCAATCGGGCTTGATCGGCAACTTTATTGAAATCGACTTTGGGCTCTTTTTTGTCATACGTAACGTTGATGAGTCGGGATGCGTAACGCGCCTGTTCGAACGTTTCAGCTACGACAATACCGATATTTTGCCCGTAGAACTCAATTTCTGGGCTCTGTAGCAGCGCACCTCCACGTAATCCGCCTTTTACGTTCAGTTTCGATACGTTCTTATGCGTGATAACGCCAAGTACACCAGGAGCTTTTTCGGCAGCGGCACTGTCGATGTCGCGAATCGTTCCGGCGGCAACGGTGCTCTTAAATAGAATGGCATACGCCGGATTCTTCACCGGATGATCCATCGAATAGGCCGCTTTGCCAGTTACTTTGGCAATCCCGTCGATACGGCTGATGGGCGTGCCGATTGTTTTGTTAGTATCCTTCATAGGGTTAATTTGTTTACCCCTAAATCGCCTGAAGGGGACTTTGCTCATAGTCGAAACAAGTTCCCTTCAGGGGATTCAGGGGTATTTGGCCGGTTTTACGCTTTACCCACTTTCATCGCCATCTGCAAGGCAAGAACGATGCTTCGGTTGCCTAGCTCGATCTTAAACTTATTGTGTTCCAGTGGCTTGGCGTCGGCCATTTCAGCGTCGGCGGCTAGCTTGAAATTTGCGTCCGTGGCGTCTTTACCAACCAACATTTGTTCAGCTTTCAGGGCACGCCAGGGTTTATGTGCTACGCCACCCATAGCGATACGTGCCTGAACAATTTTATTGCCCTGTGTCTCCAGTGCGGCCGCTACCGACACCAGCGCGAACGCATACGAAGCCCGGTCACGGACTTTCAGATAATACGACTTATCGGCAAATCGATTCTGCGGCAACTCAATGGACGTAATGAGCTCGCCATGAAGCAGGTTCGTATCTTTTTCGGGTTGGTCGCCGGGAAGTCGATGAAACTCAGCAATCGGAATGCTACGTTCCTGACCACTCGTGCTACGTACCTTGATAACAGCATCCAGAGCCGCCAGCGCAACGGCCATGTCAGACGGATAGACAGCCACACATTGCTCCGACCAGCCAAAAATGGCGTGCATCCGGTTGATGCCTTCTTTGGCTCCGCAACCACTGCCCGATTGACGCTTGTTGCAGGGCATCGACACTTCGTAAAAATACGGGCAGCGGGTACGTTGCAGCAGATTGCCGCCGTTGGTCGCCATGTTACGTAGCTGCCCTGAAGCACCTGCCAGAATCGCCTGCGTCAGTAACGGATAGTTTTGACGTACCAGCGGATGGTTGGCCGCATAGGTGTTTTTGCCAAGTCCACCAATTGAAAGGCCGCCTTTATTGGCTCCGGACGTAACGGTTTTAATATCGGTAAGGCCCAGTTCCGAAATGTCAATCAGGGCATTCGGCCGTTCTACGTCCTCTTTCATCAGATCGAGCAGATTGGTGCCGCCCGCGAGGAATTTGGCGTTCGGATTCTCAGCCAGCAATTTGATCGCCGACGTAGCGTCTTTGGCCCGGGTATAAGTGAAAGGTCGCATTGGATACGGTTGAAAAAGGGTTAGACTGACCGAAAAACCTGTTCAACAGGCTTGCCGCTGTGAACCTCCTGAATAGCCGCTACGATGTTGGGATACGCCCCACAACGGCAGATATTTCCCGACATCCGTTCCCGGATTTCTTCATTGGAAAGCTTCACCGGTCCGGTTGACTGACGGACGTTTTCGGTAACGTAGCTGAGGTGGCCGTTCTTCGCTTCATCCAGTACCGCCACCGCTGAGCAAATCTGGCCGGGCGTACAAAATCCACATTGGAAACCGTCGTGTTTCAGAAAAGCCTCCTGCACAGGATGTAACCGGACGGTCGCACCGGTATTGCCCTGCGCCAGTCCTTCAATCGTTTGAACGGTTTTGCCTTCGCAACTCGCGGCCAAAGTCAGGCAGGATAATACACGATGACCGTTGACAATCACCGTACAGGCCCCGCACTGGCCGTGGTCGCAGCCCTTTTTGGAACCAGTCAGATCGAGTCGTTCGCGTAGCGTATCAAGCAGCGTCATGCGTGAATCGACGGTGAGTTTGCGGGACGTACCGTTCACTTTAAATGCTACGTTCACCGCATTTTCAAGACTTTCCGGAGCGAGGTCAGACGGAACTGTTTCGCTCAATGGCCGGGTCAGTAACTGCTCTGCTACTGCTGATTGTGCCGCCAGGATTCCCCCGCCTGCCAAACTCAACAGTTTGAGGAAATGACGCCGATGAATACCTGTATCCAGAATTTCGGTCAGATCTTCGGGCATCAGATCGGCAAAGAGCCGTTTTTCATCGTCGGTTAATTCAGGTGATTCGTGTTCGTCCATCATGTATTACGTCGAAAGAATCTGGATTGCAGTTAAAAGTGAGTGGACGGGTTGTTTCTGAAGGAAAAGTAAGGAATATTAACCGTTGAATAGGCGCTATTGTTTCAAGTGATCGACTCAACGCGTAGCCTGTTAATCAGCATAATCACTACGTTGCCCTAAAGACGTGACGATGAACAACGGATTGACTAAACCTAAATCGCTTCAACCTGGTGATACCGTAGCGACCATATCACTTTCGTGGGGAGGGGCTGCTACGTTCCCACATCGTTATGAGGTCGGAAAGTCGCAGCTGGAGCAGACGTTTGGGTTGCGAGTCGTGGAAACACGTAACGCACTACGTCCGGCTGACTGGCTGTACCGAAATCCGCAGGCACGCGCCGACGATTTAATGGAAGCGTTTGCAGACCCGCAGATTAAAGCAATTATCTCGATCATCGGAGGTGATGATAGTATTCGAACACTACCGTTTCTCGACGTAACGGTCATTCGAGATAACCCTAAAATTTTTCTGGGTTTTTCAGACACGACCGTTACGCATCTGGCCTGTTACCGGGCTGGTTTATCGTCGTTTTATGGTACGTCGCTGCTGGTCGGATTTGCTGAAAACGGTAGTATGCATGCCTATCAGGTTGCCGATCTGCGTCGGACGCTGTTCGCTAGTAAACCCACCGGCGTTATTGAACCCAATAAAGATGGCTGGACATCGACATTTTTCGACTGGGCAGAGCCTGCGAATCAGCAACTCATCCGTCCGCTAACATCTCCTACAGGCTGGCGTTTTTTGCAGGGGAGAAGCCAGATAGAAGGGCGTTTGGTGGGTGGCTGTGTCGAAGTGCTGGAAATGCTCAAAGGAACGGATTACTGGCCTCCGTTATCGGCCTGGGATGGAGCTATTCTGTTTTTAGAAATGGCAGAGTTTGACCTGAATTCGGAGCCACTGATTCGTCCACAGCAGTTAGCCTGGATTCTTCGCAACTACGCAGCAATGGGTATTCTGAGTAAACTGAACGGAATATTGTTGGGGCGCCCTTATCATAACCGCTACGTCGATGAATACGATCAGGCGCTGATACAGGTGGTTCGGGATGAGCAGGGGCTGGATCAATTGCCGATCATTAGCGGTATGGACTTTGGTCATACGGCACCAACGTTTACGCTGCCCTACGGTTGCATGGCCCGGATTGACCCCGATAAACAGACATTTGAATTACTGGAAAGCGGGTGTGAGGGTTGATGACCGTTTCAGGCTTAACCCGATAATGTTTATTTAAAAAACGTGAGTACGGACAAAGTTAACATAGTTCATATTGCTGACGCTAAGGGCTTCGACAGGCTCAGCCTGACAAGTAAGCATGAGTTAACCAATTTAAATGGACTGTCAGGCTGAGCCTGTCGAAGCCCTTAGCGTCAGCAATGTTCTGTAAGAATTAGTTAGACTGTTGGTTAATTCGTTGTTCACGTTAAATAGACCTTTACCCTCACAAATTCTGCCAGAATAAAAGAAATGGTAACCTTAACGTAGCACGATTAGTTAGCGCCAGTAGTCTACAGTTTATCTGTAGAAATTGTCTGTTAACTATACTCAACGTAGAAAACTCAACATGATGAATGAGAATCAATTAAGCCGACGCCAGGTTATTGGCGGAATTGGAAGTGGCGTAGCAGCCTCTATGATGGCAACGTCTGGGTTTGCTGCTTCGAACCCTGGAAATGCTACGTCGGCACCCGCAGCGCCCCTTGTCGATCCGACGACAAAATATCCCAAACCGCCCTTTAATACGCCTATGCAACCCTTTCCGGGTTTGGCTAGTAAAATGAATCCGCGCCCCGATCATGGCGAAACAAGCTATAAAGGGTCAGGTCGTTTGCAGGGGCGAAAAGCGCTGATTACCGGTGGCGATTCGGGCATGGGTCGTGCTGCGGCTATTGCCTACGCCCGCGAAGGAGCTGACGTAGCAATTAATTATTTGCCAGCCGAAGAGCCTGATGCTAAAGAGGTTATTGATTTGATTAAAAAAGAAGGACGCAAAGCGATTGCCATTCCCGGCGACCTTCGCGACGAAGCGTTTTGCAAACGATTGGTCGATGAGGCTGTAAAAGGGCTGGGTGGTCTGGATATTCTGGTCAACAACGCTGGTCGGCAGCAGCAACGCGAATCCATTCTAGATTTGACTACGGAGGATTTCGACGCGACGATGAAAACGAACATCTACGCCCCGTTTTGGATTATCAAAGCCGCATTGCCACACATGCAGCCCGGTTCCGTAATCATTGGCACTACGTCTGAACAAGCCTACGATCCTTCGCCGAATCTGTACGACTACGCGCAAACGAAAGCTGCGACGATGAACTATGTTAAATCACTGGCAAAACAGCTTGGCCCCAAAGGCATCCGGGTGAACGGAGTAGCACCGGGACCTATCTGGACACCGTTGCAGCCCAGTGGTGGTGCTACGGCCGAAAAACTAAAAACGTTTGGTGGCGATTCTGCACTGGGTCGCCCTGGGCAGCCTGCGGAACTGGCGTCCATTTATGTACAACTGGCCGCCAGCGACGCTAGCTTCGCAACGGGGCAAATTTATGGAGCATCTGGTGGTAAAGGCCAGCCTTAAGCAATAGAACCGCAGATAGAACGCGGATTTTTATGATGGTTATGATTTACGCAGATCATTAAAAATCATAACCATCATAAAAATCCGCGTTCTATTTGTCTGAACTGAATAATAACAGGCCCATCATCAGGCATGTAGCCGTACAAAGGTGGATCAGTAATCTCTTCGATTTCAATCTCTGTAGACGTAACGTTTAATTGATTAACGGCCTCAACCGCATACGCTTTCGCTACCTGATGAATCAACGCCAGTCGGGAAAACAGTGCGCCCGTCGGTGAATGAGTTTCGATCAACTGATTAAGGCGATGGTTAAATTCGTCAGCTGGTATTTCGATAGTCTGCCAGTGTCGATCCGCCTGTTTTTCCTGCATAACATGTTAAGAGGCTGGCTGGTAATGCAGCAAGGTAATGCCACAGTCAAAGGCTTTCGCTTCGACCAGTTTCAGGTTCAGTTTGCTGCCGATATCGCCAAAAATAGACAACCCTTTTCCCTGCGCCACTGGATTGACAAAGAGGTGATACTCGTCAATGAGGTTATTCTTGATTAATGATGAGACGAATTCAGCACCGCCGTATGCAATGATATCGGCTCCATCCTGACTTTTCAGCGCATTAACTTCTTCCACCAGATTGCCATTATTTACCGTAGCATTTTTGCCTTCGATGCTCTCCAGCGTTTTCGAGAAAACGATTTTGGGTGTATTAACCATTTTTTCGGCACCAGGCGCTGTTTCAGGAGTGTCAAGCCGCGATTGCCAGGCTGGTATAAAGCCTTCGGCTAATTTTCGACCCAGCAGAATGGTATCGACCGGCTCGGTGATACTACCAACGTAGCGCATTACGTCTTCACCCCAGTTCATGGTTAGCCAATCCATTTCGCCATTCGGGCCTCCAATAAATCCATCCAATGTAATCTGTACCTGCAATTTTAATTTTCTCATGATGGTCAAACGATACTTTTTAGTTTAGAACGTAGTACTTGTTGATTCGGACGGGAATCTACGGTACGTTACGCATATATGTAGACTCTCTCCTTAAAACAATTGTTATAAAGATGCCACTGCAAGACAAACAGCTGTGGCTGAGCGACGAATGAGCAAATCCCAGCAATATTGGATTGTCGTGGCTTCGAAAGACCACGTAGTGCGCGGTGTTACGGGTGGATTTATGCAGGCCAATCACGGCAAGGAAGCCCCATTGAAACGCATGAAACCCGGCGATTGGGTAATCTTTTATTCTCCCAAACGGGAGTTGGAGGGCGATGAGAAATTACAGACGTTTATGGCGATTGGGCAGGTCAGCGACGATAAAATTTACCAGCATTATATGAGCGATACGTTCGTGCCCTTCCGCCGGAACGTATCGTTTTATGACAGCAGGGAAGTCCCCGTCCAGCCATTAATCGACGACCTTAGTTTTATCCAGACTAAAAAATCCTGGGGCTATACGTTCCGTTTCGGCTTTTTTGAAATTAATAAAGTCGATTTCGAACGGATTCGTAGGCGAATGCTGGATTAATGTAACGTATCATTTTCCCGATTTCTCCCGAAATGCCAGCAGACGTAGTGCGTTGAAAACCACCACTAACGTAGAGCCTTCGTGAGCAATTACCGCCGGACCGATACGGGCTACGCCGAGAATGGTCAGCGGAATTAGAATCAGGACCATGCCGAGGCTAATGAACAGATTCTGGCGAATGATACGTCGGGCGGCCCGGCTGAGGCCGATGGCAAAGGGCAGTTTTTCCAGTTTGTCGCCCATCAATGCAATGTCGGCGGTTTCCAGTGCTACGTCGGAACCAGCGGCACCCATAGCGATACCGACCGTACTTTTAGCCATCGCGGGAGCATCGTTAACGCCATCGCCGACCATCGCCACTTTTCCTTCCTGCTGCCGTAGCAGCTGCACCGACTGAACTTTGGCTTCGGGCAGTAAATCGCCGAATGCGTCAGTCAGGCCGACTTGTTTGGCGATAGCGTCAGCCACGCGCTGATTATCGCCGGTGAGCATAATCATTCGACGAATCCCCAACTCTTTCAGGGCTTCAAGCGTTGATTTTGCTTCGGGACGCGGGGTGTCCCTGACGCCCAGAATGCCCAGAAACGTATCGCCCCGACGCACAATCATGGTGGTGTGGCCACTTGATTCCAGTTCGTCCGCTTTGCTACGTACCTCGTCGGTGAGTGTTTTCTGCTCCTCAAACAAGGCTTTGTTGCCAATGAAAACAGGTTTATTGTTCACGTCTGCCTGTACACCCCGACCCGTCAGAGCTTTCAGGTTTTTGGCTTCGGGAATGGACGTTTTACCTAGTTTTTCGGTCGCTCCCTGCACAATAGCGTTCGCTAGCGGATGGTCGCTTAATTTTTCAACGGCGATGGCTACCGTGAGAAGTTCTTCTTCCGTTCCGCCGAGCGTTATAACCTGATTAAGCGTTGGTTTCCCTTGCGTCAACGTACCGGTTTTGTCGAAAGCAACGGCGGTGAGTTCTCCCAAATCTTCGAGCGGCCGACCGCCCTTTACCAGAACACCCTCGCGGGCAGCTCTAGCCACACCACTCAGCACCGCCGATGGTGTAGAAATCGCTAAGGCACAAGGGCTGGCGGCTACCAGAACGGCCATCGCGCGGTAAAAACTGGCTGAAAACGGTTCATCGATCACCAGAAAAGCGAAACACAACGTACCAACTAAAATCAGTACGGCCGGCACGAACCAACGCTCGAAACGGTCGGTAAACTGCTGCGTTGGTGACTGTTGGGATTCGGCTTCATTAACCAGTTTGATGAGTCGGGCCAGCGTCGAATCGCTAGCTGCTTTAGTCACTCGGATTTCGAGAACACTGGTACTGTTGATTGTACCCGCAAATACCCGATTTTCGGTTTTGGCGGTAGCTGCGTCTGCATCCGGGTCAGCTAAAGCAATCTTGTCGACGGGCACACTTTCCCCCGTGATTGGGGCTTGATTAACAGGGCCACTTCCTTTCACCACAACTCCATCGGCAGCTAGTTTGCTATTAGGTTTTACGATGATTACGTCGCCAATCTGCAAATCCGCCACGTCGATTTCTTCGGTGGTTCCGTTACGTCGGACAGTGGCCGTTTTAGCGCTCAGATCAGCCAGGGCAGCAATGGATTTCCGGGCGCGGCCCATCGCGTAATGTTCGAGTGCGTGACCAATACTGAACAAGGCGAGCAACAAAGCTCCTTCGGCCCATTCGCCCAGAAAACCTGCCCCTGCCGCAGCTACCAGCATCAGAAAATCAATTTCAAACTGGCCGCGACGAATGGTTTCGATAGCCTCTTTAGCCGTGAAAAATCCCCCGAAAAAGTAGGCTAATCCATAAAGAACCAGACTCACCCACCTGGGCAATCCCGTTACGTAGGAAAGTCCATAGCCAATGCCTAAACAAACGGCGCAAAGACTGGCAAAAATGAGTTCGGTATTGGGCCCGAAAATGCCGCCGTGTTCATGGTGATGCCCATCGCCTGCCGAATGCGAATGCCCTGCGTGGTCATGCTTTTCACTGGGTTCATGCGTATGTCCTTCGTGACTGTGATCATGGTCATGATGCTGGTGCGACGAATGCGTATGTGCTACGTTCCCTTCCGACATCTGAGCAGGCGTACCGTTTTCTTTCAGGTGCTTCAGCAACGTAGCGAGGCTGGTTTTCAACTGATCAAATTCCAGATGGACCGCACCCGATGCGGAAACCGATGCTTCGAGTATGCCCTGCCAATCCCGAATCTGTTCAGCCACAACCCGCGCATGTCGAGCATGCCGGATGCCGTTCAAATAGCCAACGTAGTGCCCATATCGATGCGAAATGTCGGCCCCCGCCTGCCGCGCCAGCGTCTGCACCCGATTGAGCGATATCACCTGCGGATCATAGTGAATGCAGAGCTGAGCGCTATGATCCGACGTAGTACGCCCATCTTCATCCCGAATATGTACTTTATCGATGCCTGCCCGCTCTTCCAGCAGGTCGATCAATCGATGGACGCACTGATCTTTTTCATCGGGCAAATCCGGCAGCAATACGGGTAAATCTATCTGTAGTTTTTCCATTACGTTGGTTGATATTGATTTTTAATGCGAATGCCCTTCTTCTTCACCACCTGCTGCTTTGAGCTGCGATAAAACGTCATACGCACCTTTCACCACCACCTGGGCCTTCGACCAATCGATACGTCCGGGCAAAGTCACCTGCGAGTACCCATCCTCCGTTACGCCCCGCCGAACCGGAATCTGCTTGAACGCTGTGCCGTGTTCAGCTTCTTTTTCTTCCTTGTGATCATGTTTCTCATCGGCTTCGTGCTCATGCTCTTGATGTTCAGGAACTTCATCGGTTTTTATGAAAATGTATTCTTTCCCTTCTGCCGACACAATGGCTGCTTCGGGCAAGGCCGTTACGCGAGTCGCTCCTACGTCCAGATGCGCATCCAGAAAGGTATTGGACGTGAGTCGAGCGTCAACCTGGTCGAGTTTGGCGACGACTCTTACCGAGCGATCATTGTCGATGGCGCGATTGATGAACGCGATACGTCCGCTACGTTCCTTACCGCCTTCATTGCTCAGTCGGATACCGACACGCTGGCCTTCGCGAATCAGGGGCAGGTCTTTTTCGAAAACCGTTAACTCGGCATAAAGTCCCTGATTGCTGGTGAGATGGGCAATAACATCGCTCGGCTGAACGTACTGACCGGCATTCACTGCTACGTTGGTCACTACGCCCGATGCGGGGGCCATGATGACGTAGCTGGAACTAAACGTACCATTCAACGCAGACTGTGGCGACAGGCCAACCAGTTTTAGCCGCTGGGTCAGGCCACCCAGCCGGGCGCGGGTTGCGTTACGTTCGGCAGTCGTTTGCTGAAAGACTTTCAACGCGCTAACGTTCTGTTCACTTAGCTCTTTCTGACGAGTGTATTCAGCGTCCAGATACGTTAGACGGCTATGATTTTCAGCGAAATCCTGCTGCCATTGGACGAGTTCTGGATTTTCGATGGTAGCTAATACCTGACCTTTCCGAACAGGCTGACCTGGTAATAAAGGTACTTTTCGCACAAAACCACCCTGTAACGCCGTAATGGCTATCTGACTCTGCGCAGGCACCGCCAACCTGCCATGAACGGCCAGTTGCTGGCCCACACTCCGGTTTTCGACCTTACCCAATTCAACGCCACCGATACGTATCTGGTCGTCGGTAAGTTCCACTACGTCCGACGGACCTTCTTCATGTTCGTGCGCTGTATGGCCTTTTTCAGTGCCTTCGTTTTCTGTCGATGGATTGCAGGCGGTAGTCAGCCAGAGTAGGCTGACCAGAAAAATGATTGATTTCATGAGTTTCATGGTAAGCCCAGCAGTTGCTCCAGGCGAATGACCGATTGATTGTATTGACCTAATACGTCGACGTAGTTCGCACGCGTCTGATACGTCTGGGTAAGCGCCTGCGAAAGCTGGAGGTATCCCAACTCGCCCGATCGAAACGCAATGTTGGCTTTTTCGGCTAAAAGCTGCGCCGTGGGAAGACCGGTTTGCTCGTAATACGTCAGGCTGCTTTGCAGTTTGCGGATTTCCTGAATCAACGCGCTCAGATCGCCCTGTAGATTGCGTTGGGTGAGATCTACGGTGGCCTGACTGAGCTGCTCGCCAAGTCGGGCTGCTTCGACACGCGCTTTTTGTGGTCGGGTAAATAGGGGAATAGACACGCCCGCTACGACGCCCTGAAATCGCTTACCTCCGCCATAGTAAACTTCCTGCTGCCCAACGAGATACGTACCAATGAGCGACTGATTGAAATATCCCAGCGAGAAAGCTGGTAACAAGCGTGCCTGCTCCACCTCCGTTTGCCGGACTGCTACGTCGGTTTGCTGACGTAGTAAGGCCAGTTCGGGCGTCTGGGCCAACGTAGCAGAATCTGTTAGCGTAGGTAAATTCCGACGCGTTAGCGTAGTATCAGTAGGACGTATTGGTTGATTGGTATTCACTAACGTTTGCAATCGACTACTAACGATAGCCTGGTCGGCTTCAGTTTGAGCAAGTAAATTGCGGATTTCGCCCAATTGATTTGCCGCCGTAGCGACCTCAACAGCAGTCCCCTCACCCGTTTTCAATCGTAAATCAGTGGCGCTTTTGAAGGCGACCAGTAAGCTATCCTGCTTACGTAACAACCGACGCCGTTCGGCCAGATACATCATGTCGTAATAAGCCGCTTTGACCTGAGCACGAAGGTTGTTCTGCGTCACTTTCGCCTGCATTTCGCTACCCGCTACGTTCGCGTCGGCCAATCGTCCCAATTGCTTGATGAGCTTTGGATTAGGCAGACTTTGCGATAGCGTAAAGTTATTGTCGAAGTTGACGCTGTTGTATTGACCGCCCATCCAGGAAAAATTCGTGGCACCAATATCGCGCGCGGCCCGGCGGCCGGTTTGCTGTTGGGCGATGTTCAGGTTGTTGATACGTATCGCTACGTTGTTAGTGGTGGCCTGTTGCAACGCTGCATCCAGCGATAACGCATTGGTTAACTGAGAAACCTGCGCTATGGCCTTCGTGCCCATCAAACTACCTACTATCATCAGCCAAATCGTTACGTTCCCCGAAACGGGAGCAGTTGTCTGGGTAAGATTTCTATCCCGACGGTCAGTCAGTTTTTCCCACCACCAATAAAGACAAGGTAGCACCAGCAAGGTCAGCAACGTAGCAGATAGCAGGCCACCAATAACGACCGTCGCCAGCGGACGCTGCACTTCGGCCCCTGCCGTTTGCGCTAACGCCATCGGCAGAAAACCCAGCGACGCCACTAAAGCTGTCATCAGAACGGGTCGTAATCGGGTGGCGGTGCCCTGAAGAATACGGTCACGTAGCGACAGATTGGTGCTGACTTTAAGGTGGTTAAACTCGCCGATGAGCACGATGCCATTGAGCACCGATACGCCAAACAGGGCAATAAAACCCACACCTGCCGAAATGCTGAACGGCATTCCCCGCAGCCAGAGCGCCAGCACTCCGCCGATGGCCGAGAGCGGAATGGCCGAGAAAATCAGCAGGGCCTGACGGATGGAGTTGAACGTAAAAAATAACAGCAGAAAAATCAGCCCGAGTGCCACAGGAACAGCAATACTGAGTCGGCCTTTGGCTTCTTCCAGATTCTGGAATTGCCCGCCATACGTGACGTAGTAGCCCGATGGTAGTTTGAGCTGGCTGTCGAGCTTCTCCTGAAGTTCGTTTACAACGCTTTCCACATCGCGGCCTCGAACGTTGAACGCCACTGTGATACGTCGTTTGGCGTCTTCCCGCTGAATCTGATTGACGCTGTTCTGGAACGTAACGTCGGCCAGTTGACCCAACGGAATCGCCTGCCCCTCGACGGTGGTTATCAACAGATTCTGAACGTCTTCCAGCCGTTGGCGACTTTGTTCCCGGAGACGTATTACCAGGTCGTAGCGACGTTCGCCCTCGTATACCAGGCCCGCCGACGTACCGGCAAATGCCGCCTGAAGGTAACGGTTGGCGTCTTCAATCGACAGGCCAAAATGAGCCAGCGCATCGCGGTTAAACCGAACCACAATTTGAGGTAGTCCCGACACTTTCTCGACGTACAAATCTTCGGCCCCCGGCACAGAAGCGGCAATACGTCCGATACGGGTGGCATATTCGCCCAACAGGTTTAAATCTTCGCCGAAAAGCTTAATTGCTACGTCCTGCTTGACGCCGGAAATCAACTCGCTGAAACGCATCTGAATGGGTTGTAGAAACCCGAAACTCACACCGGGAATCTGGTTCAGTTTTGCCTGCATTTTGTCGGCAAGTTCCTCGCGATTCGTTGCTGACGTCCACTCGGAACGATCTTTTAGAATCACCATCAAATCAGTCGCTTCGATTGGCATGGGATCGGTTGGAATCTCACTCGCTCCTGTTTTACCAACGACCTCTTTTACCTCCGGGAAATTGTCCTTGAGTATACGCCCGGCCCGAAGTGCCGCATCGGTCGATTGTGACAACGATGAACCAGTCATTACTCGGGTTTCGACGGCAAAATCGCCCTCATCCAGTTGCGGGATAAATTCACCGCCCAACTGCGAGAAAACGAATACCGCACCAATAAACAGGACGACCGACGTAGCAACGACAATTCGTTTGTGGGCCAGTGCCCAGCGGATAGCTGGGTCGTAAATATGATGGAAAAACGTCATGATACGTTCCGATACGTTCTTCGTGCCTTCGCGACGAGGTTTTTTGCTCAGAAAAAGTGCCGACGCCATCGGTACGTACGTGATCGACAGAATAAAAGCCCCCAGAATCGCAAAGGTGACCGTCTGCGCCATCGGGCGAAACATTTTTCCTTCGATACCCACCAGCGCCAGAAGCGGCAGGTAAACAATCAGAATAATGATTTCGCCAAACGCAGCCGACGATCTAATCCGACTAGCCGATTCGTAAACTTCGTTGTCCATTTCGGACTGAGTTAACTTATGCTGATAATTTTTGAGGGCGATGTGGTGTAAGGTTGCTTCAACAATAATCACCGCTCCGTCGACAATCAGGCCGAAGTCGATGGCGCCGAGGCTCATCAGGTTGCCCGATACACCAAACAAATCCATCATGGCGACGGCAAAGAGCATCGCCAGCGGAATCACTGTTGCAACTACTAGTCCCGCCCGCCAGTTGCCCAGTAGCAGCACGAGTACGAAAATAACAATCAGCGCCCCTTCAATCAGGTTTCGTTCGACGGTACCGATGGCGCGGTTAACGAGGTCGGTTCGATCCAGAAACGCGTGGATTTCAACACCTTCGGGCAGCGATTTTTTGATCTGTTCCATCCGTGCTTTCACGTTGGCAATTACTTCCGACGAATTGGCTCCTTTGAGCATCATCACGATCGCGCCGACCACTTCGCCGTCTGCCTTTTGTGATTCGCCAGCCCGGGACATCGCCCCGTAACGTACCGCGTGGCCAAGCTGCACCTGCGCGACGTCGCGCACGAGTACGGGGATGCCGTTTTTGGTTCGGTGAACAACAATTTTTTCGATATCGGAAAGCGTACTGATAAGCCCTTCGGAGCGAATGAAATAGGCATTGGGGCGTCGGTCGATGTAGGAACCGCCGGTATTCTGGTTATTAGCTTCAAGAGCCGCGTAGAGTTCATCCATCGTTACGCCCGACGCCCTGAGTCGATACGGATCAACGGCGACTTCATACTGTTTCAAAAAACCACCGAAACTGCTAACGTCGGCTACCCCCTTGGTACCCAGCAACTGCCGCCGGACAATCCAGTCCTGAATGGAACGCAGCTCCATCGGCGAATACTGTTTTTCGAAGCCGGGTTTTGCCTGAATAACGTATTGGTAGATTTCGCCAAGCCCCGTTGTGACGGGTGCCAGTTCGGGCGTACCGGCGTTGGTGGGTATTTGTGAGCGGGCCTGCTGAAGGCGTTCGAACACCTGCTGCCGTGCGAAATACACATCCACATCGTCGTCGAAAACAATCGTTACGACGGAAAGGCCGAAACGCGAAATGGAACGTACCTCGACTAAGTCGGACAACGTAGCCATAGTTTGTTCGATGGGAAAACTAATGAGCCGCTCTACGTCGGAGGCTGACAATGAGGGGCTTTGAGAAATTACCTGTACCTGATTATTGGTGATGTCGGGCAGGGCGTCGATGGGCAGGCGCGTGAGCGAGTAACCGCCCCACACCAGTAACGCCAGCGTAAACAGCCCAATCAGTAATTTATTCTGAATGGAAAACCGGATGATACGATCTAGCATAATCGAATCTGAACAAGTAAGTGATGAATAGATGCCGTATACGCGCAAAAAGCATACGCTTCGTTGGAAAGCATACTACATCTCAATCCTGAATACAAATAGGTGTCAGGTCCGAAGTTTGGGTGGCTGCCAGATACCAGACGTTACGTCGGCATGGCTAGGGGAGAGGTACGTAAAAACCTGCCGAGCAGGACTGGATTCGGGTAGTTCAATAGGAACGTAGTACCGAAACGGTTGTGGCGTTGAAAAGCCCAGACACGTAGCGCAATGACAGAAAGGGCTGCACGGCGCTTTGTGCCCATGATCATGGTCGTCGGCGGGATGCGACGGGGACGTAGCGGCTGCCCTGTTCTCGTGCGCATGGCATTCTGCATCCGGACAGGGTAATCCTGACAGGAGCAAGAGCCAGACCGAAAAAAGAGAGATGACCAGACGCATGCACCAAAAGTAGAAATTGGACGAATGCAACAGGTAGTCAAAAAGCGATTAACTTACTGGACGGTGTGATTTTCAGGGAATTATCCAGATTCAACGTAGTAATATGATCTGGTGGCGAAAAATTTCAAGTTCAGGTCGTACGTAAAAGAAGGTTTTACAACCGACGCCTATTTCAACGTAGTGGCCGATAATAAATTCGAATGGGGCTTCGACGCACCAAACGGCGCTGGTAAAACCCGCTACGTCATTATACTCGACCCGGTAAAAAAGACGTGGTACGAAACCGGGGATTTTAGCCGGGATGGTAATCAGTGGTTCAAATTTATCGGGTTGACTGTAAAGAAACTGGATTGAGAAAACGACGTGGGCTAAACTATACAGTATAAAAAATAACATAATAAACTGCCCGAAACGTTCGCAAATTAGTTATTGGATTTATATAGACTGATGACTAAGCCTTCTGATAACCTAGTTGGAAGGATGTATCTTTGCAATTATGAATTTCTGTGGCCCCTACGACAAACAACTTGCTAAACAGAAACCACCTTCTGTTGTGACTCCACTGCTGGCGGGTTGGGAGTTCTGGCAAAAGCCAGTTCTGTCTGCGGATAAAGCAAATTTAATGGCTCTGATTAAAACCCAGGAATGGGCTATGACCAAGTCGGTTCGGGATGAGATCGAAAAAGACATCTGGGCGGTTGTGGTTACCGATCTCAATCAGACCATTCAGTACGTTAACGCCCGATTCGAGGAAATGACGGGCTATGGACGGCATGAAGTACTGGGTAAGCGACCAGCGATGCTACAGGGCGAACTGACCAGTCCAAAGGTACGTCAGCGGATTCGGGACGCATTAAAGCAGCAAAAGTCAGTGCGTGAACAACTCCTGAACTATCGCAAAGATCAGACAACGTACTTGTGCCAGGTTAGGATCAAGCCTATTTTTAATCGCCAGAAACAGCTTATTAATTTTATCGCTTTCGAGCAGAAAATATCACTGGATGAACGTAATCCCTAAGCCTGAAAACACATCCTGCCCCCGCTGTGGTCGCTCGTTTGAGTGCCGGGTAGGGAGCATTAACCTGTGCCAATGTCAGGCCATTCGACTAACAGAAGCACAGCGGCAGTTTGTGAGTTCGTCGTATCAGGAATGTTTATGCGCTGAGTGTCTGCAAGTGCTTCAGACTGAACATATTCAGCTTGTTAACTAGGCCGAGATAGCAAAACCCAGACTTTATTAATCGATACGTTCGCTTGTACTTGCTGACAGGTAGTCTCCTATTTTTTTTGCTTTTCATTTTTGCAACAACGTTGCAAAAATGAAAAATTGCCGTAATTTTGCCGTACTACTTGCCCTGATAACAGTCGGCAGGAGTTCATATATCCTACATCATACACAAAAAGCATGGCTACATTACGCTCTGATTTTGAGGTTATTATAATTGGTGGCAGTTATGCCGGTTTGAGTGCGGCATTGGTATTAGGTAGGTCGCTACGTCGGGTATTGGTAGTGGATAATGGGAAACCGGCTAATCGTCAGACACCTCATTCGCATAGTTTTCTGACTCGTGACGGTACTACGCCCGCCGAACTAACCGCGATTGCCCGCGAGCAGGCGCTGGCTTACCCGACGGTACAATTTATCGAAGCAACGGTTACGACGGTGGCTAAACACAATACTGGTTTTGTGGTATCAACCGAGACAGGTGACTCTTATTCGGCTAGTCGATTGTTGCTGGCTACTGGTCTCAACGATGAATTACTACCAATTCCTGGGATGGCTGAATGCTGGGGAATATCCGCCTTGCATTGTCCATACTGTCATGGGTATGAAGTACATGGACAGGCGCTCGGAGTACTTGCGAATGGTGATGAAGGTTTTGAATTCAGTCGATTGATTCATCACTGGAGTCCACAACTCACGCTGTTTACAAACGGGCCATCTATCCTGTCGGCAGAACAGACAAGCGCGCTATGTCGACATGAAATCAGTATCATTCAAACACCGCTTTCGGCTGTTATTCATCAGAACGGCCAGCTAAGCAGCCTGTTATTGGCCGACCAAACCCAATATCCATTGGCGGCTTTGTTTGTTCGTGCAGTTGTTCGACAGGCATCGCCGATTGCTCAGCAGCTAGGTTGTCTACACGATGACATGGGCTTTGTGCAGGTCGATGGGTTTGGTCATACCAGCGTACCGGGCGTTTTTGCCGCTGGCGATACACATACAATGATGCGGCAGGTGATGGTTGCCGGAACCAATGGTCTGAAGGCTGCAGTGGTTATTAACAAAGAGTTGATTGAAGAAGCGTTCTGAATCAACGTAGCATTTACAGTAACCCTTTTGCCCGATCCATGGCCTGCTGCGTCTGTTGCTGCATGAGTTTGATGTTGGCCAGAAATTCACGCTGAAGGTCGCGCAGCTGGTCGGCAGGCATATCTTTCGTGTCGTTATTGTTGTGGTGATGATGGTGGTGATGTTCCCCTTCGCCGTGTTCGTGGTGTTCGTGCTTCATACCGGGAACCTCCACTAGATTTTCTTCCCAGGTTTCAAAAGCCGTTTTCAGACTGTCGAGCGATTGCGTGATTGCTTTCGCTTCGGGCGTAGTTTTGAGGGCAAGGCGTGTTTTAACCGAATCAATCCGGTCGATCATCGGCTCCAGTTGCTCCTGAACTTCCGTGGCTTCGTTATGATAACGGGCCGCTTCCTCCAGAACAACTTTGTCAGTATCTGATTTCCCTGAACAAGCCGCCAGACCACACAACAGGACGGAAAAAATAACGTAGCGCATAAGTGAAGGTGTTTGGGGTAAATATACGTCCCTGCAACGTAGTTGCAAAGTTTTGAAATCGCTACGTTATAACGGCTCAGTTTTTGCTCTGGAAATAATGGGAGCTGTTTAAACTTTTATGTGAGCCGTTTTTGTCATGCTGAGGAACGAATCGGACCGCCGAAGCGGCATCTTAATGGTTCCAAACCTGAGAGTGAAGAACCGTTAAGATGCCGCTTCGGCGGTCCGATTCGTTCCTCAGCATGACAAAAACACTCATTTTGGGATTATTTCAAAAGTTTAAACAGGATCATAGTTATATAATAAATAGCTGGAGATTAGTAGTAAATCATTGATCGTGAATTAATACGTTGTTTGAACGAACGATAGTTATTTTGATATACCTTTGTCGGGTCATGAAAAATGCAATTCTCTACGTTCTTCTTATTGCTACGTTGCTGCCAACGGTGAGCCAGTGGGGAACGATTGCGTATTATCATGCCAATCGGGATTACATTGCCCGTGTACTCTGCCAGAATCGCAACCGGCCTGATTTACATTGCAATGGACAATGTTACCTGGCCAAACGCCTGAAAGCCCAGCAGGAAAAACAGGATAAGGAAACCACTCAGCGCGTGCAGAATAGCCCGGTTGTACAATTATTCTGTACTGATTTTTTAGGCTTTACGTTTACTGCTACGTCTATTACCGATCGGGAAAAGACTACTTTTAGCTACCTGCTCAAGCCTTATCTGGTTTTACGCTCCGCTGTTTTTCAGCCACCGATCACTCATTCCTAGTCAATTTTTCTACAGGCCATTTTGGGCATTTATGACGTTCGTCGACAATAGATCGGCGTGAACTCTGTCATTCTTTATTATTTCCTTTAACTCATTTCCGGGCAATTCTTATACAGGTTAACTGGCTGTGAATCTGGCTATGAACGCTGCTATGTCGACTGTGTATGTTTTGTGCCCTATGTCAAAATCTTCTATTTAGCATGATAACTAATTCTGTCGTTCGAATCTTCCTGCTGGCTTTGGTAACCAGTGCTACGTTCGTTTCGTGTAAAAAAACCGAGGAGGATGTAATTGATCCTGATACAAAAAACTCGGTGACTGTTGAGTTTGAAAATCGTGTGGGAGATCAAAAACTGATCCTGGGAACAACACCCTATAAAAATGCATCTGGCGAATCCTTTTCGCTCACCGCCCTGAATTATTTCGTGAGTAATATCTCACTCAAGAATGAAAATGGAACGGTTCAAAAGTTTCCAAATCAATACTTTCTGGTGAAGCAGACCGATGCTAAATCAAAGCTGATCACGTTAAAAGACGTACCATCCGGCAACTACACCGAAATGAGCTTTATGATTGGCGTCGATAGCCTTAAAAGCGTGTCGCCCGTTACAGAACGTACCGGCGTACTTGACCCAACCAGTTATGGCGACGATGGCATGTACTGGTCATGGAATTCTGGCTACATCTTCCTGAAAATTGAAGGTACATCGGTTGCTGTTCCCAAAACGGTGAATGCCAATCAGAATTTTGCCATCCATGTTGGCGGTTATGGGGGTGGCTGGAACGGTTCTGCCAAAACGGTGAATAATCTTCGCACGATTACCGTACCTCTAACGACTAAAGCGACCGTACGGGCCAATATTGCACCCGAAGTACATTTGTTTGTCGACGCGCTGAAAATTTTTGATGGCCCCAATAAATTGAGTCTGGCTACTACAAATAGTGTGCACAGTCCGGCGGTGGCTACACCTGTGGCGGAGAACTACAAGACCATGTTTCAGGTCGATCATGTGCATAACAATAAGCAATAAAAACCTGGCCCATAGGGCCCTCGGGCTTCTGGGTTTGAGAGCTAGCTACGTTATGCGACTGATTTTTTGGCTGACAGGGCTGTGTACGGTACTTATGGGCTGCCAAAAAGCGGAACCAGACGCACAGCCTGAAGAACAGATATTTCAGAAACCAGCCAATTTCCCGGAGCCGGTTTATGCGCTGGATAGGAACCGTCCAACAGCGGCTGGTATGCGGTTGGGCCGTGCGTTATTCTTTGATGCTACGCTTTCGCGCGATGGGTCTATTGCCTGTGCCGAGTGCCATAATCAGGCGTATGCGTTTACCCACCATCAGCACGACGTAAGTCATGGGATTGATAATCAGGTGGGTACTCGTAATTCGATGCCAATCCAGAATATGGCCTGGCAGTCAACGTTTTTCTGGGATGGCGGTGTACACGATCTCGATCTGGTGCCGATCGTACCCATTGAAAATCCGGTTGAGATGGACGAAAAATCGACCAACGTGATCAATAAACTGCGGAAGAGCGCTAAATACCCAGCCATGTTCAAGGACGCTTTCGGCACTGATGAAATCAACGGCCCGCGCTTTTTGCAGGCGCTGTCGCAATTCATGCTGACGCTGGTGTCGGGAAATTCGCGCTATGATAAATGGGTGCGGAAAGAGCCGGGTGGTACACTTACCGACGATGAACAGACTGGCTTAACCCTATTTCGGGCGAAGTGTTCCGGATGTCACGCTGGTGAATTATTCACCGATAATAGCTTTCGGAGCAATGGGTTGTCGATTTCGCCTGTAAATGATTTAGGTCGTGCTCAGGTGACCGAACGCCGTGAAGACCGCTATAAATTTAAGGTGCCGAGTCTGCGAAATGTCGAAAAAACATTGCCTTACATGCACGATGGTCGATTTTATTCGATTGAAGCTGTACTGAACCATTACGCTGAAAATGTGCAGTTTACCGAAACGCTCGATACGTTACTACAAAAAAATGGAAAGTTGGGCGTCGAGATGACGGCAGCTGAGAAACGGCAAATTATCGCCTTTCTGAAAACCCTGACCGATGACCAGTTTCTACGTGATACCCGCTTTGTTGAACCATAATCTGCCAGCACATAGCTTATGAAAACTTATCATTTATTCTACTTTTTTCTGTTGCTGACCATTCCTGTACAGGCCTGCGATTTGTGCGGATGCAGCAACGGGGGGTCTTTCTTTGGGATTCTGCCTCAGGGCCACCGGGGATTTATGGGCGTGCGCTATCGGTACAATTCCTACCATTCGCACCTGAACAGCCTGAACCTGAGCAGCCACGAACAGTTTCGAACGGCTGAACTCTGGGGGCGGTTTTACCCGGCTAAGCGGCTACAGGTAATGGCTTTTGTGCCGTATCAATTCAGCCGGCAAACCATCCTCAAAACAGGTGAAACCATTCCGCTACGTGGCTTGAGCGACGTAACGGCGCTGGCACATTATAACCTGATAAACACGTTTATGGATGACTCGGTCGTGCATACGGTTAACCATAGTTTGCTGGTTGGTGGCGGGGTTAAATTACCAACGGGCCGGTATCGATATGATGAAAACAGTCTGTCAGATGTCGCGAATCCAAATTTTCAGTTGGGTACGGGTAGCACCGATTGGATTGGCAACCTGATTTATACGGCGCGATACAAAAACTGGGGCATGAATGCCGATGTATCGTACCGGGTTACGTCGACGAATCCCAATGGTTATCGCTTTGGAAACCGGCTTAATACGTCAGCCTCCGTTTTCTATCTGGCCAGTATGGGAAGTAAATCCATCATGCCAAACGCGGGCGTATTTGTGGAACAGGCCGGTCATGACATTCGATCTGGCGAGGTAAATAAGCAAACGGGTGGTTATGCTACGTATCTGAATCTGGGGGCTGAGCTGTATCTGAACAAGTTAAATCTGGGAGTCAGCTATCGGAAGCCAGTGTCACAGTTTCTGTCTGAAGGCGAACTACAGGCGAACGCGCAACTGACTACGCATATCACCTTTTTATTCTAATCTCGTTATGCGCCAGTCTATTTTTTTACTACTGCTCGTGAGCAGTTTGCTGGGAGCATTTTTTCAGGCTTGCCAGAATAACGTTGGTACTGTCGAAACGGGTTTCATTACGTTACGTTTCGATAATGTAGCAGGAAATCAAGAACTCAAATTAGGCACAAGTACCTATCAGAATGCGGTTGGGGAGTCGTTTACAGTCAGCAAATTCAACTACTACGTTAGTAATTTCCGGCTTAAACGAACGGATGGAACGGAATACGTAGTACCGCAGAATAACAGCTACTTTTTGATACAGGAAGATAAACCTGAATCACAAACGTTTACGTTAGCTAATCTTCCAGCAGGCGATTATAAAAGCGTCTCGTTTTTGATTGGCGTAGATAGTTTACGTTCGCTGGCTGACATTGGCCAGCGAACGGGCGTTCTTGATCCCGGCCTGGGTACACACGATGCTATGTACTGGGACTGGAATTCGGGCTACATTTTTCTCAAACTGGAAGGTACATCAAGTGCAGTACCGTCGGCTCAGAATAACCAGTTCTTTTATCATATTGGTGGTTTTGGAGGAGGCTATAATGGGAAGAAAACCATTAATAACCTTCGCACGATAACCGTACCGTTTGGCGGTGATGTGGCTAGTGTTACGGCTACGTCCACCCCAAAAATCAATCTGACAACTGATGTTTTAAAGGTTTTTAATGGAAACACAACTCTGAGTATTGCCCAGCATTCGTCGGTGATGTTTGAGAACTATTCAACCACTATTGCCGATAATTATGCGCAGATGGTTAAATACACCAACCAAACGAAACAATAAGTACTGAACGCTACGTACCGACTGTCATCGCGACGAAAAAAGGCGTCCTGATTACCTACGAACAGGTTCCGGAAAATCAGAAACCAGTTATAGTGGTACGTCGGATCGAGACCTTTTAGTAATTTAACAGACTCTTTGAAGACATTTCGGCCAATGAAATGCGTTCTTCTGGTTTGGTATTGATTGTTGTAAATCATGAAGTTGAAAATTACGGTACTCGTTACGTCGGTTGCGTTGCTGGTAATGGCATTTTTCTCCTCAGCCCATCAGAAGGCGCTCCTTTTCGACGTGCCACCTCATTTCCCGGCTCCTGTTTATCCATTTGAAAAAAATCCGCTGACCGAAGCGGGCATCGAGTTAGGCAGAACCCTGTTTTACGACGCTCTTCTTTCAAAAGACAATACCATCAGTTGCGGCAGTTGCCACCAGCAGGCAGCGGGTTTTACGCAATCTGGCCAGGCGTTGAGCCGTGGCATCAACGATTTGACGACCAGACGGAATGCAATGCCCCTGGTAAACCTGGCCTGGTCGAGTCATTTTGGGTGGGATGGTGGCGTTCACGATCTCGATTTATTCCCGATGGTGCCCATTCAGAACGAAGCCGAAATGAACGAGTCGCTGCCAAATATTCTGGAGAAACTCCGCAAAAAACGCCAGTATCCAGTTCTGTTTACGAAGGCATTTGGTAGTCCCGACATTACTGACGAGCGGTTTTTGAAAGCACTTTCGCAGTTCATGCTCACGATGGTTTCGGCCAATTCGCGTTATGATCGAGCGGTACGTCACCAGGGCGCTACGTTCACACCGAGCGAGCGGGCGGGATGGATATTGGTGGAACGAAAATGCAGCGGTTGTCATCCGGAGCCTCTGTTCACCGATTTCTCGTTTCGGAATAATGGCCTGGCCAGTACCGTGAACGACGATCCGGGCCAATACGGCATTACGTTGAATAACGAAGATCGCTACAAATTTAAAGTGCCGACCCTGCGCAACGTAGCAGTAACGGCTCCCTACATGCACGACGGTCGATTTACTACGTTGGAAGAAGTCGTGGCGCATTATACCGGTGTTGAGCACGGCGAAACACTGGATCACCTCCTGAAAAGAGATCGCGAAACGGGTATTCTCGGCATTTCGCTCACGCCGACAGAGCAGGCCGACATCGTGGCCTTTTTGCGCACCCTAACCGACGATTCTTTTTTACAGGATTGCCGTTTTGCTGAAAATAAAGGGTTGTAACACAGGAGGAGTGAGAAGCTGTAAAGGTATAGAGTTGTAAGGCTGTAGAGTTACGCCAGTCTTGGCGGAGAACCGCAACGGCGGCTCGGCGCAACTTTATAACTCAACAACCCTATAACTTTGCAACTCTACAACATTATAACTTCTCCGTTTATCTTTGGTGTTTGGCACGTAACAGTGCTTGCCTACCAATCGCTATCGGCTTCACTATGCGAATTTTACTTGTTGAGGATGAATGGGAGGTGGCTTCGCTGATCAAAAGTGGGCTTGAGGAATACGATTTTACGGTCGACATAGCGGGTAATGCGATGGAAGCCCATCAGCAACTTGGTCAGCATGAGTACGATACAGTTATTCTGGATGTAAATCTGCCGGTTATCAGTGGCTTCGATCTGTGCCGGATGATACGTACCAAATACGAAACGCTGTCCATCCTGATGCTGACCGCCTTTGGCAGCACCGACAATAAACTAGAAGGTTTCGACGCGGGTGCCGACGATTATCTGGTGAAACCGTTCGAGTTTCGCGAGCTGGTAGCACGGCTGCGGGCGCTCAACCGACGTAATGGACACGTAGTGACTGAAGCTGCCATTCTTAAAATTGCCGACCTCGAATTTAACCAGCAAAGCAAAGCTGTAAAGCGTGGTAATCAGAAAATTACCCTGACCGCGCGTGAACTCGCCCTGCTTGAGTTTTTTATGAAAAATCAGGACCGGGCTCTGACACGTAACGAAATCATGGAACATGTCTGGGACCTCAATTTTGATACGGGGACCAACGTAGTGGATGTGTACGTGAATTACCTGCGCCGAAAAATTGACAAAGATTTTTCGCCCAAACTCATTCATACCATCAGCGGCATCGGCTACATCATGCAGGAATCTGAACAATAATTTATGAGAATACGTACCCGACTGTCGTTCACGTTTGTAGGCGTAGTGGCCGCCATTCTGGTGCTGTTTTCGTTTGTGGTGTATGCCACCGCCGAGTATTTCCGCCAGCGTGATTTCTATCTTCGACTGAGTGACAAGGCGAAAACCATTGCCCGACTATTTCTGGATGAAGAAGAAATCGATACGCGGCTACTACGTGTCATTGAGCGAAATAACCTGACTGCGCTACCTAGAGAACAGATCAATATTTATGATCAGCAGGGCCGAATGGTGTATTCGACTCAGGCCAAAGCTATCGTCAAACCCGACGTACTGATACGTATTCGCGAGAAGAAAGAGGTTTTTCTGCGGCAAAATAAGGTTGAGATCGTGGGGTTTATTTACCCACACAAAAAGCAGGAGTACGTATTGGTGGCGTCGGCTTACGATCAGTATGGCATTGAAGAAATCGGGCATCTGGGTACTATCATGGTGGGTGGGCTGGTGTGTAGCCTGGTGCTGGTGGGTCTCGTAGGCTGGGCTTATGCAGGCCGGTCGCTACGTCCGATTTCGAATGTGATACGTGAAGTTGACCTGATTACGGCCTCGAATCTGAACCAACGTGTAACCGCCGGGAACGACCATGACGAAATCGCCCAACTGGCTCGTACGTTTAATCTGATGCTCGACCGGGTGCAGGAAGCCTTTGAAGTACAGCGAAATTTCGTGGCGAATGCCTCCCACGAACTACGTACGCCACTGACCATCATTACAGGACAAATTGAAGTAACTCTCCTGAAACGACGTACCGTAGAAGAGCATGAAGCCAAGTGGAAAGCCGCTCTGGATGTGATTCAGCGAATGAACAAGCTGACCAATAATCTGCTCAATCTGACGCAAGTGAGTCTGGAAGCTACTCCGTTGAAATTCAGTGAAGTAGCTATTGATGAAGTGATCTATCAGGCGGCTCAGATGCTTATGAATCACCAGAATGAGTATAAGGTTATTTTCGCGTTCGAGGGGGAAATGGAAACGGTTCACCCATCCCTGAACGTAGCAGGTAATAAATCGCTGCTTTATTCGGCCTTTTTTAACCTGATGGAAAATGGCTGTAAATTCTCTGACAATAAGAAGGTGAACGTAACGCTCGGGGCTGATACTAAGTGGGTTACCATTCAGTTTGAAGACGAAGGCATTGGCATTGCTCAGGGTGATATTAAAAGCATTTACGAACCTTTTTTCCGGGCACAGAACGTCAAACGGATTCAGGGGCACGGCGTAGGATTACCCCTAACGTATCGTATTGTCCAACTGCACCACGGCCAGATTAGTGTCGTTTCTGCGCTAAACAAAGGTACTACGTTCACCGTACGGCTTCCCCAGTCGTTCTAATCGATTTCTAATCAACTTCTAATTATCCTCTCATTAACTTCTAACGGGAGCCTAATTAACGCTGTGGTTGCGTTTCGGAACTTTGTTGCCTATAAACGCGACGTGCATCACTCTCAACTGTTTTTGAACTATGAATATCGAAACGACTAAACATGGTAAAACCAGTACGTATGTAAACTGGCTGACAATCTGGGGCTTTGTATTTGGCTGTATCGCTTTTAATCTGTATTTCGATAATCGCCAGACCCGTCTGGCCAAAACCGAGTACCAAACGCAGTATAAGCTGGAAAGCCAGCGTGCCGACTCACTGTATAAGGAAACGGTTCGGCTGGAGCAGCGCCTACAGGAAATCAAATCGACATCTGGCGACAAGGTTTCGACGCGTCATTCGTCGGTGGCTCGGCAAGAGTCTGCCCAAAATGAATTATAATATTTCGAACACATAAAGCCCTGCTATAAGCAGTCTGATTAAGCCTGTAAGGCTCTAAAGGCGTTTGTAGCAGGCACTAATAAATGTAGGAGATATGATGTATGTTAAGCAATCATCCAACATCCATCATATCTCATACATAAATCTCTTACTCAACGAATACAACTTCCTTTTGATATGGAAACAAAAATGAACGATTCTAAACCGGTTGACACAAGTAGTCTCACGGGCGATTTTCGGGGTGGCGCCATCTCGTTTCTGGTAGCCGTTCCCTTGTGTCTGGGTATTGCGCTGGCTTCCGGAGCTCCTTTGTTTGCGGGTATAATTGCTGGTATTGTGGGTGGTCTGGTAGTTGGACTTGTCAGCCGATCAGCACTGAGTATTTCTGGGCCAGAAGCGGGCCTTATTGTCGTTACGTTAGGGGCGATTCAGGCGCTGGGCTCATTTCCGGCTTTTCTATTGGCTACCTGTATTGCCGGTCTCATTCAAATTGGACTGGGTTTTGCCCGCGCTGGTACCATCAGCAATTTCTTCCCATCATCGGTGATCAAAGGAATGCTGGCGGGTATTGGTGTTATGCTGATTATAAAGCAATTACCTCACCTGGTCGGCTACGATGCCGATGCAGCAGAAGGACTCGCGCTCTTTCAACCCGACGGTTTCAACCTGAGCGAACAATTACGTATGGCAATGAGTCAATTTAGTCTGGTAGCCGTCGTGATTACGTTGCTATCGCTGGGGATATTTTACGTCTGGGAGCGCCCTGCGTTTAAGAAGATTTCTTTTACAAAGAACGTACCGGCTGCATTGGTTGTGGTTGTGCTGGGCATCTGCATCAACGAACTGGTGAAACTCTTGCTACCTGAGCGTGCACTGTCCGGAAATCACCTGGTGCAGTTGCCGGTTCCTGAGAACGTATCGGCTTTCTTCCAGTTGTTTACTTTTCCTGATTTTTCGCAGTGGAGCAACCCACTGGTGTATACGTCGGCCGTATCTATCGCCCTGGTAGCCAGCTTGGAAGCGTTGTTAGCCATTGAAGCATCGGACGAACTCGACCCACTGAAACGGAAAACACCTGCCAATCACGAATTGAAAGCGCAGGGCGTTGGTAACCTGGTAAGTGGTTTGATCGGTGGGATTCCGCTGACGTCGGTGATTGTGCGGAGTTCGGTGAGTATCAACGCGGGCGCACGTACCAAAAGGGCCGCGCTTCTTCACGGTACGTTGTTGCTGGTGTGTGTCATTACGTTGCCTACATTGCTGAACAAAATGCCATGGGCGAGCCTGGCGTCAATCCTTCTCGTAACGGGGTACAAGCTGGCACGTATCGACGTGTTCAAAACCACGTTTTCCGAAGGTCCGGCCCGATTTATTCCCTTTGTGGTGACGGTTCTGGCCGTGGTGATGACCGACCTGCTGACGGGAATTGGAATCGGCCTGGTAACGGGTGTTTTCTTCATTCTGCGTGATCACTACCGCAACACGCACTACGTTCGCACCGAGTGGGAAAGCGACATCAAGCGCATTCACGTGAGCCTGGGCGACCATGTATCATTTTTGAGTAAGGCGAAACTGGTGAAACTGCTGAAAAGCGTTCCCGACAATTCGATTCTGGAGATCGACGGAAGCAACTCTTCCTTCATTGATAACGACGTAGTGCTGGCCATTAAGAACTTTGGGATTTCGGCAAGGCAACGTAACATCGAGCTTATTTTCCTACCCGGCCCCGCCACTGATCAGGCACCGATTTACACATCGAAAGAACTGTTCAATACGTATCGCCATAAGAATCCAAAAATCGGATTGCGTGGAGTACGTAGTACGTCGATAAATGGATAAGTGTCAGTGTAAAAGGAGAGTAGCAAGAATCAACCACTCCACTCTATGAATATATCATTAACGTGAATCTGGGATTAGTCGTGGCCGCGTAGTGCCTGGTAACCACTGCAGCGAAGTTTAACAATATAACGTGGTTTACTCAACTCACTGAAAACTAAACCTAATTCCGGTTCACGTTAATCCCGCAATGCTAAAATGAGATTTTAGCATTGCGGGATTAATTTTTTGTGACTATGATTTATGAGCTTCCCAAAACACAATGAAACCGAGCCTTTTTGTCATGCTGACGAAGCCGGGCCGCCGGAGCGGAAGCATCTTAGCGTTTCCAAGCCTGAGAATAAGGAAATTTTAAGATGCTTCCGCTCCGGCGGCCCGGCTTCGTCAGCATGACAAA
>NZ_JACWZY010000080.1 GCF_014699005.1 Spirosoma profusum
ATTTGAGTGAAACAATTTACTGAATTGTCTCTTCTCATTTTCACCCCTTTTGTCCACTTTCATTTGACGACGTACACTAAACCATCTCTTCTCTTTTCACCCGCATCTGTCCACTTTTACTTGACGACGTACACAAAAGTCAGCCCAAAAGTAGGGGGGTGGGTTGGCTGGAAACGATAAGAATTCGGCCAAATACCATAAAAAATCGGCCAAGACATCCCCAGGAAACCCTAAATGGAAACCAGGAAGCTACTGAAGCAAGTCTAGGTGGAAACGTCGAGGGACGCAGCGGATAAAGTCTCTGGAAATATATATGGAGAGTAGGCGCGTGCACAGACCACGGATGTCTAAACCAAGCCTATTTTTTGAGGCCAGGAAGGCCAATTTTAGCGCAATAAAGTTAGATTTGTCACAGCCTTTCCTTAATCAGTAACTAAACGGGGGATACTTATTGGCTACACTTCCGCGAAAAGGAAGTAGGCTGATCACCTCAATCTGGTATGAACTTATACATACCGTCGATCATACGCGTTCTGGTTTGTTTGATGTGCCTGCTGGTCCCATCAGGCTGGCTTGGAGCGCAGTCGGTTCGTTTTCCCCAACCCGAATTTATCACCGATCGGCAGGGGCTGCCCCAGGCTGTTGTTCAAAGCATTCTGCAGGATAAACAGGGGTTTATCTGGGTCGCCACCCGCGATGGTCTCTGCCGCTACGATGGCTATCGATTCAAAGTCTTTCAACCCGACCCCGACGGACGACCCTCGCTCTCCTTTGCCGGCATCAATCAAATCAAACTGGATCGCCAGGGGCGGATCTGGATCGTTTCCGAGCGGGGGGATATCGACATTTTCGACCCTCGGACTGAAACCTTTATCAATTTCTCCCGGCAGGCCGCCTTTCGCCGATTGGTAAAACCCGGTAATACATATATTTTTCGCATCGACCGAAAGAATCGACTTTGGCTGATGATTCTTGGCCATGGCATCATTTGCTGGGATATCAACAAAAAACAGGGGCACTGGTTTCATCACCTACCCCACCAAGCCGCATCGATCAGCAGCGATGGGGTGTACGATGCGGTAGAAGGAGCGGATGGGACGATTTGGCTGGCTACGGCTAACGGACTGGATCGATTTGAGGAAGCTAGCCTCAGTTTTAGCCACTTGCGTCACCAGCCAGGTAATCCCAATTCACTACCCCAGGATTCCTTAGCTGCCGTACGTCTCCGACCGACCGGCGAGCTCATGCTCTTCTCCCGGCACTACCTAACCCTGCTACAGCCACGCACCGGCCAACTACGCTCCTACCGGTTGCCAGCTCAGGGAAGCGAATGGCTAGAGGTCCATTCGGCCATTGACCAGCAGGGAACAGTTTATTTCGACCAGAACAATATTCTGTTTCGCTTTACCGAGCAGGAGGGTGTCCAGATCGCTACCCGCTGGTATCAGCGCAATGAGGACTGTAGAAGTTTATTCATCGATCAGACCAACGTACTCTGGGTCGGCACCGATGGGGCTGGAATTCGTACCTACGATCTACAGCCCCCTCCCTTTCAGACGCACAAATACCGCCGTAACTTTTATCAGGATCTGCTTACCAATGATTCGTTGGGGCTGCTCCCCGTTTCTTCGGCGGTTCTGGCTAGGCTGAGCGGCTTGAGCAGCTATAATTTTCGGTCGACCTTCGATACTGCGGGCCGTTTCTGGTTCAACGTGGGTAGCTCGGACCTCTACCGACTGGATCGCAAAACGGGTCAGACCGAACACTTTCCGCTGCCTATTTCCTTTCACTGGAAATTCCCGGGTGATATTCCCTGTCCAATGACCACCGACCTCCAAGGACGTGTCTGGGCGGTACATGACTCGGTAGCCTTTTGGTTCGATGAGACCAACCGACACTGGACCCAGTTCGCTTACCGGGTGCCTAACCAAAGTTTTATTAGTCCTGTCACCGAACGGAATCCCGTCACCGAACTGGTGGTTGATGATCAAGCCCTGTGGCTAGCCAGTCGGGCAAGGGGGCTGTGGCGACTCGACCGCAAGACAGGAAAGACACGGCAATTTATCAACCAGCCGGTGGACTCCACTTCGCTCAGTAGTAATTCGTTGTATTGCATCTCGGCCGATCCTGACAATAGCAACTGGCTGTGGATCGGCACCTTTGGCAATGGGCTGTGTCTGTTCGATAAACGAACAGGGCGCTTCCGTCGGTTTACCCAAGCCAATGGACTACCCAACAACGTCGTGTATTCAGTGAAACCGGACCGCTTCGGCTATCTGTGGATAGGAACAAACAGAGGCTTATGCCGGATGGATCGCCGGACGTTTACAACCCAGACCTTTACCCATGAAGACGGTATCATTGCTGACGAGTTCAACAGTTATCACTACGTTCAGTTTCCTGATGATCGGTTGCTGATGGGCGGACTGGAAGGCATTACCGGGTTTGATCCTCGGCAAGTTGGCCAGGATAGGTTTGAACCCGCTGTTGAGCTGACCGAGCTGCAACTTAATAATCAGGTTATTCAACCGGATCGGCCGGATATCGACGTAGTGGACAGTAAGACGTTCTCAAAACGGTCGCTGCTGGGTCGTTTACCCATCCAGGCTACGGATCAACTGAGTTTAGCTTATAACCAGAATTACCTGACCCTTCAATTTGCTGCTTTACAATTCAATCGACCGGCCAAAAACCGGTACCGCTACCGATTGGATGGGCTGGAAGAGACGTGGAAGGAAACAGCCCGGCCTGAAGCCGGTTATACCAACCTACCACCGGGTGATTACGTAATGATACTCAATGCGGCTAATACCTCAGGCCGCTGGAGTCGGCATGTGCGTAAACTGGCTATTACTATCCAGCCACCCCTCTGGGCCACTTGGTGGGCCATAATCTGCTATGTGCTGTTGGGTTTAGGCCTCGCCTGGGGTTTGCTACGTTCTTACTTATACCGGCTGCGACTTCAGCAATCGGTTCAACTACAACAGCAGGAAGCCGACCAACTCCGGGCCGTCGCTACGCTTAAAACCAATTTTTTCACCAACATCACCCACGAGTTTCGTACACCACTAACGCTCATTCTGACCCCTACTGAACAGATGGCGAGCGAGGATTTGGGGCCTAAAAACCAGCGAAGACTGCAAACCATTGAACAGAACGCCCATCAGCTGCTGGGATTGATCAATCAACTGCTGGACTTATCCAAGCTGGAAGCCAGTATGATGCCCATCCACGAGTCGAGAGGGAATCTGACCCAATTCATTCGGCACTGGCTGAACCCCTTAACCGACCAGGCAACAGCTCAGGGGCTTAGCCTACTGTTTAACTCCGAAGTCACCGGAGACTATTGGTTCGATGCCGAAAAGCTGGAACGTATTGTCTATAATCTGGCGGCCAATGCCATAAAATTCACCCAAGTCGGCACAATTACCGTATCGTTGATGGATGTATCGGGACGTATTCGATTAACAGTTGCCGATACAGGCTTTGGTATTCCGGCTCAGCACCTTCCTCATATTTTCGACCGCTTTTATCAGGTTGGTGATGCGACACTCCGACCGTCGCTCCGGGATGCCGCCGGGCTGACGGCCGGACCACGGCGCACCGGTTCGGTTAGTGATAATGATACGGTCACTACGTCGGGTACAGGTATCGGTCTGGCACTGGTTCAGGAACTGGTCCAGTTGCAGGGGGGGCAAATTTCCGTCGAGAGCCAGCTAAACCAGGGCACTACGTTCGTGGTCGAGTTGCCCTATCGACGGGTTGATACGTCGGAAGCGGAACCAGACGGAGCTGCTACTTCGAACCCGGAAGTTAACGACGATGCCTGGTCATCCTCGGATAAACCGGCCGAAGCCCGCTTGCTGGTGGTGGAAGATAATGATGAACTGGCCCGGTTTATTGTCGAAAGTCTGCCTCAGCACTACCGCATTCGACGGGCCGTCAACGGACGAGATGGGCTAGAACAAGCCCTGGAGCATCTACCGGACCTAATCATCTCGGATGTGATGATGCCCCTGATGGACGGCTTTACCCTCTGCTCTCAGTTGAAAACCGACCTGCGCAGCAGTCATATTCCCATCATCCTGCTGACAGCCAAGTCTTCGTCCGAGAATCGGCTGGCGGGCCTCTCGCTGGGGGCCGATGATTACCTGACCAAGCCTTTTCAGCTAGCCGAACTTCAACTGCGGGTGCGCAATCAACTGGTGAGTAAACAGCGGCAGCGGGAGTGGGTACGGGCCAGTCTGAGTAATCCCAATCCGGCTTCGTTCCAGCCGCCCTCCGAACCCACCGACCCGTTTCTGACCCGCGTATACGCCTTACTCGAAGCAAACCTGAGTGACTCTGGGTTTGGCCTCGAGCAGATCACGCTAGAGCTGGGCATGAGCCGCAACAACCTTTTTCGCAAAGTAAAAGCCCTGACCGATCTGACGGCCATCGATCTGCTACGTAACTTCCGGCTGAAACGGGCTGCTCAACTTCTGCGGTCAGGCGTTTCGGTGAGTGAAACGGCCTACCAGGTGGGTTTCGAGAGCCCGGCCTACTTCAGTAAATGTTTCCGTGACCTCTATCATCTTAGTCCCCGCGAGTTTGCCGCTCAATCCTGATTAGGTAGCCTACTGGCCTTCAATAGCTAGCTGGCTTCCATTTAGGGTTTCCTGGGGCTTCTTGGCCGAATTTTTATGGTATTTGGCCGAATTCTTATCGTTTCCAGCCAACCCCGCCCTCTACTTTTGGGGGACATAACCCCCCACCCAATAGCCTTATCGAACCGGTTTGATGCTCAGTCGGTCGGGAGCTCGACGGACCATCTGGCGGGTGTTACGTTGTTATCTACCCTTTTTTACCAATTCACGTATGAAAACAAATTTACTTGTTCGCTTCCTGTTTGTAGTTGGGCTATGGGTGCTGAACCAGGCCAATAGCTGGGCCCAGTGTTTTCAGGATATGTCAGGCTCTCCATTCGCGTTGGACTCAGGCCCTCTTTCGTTGACGATTGGGGACTTCAACGGCGATGGTAAACATGATCTGGTCACTGCCAATGGAAACAACTACGTCTCGGTGCTACTGAACAATGGCATGGGTGGATTTGGAGCTGTTACCAAATTTACGACGGGTAATTCCCCTAGTGCTGTGGCGGTGGGTGATTTTAATAACGATGGTAAACAGGACCTGGTCACCGCCAATTGGGATGATGACTTCACCGTTTCGTTGCTGTTGGGCAATGGTACGGGAGGATTCGGAGCCAAGACCGACTTCCCGGTGGGCGATTATCCCCATTCGGTGGCGACTGGGGACTTCAACGCCGATGGTAAACTGGATCTGGTCACCGCCAATGGAGTGGGCAACGTATCGGTGCTGCTGGGCAATGGCGCGGGCAGCTTCGGGGCTACTGTTAATTTTTCGGCGGGCTCTGAACCCTATTCGGTAGCAGTAGGAGACCTCAACGGCGATGGTAAACTGGATCTGGTCGTCGCCAATCTTACCGGCCGCAACGTATCGGTGTTGCTGGGCGATGGCGCGGGGCGCTTCAGTGGGCCCACCAACTTTCCGGCGGGCAATGGTCCTGCTGGTGTGGGTATAGGAGACTTCAACGGCGATAGTAAACTGGATCTGGCTATCGCCAATGAAGGCAGCGACGATGTCTCGGTGCTGCTGGGTAATGGGGCGGGCAGCTTCGGAAGCCCCACCAATTTTCCAGCGGGAATTGGACCCTATTCGATAGTTGTTGCAGATTTCAATGGCGATGGTGAACTGGATCTGGCCACTGGCAATTCTTTCGGTCACAATGTCTCGGTGCTGCTGGGCAATGGCGCGGGGGAATTTGGAGGGCCTAGCAATTTTCCGACGCAACTTACCCCTTATAATGTGGCCGTGGGAGACTTTAACAGCGATGGTAAACTGGACCTGGCTGCCGCCAATCTTCTTGACCACTCTATATCAGTGCTTATTAACTGCCCGTTTACCCTTTCGGCAGCCGCCAGTCCCAATCCGGTTTGCGCGGGTACTACGGTGGCCTTGTCGGTAACGGCTGCCGGCGGCACGGCTCCCTATTCCTACACCTGGGCGGCTCCCCCGGGCATTACCCTCTCAGCCACCAGCACCTCAGCGGTCTCGGCCAGTGTGGGGGCAGCCCTGAGCGGACTCCAGACCTTTACCGTGACATCAACTTTCATCGGGGGCACACGCATCGCTACCACTCTATTGAGTGTGACGGTCAATGCCCCTCCCTCCCTCAGCATTAATCCCAGCACCGGAACCCCGGCTGGTACTACGTTGACCTGCGCCAATCCTGGGGTGAGTCTGTCAGCGGTGGGCAGCGGAATGTATCACTGGAACACCCAGGCTACTACCCAAGCCATTAGCGTTACGTCGGCGAGTACCTATTCGGTTACGTTGACGGGCACCAATGGCTGTACAGCGGTGGCTAGCATCCTGGTTAGTCAGGAACCCGCTCCCTCGGTCAATGTGGTCAACAGTCAGACGGTGTGTGCGGGTTCGACGGTAGCGCCCATTACCTTTAGTGGTACCGCCAATACCTATACGTGGACCAACTCCAATCCGGCTATTGGTTTAGCGGCCAGCGGAACGGGGACGATCAGTTCATTTACAGCCACCAATAGCGGACCAACGACTCAGACGGCTCTCATCACCGTCACGCCCCAGTCCGTGGCAACTTCACTCTATCTGGCTGCATCAAACACAACCTCTGGTCAACCTGGTTCGGTGCAGGTGTATGACCCGGTGTCCAATGCTATTCTGTCCACCATACCTGTGGGGATAAATCCACAAAATGCAGCGGTCAGTCCCGATGGCAGCCGGGTCTACGTGACCAATAATGATTCTCGCACTGTCAGTGTCATCAATCCGGCCAATAACGCTGTTTTGGCGACGATCAATACAGGCACATTTTCACCAGTGGGTATAGCGGTAAGTCCTGATGGCAGCAAGGTTTACCTCACGGATGGTAATTCTCGAGTAGACGTAATTAATGCGGCCACCAATACCTTGAGTACCACCCTCACGGGATTCAATGGGGCTTTAGGTGTGGCTATTAGTCCCGATGGGAGCCGGGTCTACATTGCCAATAATAATACGAATAGGGTCAGTGTGCTGGATGCGACCACCAATACCATCTCGACCACCATTGGGGTAGGGACTAATCCTCGAGCATTGGTCGTGAGTCCGGATGGGAGCCGGGTCTATGTAGCAAACTTTGGTTCCAACCGCGTAAGTGTGATCGATGCGACCACCAATACCATCTCCGCCACTATTGCCGCAGGGGGTGGCCCTCAAGGGATAGCCATTAGCCCCGATGGCAGTCGGCTTTATGTAGCTAATTATACCGTCGGTAATGTGCGAGTGATCAATACGGCCACCAATACCATTTTAACGACTGTGAGCGTCGATGCTAATCCGGTAGGTATCCAGGTGAGCCCCGATGGCCGTAAAATCTATGTCGTCAATACCGGTTCACAAACGGTGAGTATCATTGACGCAGCCACTCTGTCGGTGGCTACGTCGGCCACCTTCCCGAGTGGCTTTAACCTTGCCGTTAATAATGGTTCTTTTATCCGACAGGTGAGTTGCTCGGGAACACCGGTGAGTTTTAAGATCACTGTGACGCCTGCTGGCACCGCTACGTTGGTAGCCAGCAACACCATGCTAACCTGCGCGAATCCTACCGCTACGCTCACGGCTACGCCAGCCGCTCCGGGCACCACGTACCAATTTAGTGGGCCCGGTATCGTGACCACCAGCCCGACCAGCAACACGGCGCTGGTCAATGAGGGAGGCATCTACTCCGTGACGGTGAACACCACCAGTGGCTGCTCCAGCACTCGTTCGCTGACCCTCAGTGAGAGTAAGACCACACCGACGGTGAGTATTACGCCAGCTTCCGCTACGTTGACCTGTAGTAGTCCTTCGGTGAGTTTAAGTGCGATTGGCAGTGGGAACTTCCGCTGGATTACCGGAGCGACTACTCCCACGATTAGTGTTACGTCGGCGGGGCCCTATTCCGTTACGTTGACGGGCACCAATGGCTGCACGAATACGGCCTCGATCAGCGTGAGTGCCAATCAAGCTCCGCCTTCAGTGAGTATCAATTCTTCGATCGGAACGCCGACCGGTACTACGTTAACCTGCGCTAACCCGGTCGCCAGCCTGAGTGCGATAGGTACTGGTACATATCGCTGGAGTACGGGAGACACTACGCCCACCATCTCGGTCAGCATAGCTGATACCTATTCCGTTACGTTGACGAGTACCAATGGCTGTTCGCGTACGGCATCCGCCAGCGTGAGTGCCGATCAAACTCAGCCTTCCTTAACGTTGAGTCCGTTGAGTGCGACCTTAACGTGTACCACTCCAGCCGTGAGCTTGAGCGCAATCGGTAACGGTACACTACGTTGGAACACGGGAGCTACTACGTCGGTCATTAGCGCTACGTCAGCTGATACGTATTCGGTTACCTTGACGGGCGCCAATGGCTGTTCCCGCACGGCATCCAGCAATGTGAGCGTCGATCAAACTCCTCCTTCAGTATCTATCAATCCCAGCATCGGAACGCCGACCGGCGCTACGTTGACCTGCGCCAATCCTGGGGTGAGTCTGTCAGCGGTGGGCAGCGGAATGTATCACTGGAACACCCAGGCCACTACCCAGGCCATTAGCGTTACGTCGGCGAGTACCTGTTCGGTTACGTTGACGGGCACCAACGGCTGTACATCGGTGGCTAGCATCCTGGTCAGTGAGGACCAAACTCCACCTTCGGTGAGCATCCAGCCTGCCAGTGCTACGTTGAGCTGCACTACGCCGACGGTCGGTTTGAGCGCTGTTGGCAGTGGTACGTATCGCTGGAGCACTGGTGTCACTACGTCCAGTATCTCCGTCAGTGTGGCTGATACCTATTCGTTGACGCTCACCGGTGCTAATGGCTGTACGGCTACGGCCAGCGCCAGCGTGATTTACCAGAACTGTGCGCCCACGGTAACCAATGCCGTTCCACCCCAATCGGCGACAATCGGGGATGCCTTCAGCTACACCATCCCGGCCAATACGTTCGCCGATGCCGAAACGCCCAACAGCCTCACGTTGGCTGTTAGTGGACTACCCGCCGGTCTGAGTTTCGTTTCGCCCAATACCATCACGGGTACACCTTCCACCACGGTAGGCTCGCCCTTCAACGTGACGGTGGTAGCTACCGATCCCGGTGGTTTGTCAGCCAGTACCAGTTTTTCGCTGACGGTGCACCCGCGTAGCTTTGCCATCACTGGGGTAACCATGCTGGACTGTAATCATATCAGCTATTATGAACGACGGATCAACTTCACCGTCAGCTTTGAAGCCACCAATAGTCAACCCATCAGCCTGTCGGTCGTTAATGAGATTTCCACGATCACCATCAATGAGCCTTATCAATTGAACCTGTTCACCGATAATCCGGTGATTGTCTTCAAAGCTCGTCAGCAGGGTACACCCGGTGAAGCTAGTTTTGCTTACAACTGGCTGGCTTTCTGTGTCAATGGTAATCCGAGAGTGAAAAATGCCATTCCGCCCCAGTCAGCTACGGTTGGTCAGGCATTTAGTTATACCATTCCGGCCAACACCTTCACCGATGCTGAAACACCCAACAGCCTGAGCTTATCAGTAGTGGGTTTACCATCAGGTCTGAGTTTTGTGGCTCCTCGCACGATTACTGGCAGTGTATCGGCCACAGCCAACTCTTTCTACAGTGTGACGGTGACTGCTACGGATGCAAGTGGTGGATCGATCTCCACTGTGTTGCCCTTGAGTGTGGTGAATCCTACCGGTTGCGCGAACATGTACAGCGTAAAGGATGGGGATTGGAGTGATGCAAGTATGTGGTCTTGTGGGCGAGTACCGTTGCTTACCGATATAGTGACCCTGAACCATGCAGTGAGTTTGCCCGCTTCTTATCAGGCACAGGCCATGCGGGTGATTTATTCGCCAGGCAGTCGTCTGGTGCTGGGGAATACTAGCCGGTTACGGCTGGGTGGTAACTAGTCCATCTTGACCCCCCATGTTAAAAAAAACGGTTTTCGGTTTTGTGACATGGGGATCATACATCCCTAAATATTTACGGATTCACCATCACTTTAAACGCCCCAATTCTGAAGCAGATACATAAATACTGCTTCGTCTCACACAGGAGCCTTATTTGAGAATGCAATATTTGATAGATTAGCTGCCATTTAAGCTTTTATACAATTGATTTGGATGATTGAGGATAGTCTTACATTACTAGTGTTTCTTAAAGACTAAGTAGTGGGGTATAACTTGTGCAGCCTGACTCGGGCCTCTTTGGTGGTAAATTGCCA
>NZ_JACWZY010000081.1 GCF_014699005.1 Spirosoma profusum
TTTTGCTCATGATTTCTGAATGTAATAGGACTAAACTGTTTTTACAATTTTGTCCAACCATTCAGGGGGCTAAGACAGTACGACCAAGAATTCAAGAAGATGGCTGTGGAGCTCTCACTGGCAAAAGGATCTCTAAAAGCAACCGCTCAAGAGTTGGGGATAACCCCACAAATTCTGACCCGCTGGCGTAGTGAACGAGTAGGTACTCAAGCCAATCCCGCCCTCAACCGAGTCCAGTCAAGTCTGGAACAACAAGAAATAGCGCGACTGAAAAAGGAGCTCAAACAGGCCGAATTGGATCGGATCGCCGAAGCGACGCGATATCTTAAAAAAGGTAGTCGGCATCTTCTCCAAGGGCGACGTGAAATATTCGGATTTATAAAGGCTCACCAAACCGATTTTCCCGTTGAGACGATGTGTAAAGTTCTGAAGGTAAGCCGCAGTGGGTATTATTATTGGCTTGCCCAACGACCTGCCAAAAGGACTACTGAAAATCAAGCTATTATCCAGCGAATTAGTAGCTTATTCACCGCCAGTAAAGGTCGGTATGGGAGTCCCAAAATTACGCAGGATCTAAATGCTCAGGGCGTAAAAATATCGCGGCCCCGTGTGGCCAGACTGATGAAACAAGCGAATCTGAAAAGTGTTACCCAGAAGAAGTACGTGGTCACCACGACGGATTCTAAGCACACCTACCCAGTGGCTGAAAACCATTTGAACCGCCAATTCAATCCCCCCAAGCCGGGTCAGGCTTGGGTTTCGGATCTGACTTATATCCGGACCGGTGAAGGCTGGCTCTACCTGACTATGATTATGGACTTGTATGATCGGAAAGTGATTGCCGGGCCGCCGGAGCGGTTGGGCTTTAAGTAAGTCCATGAAAGCTACTGAAACAACCATTCCGGCTTGGCAGATGGCCCTTAAAAACCGGCCTATCGAGCGGGACTTAATCTTTCACCGCTCCGGCGGCCCGGTCAGATCGAGGAGTGCAGTATGCTTGTCATGCCTTTACAAAACTGCTGAAAAAACACCCAATGGTTCTACAAAGTATGACCGGGCTGCCGATGCAGTGGGAAAGGTAACTGTTGGGACAATGCCGTAGCTGAAAGCTTTCGCTTCGGCGATCCGATTCAAAAGCCTCAAGTCGGAGTTGGTGTATCAGCAGGAATTTCAAACGCAAACTATGGCTAAACAGTCTGTTTTTGAATATATTGAAGTATGGTACAATCGGCAACGGAGGCATTCGGCGCTGGGCTATCTTTCCCCGATTGAGTATTATAACGGGCAACGGCAAAATGTTGCTTAAAAATTTGTCCAGTGTTTTGTTGCAAGTCCACTTCACCTTTTGACGTCGGTAAAGGTAGATCCATGATAACGATCATATTGGCGTGTCCAAGGCAGATAATACCCCGATAATTCCTTGCTCAAAATGGGCATAAGCCGGCTTCCAGTCCAGTTCCTGTTTGGCCTTCTGGTTGTTGACCCGAAACGAGCTAGTTAGCGATTGTACCAGCGGCCGACCAATCAACAGCCCAATCAGCCAAGGCGGGATACTACCTACTGGCTTCATCCCTTGGCTGGTTGTTATGTGATTGACGAGTTGGCGAAGGGGCAGCGGCTCATCATCCACAATGTTGTAGACTTGTCCGGCTTTTCCCTTTACGAGGGATTTCTCAAAAGCATGGGCCAAATCCTGGACATGAATCGGACTCCAATAGTTGTCTCCTTTACCGAAGACCCGTAGTTGACCCTTCTTTAAGGTGTCATAGAAAGAAGCCTTGAACAACCCGCCGGGGCCGTAGACAAAACCGGGACTCAGTATGATGACGTTAAGTCCTTGCCGGTGGTGCAGCTCCAGGAGTTGGGCGACCACCACTGCATGGCCTTCGCCCAACGGAGAGGGTATAGCCGGGGCGGTCTCATCGATCCAGGTGGCACCATGATCGCCATAGTTGAAGCAACCACTGGTATAGACCAGTCGTTTGTTATGGTGTAGACAGGCTTGGGCCAGCGCCAGCGTCATGTGTTGGTCGGCCTGGTTGATCCGGTGTTTACTGGCGTTGGTAAAGCGGCCCTTCACACTCAACTGGGCGGCCTGAATGACGGCATCGACGGTAGGCACTACCGGCAGGTAGGTTTGAGCAGAAGCCATCTCCCCCGGTTTTGGGATCATGCCTTGTTCAATAAGTGGTTGCGCTTTGGCCAAGTCGCGCACTAAGCCGGTGACCTGGTGACCCTGGGCCAATAGGGTCTCGACGATGGCGCTGCCAACAAAGCCGGTGGCACCGGTAACAAACACATGCATAAGGATGGGGGTTGATGACGCGTCAATCTACGAAAGAATCTAACTACTGGTAGCGGGTGCTACTAGGGGAAGGAACGGGCGCGTACTGTACAAACTAAATTTGGTACCGTACGTGCCATCGCTCCTGAAACGACACACGATTTGGTCAGAAAAGCTGATTTATCGGTCAGCTTCGCTTACCAGCGCCTTACTCCCCCGGTTTGACTAGGGCCGAGATGTAGGCCTGCAAGGTGACCGTCCCACGAATAGGCGCATTAGGTAGCTCGTAGGTTTGATCCAGGGTAATGGCCGTCATCGTGGCCATCGACTCGGCCGCCTGTTGCGAAAAGCCCCGCTGTTGTAGGGTAGCGGCCCAGGCTTCACGCGGAGTTGCGACCGCTTCAACGTCTTTGCCTAGCACATCAGTAAAGGCCGCGGCCACATCCGCCGACGAGTAGCGTTGGGGTCCTTCGACATAGTGTAAGCCGGTTTTTTGAACCGGTTCCTGTAACAGAGCTGCGCCCACCGAGCCTACATCCTGAGGAGCGACCATCGGTAACGTGAACGCAGGCGGGTACAGCGTAGGCACCTGGCCGGCCTGTTGGGCTGTAGCCAGGGCCGTGTCCCAATTGCTCATGTAGTAGGCCGCCCGGATGATGCTGGTGGGGATACCCGTTTTCCGTAAGCCCTGCTCCAGTTCGTACAGCACGCCCAAGTCCCCTACCCGCTCGCCGGGCTGCGCCCCATAGGTGGATTGGGCCACAATCTTCTCAATCCCTGAATCCATCAAGGCCGCCAGAATCGATTGGATACTTTGGCGTTCTTTCTGGGCGGTGTCGGTCGTGATTGGGGCGGGTGGGTTTAACACGAACAGACGTTTGCCCTGCTGAAAGATCCTGTGCAACTGGTCGGCGTCGTGGACGTCCGCTAGGGCGACGGTTGCCCCTTTGTGTTGCCACTTCTGCTTTTTCTTAGCATCGTGCGTAATAACGGTGACGGCCTCTCCTTGGTCTAACAAGGATTGAGCTACCGCCGATCCGACATGGCCGGTAGCTCCCAAAATAATGAACATGGCGTTGTGCGTTTAATGAGTTAACTAGTTGAGCGAAAGCGACCAATAGCGGCGGCTTTGGCAAAGCTATACTACCTCTGCGACAAGAGTATGTCAGGGGTAGCTAGGTTTATTCACGCAAGGTCTCAAAATACTGTTTTAACGTGAGGGAATGGGGGGTAAACGTCTCGGTTAGCACCTCAAGCTGCTCGATGCGGTCAAGCCTAAAGATGCGAAAGGCACTGCGCAGCCCACACCAGCCCACCAGCAACCAGTTCTCCTGGGTGCTCAGTAGCAAAGCGAAGGGTTCCAACGTTCGGTGGGACAACTCCCCCGAAGCCGCTCTGTAATCGATACGCACCCGCAGAAAGGCCGTCAGGGCGTTTTGCAGGGTGGCCAGATGTTGACTTTTAAGCTGGACATGGGTGTGGGTATACACCTTCAGGCGGGAAGCCAGCAAGTTCGCTTTCTGTTGGGTGGGCTGGCGTAGAACGGCCCTGAGCTTGGCCAGGGCCTGCCCGTAGGCCTGCACCAACGATGTATCCTGATTGGCCTGGATGAGGTGTTCGACGGTAATTAGGGCGTTGGCTTCGGCTTGGGTAAATGAAACAGGCGGTAGTCGATACCCTTCCACGAGCGCGTAGCCCTTTCCCTCCACGGTCAGGATGGGCACCCCAGCGCTTTCGAGGGTCTTCATGTCGCGGTAGATGGTGCGCACGCTGACCGTAAATCGGCTGGCCAGTTCCGTGGCCGTCGTTAGTTGTTTGGTCTGCAAAAGGGTCTGGATGGCGACTAACCGGGCCAGTCGCTTTGTTTCTGAATCGGCCATATAGATCTATACGCTTAGCACCGGCTAAAAGTACTCGCTGAAAACCGTCGTATGCTAGTGAACAGGGCAACGGGTCTGAAAGGGTCGTTTCTAGCGAGTAACTCCTGTATTTTCAAATTCTCAAAATACGCTTGTATTCGTGAACGATCTGAGCCGTTTTACCACATAAGCACTGAGAAGGGGTAGTAAATTTAAGTAGACCGCCTTTGGCTCTTAATAACCCGAGTGGTAGAAACCGCTGGCCTCTCAGCCTGTTTCTGTAATCGTTCATCGAACTCATGATCCACTACTTCCAACACCTTCACCTGACTCATCAGCGGGTGCAAAGGGTTGATCAGGATGTTGCGCGAAGGCGTGTTCCTAACAATCACCGACGGAATGGCAAAGGCCAAGGCGGGATAGCTAGGAATTAGCTTGGGTAGTAAAAACTGCGGTAGGCTTTCGGGATATTTAAGCGCATCCCAACCGGTAGGCAGCTCAGATAGTCGGATCTCCTCAATGGCCTCCGGTAGCTCGATGCTCACCCGTACAAACGGCGGCAAATCGCGCACTGGTGTACCATCTAAGTGCACCAGCGTTTCTAGTAAAGCCAACTCCGGTGTCATCGACGTGTAGACTAAGGGAGTACCCGGTGGATTCCAGCGACCACCGTTCAAACGAGCCCCTTCTCCCGTGAGCACTGACTCAATGAATTGCTTCTTTTGGATACGGTAGACTAAAGGCATTGCTTAACTGTAAACGCCATACTCAATGCGACCTAAGATCTGGTCCACTACTTGAAAGCCAGTAGCCGTGTCCAGCAGTTGTAGGGGGGATTGACTTTCCAAGATCTCTAGGGGGCGGCGCAACCAGCGGTTGAACTTACCTTGATCTTCGAACACGCGCAGGCCATGGGCCGCCAGGGCTTTGAGCAGCAGGAGTCGTTCAGATTCCACCTTATTCAAGGAGCCACTCACTAAACGACGAGCCATCGTTCGCTCATTCATCGATAGCAGGATTGCTAACTCCCGAATCGTCAGCTCTAATAAAGAAGCCAGTTGTCGCACTTCGGCATGGGACATCCCTGAACGCGACTGGGCAATGAGTTCGAAGGGACCGGTTCGCTCGGGTAAGATGCGCACTATGGTATTAGCTGCCTCAAAAATAGGTTTTTGTGTGCTACTGTTTTTAGCGCCCGGCCTAACTTTGCGATCTTTCTCGGTAGTTGCTTTCACTTTCACAAGTAACAATTTGTCAGCAACGTTACTGACATTTTACGTAGCTATAACTCATTCAGCTAAAAAAAAGTTTGTAGGTGGTCTTGTAACGAATTTCGGTGATACCGACCGCGTCCCGGCGGTCTCCAGCTATATTATAGAATCAGCAATTTTATTATCCTTCACTAAACTGACCACCATCGGGCGGGCCCCGCTTAATTCCCTTTCCGTCGAACCGGCGACCAACAGATAATTAGTCATCTATTCAGCAAGAATGACCGGTGGTCACCGTAGCGCGGTAAAGGCATCTGAAATCTCCATATTATCTCTTACAATGCTAGTGCCAGAGCAAATAATTTTTTAGGTCTGCTTCTGAAATTGGGGAATAGTATATAGTTTTCCAAACAGGTGCAACCAGCTGACTACTAAACTCATCTACTCAAAAAACTATAGTTAAGGCCATGGCTTATCAAGCAGCCCCACCCCTACTGATTCTCTTATGTAGTGCATGGTTAGCCGCTATTTGTTCGGACTTATTCGCTCCCTTACCTGTATTGAGATAATAGTATGCTATTCGGCTACGCCCGCGTTTCTACACAAGATCAAAACCTGAACTTGCAACTAGATGACCTGAAAAAAGCAGGTTGTGAGAAGATTTTCCAGGAGAAAGTCTCTTCGGCTAAAGTAAGACCGCAACTTCAAAAGCTACTGGAAATTCTGCGCGAAAATGATACGGTCATTGTCTGGAAGCTTGACCGGCTGGGCAGGTCATTAAAAGAACTCTTCACACTGGTCAACGACTTTCAGACCAAAGGAATTGGTTTCCGTAGTCTGAATGATGCCATCGATACCACCACTGCACAAGGTCGCTTAGTGTTTAACCTGTTTGCATCCCTGGCTGAATTTGAACGTGATCTGATCCGAGAACGAACCAAAGCTGGTTTGGCCGCAGCGAAGGCTAGGGGAAGAATAGGCGGCCGTCCGAAAGGACTCTCAGCGGAAGCCCAAGTAAAGGCAAGGGCTGTTAAGTCTATACATACCCTCAAGACGCATACGATTCCGGAGATTGGTCAGTTATTTAATCTCAGCCGAGCAACGGTTTACCGGTATTTGGCTTGGCAGAGGAAAAATAACAGTTGATTCATAAATGATATTGCTTCAAAATATGGGCGAATAAAGAGACGGTATTATGATACATAAATATAATACTAGACTAGAATTACACTTTAAGTCATAGTTAACCTACTTTGAATAGCTTTAATAAAAAATTATAATGGCTTAGTAATGTTAGCGTTACATTCAAAACTGAACGCAACAATGAAAACTGCACCTGTTCTACTTTTCGTTTGTTTACTTACTTCCTTAGTGGGTTGCAAACAACCCATCGCTGTCGAAAAGGGAATGTTCAATGAAGTGTGTCATTTTTTCAAACCCTCAAAAACGGCTTAACCCGCTCACCGTATAAAATAGCTAGTTGCTGCACTGTCAGTGACCAGTTGGCCAGAGGCATTGTCCAAGTCTCAATGATGCGTTGTGTGGTCAAATAGAGCAGTTTTATCAAAGCAGTTTCGGATGAAAACGCCCCTTTTGACTTAGTCACGCTCCGAATTTGGCGGTGAAAACCCTCAACCGTATTGGTGTTGTAAACAACCTTACGAATGGCGGCTGGATACTCAAAAAAACGAGTTAGCCGCGTCCAGTTTCGTTGCCAACTTTCTACAACCAGCGGATACTTTTGCCCCCATTTGTCAGCAAAAGCAGCCAGCTTCTGCTCGGCACTGGCCAAGGTGGAAACCTGATAGATTGGCTTTAGGTCAGTGGCTACTTCTTTTTGATCTTTGCTGGTTACGTAGCGCAGGGAGTTGCGTACCTGATGGACCAGGTAGAGCTGCACGTCAGCTTGGGGAAAGACCGTTTCGATGGCATCGCCAAAGCCTTTCAAATTGTCAATGGACGTAATCAGTAGGTCCTGTACTCCTCGGTTTTGTAGGTCGGTCAACACTGATAGCCAGAAACGAGCACTTTCCGCATCACCAAGATAGATGCCTAGCAGGTCTTTACGGCCTTGTAAATCAACCGCTAAGACATTGTAAGCTGCTTTGCTGACAACTTTACCGTCTTGGCGGACTTTGAAATGAACGGCATCTAACCAGACGAATGCATAGACGGCTTCCAGTGGCCGTGAGCGCCACTGCTCAACCAGAGGCAAGACCTTGTCGGTGATGGCTGATAACTGGCCGGTGCTGATCTGTAAGCCGTACAAGTCGTCCAGGTGATGCTGGATATCTTCGTAGGACATGCCCTTGCTATAGAGCGAGAGAATCCGATTGTCGAGTCCTTTGCCTAAAGTGGTCTGCCGTTTGGCAATCAACTTAGGCTCGAAGCTGCCCTCGCGATCACGAGGCACGTCAACACTGATTGGACCGTGATCGGTCTTGACCGTTTTCGCTTTGCTGCCGTTACGTCGATTGGGCCGATGCTGTTCGACATGGGCTTGCATCTCGCCCGATAAGACGGCATCAAGCAGATCTTTTAGCATTGGGGCTAAGACGCCATTTTTGCCCGTGAGTTCTTTGTCGCCAGCCGGCATCCGCTCAATGGCTTGTTGGCGGAAGGCGTCATAATCGAATTGTTCTTTCCCTTCTGTTTTCATTTGATTATCAAGTTAGCAAATCCCAACTTGACACACTTTACTGAACACTCTCGTCGAAAATGATCCTGACCCTGTGGCCAACGTGGCCCCTTCCTTCAATCAAGTAAATGTAGGGTTTCGTTCGTCCCACGTTACTTGTTTATTGAATCAGTGGTATGGATTAACGTATAAGTCTGAACCGATTGTTTTTCGAACCATCAACGATGAGCGTACGTATCAAGCCTTTTTCCCTTGTTCGTATACAACGCCCCTGCCAACCATCGATTTTTCTAAGAATACGCTATTAATTGGCATGAAGGCTGACTATGGTCAATTTATAAATACACCCACCAATATCAGTAGCATCTCTCAAACGCTACTGCCAACGAACGGTGGTGGCTATAGCCTTCAGGTAAAAGTAGTCGGTAAAACGAACAAAAACGAACCAGGCAAAGGACGTGAGTGGTTTTGCATTCACCTCGTTAGTGCCTAAAATAACAAGTACTGTTAGTCTGGATATGCAGTATCAGTTCAAGTAATGCTCCCTGTTCCCCCCTACATGAGATGAACGAGCGTTCATGCATCTGCTCAAAAAATGGGGCGTTTAATGAAGCGGTATTTAGCCTGATGTTCCGAACTTTGGCTAACCTATTGTTCACTTATAGAACGGTCATAAAACGAATTTTATGGATTCTAATAGGGTCTTGCATCATATAGCAATACTCGAACAAAATAACTCGCTACATCATGCACTCGTTTATGCCAACCTTTCTACTTTGTTTCGCACTTTATTGGATGGGGAATATAGACCACCAATCTGAGACGATCCAGACGCCCGGCGCCATTCAAGTCTCAGGACATTGTTTCGACATCACCACCGCAGCCTACCTACCCATTGAGGCATTTACCATGTCGGGTACAGACAAAATCGCATTGGGGCACAGTGATAAGGACGGGACGTTTTTCCTCCAACTACCGCTCTCGGCCACGTCTGTTTCGTTTGCCAGTAAGGGCTACCATACGGTGACCTTACCCGTGAGTTTTGTCAACAAACCTAGCCCTAAGGCCGAATTCCGGCTAGGTATTATCATGAGTAAACAAGATTCGGCAACGGCCCAGCAAACCAATCAATTACTCATCAGCAATGATTTGCCTAGTAGTGGAACGGTTAGTTACCTGGTCGAACCGACGGGCAGCATGACCAGCTTGCCTCTTCTGAAAACCGCCCATGGCAACCGAGTATCACCAGGTGGCCGTCTTAGGATTGAAAAGGGTAGGACATTACCCCAAATCAATTTTGAAGGCGCTATCCCTGGCCCTTACCGGATTGCCGCATTGATGGACAACGGTCAGGTGTTGGTGGATAAAAAGTTTACCGTTACAGAGGGGTTAACGTTTATGGAGGTACGAATTGATTAGCTAACTCTGTCTGGACTTACTATCGTTGATTGGCCAAAAAAATATCAGTAACATTTGTCTGAAAATGTGGCAAGTCTAATCTCACAAATCCCGCCCTCCTGAGATGAAAGAGTGTCAATAATTCGGGCGTTTCATAAGACGCGCCGATAGCAGAATGTTTGTACTTTTATCTTGCTCGTTTTACAACTACCGTTCTGTGAATAGAACAAAAAGTGGAGTTAGCTCAGTGATATTTTTTCGACCGGCTTTTCTAGTCAAGCTCACTGCCTCAATTTTTTGGCGAGAAGCTGGTCAACCTCCTCGACTAAGGTAGGGGAATAGCCACTCGCTGTATAAATGATAGTGCCTTGCTTATCAATCACGAATAAAGCGGGTGAACCATGGACCTTATAGAGCGCTTGGATCGAATCACCCTGGTAGACACTAGGCATGGTGATCAGTCGGTTCTTTAGAAATAAGGCTAGCCTATCTTTTCGTGGATCATCAATGGTGTTAACGCCCACAATCATCACTTTATCAGCGCTATATTTTTCATGCAAGGCTTGTAAGGAAAGCATCTGCTTTTGACAGGGAGCACAGGCTTTGAACCATAAGTCTAGAATGACAAGCTTCCCTTTTAACTCCTCTAAGGATAGTGTCTTACCGCTAATCATGGGTAAACGCCAAGTAGGTGCTTTAGAGCCGATTGGTAATAATTCATTAGTAGTTAGCTCTTCAGCTGGATTATAGTTTTTTTCAATCCGGTAGTCGGTTAATCTGTCTCGGCTAAATGGATTTTCTACTGCTACGTTCGTTTTAAGGGGTTAAGCAAATATTTTAGTGTATTTTAGAGGACCTTTCATCTCCTCTGCCATGCTCAAAATTACACTC
>NZ_JACWZY010000008.1 GCF_014699005.1 Spirosoma profusum
CGCTCAAAAAACTGGCCCAGACTGGCAAAGGGACTTACACACATGTAACGCCCGAAAACGCCGACCTCAAACTCATCCTGGAAGCCCAGGCCAAACGGGCAAATTGAGTGATGAGTGATAAGTGATGAGTTTGCTGACCCAGTCAATAAGTACTGGCGTCAGCAAACTCATCACTTATCACTCATCACTCATTATTCATTTACGGGCAGAAAATCTTATAAAACGTATAGCTCACCGTGATGGCTGTATACGAATAACTGTCGCGAAGAGCAGGATTACCCGTGGCATTTTTGGCCGTTGCGTTACCGAATGTACGGTCGCCCAGACCATCTAAATAATCATTATTGGAAAAGCGTGTGCCAAATTCCAGACCAATGCTCCAGGGACGCTTGATTTCATATTTGACACCGATACCCAGCGGAAACATTAACATCCCGCCAACCTTAGCCACCGCATTCTTATACTGGCATAAACCAATTCCCCCAAAAACATAGGGCGTCCAGTTTTTGGCTTTAGGCAGCGGCTTATAATTCAGAAAATTATATTCAAAATCGACTGTAACTTCATTCATATTCGTCCGAAACGAATAATTGCGAAGTTGCTGAAGCGGATCGCTGCTGTACTTATCTTCGGCCCGGAACGCGCCAATAGCCCCACTCGCCCGCATCGAAAACGAGCGACTGAAGTTATACCGAAAGAACAGATTACCAGCCGGAGTAACAAAACGAGGATTCAGTTCGGGTGATACGTCGCCTTTGTAGAGCATACCCCCTAAACCCGCCCCTATTTCAATCTGCTGGGCCTGCGCCTGGAAACCGATAAAAAGCCCGACTACAATCAGTCGGGCTACACTCACCTGATACCGATGCATTACTTATTGTCAATAGCAGATAGTCACGGACCATGACTATCTACCGAATGGGCGGGCATTTGATTTTACCCGGAATAACGTATTGGATAGTCAATTGTGTAAGTAAATAACCGTCGGGCAGAATACCTTTCTCTCCACGCGTTGTGGTTGAGAACGGTGTCGGATCGGACGTAAAGAGCTGTGTTGCTACCGTATACCGTTCTTTATTTTCCCGTGCAGCATCGCGTTCAAACCGCCGGTCAGCCATCAGCGTCGATAAACCTTGCAGCGCATCCGGTTGTGCATAATCCCCGCCTACATCGTCCAGATAGTCCGTAAATGTATATCGGTAGCCAACTTCAAGACCAACGTTAAAAAATTCATTAATCATGTACCGCGCTCCAATACCTACCGGAATCGCCACTGTCACCAGTGAGTAAGGTTTTTCATAACCTGGCTGACCCTGTCCTTCGGTATGCAGTGGTTGCAGTTTCACCCATTTACGGGCTTCGTAGGCTCCATTATTACCGTTGGTTTCCGTAGGCGTCCGGGCTTCAGGGCTGTGCGCTAACAACGCGACGCCACCAAACAAATAAGGGGTAATTTTAGCCCGGTTTTCAGGAGTGCGTCCATCGGCAATGAAGTTATAAATCCCCGTCAGGGCAAACTCTTTCAGATCGTTCCGAAAATGCAGATTTCGTGCGTAGGGAATAGCGAGCTGGGTCGGATTACTTTTGCTAAACGTAAAATCATCTCCTGAGATACGAGCCCAGGTAAACATGGCGCGAGCGGCAAAGTGGGGCGTAAATTGTCGGGAATATCCCAGGCCCACATTCCAGCGAGGTAACGTCGTCAGCGATTTAAATGGCTGGCGGTAACCTGCCAAATCGCCAAAATAAGTTGATGAGCCACCTCCAAACGTAACTGATGAATAAGGCACAAAATGTGCGTTCAAACGCTTTTGTGCAATACCCTCCGTAACCTGGCCAACCAGCAGGCAAGCTGCTGCAGCACATACCATCAGCCAATTATTTTTATTCATACTCATAAATTAGGTGAATCAACTGCGGCTGGTCTATCAGTCCAGCCACTTCCGAAACGGTATGAAGAATGCTTTTATTGGCAGTAAGCCCCAAAATTTATGCCGTAAACGGGATTATTCGAGAAAATGGGCACTTTATGCTGGACAATTCCGGGCTCAGCTAAAAGATCAGTAGACGTAGTGAGAGTTGGTTTACCAGAAACGTAGTGAGGACGTAGTGTTGGTTTCTCAGAAACGACGTAGCAGTTTATACAAAATATAGTCATGTCAGATGCTTATATCTGACGTGGCTAACTTCACAAATGACTTCAGAACCTAGTTTCGAATATCGAAGCCCCAATTCAATTTACTACGTAGCGTATTGAGAAAACTGTCGTCGCTGAGTTTGAGCAGACGAGCTTTGAAGGTTTCTTTTTGCAGACTGATACGTACCGACACATCGACCGTAAACGAACGGGAATCGAGTGCTGCCAGAAAATTGCCGCTGCGGCTTTCAACCTCAAAAGCCAGCTGACAGCTGTCCATCACAAGCATTGGGCGAACATTCAGATTGTGCGGACTAATCGGCGTGATAATGAAACTATCGGTATGTGGAAGCAGAACAGGACCACCGCAACTGAGCGAATAGCCCGTTGAGCCCGAAGGTGTCGAAATAATAAGCCCGTCGGCCCAGTACGAATTCAGAAATTCCCCATCGAGATACGTGTGTACCGTGATCATCGATGAAGTCTGGGTCTTGGTTATGGTAAAATCGTTAAGCCCAAAAGGTAAATTCCCAAAAATATCCTGAGTCGATCGCACGCTAACCAGCGTTCGCTCATCGATTGTGTATTGTTCGTTGAAAAGCGAATCGATCATGAGCCGAACGGATGCCGGCGCTACCGTTGCCAGAAATCCCAGCCGCCCGATGTTGATACCAACAATCGGAATCTGGCTGGCCCCTACGTGCGTAACGGCATCGAGCAACGTACCATCGCCCCCAAGGCTGAAAATAAAATCGGCGTCCTTAACGCCCTCTTCGACAGTGTAGGTAGCCTCACTATAATGAGCAACGCCCGCAGTATCAAGAAACTCGCGGTAGCCATTCGAAATGATTATTTCAGCTTGTCGGCGGGCCAACTCTTCAAACATGGATTGAATGTAAGGCCGGGCCGATTCGGGAAAGTTGCGCCCGTGAATGGCGATTTTCATGAAAAAAAGCGAAGGGCAAAGGGCGAAGAGCAGCGGGAAAAGAGGTATCAACTGTTCACCCTCTGCCCCATGCCCTCTGCCCTATGCTAATTTACGTATTTAGATAACGTAGCAGCGAATTGAGACGATCCTGGTCAATACTCTCGATCGGTGTATTGGCAAAGGCTGCTTCAATCTGATAGCCAAATCGTTCGAGGGTAGCAATAACGGGGGTAATATCACGCCGATTGAGTTTGATGGTTAATCGGGAGCGGTCGGGCATGCCATAAGCCGCACTGGAAAAATAGCTGCTGATGATCTTGACGTTATTCGATTCAATCAGGCGGCTAATTTCCGACATCGAATAATCTCGTTCGTTGATGCTTAAAATCAGAATGGCGCCCCCCTCCTGCACGCCCAGTTCCTGCGTAAATTGCTTCAGAAGTTCGTTCACTGAAATGGTACCGATGCACTGACGTTCTTCGTTCAGAACGGCCACAACTTCCATCTGATGTTGTACAACCAGCCCCAGTACTTCCAGCAGGTGCTGATCTTCCTGTACATACGTCTGCTCGAACAGGCGCATGATTTGCCCCACAGGCCGTTCTTCATCAACGGCATCCATCAGCAATTCTTCAGTCAGTATTCCTCGATACTCGCCCAAATCCATCAGAACGAGTTGCCCTATGCGATGCTCCTGCATCCATTCCAGCGCCTGTCCGACGGTATCCGTCGGCTTCAGCGTGGGAATCATAGGGTCTATTAATTCGGCAGCGAGCATATTTCTAACAGTGTAGTGGAATAAACAGCAACCTGTTTGCCAGAAAACTACGTAAATTCTTGCATAGTTTCAAAACAGAAAGCTGTAATGATTCAACTGTACTCCAGAATTCGCGAACAGTTACCACTAAATCAACTATTCACCGAATTCTATAATCAAAAAAGCTTTTTTGTCATGCTGAGGTATGAAGCATCTTAAAGACCCCTTACTCTCAGGTTTGGAAGCTATAAGATGCTTCGTGCCTCAGCATGACAAAAAGCTCACTTTTAACTTTGATACTTGCATTAATTAGTCACTGATAACTGCTCGTCATAAATCGGATGACGTACCAGCCAGTTGTCCAGTAATTCATTAAATCGATTCGGGCATTCCATCATCGGCGCGTGGCAGCACTTGTCAATGAAATGAAGTTCTGAATCAACGATAAGCCGATTGAACTCATGCGCTACTTCGGCGGGGGTAATAGTATCGTTCAGCCCCCAAACCAGCAACGTAGGAACCTGAATCTTGTAAAGGTCTTTCGCTACGTTGTTACGTTGCGCCGATTTGGCAATACCCACAATGCTCATACATTTTGGAATACTGCTGGTAATCTCAAACACTTCATCAATCAGATCCTTCGACGCCACTTTCGGATCGTAGAACGTATAAGCCACCCGCTCTGCTACGTACTCATAACTTCCGCGTTTCGGAAAAGATCCGCCCATGCCGTTTTCGAACAAGCCCGAGCTACCCGTAAGTACCAGCCTTCGCACCTGATCGGGGTGGTTGAACGTGTACAAAATGGCCAAATGACCGCCCAGCGAGTTACCCAGCAGCGTCATTTCGTTCAATCCTTTCTGCGCCACGAACTTTTCGATGAACGCCAGCAACCCTTCCAGGCTAGCCTGACGTATCGGCATTTCATAAATGGGCATCATCGGAATAATGACCCGATACCGCTTCGAGAACGTAGTAATCACCTCATCCCAGTTACTAAGGGCGCCAAACAAACCATGCAGCAACAGCAGTATGTCGCCCTGTCCTTCGTCAACGTAGCGGAAACCGGCTTCTTCCCGAATCTGATAGTTCATATGTACGACGTGGTTAAGGATAAAATGGAATCGTTTTTCTTAGTACTAAACCCGATAAAGTCAATCCAGTTTTGAATAAGCTGCAATCCGTACTGGGTCAGATGCGCTTCGGGATGAAATTGAATTCCCCACAACGGCAATGTCCGGTGACGTAACGCCATGACCTCGCCCTCCTTCGAAAGCGCGGTGCAGACCAGTGGCTTCATGATACCAGTACTGGGTTGATACGTATCGGACAGATCAGTCAATATTAGTGAATGATAGCGTGTTACGTCGAATTCGGTCGGTATATTCTTCCATAATACGTCATCAGCCATCGTGCAGATTGTCGATATTTTCCCGTGCATGGGCTGTCGGGCGCGAACGAGTCGGGCACCGAAAAATTCGCCGATGGCCTGATGACCCAGACAGATGCCCAATATGGGCAACCGGTGGTGGTAATGAGCAATAATTTCCATCAGGCGACCTGCGCGCCGAGGGATACCCGGCCCCGGCGAAAGCACAACTCCATCAACCGCCTTTTTGCTCAGCTGCACCAACGATTCATTGTTACGTACTACGTGGCAACGAGCACCCGCCTGTTGCAGATAATCGACCAGCATGTACGTAAACGAATCGAAGTTGTCAATAACCAGCAGGTCCATGTGGCTATAACGCAAATTGGTGAGACAAAATTAATGCTTTCTCGGAAAAACAATAAAAACTTATTGTTAATCACTGTATGTCAAGAACTTAAATAAATGTAAACTTTGAAATATCCAATCTATATAAAAAAAATACTACTGTCTGGCTTATAATTCTTGTGGGTGAATTACATTTGAGCTTCTCCCCGTTGATGAATAACCAAACGTTTCTTTCTCATGCCTACTGATTTGCCCGAGTCGCTCGATTTACCTGTCGTTATTGTTGGTGCCGGTGTGGCTGGTCTGGCCTGCGCCGTTTATCTGAAACAGGCTGGTATCGACGCACTCCTGCTTGAAGCCGATGAAGCCGTCGGTGGACGTATCCGCACGGATGTTGTCGATGGATTTCAGCTCGACCGAGGGTTTCAGATTCTGCTGACGGCTTATCCGGAAGCGCAACGCCTTCTGAAGTATTCGGCTTTAGATTTGAAGTGCTTTCGTTCGGGAGCGCTGATACGTCACCAGCCGCCAGGCAATCCGGCTGGTTGGCGAACGTTGCTCAATCCGGCGAGGGAGCCATCTTCGGTATTTAAAATGATCGGTTCGCCAGTGGGTTCATTTAATGATAAGGTACTTCTGCTGGAGTTGCTACGTCAAACCCAAAGTTTAACCCTCGATGAACTCTTCCGGCAAACGCCTGCTACTACGTTAGACTTTCTGGATGAGTTCGGCTTTTCTGATTCCATTATTGAGCAATTCTTCCGACCCTTTTTTGGGGGCGTATTTTTAGAAGATGCGCTTACTACGTCCAGCAATTTCTTTTCATTTTGCTTCCGAATGTTTTTCGAGGGTGATGCCGCCCTTCCCGCACGCGGCATAGGTGCCATTCCAGAACAGTTAGCGAGCGGACTAAACCCGAATCATATCTGGCTCAACTCGCCCGTTCAACGTCTCGATGGTAAAACGGCTACGTTAGTATCCGGCAAAACTATTTCAGCAAACACCATTGTACTGGCTGTAGATGCTGCTCAGGCTGCTCGTCTGACTGGTCGTCCAACACCTACCGAACAGGCATTTAATCATACCACCTGCACTTATTTTGCGGCTGATGCAGCACAGCTTATCCTAAGTCCGAAGCAACGGAAACTACTGATGCTCAATACACACCGTAGTTCTTCCGTGCATAACGTAGCCATTGTTAGCGATATAGCCCCAACATACGCACCCGCCGAGAAATCCCTAATTTCGGTCAGTACACAGCAGCTCGAACTAGTCGATGAAAAAACGCTCACCGCACAGATTCGGCAAGAGCTTGCTGGTTGGTTTGGAAGCGAAGTTCAAACATGGCAATACCTACGAACGTATCATATTCCGCACGCATTACCAGCTTATTCCCCTGAACAGGCAGGTACAGATTCGCTACGTCAACCGCTTAAATTAGCCGAAAACCTCTATCAGTGTGGCGACCAGATGACGTATCCATCCCTCAATGCTGCCCTAAAAACGGGTCGGGAAGTAGCGGAAATGATAGTCGATAGTCGTTAACGTCAGAAAGTGGCAACTATTAACTATCGACTAACGGCTTTTTTTACTCTTTCACAATTCGCTTAGCGGCAGTCCGGTCACCGACGCGGATACGTAGCAGGTACGTACCAGGCGGATTCGTTTCCAGAGAAAGGGACGTATCAGCCTGTCTGGTTTCCTGCTGATGGATGGTACGTCCGTTTATGTCAGTCAGTTCAAGCGTAGCAGGCTGTGCCAACGATAGTCCACGGATGCGTACTGTCAGCGTGGACGTAGTTGGTATCGGATACACATCCACCGCATCGACCAGCAACTGGTCTTCAATACCCAATAAGGGCGTCACAGTAACAACAGACACCCGATTGATAACACTACCCGCTCCACACCCATTGCTCACTCCAGTGAGCAGATACGCACTGGTTTTCGTCGGTCTGACTTCCAGCGAATGAGGATTGGTACTGGTCTGTACGGTCATTATGCTACCGAGTCCTGACGACGTACTATCCCGATACGAGAAACTCCAGGGGGCATCGCCCGTCAGCACAACGGTAAGTCGTGCAGGCTGCCCTTCATACACGGTTGGGTTGCCCGTTAGCGTTGCGGTTGCCATCGGACGTATCGTTAACGTTGTAGGACTGGCGCTGCCATTGATCGGTACCTTAGGATTCGTAGCTACAACTCGTACGGCATAGGCACCACCGGTCAGCGTATTCGAAATAAGCCCGCCAAGCTGCCCATTGGCCGTCTGGCTCACGGGCACATCGATGTAAATCATTTTCGTCGTGTCCGTCTCGACTTTCGCTACCTGTAATTTGAAAACGCTACCCGAATTAAACGCGCCAGTCGTCTGGAAACTGGTAGTCAGTAGCGTGCCCACACACAACGTAGTGGAGGTGAGTGCCAGTGTTCGGATGGTTGGAACCAGCACCGTGACGGTAATAGCTGTGGCGATTCCGGTTGGTCCGGCACCGCATTTATTGGTTATTTCAAGTACTTGATACGTAGTGGTTTGTGTAGGAGACACCGATATAGTTGTATCCTTGGTAGCCGTTCCAGCTATGCCGTTCGACAATTTATACTGGTACGGTCCCACCCCACCAAATGTCAGTTTCAGTGGAACGTCCAGGCCGATGTTCGTTGTTACGCTGCCGCTCAGGGTTAGCTTAGGCGTGGCCTGCACAAATACACGTATCGACGCTTTGGTGCTTTCGCAACCATTGACGGTCTGCGTAACCGAATACTCATCTCCATCGGGCCGGGCGGTGGGCGAATTCGTAGAAGGCATCGGCGCTACGTTCGTTACGTTGCCATTCGGTTCAGTCCATTTCAGATTTGATCCGGTTGCCGAAAGTGCCTGAGGTGGTGATCCCTGGCAGAGTTCAACAATCGCTTTAGCAACAGCCGGTATGGGCGTTGATACTACGGTGATCAGTAAATTAGCTTTGGGGCCTTCGCAGCCGTTCACCGTTTGGGTTACGAACAACGAATAGGAAGCTCCCCGGTCGGTATTGATGACCGGAGCCGAACCAAGCTTCGTTCCATCCGTATTGTACCAGGTCAGGTTTTCGCCGGCTGCCGATGCAGGCTCCGACGGGCTCATGGCGCAGATCGTTCGTGGTGTTACGCCGGGTGCCGATGGCAATTGTTTTACGGTTACAGTCAGCGCGTTACGTGATCCCTCACACCCCTCGCGGGTTTGACTGACGTAGTACGTAGTTTGCCCAGGCTGATTCGTACTGATAGCTGGTGCTGCCGAAGAACCCGTTCCACCTGATCCAGCCGTATACCAGAGCAGATTCTGACCAGTTGCAGTCAATGTTTTGGCTGGCTCACTCTGGCAAATTGAAAGCTCGGCTGTGGTGGGGGCAGGTGGGAGAGCTTTGGTTTTTACGTTGATCGGCGCACTGGTCGTGCTGGCGCAACCAGTTATATCAAGAACATAAGCTCTAAACGACTCCACAGAGGACGTAGCACTAGCCGAAGAGGGCGAAAAAACATTCGGCACATTGACGACCAACGTCTGGTTGGTGGTTGTAGCCTCGAAGAAATTTTCTTTCGTAGCAGTTCTGAAAACGATCCAACGTTTTGAATCCGTAATAGCAGGCAACGTAAAACTGATTACCGGCTGAGTCTCACCTTCACAGAATTCATAGTCGCTTTTAACAGGCGAGGGCGCATCGGGGGCTCGGCGAACCGTTACCGTCAAACTAGCTCTTGGCCCTTCACAACCGCCAACGGTCTGGCTAACGTAGTAGATTTTGGATGAAGGTGTCGAAGGATCTGATTGTGGAACGGATGTCAATGGGTTTCCACCCGTAGCAACATCATACCAGCGTAAATTCTGACCATCTGCGGTCAATGTTTGAGCCGGTGTGTTCTGGCAGACGGATATGATTGGTGAAGCAAGTGACGGCGCCGACGGAGTATTATTGACAGATACTGGCAAAAGCACCCGAGCGCTTTCGCATCCATCAATCGACTGACTGACATAATAAGAAAACTGGCCAGCCTGCGACGTACTGACCACGGGCGTAGTAGATGAACCCGTCCCACCTAAACTGTTCGTATACCAGAGTAAACCCTGACCATTGGCCGAAAGGGCTGGCGCGGCCCCGCCCTGACACGCGCTAACTGACTGAACAGATGGAGTACTAGGTGTAGTTTTTACCGTAACAGTGGCCGTAGCACTGGAAGGGCTTTTACAGCCATTCGAACTAGTCTGAATCAGCGAATACGTCAGTGTTCGGGCCTGGTCAGTAGGTATGGTTGCCGTGGATACGTTGTTGTTTACACTAGTATTGGTTGGGGCTGGCGAATCACCGTAGTTCATCCAGGTACTGGTTAAACCTGGCACCACCGTAGCGCTAATGGTAGCTGTTGTTCCCTGACAAACTGTAAAACTGGTTTGACTGATGGTAGGAGCGACTGGAACTGCCTGCACATTGACAGTCAACACATTACGTGGCCCCTCGCAGCCATCACGAGTTTGACTTACATAGTATGTGGTTTGTCCGGCCTGACCTGTATTAACAGTTGGTGCTGTCGACGAGCCGATTCCGCCTGTTCCGTTAGTATACCAAAGTAGATTCTGGCCAGTTGCTGACAAAGACTGAGCTGGTGAATTCTGACATATTGGAAGTGTGGTTGTTGCTGGGGCAGATGGGCGAGCCTTAGTTTTTACATTGATCGGCGCACTGGTCGTGCTGGCGCAACCAGTTATATCAAGAACATAAGCTCTAAACGACTCCACAGAGGACGTAGCACTAGCCGAAGAGGGCGAAAAAACATTCGGCACATTGACGACCAACGTCTGGTTGGTGGTTGTAGCCTCGAAGAAATTTTCTTTCGTAGCAGTTCTGAAAACGATCCAACGTTTTGAATCCGTAATAGCAGGCAACGTAAAACTGATTACCGGCTGAGTCTCACCTTCACAGAATTCATAGTCGCTTTTAACAGGCGAGGGCGCATCGGGAGCTCGGCGAACCGTTACCGTCAAACTAGCTCTTGGCCCTTCACAACCGCCAACGGTCTGGCTAACGTAGTAGATTTTGGATGAAGGTGTCGAAGGATCTGACTGCGGAGCGGATGCCAGTGAGCTTCCCCCTGATGCTACATCATACCACTTCAGATTCTGTCCATTTGCGGTCAATGTTTGAGCCGGTGTGTACTGGCAAACAGATATGATTGGTGAAGGTACAGTTGGGGCGACTGGAAGGGCACTCACTACTACCGACAGAACGGCTCGCGTGCTTTCGCAGCCATTAACTGTCTGGCTAACGTAGTACGATTTTGTACCGACATTAGCGGTGTTCGGCGTAACAGCATTGACACTTGTACCACCACTGGCAGTTTCATACCACTTCAGATTCTGCCCAGTAGCTGAGAGCGGCTGAGCCGGTGAATTCTGACAAATTGAATAATTTGACTGCGAAACACTCGGAGCCGAGGGCGTAGGTTGTATGGTCGCCTGCACAGTTGCGCGCGGACTTTCGCAGGAACCGTTAATGGTTTGGCTAACGTAGTACGTAGCCACACCGGGGCTGGCTGTTGAAGGAGTTGGCGCCCCCGACAAATTACTTCCTCCCGAAGCTGTTGCATACCAGATGAGCGTTCCACCTGCGCTGGCCGTAGCGGATGCAGGACTCGCCATTGCACCCTGGCAATACGTAGCGGATGCTGTGACGGGTGTTGCTGCCGCTCCCTTAACCGTCAATACCGTCGAACTGGGCGTACCGGCCAGATCGGGGTTTTTCGATACCATCCGGATGCGGTAGTTGTTACCAGCCGGCGTATTTCCAGGAATAGTAGCCTGATATTTAATTTCGAATCTATTCCCGTCAAGAAGTACAGAAGGAATTTCGTAATAATTTCCGCCATTGGAGAGTTCAACCCGGAATTCGGCACTGGCGTAATTCCGGAATGCCGTTACGTCGATAGTTGAGCCGGGGCAGATCGTTGTAACCGGAAGAGGTTGGGTTTCAAGGGTAGAAGGCTGGGCAATTGCCCGTGTTCCGAGCAGCAGTGCCAAGGTCATGAGTAGGCCCGTGCACACCTTTTGTATAGGAAATTTATACAACAGGAACAGCCACCGTAGACGATGAATCATGTTTATGCAAATAGGTTAGGAGTCCTCTTAACAAATTGAATGCCAAAATTAATCAATCTGTCTATTTGCGCTTGAAATTCACCAATTTGCTACGAATAAGCAATTTAACGGGTCATGTTTTTTTTAAACACAAAGAAAGCAAATGGTATCATCTGATGTAACTATCAGTAAACCAGCCATCACCGTACACTTACCATTTGCCCATTATTTCCTGCCTCGATTAAATCGGTCGGCAGGTGCGCCATGATTTCGGCTTTAAATGCCTGGATGAGTTTGCGTTTCAGAAAACTCCGGTGCATCACCAAACTCACTTCGCGTACCGGTACGGGAGTCGAAAGCGGACGTAGCCGCGCTCGTCGGGCGGAATCGATGTCGATCGTAGCCAGGTACGGCAATAACGTAAAGCCCACCTGTTTGTCGATCAGTTTGATGAGCGTTTCCAGCGAACCGGTTTCGTAACGTAGCGCCATAGGATTGTTCGTCTGTCGATCAGCCCCGCACAAATTCATCACCTGATTCCGAAAACAGTGCCCTTCGGAGAGCAACCAAAGTCCGTCGGTTGGCAAATTTGCTGGCGAAACGGCTGGTTGGGAAAGCAACGGGTGACCTTCAGCCGCATAAACCACGAATGGCTCCCGAAACAGCGGAATTTCCGTGATTCCGTTTTCAGCAAGGGGCGTTACAACCAGCCCTACATCAAGCAGACCATTCCGCAGGCGTTCGACAATCTGTTCGGTAACTACTTCCTGAATCTGAACGCTTACTCCCGGATATTTCGCGACAAACTCACCAATAAAATAAGGAAGTAAATACGGCGCTAGTGTCGGAATGATACCAATGCGAAAATCACCCCGAAAGTCTTCCTTGGATTCGCTCACAATTTCCGGAATTCGACGAGCCGCCCGCAATACATCGCGTGCCTGCGCCAGAATAGCCTGCCCGGTTTCGGTTGGTACAACAGGCTGCTTCGACCGGTCGAACACCAGTACGCCCAGTTCATCTTCCAGTTTCTGAATCTGCATGCTGAGCGTCGGCTGCGTTACGTGGCAAGCTTCAGCCGCCGTAGCAAAGTGCCGATACGTATCGACGGCCACGATATAATCGAGTTGAGAAAGCGTCATGTTGTACCAAAACAGGAAGAAGAAAAGTTATCGAAAAACTCTCTTTTCTAAAACCAGAAGCATTTTTTGTCATTCTGAGGAACGAAGAATCGTAAGGTTTCTTAACCCTTAAGCAAGGATACGTTAAGATTCTTCGTTCCTCAGAATGACAAAAAGTGGAACGTATTGTAACGTATCACTTCAGCCACTTAAGCATCTGGCCGCGTAGCTGCACTTCTGCCTTAGGTGATACGTCGAGTAAAAACTTCATTACCTGCGTATTATTAAACAGTACACCGCTCGAATCCTGTACGGAAGTACGTAGCAGATTATACTGATCAGCATCTCCCAGAACAGCAAAACTATTCTGCCCCATTGTCAGCGAAAAAACCCCCGAAACGGTCAGTTTTTTTGTTCGCAGACGGCTGTTCTCCAACGCGATTGATAACGTATCGGTTCCTACGTCTGCCAGTGTCATTCGGGAATCTTTGATACGTAGTGATTGAAAATCAGGCATTCGCAAAACAATCTGATGGCGTTTCTCGTAGGCAGCGTCATCGCGTGGTTCGGCATCGTAGCCGCCAATTTCGGGTGTAAACGTAACGAATACCGTATCGTCCTGTTGACGAGTTTTATAGAATTTCACCTGTTCAGGGTCAATCAGGGCTTCGGCGCTATCCTTACTACGTAGCATAATAATTTCACCTGCTGGTGTGCCTTTTACTACCCAATTTTTCGCAGTTGGTAACGACCGATGCGCAAACGCCTGATACGGGTTTCGCCAGTCAATTTTCTCGTATTCCTGTTTGAGTAACAGGTCTGTAGCCACCATACTGGTGAGCGTTACCAGCGCAATGATGGCCAGTAAAATAGAACTTGTTTTCATGTTGATTTATTAGAGAGGTCATGAATAATGAGCGGATACGAATTGCTCGTAACGCGATTCAATCTCGGGCAATTCGATGCCCAGCAGATACAGGTTTTTGAAGAAAATGGGCAAATCATTATCCAGAAACTGCTCGCGCCGATACGCCCGAATCCGGTCGATAGCATCATCCGTCGGGAAGTAGCCGATGCCCCGTTTGTTGGCAATAACCCCTTTCTGACTCAGAAAATCATAAGTTCGCATAACCGTATTCGGGTTTACTTCCAGTTCAGCCGCCAGTTCGCGTACTGACAGAATCTTCTCGCCTACGGGCCAGCGCCCCAGCAACACCTGCTCGCTGACATGTTCAGCAATTTGCAGGTAAATGGCCTGTTTATCTCGAAAATCCATCGCTACACCTCCCTTTCTTTTAGTCCCACATAAGCGGTGATGTACGACAGAACGGCCACTAATCCCGCTACTAAATAGCGAATTTGATTCCCAATCGGTTGCGGTAAATCGAGAAGTCGCCAACTCGTCTGATCGGGTGATTCTAGTAACACAGGTGAAAACAGCCCGGCTGTACGGATTGTCGAATTACCGGTAAAAAATTCTATAAGTGAGGTGTTCAGTAAGGTGGTGAATATAGCTATGGCCAGCGTCAGTACGACTCCAAGCGCAATTGTATATCGACGTAGCATAAATGACAACATCATGTAAACCGCATGAAAAATGGCGGTAAATACCCATATCGTGACTGGAATGTTAACTAGTGCTTTACTAGCATACCAGGGTTTTAACTCAAGAAGCCCTCCGATACGTCGAATCTGGTTAAGTTGTTCGGGTGTCCAATTTCGATTATTGACAAAACCGATCCCGATAGCATCAATGAGTGTGTATACAGCGAAGAAAACTACCAGAAATCCAACGCCTGAGATAAGCCACAGTAACGTGATTTTTTCCAGTGCCGAAGCGGGCTGCATCAGGTAATTAATGGCTCGTTGTTTCTCGTTCAGGGCAGTTATCTGCTGCATAATAAATATGTACCAGCCTCCCCAGCCAACAACGAGCATAATCTTGTAACGCATATCGTCAATCTCCCTCGGATAAGAGCGATATAAGAAGATAGTGACGGCCACTAAAACGCCTATCAGCAACCCCAGATTGGCTAGCAACTGACCCCGATTGTCGGTGAAATACTTACGTAGTATGCGGGTAAATCGGGTAAATGAAAATGTCTGGTTCATGCGTTTACGGGAGTGGACAGCGTGGAAAACAATTCCTGGATACGTAGCGGCTCGGCCTGAACAGCGTTGAAGAGCCATTCTAAATCGAGCCGACTTGACTCGCCCATCGGATTTTCGGCAACAATAGCGTAACCACCCACGGCACGCTCCGCATGAAGCACCCGTTGGTTTTTATCCAATTCAGGCACCATCCCAAACCAAAGTTTCGATGTGATTTCTTCAACGCTGGCGTTCAGCGCAATACCTTGATTCGACAGAATCACGATTGGGTCGATCAGCGTTTCAAGATCGCGCGCCTGGTGGGTCGAGATAACCACGGTTCGATGTTCGTCGACGGCACCGGCCACCAACCGCCGAAACTGGCTTTTGGAAGGAATGTCCAGTCCATTCGTCGGCTCGTCCATCAGCAGTACGTCGGTGTTTGTCGCCAGTCCAAAGCCAATCAACAGTTTCTTCTTCTCACCATACGACAGTTCGTTAATTTTCTGATTTTCAGTCAGACCGAATTCACGAATGTAGCCCTGCATCTGCGCCTGATCGAATCGAGGATAAAAGGGAGCGTTGGATTCAACAAATTGCCGGATACGTACCGAAGGCATATAAAACTCTTCTGGTACTAGAAAAATGTTCTCGAGGAACGCTGGCTTTCGGTCACCAGCCACGTACTCCCCTACCCTGATTTCTCCGCTTCTGGGATATAACAGTCCGGCTATCAACCGCAGCAACGTTGATTTACCAGCTCCATTCGGCCCTAGTAATCCGTAAATAGAACCCGGTTTCAGCCTCAAATTCAAGTGCTCATACAGAAGTTTGTTCTTCTGATAGCCAAAGAATACGTCTCGTACATTAATCATGAGTCATGCGCTATAGTGTATTAGATAAATAGTACACTGCAATAGTACGAATCATTCTGTACAGAAGTCAAGTTTTCACGCTATTTTTTTTGCGCATAAAAAAAGCCTCCCAGTTTGGGAGGCTTCTTTGCAAACGACAGATTCTCTTTATTGATCCGTTGTTTTTTTCTCTTTCTTCATCTCTTTATGTTCTTTCTTCATCTCCTTAGCTGCATCTGCCTTCATGTCGTCGCCTTCTTTCTTAGCCTCCTTCTTCATTTCCTTGGCTTCATGTTTCATTTTCTTATGCTCCATTTTAGCCTCTTTCTTCACCTCATCCTGGGCAAAAGCAGCGCCCGACAGCAACGTACCAGCTATGGCCAACATCAGTAACTTTTTCATGATTTTTCGTCGTTAAGTAAAACTCAAATCTTTCTTGATAATATATGTAACTCTCTATAGAGTAGTACTGTTATTAAAGTTTTGTTAATAAAAAACCCGCATTGACCTGCGGGTTTTTGTAAATAGCGATCTATCAGTCTATTAATTCTCTTTTGGCGGCTTTATTTTTTTCGCTTTCACCTCCGTAGATGTCCCTTGCCTGACACTACTCGTATTATCGGTTTTCGTCGGAATGGGGTCACTGCTGACGGCTGGACTAGGAGAATTACTGGCCGCCCCTGCATTCTGATCCAACGTAGTACCCGTTCCGACAGTTGGGTTTGTTTGGTTGTTACTGTTACGTGGCAACGAATTCTTAGGTGTACCTGTCGTTGTACTCGTGTTCGCGTCGCCCTCGGTCGTATTATACTGTTCCGCCGATTGCCCTGCTCCTGAACCTTTTGTTGTGGAAGCGGCTGTATTTCCGGCTTTCTGATTTGTGCTACGTTGTTGAGCCTTTGCCGTACCAGCCATCAGTAGCAGTAGCGAGAATAGTCCAATTGCGTATTTCATAGCTGTTGAGTTTTATATGTTTTCATATATAACTCGACTAAACCAGAGTAGTTTACCAGAAGGCTCCGATTTACGCTATTAACGCATTCCAGCTATTCGACTGCTACGTTAAATTCCGACGTAAGATGGAACTGAATATCGGGGTTGTTTTGCTGATTCATACGTAGCATCCAGTCCGATTCGGCCAGAAAAACAGGATTTTTGTCTTTATCATAGCCAATCTGATTGCCTTTCAGGCGAATAAACTCGGCCAGTTTCACCGGATTGTCGGAGGTTATCCAGCAGGCTTTGGTGTAATTTAACGGTACCCAGCGGCACTTGGCTGCGTATTCGTTCTCCAATCGGTACTGAATCACTTCGAATTGAAGTTCGCCAACGGTTCCTACGATTTTCCGATTACCTAACTCAAGCGTAAATAACTGCGCTACGCCTTCGTCGGTCAACTGCTGAATACCTTTGTCCAGTTGCTTGGATTTCATCGGATCGAGGTTGATCAACTCCTTGAAAATTTCGGGCGAAAAACTCGGAATTCCCTGAAATTGCAGATCTTCTCCTTCTGTCAACGTATCACCAATTTTGAACGTACCGGTATCGTAAAGACCTACTACGTCGCCCGGAAACCCTTCTTCCACTACGCTCTTGCTATCAGCCATGAAACTGAACGGACTGGCAAATCGAACGTTTTTATCCAGACGCGTGTGGTGGTAAAACTTGTTACGTTCAAAAACTCCCGAACAGATGCGTAGGAACGCAATACGGTCGCGGTGGCGCGGGTCGAGGTTTGCGTGGATTTTGAAGACAAAGCCACTGAAATTTTTCTCGTCGGGCAGGACTTCCCGTTTGTCTGTCGGTCGCGCAATCGGCTCCGGCGAAATACCACAGAAACCCTCGAGTAATTCTTTCACCCCAAAATTGTTCACCGCCGACCCGAAGAATACCGGAGCCAGTTTTCCATCCAGATACGCCTGCCGATCAAACGTATCGTAGACGCCATCAATCAATTCAACATCTTCCCGAAGCTGAGCCGCGTCACGTTCACCAACCTTTTGATCAAGTAGAGAGTCAGCTAGCTCAATAGGTAGTACGTCGTCTTCAACTTTGGTTTTATTGACTTTAAAGAAATATAATTTTTTCTCGATGAGGCTATAAACACCCTTAAAGTCAGAACCCATATTGACCGGCCATGTCATAGGCCGAACGCGGATACTGAGTTTTTCTTCCAGCTCGTCAAGCAGATCGAACGGGTTACGTCCTTCTCGGTCGAGTTTGTTGATGAAAATAATCACCGGCGTATCGCGCATCCGGCAAACTTCCATCAGGCGTTCGGTCTGTTCCTCAACGCCTTTCACGCAGTCGATCACCAGAATGACACTGTCAACAGCTGTAAGCGTACGATACGTATCTTCCGCAAAATCTTTGTGGCCGGGCGTATCAAGAATATTAATTTTCAAATTGTCGTACTCAAACGTCATCACCGACGTAGCGACAGAAATCCCGCGTTGCTTCTCGATTTCCATGAAATCGGACGTAGCGGTTTTCTTGATTTTATTGGACTTAACAGCACCCGCCGTTTGAATAGCTCCCCCAAACAGCAGCAATTTTTCGGTGAGTGTGGTTTTCCCGGCATCCGGGTGGCTAATGATGGCGAACGTCCGCCGACGAGCGGTCTCTGCCTGTATATTCGTTTGCATTATTCTCAGAATCAGAATACAAATATAGTGATAAGTGATGAACGATGAGTGACGAGTTTGCTGACGCACTCATCCTTCATCACTTATCACTCTACAAAAATGCCCACATCAGCAGCGCCCAGCCAGCAATCATAGCCAGACCACCAATGGGTGTGATTGCGCCCAACCACGTAACGCCCGTGAAACAGAGGACGTAGAGCGAACCTGAAAAAATAAGGACACCACCCAGAAATGAATAACCAGCCCAGCCAAGCAGTTTAACGATTGTAGGATTACTACCAAACAGGTTCATCAACACGCCCACCAGCACCAGTGCCAGCGCGTGGTAAAATTGATATTTCACAGCCGTTTCGAACGTATCGGTACGTCCTGATGCCTCAAGCATGGTACGTAGCGCGTGGGCCCCAAAAGCACCCAGTGCTACGCCTAATAATCCTAATATGGCCCCTGATTGAATAAAGAATTTCATAGTTTTGAATTGAGATTGAACCGTTTCATAAACGATTCCCAAAAATAGCGCTCCCGACCCGAACCATCGTACTACCTTCAGCAACGGCAATTGGATAATCGCCACTCATGCCCATCGACAACTCTTGAAATGCTACGTTCGGCTGCTGACGAGTAGCCAGTTTGTCGTACAATTGTTTCAGTCCGTGAAACTCCCGACGAATCTGTTCTTCATCGGACGTATTGGTGGCCAGTCCCATCAGTCCAATGACACGGATGTTAGGTAGTGAGTTCTCTTTCAACGTATCGAGGAGAGCTTCGGCTTCTTCTGGCGACAGTCCGAATTTCGTTTCTTCGTCGGCAATGTAGATTTGGAGCAGGCAGTCGATTATTCGATTGTTTTTGGCGGCCTGTTTGTTGATTTCCTGCAACAGTTTCAAGCTATCGACCGATTGAATCAGGGATACAAACGGAGCGATGTATTTAACCTTATTCGTCTGTAAATGACCGATTAAATGCCATTCTGCGTCGTCGGGAAGTTGTGGCTGTTTCTCAACCATTTCCTGCACTTTGTTCTCGCCAAATCGCCGACAACCCGCGTCGTATGCTTCCTGAATCAGGCTGACCGGCTTGGTTTTGGTGACGGCAATCAACTTCGCTTTACCTTCCAGCGAGTTCTCAATCTGGCGTATGGCGTCAGCAATCATAGTCATTGGCGGAGTATCTTTATCGTAATAGCGTATTATTATTGCGCAAAGATACGGTTGCGCACTTCGTTGAAACACGTAGTTTTTTATCAGAATTTGCGTTAAATAATCCCAACAACACAATATTTCACCCAAAGCTTTGGTTCTGGTAACAATGTCAACCTAAGCCATACGCATAGAAAAATCGATGGAACCTAGACCTCAACCCAGCAATAACAGTCGTAACTATTTACTGGCGGCTTTACTGATTCTAGCGGCTCTGAACCTCTTATTGATCTATTTTTATTATCAGGAACGGCAGGATAACAAAAGCAAGGATGCCACTATTGCAGCCAAAACTGAAGAAGTTTTAGTAGCAAAAACAAAGCTGGATTCCATTTCGGCGCAGTTAGACGCTAAAATTGCCGAAATTCAGAAACTGGGCGGTAGCGTCGATTCGTTGATGAAAGTAAAAGCGCAACTGGAGACGGATAAGCGTGAATTACGTAACGTAACAACCTTCGACAGCAAAAAGTACGATCAGAAAATTCGGAATTATCAGAACCTTCTGGCGCAGAAAGATCAGGAAATTGCTCGTTTAAAAGAAGAGAACGGCGTGCTGGCATCACAAAACGAAGCGCTAACACAGGAGAATTCGGGACTAAAGGCGGAAAAACAGTCGCTTAGTGACTCGGTAGCGTCTGTAACAACCCAAAATCAGGAGTTAGCTGAAAAAGTGACGATTGCAGCCGCACTGCATGCCGAAAACATCGTTGTCAACGCACTCAATGCCCGTGGCAAAGAAACCGACGGCGGTACCTACAAAGCCAAACGTATCGACAAGCTACGCATATCAGTTCGTCTGGCGCCCAACGGATTAGCCAAACAGGAAGAAAAGCAGATGTATCTCCGTATTCTCGACCCCAACGGAGCCACAATTGCTGATATGGCAACTGGCTCAGGAGAATTTACCTACGGTGGGCAGGGTATGATTTACACGGCTACACAACGTTTCAACTTCGATAATAGCCGTCAGCAGGTCGATTTCATTTTTGGCCGGGGTGGGCAACGCTTCAACGAAGGGCGACACGTAGTAGAAATCTACTGCGAGGGCTTCCGAATCGGCGAGGGGGAGTTTACGGTTAAGTAGCTGGAATTGCAAGAAGTAGGGATTGTAGGGTAAAACTTTTTACATCCTTGCCATCCCTGCTCTTTGCAATCCCTGCTTTTTTTCGTACCTTTGCGCCCTCATTTCAAACAATTCTATAATAATGGTTTCGAATAACTACGAAACGGTGTTCATTTTAACTCCCGTTTTATCTGATGCTCAGATGAAGGACACCGTTGACAAGTTTCGGAAAGTGCTCACCGACAACGGTGCCGAGCTTGTTCATGAAGATAATATGGGTCTGCGCAAGCTGGCCTATCCGATCCAGCACAAGAACACGGGTTACTATCAACTCTTCGAGTTTAAGGCTCCCGGTACGATCATCGATAAACTCAACACGGAGTATCTCCGCGATGAGCGCATCATTCGTCACCTGACCATCTCGCTCGACAAGCACGCGCAGGCATACAACGAGAAGAAACGGAATGGACAAGTAGGTAAGAAAAAACAAACCGAAAACGCCTGATAGACCCTGTCAACCATGAGCTTACAAAACGAATCTGTCTCGAAAACCGAGAACCGCAAAAAATACGACCGGTTTAATAAAGCCGGTATCAAATACATCGACTACAAAGACGGTAACTTCCTGTTGAAGTTACTGAACGAACAGGGTAAAATCCTACCCCGTCGTCTCACCGGCACAACTCTGAAAAACCAGCGCAAAGTGGCCCAGGCTGTCAAACGCGCTCGTCATTTGGCCATCCTGCCTTACGTAGGCGATTCTCTGAAATAAATTAGTCGACAGTCGTCAGTCATTAGTTGATAGTAATATACTTCGACTAAGAACTAACGACTAATGACTAGTGACTAACGACTTTTTCAAAAAATGGATATCATTTTAAAAACCGATATTGCCGGCCTGGGCTATAAGAACGACACCGTTACGGTGAAGCCTGGTTACGGTCGCAACTACCTGATTCCTCAGGGGTATGCAATGATGGCAACCGATTCGAACAAGAAAATCGTTGCCGAAAATATTCGTCAGGCGGCACACAAAGCCGAAAAACTGAAGAACGACGCGCAGGCGTTGGCCGATGGCATTGGCGACATCACGTTGACTATTCCGGCAAAAGCGGGCGACAGCGGCAAAATCTTCGGTCGTGTTACAAATACGCAGGTGGCTGAAGCCCTTCGCGAGAAAGGTTTCGACATCGACCGGAAGAAAATCAGTGTTGAAGACGTAAAAACGTTGGGCAACTACGAAGCAGCGCTGGATTTACACAAAGATGTAAAACACAAAGTGAAGTTCGAAGTCGTTTCGGCAGAATAATTTCCGATCTGATTGACCCAAAACCGACTGGTACGTCTTAAGGCGAAACCAGTCGGTTTTTTGTTATATTTGATTAAACAAATTGCGCTGATGGCACTCGATTTAGACCAATTGCTGGATGCTCCCAATTTGAAACTGTTGATGCAGCAGACAGAAGTTGCGTTACGTGACGAAGCCCGACAACGACAGCAGTTTTACGATTGGGTAAATGAAGACCACAAAGCCGAATTCATCAACGGAGCTATTGTGATGCACTCGCCTGTTAAGGAACGACATTGGGTAGCCGTTGGCAATCTTTACACTTTACTCAGAGCCTACGCCATTAAACACAAGTTAGGGCGTGTTGCTTCAGAAAAAGCAATGGTTTCGCTGACACGTAACGATTACGAACCTGATATCTGTTTCTGGAATAGCGAGCGTTCAGCAGCTTTCGAGAGTGAAACCATGCAGTTTCCCGCTTCCGATTTAGCAGTTGAAGTTTTATCGCGAAGTACCGAGAAAATCGATCGGGGAATTAAATACGATGATTATGCTGCCCACGGCGTACAGGAATATTGGATTGTCGACACCCGAAAACAACTTGTGGAGCAATATAAACTTGATACCGACTTCCAGACATTTGCGCTAGAAAATACCGGTAAAATTGGCCAGGAAATCGCATCAGACGTAGTGAAAGGTTTTCGCATTTCGGTAGCTTCCATCTTCGACGAAAGCCTATGTAACGAAGCCTTAATTTCAATTCTTAACCATTGATTTTCAGCCGAATACATAACCATTATTTTTCAAAAAAACGGACCTAAATGGGCCGTTTTTTTGTTACTAAGGTATGCTGTTTCATACCGAATTTTCGCCCGAACCACTACCCTATCGCATCGGCTTAAACAGCCGGATTGTGACCATTGGCTCCTGCTTTGCCGATGTGATGGGGCACCGGCTCACCGACCATAAATTGAACGTACTGAATAATCCATTCGGCACAATTTTCAACCCAGTTTCCATTGTTAAGCTTCTGACAATGGCGCTTCAGAATGGCACGCCGGATGAAAATCACTACGTCGAACGTAATGACGTTTGGTTTCACTACGACTTTCATTCTTCTCTATGGGCCAACAGCCGCGACGAGCTTCGTAGCATACTCACCAACCGCCTGGCCGCAGCAGCTGAAGCGATACGTAACGCCGATTTTCTCCTTCTGACGCTTGGATCGGCAGTGGTTTACCGGCATATCGAAACAGGCAAAGTAGTGGCCAACTGCCATAAGATGCCGGGCTCACTTTTTGAAAAATACCTTTATCAGATCGACCACCTCCAAGACGAGTTGAATCGGCTGTTGAAAACGCTCCATAAGGTCAATCCACGTTTGAAAGTTTTGTTAACCGTCAGTCCTGTACGTCATACTCGTGATACGTTGCCTCTCAACAGCGTGAGCAAGTCGACGCTACGTGTTATTACGCACGAATTAACCGTCTGGAACGACTGGGTGACGTATTTCCCGGCCTATGAACTAATGATGGACGACCTGCGCGATTACCGTTTCTATGAAGCCGACTTGATTCATCCGAACGCACAGGCGCAGGATTATATTTTTGAAAAGTTTGCCGAAAGTGCCTTTGATACTGAACTTCGCCAATTCGTTGATGAGTGGGCACAGATACGTAAATCGCTTGCTCATCGACCGCTTTATGGAGATTCAAGCTCTGCCCATCAGCAGTTTTTAACAAAATTGCTGACTCAATTAGAAGCACTCTCGAAACGAATCGATGTTACGTCGGAACTGGCAATGGTGCGGGGACGTTTAGAAAAATGTATAATGGACAATGCATAATGAGTAGTGGCGTTTATGCCATCATTTTGCTACGTTATGCATTATACATTATTCATTATACATTATTCAATGTCAGATTACCGATTATCCCAGGAGGCAGTTTTGCGGGCGCTCAGTACCGTTGAAGAACCCGATTTAAAGCGCGACATCGTATCGCTCAACATGGTTAAGGACGTAACGCTCGGCATTGGTTCCGTGCGGTTTACAGTCGTGTTGACAACGCCAGCCTGCCCATTGAAAGAAGTGATTCGAAAGCGCTGTGAAGACGCGATTCATACGCATATCGGTGCTGATATTCAGGTTACCGTCGATATGACATCAGATGTTACGTCTACCCGAAACAATGCACCTTTGTTGCCGGGCGTCAAGAATATCATTGCCGTATCATCTGGGAAAGGGGGCGTTGGGAAATCGACAATAACGGCTAATCTCGCGATTGCGCTTCATAAATCCGGCGCGAAAGTGGGAATCATCGACGCCGATATTTACGGGCCTTCTATGCCAACGATGTTCGGTGCCGAAAATATCCAGCCACGTATTTTTCAGGAAAACGGGCAAACAAAAATGGAGCCTATCCAGCAGTTTGGCATTAAAATGCTGTCGATGGGTCTGTTGATTGCGCCAAATCAGGCGGTTATCTGGCGCGGCACGATGGCTGGCCGGGCTTTGCAGCAATTCTTCTCCGACGCTGATTGGGGAGAACTCGATTATCTTCTCATCGATATGCCACCGGGAACGGGTGACATTCACCTGACTCTCGTGCAGACGGTGCCGGTTACGGGAGCCATCATCGTAACAACACCCCAAAAAGTGGCGCTGGCTGATGCAGTCAAAGGGCTAGCCATGTTCCGGCAACCGCAAATCAACGTACCGGTATTGGGCGTGATTGAGAATATGTCTTACTTCACCCCTGCCGAACTACCTGACCATCAATATTATATCTTTGGAAAGGGCGGTGGTCAGCAATTAGCCAGCCAGTTCGACGTACCGTTGCTGGGCCAGATTCCGCTGGTACAGGGAATTCGTGAAGCGGGTGACGAAGGGCGACCAGCCATCAGCGTGGGCGAACCTGTTGCCTCCGAAGCATTCCGCTCGGCTGCCGAAGCCCTGGCGCAGCAAGTAGCAATACGTAATGCTACGTTAGACCGTACAGCGCGGGTTCAGGTTGCTTAAATAATACAGAAAATACCTGCAATGGATAAATCAACGTATTGCTGCCGCTAAGGGCTTCTGTCTACTTTTACTTGATACCGTACACTTGAAGCTGGTTGCCGTTATTGCCAATTACAAGCAAGGTAGCACCATCCTTTCGGCGAAGTCGGGCTATAGATTTTGCTTCCCTGTCAGCCTGCAAACCATTGTTTTTACTCACAACAAACCCGCCCCGTCTGTCACTCAAAAGCAATATTCCTTTTGAGGCATCGTACCAGCCTCCAATGGTTTCTGCGGCACAGGAGTTGCCAATGAGTAAGGCGTCTTTGTGTCCATCCCGATTAAAATCATCGATCAGAATACCATGCACAGGCGCAAACTGGGCCTCCTGAGGGAGTGGATGCGCTTTGAATTCATCACCAGCATTCTCGAAATACATAGTTCGAAATTCTGATGCCTTCAGATGATAGGCTCCTTTAAGTTCCTCTTCGGTGAACGACTCCTTGAACGTAGCATTCGCATACGTATTGAAATTCGGGAAACGGCGTTTCATAGATGGAATTTGAGCCGTCAGTAAATCGCGGGTTTGACGTATCCACTGTTGATCATCATTGTAATACGTTAAGACTGGGTCGATACGTCCGTTTTTGTCGAAATCGGCAGCAAATAGCTCTATCGGCTGCTCGGTCGACGCTTTGAATTTGGAATTCAACCCCAGATTACCAGCTATCAAATCCATATCGCCATCATTATCAAAATCGGCCGCTGCTAAAGTATTCCACCAACCAAAGGTCTGGGGGAGAGGGCTTTGATTGGTGGGTTTAGAACGTAGCGTATACTGCTCAATAACTTGCCCTTTGCCCAAAGCCCCCTGCCCCATGCTACCTCGTAATACGGTCACAGGCATCCACTCACCACAAAGAGCGAGATCTTGCAAACCATCTTTATCGAAATCGGCCCAGACGGCGGAGGTGACCAGGCCAATAGTTTGTAGTTCGGGAGCGATCTGTGCTGTTACGTCGACAAATCGACCGCGCTCGTTTTTGAGCAGAAAACTTTTGGCAGGCATGGGGTACTGCCCCGGAATCAGCCGACTTCCCCGAAACAAATCGAGATCGCCATCGTGGTCATAATCACAGGTAGTTACGCAAGAACCACTTACATCGATACGTGGTAATGTCTGGCTAGATAGTGTCAAACGACCTTTTCCATCATTTGTATACAATCGATCCTGATAGGCGTCCGACGGACCATTGGCATGGCTTCCCCCACTTACTACGTATAAATCCCGATCTCCATCCTGGTCGGCGTCGAAAAATAAAGCGCCTGTATCTTCCTGATTCGCGTTTTTAGGCAATTCGCTTTTCTTAAAATGGCCGTTCGATTGCTGAAAATACAGGTAACTTTTCTGGCTAAAATCAGAGCCTACGTATATATCGTCCAGACCATTACCATCCACATCGGCTACAGCCATCGGTGGCCCATTCTGGGAGAATTTATGCGGCAGCAAAGGCGTCTGCGCAAAATCATTGAATTCGCTTTCGACATGAACATAATCCAGGCCCAGTTCAGCGGCCGGTATTTCCTGAAAAAAAGCAGAAATCGAAACACTACATGGTTGGTACGTTCCTGTCGGCTTGTAAGCAATACGTAGCAATTGATTCGGTTTCACGTTATGCAGCATCTGATACGTACCATCATTCCAGATAACTTCCACAGAATCAACCACCGACGTAGCGCCCAACCCGAAATGCAGATAAGGCTCCACCGACGATACGTATCCGCGCGTTGGATTAAACTCAGCCGTTTGCCTATGGCTTCCGAAATATATATTGACGCGGGTTCCCTGCGCCGGATTCCGTTCAAGTGACAACCGAAGCCACGAATTTACCTGCCCTTTGCCATTGCTCTCCCCTGCTATACCAGCGCCCTGCACTGCGCCATTTTCATACACAAACGCTTCATCGTCAATGGCGTTGATCAGTACGTCCAAATCGCCATCATTGTCTAAATCAGCGTAAGCTGCCCCATTTGAGAAATTTGGCGCTTCAAATCCCCATTGTTCTGATACATCCTCAAATGCCAGATTCCCTTCCGCTCCCCGGTTACGATAGCAGAAATCAGCCAGCTTTACGTCTGGAAGCTCCATCAGCTTTTTGTAAGCCTTTTTATTTTTCTCCTGCATATCGCCAAACCCTCCAGCGTGTAAATCAGCCAGATAAGCGGTAAAATCCAGATTCGTTACGTCGCGCCGATAGCCGTTGGTAATTAACAGATCGCGGTAACCATCATTATCAAAATCTGCAAACAACGGCGCCCAACTCCAATCTGTTTTATCAACCCCCGCGAGTGGAGAGATTTCGGAGAAGGCCATCTTCCCAACCCCCAACTGCAACGTATTACGCATATACTGAGGCTGATAGCCCATTTGCAAATCCATGCGGAAACGGTCGTAATTGTAGCCGGGCAGCATCATTTTCTGACGCTGATTCGTGTTGGGTAACATATCGACAACCATAATATCGGGTAGCAAATCGTTGTTGATGTCGGCTATATCCACGCCCATCGCGTTGTGGGTCTGGTGCTTCAGATATTCAGCCGCGCGATTTGTGAACGTACCATCCTGATTATTAACCCATACCAAATCATTCGACAGAAAATCGTTCGCGCAGTACACATCTTCCCACCCATCACCATTCAGGTCAGCAATTGCAATTCCCAATCCATACCCTTCCGTTAAGATGCCAGCCTCATGGGTGACGTTTTTAAAGAGTGCCGCAACGGATGTTGAAAGAGTGCCGCAACGGATGTTGAAAGAGTGAGAGAGCGTTTTCGGAACTTCCACTCTTGCACTCTTTCGCTCTTTCGCTCTTTCGACGCTCATATTCCTGTACAGCCGATCATTGCTGGGCGCTTCGCCGTTGGTCATTTTCGGACGTAGCGCGTTGCGGTTGTAGCGATCGAGGGCGTTGGTCAGTACGTAGGCGTCAAGGTCGCCATCGTGGTCATAATCGAAAAAGGCGGTTTGGGTGCTGTAACCCATGTCATTCAAGCCGTATTCGCGGGCTTGTTCCTCAAATCGGACGGGATCGCCTTTCTTTTTCGTCTGGTTGATAAACAGCAGATTAGCGCGCTTGGTCGTGTCTTTATCGTAACCCGCTACGCTCACGTAAATATCCTGCCAGCCATCCTGATTCAGGTCAACAACCGTAACGCCTGTGCACCAGGCACGCGTTGTAACACCCGCCGATTCCGTTACGTCCTCGAATTGAAGTGGTGTTTCGTCAGTCTTCCCCTGACTCAGATATAATCGGGAAGACACCTGATTTCCAGTAAAAAAAACATCCTGCCAGCCATCGTTATTGAAGTCACCGATGCCAACACCACCACCGTTGTAGAGGTATTCAAAACGCAGAATATTCACCGAATCCGATTCCTGAATCCGGTTATTGAACATAATGCCAGTCTGAGACGAAGGTAGGCGACGGAACAATTTCGGCGTCGACGGTTTATGGCCAACAGCCCAGGCCAGCGAAACTGCTAGCGGAATCAGGAGCAAAATAAGTCGTTGCATGATGAGTCAGGCAAAAGGTTTACAACGACCTACGGTTGATAAACTGCATTGGAATGCGGACGGTCTGTTTCTGATTCTGCGCGATGATGCTCGCCAGATTCCGTCCAATCGCTGCTACGTCAGTTTTGATTACTGAAATACCTCCACCCAACATGGCTTTGTAACTGGCATCGTTAAACGACACAACACCTACATCCTGCCCCAATTTTAACTCTTTCCGATTGGCGTCCTGAATGATCTTTATTAAATCGTCATCATCTACAAGCAAATAGGCCGACCCTCGTTGCAACGGTGCCTCGCGAACGTCGTCCAGTACCTGCCCATTCAGATTATGAGTTTCTGTAAATTCAAGAAAAGCACTGTACCAATCGGCCGGAACATATTCATTGTCGGTCGTAACGAAATTTAGTGTGTGGTAGTTGCGGAACGTAGCAGCGTTCGCTTCGAGAATGGTTCGAAAATGCTCGCCACAACCGAAACGTACTGACGCACAGTTTCGCGGAGCCGTTGCGGTTGAGCCATCCAGAAAAATCAGGCGATCCGATGGAATTTTCTTCAGTAGGTCGGCCAGGTCGCAGATTTCGCCCAGATGGTGTGGCATCAGCACGAAATAATGATAGTTACCCGCCTGTTTCTCAAGACCATCGAGCAGATAATCGCGCTGATATTCGTAGGCATAAATATCGACTTTGTACGATTTGCCCAGTTGTTCACTAACCGCCTTAAAAATTGCCCGGTTGGTTTCGCTGATAGCACCCGTCAGAAACAGGACCCGTTTAACAATTTTACCATGCGAAATGAAAAATCCTTTGCGGTATAACGACGTAATGTGGCCGCTTTTGAGCAGGTTGCAATACGCCTTTTCGACCGTAGCGCGAGCCAGATAATACTCGGCACTGGTTTCGTTAATACTCGGCAGTCGGTCGCCGGGTTTGAAGATGCCCGCTTCAATCTGGGCAATGACGCCGTTGATAATTTGTTGAAACTTGGGCGTTTTCCCGTTTTCGTCAATCCGTAAAAATGACGTCTGTCGAACAGCAGTTCCCCCTATCATAATCGTTGCGGTTAGTGTTCATTACATCCAGCCAATACCCAAAACCAGCAATAGCATGATCAGCAACACAATCAGAGCTTCGAGCAGGTAGCTTTGTTTGTCGCTCATTGATCGTCTGAGCTTGCTGCTATAATGCCGTATCAGTCGGGTAAAAAACATAGGTTGTTACCGAAGCGAAAGTAGGCCCGTGGGGAAAAATCAACTTGGACGATTTGCGCAAAAACTTGGACGATAATTACAGAATGCGGTCTAAATGAACCTATTATGAAAACAGCCCAGATACAAGGTGTCTGAGCTGTTTATTCTAAACCTAATTTATGCAATTGCAATAGGTTTCTTACCAACCTGATTTTATCCTTTCCTACTGCTGTACTAACAAAAGGTCAACTTATGACTTAATATGAACAACGAATAGTTACTTTTTGTCATGCTGACGAAACCGGGCCGCCGGAGCGGAAGCATCTTAACCTTCCCTTACAAGTTTATTTGGATACTTTAAGATGCTTCCGCTCCGGCGGCCCGGCTTCGTCAGCATGACAAAAGCACTGCATTTACTTTTCTGTGATAATTATAGGTAGGCTCTAGTACCCCGGATTCTGTTTGACATTCGGGTTGAGATTCGTCTCGATGTCAGGAATGGGGTAATATAGATTTTTTTGTACGCTGAATGCTACATCGTTACGTGCTGAACTCCAGTTCCAGGAAGCCAGATTGATTTTTCCAGCCATGTGCCATCGGCGCAAATCGAGCCAGCGCCCACCTTCTTCGCCGGCCAGCTCGCGCAAACGTTCCCCCATGATCCAGTCGAAAATTTTGGCTTTGTCAGCTTCAGCCGTTGCGAAGTTGGCGGGCGACGTACCGCCTTTCACCATCTCGCGAGCCCGGGTACGTACCTGATTAATTAACCCAATCGCTTCCGCTGTCGAACCGCCTGATTCCAGAAGGGCTTCGGCTTTCAGCAGCAGTACGTCGGCGTAACGAAGTATGCGCGGATTATTGACTGATGCCACACCCGACTGCGATTTTTGATCGCCTGTATGCCAGTATTTGTAAAAACTCAGCGTTTTGGGGTCCAGCGTCGACGTAATACGTGGGTCGCCTGCGTCGAAAGCCTGCGCTAACTTCTGGGTAGCGATAAAAGGCGCTTGTCCGCCCAATTGCGAGATATTTTCGTACCATCCCCAGAATGCAGACGTAGAGCCAACGCCGTTCCGCTGGAAATCATTGGCCAGCCACACGTTATCGAAATCGGGTTGCGAAGCCTGAAACTCAAACAGCGATTCGGCATTATTCTCTGTTTTGACGTCGAAGTTATCGTTGAAATTTGGCACCAGACTAACGCCCGAAATTTTGTTAAATGCTGCGATAGCTGCCGTAAAATCAGCCGCTGCTTTTTTTGCCGATCCTCTGAAAACCAACGCTTTCCCCAAAAGTCCATTGGCCGAATTGCTCGTTACTCGCCCCCGGTTGGCGGCATCCCATGTGGCTGGCAATAACGTAGCAGCTTCGGTCAAATCTTTAATCGCCTGATCGAGCAGTTCGGTATCTTTCGAGCTGGGCGGGGTGATTTTATCCGGTGCCTGAATCCGTTCGGTGATCAATGGCGACGTACCGTAATAATTCCAGAGCAGGAAATTTGTATAGCCGCGCAGAAAAAGCGTTTCGCCACGTAGCCAGTTTTTCAAATTGGCCGTTTTAATGATACCGTTTTCCGCGTCTAACTTTTGCAGGGCCGTATTAGCTCGGCTAATGAGCTGATAAGCAATCCGGTAAAACGCCTGATTCTGACCCGTTGAGGGCTGCAACGTACCAAAAATCTCAAAAGCATATGTACCTGTCGACGTAATGTCATCGCCCGGTAACTGCCAGAAACCGTGAATCGGGCTATTCGCATTAAACCAATAGTAATCAGTCAGTTTAGCATATATGCCTAACACCGTTTTGTTGAAATCAGATTCTTCGGAGAAATACGACACCTCGGTTGGTGAAAGCGGTTGCAGGTCCAGGTTTTTCTCGCTGCAACTCGCGTAGAACAGCGTCGTGAAAACGACAGTTAATACAACGATTATCGAATATTTTTTCATGTTCAGGAATTAGAAAGTAGCCGAAATACCCATAGTGATCGAACGTACCGGCGGAATCAGATCGCCCCCTCCCCGGTCAACATCCTCAGGATCAAGGCCCGTCCAGGGAGTAACGACAAACAGGTTTGTTGCCCCAACATAGGCCCGTAGTCCGTTCACGAATCCAAGCGAACGTGTCAGCGAAGCGGGTAGTGAATAACCAAGTTGCACGTTTTTCAGACGCAGGAAAGCGGCACTTTCGACAAAACGATCTGAGAATCGGTTGTTTCCGGCTGGGTCCGAGCGGACGGCGCGGGGCATAGTCGTCGATGGATTTTGCGCAGTCCAGCGGTTCAGCGTGGTAGTCCACTGGTTAGTCCCTGCTCCACTCATGCTTTCACCAGCCGCCCGCCAGCTATTGTACCGATACACATCACCAACACCCTGGAAGAAAATCGACAGGTCGAACCCTTTGAAACTACCACCCAGACTAAATCCGTAATAGTATCCCGGAATGCTGCTACCCAGGAATGTCCGGTCGTTGGTGTTCACTTTACCATCGGGCGTTTCCGAACGAATCTGTCCGGCATCTTTCGGGTCGCCATACACATCCTGGAAGTACATATCGCCCGGTGCGAAATTGTTATTGTTGATCGCATCTGTATTTTTCGCTTTCCAGGCATCGATTTCAGCCTGATTCTGGAAAATACCGCCTTTCTTATACCCCCAGAGGTAATTCATCGGCTGGCCCACTTCAATACGTCCGTACTCATTTCCGAACGGCAGATTCTGGAACGTCGATTCAACCCGGTTTTTCACAGTGGTCAGGTTACCGGAAATGTTGTACCGAAAATCGTTACCGACTGTTCCATTATAGCCAAGCTGGAATTCCATTCCGCTGTTACGTACCGACGCAATGTTCAGAATTGGCTGATTCTGGTTACCCACGCTGGCGGCCAGGTTCGCAGCCTGCAAAATCCCGGAAGTCAGGCGGTTATAATACTCAACTGTAGCGGTCAGTTTGCCTTTTAGAAACGATCCGTCAAAACCTAAACTCGTAGTTTTACCGATTTCCCAGGTTAGATCCTGCACCGGGAAATCGGGCAGCGACGTACCATTCAGCAACGTACCGATACCATTTCCATTTCCCGAGCCCAGCGCATAATCGGGCGCATCGGAAACGAGAGAGAGGTACGCAAACGAGCGCGTTTCCTGGTTACCCAGTTTTCCCCAGCCACCGCGAATTTTCAGGTCGTCGATGAACGTAGCGGTTTTCATGAACGGCTCCGCACTGATCCGCCAGGCCAGCGAAATCGCCGGGAACGTACCCCATTTATAACCCGGCGCAAACCGCGATGCTCCATCCCGACGTACCGTCGCATCAACGTAGTATCGGCTGGCGTAATTATAACTCACCCGCCCCAGATACCCCTGCAACGCATTGGCATCGCGAAACGAACTGACATTGGTATACGGCTGTACGTTGGTCAGGCTGCGGAATTCCGGCTGCGCGTACTGGATCTGCGACGCACCACCCTGCAAAAATTCATACGTGTATTTCTGATCCATAGCGTTCAGCAACACATCGATATTATGATCGCCAAACGCTTTTGTGTAATTGATACTGAACTCTTTAACAATGTTTGCGTTGCGCGAATGCCGTTCGCCATACGTGCCTTTCGACGTACCATCACCTACGGTATATGGATTGCCGGGGTTTTGCAGGAACAGGTAATTGTTAACTGCGGTCCATTCGTTACGTCGGTTATAATACCAGTCGACGCTGAGCGTACCTTTGAATTTCAGCCCCAGAACCGGCTCAACCTGCACAAATGCAGTTCCTATATTTCGCAGCAACGTATACGTTCTGTCGGACGTAGCGACCATTCCGTAGAGGTTATTGTTCGTTTCCGGCCCCCACAGCAACGTAGTAGCATCGACGACGAACGGCGGAATCGAAGGCAGGTACTGCGGTCGCGACGTAACGGGCGTTCCTAACTCCGGGTTTGGCTTAAAGGTCAGGTTCACCGAAGGCGCATAACCCGACGGGCCATTAGGATCATAAATTTGCTGCCAGGGCGACGTATCAGCCGCATACTGCAACGCGCTTGGCGTATTGTCAATAGCTTCGGAATAGGCCAACCGATACGTTAGTCCCGCCGACAGGTATTTCGACACTTTCGTATCGACGTTCGTAGCTAACGAATACCGTTTTAAACTATTCTGAATCAGTGGTCCTTCAGTATTCGTATAACCCGCCGATACGTAGTACCGCGTGGCATCGTTTCCGCCCGATATCCGAAGACTATAGTCTGTATTTGGGGCATTTTTGTTCAATAAAGGCGTTTGCCAGTCGGCAGTGGGTTTATTGCCAAGATAAGCCGCGTTGGTAGGATCGAATTGAACAGGTAAGTTCTTGGCTTCATTGGGGTTATTGGCGTAAGCTTCGCGGTAAAGCGCCACAAATTGTGGCACATCCAGCATGCTCAGTTTCTTCGTTACGTTCTGAATGCTGTGTGAAACTGATACGTCCACTTTCGGAGCACCCCGAGCACCTTTCTTGGTCGTAATCAGCACCACACCATTCGCGGCCCGCACCCCATAAATAGCCGCTGCCGAGGCATCTTTCAGCACCGACATCGACTCAATATCATTAGGGTTGATCATCGACAATACGTTCACATTCCCCCGGATATCGCGAACGACCGAGCCACTGGCGTTATCCGTTCCCGAACCATATTCCGTAAGTGGAATACCATCCACTACGTAGAGCGGTTCGGCATTTCCGAACGTACTGACACCCCGGATACGTACCTGCGGACGTGCCAGCGGGCTACCACCTGGCGTCGATACGTATACGCCCGCCATTCGGCCCTGCATGGCCAACTCTGGTGCCTGCGCAACACTCTTGCTGATTTCTTTGGAAGATACCGTCGATATAGCTCCCGTCAAATCTTTCTTCTCCCGAGACCCATACCCGATGACCACAACTTCGCTCAGTGACCCTTCCTCGGCACTTAACGAAACAGTGTAATCGTTGGCATTGGTAATTGGAACTTCTTTCCGAATGTAGCCGACGAAGGATACCACAAATTGTTGAGCCGAATTAGGTACCGACAGGGTGAAATTACCGTTGGCATCGCTGGTTGTACCCTGTACCGAACCGGCAATGACGATGTTGGCACCCGGCAAGGGCGTGCTGTTGCCCGCGTCGAGAACCTTCCCTTTTATGGTTCGGGTTTGAGCATAGGCGCTACTGAAAATGAGTAGCGAAATCACTGCCATTACCAGAAGTCTGGAAATAGAGTAAGGTTTGTTCATACGTGTCGTTGTGATAATATTTAGCTTTCTGACACGAAAATTGGTATCTATAAAAGATACCTTTGTCCTATTCTGTCATAGTATGCACATCCTGAAGCTGCTTCTTATTCTCCTTTTTTTGGGAATACGTGCTTATAGCCAGATCTCATTCGAGCATCTGACTACGGCTGATGGCTTGTCGCAGAGTACAGTTTGGGCCATTGTGCAGGATAAAAAAGGGTTTATCTGGATGGCTACGTCCGACGGGCTCAACCGATACGATGGATACAGCTTCAAAATCTTTCGTCGGCAGCCAGGCCTGAAGAATAGTTTGCCCATCAGCAATATTGCAGCGATATACGCCGACGAGCATAACACGATTTGGGTAGGCCCACGTAACAACGGTCTGTGTCGACTACGGCCCGACGGCGAAACGTTTGACCATTTTCCGCTACTGGCACCCGGAGAAACTAATAATCAAGTTAGTATTTCCTGTTTTGCCGAAGCCAATAACCGGCTCTGGATTGGTACGGCAGAAAAAGGACTGTTCTATTACGATTATGCTACGCAAAAAGTTGGTCGCTACGCTGATTCCCGAATCGGCACATCGGTCACTGCCTTGTATCGGGATAAAAACGGGGAATTATGGATTGGCACAACGCAGGGAACGCTGCTGGCATTTATGCCTGAAACAGGAGAATTAGCTTCGTATTCCATTCCATTCACCGCCGACGTAGCAGTTCATCATCGCTCCATTAATGTCATCAAAAAAGATCATCTGGGTCGTTTTTGGGTAGGTACACACGGGCGCGGGCTATTCCAGTTTGAGCCTGAGTCAAAGCAGTTTCGGCAGGAGTTTATTAAGCCCGGTGTGTATGAAACAGTCAATGTTATTACCGACATTATCGACGATAAAACGGGCAATCTATGGATATTAACCGATTACGGCGCCTGGTTATATCCAAAAGGTAATTCCGATAAAAAAATTTATCTACTACCCGACAGCGAGGACAACCACAGTCTGAGTACTCATGCCCTGAAACGAGGGCTCTGCGATACCGACGGAAATCTCTGGATTGGCTCGTGGCAGGGTGGTATCAACATTCGCTACGCCCAACCGGAGCGTTTTAGTTCGTTTCGGCACGAACCCCACAATCCACAGAGTTTGCTGGCCGACCGGGTCACGGCCGTTACGTATGATCGACGCGGTAATCTGTGGGCAAGTTCAATCAAAGGGTTAACGGCCATCTCGCCCAACCGGAAGCAATTTCGTCGGTTCACCTCGGCCAACTCGCCATTAAACGCCAACGACGTTAACGTACTGTTCCGAACGCAAACGGGCAACGTACTGATTAGCACCTGGACAGCCGGATTTTCGCTGTACAACCCTGACCAGAATCGTTTCACACCATTTTTGTTGCCAGGAAAAAGTAAGTCAGTCAAAGCGTTTGCGGCCTCACAATCAAGTCGAGTCTGGATTGGGAGTCACGAACGGGAATTGTATCTGTTCGATGAAAAAACCGAGCAATTAGAACCCATCATGACTGGTGCGTTAAGGCAAATTTTTCAAAAGTTTGATCTTAACGTCTTGCTTGAAGACTCGTCAGGCAATTTGTGGATTGGTACGTATAATTCAGGTTTACTACGCTGGAACCGAAAAACGGGGCAGATTCGCCATTTTTCCAGTAGCGATAAGCCGGGCGCGCTGGGCAGCAACAGTATTACAACGCTCTACGAAGATAACCAAAAACGACTTTGGATTGGTACCAACGGCAACGGGCTCCAGTTGTTCGACGCCCGCACCGAAACGTTCCGGTCGTGGACAACTAAAGACGGTCTGGCAAACAACTTTATTGCAGGGATTATTGATGACGACCAGCGCAACCTCTGGCTTTCGACCAACGGCGGCATTTCATGTTTCAACCCGACAACCCATTCCATCGAAAATTATGACCAGAGCGACGGACTAATTGGTAAAGAATTTCTGCCCGATGCCTGTACGCGGCTCCCGTCTGGTGAGCTTGCGTTTGGAAATATGCAGGGATTGGTTGTTTTTCATCCGAAGCGCGTGCGGTCAAAAACAACTCCTCCAGCCGTATACCTGTCAGATTTAAAACTCTTTAATCGTCCTATCAATCCAGCCGATAGCGACGCACCGGCGCATCTGGATATGACTGACGTAACGAAACTGATTTTCCATCCGTATCAATCAGTTTTTACCATTGATTTTACCGCGCTGTCGTTTCTGCCGCACCGCAACATACGGTACGCCTATCAACTCGTCGGCTTCGATACTGATTGGAACTACGTTGGTTCGCAGCGATCGGCTACGTATACGAACCTGCGCGAAGGAGATTATCAGTTTTTGGTCAAAGCCGCGATTGGAAACAGTGCGTGGAGCCAGACGAAAATTGTACAGATAACCGTATTGCCACCCTGGTATCGGACGTGGTGGGCCTATCTGTTGTATGGGCTGCTGTTTGCAAGCGCCTTACTGACTTTCCGCCGAATTGTAAAAATTCGGGAGCGGTTGAAAGCTGACATACGTATCAAGCAATTGGAAGCAGAGTCCATCAAAGCGCTCGACGATGCCAAAACCAGTTTCTTTACCAATATTTCGCATGAATTTCGAACACCTTTAACGCTGATTCTGACGCCTTTAGACAAACTCATATCGGAACCAAGTTTTGGTGATCGGCTTCAGCACCAGTTTCAAACCATTCAGCGAAACGCTCAGCGATTACTACGTTTAATTAACCAGTTATTGGATTTATCGAAGCTGGAAAGCCAGAGTCTGGTTCCTGACATCAGCCGCAACGACATTGTTCCGTTTGTAGAACGTATCGTTCATTATTTCGATGAACTGGCAGAAAGCAAACGGATTGCGCTAACGTTCCGAAGCAATTTCGATACGTTCGAAGTTTTTTTCGATGCTGATATTGTTGAGAAAGTTATTTATAATCTGCTGTCGAATGCATTCAAGTTTACGCCACAGGGAGGAGAAATACGGGTTAACCTGATGTTAATGCCGACCGAGAAAGGAGTTCGTATTACGGTAACCGATACGGGAATTGGTATCTCACCAGCAGCGCAGGCGCATATTTTTGAACGGTTTTATCAGGTAAGCGACCAGCATACGCAAAAGAAATCGGGTAGCGGCATTGGACTGGCTCTCACCCGCGAACTAGTTGAACTGCACAAGGGAAGCATTTCCGTTGAAAGCACTGAGAATGTGGGCACTACGTTCACGGTTACCTTGCCGGTCGACGCCCAGTGTTTTCCACCGGAATGGATTTCGCAAGCATCGGAGTTGATCACAGAATCCGTTCAGACATTGCTTCCCATTACGTTGCCAGAGAAAGCCACTACGTTACCAACCAAAGTATTACCGATTTTACTGGTTGTTGAAGACAACGAGGAACTTCGGCAGTATCTGAAAGAAAGTTTTTCGGGAACGTATCATGTACTAACCGCAGCCAACGGTCAACAAGCGATTTCGCTGGCGCAGAAGCACATTCCTGATCTGATTCTATCGGATTGGTTAATGCCAGTCCAGTCCGGGACTATCAAGTCCGGTCCCGAAATTGACGGAACTGAACTTTGTCAGGCAATTCGAGCCAACGAAAAAACCAGCCATATTCCGTTTCTGCTGTTAACATCACGGGCGGCAAATCAGAGCCAGATTATGGCTTTTGGTGCGGGTATTGACGATTACATGACCAAGCCATTCAACCTATCGATTCTTGAAACGAAAATAAAAAGCCTGATTCAGAATCGTCAGTTGCTACGTGCAGTCTGGCAGAAGAAAATACTGGCCTCTCCATCCGACGTCCAATTGCCACCGATGGAAGAACTGTTCGTCCAGAAAGCCATTTCCATCATCGAAGCCCACATTGACGACGCCCATTTCGACGTAGAGCAATTAGAAGAAGCGATGAACCTGAGCCGGATGCAACTTTATCGGAAGCTAAAGAGCATTCTGAACCTGTCGGGCGCGGAGTTTATTCGTCAGGTGCGGCTAAAAAGAGCCGTTCAATTGCTCGAAAGCGGTCATTATAACGTATCGGAAGTAGCCTGGCAGGTTGGTTTCAACGATCCGGCTTACTTCAGCCGTTGCTTCAAAAAAGAGTTTGGTAAAGCGCCACAGGAGTTTTTGTCAAAAACTTAGAAAGCTTCAAAGCAGTCGTAATTCCGTTGTCGGATTATTTTTCCGTTTTCAAACTCCATGAAGAGGGCAAAATTGGCTTTCATTTCGTCGCCGGGAACCAGTTGCCCGATGGGTATGGAAAACACACCTTTCCAGATAACTTCCAGAATCACTGTATTGCCGTAAACATACTCTTTCTGAATATCGTATGACTGGGTCGTAATGATTTGCTTTCCCTTTTCTGACCGCTTGATCAATGTGTGAAAATCGCTGACTCCACCATTTGGGTTTAGTCGGTTGGGATACTCAATCTGTTGAATCTGTTCAGAATAATAACCCGCTAAATCCTGGCCCGCTTTGCCTTTGGAGATGTCATCAAGATGCTGTTTGGCCAGCGCGAGAATGTCGAAAGTATTGGTTTCCATACTGGTTGCAGAAATGACAAAAATACGTCTATTATACATCGAAGGATAGCTTACTTCAATGTCGACAGATAAGTCACTAAATCGACCAGTTCCTGTTTTGACAATGCTTCGCCAAAAGGAGGCATCATCGACTGGGGCGCTTTTACTTTCGACCGAATATCATTTTTACGTAGCGTCTGTTTAGTACCACCCGGTAATTTCAGGACTACTTCATCATTCGATTCGCTGCCTAATAACCCCATTAACTGACCACCATCGCGTGTGTGAATCTGATACGTTTCGTAACCATAATTGATACCTTCATCGGGATAGAGAATAGCACGAAACAAGCCTTCCTTCGAGAGTTTTGCGCCGATTTTCGACAATTCGGGGCCGAATAAAACGCCTGTTTGCTGCACCCGATGGCAGGTCTGGCAGTTTTGCGCAAAAATCGTTTTCCCCTTATTGGCAACACCGTTTTCGTGAACGAGTAGATAGACGGGTGGCAAAGGTTCGCCGTTTTTACCAGCAGGTTTTGGTAAATAATCAGCCGCTTCGCGCTTGATTTCGTTGCGGAAAGCACCAAATAATACGCTGCTGGCTGTCGGTTTCAATACGTCGGGAAACGATTTTTTCTTCACTTCATCGAGCAAGGCGCGTTCCCCGACCCAACTGCTTCCCAACAAGCGAGTCGCAGTTTTGCGCAGTTCGATTGGGCGCGTTTCATCCAACATAATACCACTCATCAACGACAGAGCATCGGGGCTTCCGTTGCCTTTGAGAGCCGTCATGATGGCTTCGGCAGTCTTATCATCACGCAGTCGTTGGCGGACAAATTCTTTTTCGCCGAATTTCCAGAGCAGTTGCATGGCTTCAATACCAACCTGCTGGGAAGCGCAGCAACGTACCAGATTAAGCAATTGATCGCGTTTGTCAGTGAGGTGAAACTTCTCGATCAGATGAACGTAACTCTCGGTTTGGCCAGCCGTCGACAATGCCGTTTCGAGTGCCCGGTTCAGCGTTTCGTTACGTACTACGTTGCTTCCGTCTATGTGCTCAAGCGCCAGCCGCTGAATATCTGGACGTGAATCGTCTAATAACGAGAGTAATACGTCGTTTTTTTTCGCCGATGGGTGAAAATCGAAAGCCCGAAAATATCGTAGCGTTTCGGTAGTATTGGACGTTTGCCGGATAAACTGCCCTAGTAACGGCAAGGTTTTCGCGGAACGAAGTCTCCAGACAATATCACGTCCGGCGGATGTATTCCAGTTCGCACCGACTTTTCGTTGCCAGGCGTCGAAACAGGCATCGGCGTTCAGGTCGGAGCCGATGCCGAGGGCTTCCAGATACCAGCGATCTTTGCCCGTGTGGTGCATCGCCAGCGTTGCCCACGACTCAGCCGCTTCGGGCGTTTTGAGGAAACGTAGCGCAATAGCCCACTCCCGACGAACTTCGGGTGCCGGATCATTAGCTAACGTAGCACATAACGCAAACGGGAAATTTTCCTGCTGCCGAGCCACTCGCAAGGCGGTGATACGTAGGTCAGGGTTAGAGCTACGTAGCGCCTGCGTTAGATAAGTTATGCCCGTTGATGGCAATTGAGCCAGCAGCCACAACGCCCGCGCTCGCCAAATCGAATTTGTTGACTGATACAGTTTTTGCAAACTGTTTTCGGCCTTGCTACCCATTTTTTGCAGACTCGCCCAGGCTTTCCGACGTGCGGCCCAATTTGGATTTTTCAGCGCTTCAGTAGCGGCTTCGGGTGTATCGAAGCGAAGTTTAGGAGCGCGATACGTTGCTTTTTCGCCATAATTTACCCGGTAAATTCGACCTCTGTTGGCATCAGCGGCCGTTCCCCCACCAATGCCAGGATCGTACCAGTCGGCCACCATTACCGAACCATCGGGTGCTACGCTCACATCAACCGGGCGGAACCATTGTTGGCTGCTTTTCAATACGTTCCGAATGCTTGCGGTATAGCCAGCGCCCTGTTTCTGCGTTGTGTATGAACGCACTACGTTGTATAATGCTTCGGCATGGAGCAGTTGATTTTGATAGATAGCTGGAAACTGCGTTCCCTCATAAACACATAAACCCGCTGGCGAACCCGCACCGGTAATCAGCATAGTTGGTATAACGCCGGGATCGTTCTGGTGCCAGTGTCGTGCGGGAACTGTTTTCTCCAGATTGGTGCGCGATGCGGTCCAGGCGGCTCCGGTTATTTCGTCGGCAAAACCGTAGTTGCCGTATTCCATTACGTAGTCAATCCGGACGGATTCATTGCCATCATCGTCATTGTCCGACACCCAAAGATTACCGAACGAATCCAGCGTCGGTTCGTAGTGATTTCGGAAATTGTGAGCGATGGTTTCCAGATGACTACCGTCGGGATTACAGCGTAGAATCAGTCCATTACGGTATGGATTTCCTTTGCCATTTACAGGATTGCCTGCTACGTCGAGTATGGGTTTTCCATGTTTATCACGCACTTCTCCTCCATTGTTCCCCATCGAAAAATAGAGTTTGCCATCAGGTCCCCAGAACGGCGCGTGAATGCCGTGATCGCGCTGACCAAATCCCGAAAACAACGTATCGATGCGGTCGGCGTGGTCGTCGTGATTGGTATCGAATAACGTCAATAAATAAGGTGCCTGCGCAAGAAACACGCAATCTTCGCCGATTAGCAGGCCCATTGGCGATTTCATTCCGGGATGCTCGAAGAAGATGGTACGTTTATCAGCCCGACCGTCGCCGTTTACGTCCTCCAGAATAACGACTTTGTCGCCTTTTTTATCGAATTCGGCAGGTGCTACGTCGTAATTATGCGATTCGGTCACCCAAACGCGCCCGCGCTCGTCCACGTCCATATTGGTTGGATTCGTCACCAGCGGTTCGGCGGCAAATTGCTGAACCTTAAATCCTTTGGGTACCTGCATCGTTGCCAGAGCCGCTCGTGGATCGTGCGGGTCAGGTAATACGCCGATGAACCCAAATGCAATGGTTATGGCTACGATAACACCTGTCGATACTCCTCTCTTCATACGCCCTCTTTCGCCAGCATTTCCGTGGCTTCGGTATCTTTATATTCCTGCGTAAGCTTTTTTAAATCTCGTTTCAACTGACTGATAACTGCCCCATTTTTAGGATTGGCATACTCATTCTTCATCTCATCTGGATCGGTTTTCAGATCAAAAAACTCCCATGATTCGCCGTTTCCGTAGAAATAAATGAGTTTGTAGCGTTCCGTTCGAATACCAAAATGCGCCATCACGCGATGGTCGTACGGGTACTCGTAGTAGTGGTAATAGACGGCTTTCCGTGATTCGGCAGGTTTAGGTAGCGGCAGAAATGATTTTCCCTGCATATCAGCCGGAATTGGAACGCCCGCCGTTTGTAGGATCGTTGGTGCAAAATCGGTATTGACGAAAAGCTGCTTAGTCCGGGTTCCGGGTTTGAGTTTAGGCGGGTAACGTACCAGCAACGGCATGTGAAGCGATTCTTCGTACATAAACCGCTTGTCGAACCAGCCATGTTCGCCCAGATAAAAACCCTGATCCGACGAATACATAATCAGCGTGTTCTCTTTCATACCGTGTTTATCGAGGTAATCCAGTACGCGTCCTACGTTCCGATCGACGGATAAAATACAGGCCAGATAGTCGTGCATGTAACGTTGAAACTTCCAGTTATCCAGCGCTTTACCAGTCAGTTTTTGTTCTTTGAATGCCTTGTTGAGCGGGTCATAATAAGCTTTCCAGGCTTTGAGTTGGGCCGGATTCATGCGTTTGATAATCGGCATGGTGTCGATATCGACTTTCAGATCGAGGCCGAGCCGCATGGTGGGTGTAGCAATCTGCATATCCTGATGCTGAGCCGCTTTACGTCCTTCATACGTATCGTAAAAAGTGGCTGGCATCGGAAACGTTTTGCCATCGAAGGCATGTAAATCAGTGGTATCGGGCTGCCATTCGCGGTGGGGCGCTTTGTGACCAATGACCAGACAAAACGGTTTCGACGTATCGCGACTGCTTTCGAGCCAGTTCAGCGCATCGTCGGTAATTACGTTGGTAGCATACCCTTCTTTCCGAACAGTTTTGCCATCCATCTGGATGAAATTCGGATTGTAATACAGCCCCTGACCAGGTACGACTTCCCAGAAATCGAAATATTGCGGAGTGGCTTTCAGGTGCCATTTGCCAATCCAGGCCGTTTGATAGCCAGCCTGTTGCAAGTATTTCGGAAACATAGCCTGGCTGGCATCGAAGGTGCCCTGATTGTCGCGGTGGCCGTTTATGTGGCTGTATTTTCCCGTCAGCAACGTAGCACGGCTTGGCGCACAAATCGAATTAGTGCAGAACATATTTTCGAATACGGCCCCTTCGCGACCAATCCTGTCGATGTTGGGCGTTTTGACGTATGGACTGCCATAGGCGCTTATGGCTTTTAGCGCGTGATCGTCAGAAAAAATGATGATAATGTTTGGCCGAGAGGGCGCTACGTCCTTCACTGGAATCCAACTAAAGGCAGCAAGGCTAATTAGCGTAACTATTCCGAAAACGAGTTTGGTAATTCGAGTCATGCTGTTTATTTTTTTGTCATGCTGAGGAACGAAGCATCTTAAGGTTTCCTTACCAGCGAGTGATGAAACCTTAAGATGCTTCGTTCCTCAGCATGACAAAACTATTTCTTCATTTCAATACTACTTCGCCCGTTTGGGCATCTAAAAGTAAGGTTGATCCGCGTTCCAGCGGAATCGTTACCGATTTTCCACTTTTCAGACGTAGCGTTCGTGTACCACCGTCTTTGGTATGTAGCAATAGAAGTCCGGAATTCGCATACGTGAAATCGTTACGTTCGTTATAAATGTGGCAACCCGCCTGTCGGAAAATTTCGCGAAATCCTTCGGTTCCATTCAGGGGCAATCCGCAGAAAATCGACGTAAAATCTTTCGATTTTTTTCGGGCTGTAATAACCTGTTTACCCGTCTGCAACTCAGCCAGTGGCTCGGCGGCTTTGTCATTCACAGCCACGAGCGGCTCTACAGGCCCACTGAATTTGTAGTCGTAAGCCGGTTTCAGGAATGTAACGTTTGGCGTCTGTTTACCATCGATACGTTCCAGATTCATGCCCGTCAGCGATTTTACAAAGGCTAAATCGAGTCGTTCGCCGTTTGTATAGCCCGTCAGATAATTCCAGACGATGGTACGTCCGTCTTTCGCTACGTTGTTCAGAATGAAGGTTCGCTGCCTATCCGTTAGCTTATAAACATTCATAAAAACCACGGCTTTATACTGAGCCAGATTGACCCGGTTCAGGTCGAAATCATAGACATGATCGCCGACTGCGCCGGAACGCATAGCCTGCTCAATGGAATGATCCAATACGTTAACCGTGATAGGTAACGGCGCCGATTTTAGGTAATAAAATACATCCTGACTCCAGACGTAAAGTACATCAGCTTCAGAATGATATGGAACAGTGAGCCGCTTTTCGAACAGTTCTTTTTCGGCCTTCATCACGGCCAGATACTTCGGGTCATCCCACCAGCCAAAGCCTTTCTGCGGACCAAAATCATAGAACCAGAAGCCAATGCCCCGCATCAGGGGCAGTAACGCACAACGCTTCATGATGCTGGCATACGTAGTGTCGTAGCGAGAGGTGTAACGGATATTTTCAAAGTCATTCTTGTATAGATAGCCGTTGTCGATTTCGTCGAACCAGAGTTTATTGTGCAGCAACGTCGATTCGATAATGCCGCGCGAATTTCCAGAGCCCCCTGCTTTTCGACTGTCGGGCCAGTACGTTTGCGGAGCGGATAAATAATCGATGTAGGGGCTGTCGAGAACTTGTTGGATAAATAGGTGGCCGCCAACAGTTTGGCGATTGAACGTCATGTGCAAGTAGCCGTAGAAAATGCCCGTAACCAACGGCCGAGGCCAGTTTTCTTTCGCCAGTCGGCAGAAATAAATGGCATCGTCGGCTACGACCTGCTGCTGTGCGGTGAAGTAATCAATGGTACGTTGGTCCTGAATGGGATCTTTAAAAAAGCCATCCTGCGTTTTGAGCCGTTCTGCTACGTTGGGCACCGTTGCGTTGTCGAACGTAGCATTTGTCGATTGCCAGTTTTTTTGAAGTGCCGATACCGTTTTATATTTGGTTTTGAGCCAGTTGCGGAAATAGTTCGTCATGGCTGAACCCGTATCCGGATCGTGTTCGATGAAGCCCCAGTAATGCCATTCGCCATAAATGCCGCCCGCTACGTGCATACCAATCAGGGCGTTACCTTCTGGTGTTTTCGAGAGTTTCTGGCAAAGCTCAACCAGTTTCTGACCAGATTCCTGACGCCATCGAGTCGATGCCAGGCTTGCCCGCAAAGCTGCGTGAATGTCGTGTTCTTCGTTATGATGTGGTGGTCCGGCCAGCAGCGTTGTATCGACCGGTGTATCAGCGTATTGGGTGCATTCTTCCGGGTGCGCCTTATTCCACCAGAAGGGCGCATTTACGTGGATACGTAGCACGACACCCGCTTCGGGGCATTGGTCGAGTACACCCCGAATCTGTCGTTGCGCCTTCCGAATGTCAAGTGTGTCTGAGTTTTTGTACCAGATATCCTCGAACCACAAATCGACCTGGAATAGACGAAAACCAATCTGACAGAAGTTATTCAGATTTCGGGCCGGCACTTCTTCCCACGACCAGCGCCCGCCGTATGCATGTGTGAGTGCATAAAACGTTGGCGTTTGCGGGTTCCCGTTCACAAAGAGCGTCGGCCGGCCGTTAAATGGCTTTATCTCAGCCGATTTGTGCGATTGCGCCAGCAAGCCTAAACAGAGTAAGCAGAATGCAATTGATAAATAAATCTTCATTCCAGGTAAAGGATGATGAGGGCACTAATCATTTATTCTTTTGTCATAAATGGAGCTTGAGGTTTGCCAATACCAAATACATTAGATTATTTTTTGTCATGCTGACGAAGGAAGCATCTTAAGCTTTCCTAATTCACTTATAAGGATACCTTAAAATGCTTCCTTCGTCAGCATGACAAAAAAGTCATTTCGTTTTGGTTTTGAGCCAATCCATCAACCGCTCCTGATACTCGCCAAGGTAACTATGTTCAACGCCCTCAATTTCTTTCCACCACAGCGATACGCCTGCCTTCAGGAGATCATCTTTGAGTTTACGATTCTCTACGTTCAGCCACTCTTTTTCGCCCCAAACCATCCAGACAGGCATGTCTTTAAATTTCGCGGCATCGTCATAAGTCACGTTTTTACCCAATGCGGCTGAATACAAACCGACGGCGGCCCAGCGATTCATCGTTTTCTGAGCAATGCGGAACGTACCACCGCCACCCATCGAGAAACCATAGAGATATTGCCGTTTGGGGTCAGTCTTGAATTGGTCATCAAAATCCTGTAAACATTCAAAAATGTCGGTTTCTGCTACGTCGCGATAGCCTTTGTCGCCCCGCCCCCATGGATAAATCATGAAACCTTCCCGGCGACTCATCTGAGACGTAGCGCCCGCCGGTTTTGGTTGTAAATAGTCGTAGAGCATGTGCCAGGGCGGATTATTCGTGCCACCACCGCTCCCATGCAGTTCTACGTAAAAAGGGAAATTGGTTTTCGTAGACGTAAAGTCCTTTGGTAGAAACAACCAGTAATAGCTGTTTTTCCCATCTGCCTTGGATTTGAAGGCCATAATTAGAGGCCGGGTTCCTTGCAGATACGTTTCCCATTTGGCGCCTTCGCCCTGAAAAAAAGACAGCGTACCAACGGCTGCCTGCAGATGTTTATCTTCAGGACGCAGCCTGTGCGTCGAATCGAGGCTCATTCGTATAACCGACTCGAAGTGGCGTTTCAGTAGTGGATTTTTCTCGTTTGCAGCCAACGTCCGTAAGTGGGTAACTAACTGTTGTATCTCGTTACGCTCGCTTGCCCAGGGCAATTTGGGTGTTTCACTGGTATTGCCCGAAGTCGCAGCCTGTGCATGGCAATAGAGGCACGTAGCGATTAGAGCTAGTAAAAAGACATATTTTTTATAGGTAGATGCAAACGTATTCATCCGAATTATGAGATTCATGTTGCAAACAACGCATCCTGAGCGGCTTACTTATCCTGCTTTATCCTGACTATCGACAAAGCAGGACAAACCCTCGCTGGGAATTGACTTTCTTGCCAAACATTCGTTTTTCGTCCCAATCGAGAACTATGAAATCGTTTTATAAAGCTCTTCTACTTTCTGTATTCATTTTTAATAGCTTATCTGCCAGTTTCGGCCAGCAGTCAACTCAATTTGGCAAAGGAACGGATGAATATGGTACGTTTTTCAATAGCCTGAAAGATCAGCTTGTTCATACGCAATATCGAAAAACGGTTCATTTCGGCGGGAAGGAACGTAAACAATTTGTGCAATGGATTCGAGATCATGTACATGTGATGAAAGCCATGAAATACCTGGAACCGGATATCAGTACGTTCTGGCAGTTTTTCATCGAGCAGCAAACGTCCGAAGGTCTTTATTTCGATTACTATTACCCAATGGTAGCGCGGGAAAATCACCGGCTCAATCTGTTCGAGAAGCGGTATTGGAAAGTATTCGCCAGAGATACCATTCAAATGCACCGGCTGCCGGTCGAGGCCGATCTGGAATACCTAATGGTTGAGGGTGGGCATTATATCTGGCAGGCCACCGGCGATACGTCCTACCTTAAAACCTGGATTTCCCGGCTCGAAAAAGGAATTCGTTATTCGATGACCGATCCACTACGTTGGTCAAAAAAATACCAGCTCGTGAAGCGCGGATATACCCTCGATACGTGGGATTTTATGCAGTTGCCGACCACGCGAGCCGAATACGTAAGGCAGGGCAAGGACGTACAGACCGGCATTTTCAACATCGATGAAAATACACCGATGGGAATTATGCACGGTGACAACAGCGGTACGTATGCAGCCTGTCGGCAACTGGCTCAGCTTTACGTTGCATTAGGCAATTCAGCAAAAGCAACGTATTGGACTGAGCAGGCCGATGGCATTCGAAAACGTACCAATGACCTTTGCTGGAACGGGAAATATTATGCGCATTTTATTGCTGATGACCCAGTTCCCTCCTACCTGAACATGGATCAGAAAAATACGCTGAGTTTGTCGAATCCATATGACATCAACCGGGGCTTGCCGACGGACGGCATGGCCCAGTCGATTATTCAGACGTACGAGAGTCTGAAAGGAAAAAACGTAGAAAATTCATTTGCCGAATGGTTCGGCGTTTACCCGCCCGTTGAGCCAAGTTACGCGGATTATCTGCCGGGTTCTTACATGAATGGTGGCGTCAATACGATTGTTGGCGGAGAACTGGCGAAAGCCGCTTTTCAGCATGGTTTTGAAGAATATGGCGTGGATATTCTAAAACGTATGATAGAACTCAATGAGAAACACGGCGGCAAACTGCCCGTTTCCTACAAACCCGATGGCACGGTTGACGAAGGCATTCCGGACAACTGGGGACAAGCGGCCATTATGAGCGCAATGATCGAAGGACTGGCCGGCGTTGTCGATCTGGGCCACTCGTTCGAACAGGTTGAACTGGCGCCCCGCTGGTTAGCAGCCGGGAAAAATGAAGCTGATATAACCATTGCTTATGGACCTTCAGGAAAATATCTGCACTATGGTTATCAGCATAATCCGCAACGCAAAACCATTACGTTGTCCATCGACGGAGCCTCAAAACAATACAATCTCCGTCAACTTTTACCAGCAGGAAAGCGCTTGAAACGCCTGGCAATCGATAATAAAACGAGCGCTTCAACGCTCGAAACTGTGCGGAACAGCCAATACGTTCAGGTGAAGAATATACCCGCTGGAAAGCATACTATTGAGCTGGTTTACAAATAACTACCAGTTTTTGCTGTATTCACTTAACAACAAGCATTCGAAGTTGCGTAGATCAAACAGATTCTATCAGAAATCAACTTCATAGATTTGTTTAAGCTGGCTTTCATTCATGCTGGGCGGCAAGAGCCGAAAGACGCTGTTTCGCAGCCAGGCAACTATCGGTCGCTGCGTTTGCGCAACCTGACCAATTTGCCGGGAACGATCCGTAATGTAATGCGTACGTTTCAATCGCCGTTGTTCAAATCGCTTAAACGCATCCGAGGCCAAACCACCCTTATTCAGTTCATCAGCCAGCACAACAGCATCTTCAATTGCCTGACAGGCGCCCTGCCCCATATTGGGCGTTGTTGCGTGGGCTGCATCGCCTACCAAAACGATGTTATCAAACGCATAGCGAGGAATTGGTTTTAAATCAAAGATGTCGTTCCAAAGCAGATTTTCATTTTTGACTCGCGCGAGAACCTGCGGAATTGGCTCATGGTAGTCGCCAAACAAACGTAGCAGATCTGAAGTCCTAAACTGACGCATCTTAGGATCATTCGGCTGGGCATTCACGCAGGCAAACCAGTACAGGAGATTGTCTGCTAAAGGGGCCATTCCAATACGTCCATTAATACCCCACGTTTCCGTCGCTGCGGTTATATCCAGACCTGTACTATCAATAACCGATCGCCAGCAGGTATAACCAGCGTAGCGGGGGTGGCTGTCGGGCACGAGCTGTTGGCGGATTGGTGAATGTATACCGTCGGCAACAATCAGGTAATCAGTCGAATGCTCAGTACCATCGTCAAAATGAAGAATGCTACGTTGCCCTTCTTTACTGACACGAGTTGCGCGTTTACTGGTTATAATGGGCGTATCAGCTACTTGATTCAGCAATTCCCGATGCAACGCCCCCCGGTGAATGGTAAAGTTGTCAATCCCATATTTCTGACTGATACGTTTGCTATCGGTACGGGTAATAATACGTCCCTGCTGGTCTAGAATGGTAAACGCGTCAAGAAAGCGGCCAGCACTAAGGATTGCTTCAGCAATACCCAGTTTTTGCAAGGCTTTGACAGCATTGGCGGCCAGACCGAGTCCGGCGCCTAAGGCTTTTATGGTTGGAGCGGCTTCGAAAATAGTCGGCTGAAGACCGATCTGCCGCAACGCAATGGCGGTAGTTAGTCCGGCAATGCCAGCGCCAATGATGGTGAATTGTTCGTGAGTACGCATAGTGAAATGGTTATATTTATTTTACTCAGAAAGTAAAATCGAACTACTCAAAATAAAGAGGGAACTGGTTAAAATTGGTTCGCCAATTTAGCCAGTTCCCTTCGTTAATTAGAAGCGGCCTCCGCCAATATCGAAGCCAAGTTTTACAGCGAAGTAACTATTCTTACTATCAATGGCCGAGTTGATAAATTTGGCCGTTGTATTCGGAACCAGATTGTACTCGACCCCGAACACAAAGTGATCGGCCTTGATACCTATCCGAGCCATACCGCCAAATTTGTTTTCGGTCACGAATTTAGCTTCATACGGAGTCTGGTTTTCATAGATGGTAATCGTACCACCCGAAGTGACCCTAAAACCACCGGCACCTATGCCAATAAACGGACGAACGTTTCCATTACCAAACAGATAGGTAGCTGTAGCTATGGTTGACCCAATGGCTGCTACGTCGCCGGAGAGCATTGTGCTGTTGTACGTTACACCTCGTGCTACGTAGGCAGCTTCCAGGCGAAGGCCCAGATCAAAGTTGTCGGTGACACCGTACTTCGGCTCGATAGACCAAGTTCCTCCACCCGAAAGGCCAGAACTATTTGGGCGGGCGTAGCCCCCTGAGAAATTAATTTTAAAGGGCTTGTACTCTTGTGCGGTGGCTGAAAATGCCATCAAAACGAAAAAAAGCAAGTGAATGCGTTTCATGATTGTTTTTGTTTGTAAAAGATTGATTAATAATTGTTTAAGTTTTAAAACTTGATCAAAATTAGTAGGAGTTAATCGGATAGACTGGCATAACTGAACGTGCGGAAGGTTTGAGTAAACAATCGGTTTTCGCTTGAGTAAACGGTCGAAAAAAGGTCTTTTGAACTATCCGGAAACGACAAAATCCGGAACGTAGCAACCTCGCTACGTTCCGGATTTTATTGTAAGCTGGAATCAATTATCTGTCCCTGATACTGCGTTTTTTTTTGCTGATGTATTAGTCCCGACGGCATCTTGCTGTCGGGGACTACCTTAAAGTTGCCATTCCCACACTTCGCCGTCTTCGGGATGAATGACCGTGCCTACCCAGCTAAATCCGATCTTTCGGAGAATCGCCGTTGAGGCATTTGATTCTGGCATCGTTTGCGCTTTGATACGTATACCCGAATCGGTCGTTTGCGCGATACGTACTAAATCGCGGGCCATCGCTGTGGCAATTCCCTGTCCCTCAAAATCAGGAAACGTAAAGTAGGCAATTTCAACGGCGTTGGCCGAAGGTGGTGTTTTGAAAGCGCAGGTGCCCACTACGTTGTTATTTAGCAAGGCGAGGTATCCGGTCCAGGGCGGCACAAATCCGCTGGTTTTGTACAAAGTTACAGTTCCGTCAATAACGTCTGAAATCAAGTCTGATAATGGCCCTGGCACGTTGAGTATTTCACCAGATTGACCAATTGGTACTAATTGAATTACTGCCATAATTTGGTAATTTATTGCATTCGTGTAATTACCTGTCCATTTCTAAATAGCTCTGTTTTTCAGCCATTTGTGGATTAGCAACGTAGTGAAAGATTGATTTGGATTTAACCCAATTGCTGTATTATTTCTGCTTTTTTCCGGCGCGACACTTCCACGGCCGTCCCGTCTTTCAGGACCAGAAATCCTTCATGGTCAATAAAGGAAATTTGGGTTCTGTTGACCAAATGCGACTTATGAGTACGTAGAAAACCATAAGGAGTTAGCAGTTCTTCGTATTCGCCCAGGTTTTTGGAGGTCAGGTACTGCTTATTCAGGGTGGTGAAGAATTTGGTATAACCTCCCAGCGCTTCGCAGCGAATAATCTCGCTGGGTAGAAAGAAATGAATGCCTTCACGAGCGGGAACGGCCAGCCGAAATTGACCGGGATCATCGGCCTGCATGTTCTTAATGATATTTTTTAACTGCTCAGGCTGATAGGCCAATTCCCCCTGTCGATGGGTGTAGCGTTGTACCGCGTTCACTAAATCCTGTGCGTCGATGGGTTTGAGCAGGTAATCAAAGGCGCTAAACCGAATCGCCTGAATCGTGTATTCGTTATAAGCCGTCGTAAAAATCACCTGAAAGGGACGGTGCTGCATCCGGCTCAGTACGTCGAATCCGTTGAAGTACGGCATTCGAATGTCAAGAAATAAAATGTCGGGCCGAAACTGCTGAATGGTGGTTGTTGCTTCCCGGGCATCGTTGCAGACCAGTACCTGCCCGATTTCGGGAACATATCGTTCCAGCATCAGGCGCAATACGTCGGATGCTTTCAGTTCGTCGTCAATGATGAGTGCTTTAAGCATGGTCTTAATTGGGTAAACGTATTAAAATTCGAGTACCGGAAGCTTTTCCATCGTTATCGTAGAGATCGACAATGGTGAGCGGAGGAGCATCAGTAGTTTGTTCGTTCAATGTTTGTAAACGTTCGGCCGTAACGCTCATTCCCTTACCGGTATGGGCAGCCAGATTCACGGACTGTTTATTGAGTGCCTGAGCCGCCACCCGCCCGATGCCATTGTCTTCGATGGTGCAGAGCAATCCTTCTGATTCCCCGTCCGGCTCGAAACAGACACGTAGTGACCGAAATCCTTCCTGATGGAGCAGGCCGTGCCAGATGGCGTTTTCGACAAACGGCTGAATCAGCAGTGGAGGAAGTTGGGTTTCGTCCTGATCGATTTCTTCATCACAACAAATCTCGTGATAGAACGTATCATCGAACCGAAGCGACTCCAGTTCAACGTAGAGGGTTAACATCTTGATTTCCTCCCGCAAACTCACCTGCTGTTTATCGCTATGGGTCAGCACCATACGTAGCAGCTTGGAAAATTTCGAGAGATAGAGCGTGGCCGACCGTTCGTTGCCGGTCATGATCATCTGCTGAATGGAATTGAGCGCGTTGAACAGAAAATGCGGGTTCATTTGCAGACGCATACTCTGCAATTTTGCTTCGGCGGCTTTACGTTGGTTGTCGACTAAGGCCAACTGCGTTTGCTGGCGAATCTCTTCCAGTTGCGCAACCAGAATTTTACTGGCGCACAGTGAAGCTACCGTCGTCAGAATTTGCAGATGCCAGGAGGTATAAAAATTCTTCCGGGAATGTTCGCTGTCGATCACGCCAATAAGTTGATCGTCAATGACCATCGGCACAGCCAGTTCCGAAAACCGATGCCGGTCATCCACAATGTAGCGGTGATCTTTGGTTGTATCGGGCACCATGAGCGGCTGAGCGGTAAGGGCAACCGTGCCCACAATTCCCTTGCCGATAGGAATTTCGAGCGGTGAAATAATCTTGAAATCCTCGGTGGATTTATGCCCCCAGGCTGCTTTCTGCACCAGCACCTGACGGGACGTATCGAGCAGGTAAATGACACAGTGTTCAAAACCCAATTTGGCAATACAGTTCCGCGCTACGTCCCACACAGCCTCCTCTACGTTACGTTGGCGGCTAAGCGACGTATTGAAATAGTTAACAACCTGCTCAGTTTCTAACGTATAGCGAAGGTTGTCGGCGACGAGTTGCTGACGCAAAAGCTGCTCATCGTTTTTGCGTTGAATGCTACGTTCGCGGTGCCGCTGCCAGGCAACTAAAGCCGCTACAATCGACAGTAATGAAAAGCCAATGAACCAGGGCCGCTGCCAGAAAGGTGGTGCAATGGTGACAGCAATATCATGGGGAGCGGATATCCAGGTACGTCCGTCTTTGGAAGCCCGCAACTGAAACCGGTAGTTTCCCGGAGCCAGGGATCGATAATGGACGTAGTTGGCTTTGGTAGTCATCTGCCAATCTGGGTCGGCACCCACCAGCCGGTACTGGCTCAGCATCGTTTGTGTACCCATCAGATCGATAGTAGCCAGCTCAAACGTTAGATTATTCTGCTGATAGTCAAGCTGGAGCGCGCTTGTATCGGATCGAACGATTGGGTGATCGTTAACCCTGGTCTGCCGGATATTGACGTACAACTTTCCCTGAGATACGCTCATTCGTTCTGGTCGAAACTCGTTAATACCACCGAAACCGCCGAATAAAGCTCGTCCATCGCCTGTTAGATAAGCCGCATTTACACGAAAACCATTCGCCAGAAAACCTTCATTTTCATCGAAGTAGGTAAGTTGCTGGCTATCTGGCCGATATCGGACCATAAAGCGTTCTGCATCAAACCAGATATTTCCCTGCTTATCACGTAATAGTGCCTGAATCTGGTTTACACGCAACCCATGCTGGCGGTTCAGAAACCGAATTTTTTTGTCCTTAATTAAGGCCAGTCCATTGCCCGTTGCTGCGTAGACCGTGCCACGTTTATCCTCCGTAAAGCTATAACAGGGTGTTTTCAGTCCCTGCCGTCGGCCATAATTATCCAGCGTGTTACGTTTTGCGTCGTAGCAGTAGATACCGAAGGTTTCGGTGCCCATCCAGAGTCGTTTTTGCGAATCGACAAACAGGCAATACGTTCGTTTACCATCCAGTTGCCGCAAAAGCGGATGATCCAGGTGAGCCGAACGGGTTAACGTAACCGGATCAATAGAAAAGATGCCTCCGCCGGAACACGTCCAGATGCGGCCGTCAGGGCCTTCAACAATGTCGTGCAGGAAAAGGCTATTATACGCCTGAACCGTACTGTCCTGCGGGAAAGGGGTATACCGGCCGTTGGTCGGATCATAAATACCCAGACCAACGGCATAAGCCGAGACCCATAACCGGCGTTGCCGATCCTGCCAAACCGTCCGTATCTGCGCTTTCAGGGGCGTTCCGACGGCTGCGCTTGGATAATGAGTCAGGCGAATAAAATAGAATTCAGACTCATTGCGGGTACGGTCCCACTGGATCAATCGATCTTCGGCCGCCAGCCAGAATTTATTTGTTCCCGTTTCGACTATATCGTTAATATGGCCGTTGAACATACCTCCCTTCTTGTCTAGGAAAATAGAGGTGTAGTGCGCGGTGTACTGACGAATATTGGCAATACTCACCCCCGACGCATGAACGACTACTACGTATCCATCGGGGGTACACAGCAGTCTGAAAAGCCGATTCGAGATCAACGACCCCGGAATGAGGGCATTCGTACCCAAATTCGTTATCTGTTCAGTCTTCGGATTAAACACCATCAGACCTTGCCCGATGGTTACTACGTAGATATTGCCATCGAGACCCCGCTTCATCTGTCGGGCCGGGCTCGTCATGAGTTCGCCCCGATGAGGGTCTACCAAGGGATAACGTTTCACAATCTGCTGAGTATGCACGTTTATTTTCCAGAGTTGGCCTGCGCTCACGCCCACGATTATCTCATCTGAATTGATCATTAACCCTGACCATCCGATGCCTCTTCCTTCCATTTCAAATACGATCTGGCTAGTTTGCTTCGAAAAATCTACGACCCGGACCGAATAGCCGTAGGTATACAGAAACTGGTCGTTCTGAATGGGCGTAATGTCGATATTGTCATTTCCAGCCAGTATTTCGCCATCGAGCCAGGGTAAATGCTGCCAGGTATGCGTAGTCTCATCGAACGCGTAATGCCCGCGCGATGTGAAAGCAACTACGCCAAACCCCCTGGTTTCAAAAACAGCATAGGTCCGAAACGTACTGGAATTACCCAGGCGAGCGCGCTGAAAGACCATTCGATTCTCAACTCGACAAAGCCCTTCTTCAGATCCCACCCAGATACGATTCTTGCTGTCGCAGAACAGGTTTGTGAAACTGTTTGTGCCTAAATCCGGGTGTTGCGCCTGATAAAACGTTTCGATGGTTGAGCCATCATACAGATTAAGTCCGTCGGACGTAGCAATCCACAGAAATCCATTCTGATCCACCGCTATGTCGTTCACGCGGTTACTCGACAGCCCATCTTTTATGCCCAGATTATTGAAACGAAGCATCTGAGCTGCAGTCTTTTGCTGCAACGTTACCCAGAGTAAGATACTCCAAATCAATATGCTGAGCAATCGAAGCTGCATTAAGGAAAGTCGGTTTTAACTGTAAATGAAGAAGTGACTATTGCCTTAAATATACGGCTCAATCGCTTTACGATTTGATGGAAAGCAAACCACCGGTTGGTCTTAACGAACGAACGGTAATTGTGCACGTCAATTTGTATGTTTAGATAGCTAATTGCCTGACTTCGAAATCACTTTCCTGGCAACGTATCACTACGTCTAATCAGGCGTGGTTTTTAAGTAAGAAAAAAAGCGGGCAGGTAATGGCAAACGTAATGGTGAATGCAAGTGCTAAATAAAGCCACCAATAAGGCATTTTCAGCCGACGGCCTTCCATCAGCATCCAGACCAGGGCAGGTACTGTAATGATGAAAAAATCAATACGGATGAACGTATCAAACGGGTGAGAACAATCCGCAGCCAGGATGTTTTGAAGGGATAAAGAATCGGTTGAAGACAGCATAGCCCGACAATTATAAACCCAGAGCAGAATGAGGCCAGCCAGCGCAAACAACAGATAACCCCAGGCCAGTAGTAATCGATTGTCCGGTTGCCTGTCAAGGGAAAAATTCATGAGTGTCTGACGATTAACGAACTTAATGATCGGAAAGACATAAAGCTGATTGATCCGCCTTAATCTTTTTAATATCAGCGATATAGCGTTGGGTACAGGCAATAATCGCCAGAACGTATTGATGCAGGTCCAGCACAATTGGATCGGCGTTCGTTGGCCAGTTCGTGTATACTGTTTTAAAATCCAGACTGGTTATATTGACAAACGCAATCAACTCAGCACGACCGCGGATAAACTCTCGAATCAGTTCCGTTTTTCCGAATAGACCAGTTGGCACTAACTGCCGGGGAACATCTATAATTGTCTGATTAACAATATCGTCCATCCAATTTAGATCATCGTAAATATCTGTTCGCTGAAGCCGTGTTATTGGGTATCGTCGATAAGGCACATCCGTTAGTTCCTGACAATGCATCTTATCCGCTTTGATTAAATACTCCATTATTTTACCAATCGACCACTGATTGGTATCTAGCTGGTTCATAAACTGATTCTCAGTCAATTCCTGAACCATCGACACCAGGTGTTCCTGCGTTATTCGAAGCCAGACCAACAATAACTGCCGATCTGTCTCTTTCCACTGTCGGATCGATACGTTCTTTCGCCATCCAGCGGACTTTTTAAGATGAATGAAACCAAACATAAGCGAAAAATAAGATTTAGGATGTGGTAAGTTTTCCCCGTTTTAGCAGGTATAAAGCCTTGAAACAAGCTAGAAAGGATTGGCATTTGATTGTACCGGTTATCCATATACGTTTTAATAGAATGGAACACGCGATCTGGCGCATGTTCCATTACCGGCCTCTTTTGAAACATCCTTTCTCTCTACAACAATTACTGGCGCGTCTCCAGCGCTTTTATCTTTTCCTTGCCTGAAGTGGCTCTACGTTTAATTTATTATTCGACGTAACGCGCAGCCCAACTACCGTGAAACTGCTTTTGTCAACCCCCGTAACTTCGTAGGTGATGCGTAACGTATCGCTGGCTATAATCCCCTGACCTTCAATCATTACGTCGGTTCCGTGCTGATTTTTAAAAACTTGTTTCGGTATGATCAATGAATTTCTGGAAACCGTTGCGGGTAAGTAGAGCTTAAAAAAATCGACGAAATTGTAAATCCGCACTTTTGCGTCACCGGCTCCACGCGAAATGTCCATAAAATAGTCGTCGTGCGGACCTCTGTTTACTTTAAAACGACCTAAAAATGGTGAAGTCGGATTTGCGTTATACGCTGTGCAACCGCTTAACCCAAGTAGTAGCCTCAGCAGTACTAAAAGTAAAAGTTTGTAGAGGCTTTTGTTTTCGAGTAATTGTCGTGCTACGTTCATGAGCGTATATGATTAATTATAGCCGATTCGGGTGATACTTCAAATTCCAACAAGCTGGCTTTAGAGCAGACTGATGCCGTTTAAAATGATGATCCAAAAGTAAAGTGGACCGACAAAGACCATAGTGATTAGTTCACCAACGGTTGCTCCGGCTGAAGGAAAGGTCTTTTGTCTGGGTACGTTCCTGGAAGCTAACAAAACCATACGAACTCCCTCATTCTCTTCCTTTTACAAATCTCCATCCTATTTTAATTTTGACCGGGTTAGTTGCTACGTGGTTAGCAGGTAGCGTGTCGAGGGTTCGATGACCGATGGTTTACTCAAACCTTCCGCACGTTTAGTTCCGCTGATTTTCCGGGTTAACTCTTGTTACGTTTGCTTCAGAATTTGCATCTATCTCAAACGGAATGTCCTAACTCAATGACTGCTGCCTCAGCAGCTAATCAAAGATATCACTAACCAACAGTTCTAAATCGCTCTGACTTGTATGAAAACTCTACCACAACATCGCCTTTATTATATCGACTGGATCAGGGTACTGGCGTTTATGCTCCTGATTTTCTTTCACAGTGCCATGCCGTTTGTACGTTTTGGGTGGGAAATAAAAAATGCGCAGCATTCCTTATTTCTGGACCGACTCATTATCTGGATGCATCAGTGGCGTTTACCGCTGTTATTTTTCATTTCTGGGGTGGGCGTTAGTTTTTCCCTTCGCAAACGTTCGGTCCTCGCCTTTTTCGGCGAACGCGTTGTCCGACTATTTATACCTCTTTTGTTTGCCATGTTGTTTACCATTCCACTACAAGTCTATTTTGAGTGGCTGCAAACGGGGAAAATCCATATGAGTTACTGGCAATTTTACCCCACCGTCTGGAATTTTGTGCCTTATCCTGACGGTTCACTTACCTGGAGTCACATGTGGTTTGTGGTCTACTTATTCACCTTCACGCTATTGTTACTACCTGTTTTCGCTCTTTTCAAGATACCATACATTCAGCAACTGGAGCAGAAAACTGATACGTTCTTCCGCCATCCGCTGGCAAATCTGTCGCTGGTAATCCCCTTTACGTTGTATTACTTTTTGCTGTACATCAAATGGCCAGAACAACAGAATCTGCTAAGCGACTGGTTTATTTTTTGCTCCTCACTGACGTTCTATTTCCTGGGTTTTTTTCTGGCGAATCTGCCATCGTTCTGGCAGACCTGCGAAACGTACCGTAAATTTTTCCTGGTCGTAGCGGTCAGTTGTATAGCCGTTTTATACTGGAAGTTTTACTGGGGTGTTACGTTGCCCGAACGGCAGGATAACTCGTTGTATATCTATGGCGTAGCGAACAGTTTACACATTTGGGCAATCATTCTCACGGTTGTTGGTTTTGCCAGGCGTTACCTCAATTTTTCAAACCCCTGGCTTACGTACTTAACCCCAGCGGTTTACCCGTTTTATATCCTTCATCAAACCGTCATCGTCGTTTCAGGCTACTACGTTGTCAGTTGGGATCTTCCAATCTTCATCAAGTTAGTACTCATCATTTTGATCTGCTTCCTGGTCATCATCGGTTTGTATCACCTGCTCATCCGACGGTTTATTCTGACCCGGATTCTATACGGACTTAAGCCAAAGCCGGGCAATCGTTTAGCCAAATCCAGAATACCAATTGAACAACAAATACCATGAAAATCATTTGCTTTTTCACGATTCTAGTCGCCTTACTTTTATGGAGTTATCTACCCATACAGGCGCACAAAGACACATTTCCGGTTCCGGCAACATCGCCCAATCAACTATTTTACCTCCAACGTAGCAAAGATGCCAACACGGTTATCTACGAAGCTAACGTAACAGCCAGTAAAACGCTGGACCCCGGCAAGCCCGTGCAGGTTTACTGGATACGTTATGCGGAGCAGGGGCAGCGGAAAGATTTGTCGTCTGTTCAGTGGCGAATGGCCTATGGCTATGTGCATAATCCGTCATCGGATTCCAATTCGTATGACATCAGCTTAAATGCTTTTAAAAAACGGCAACTCCACGTAACGTTCCATCAGGGAAAACCCGTAGCTACTACGTCAATAAATGGGCAACAGGCTTATTTACAAAAAATATTTGTGCAGGTCGACCCTAAGCCACATTTGATTCCAAAGGTCCAGTTTGTTGACATGTACGGGTCAGATTTGAGTACCGGTTTACCTGTCTATGAGCGAATTTTGCCTGATTAATCAATCGAGTGGCCACTGTGTTCAATTGGCGGCATTAGGCCGGTTATTCATTTATAAAATACGAACAAATTTGCGCGAACCGACGACTTATCTTTTTTTGTTATCTTGCAGGAGAGGAATTGCGAAACTGTATACCTGTTTCAGAAAGACACTCTTAATACTTTAACAAACAGAAAATTACGGGCAAATCACTAAATTTACCGTAAATCAAGCATCCAATGGAAACGGTAGTTAACAACGACCAACTGATTACGCGAATTGAAAAAGCGCTCGATTCGATGCGTCCTTACCTGGCAGCCGACGGGGGTAATGTGAAGATATTGGAGGTTACGGATGACAAAACCGTTCGGCTTGAACTGGTTGGTTCGTGTGGTACGTGCCCCATGTCGGCCATGACATTCAAAGGCGGCCTGGAAGAAGCCATCCTGAAAGCCGTCCCCGAAATCACGAAGGTAGAAGCGGTGAATCTGACGCCTGCTTACTAAGCGCAGCTATCATGCTACCAGACGTTATCACGATAAGCCCTAAAGTGATGGGAGGCACGCCTGTTTTTAAAGAAACACGCGTGCCCATCCAGTCTTTGTTTGACCATCTGGAATTAGGTATTACGGTAGATGATTTTTTGGACGATTTTCCTACAGTTTCGAAAGAACAGGTTCTAGCTGTCCTCAAAATAGCAGAACGCTTATTGACAGCGCCCAACCTCAATTCCGTTTATGAGGCTGCTGCTTGACGAGAACGTACCTAAAAAAACTTAAATATCGGCTAGTTGGGCCTGACGTTTATACCGAACCTGTTTAAACTTTAAAAATAGCTCCCAAATGAGTGGTTTTGTCATTCTGAGGAACGAAGAATCTTAATGTTTCCTCGCTTGTGAGTCAGGTTACCTTAAGATTCTTCGTTCCTCAGAATGACAAACTAAAAGTTTAAACAGCCTCACCGTCAGAGAATGAAACCGAAGAAGTACTTCTACTTGATTTTAACTTCTCTTGCTGTCAATTATTCCATTGCTTCCCGAAACACTTCAAGTACCGCTGCATCCGGGAGCAACAGTATTGAAAAATGAATGAAGAAGCCGCGAGTTTTCAGACAAGCGGCTTTTTTGTTTCTTTGCAGTTGATAATATTCCTCAATTCTGTGAAAATAGGCATTTTTTTCGGCGGACCGGCGCGTGAACGCGAGGTGTCGTTTGCGGGTGGACGCACGGCGTTAGCCAATCTAGACAAAGGTTTGTTCGAACCTGTTCTGATATTTGTCGATGGGCGCGGCCGATTCCGACTCGTCGATACGGACTTTCTGGACAATCCTACCCTGCGCGATGCACTACCGCAGGATGATTCTGGCTTCTCGGTTTACGATGAATCATTAGATAGCCATACTCTGGAAAATCTATTTCCTGAAATCAGGCCGGAGCATTTCAAAAACTATTTTGATCTGGCATTCCTGGCTATGCACGGCCCCGACTGCGAAGACGGTGCTATTCAAGGACTTCTGGAATGGTACAAGATGCCCTATACCGGTCCCGGATTAGTTGGTTCATCGATTGGAATCAACAAAATTCTGCAAAACGAACTGATTGCGCTGGTAAACGGCCAGCAGAAAAAAACAGCGACCATCAGCCGGGATGCTTATGAGAAATCGGACAAAGCGCAGTTTTTCGAGTCGCTAATCGGGCATATTGGCTTGCCGATTGTCGTAAAAGCCCCGCATCAGGGCTCTTCCATTGGCGTAGTCATCGTGCGCGAATCTGACCTCACGCAGTTTTGCCGGGCGGTTGAGCAATGCTTTTTTACAATGAGTATTCAGCCCGATGGCTGGAGTAAATTAAGCGAATGGGCCGAATTATCAGTTGATGAGAAGCAGGAACTGGCGCAGAAAATGGTCAGCCTCGACTCAGGAATCAGCTTTCCCGTCGTGATCGAACAATCAGGCGAAATCATTAAACACCCCAGAGATTTTGTCCAACGGCTGGATTCAATTATGAAATCGGGGAATCCGACGGTAACGATTGGTTCGCTGAACGCCGAAGATGAGGTGCTGTTTGAGGAATTTATCAGTGGGCAAGAGTTTTCATGTGGTGTTATTCAGGACGATGATCAGGTAGCCATTGCCCTTCCGCCAACCGAAATTTACAACGTAACGAGCTTCGATTTTGAATCGAAATACAAGCTTAACACAACTAAAAAACGAATTCCTGTCGGAACCAGCCTGGAAAACAATCGCAAAATCCAGTTGGCGGTCGAAAACGTGTTTACGCAATTGGGTATCAACGTCTATGCACGTATCGACGGTTTTCTAACACCCAATGGGGACGTATTACTTCATGACCCCAATACAATTCCGGGTATGTCGCCGTCGTCGCTGATTTTCAAACAAATGGCCGAGATTGGATTGAACCTTTGCCAGTCGCTGACGTATCTTATTCGCCAATCGTTGCGCGAGCGGATACGTAGCGGAAAAGATACGTATCACCTTAAAACGCTGCTGGCCAATCTGGACGTAGCGTTGGCTAGTCGTAAAGCGAATCCGTTGCCAGAACGTGTCGTTTCGTTCGGGCCGGGTGACGCGGAATTTGCAGCCGCCAAACAACAGTACAATGAACTGGCAGCTTCAGGAACGGTACGTCCGTCGTTGATGTACATTAAAAATAAGGAAGAATATCACGAGATTCCGGTGAATTTGCTGTTTAAGGAAACCATCGACGAACTGGAAACAGCCTTAAGTCAGCCCCGCCACCCGCTGCTTGTCGAAACAACGGAGCGGACGGCTCATATCACCGAACGTTACGTGTAAATCTGAATACATAATTGTCGTATTTTAAGAAAAAGGCGCCTGGATGAATCTAAGCGCCTTTTTTCTCATATATTATCGCCTTAATACGTCAAATACAACCTTCATCTTTAAAACCAATCTTCATGAAACAGCTTTTTACAGCACTCATCTGTTTTCTCTGCACAACTGCACTTTACGCCCAAAAATCGTATTACGGTCCTGAAGCAATCTGGCCAGAACAGGATACCGCCCGTAAATTTTACACTGTAAAAGGCGACCGACACGGCATTAGTTATTTCAAAAAACACCAGTTCAAGGAAGTCCAGTATCAGCCGGGACCGACGCTTAGTTTCGACATCTATCACACGCCTGATGTCATGCACAGCTGGTGCCGCAAATGGGCTGAGCAATATCCAAATCTGGTCGATTTGTATGAAGTAGCGAAAAGCTATGAAGGGCGCCCGATTTTGCAGATGACGCTGACTAATAAGAAAACGGGCAAACACACCGACAAACCCGCAGCCTATTTTGAAGGGGGGCGGCACAGTGGCGAAGTGACCAGTAGCGAAGCCGTGCTTTGGCTAGCCAAACACCTGCTCGACAATTACGGGAAAGACCCGGTCATCACGCAATTGCTCGATACAAAGTCCATTTACCTACGTCCGCAGAACAATCCCGACGGTGCGACAATGTATTTATACACCGCCCAACGTAACAGAAGCTCGATGCGTCCCCGTGATGATGATCGTGATGGTCTGCTGGATGAAGATACCGAAGATGATCTCGACGGCGACGGCATTATTTATCAGATTCGAAAAAAAGCAGTTACAAAAGAGGAGTTCGAAAAAGCGGATTACGTACTGGACCCAAAAGACAAATCGGGTCGGTTGATGAAACGGGTTAAAGAAGGACAAGGCCAGTGGTTGGTTTATACGGAAGGTATTGATAATGACGGCGATAGTAAATACAACGAAGACGGCATCGGCGGTCTCGACAATCACCGAAACTATCCCGAAAACTGGCGCCCCGACCAGGGTGGCGATTTTACAGGCCGGGGTTACTCGCAGGGGGGAGCCAGCGATTACCCGCTCAGCGAACCTGAAACACGTGCTACGTATACGTGGCTAATGGGCCATCCCAACATTTCGGTGGTGAACTCGATGGATACGCGTGTACCGATGCACTTGCGGCCGCCCTCTACGTCGTCGAGTGCCGAGAGTATGTTCCCGCCGGATCTGGCGATTTACAAACACATGGATAGCCTCGGTCTATCGTTTACGGGCTACCCGTGGGCGGGCGATGTGTACGATACGTATCATACGCGCAACAAAACCGACCGTCTGACGGGTGATCCAACCAAACCAACGCCTTTGTTCGGCCACGGGCCCGATTTTGGCTATTTTCAGTACGGCGCTGTTTGGTATGGCGATGAACTCTGGAATGGTGGTGCCATGAAAGATTACGACGGCGACGGTGATTACGACGAATACGACGGCCTGATGTGGGATGACGAGGCCAACGGCAAACGCGGTTTCAAATCCTGGACAAAGTTCACGCACCCGCAGCTTGGTGCCGTTGAGATTGGCGGTTTTCATCCCAAATTTTTTGCGCAGAACGGTCCGGCCTGGCAGTTGGAAAACTGGATTTCGAAGCAATCGAAGTTCAATTTAGCAATGGCTAAAGAACTTCCCCAGTTAGAATTCACCGACGTAACAGTACGTCCATTGGCCAATAATGAATTCGAAGTCAGCGTATTGTGGAAGAACTCGGGTAAATTACCCGTAGCGTTGGAGCAGGCAAAACGCGTCAAGATGGTACAGGAAGACCGCGTTACGTTGGATATTGATAAAGCATTGCTGAAAGGTTTCGATCAGGCTAAAGTAGTCATTACTCAACCAACAATCACGGATAAAACTATCTATTCCGGGTACACTGGCATTGGTGAAAAGAAGGAAGCTACGTTCCGCGTCAAACTCAATCAGCCGGGGCCGCTGAAAGCCAAAGTCAAATTGCTTTCAACTCGGGGCGGTTATAAGGAAAAAGAAATTACGATTGGAAAATAAATCGTGTACGTAGTGACAAGGCATGCCTTGTCACTACGCAATGTCTTCCCAAAGCTCGATGTTATTTCCTTCAGGATCAAGGATATGCACAAACTTACCATAGTCATAAACGGCTATTTCATCCAGAATGGTTACGCCTTCGCTTTTTAGCTGCTCCACCAGTTCTTCAATATTCTCGACACGGTAATTGATCATGAAGTCCTTTTTGGATGGCTCAAAATAGTTGGTGTTTTTGTCGAAAGCTCCCCAAACGGTTGACCCTTCTTTACTTGGGTCATCTGCATCGCGCCATTTAAATTGCGTACCATAAGCCTCCATTGGTAATCCCAGATGTTGAGCGTACCAGTCTTTCATTTTCTTGGGGTCATCGCACTTAAAGAAGATGCCGCCTATTCCGGTTACTTTTTTCATGTGTTTATTTTTGTAACAGTCTTCTCAATCTTATCAGTTGATAATACTACGTTAATGGGAACAATAGATTAATGTACCCTTAACTAATTCGTTTATAGCACATTGCTGACGCTTAGGGCTTCGACAGGATCAGCCTGACAAACCAACTTAAGAGTATACTGTCAGGCTGATCCTGTCGAAGCCCTAAGCGTCAGCAATACGTTGACTTAGCCATTACACACGTTACGTTAATCCTCCTTTCGCCCATCACCCAACCGGCAGAAATTCTTTTCGACGTAGCAACGTAGCACTGAGCAACGTAATGATCAGCCCTACCGGAAAAATTTCAATAAACGTATAGGCAAATCGAACCAGCGGGTTTTTATACGACTCTGCCACCTGCCGGAAATCGGCCATCGACGTAGCGATTTCCTGTTCCGTAGACCCTTTCTTACGCATGGCCGCTTCCATATTCTGCGCCGTCCACTCCATAAAATTCGGCCAGACAGTACTGTAGTAGAATTCCCATGAAAGACAATACATTATGGACGCAATCAACGTAATAAGAATACCCACTTTAAACGCCGAACCGAACGTAATGGCCCCACCCAGATGGTTGTCGCGGTACGATTTTATCCCGAAAAAAATCAGGGATAGGGCAATGACCATGGTGGTATATCCCACCCACATACTATTGTCACCCGTAAGGGTACCATTTCGCAAAAACGGTATCGTCAGGCCGAACATACCTCCTACTATGATACCGGCAATCGTGCCATAAATCAGAACAATTTTCTTCATGATGTTTTTTCGTCAAAGCAAGTAAAACAGCCATTTGCGCGCATCACCCGAAAGTATGATTTAGCGATTTACCCCCAAAATCATCCGAATGTACTAGGGAAGCAACCCGATTTCCTTAGCTCGCTGGATGGCTTGTGTCCGGCGTTTGGAATCGAGTTTGAGAAACAGATTGGACGAATGTGTTTTGATCGTATTGAGCGAGACAAACAACGTATCGGCAATTTCCTGATTCGACAGCCCCTTTGCCATCAGTTCCAGCACCTCATATTCGCGTTTGCTGATGCCCAGCGTTTCCAGGCGTTTGGTATCGAATTGATACGTAGTTTGAGGTACAAGAACCGTTTTCGGCCGGGTGAGCTTTAAACCGGCCCAAACGCCGAACGCGGTAAACAAAACGGCAATCGTACTAAGGTAAATTTCAAGGGATAAAGAATGTACCATAAACCGAAACTCCAGCAGCTTCAGTGCTACAATTAAAGCGGCCAGCGAGAGCCCGTATAAAAAAATTGTCCGTTTCATAAGCAGCCACTTAATTCAAATTCAGGCCAAACAGCACCCCGAACCAGGGCTTTTGCTGGTAAATCCAGTGCTGACGATTCGCATCGGCCAGGTAGTCGATTCCAAAAGCCAGCCCTACGTTGAAAACACGGGCATCGTAAATCGTAGCGATACCCGCGTCGAGTACAACGCCTTCGTACTCAATACCAATCGGTGAACGGGTCACGAAATCAGTCATAGACGTAGAGCCGATACCGGCAAAAAATCCGTACCCAAATCCGCGACTCCGCAACTGACGAACCCCAAATGTCGGCGTAACCGATTGCCAACGATAATTGTATAAATCGACACGCCGGCCTACGTAGAGAGCAGCGTTAAAATTTGAATTCAGTTGGGCAGGTAAAAGTCCTTGAGCAGGCCTGATTTTAAACGGAAGCGTAAACACATCGACGTCGATTTCGCTACGTCGAAACGTCCAGTATTTATACGTTGACGGCGCTACGTATTGACGTTTATCTATCTGCTTAACAAGGAGTTGCAACGTATCACCTGAGTCAATGACGTAATGTTTTTCGTTTCGAAGTTCAGGTTGATTCATTGACCGTATGGAATAAAAATCAGGTTCCAGTGTACTCACCGATGACGTAACACGACAACTTTGCAAAGCGCAGAAGCCAGCAACATAAAGCAGATTACAAACGATACGTAGCGAAAAAGTCATAGTACAGTTACTGCTGTCTGGTTGCGACATACGCCTATCTCTATTTTAGCGAAATAATTTGAGATTAAAGACGCAATTTGGGCTATTTTGCACAAAAAAACACTGCATGCCAACGTACTGTTTCCGAACGCTAGTGGCGGTTTTATTACTTCCCGTTCTGGCCGTTGCCCAGCCAACTCCTACTGCTAATCCATACCCATTCACTCCCACGCAGGATTCAGCTTTTGTGCGCGAGAATTATCAGAAAACGGAATTTATGGTGCCTATGCGCGATGGCAAAAAGCTGTTCACGCAGATTTATGCGCCAAAAGACCAAGCTGGCAAGCATCCGATCATTATGCAACGCACTCCGTACAGTTGTGCTCCCTACGGAACCGATATATTCCGTAAGCGTGTTGGCCCGAATCCGTTCATGCTACGCGACAATTATATCGTTGTGTATCAGGATGTTCGTGGCCGTTGGGCGTCGGAGGGTACGTTTATCGAAATGACGCCCCACAAGGACGTAAAGAAAAATCCGACTGATGTGGATGAAGCGTCTGATACGTATGACACTATCGACTGGCTACTGAAGAACGTAGCAAATCATAACGGGAATGTCGGGCAATGGGGAATCAGCTATCCGGGTTTCTTTACGTCGGCGGGTTCCGTTTCGGGGCATCCAGCTCTAAAAGCATCGTCGCCACAAGCGCCAATGGCCGATTTGTGGCGAGATGATGCGTTTCATAATGGAGCGTTTATGATTGCGGCTAACTTTAGTTTTTACCCGTATTTTCAGGAACACAAGCAACCCACCAAGCAAAATCCTCCGCCCATTTTCGAAACGAATGATCCCGATGGGTATCATTTTTACCTGAATATGGGGCCATCGGCCAACTCCGAAAGCCAGTACTTTAAGGGACGTAACAAATATTACCACGAGAATTTCGAGCATCCTGATTACGACGACCATTGGAAAAAGCGGAACATTTTGCCGCATCTCAAAGGTATCAAACATGCCGTGATGGTGGTCGGCGGCTGGTACGACGAGCAGGATTTATTCGGTACGTTCAATACGTATAAGGCGATTGAAAAACAGAATCCGGGTATTCAAAATACGTTTGTAGTTGGTCCCTGGGTGCATGGTGGCTGGGCGGGGCCTTCCGGACAAACGCTTGCTGATCAGGATTTTGGGTCGAAAACATCGCCGTATTATCAGGAAAATATCGAAGCCAAATTCTTTAAACATCACCTTTTCAACGAAACTACGCCACTGGCCCTACCCGAAGCTACGTTGTTCGAAACGGGTACGAACCGCTGGCGGACGTTTGACACGTACCCACCGAAAGGCACGCAGTCCAAACAATTGTATTTGCAGGCAAACGGTAAGCTGGCGTTTACGTCGCCAGCAACCGGAGCCGCCTTCACCGAATTTTTATCCGACCCGGCGCATCCAGTGCCTTTTTCGAGTAAAATCAACGATGGTTTTTCGGCTGAATATATGGTTGAAGACCAGCGTTTTGCCTCCGCCCGCCCCGACGTATTAACCTTTCAGACCGAACCACTCAGTGACAATTTGACGCTGGCGGGACCTATTCTGGCTCAACTAACCGTGTCAACTACTGGCACCGACGCCGACTGGGTTGTGAAAGTCATTGATGTATATCCGACCGATACGCCCCAAAATCCGCAGAATAAGGACGTAGTGCTCGGCAATTATCAGCAATTGATACGTAGCGAAATTATTCGCGGACGCTACCGCAACAACATCAGCAAGCCCGAAGCCTTTACGCCCAACAAGCCGACGAAAGTTGCTGTGGAATTGCAGGACGTACTGCATACGTTCAAAAAAGGACATCGGCTGATGGTACAGGTGCAAAGTTCATGTTTCCCCTGGGCTGATCGAAATCCGCAAAAATTCGTTCCGATTTTTTCTGCCAACGAATCTGACTACCAGAAAGCTAACCATCGCGTTTATCATGGTAAACAGGGAACTAGCTTTCTGCAAATAGGCATATTGGGTCAATAGTTAACAAATTATACGTCATGCGCAGTTTCCTCACGGTTTTAACGGTATTCCTGCTACGTTACGGTCAGGCCCAATCCGTATCGGTACCCAAGCTGCTCGTAACGCCCCTGAACGACCGCGTTTATGTACACACTACGTATGGCATTTACAATAATTCGGCAGTTCCTTCCAACGGATTGATTATCAAAACGAACGAAGGTATAGTACTGGTCGATTCGGGATGGGACAGCGACACGAGTACCGATAATACGCGGCAGATACTCAAGTGGGTAGCTGATAGTCTGCATCAGCCTGTGAGACTCTGTATCGTAACACACGCTCACGACGACCGCGTTGGTGGAATTCGGGCACTTCAGAAAGCGGGCGTTCGGGTTGTTAGCACAAAGTTGACCGCTCAGAATGCGGTAAAACGGGGCTATCCGTCGCCCGAAAGTATTTTACCCAACGATACTACGTTCACCATTGGTAATGAGCCAATTCGCCCTTATTTTCCGGGAGCAGGGCACACTGATGATAACATTGTGGTTTGGTTACCGAATCAGAAAATATTGTACGGCGGTTGCCTGATCAAAAGTGTGGCCGTTTTTGGTATGGGAAATCTTGCCGACGCCAATTTAAAAGCGTGGCCGGAATCGATGCGCAACGTCATAAAACAGTTCAGAACGGCCCAGGTCGTGGTTCCCGGTCATGAAGGCTGGAGCGATGCAAAAGCACTGGAACACACGCTGCAACTCGTTACTAAATATAACGCATCGAAGAAATGATGCTACGTTCGATAGCCCTATACGAATACATACCATGACTATTCGATTCGCTACCCCCGATGATGCACCCGCTATTCTGGCTATCTATGGGCCTTATATTCAGCAGACAAGCATTACGTTCGAATATGACGTACCGAGTGCGGATGAATTTGCGGGTCGGATACGTACCATTCAGCAGCAGTTACCTTATTTGGTTGCCGAAGCAGATGGCAACGTAGTGGGGTATGCCTATGCCGCCAAACACCGTGACAGAACTGCTTATCAATGGTCGGTTGAAACATCGGTTTACGTGCATCCTGATGCGCATCGTAAGGGCATTGCCCGCCAGCTTTACACTACGTTGTTTGATTTGCTACGTCGGCAAGAGTATTATAATGTCTATGCGGGTATTACGTTGCCGAATCCGAAAAGTGAATCGTTTCACCAATCATTTGGCTTCGAGCAGATTGGCATTTACAAACACATTGGCTATAAATTCGGGGCCTGGCACGATGTAGTCTGGTACCAACTCAGTCTTCAACCACTCTCGGCACAGCCGGCCACGCCAATTAATATTGCTCAGTTAACGTAGCGGATTGTCAAGGGCAAAGCACCAGCTTTACCCTTGACCTGAATAGTACTTTGTCGTACGGGCCAAGCTGGAACGCCAGCCCGGTGGAACGGTCCTCCGTAGTGGCTTAGCCCAGACACATTACTTCTCCACACTTACGGCTTCTGACTGATATTTGTACCAGTATTCAATCAGATCGGCTACCAGACCTGTCCAACCGGTTTGGTGGCTGGTACCTAAGCCCATCCCATTGTCGCCGTTGAAGTATTCGAAATACATATAAAGGCCCTGAAAATAAGGGTCATCCTGCATTTTTTTGTAAGGGCCGTAAGCGGCTATATGGCCCGATGAATCGCGCCGGAAAATGTTGATGAGCCGTTCAGCTACTTGTACAGTAGCCTCTTTTACGCTCATAATATGACCCGAATTTGTCGGATATTCGACTTCGAAATCATCGCCGTAGTAGCGGTAAAATTTCAATAATGAGTCGATCAGCAGAAAGTTAACCGGGAACCAGATCGGTCCTCGCCAGTTGGAGTTTCCGCCAAACATACTCATCTCCGATTCGGCGGCAACGTAGCGCACCTGAAACATTTCACCATTTAAATCGAACTGATACGGTGTTTTTTCGTGGTGTTTCGAAAGCGCCCGGATGCCGTAGTCCGACAGGAATTCGGTTTCGTCGAACATCCGTTTCAGAATCATTTTCATCCGATGACCACGTAGCAGACTCAGCAGATGGGTTTCGCCTTTGCCGGGTTCGTGCCAACGCGACACCAGCGAAGCCAGGTCAGGACGGTTGGTGAGCACCCACTCTACCCGGCGTTTGAAATCGGGGAGCTTTGAGAGCAGTTCTTCGTCCAGAATCTCAACGGCAAACAGGGGAATCAACCCCACCATCGACCGAATCTTCAACAGTCGGGCATTGTGATCGGGCATGTGCAGTACGTCGTAGTAGAACTGGTCGATTTCGTCCCACAGGCTGATATTCTGCCGACCCAAGTTGTTCATGGCTGACGCGATGTGCAGGAAATGCTCGAAAAATTTGCTCGCCATATCCTGATACGTCGGTCGCGTCAGCGAAATTTCGCAGGCGATACGTAGCATGTTGAGCGTATACATGGCCATCCAGCCCGTACCGTCGGCCTGTTCGATACGTCCGCCCATTGGCAATGGCTGGCTCCGGTCAAATACCCCAATGTTATCGAGCCCCAGGAAGCCACCGCCAAAAATATTATTGCCTGCTACGTCCTTTCGGTTTACCCACCAGGTAAAATTGAGCAATAGTTTATGAAACACGCGCTCCAAGAAATTCACGTCGCCCGTTCCGTTTTGCTCCCGATCAATTTCATAGACCTGCCACGTTGCCCAGGCATGAACCGGCGGGTTTACGTCACTGAAATTCCACTCATAAGCCGGAATCTGGCCGTTGGGATGCATATAATACTCCCGCAGAATAACCGCCAGCTGGCGCTTGGCAAAATGGGCATCGAGCCGGGCAAGGGTTAGAGTATGGAATGCCAGATCCCAGGCCGCAAACCACGGATACTCCCACTTGTCGGGCATGGAGAGGATATTGGCGGTGTACATATGCCGCCAGGTTTCGTTTCGGGCATACACCCGTCCCTGAAACGGCACCGGCATTTTGGGATCGCCTTTGAGCCACTCGTTAACGTTGTAATAGTAAAACTGCTTGCTCCAGAGCATACCCGCATACGCCTGACGCTGAATGGCAAGCAGTTCGGTGTCGGTTACGTTTTTCTGGAGGTTCGCATAGAAGGCATCGGCCTCCACTAATCGCTTGTTCCAAATGGTATCAAAATCGTCGAAGGGGTGTTGCTGGCTCGTTTGCGCGCTGAATCGCAGCCGTATAGACACGCTCTCCCCGGCTGGTACCTTTTTGGTGTACTGCGCCGATGCCTTTGTACCAATCTGGTTGGGGTTAACGTAGCTTTTTTTTCCGCCCGACATAATGTAATTATTGATGCCGTCCTTTGGGTATTTCGTTACGTTCGGGCGTCCATAAAGCCGTTCGGTATTGGTGTCATTGTCGCAGAACAGCAACGTATCGGCGTCTTCGCAGTAGAGCTTATATTTACCTAACTGCCTGTGATTCACCTCAATCTGATTATTGGCAATCCCATTGAGCATTGGGCGATCTTTGTATTGATCGTAGCCCCAGGCCCAGGTATTCCGAAACCAGATGGTGGGCAGCAACGTCAGCGGAGCCGTTTTGTCGGAGCGATTGTGTGCAGTTACTTTCACCAGCCAGTCGTTCTGGTCGGCTTTGGCGTATTCAATAAAAATATCGAAGTACTCGTCTTTGTCGAAAATGCCCGTGTCCAGCAATTCAAATTCCGGCTCCTGCCGACTTCGGCGGGCGGATTCAATCACAAGCCGATTATACGGAAACTCCTGCTGCGGATACTTGTAAAGCATCTTCATATAGGAGTGCGTCGGCGTACTGTCCAGATAATAATATAGTTCCTTTACGTCCTCGCCATGATTGCCTTCCGGCCCGGTCAGGCCGAACATACGCTCCTTCAGAATCGTGTCTTTGTGGTTCCAGAAAGCCAGTGCAAAGCAGATGTGGCCTTTGTTATCGGAAATGCCACCGATACCTTCTTCACCCCAGCGGTAAGCGCGCGAACGGGCCATATCGTGCGATACGAAATTCCAGGCATCGCCATAGGGGCTATAATCTTCGCGGACTGTACCCCAGGCACGTTCGGATAGATAAGGTCCCCATTTTTTCCAGCCTTTATTATCGGCTCGTTCGTAAATACGTTCGCGTTCGGCAGTTGGCATAAAGTTCTATCAAGTCTGGTGGGGCTACGTTCAATTCACCCGAAGCCGTTTATTCGTATACGCTGATTAAACCGGTTAAGTCGCTTCGGCAAAATCTGTTTGGTAAACAAGCATCAAATATAGTTATGCATGCTGAGTATTTACCCGAAAAAACGGGCCAAATTCTGCTTTTTACGTATTTGACAGTCAGAAAGATACTGTTCTAACTTCATGGTACGGTTCATCATTACGTGTTTCGACGCAAAAAACGAGAGAAGTCATTTCTTAAATTAGGCTGCTTTCCTAATGTTCTCTGTTTAACTAACTGGGGAAAGGAAAGCTTTTATTATCTAAAGAATCTCTAAAAAACCACCATGACTCAACGTGATACGTCCCTCAACCTCACTATGTATATCTCTGCGTTTTTTACAGCTTTAGAAGCAAAACCCTAGCCAAATACATGAAGTTTTATTGATGTAAATACAATTTTAATGACCGTCTAATAAATAAATTAAGTATCAACTTGAAGAGTATAATTATATCGATATTCAAAATAAAACCAATAATAAGTGTCTAAAACACATTTATAGTGAATAAAATACTAAAATCGCATCTTTTAAATTTACAAATTTAATTTTTCATTAACATATATCAGCTGTGTACCAATAGTTTATTCAATTAACCTAAGCTTTATCAATATAAAACATTGCTAGCAACGTATTGTATTAATTATAAAAAAACTAACCTGAACGTTATGAAAAATACAAATTTTTTAAAATATAACTCAGCACCATCCCATCAGTTTGACACCAGTAATTTTGAAGAGCTTTATCGAAAGTACGTAAAAAAAGTCTATCAAAAATGCCTGTCTATGACGAAAAGCGTTGCCACCGCTCAAGACTGCACACAGGAAATTTTTCTAAAAGTGTTTGCAAATCGTCGTCAATTCAAGAATAATTCACATCCATCTACCTGGCTCTACGCCATTACACAAAATCATTGCCTGGACCTAAATCGTATTGAGAAGCGGTTACCCACTTCGCCCCTCCCCGATTCTTTTGACGCTGACGCAGGGGCAGACGATTATGAAGCAGCCAGCGAACAAAGCAAGCTCCTTGCCAAAGCTATGCGAAAACTTTCGGCTGAAGATGAGGCACTTATGCGCCTTAAATACGAACAGAATTATTCTATTCAGCAACTCAGCCAGCAATTCGGTTTATCGGAAAGCGCCATTAAAATGCGGCTGAAACGTAGTCGGGATAAAGTGAAAGAATTACTGAATAAAGCCCGAAGCTTCGAGTAACACACAAAAAATCAGCCTCACTTTTTATAATTAAACTTGAGTATATACCCTTTCTTGCCGTCGCCTTCGCTGGCAATGAACAGGTCGCCGTTTGGCGCGAAACAAATGCCTTCCGGCTGGCGAAATAACTTGGAATCCAGTACGGCGGAATAGGTAATTTTTGCCCGTCGACTCGTAATAACCAGTCGTTTACCTACCGACGTCAATACGTACCAATCGCCTGTAATGGGATGAACTGCAATCCCCGAAGGCTTGTAATCTTTAGGGTCAATCCCCGCTCCTTTCAGTTGCTCGTCGTTCAGGCTCATGTCTTTGAAAACCGCCCGATTTAATAAGTCGAACGAATACACAGCTTTATCGCTGGACGGGCCACCGCCGTTTTTTACGGCAATCAATAGACGCTTTGTTTTGGGATCATAACCGAGTCCTTCTACTTCGGTTTTCTTGGGCAACTCGGTTTTAGTACGTCCAATCTCCTTCGATTCGGGCTTGAACCGGAACAAATTGCCATTGCTTTCGAGCACATACACTTCATCGTTCACGTATTCGATACCTTCAAAGTCGCCATAACCGCCAAAACCAAACTCATTTGTTACCTTGCCTTTGCCCGTATCGAATTCATAAACAACGGCTTCTTCGTCCTGAACACAGAGCAGTTTGTGGTCTTTGTAATACGTTAGTCCCGATATTTCTTTCAGTTTTTTAGGCAGTACGTAGGTCTCAGTCGGTACGTCGAGTTGATAGGGTAATCGAAAGGGAGCGGTAATAACCTCGGCTTCGGGTTTGTCGGTTTTCTTCGAGGAAGGACCACAACCTGTAACTAATAATAACACTGCCCAGATAAAGCGATTCATACTACGTTCGGTTTGGGGTAAAGGTACGAGGCAGGGATGTTTTTACCACCCCCAACTAAGCAGTTACTACGTATCCGTCATTTATCGTCCTGAATCTCAGTCTCATCATCAAAAAATCGTCACTCAGCAAAACTGATTTTCCAGAAAAAGATCGCCGTTCCAACTTTGCTACGTCAAACGATAAACAAATACAATCATGAAAAAATTAGCCATTTTGATGCTGGGGTTGACCATCGCCACCGCATCGTTTGCCCAAACTACCGACAAAACTCCTGAAACAAGCGTTTCAATTACGACTGACCAAAAACTGAAACTTATCGTTGGTCGTGAGTCAGCTATTGCCACCGTTCGATTGCTCGATGCGCAGGGCCACGTACTTTATTCAGAGCAAGCTGATTTGCAGGACGGACTACGACAGAATTTTGATCTGACAGCCCTGGACTATGGTACGTATGAACTATCCGTGTCAGTCGGGAAGGAGCGCGTTGTGAAAGAATTTGTGATTGACGACAAGCCCGCTCAGAAAATCATTGAGGTTCGCTCATAAACGCGAAGCTGGCATTCGCCCAACCAAAACCGGCATTCCGCCGGTTTCTTTTTTGCCAGACGTCTGCGCTGAATAGTTTTGTATAATGACTGAATCTACGCTGACATATCGGCTATCCAACTATCAAAAATGGCAACTCGCCCTGAGTGTGTTTGTCATCTACTTTCCTATACGAATGTACGTTAATGGCGCATCGATATCCTGGTTGTTCATGCCACGTAACATTCCGTTCTGGATTCTCGAAATCATTGTCAGTATTCTGTTTTTATACCTCTGGCTGAACGTAACAGAGTGGCTTCAGCAACGCTACGTTACGCGGTTTGGCGACGGTTTCTTTATTGAATTCAAGATTCCAGCCCAGATTGCGGTGTTGGTCATAGCCAGCGCGTTAGCTGTTACGTTCAACATTGCCTTTTCTTCATTGTGGCACAGCCTGGATGATGTATTGGAGCAGCGTTTTGGTTTCAGTCAGTATCAGGAACCTCGCCCACCCCGTCCGCAAAGCCCACCCCGTTCACCTGAAGATCGTCGAAGAAACCGCGATCAGCGTCGGCGAGTGAATAATGGCTTAACGGTGATGGCTATGATATCAACGTTTTATCTGGCGGCCAATCGCCGGGCAAATCGAAGGCTGGAAGATGTGCAGATACGGGCTGAACGACTGGAAAAAGAGAACCTACAAGCTCAGTTTGCAGCTCTCAAAAGTCAGGTTAATCCGCACTTTCTGTTCAACAGTCTGAGTATTCTGTCGTCGCTGGTACACGCCGATCCTGAACTGTCCGAAAAATTCATCGATCAATTGTCGAGAGCTTATCGCTATATTCTGGAGCAGAAAGACAACGAGCGGGTTCTTCTGAAGACCGAACTCGAATTTATCCAGGCGTATCGTTTCCTGCTGAATATCCGGTTTGAAAACAAATTCGACATCGCCATTGACGTACCAAAAGACGCGCAGAACCGATACAGTATCGCCCCGCTCACCTTGCAACTACTGGTCGAAAACGCCGTTAAACACAACCGTATGTCGGCAAAAGAGCCATTGCACGTATCGATTCAACTAGAGGGTAATTGTCTGGTTGTCAAAAACAATCTGCAACAGCGCCCACAAACCGAAGCCTCAACCGGAGTTGGCTTGCAAAACATTATCAACCGCTACGCCCTGCTCACCGATGAGCCGGTCTGGGTAGGCGAAAGCGACGGAAATTTTGTGGTGAAAATTCCATTACTAAATGGCGAAAAAGCGAAAGAGGTGATCTAAAGAGTGAAAGAGCGCAAAAAAGCTTGCGTAAGCCTTTCATTCTTTAGTTACTCTTTCACTCTTTGGCTCTTTAAACTATGAACGTTGTAATTATTGAAGATGAGAACCTGACAGCCAAGCGGCTAGAGGGATTGCTCCATAAATATGACCCTTCTATTAACGTACTGGAGCGCCTTCCTTCAGTGTCCGAAGCGGTTAGCTGGTTTTCGGCTCCGCATCCGGTCGTCGATCTGGTGTTTATGGATATTCACTTAGAAGATGACCTTGGCTTTCGCATTTTCGAACAAACGGAACTGACCACGCCGGTTGTTTTTACGACCGCCTACGACGAGTACATGATTCAGGCGTTTAAGGTGAACAGTATCGATTACCTGCTGAAACCCATCAATTACGATGAACTGGTAGCAGCTATCGAAAAATTCAAGGCTCTTAAGAAGCAGTTTGGTCAGGAGAACCCGGGTACGCCCGACATCGAGAAGTTGCTCAATCTAATTGGCAAGCCCAGAGAAACTGACTATAAAGACCGGTTTATGATTACGGTGGGGACGAAAATACGTAGCATTCCTACCACCGATATTGCCTATTTTTTTCTGGAAGAAAAAGTGGTCTTTCTGGTTACCAAAGATGGCCTGAATCTCCCCGTCGATTACAGTCTGGATAAACTCGTTCAGCTACTCAATCCCCGGCAGTTTTTTCGGATTAGTCGCCAGTTTCTGGTGTCGCTGCCAGCCATTCAGACCATCCATACGTTCTCGGCGGGCAAACTCAAGCTCGATTTGGCACCAAAATCCCGCCACGAAGTCTTCGTCAGTGGCGACCGCATGACCGAGTTTAAGGAATGGCTTGGGAAGTAAGTTTAAAAGTCAATAGTCATAAGTCGTCAGGTATGGCAACGTAACAGCCTAACTGCCTATCTTTACTCAAGAGATTAATTTTGTGGACTTGAGTAAATACACGGGAGCATGGAGCATTACTACGCAAGATTCTTCAGTTACATTGAAGAAATTATACCCCTGCCCGAAACCGACAAGGAATCTATTCGGCAGTCCTTTAAGCCGATTTTTGTACCCAAAGACACGATTATTGAACCCGCTGGTCAAATTCCTCAGTATCACAATTTTATTGTCTCGGGCTTCATGCGGAATTTCCATCTGGATAAAGACAACAACGAAATCACGGTTGATCTTAACAAGGGCTCCCGTTTTTTTACGTCTTATTTCCATTTCATGAACCGCTCGGTTTCCAACGAAAACCTTCACTGCATCACAGATTGCGAATTACTACGTATCAGTCGAGACGATGTAGATGCAAGCGCGAAACGTAGTACTACCCTGAAGGATTACACCATACAGATTCTGCAAAAACACCTCGAAGAAGACAAACAACGACTCAATGATATGACTACGCTGACGGCTGAAGAACGGTATGAAAAATTTCTCAGCGAGAAACCGGCCATTATCCAGAACGTACCGTTACGTCACGTAGCGTCTTATCTGGGTATTACGCAAAGGCATCTGAGCCGACTCAGGAAGGAAATTGACTTCTGACACTCATACGGCAAAAAAACCGCTCATCCGTATTGGACATTTGTCTAATCAGCCAGAAAAAGGGCAGCCTTAAGTTTGACTAAAACTTAACTGGCTTCCTATTATGGTTACTGCAAATCCTCTACCCCTCAAAGAAAGAAACGCTACGTATGCAGCAAAAACCCTCACCTACGCAGCAGCCATATGGCTGGCTGTTGCAACGGTAGGTCAATGGTTATTTGGAATCTATATTCTCTTCTTTTACGGCAAAGCCACCATTACGGGTGATTTTGAGCGATGGAACGATGTGTTGCCGCGCGGTTATGTCGAAGGGGACTGGAAAGGAAATCTTATCATTGGGGCACACGTATTGTTGGCTGCAATCCTGGTTATCGGTGGGCCGTTGCAACTGATTCCTCAGATACGTAAACGTTTGCCTCATTTCCATCGCTGGCTTGGCAGAATCTACGTAGTATCGGCAATCGTTGTCAGTACGGCTGGATTATTCATGCTCTGGACGCGGGGTACGGTTGGCGACGCCACGCAGCACATCACTAACAGTATTCAGGCAATTTATATCGTTTTGTTTGCCTTACTCACCATCAAATACGCCCGATCTCGGCAAATCGCTAAGCATCGAGTCTGGGCGCTACGTCTGTTTATGGTTGTGAATGGTGTCTGGTTTTTCAGGGTGTTGCTGATGGGCTGGTTAGTCATCAACGGGGGGCCTGTCGGTTTCAATCCCAAAACATTTACGGGTCCATTCCTTACGGTTTTGTCAATTTTCACGTATGCGATTCCGGCTTCGCTCATTGTGCTGGAACTCTACTGGTATGCAAAACGAAAGCAGAATAGTAGGCTTAGTTTCGTTACATCAGCCCTCATTTTTCTATGTACTATTATCACGATTATCGGCATTTTCGGAGCAACAATGGGCATGTGGCTACCCCGATTGTGAATGAGTTCAAAGCGCGAAAGTGTGAATGAGCGAACCTGACGGATGGCCTTTCACAATTTCACTCATTCGTTCTTTCACTCTTTATACTTCGTACCTTTGTCGGATGGAAAGCCCCCAATCACCCAGCCCGCGACGTGGCGAACGTACCAACATCAATTTAACCGTTTCGGAACCCGCCGAATTGATGACGTTCTTACTTACTCAGTTACCGCACAAGAATCGAAATAACATCAAATCGCTGCTACGTAACAAACAGATTCTGATTGAAGGGAAGGTTTACACACAGTTTAATCATCCGCTACGTCCGGGGCAGATCGTTACGGTAGCGGCCAGTCGGGCACCCGAAACCTCGCAATATCGGGGGCTTACTATTCTTTATGAAGATGTTCACCTGATTGTCATCAACAAACAGGCTGGCTTGCTCTCAATGGCTACGAACAAAGAGCGCGACCGTACGGCCTATGGCATTCTGAGCGACTACGTTAAAAAAGAAAATCCGAAGAATAAAATCTTCATCATACACCGGCTCGACCGCGAAACGTCGGGCGTGATGATGTTTGCACGTAGTGAAAAAGTACAACGTATCATGCAGGAAAACTGGAATTCCACCACCAAACAACGTACCTACGTAGCACTGGTAGAAGGTGTTCCCGAACCACATCAGGGGACCATTACGTCCTACCTCCGCGAAAGCAAAGCGCTGATCGTGTATTCCAGCCAGAACCCGGAGCTCGGGCAGTTGTCCATTACCAATTATAACGTAGTGAAATCCAACCGCCATTTCGCCCTGCTGGAACTGGAGCTGGAAACCGGACGTAAAAATCAGATTCGGGTACATATGCAGGACATTGGCCATCCAATTGCGGGCGATACCAAGTACGGCGCTACGTCCAACCCGATCGGTCGATTGGGGTTACACGCTGAAGTGCTGGCATTTGACCACCCCATTACCGGCGTACCCATGCGGTTCGATGCAGCCATTCCGAAAGGCTTTCTGAGCGTATTGAAGGAAGCTAATTGACATTTTTTGTCATGCTGACGAAGGAAGCATCTTAAGGCGTCCAAACTTGAGGGTAAGGATGCTTTAAGATGCTTCCTTCGTCAGCATGACAAAAAAATAGCCTATTCATAATTGCGTATTCACGTTGTTTAAACTTTACTCTTCAATTAAGGTTATTCGTGCAGTACAAAAGCAAAATTGTATTTATCCCATTTTGATCCTTTTGGGCCGCACTGACCTCCGTTGCCAGTTTCTCGCTTTCAGCAGCCAAAAATCGGCATTCGACCAGATTAATTTCCTGGTTCAGTGCTCCTGCAGGACCTTTGGGGCTCAAACCTGAAGTTATGAAGACGCTGCTACTTTCCTTATGTATCCTCGCTGGCACTACCGCTTCGTTTGCCCAGGTGCCCGCCATTCCCGGCAGCACGACCGCAACGACACCGGTAACGCCGAGTAACCCAACTACTACGTCACCCGCAACCAGCACACCAGCCCCAACGGCTCCCGTATCCCCACCAGATCCGTTTGGCAAAACACCAGCCACAACCGCTCCCGACAATTTTACGATGCCGGGCGGACAAACGCCTGCTCCCATTCCCGCCGTTCCCGACAATGTTCAGCCATCGCCGGGTGCTACGCCATCGGAAGCCGATCCAATTGCTCGTGGTAATGGCAAAATAACTGGGGTACTTACTGATTCATCGACCAATAAGCCTGTTGAATTCGCAACCATCGCCCTGCTCAATATCTCGACCAACAAACCCATCGACGGAACCACCGCCGATGCCAAAGGGCAATTTACGTTGAACCGCCTGGCTCCCGGCAGATATCGATTGCAATATTCCTTCATTGGTTACAAGGACAAACGTAGCGCCGTCATTACCATCGATAAGGGTACCAACATTAATGTGGGTGCAGTTAAACTGACGCCCGATGTACGTACGCTTAGCGAAGTAAACGTAGTAGGTCAGGCCGCCGTTATCGAAGAAAAAGTAGACCGGCTGGTGTACAACGCCGATAAAGACATTACCGCAAAAGGGGGAGACGCTACCGATATCATGCGAAAAGTACCGATGCTTTCTGTCGACCTCGACGGGAACGTATCACTACGTGGCAGCGGCAACGTACGCGTACTGATCAACAACAAACCATCGACCATCGTAGCGGCCAGTGTAGCCGATGCGCTGAAGCAGATTCCGGCCGATCAGATTAAAACGGTAGAAGTCATTACGTCGCCATCGGCTAAATACGATGCCGAAGGTTCTGCCGGTATCATCAATATCGTCACCAAAAAGAATACGTTACAGGGACTTACGCTGGATATTAACGGCGGAGCTGGTAACCGGGGTGCCAATCTGGGCCTGAACGGTAACTACCGCACGGGCAAAATGGGCTTCTCGCTGGGTGGATTTGGTCGGGCGGAGTATAACGTAAAAGGCGCGTTCCTGAACGATCAGACAACGCGTAGTTATGACCTGGCCACCAATACGTATTCAGGTATAACCCGGACAGTTCAAACCGCCAATACGTTGAGTCAGCGTATATTCGGTAACTATCAGTTGGGCTGGGATTATGACATCGACAAAAATACGTCGCTGACAGCCAGCCTGCGCTATGGTGCCCGAAACGGGATTATGAATCAATTCAACCTGCTTACGCAGACAACTACGCCCAATAGCTATTTCCCCATCCTCAACGATCGGAACGTAAAAACCACTGATTTATCGGGTACGGTCGATGCGAATGTGAGTTACACAAAAACGTATAAGCCGCAGCAGGAATTTAGCGTACTGGCTCTCTACAGCCGGAACAACCGCACGAACGATTTCGTAGCTGACTTGCTGAGCAACGCTGATTTTCAAACCATAACGAGCCGTCAGAAAAACAACAACGATAGCTACAATCAGGAATCGACTTTACAGGTTGATTATCAGACACCTATCAAAACCAATCAATTGATCGAATTTGGTGGTAAGGGTATTTTCCGGCAGGTAAACAGTGAATATCAGTACTTCTTTTCTACAGGCGATAACGGTGCGTATCAACTCGATACCAGCCGCCCATCCAACACGTTGTTTTACGACCAGAACATCGCCGGTACGTATCTGTCGTATACCGTACAAACGAAAAGCAAATACACGATCAAGGCAGGAGCTCGCTATGAGTATACTTTTATCAACGCCAAATTCAGCAATGAATCGGCGGGGCAGGCAACCTCCATTCCGAACTACGGTGTGCTGGTTCCCAGTGTCAATATCTCGAAAAGTCTGAAAGGTGGACGTATCATCAAGCTGGCGTATAACCGTCGGATTCAGCGGCCGGGCATTCAGTTCCTGAACCCGAACGTCAACTCCGCTAACCCGACGAACATTACGATTGGTAACCCGTATCTGTCGCCCGAAATCACGGAGAACGTAGAGTTCAGCACGAGCATGAATATCAAAGGGCTTTACCTGAATGGGTCGATCTTTGCCCGACGTACCAACAACGAAATCACGGCTGTTCGCGACGTATCACAGCAATCCATCGGTGATCCGACCAATCCAGTTTTCCAGCAGGTGATACGTACCAGCTATCAAAACGTTGGTCGTCAAGATGCTATCGGGTTGAATTTGTTCGGTAACGGTACGTTGTTCTCCAAACTGCAATTGGGTGGCGGTATCGATTTATACCACGTTAATCTGACCAACAACAATGCAAATCCGATTTACTCGGCTTCTAACTCAGGCTGGGTAATTGGCGGACGGCTCATGAGCAGCCTGTCGCTGAGCAATGGCTGGGGTGTTCAGGTGTTTGGCGGTGGACGTGGCAAACAGGTGCAGCTACAAGGCGAGCAAAGTGCCATGTATTTCTACAACATAGGCGTCCGGAAAGAATTCAACAATAAGAAAGCCAGCCTGGGTATTGCGGCCGAAAATATCTTCAACCATCCGTTCACTCAGCGTTCTGAGTCAGTTTCGCCGATTCTGACCCAATATTCCCAAAATAGTTTCTACAACGCAGGAGTTCGGTTGACGTTCAACTACAAACTCGGCAAGATGAGCTTCGACGCTCCACAACGTCGACGGAAATCGGTTAATAACGACGACGTAAAAGGTGGCGATGAAGGTGGTGGTAACGCTGACAATAATAACAATGGTGGCCAGCAGCAACAGTCAGCGCCAGCGGGTGGTGGAAACCGTGGTGGTGGCAATCGTGGTGGCGGTGGTGGCCGTGGCCGTCCTTAATCGACTCTGATACAACAACCTCATAATTGGAAAAGGTGATGCCCAAATACCTCCTGCACTGTGGGAGGTATTTTTTTATATTCGCCCAGACCAACTGAGCCTAATTATCTTCATGCTGACTTCCAGACAACTTCGTGGAATAGCTTCTTACTGGGGTGCGCAGTGTACGTACAAAAAGCTCGTTAATAACCAATGGCTTTTTGTGAGCACTAATGAGCACGTTGTGGGTCACGTATTGCAAGGTTTGCAGGATGGCACAATAAAAGATATCACGCTTCACCTTCGTGTCATAAAAAGTTTAACCGATGAAGAACTCTGGCAATGCGCTAAACTACATGGGGAATATGAAGAGGCATTTATAGACCGCTACGGTGATTCGATGCGAATGGGCAACTTTCAGATTTTTTTTGACGGAAACTTATATAACCATGATTGGGAGCCTGTCGACTATTCAGCGACCATGAAAAAACCTGTCAATAACATGGGCGCGATCTATTCCTATCTTCAGTCCATTCACATCTACATACCCGGCACTGTGGATAAAGAATTTGTTTCATTGATTTGAACCAAGACGCTACGTTGTCTTCAGGATTTGGGGTAAGAAGACGTAGCTTTTATTCGTGCGATTTGCTTCAGGTGTCTGTCGGTATGCGCAAAATGAACGACCATTAGTGCATGGATGCTACGTCGGCGCTCCTTCCCCCATCGGTACGTAAAATGCGATTTTAAGTCGTAAGTCGTGTTCCGAATGAATTCGATAAAGTTATTTCTGCCGAACAAAAAGTACGTTAGATTATCGTTCCCTTTCATAAAACCAAGCGGTTCAGCGTTCCACTCAGCCTTATGAGGGCTCGGGTCATTCATCCAGGCGATATAGCTACTATCGGGAAGTGACAGACTATCCAGCACCGGTTCAGGTTTTGAACTGAGCATAATGTCGGCTTCCTGCACAAAGATTCGTTCGTAAACTCCCAAATGCTCGACAACCTGCGCAATCGACCAGCTTGCCGAATCTTTTTTGAAGTGCCACTGCGCCGGTGTCAGATTCCTGGTTTCACTGATTACGGCCAGTTTGGTACGTTCAAGATTATCGACCAGAAATTTTCGATCCGTTTCGGTCCATAACTTAACCGTCTGTGCACTGGCTAAATTCGCAACCAACAGTAAGAGGCTCAAACAGGTACTATCGCGAATGTAACGAACAAGTTTTTTCATTATTAGCTTATTAGGATTGACGTTTCAATCTACACCTAATATGCTTTTAGCCAGCCAACGTTTTATTTATCGTATGTAAATGGATAAACTGCCTAGAATTTTTGGTTTTGAATAAATCAATAGTTTGTTTTGCATAGTACTATCTTATACCTTCAACCGAACTAACTTCTATTAAGCGAATGAATAATTGGATACAGTGGTTTGAGATTCCTGTTTATAAATTCGATCAGGCGAAGCTTTTTTACGAAACGCTTTTCGACATACGTTTAGAAATCATGGATTTAGGCGCTTTAACGATGGCCGTATTTCCGCCCAGTCTGGCTTCGGGAGCCCTTTGCCAGGGCGAGTGGTATCATCCTTCTGAAAATGGCGTGACGCTTCACCTCAAAGTAGATAGTCTGGAACAAGCCCTGAGCAACGTAGAGGCATTAGGTGGAAGCATCCTGCAACCCAAAAAACAGATTTCGACCGAATTAGGGTACATGGCCTTGATCAAAGATTGTGAAGGTAATCGATTGGTGCTACGTGCAAGGCAGTGAGGTATTGATTAGCGTTCAAAACGTCTGTCAATTTAACTTTCTTAGTGCGGCTGCAATGGGCAAAAAGGAAACGCTAAATAAAGCGTAACTGAATCGTTTAATTATTCGCCCATAAAACGGGTCAATCAGGATTCCAAATTGCGTGAGAAGTAGAGCAATGAAAAATAAGATAATGGCCCACTTCGGAATTTTCGTTGATAAGATGAACGCTATGCCCAATAAAATCTGCGCTAGAAATGTAAAGTCAGCGTATTTCAGTAAAAAGAAAATTTGCGAATTATCGTAAAATAATGGTTTTACAAGCGGGTCATTTTGGATGGCATTTAAGACTTCGTAGGCCGTTTCTTTAGGCATTTTAAAAACACCAATCAGGCATAAGTCAATCGTGAATTGGCCAAATAGCACAAACGATGAAATAAACGTGAACACCGTACTTAACTGTACCAAGAAATAAGCTCTTGAATTTTTGAAATAGTAACAAAACGCAATAAATGTAGGTATCAATAAAACTACGCCCAGCATCAGCAATACGTGAGCGTTGATCCAGTCGTTGGGGTGTTTCTTAATCAGGTCGTAAAACTCAGCTTCTTTCTGCTTCGAGATGAACAAATACAGTTGCCCACACGCATACAACGGATAACAGCTTATCAGGCTAATTATCCAGATTAGATTTCTCAATTTTAGCGGCATCTTTATTTACCAGTTTATCGAAAGCGTACAGTTTATACAACAACTCAATTAAGATTTATCCGTTCGCGACCGCTGCAACGAACACTCTCCCTTCTACGTACTAGTTTAGAAAAGCCACATTCCTACCCTTTGTTACGTTGGTTATAGTAATCTTCTGTTGAGAGTCTGCACTTTTTTTAGTTTCTGAATACCTAGTAAACTCTATTGACTAATCATCAGTTTGAGCTTATATACGACCTGATGCCACCATTTGAATGAAGCAATCGCTACTGACTGTGATGAGTCTGTTTCTGCTCGTCTGGTTTTCGCCAGTCAGGGCGCAGCATGGTTATACCATCAGTGGTCGCGTTACCGATGCTGTTTCTGGAGCGGGCATTCCGTTTGCCAGCGTAGCGCTAAAGGGCAAAACTACCGGCACTACGTCTGATGCTGAGGGACGTTACTCGCTACGTCTAAGTGAGTTATCGGATTCGTTGGTGGTGCTGAGCCTCGGATATCGCACACAATCCTACGCTATTCAGCAGCAATCCGCCCAAACAATTGATGCTCAACTAACTGCTGCCGCTACGAAGCTGGCGGAGGTTAGAGTCTACGCGAAAGGGGGCGACCCGGCCTATCGGGTTATGCGGGAAGTGCTACGTCGACGCGACCAGTTCAATCCGGCACAACTCTCAGCTTATCAGTACGATAGTTACAACAAAATTGAGGGTTACATCAACAGTTTCACACGGAAGAATAAGAAACGACCGGGTTTAGTCGGTCGGTTTTTGGGGAAACTCCCCGCCATCACCGACGAAAATGGGCAGCCTGCCGTACCGGTGTTTATTTCAGAAACTTTCTCTACGTTTTACGCGCGCATCAATCCCGAACTGGTAAAAGAACGTATTCAGAAGTCGCGGGTGGCGGGGGTGGGTGTCAGCGACGGCGGGCTGATTTCGCAGTTTACCGGAGCTTCGTTTCAGCAGTACAATTTCTACCGCAATTCGCTCTACATTCTTCGGAAAGACATTCCTTCGCCCGTTGGCAGCCAGTGGGAAACGGTCTATACGTTTCGGCTCAAAGACACGGTTGTGCTGAATAACGCCGTTTGTTACGAAATCGAATGTACGCCCAAACGTAACAGCGATCTGGCTTTTACCGGAACCGTCTGGATTGATACGTTGCAGATGGCGCTGTCGCAGACCGACGTTCGTATAGACAAACGGGCCAATATCAATTTCGTAGAAGAACTGCACATTGAGCAAAGCTGGGAAACACTGCCATCAGGAATTCGCTTTCCAACGCTTACGCAGGTCACCATCGATACTGACCAACCTGTGCCTAATTCACCGGGGGCGTTGCTACGTTTCTTTTCGGCATCCAGTAACGTTATCGAAAATAAACCGGAAGAAGTCGCTTTTTATACGCCATCCCTCGAAATAGCCGACGATTTTAAGGAAACCGATGCCACGTTCTGGCAACAGGTTCGCCCCAGCTCCTTAGATCCCAGCGAGTTACGGGCCATGCAGGTAGTCGATTCCGTACGGAACGTACCGCTGGTGCATTTCGCTGGAGAAGTCATAAAGCTGGGCGTACTAGGCTATGTTCCGCTTGGCAAGTCAAACATCGAACTAGGCCCGATTTTGTCGTCATACGCGAAAAACAACATTGAAGGTTATCGATTTCGGCTTGGGTTTCGCACGAATACCGGTTTTAGCCGCAAATGGCAGCTTAACGGATACGTAGCGTACGGTACGTTGGATAGGCAGCTAAAATATTCGGCCAATGTCGAGTATATAATCAGTCGTAAACCCTGGACTGTGGTGGGTATCCGGCACAGCTACGATCTGGAACGGGTTGGTATTTCGTCCGATAACATTGGCAACAACTCCCTGTTTGCGGCTTATTCCCGCTTCGGCAACATCAGCCGACCTTATTTTCAGGAAGAAAATCTGCTGTATTTCCGGCGCGAGATGAAAGGGGGAGTCACGCAGACGGTCGCGTTGCGGAATCGAAGTTTCGAGCCGTTGTTTGCGTTTGCGTTCCAGCCGCAACCCAACGACCGCGACCAAACTATCCGCAGTACGTATCAAACGTCTGAATTCATTGCCGAAACCCGCTACGCTCCCGACGAAGTTATCCTTCAGAACGAGAACGCTCGAGTCAGCACCGGTGCCACCCGAAAACCCATTTACACGCTACGTTACGCCCTTGGTTTTCGGAACCTGCTGGATGGCGATTTCGCGTATCATCGCATCAATCTCGGCATACGGCATTCGTTTCGGGTGGGCGTACTGGGCCGAACGTATTACAATGTTGGTTTGGGAATTATGCCGTCGACCGTTCCTTATCCGCTGCTCTACATGCCGCTGGGCAACGAATCGTCGTTCTACGTCGGCAATGCCTACAACCTGATGAACTACTTCGAATTTATCTGCGATCGGTGGGCAACGCTCCAGCTAGAGCACAACTTTGGCGGACTGTTATTCAATCGATTGCCGCTGATACGTCGGCTCAAATGGCGCGAACTCGTTACGGCGAAAGTATTGGTGGGTAGTGTTTCGGACAGTAATCTGGCTATGATTCCGAAGACCGGTACGTCGGGAGAAGCGATTGAAGGCTTTAGTTCACTCAACCACACGCCCTACGTTGAACTTGGTTACGGCATCAACAACATTTTTAAAGTGCTACGTGTCGACGCCATCCACCGCGTAACTTACCGCGACAACGTAGGGCGTACCGGCATTCCGGTTACGCCATTTGCGATCAAATTATCGGGCTGGCTTTCGTTTTGATACTATGTAGCGTTTACTTCGTAAAATACACCTGCTTAATTTTTCCATTCTCAATTTTATAGATAGCCACCGCCTGCACCGGGGCTTTATCGGCCGCGAACGTAACGCGCTCATGGTCAATGACGGTGTTGTTCATAACGATGCGGTTGACCAGTTCGCAGTGGAGCGCGGGAGTATTGGCAAGAAAGGCGTAGTTTTTCCGCATTGCTTCTTTTCCCTTGCTACGTAGTTCGTAAGGTAGATTATATATTTCTACGTCCTCTGCATAAGGCTCCAGAAATGCTTCCAGATTTCGGGCGTTGTAGGCGTTCAGTTGCCGCTGAGCCAAATCTTCGGGTTTATCGGGCAGCAGTTGCGCCGGAGTCATAACGTAACCCCGATTCACGACCGTCTCAATACGGGTCAACGTAGTAAGATCGGTCAAAGGGTTCTGCGGTAGCACCAGTACGTTTGCCCACTTACCTTCGGCCAGCGAGCCAATCTGTTCTTCTTTATTCAGAATCCGGGCCGCGTTAAACGTTGAAGCCTTCAGCAGGTCAGCGTTGGTTAGTCCAGCGGTTTTCATGGCCTGTAATTCATCAATGTACGAGGTGCCGTGAAACGTGCCGGGATTACCCGCATCGGTACCGGTCACTACGTTCACACCGGCTTTCCAAACCCGAATCAGATTCGCCCGCACGATTGAATCCCGTCGCGTTTGCCGAGTCGCAAAAGTCGGCCCGTTCAGATATTCGTCCATGCGTTTTTTCAGCGCCGGTTCGGGGATATGTTTCGTGTCGAACAGGCTGCCCAGCACGTAGGGGTTGGCTCTCGTAAACTCGTAGGGCGTGAGTTTACGGCTGTCGGTAAAAAAACCTTTGATGCCGCCTACAACCACCATAGTAGGGTTATAGCTAACATTCTTCTGCTTCATCAACGCAATCAGTTCATCATCGACCAGGCCATCTTCAGGGCTGTGTACCAGATAATCGGCCCCGAACTTCACGCCCAGTTTAGCCGCCAGCAATTCCTGCGTATGGATAGCGACTTTCAAGCCATTTTTGTGGCTCTCGTCAATGGCGGCTTTCACCATCGCCTGCGTTTCTTCACCCGTACCGACACCCCGGACGATGTACCAGATTTTGATAAAATCAGGTTTGTAGGACAACTGTTTCCGTACCTGCTCGCGGGCCTCTTCGGGCGTATTGGCTTTGAGAATGGGCGTATCCTCAATCTTGAAGGCTTCGGGCTGGTAAGTGGAAATGAGCGGACCCGTCAGCAGAATCTGCGGGCTGGTAGCCTGTTGGTTGAAACGGTCGCGGTATGGATACTGAGAGATCGGACCGCCTACATCGATAACCGTGGTGATTCCGCATGCCAGATACCGACGTAGCAGATCGCCCATGTTGTCGCGCAACCACTGCCGCTCCGTCTCATAAGGCCGGTACTTCCGCAAATCAATGCCATCGGGCCGCGTATACAAACCACCCGACTGAAACAGGTGAATGTGGCTGTCAATCAGTCCCGGCATGAGCCATTTACCCGTAGCATCCACCACAGTTGCGCCGGTTGGCGGGGTCAAATTCTTGCCAATTTTGCGAATGAGACCGTTTTCAATGAGCAGACTCATCCCTTCGCGCACCTGACCAGTTTCTACATCCACGAGGTTGCCGTTCGTTATCAGCACCGGTCCAGCGGGTTGCGTAGACATGTCACGTGCTGCTTCCGATCCGGTATTTTGGCTGGTTTGAGCCAGGACGGGGGTAGCGAGCAGTGTGAGCAGGAGAAGCAGAAGTTTTGGCATAGCGGTTATTGGGGATCGATGCCGCTGAAGTTAACACACTTCGGCGTTGACCTGAAATCTACAACAAAGTCCGTGATTATCGATTACGTTAACTATCCTCGGTCGACGGATTTACAACAGGTTTACCTGTAGTTTTTGTCATGCTTCCTTCGTCAGCATGACAAAAAACGCTCATTTCTGAGCTTGTGCCTAAAAAACCCAAACTGGCACCTTGTTGCTACGTATCCACCGATTTAAGGATTCGCCGTACTTGCTTCTCACTCATCAGCCCAACTTTCTGCGCAATCTGAGTCAATGTTAAATCTTTGTGATTCAGAAATTTATCGATCAACTCTCTACGAATCAGGTTAATGTAGTAAGTAGCAGTAATTCCGGTTTCTTTTTTAAAGATCCGGGTGAAATTACGTTCGCTCATATTGGCGATTTCGGCGAGGGCACCCAGGTTGTGTCGCTGGTAAATATGCTCAATGATGTAATCCTGCGCTCTATGAATACCCGTATGAATGTGATTTCGGAATTGCAGCAAAACACTTATTTGCTGATTGCTTCCGTCCCGGCGATTGTAAATAACCAACTCGCGCGCCACTTTATGCGTAAAATAACCGCCTTTATGCCGCTCGATAATGTATAAAAGCAGATCGATACCCGACGCAATACCGGCACTTGTGTAAATATTATTTTCCTCGACAAACAGAATGTTTTCTCTGACGTTGGCCAGCGGATACATTGCTTGTAGTGTTCGGGTTTGCTTGAAATGCGTGGTGCAGGCAATACCATTCAGCAGTCCGCATTGCGCCAGGACAAAAGCTCCCGCACAAATACTAACCAATCGAATCTGTTGCTGATGACACTGGCGAATCCAGTCAAATAGCGATTGATTACGAGCAAATTCCGGCGACAGCAGATACGTTACGCTGGAGCCAGGAATAAGCAGATAATCGCCCGCCGAAAGGTTGATTTGGGAGAAGTGGAGCGGTTTTTTCATGTGCAAGCCCGCACTGCTCTGCACCTCTGCGTCAATGCCGCAGTATTCGATAATGAAGCTAGCCCCGTAATCGATGGCTTCGTGAATGGTCTGATCGGGACCAGCGAGGTCCATCAGGTGTACGTTGGGCAGGATGAGGAATACAAACTTTATGGGTCTATCCATCCAACAGAGGGTAGTATCGTTCTTTCAGTACGTTCATGTGCCAGCGTTGGTGCCCCGGCATGCAAAAACCAATGGCCGCTACGGTGTACTCACCTTTAAAACCCATCCCCGCTTTCTGAAGCATGTCGGGCGTAAACGATTTCATTAAGCTCAAAAACGACAAATGCACCGTCCGCAACTCATCCACTAAACTTTCCATCGACCGCGTACTACTCTGAGCGGCCAGTGCGTATACATCTTCCTCAAACGAAGGCATGCGCTGCGATTCGCCACGCGCAAACGACAGGGCACGATAGCCGAAAATCCGTTCGGTATCGATGAGGTGTTGTAGAATGTCTTTCACCGTCCATTTGCCGGGCGCATATACCTTGTCGCCCAGGGCTTTCCAGGTTTCGAGCGGAAATTGGTCAAGTTCGTCAAGGCTGGTTTGAATGGCTTCGGGCAGTGTTACATCGTCGCACAGGTTGATGTAGCGATCAAAGTAAACGGGCATGGGATTGAGTTGGGAGCGAGTCATTTTTGGCCGGTTTCTTTAGTGTTGATACGTTCGGCAAACTGACTTTCTAGGGCTGTAACCGCCGAAAGTGCATTTGCATCGTTTTTGTACGTCTGTTTCAGTTGGTCGAAAATAGTCTGTCCGCGACTATCTGCCAGGAGTGTTAGCTGCAACAAATGATAAAAGATATCGTTGGTATTATTTTCCTGTACGGCTCGGTGAAAAGCTGCCAATACAACAGGGTATCCTTTTTCGGAAGCGCCCAGCGTTCGGAGCGTTTCGACGGCTGCCAGCCGGTGATCCCAGACGGGAGTTGCGAGTGTCCAGTGCGGTAGTTTGGCGGCATTGACGTATGATAGCGCGAAATCTACGGCGCGTTTATCACCTAGTTCTTTCAGCCCATTCAGGCTACTGATGAGGCTTTGATTTTTCCAGGAAGGCTTGTCTTTTAAACGAATCAGCGTGTCAAAGGTGGCCGGGCTTTTGCTACGTCCCAACGCAATAGCGGCCGAGTTAAAAACGCAATCGCTCCTGTCCTTCAGATAGTTGAGATACTGATCAACATATTGTGCGTCGCGGGTTTGCCCCAGCAACGTAATGGCCGCCGAACGTACCCGTGTACTCACCAGCTTACCGTTCGCGACGATGAACAGCGGCTTATCGACCGTAGCCGTAAATTCGGTGGTACGTAGATCGCCGGGGGCGTCGAAACAGGGAACCCAGAAGCGGTTCCTCTCCCCTTCGCCCATACTCCAGATCTGTCGTCGGCGGTTGGGCTCGGTCGACGACGGTTCAAAAAAACGAATGCCTTTTCCCGTACTCCCCCCAATGTTTGCCGGGTCGGTGCCATTCACCCATTGCGTACGATAGCGAATCGATACAGTAGTCTGTTCACCAGCCTGATACGTTCTGCCAAGAGCTATACGCAGGTTATCCTGGGTTTGTTGCCGATTGTAGCTATAACGTAGTGACGTACCATCCGCCAGGGTTATAGTTTCGATGTCCATTTGAACCGCATCAAGTCGCAACGTATCGATACGTTCTACCGGTAAGAACATAATGGCAACGGTACCATATGCCAGTTTTCCCGACCAGTCGAATTTCAGATTTACACTGATATGTTTCGTATCGACCTGTGATTTTCGAGGTTGATACGTTGTAGATGGCTGGGCTAAAACGCTTGTAGTGAAGAGGAACAGAAGAATTGACTTATTTACCAACCCCCTTCTAAAAAAGGAGGGGACTATCCAGAGACTTACTTGTTCCCCTATACTGGATTTGGATGAATAACTAAAGATTGTCTTTACGAAAGCCACCTTCTGTTTTAGGAGGGGCCGGGCCCACGCTGGGTTGGGGGTGGTCGGATTAACGTATTGAGGGTGGAAACCTACAAATTTGGGTCTGTGATTTGGGGTTTCCACCCGCGTTACTACCTGATAACCACTCATGGTTTTGGATTCGGTTAATTATCCGAACCCAAAAGTAGATTACCCTTCACTGCCACGACGGCCAATGTCGGGACATATCCGGCCAGGAAAATTACTTATGAAAATGATAAGTCGAGCGTAACAGTCGTCAGTTTGAAGCTTTAGTCAGTACGTCCTCAACCGTCAGATTTTCCAGTGAGGAAGCGACCAAATCGGCCTGGGTCAGTACGTCGGAGGAGCCCAGCCCAACCACGAACATACCCGCACGCTTACCAGCTTCCACGCCTGCTACGGCATCCTCGAACACCACGCACTCAGCCGGGCTAACTTCCAGTTCGTCGGCTCCTTTGGTAAACACTTCGGGGTCGGGTTTGCCTTTGCTGATTTTGGTGCCGTCGATAATTGCGTCAAAGGCATTGGTCATGCCGATACGTTCCAGAATCATAGGGGCATTCTTACTAACAGAGCCCAGCGCCGTCAGCAGTCCAGCTTTACGTACCTGCGAGAAGAACGTAGCCACACCGGGCAAAATATCGTCGGAGGTCATGCGGCTGACCAATTCGAGATACCACCCATTTTTCTGAGTAGCCAGTTCCGTCTTTTTTTCATCGGAAAGCACCAGGCCGCCGTGCGCCAGAATAATCTCCAGCGATTCGGTGCGACTAACGCCCTTGAGCCGCTCGTTGAACTCCTCCGAAATATCGAAGCCAAGTTCGTTAGCCAGTCGTTTCCAGGCCTGATAATGATAAATAGCCGTGTCGACAATCACGCCGTCAAGGTCGAACAGAAAAGCTTTGATAGAAGGCATTGACGCTATATTAATTGGATAAGACGTAAAGGTAGGCAGTTTTAAACGCTCGCCAGTACGTTATCCAATCGATTGAGTCGTAAAAACTGTACGCCCACAGTCACAAGCCATACCAGCCAGAACGTACTTCCCAATAAGCCAGCCAGATCCCAAGCCGGAAACCCCGGAATAACCGTCGCCAGCAAATCTCCCTGCGCCATCAGATAAATGGCGGATGCTACGTAGCCAAACCAGCTCACCCATGAGGGAAATAAAGCCAGCTGAGCGAATGTCCGCGCTATTAAAATTGTCCAGGCAATCGTCAGCAATTGCCCCAAATGTTCACCCAGCAAAACGCCCCCAAATTGATGAATCGTCTGAAAAGCAGCCACACTGGCCGCCCGGATTGCGGGATCGGTCGTGTTTACATAATTCGTTGCCAGCACCGGCACCACAAATGTCCAACGTAGCAACCCGACAATCTGCACGAGTCCTGATGTAACGCCAAGTGTAGTAGCCAAACGCACAAAATATACTTGATTTTCAAATCGCTGACCAATCAATACGTATGCTATGAGCAATGGAAAACCGGAAAGTGCAAACGCCAGCCAGGTGAAAATCAGCGTGGAGCCGCCTGCATGAAACTGCGTCAGAACCTGTCCAGGCTCCTCCCGGAGAACAAGCGGATAATTGAACGTAATGGTTAACAGTGTGTAGGGAATAAGCACCAGTACAGCGCCGAGAATTAGTAGAAAGCCAATCAGGCGGTTCGATGGAATTGACGAGGAAGTCATCGGTGTGATTAGTAACGTAGTGAAATATTTACCAGCTGAACGCATAGCCGATACCGGGCGTAGGATTGACTTTCAGGCTTTCGCCCGGAGCCATCAGTGCAGCCACGCCGATACGTAGATTTAGCCCTTTCCAGACCATCCAGCGAAAACCGACCTCGCCCATAGCGCCGTTCTTTTCCCGATAGTCACCGTTAAAACCACGAACGTAGGAGACAGACGTATAAAACGAGGAAGGATTGGGTTTGCACCCGACCGGTAGAAACCAGTACGTTAGCCCTGCCCGCAGAAAGGACGTATTGACACCTGCCCGAAAGGCAGTTAGGTAATAACCCGCGTGAACGGAAACGTGATTCTGGCGGTACTCCAACCCGATGGATGGGTTGCGAAAACCGTTGATACTAAGCTCGTGGCGGGGAAATTGCTGGGCAAACGTAGTGCTGGCCCCAAGCAGCAGACTTATTGAAATTAACCGTTGCATATCGTCTTTTTGTTGTGATTGACGATGCAAAGGTGGCCGACCAACCAGCCAATCTACTGGACAAATGTCCAAATCGTACGGCGGACATTTGATGGTAATTACATATAATATGGATAGGTAATTTTTGTCATCCTTCCGCTCCGGCGGCCCGGCTTCGTCAGGATGACAAAAACTTACTATAACTCATGTTAATTACCGAATCTGTCCCCGAATTCGGCTCAGATGCCGGGGCGTAACACCCAGAATTGACGCTAAATATTGAAGTGGGACTTCCTGTAATAAATGAGGTTCATTGTCCAGCAATTTCCGGTACCGTTCTTCGGCCGTTAAGGTCAGCAGATTAAAGCGACTGTCCTCGATGCAGTTGATCTGGTCTTCGAGAAGCGCAATGTAAAATGACTCAAAAGAAGGCAGATCGCTACGGAGCTGATCGAACGCCGATTTGTGAATTACCCAGATCACACTATCGGTTAAGGCGCGGATGCTTTCGCGGGCGGGTTTCTGTTTCAGAAAACTACTGAGCGAAACCAGAAAACCTCCCGGCCCCGGTGTATACGTAGTGACTTCGTCGCCATCACGCAGGCAGAAATACTGGAAAACGCCTATCTCCACAATTCCAATGTACTGGCTTATTTGTCCTTCCTGAACATACAAATCGCCTTTTTGCAACGCTCGTCGTTGAAACTGTTGCACTACGTGAGCCTGCTGATCGATATCGAAACCCTGTTCGCCAAGAAATGCGCCTAGTCCTTCCATGTTTGTAGTCTTTTTACAATTCTTACGAGCCTTTTTCGTAAGAGCCTTATTTGTCATGCTGAGGGACGAAGCATCTTAAAGCATCCGAACTAACGAGTTTAGGTACTTTAAGATACTTCCTTCGTCAGCTTGACAAATAAGGCTCATACAAAAAACTCATCGTTATGTTCTGTCTCACTGCCAGCTAGAGCCGTTCAAAAAAACTTTTAACAAAAATTGCGAAATTCATTTCAACTCCATTTACTTTGCAACACAAAGTACTTTTAAATGAACAATGAACCATGGAACAATTACCGGCCCCCGGACATTCCGCTTCTATTATCGACCGTATTAACAACTGGATCCGTACGTCTACAATGTTGAAACTAGCCGTTATCGGTTTTCTGGTGCTTGTGTTACTGATTCCGACAAGTATGTTGCAATCGCTGATTCAGGAGCGGGAAGCCACCCGTGATGAAGCTACTGCCGAAGTGAGTGCCAAATGGGGAGGCCAGCAAGTGATTGGCGGACCTGTTCTGTCGGTTCCGTATGACGTGGTTACGAAAGATGCCAAAGGGCAGTTACAAACTGAAACAATGTTTGCCCATTTCCTTCCCGACGATTTGCAATTCGATGGCAACGTAACACCCGAACGTCGAAATCGCGGCATTTTCGTGGTGATGCTCTACCATACCAAACTCACCATCAAAGGCAGTTTTCGGAAACCCTCGGTAACGTCGTTGGGCCTGTCGGATGCGGCTATGAAGTGGGATAAAGCATTTTTATCGCTGGGTGTAACGGATATGCAGGGCATCAAGAACGCCATTACGTTCCGGATCAATAACCAGACATTGGAAGCCGAACCAGGTATTCCAAGTGCAGATATTTTGCCGTCGGGCGTGAGTGTTCCGATTAAGCTCGACGCTGATACGTATCGTTTCGAGTCGGTAGTTAATCTGAACGGTAGCACGCAGTTGAGTTTTCTGCCGTTCGGGAAAGAAACGCGGGTAAATCTGCATTCGCTCTGGAACACACCCAGCTTTGTGGGGTCGTTTCTACCCGACCAACGTAGCATTACGTCGCAGGGATTTCAGGCGTCCTGGAAAGTGCTGCAATTCAACCGGAATTTCCCGCAGCAGGGTATCGGTAACTTTCTGACACGCGCCAATCCCAACGAAGCATTACCTACATTCGGCGTGAAGCTGCTGCTGCCGGTCGATGAGTATCAGAAAACGATGCGGTCGGCCAAATACGGGATTCTGTTCGTGATTCTTACGTTCGTGTCGTTCTTTTTCGTCGAAATCCTCGACCGCCGACGCATTCACCCGATTCAGTATCTGCTGGTAGGTTTCGCGATTTGCCTGTTCTATCTGCTGCTTCTGTCCATCTCCGAACATGTTTCATTCGATGGCGCTTATCTGATTGGTAGTGTTATTATTCTGGCACTCATTACGTTCTACGTCCGCTACGTCTTCCAGAATACCCGCCTGACTATTTTGTTCAGCGGAATTCTCGCCCTGCTCTACGGATTCTTTTACTCGCTGCTTCAATTGGAAGATTACTCGTTGCTGCTCGGTAGTTTCGGTCTATTGCTCATCCTGGGAGTCATCATGTACCTGACCCGCCACGTGAACTGGTATCGGGGTTATGCTTCGGAAGAAGTGACGACGTAGTGCTGGAATATAAACCCCTAAATCCCCTAAAGGGGACTTTGCTCACTTTCGGACAAAGTCCCCTTTAGGGGATTTAGGGGTTTATATTCGAAAGTTAACTTTCAGTTTTTTACTCCTTCACCCCCATAAACGCCAATCCTTCAGACGTACCAACGGCGTGATGTACTTCCAGTACCCAGCATGTTTTCGTCCCTTTCAGATCACGTATTTCTTCAAAGTTATATTGACCGATGGATTGTCCATTCAAGGTCAGATCGTGACTAGTGGCGCTGAGTTTCGTGGCTTTAATATCTGCTAATTTGTAGCTCCCGGCGCCAAAACGGTCGTAGGTAAACTGATACGTATCGGCGCCTGTCACCTGAACCGTTATCCGTTGCGTAGTGGGCATAGCACAACGTACCGGGTCGATTTGCATCCGAAACTGACCCGGCAACGTACCGTCGTCCACTTGCGAAATGGTTTCTTTCCGGCAGCCGACAAGCGCCAACAACAGTACAAAAAGGAACGTAGTGGTTTTCATAAGGCAAGGTTTTTTTATCGGAAGATTCCGAAATACCCTAAACCGTTGGAATGTAGTGTTTTAAAGAAACGAGGGGACATTACTTCCCTAGCTCCAGTACCAGCGCCGTTTTGGCGGGAAGTTTCAGCAGTTTTAAATCAGAAATTGTAGCGTCGGTCAATACGTTTCGGGCTGACGTAACGCCGTTCATTCGTTCGGCAAATCGGGACGTATCGAGCGAGATTTCTTTGTCGTTTGTGTTCGTCGCTACCATTACGGTTTTGTTGGCGTCGTACCGGAAATACACATACGTACCATCCTGCGGCAGAAACTGCATCAGTTTTCCAGTATGCAGCACCGGGTTGCCGCGCCGATACGTAGCGAGTTTCCGAACGTACTGAAACGCTTCATTTTCCCGGTCGTTACGTCCGGCGGTTTCAAATTTATTTTCCTTATCGCCGGGGAAACCACCGGGGAAATCGCGCCGGACTTCGGCATCTGACGGGTCTTTGAAATTCTTCATCAGAATTTCCGTACCGTAGTACATCGACGGAATGCCGCGCGTGGTCAGCAGCCAGGTCAGGCCAATTTTATATTTATCCAAGTCTTCGCCAATCACCGACAGATAGCGGTCGGTATCGTGGTTGTCCAGGAACGTAACGAGTTTGTTGGGATCGACGTAGACGGCATCCTGCGCCAGTGCCTGATAAAACCGATTGACGCCATCGTCCCAACTGAATTTCTGTTTCAGCGCATCGTTCATCGACGCATACAGCACAAAATCGAGTCCGCCCGGCTGATTGGATTTAAATGGGAAATTGATTTTGTTACGTGTGTAATATGCCTGATCCACTACGTTGTTCACCCACGACTCGCCAAAGATGTGAATCTTCGGGTATTCATCCATCAGCGCCTGATTGCAGCGATTCATAAACGGCTGATCGTTATACATATACGTATCGACGCGCCAGGCATCAACGCCAAAATTCTCAACCGTCCAGATGGCGTGCTGAATCAGGAAATTCGCTACGTAGGGATTGCTTTGGTTTAAGTCGGGCAGGAACGGCACAAACCAGCCGTCGAGCGTAACGCGACGGTCTAACGTAGCACCATGCGGGTCGGTGATGGGCTGGTATTTGTACGACGTATTGGTGTAGGTCGGCCACTGGTGCAGCCAGTCTTTGCTGGGTATATCCTTGATAAACCAGTGATTAATGCCGCAGTGGTTATAGACCGCATCCTGCACCACTTTCATCCCCATGCCGTGCGCCTTTTTCACGAATGCCTTATATGCTTCGTTCCCGCCCATGCGCCGGTCGACCGCGTAGTGATCAGTGAAACCATAGCCGTGATACGCCGAACGCATGGCTCCGCCCTCGTTTGTCAGCGGCTGGTTATTTTCCAGCACAGGCGTGAACCAGATGGCCGTAACGCCCAGATCTTTCAGGTAATCAAGCCGTTGGGATGCGCCGGCCAAATCGCCACCGTGCCGATAGAATGGATTCGCCCGGTCGGCGTTGGGGTCGGCCATGTCGGCAAATTTATCGTTGCTCTCGTCGCCGTTGGCAAAACGATCGGGCATGGCCAGGTAAATGAAGTCAGCCGACGTAACACCCTGTCCTTTTGGCGATTTGTCGCGGGCTTTCAACTCAAATGATTGCGTCAGCGTGTGGCCACCTCGTTTACCCGTGATTTTTAGCGTACCGGGTTTCGCCGTAGAAGCAATCGTCAGATCGAGAAATGTATAATTCGGATTCTCGACCGTATGTGTTTTCACCAATTTAACGCCCGGATAATTAAGCGTATAGGCTAACGTACCAGCATTAGGTCCGTAAACAAGCAGTTGCACATTTGGATTTTTCATGCCTACCCACCAATTAGTTGGATTAACGCGCTGAATGGTAGCCTGTTGAGCGAACAGTAATTGAAGTGAAAGGAATAAAAGAAAACAGCCAATCGTGAATTGTTTCATAGATATCATAGGTCAATCATAAAATAATGCAACAAGAACGTAAAATTAGCCCAATATTTTCCTCAAAAAAGGCCATAGTTTTGCGTCGAGAAATTAAAGAGCGAAAGGGTGAAAGTGTGAAAGAGCGAAAGACCATCCGGCAAACTCGCTCCGCATCGCCATCACTCTTTCGCTCTTTCACCCTTTCGCTCTTTAAACTATGCACACATCATCTGCTACCCCGGTAAGCGACAAATTGGTTATCTATCAGATTTTTACCCGTCTGTTTGGTAATCAGAATACGACGAATCGCTGGAACGGAACCCGTGATGAAAATGGTGTTGGTACGTTCAACGATATAAATAACGAAGCCCTTCGGAGCATCCGGCATTTCGGCGCTACGCACGTCTGGTTTACCGGTATTCTGGAACACGCTACGCAAACAGATTATTCGGCCTATGGCATTCGCCCGGATGACCCGGCTGTGGTGAAAGGGCGTGCAGGTTCGCCTTACGCGGTGAAAGATTATTACGATGTTGACCCCGATCTAGCCGTCAGTGTGCCCGACCGGATGGCTGAGTTTGAAGCCCTTGTGCACCGTACGCACGCGCATGGACTGAAAGTGATCATCGATTTTATACCAAACCACGTAGCGCGTCAGTACCATTCCGACGTAAAGCCAGCTAACGTAGTGGATTTAGGCGAGCGAGACGATACGTCGGTAGCGTTTTCGCCCCAAAACAATTTTTATTACCTGCCAGGCGAAACCTTTGTGCCACCCGAGGGCAACGTATCATCTGGTACGTTACACGAATTTCCGGCCAAGGTGACAGGCAGCGGTTCCATTACAGCCGCTCCAGACGTAAACGACTGGTACGAAACTGTTAAACTAAACTACGGAATCAACCTGCACGACTGGAGCCAGCATTTCAATCCGATTCCTGCTACGTGGCATCAAATGCTTGATATTCTGCTATTCTGGTCGGCGAAGGGTATCGATGGTTTCCGCTGCGACATGGCGCATCTGGTGCCGGTAGCGTTCTGGCACTGGGCCATCCGGCAGATCAAACGACGGTATCCCAACCTGATTTTTATTGCCGAGATTTACGATCCCAGCCTGTATCGCTCGTTTATTTTTGAAGGCGGTTTCGATTACTTATACGACAAAGTTGGGTTGTACGACGCCGTTCGTCGGCTGATGGAAGGGCACGGTTCCTGTTACGAACTCACGCGGGTATGGCAGCAGGAATCCGGCGATTTTGCCCAACACATGCTCCGGTTTCTGGAAACCCACGACGAACAGCGAATTGCGTCTCGTTTTTTTGCGAATGACCCCTGGGCGGCCATACCAGGCATGACCCTGACCGCCACCATGCATACCGGCCCAATATTGATTTATTTTGGTCAGGAAATTGGGGTACGGGCAGAAGGCAGCGAAGGATTCAGTGGCGACGATGGCCGCACAACCATTTTCGATTACTGGGGCCTGCCCGACTGGCAGGGCTGGATAAATGCCCACGCCAGCGGAGATGCTGCATACCGACCGGGCCGCTACGACGGTGGTGAACTGACCGATGATCAACGCACACTACGTTCTTTTTATCAGCAACTGAATCATTTAGTCAACGGGTCAGATGCCATTCAGAACGGATATTTCTACGATTTACAGTACGCCAACGATAATGGCCAGAGTGCTGGGTACGATGCTCATCAGCTATTCAGTTACCTGCGCTTCAGCGACCGTCAGAAGTTGCTCATCGTCTGCAACTTTTCGAATCATAACGCCTACGATACAACGGTACGTATCCCGGCGGCCGCGTTCGATGCCATGCGACTCGATGCCAGTCGAACGTATCAGTTTACCGATATTTTTCTGATGAATACAACTGTAGAAAGCGTGGGCAGTGTAGGTGTTCCGTTGCTGGTCCAGCCACGTAGTGCATGGGTGATAGAAATAAAATTGTAGATTAGCGATACGTTTTGTGCCAATCACCGTCAAAAGGTTGCGCACACACTCCCACCGGACTATGCAAAAACTTTACACAGCACTTTTTCTGCTGCTTGTACCGTCTATTCTATGGGCGCAGGAAACTATTACTTCGCTGCAATCGCTGAGTCTGATTGGCGGTAGAACTCCGGCCGAAACAGCCGTTGGTTTTGGTAAACAATTACTGGGTTCTCCCTACGTAGCGCACACACTCGACGGTATCTACCCTGAACAACTGATCGTTAACGTTCAGGCATTTGACTGCACTACGTATATCGAAACCGTTCTGGCGCTTACCCTGGCCTGGCATGACGTAGCAGATAAACAGAATCAGGCGCAACTGGAGCAAGCGTTCCGGAAATACCTGACAAAACTCCGCTACCGGGATGGCCGAATCGATGGATACGCCAGCCGCCTGCATTATTTTTCGGACTGGCTGCGCGACAATGAACGTAAAGGACTTCTGGCCGACGTAACAGCTGAACTGCCCGGAAATTTATCTGTCGCGAAGCCGATTTCGTACATGACTTCCGCAACGTACAAATACGTACCATTGCAAGATCCCGCTATTTTCAAACAGGTAGCCCTGACGGAAGCTTCGCTGAGTCAGCAGTCTTTTGCCTTTATTCCGGCCAAAAACGTTCGACAGGCTGAGAGCCAGCTTCGGGAAGGTGATATTGTGATGCTGACCGCTGCTCGTCCCGGCCTCGATATGAAACACGTTGGACTGGCTGTACGGCAACCCAACGGACGCTTTCATCTGCTTCATGCCTCCTCCGATCAGGGCGAAGTGGTGCTCACCTCCTACCCCATCAGCGACTATGTTCTGTGGCATAAGCGATTATCAGGTATTCGCGTAGCCCGATTACGTTCGGAAACAAACCTCTCGGTGTCGGTTTCGCATGGTAATTAACTTGATGCAATTTGAGGTATAGTTGTGACACAGAGATGCACAGAGATTTTATTATTTTCCTCAGTGAATCTCTTTTACCCTCCGTGCATCTCTGTGTCACAACCTTTTTTAGGTTTACTGCGCTTTCTTATTCCGAATCTTATCCAACTGCTGCTTCATTTGCTGAACGCGGTCGGGATGCAGATCGGCTACGTTCTTTTTCTCGCCAATATCATCCGTCAGATTATACAGTTGGGGTTTGGGATTGTTACCGAGTTCAGTATTGGTATTTTTGGAATAAGACTCTCCGTTGCTGGGTTCGATGTACTTCCAACGGGCCTCGCCAGGCTTTTTCTGTACAATCGACAACGTACCGGCATGCTCAACAATCACCGAGCGGCCAGTGGGGTCATGGCCAAGCAACGCATTGAGTTGGTTCTCACTGTCAGGCGAGTCAGCCTGATTGAAGGTCTGCCCCAGCAACGTAGCAAAATCGGCCAGAAAATCAACCTGACTGATGGGTGCTTCTGAAACACCAACTTTTACCTGACCCGGCCAACGTATCAGCAGTGGAACTCGCGTACCGGCTTCGAACGCGCTGTACTTTCCACCACGTAACGGCCCAGCGGGTTTATGCCCACCCAGTTTTTCAACAGCCTGATCCTGATATCCGTCATCGACCACCGGCCCATTATCACTGGAAAGCATTACGATGGTATTATTGGCCAATCCCAGCCGATCGAGTGTTTTCAGCACTTCGCCCACTTCCCAGTCGAATTCCAGCAACGCATCCCCCCGGGCGCCCAGACCACTTTTGCCGACAAATCGTGGATGGGGCACACGCGGTACGTGAACATCATGCGTCGCGAAGAACAGGAAAAACGGTTTCTTCTGATTCGCTTCGATGAACTTAACTGCCTGACTCGTAAATACATCGGCCATATCTTCGTCTTTCCAGAGTGCAGCTTTTCCACCCGTCATCCAGCCGATACGTCCTACGCCATTCACTATAGTCATGTCGTGGCCGTGTGAGTGCTTCATTTTCAGCTTCTCCGGATTTTCGCTTCCCGTCGGCCAGTCACCAATTTTCTGTTTATAATCAACCTGAATTGGATCTTTGGGATCGAGGTTGACGACGCGGTGATTTTCTACATACACACAAGGCACCCGATCGCCGGTAGCGGCCATGATGTAGGAGTTCGTAAAGCCCAGTTCCAACGGGCCGGGTTTCACCTCACCGTTCCAATTTGGGCCTTCTGGGCCACCTAATCCTAAATGCCATTTACCGACAGCGCCCGTCTGATAGCCAGCAGATTTGAACACTCCCGGCAAGGTACTACGTCCGGGTTTGATGATGAGCGATGCGTTTCCCGGAGCGATACCTGTGCCCTTTTGCCGCCAGGCGTATTCACCCGTCATCAATGAATAGCGGGAAGGTGTACAGGTAGCCGCCGTTGCGTAGGCATTTTTGAATCGTAATCCCTGACTGGCCAGCCGGTCGATATTGGGCGTTTTCACTTTAGTGGCTCCGTAGCAACTCAGATCGCCATAACCAAGATCATCCGCGTAAATGAGCACTACGTTCGGGCGTTGCTGGGCAAATACCCCGACTCCAGAAAGGAAGAGACTAATAATGAGAAGCTTATTTATCATAAAGGCAAGCCGTTTTTTGTCATGCTGACGCAGGAAGCATCTTAAAGTATCCTTACTCATTAGCTAGGAACTTTAAGATGCTTCCTGCGTCAGCATGACAAAAACACGAATAGAGATTAATGAATTTCAGGCTAAAAATCGGCTTAAGTTACTTATTCCAGACTGCTTAACCACATCTAACTAACTGATTCCCGTTCGAAAGCAGGGCGCGATTGCGAAGTTGTCCCTTCATCAACCGAGACGATGTAAGCCTGCCCGCCTTCTCGTTCGATGGCTTCGGCTACCTGTTCGGCATTGTTGGGTGCGTAGACAAACATACAGCCTCCCCCGCCTGAACCGTTGATTTTCCCTCCAAGCGCCCCGGCTGCCAAAGCAGCATCGAGCATCCGGTTGATTTTAGGCGTCGAAATCTGCTGAGCCTCACGCAGGTTAGCCTGGTGTTCAGTTAGCAACTGACCAAATTTTACATCGTTGAGCGACGTACTACCGGAGGTTTGCAACAGCGTCAACGCTTCGCGCAGGATGTCCCGGTTCGAGAAGGTTCCTTTCAGCAATATATAATCGTCTTTCGTCAGAGTATCTTTGTATTCCGGAATAGCTGTGATGTCGGTAGAATGCAACGAAAAGTCGGGATTTAATTCCGTCAACTGCTTGACAATACGTAGCATGCCGAATTTTACCCGTCCCAAAATGCCGATAGTATCTTTTGGCTCCTGCGAGTTGCCCAGTACGAACGTACCAAGCTTCGGGTGATACGTTTCCAAATGAATAGCGGGCTGCGATTCCAGATAAATAACGCCCCCCACAGCCGTCGAATAATGGTCCATCATACCACCCGGTTCGCCAAATTCCAGGACTTCGGCAACGTAAGCTAGCTCAGCCAACTCTTTGGGGTCCAGCACTTTCGAATTATCGGCCAGTTGCGTCAGTACGTTCAGCCAGCTAATCAGCAAAGCCGATGAACTCGACGTACCGGCATTGATGGGTATTCGTCCCCGCACTTCGCCTTCGATACCTGCACCGAACTGAAAGCCTCTACGTAGCAATACGTTGATGGCGCTTCGAAAATAATCGCGGTCGTGCTGATACGTCAGGGGTAACTGATTCAAACCAAACCGTTCCTGAGTACCAAGATCCGGCAAGTTCAGTAGTACGTCCTGCCCGTCGGTACGTTCAGCCGTGATCTGAATGCGACAGGAAATGGCCGCAGCGATAACGGGCAGACCCAGATAATCCAGGTGTTCGCCAAACAGGCAAATACGGCCGGGCGTGGAAACCGAAACGGCTTGTGAATTCATAGATGCAAAATCAGATTTAGGAACTACGAACATACGCATTTTGTGGTATCAATCCTTCCCGGAATACCTAATGCAGTTACATACCTCCGGCAGTTACTTTAGGATTGACAATTTCCCACTCGTTGATGTGGGAAGGTACGTGTTCGCGCTGGACGATGGCGTCGAACTGCTTAACCAGGTCGGGATGCTGGGCCGCTACGTTGGTAGTTTCGCTTTCGTCTTTGCTCAGGTCGTAGAGTTCCCAAGAGGCTTTTCGGTTTTTACGTACATCCGTTTTTACCCCTTTCCAGTTACCTATTCGAACAGCCAGTTGCCCGCCTTTTTCGGGAAATTCCCAATAAATAAAATCGTGCTTCTTCTGCGGTTTCCCCAGCAACGTAGGTAGAAACGAAATACCGTCGGTTTTGAACGGCTGCCTGTAACCCACCAATTCGGCCAGGGTTGCCAGCAGATCGAACTGAACCGATACGTGGTCAGTCACTTGTCCAGCTTTGATTTTTCCGGGCCAGCGGGCCAGCATGGGCTCCCGAATACCTCCTTCATACACATCCATTTTCAATCCGCGCAATTTGCCTACGCTGTTGAAATAAGCTGCTTCGACGCCCCCGTTGAACGTAGCGCCGTTGTCGCTCGAAAACATCACGATGGTGTTGTCATCAAGTTTCAAGTCTTTCAGCAATTGCATCAACGTACCGATCTGCTTGTCCATGTATGTAATCATGCCCGCATACGTAGCACGCGGGTAGGGCGTCGAAGCATAGCTTTTCTGGCCTAGATACGGCGTATCATCAAACTTGCCAATGTATTCATTTACAGCCGATTCGGGGGCTTGTAGCGATGCGTGCGGAACAGTGAATGGCAAGTATAGAAAGAAGGGACGATCTTTAGTTGACTTCACAAACGCCTGCGCTTTCTGAGCCATTTTGTCGATGGCGTAGTCCTTTCCCCGGAAGTAAGCAAAAGCTTCTGGTGTAGCCGTTTCAGGGGTTAATTTCTTATGGACGTTGATAACTGGATTGTCAAGTTTGTCCCATTTACCGTTCTCCCAAAGATGAGTTGGGTAAAAGTTATGTGCCTGTTTCTGATCCAGATAGCCGTAGAAATAATCGAATCCCTGTTCATTTGGGTTGCCGGTCGTGTTAGCCATCCCCATGCCCCATTTGCCAATACAGGCGGTTTTATAACCCGACTGTTGCAGCATTTTCCCTACGGTAAACGCACCCGGATACAACGGCATTTGCCCCCCTTCGAGCGAATCAGGAAAGCCACCCATTTCGTAATTACCCCGGATGTAGGAATGGCCGCCGTGTTTGCCGGTCATGAGCATACATCGGGCGGGCGCGCACACGGGTGTACTCGTGTAATGCTGCGTGAAGCGTATCCCCTCACGGGCAATCTGGTCCAGATTAGGCGTTTTAATTTTTTGCTGCCCGTAACATCCCAGTTCTGCATATCCCATATCATCAGCGTAGATGTAGATGATGTTGGGCAGTTTGGCAGGGGGCGTATAGCTTGTAGATAGCCAGACAGTTATCAGGAAGGGAATAGTCAGGATAAGGGAAAAGCGTTTTGGGGCAAGAAGTTTTTCCATACGTATCATCCTGTTAATAAGAAACTTATTTCAGCTACCAGCACAAATAGAGCCGTTTTCTTAAAATGATGACGCGGCCATATCAATTTGGCCGCGTCATGCACGTAACCAACCTATTTACTTACCAAAATTTTAAATCTGTTTTACGTTTTTCACCGTGACATTCCTTTTGTCGGATCGTTAATAGATATCGTTAAGGCCGAAAATGGGCTTATTCGTTTTCCACTTGCCCCTCGTAAAATCGGGAATATCGATGGGTTTGCTCCCCTTGGCGATGCTCTCTTCCGATAGCGGACTGATGGCGCTCCAGGCCGCTGCGTCGTATACGTCGATAGGAGGAGCAACCTGATTTTTGATGGATTCGATAAAGCCACGTAGCACGAAGAAATCAATGCCACCGTGGCCCGCGTTTTGCGCTGTCTGGGCATGCTGTTTCCAGAGTGGGTGATCGTATTTATCCTGATACGTTGCAAATGGTTCCCAGGTGTGGGGTTTGGGGCTGAGGGGGTTGCCTTTCGCGTCTTCCAGATAAATCATTTTATTATCGTCCATCCAGATGCCCTGCGTACCCTGCGCCCGGAAACCCAGCGAATACGGACGTGGCGAATTCGTATCGTGAATAATCATGATATTCTCGCCGTTGGCGCATTCGACCATCGTGGTCACTACGTCGCCCAGTTTGAAGTTGACTTTTGCATTGGGGTGATTTTCACCGCCTTTGTCCACTACGTATTTGTGCAAACCCCGACTTTTGGTCGCCATTGAGGTCAGGCGGACAAACTGGTTACCCCGGTTGATGTTGAGCCAGTGCGCTACCGGCCCCAGTCCGTGCGTTGGGTACAGATCGCCGTTGCGGTCGACGGAGTGTTGCGTGCGCCAGCTTGCTTCCGAGTAGGCGTTTTTGCCAAACTCAGCACCCACGCCGTGGCCTTTGCCGTCGTTGAATTTGATGTTACGCAGATCATGTTCGTATCCGCAGTGCGCGTAGGTCATTTCGCCAAACATGCCCTGACGTACCATGTTCAGAATGGCCATAACGTCGCGCCTGTAGCAGACGTTCTCCAGAATCATGCAGTGCGACTTTGTCTTCTCATACGTATCGACCAAATCCCACGACTCTTTCAACGTAACGGTAGCCGACACTTCAACACCCGCGTATTTGCCAGCCTTCATGGTTGCAACGGCCATCGGTACGTGCCATTCCCAGGGCGTAGCAATCACTACCCCGTCGATGTCGTCGCGTTTGAGCATCTCCTGAAACGCTTCATCTCCTTTTGAATAAGCTACTGGTGCTTTTCGACCCGCCTTCTCGATCATGGAGTTGGTTTTGGCAATGGAATCGGCCGAAATGTCGCAGATGGCCGTAATCTCAACATCGTCGCGATAAAGCGCCTGACTTACATGACTACGACCACGCAAGCCAACACCGATAAAAGCCAGTCGTACTTTAGCCAGCGGGGCTGTCTGTGCAGCCGCCAGTGTTGTATTATATAAAGAAGGCAGAAAAGGCACGGCAGCGCTACTTAAAGCAGCAGTCCGAAGAAAAGAGCGACGGGTTGTCATTGTCAGAAGCGATTAAGGGATACGGAGAACGTATTGTTTACCGTGAAAAAGTGATTGTAAATTAGTCGTTATTTACCACTACGTCAACAGATAAGCGAGTATCCGGCAGCTTGTAAGTCCCATTTTGATTGCGCAAACGTTTGAATCAGGCTGTGCAAACGTTTGTCTAAAGCAGCAATTATTTTATATTTTGGCAGTCTCGCCAACTCGGTTTGATCAAATCCGCCGTCAATGAAAGAATTCATTACGATAAAGGAGATAGCTCGTCAATTACGTATCGCGCCGTCAACCGTATCGCGTGCCTTACAGGATAGCCCACGTATCAGCACGCAGACCAAACAGGCCGTGCGAAAATTAGCCGACCAGTTACAGTATTTTCCCAGTATAACCGCCCGAAATCTGCGGCAGGGCAAGACCGGGATTGTTGCCGTTGTGCTGCCCGAAATCCGCGAGAATTTCTTTTCTGAAGTTGTGAATGGCATTGAAGAAGTAGTCTTTGCCGCGCATTCTACGGTTGCGCTGTATCAGTCGCATGACCGCTACGACCGCGAAAAACAGATTCTGGAAACGCTGGCGTCGAACCAGGTCGATGGCGTATTATTGTCCGTCGCGAAGGAATCGCAGCAGTTCAACCATATTCAACGGTTGCTCGACCGACGAATTCCGGTAGTACTTCTGGATCGGATTCCGCCAAAAATCAATACGCATCAGGTCGAATGCAATATGGAGAAAGGCGCGTTTGAAGCCACCAAATGGCTGGCGCAACGGGGTTTTCAACGTATCGCGCTGTTGAATGGACCGCAGCCATTGGTAGCCAGCGAAGAACGGTACCGAGGCTACGTGAAAGCCCTGATTGAAGCAAATCTCTCGGTCGAAAACTCACTTATTAAACGCGTTGATTTAACCACCGCCGACATCACCGAGAAGATGAACCAGTTGCTGGATTCGGCCCGTCCAGATGCCGTACTGACGTTCAATGATTACGTAGCACTCGATGCCATGCAGGTGTGCCGAAGTCGGGGGAAACGTATCAATCAGGATATTTCGTTCGTCAGTTTTGCCAATCTACCGCTTACTACGTATCTGGAGTATCCACCACTCGCTTCGGTGGAGCAGCATCCCTACAAAATCGGCTTTACAGCGGCTGACATTTTAATAAAAATCAACGATGGTACGTTGAACGGGTCTGAACTGCAAAAAATCGTTCTGGAACCGGAATTGGTTGTAAGTGAAGGAAGAATTAAGGAGTTGTAAGGTTGTCCACGAACCTGTTTAAACGTAGGTTTAGAAGCCGGTATTGTCATGCTGACGCAGGAAGCATCTTAACGTTTCATAATGTATTTGAAGGATACGTTAAGATGCTTCCTGCGTCAGCATGACAAAAGCACTCATTTGCGAACTTGTTCTTAAAAGTCTAAACAGGTTCGAGGGCAACTCGATAACCCTACAAATCCGCTTATTTCACCAGTTCCGGTACTGAAATAACGCCCAACTCCTGCCCTACTTTTGTAAACGCAGCCACAGCTTTTTCCAGATGTTCAGGCTCATGACCCGCCGAAATCTGCACCCGTATCCGAGCTTTGCCGTTGGGTACAACCGGGTAGAAAAATCCAATTACGTAAATGCCTTCTTCGAGTAGTCGGGCAGCGAATTTTTGCGCCAGCGGAGCATCGTAGAGCATGATTGGCACAATCGGGTGTTCACCGGGAAGGATATCGAAACCGGCGGAAGTCATGGCTTCGCGGAAGTATTTCGTGTTCGACTCCAGTTTATCACGTAGCGCCGTTGACCCTTGCAGCATATCGAGCACTTTCAACGAAGCACCCACAATCGTTGGCGCTAACGTATTGGAAAACAGATACGGACGCGACCGTTGACGTAGCAGTTCAACAATTTCCTTACGAGCTGCTGTAAACCCACCCGACGCACCGCCCAGCGCTTTTCCGTACGTACCGGTGATGATATCGATACGTCCTAATACGTTCCGGAATTCGGGCGTACCGCGACCGGTTTTGCCCATGAATCCGCTGGCGTGGCATTCATCAACCATCGTCATCGCCCCGTATTGATCGGCCAGATCGCAGATTTTATCGAGTTGGGCAATTGTACCGTCCATCGAGAAAACGCCGTCCGTCACGACCAGAATACGACGTGAAGCCGAAGCCGCTTTTAACTGCGCTTCCAGATCGGCCATGTCGTTGTGTTTATAACGAAACCGTTTCGCCTTGCACAACCGAATCCCATCGATGATCGACGCATGGTTCAGTTCGTCGGAAATGATGGCATCCTGTTCGCCCAGCAACGGTTCAAAAACACCACCGTTGGCATCGAACGCAGCAGCGTAGAGGATGCAATCTTCGGCCCCTACAAATTCGGCCGTTCGCTGTTCCAGTTCCTTATGAATGTCCTGCGTACCACAGATGAAACGTACCGACGACATGCCAAAACCGTGCGTATCCAACGTATCATGAGCAGCCGCCACTACGTCGGGATGCGACGACAAGCCGAGGTAATTATTGGCACAAAAATTCAAAACTTCGCGCCCGCCGTGAATGGCAATCACCGACGACTGGGGTGACACGATGATACGTTCGGACTTATACAGACCGGCTTCTTTGATGCCGTCCAACTCCTGCTGAAGTTGTTCTTTGATCGTTCCGTACATAGTTTAATGTGTTGCGACAAGCGGCTGATAAACCGGTGTCAGATGAGTAATCATTTCCTCCGTCATGCGCGGCAGATCGAAGGCGGGTTTCCAGCCCCAATCCTGCTCGGCTACCGAATCATCGATGGTTTTGGGCCACGAATCGGCAATGGCCTGACGGAAATCAGGTTTGTAATACGTAACAAAATCTGGGAAATACGTCTGAATTTCAGCCGTTAATTGGGCAGGTGTAAAACTCACACCGGCCAGATTATAGGAAGTACGTATCGAAATTTTTGCTTCGGGCGCATCCATCAACTCCAACGTAGCACGTAATGCATCGTCCATGTAGATCATCGGAAGCAACGTATCTTTCGACAGAAAACACTCAAAATTGTGCCCCTGAACGGCTTCGTGGAAAATAGCTACGGCGTAATCGGTTGTGCCTCCACCGGGCATCGACTGGTAGCTGATTACGCCCGGATAACGTAGCGAGCGAACGTCGAGGCCATACCGTTTGTGGTAATACATCGACCAGTTTTCGGTAGCTACTTTACTGATACCGTAAACGGTAGCCGGGTCCAGAAACGCCATTTGCGGGGTTTCGTACTTAGGCGCATGTTCGCCAAAAGCCGCAATCGAGCTCGGAATAAACACTTTTTTGACCTTGTTCAGCCGGGAAACTTCCAATACGTTGAGCACGGTCTGCATGTTCAGATTCCAGGCCCAGAGCGGGTCGCTTTCGCCTTTTGCCGACAATACGGCCGCCAGATGATAAATCTGCGTGACGCGATATCGACGGACAACTTCGGTTAAGGCTTCGGGTTTGGTGGCGTCGAGTAGTTCGAAAATTCCCTGCTCAGTTTGCGGTTTGCGGAGGTCGGCCGCAATGACGTGATTTTGGCCGAATTGGGCTTGAAGCAGGGGGATAAGGGCCGTACCGATCTGCCCATTTGCTCCGATAACTAAAATGCTTTCTCGTTTCATAGCCAATGAATTGAACCTTTGAAAACGGATACTAAGAGCTAAACTATTTTTATTAATGAAGTGCAATCTAATTACGGCACAAAGTTATATTTACCGATAATTCACAGATACTATTCAAAAAAATTAGAAAATATTATTGTTAAAGCTAACTTTCACCAAGAAAATCACTGATTAGGCTTACTACTCTATTTATTCATAGAAATTTTTTCGGCATGGAAACCCTGGACGACCTTGATAAGAAGCTACTCAGGCTATTACAGAAGGATGCAAAGCTGACCACAAAGGAACTGGCGGCTCAACTTGGGCTTACTTTATCACCTGTTTATGAACGTATTAAACGGCTTGAAGGGCTGGGCTTTATCAAACAATACGTTGCTGTTCTGGACAAAAGTTTGTTAGGACAGCCCATCACTACGTTCTGCCAGGTGTCGATGCGCTACCACGACCAGGGCTTTATCAATAATTTTGAACAGGAAGTGCAGAAGCTCGAAGAAGTGCAGGAATGCTATCACATGGGCGGCCAGGTCGATTTCCTGCTCAAAATTCACGTCGGTAGCCTGGCCGAATACCACGATTTTGTCAAGAACAAACTCTCTCAGATTGAGAACATTGGTGTATTAAACAGTACGTTCGTGCTCAAGGAAATCAAGCACAATCTGGGGTATCATATTCCTTAATTTTAGCTGGGGCAGAGATGCACAAAGGCAACATAGAGTTACAGGGAGAAATATCTCTGTAACTCTATGTTGCCTCTGTGCATCTCTGCCCCAGCTAAACCTAACTACTTATACTCCAGCAACGTAGTAGCCTCGCAAGCCTTATCCGTTTTAAACCGAACCCAACGAGCCTGAAAATCAGCAGGAAAAACGTAATTAACTGTTTTCCCAGCCGGAACTGAAATCGTCTTATAATTCATCCAGACACCCGTTCCAACTGGGTCCGCTTCGATGGTGAACGTAACGGGTGTAGTGGCTTTGTGCGACAGTTGCAAACTCCGTTGGTCATAAAAGCCAATTAAATACGGGTCCGATGCTACATTCGCGTTCACGGACGTAGCATTCCAGGGGCCACCGTGACCCGTTGGTTTGCCGAGTTTCCAGAGATCATCGATGGCACCGGCCCAGATGGCAGCTTTTTTGTCATCCGATACGATAACGTGCTCATTTTTAGCAGCTACGTTCAGATCGACACCCGTCATGACCAGCAGTCCACGATAGGAAGCGTAGTCGTTGATACGTAGGTTGTGCGACGAAACCGGCCGGATTTTGGCGTAGCCATCAGCATTTTCGGCGGGTAATTCATAGAACGTACCATGGCAATTGAGCAGGTCGCGCTCGGTAGCCACTTCCCGACAGATACGTAATGCCGCCTGATTCGTAAGTTCCGTAAACGAGTTGTTACCTAACGGAAGACGCCAGCGACGGCCTTTGTCATCAACAATCAGCACACTCGATTTATCAATCGTCACTACGTTTTGCGGAATGGCGAATTTGCTCTTAATAAAACTCTGATCCTCAGAACTTTCTTTCCGGACCAGTTTCATATCACTACTCAATTCATAGTAGCCAACATCAGTCGATTTTCCGTCCTGATACGTCTGCGCAGCCAATGCAAGCGCTCGGCGATTTTTTCCGAGCCCATACATTAACCCGCCCAACGTATTGGACGACGCTACGTTACTAAGACCAGCAAATATAGAGTTGGACGTAGTACTGCGTGTATCATTGGCCGAATATGTAAACTGAGCCGATACGTTGGTGGCCTTGTCCGATTTGACGCGAATCCACTCACCCGGTGCGTTTGCGGGAAAAGCGATAAAAGCTGATTTGTTTGCACCAACGCTCGTGGTTTGTAACGTAGTCCAGTCGCCTTTGCCAATTTTGTCAACTTCGAACGTAATGGTTACGTCGGATTCACCATTGTTCTGAACCCAGGCCGACCGATTGGCCCAACCCGCAAACAGGAATGGCTCCGATGGCTCCGCTGCTTTAACATTTTCCTTCAGCCAGACAGCACCTTCAGCCGTGTTAGGACCAAGTTGATCAGGCAGATTAAGCGGGGTAAACCAGAGATTTGAATTCGACTGGCCGGGGCCTTCAATATTGCCTTTCGTTTTCCGTTTATTCAGGAATTCTTTCTGCGCCGAATCGTCGCAGCCAAACACGAGTTGGTTATTCCAGCGCGTAAAATCACCGATTACTTTCAGATACGATGTTCGGGGGCGAATGCCAGCCGTATTTGATGCTGTGAACGTACCAGGAAATTGCCAGAACATTCCGTGCATCGTCATCAGATAATCAGGTTTTTGTTCGGAACCAATGTCACGTATACGCGGCCATTCTGTATTCCAGCCGTGTGCGCCATCGTAGCTATGACTGGCTTTAGGAAGTCGAAAAAAATGCCAGCCAGTTGCCTTATTACGTACGCCCAGCAACACTGATTTGTGGTCCCAGCCGGTAGCCCAGATAGGGTCGGTTTCGGGATTTTTGTTGCCATAAATACCGCCTGGACCCGTCACTTCCACAAACTGATTCCGACGTACCACTTTCCAATCTTTCCCGTCCCATTCCGACAACGAGCCAGCATCAATGTCGAACTGTACCAGTGCCTGAGAACCCGGTTCGCCATTGTTCGAATACACCATAACGCCCTGGCTCGAATACACACCTTTGCCATGGGCCCCCGGTAGTAAGGAGTTTTGTTGGTTATTCGTTACGTCGTCCTCTTTTTTATGGCGAACATTCCCGTCTTCATACAACATAGTCGGTGTCAGACTAGTAACGTCGACTTCATAAAAGCCTTCTTCCATCGTACCGTAATAGATTTTCCCTTTTGGGTCAGTCAGATGGCGGGCGTTTCCGGTGTGTCGACCTGGCATCGTTTTGTACGGAATCGTCCGAACTTGGGCCTGAGCATCAATGGCATAGGGGCCAATAAACAACTGACTACTTTCCGGATGAACCATCCGATTGGCGGGTGTTCCACCAACGCTTTCACTACGAACAATCTGCTTTAAATCGGGAGTGATTTCGTATAACTTATCCGACGATCCGAACGGCAAATGCGGCCCGTACGTAACAACCCAGAGTTTACCTGCCCAGGGAACCACCGCCCCTGTACCGCACTCACCCTCATTGTTATACATGGCCAACTGCGGGTAAATGCCACTGTAGGAAGGCGTTTTTTTTGATTGGGCCTGCACACAACCCAGCAGCCAGCCAACCAGCGAGGCCGTAAGAATATATTTTTTCATCCGAAAATCAGTTGTATAAGTATGATGTAAGGTATAGGATATATAATGCAGGATGTCAATAGGCGTACTACGTCATACTTCCTACATCATACATCTAATCAATAACCGGGATTCTGGGTAATATTGGTATTAACCCGTCGTTCGACGGCGGGAATTGGCCAAAGGTACTGGCGACTTTTATCGAATTTACGGTCAATCAGGTTTTTTACGTCGACCCCGAAGCCCGTGTAACTGGCGATACCGTCATCATCAATCGGTGTAACGCCGGGGAATGGCCATTTGGCGCGATTCTGAGCAGCCGGATCTGGCAGGCCGATTACAGGTGTCACAAGTGCTTTTTCAGCCAGTTGCCAACGTATCAAATCCATGTAACGTAGTCCTTCCCGCACGAACTCAACCCGCCGTTCGCGCCGTACAATCTGACGTAACGTAGCAGCATTTGTCGACGTAACAGCCGGATACGCAGTGGTTTGCCCGATAGCCACACCGTACGCCCGTGCTCTGACCTGATTAATTGCACTCAGCACACTGGCATCCGTTTCGCCCAGCTCGATCTTGGCTTCTGCGTACGTGAGCAATATTTCGGCGTACCGAAAAATGATGGCGTCGTTATCTTCCACCCGGCGGTCTGCCCAGGTTTGGTCAATACCTTTTTTCCAGACAAACCCTGTATAGCTGGCAAACGCGGCTACTGCACGACTATCGTTGTTCGTTACACGTCGCCCCAATTTTGAACTAAAAATCATCAGTGAATCAGGATGTGGCGTGTAATTGTAACCGAGCCACTGCGTATTGAACTCAACCACCGTAGCGGTAAGCCGGGGATCACGATTTCTGAACGGCGCTTTCGGGTCATACAAAGGTGACTCGTCAATGGGCTTCCCGTCCGTACATTCAAATGCATCGACAAGTTCGCGGGTCGGCAGTTGCGCGCCAAAACCGCCCGCATTTCGGGTAATATTATCCTGAACATAAGCGGCTGCACCAAATACCTGTAGTTTTTCATCGCGAGGTATGCTGATAATCAGTTCCCGGCTGGTTTCGCCATCTTTTAGAAATAGCTGTGCAAAGCTGCTGTGCAGGCTATAACCCGACGCACCTAACTGCATAACGGCGTTAGCAGATTCTTTGGCAATCGCCCATTTGCCCATGTAGAGCGCGGTACGGGCTTTAATAGCCAGCGCAGCACCTTTTGTCAGTCGCTTTATGTCGGCGGCAGCGTACGATACGGGCAAATTCGTGGCGGCAAAATCCAGCTCTTTGAACACGAAATCCAGAATTTCGTCTTTACTGGTACGTTTAACGCCGTACGACTCTTCCAACAGAATCGGCTCAGTCAGAAATGGTACGTCGCCAAAATGCGTGATCAATCGCGAATACTGATATGCCCGAATCAGTCGCATTTCAGCTTCCAGACGTAGCAAAATAGTGGCGGGTGTGTTGGCAGCTGCCTTGTCTTTATTTGCCAGAAAAGAGTTGGCGCGGGCGATGGCTTTGTACGAATTGAGCCAGAATGTCTGTACAGAGCTGTCATCCGCATTCATGGTGCCGCCAATAACGGCGTTGGTAAGCTGGCCTCGGTGCCATTCGTTGTCGCTGAACAGTTCGTTGTCATTGCCCCAGAATGCCAGACGATACAAGTCATTCACGGCCAGTTCAAGCTCGGTCTGGTTAGAATAGAACGTACCAGTCGAAGCTTCGGAAGGGGGATTCAAATCCAGCGTATGGCAGGCCGATAATCCGGCCGATAAGGCTAGTAGATAAACAAGTTTTTTCATGTGTGATAAGATCGCAGTAAGTGATACGTAGCGGTTCATTAGAACTTAATCGTAGCCCCGGCCAGCAGGGTCGTCACAATTGGGTAGGCGTAGTTACCAGACTCAGGATCAAGGTATTTAGGAAATTTACTAACCGAGAACAGATCATTGGCCGATACGTAGAGACGTAGCGTTTGTACGCCTGCCCGTTTCATAAGATCGTTTTTCAGCGTATACCCTAACGTAATGTTTTTCGTCCGGAAATAAGAACCATTGATCAGCCAGTAATCCGATAAGGCGTAGTTCGACGCATTGGAGGTACGCGAGAGCCGGGGAAACGTAGCAAGCCGATTTTGCTCGGCTGTGTTGTTCAGGCTCCAGAACTTCCCGACCATGTCGGCGGGCATATTTCCGAAAGCTTCTGCAAACGGTTGGTTGACTTCAGCTGGCAGCCGCGACTGGCGTTTTCCGACGCCCTGAAACGCTACCGAAAAATCGAAGCCCTGATAGTCAAGTCGGATATTTCCGCCATACAGATAGCGGGGCAGCGAGCCGCCAAGCAGTACTTTATCGTCGGTTGTAATCTTACCGTCTTTGTTTGTATCAACGTAACGCACATCGCCGGGTTTGGTCGTTGCCGTCAGCACGGGGGCGCCGGAAAGTTCGTCCTGTGTTTGAAAAAGCCCCGCCGACCGATACCCAAACCATTCGTTGTATTCACTGCCATTTCGCGTAACCATATCGCCCAGAAATTCAGTGCCTTTCAAATCGCCGACAGTCGAGCGAGCGTCCGATAAATTAGCTGCTACCGAATACGTCAGTTTGCCAACCCGGTCGCGCCAGCCCAGTTCCAGCTCCCAACCGCGCACGTTCATGACGCCCGCGTTCTGGTTGGGTTTATCATAGCCGATATAGAGCGGAATGTCGAGAGGCAGCAGAATATTTCGGGTTTGTTTCTGGTAATAATCTGCGGTAACTGTCAGTCGATTATTCAGGAAAGCAGCGTCAAGTCCTACGTCTGTAGTCCGGCTGGTTTCCCAGGTAATGTTTTCAACCGCGTAGACTTGCTGCCCCGCGCCGGTTAGTGGCACTACGCTACCGTTCTGGTAAAACAGTGCCTGCGAAAAATCGACGGTGGCCTGATAGGGATAGTAAGCCGGATTGTTATTCCGGTCAAGCAGCCGTTCGTTACCGGCTTCTCCCCAGGACCCACGCAGTTTCAGGAACGACAGCCAGTTGTTATTCTTCAGAAAACTTTCTTCCGATAACGTCCAGCCGACCGACACCGACGGAAACACCGCCTGCCGATATTGGGAAGCAAAACGCGACGAGCGGTCAGAACGTAAATTTCCCTGAATGAAGTACTTGTCTTTAAAATTGTATTGCAGTCGGCCAAAGAAAGAATGCAATCCCGAAGCATCAGCGCTACCCAAATTGTCCCGCAATTCCGTCGAACCGGCGTTTAAATAAGGGAAATCGGTCAGCGCAAAACCGCCCCGCGACGCGTTTAGCGATTCATACGAGCGGTAGTTTTCTTCAAAGCCAACCAATACGTCCACTGAGTGTACACCCTTGATTTCTCTGGCATAATTGGCCAGTAATTGCCCGTTCACCGAAAAGCCTTCGGTACGTCCTTCCGACAACGTAGTGCGGGCCTGATTGACCACTGTGCTCAACGTACCGTTTGGGTTGGTAAAGCGAATCTGCTTCGAGAAATATTTGCTCTTGTCCAGATCAAAAACAGGTGCGACCAGTGCCGTCAGCGTCAGCCCATTGATGGGTTTGTAGTTAAACAACATCCGACCGCCAATCTGGTTCGAGCGGGTTTGCGAGAAGCCCCCATCCCGAATCTGAGCCAGCGGATTGCGACCATCTTTCCCCAGCGCCAGTCGCCCATCTGAATAAACATCGTCGTAAATCGGTGGCATTACCCGTGCTTCGTAAATGGGGTTAAACGCGTTGCTGGATAAAAGCTCATTCGCGTTGCCATCGTTGTTGGTACGTTTGAAAAATACGTCGAGGTTCACATTTACTTTATCATTTACCTGCAAATCGTTGTTGACCCGAAACAGGTAGCGTTCATACTTCCGGTTGTCATAAAACGCGCCCGCATTCGAATAACCCAGCGAGGCTTTTGTCTTGATTTTTCCCGTACCCATCGTAAAAACCAGATCGTGACGGATACGGGGTGCGGTGCTACGTGTCAGGATTGCTTTCTGCCAGTCGGTATTCGGAAATCGATCAGGGCTGACCCGGTTGCTGTCGAGATACGACGTAATGAGCGCCTGCGAATAGGGACCGGTGCTGGCTCCGTCGTTGGTCGATTGCTCGTTAAAGTACCGCATGTAGTCCTGCACACCGACGTAGCTTGGCTGAGCCGTTGGTCGCTGAATGCCATATTCGTAATTATACTCCAGACTGCTTTGGCCATTTTTGGCCCGTTTCGTCGTTACCAGAATAACGCCTGCTGCGCCCCGTGAGCCGTAAATAGCGGCCGATGACGCATCTTTCAACACCGTAATATTCTCTACGTCGTTCGGGTTTACATTGTCGATGCTGCTCACCGGCACGCCGTCCACAATCACCAGCGGACTATTGGTACCGATGGTGGTAATGCCCCGAATCAGAATGCTGGAGCTGGAACCCGGCGCGGCACTGCTACGTGTCACCGACACTCCGGCGATACTTCCCTGCAAGGCTTCGGAAATCTGAATAGTCTGTCGGCCAGCCACTTCCTGAGAGCCAATGGTGGAGATAGCTCCCGTCAGGTCTTTTTTCTTCTGCGTACCGTAGCCGACTACCACGACTTCTTCCAGCGAATTGTCGTTGGGCTTCAAACTGACGTTTAAAGTGGCCTGATCAGCAACGTTAACTTCCTGAGTTTGATAGCCAACGAAGGAGAACGTAACGGCTACGGGTCCCGCATCCGGAATGGCCAGTTTGTACTGCCCGCTGGCATCGGTGACGGTTCCGCGCTGGGTTCCTTTCACCACAATACTAACGCCCGGTAAATCCTTGGTCGCTTCATCGGTCACCTTACCGGAAATCTGACGCGTCTGCGCCCACGAAGTCGATAAGTTGTACAGAAAAAGCGCACAGAATAATAAAAGTTTGTGTCGCATAATTTTTCGATATTTATGATTTCTTGCTCTCCCGAAATGAAAAGCAATCGAGGAAAAATTGGAGATGACAAATTTAAAATTGGATTATGCCTTGTTCCAGCGAGCCATCCTGACCATTTGTTTAATCAAAATTCTGGACAAGCAAACTAGTTGATAGACAGACTTTTAGAACCTGATGATCGCGGAAAATGGACAAGGTAAAGCGGACTATTACGAGTACCTCGACCGCTGTTGCCAGTTAATCAGTGAGACGTACGGGAAGCCCAATCGGGCTGAATGGACCAACAGCGACTACGTCCGGCTGAGCAATATTCTTTTCCGGACCACCAAAGTGCAGATTAGCCCCAATACGTTGAAGCGTATTTTTGGCAAGATCAAGACCGACTCGCGCTATTATCCGCAAAAAGCCACCCGCGATGCCATGGCCAGCTACGTCGGTTATTCTGGTTGGGATCACTACGTTCAGGTGCAGGAATTAGCCGAGAAAACGGTGGCCCGAATCCCAAAACCGTCCGTCGAAATCGCCATCCCGGCTCTTCCGGCAATTCCATCACGGCAGCCCGTTCGCAGGAGAAATTGGCTTGTGCTGGTATTGATCACTGCTACGTTGGCCGTGGCGCTGGCGATTATTCTGACCATGCAGCAAACCGAGTCGGACGTATCAGCGCAACTCATTTGCCGAAACCCACTGGGCGAAAATCCGCACTCGGCAGTTTTCGAAATTCGCCGGTCTGCTCCGGATGAGTCGGCGACGTACCGAATTCAATTTGGCGATGGGAAACGTCGGAATATGGACGTAGCAGATAGCGTATATACACATTATTACGAGCGCCCTGGTCGCTATTTTGCCATCCTGGAACGTAATGGAAAGCCTATGGACACGGCGACCGTTTATTTGCAGACAAAAGGCTGGACGGTGACCGCCAATATGATGCACGACAGCAGCCGGGTTTATCCGATTGAGGTTCATAACCTTTTTACCAACGGCCAACGTAGCGTGAGTGCGCAGGAAGCCGCCCACGCCGGCGTCGATACCAACCGCACGTTTTTTATGGAGTTTATCAATAGCCAGCCGACAGGTATCGACGGTGATAATTTCGAGTTAATCACCCACGTAAAAACCTCGCCCGACCGAGCAGGCGTTAGGTGTTCGCAGGTTGGTATTACGGTTTGGGGAGAATCATCGCAGCATATGTTCGATGTCATGAAACCCGGCTGTGTACACTGGATCGATCTGCAAACCTCCGAAGTGTTCAAGAGCGGTCAACGTGACGATTTAAATTTTCTAGGTGCTGATTTACGTACGGGCGGAATGATACGTCTGAAAGTCGTCGATAAAAAAGCCCGGATTTTCATCAACAATCGTAAAATTTACGAAGCTCGTTACCAAAAATCACTACGTCGCGTTTACGGCGTTCGGATTCAGTTCGCGGGTATCGGGACGGTGGATTCGTTTGAATTGAGGAATTTGAAAACGAAAGAAGCGTTCCCGGGAAATTTTTAAGCAATCAATTCACTACGTATGAATCTTCCCGAAGACGTTTGCAAATGCCACAAACCGCCCATTTATTACGGTGACTATACCAGTACGTTCGTGGGCGTCGATGAGACCAATGAGCGCTTCGCCGACGTAGCGATTGAAACCTGTCGGCATTGTGGTACGGCCTGGATAACGTATCAAGTGGAATCAGAAGCGTTCGAACGGTCGGGCCGGTGGTTCAGAGGGATATTAACGGCTGCAAAGCAGGAAATTCGACCGGAGGACGTAGTGACCTATCTCGAACAGTTAGATTGGTACATCTACGGCGGCTCCTATTTTGGTTCGTCGGGAACGTATGATCACGGCAAAGTGTGGGTCGATTGAACGTATCACTAGCCTTTATCGGGCAACTATATAGGCTCTCCTTTTAGAATTAATACTACGTAGTGTCCCTCGTCGTCTTTCCCATACATGACGTAATCGACCGTATACGTCATTCCATAGATGGTAGCCCATTGTTTCTCTGTAAACTTCGAAAATGGGAGCGCAAATGGATCCATTAATTCTTCAATACGTACCTGTTCCCGCTCACGGGGTACAAATGGCATAGGTTCAACCCAAAAATCGGGTAGTTCCTCATACTCTGGATTAGACTTTATGTACTCAGAGAAAGTACTAATATTTGTCCGTATCAGGTTCATCAAGTTGTAGAGTTGTAGCTATTTCGCCTTTTCTTTAAGAGCCATTTTTGTCATGCTGAGGCAGGAAGCATCTTAAAATACCCCTACTAGTTTGTCTGGATACATTAAGATGCTTCCTGCCTCAGCATGACAAAAACGCTCATTTTAGTCTTGTGCTTGAAAGTTCAAATATTCTCGAACATAACCTTACAACCCTACAACACCAAAAACTGGCTCAGGTAATTTCGGGCGGTTAGAATAGCTGTTTGCACATCGTCCGGGCTTCCCTCAAAAGCTTTGTCTTCTACTTCAATGCAGACGGGGCCACGGTAACGAACATCAGTCAGCGCTGCGAAGAAATCACGCCAGCGCACGTCGCCCAGGCCGGGAAGCTTGGGCGAGTGATACTCCAGCGGATTCGCCATACTACCAACTCGATTTAGTTTATCGCGATATAGCTTAACGTCTTTTAGGTGGATGTGGTGCAGCCTATCCCGGTACTGGTAAATAGGTTGAATTTCATCCATTATTTGCCAGATCAGGTGGCTGGGGTCGTAGTTGAGGCCCAAAACGCGCGACGGAATAATCTCGAACATTTTATCCCAGATGGCGGGTGTTGTCGCCAGGTTTTTACCGCCCGGCCATTCGTCATCCGTGAACCACATGGGGCAGTTTTCGATGCCGATTTTCACATTACACTCTTCCGCAACTTTCACAATGCCAGGCCAATGCTCGGCGTAGAGTTTCAAATTATCGGCGATGCTCAGCGTTGGATTTCGGCCAATAAATGTATTGACTACCGGAACGCCAAGTTTGGCAGCACCGCGAATCACTTTCTTGATATGTTCCCGGTAAAATTCAGCCTGCTCAGGGTTTGGGTCGAGCGGATTGGGGTAGTAACCCAAACCCGAAATACTGATGTGATGCAGTCGGGTTAGCGTATGAATCTGGTCGATATTCAGGTTATCGACGTCAATGTGCGTTACGCCAGCGTAGCGTCGGGCGTCGGCGTTGCCCGTTGGCCAGCACATGATTTCAACGCATTTAAATCGATGTTCTGCTGCAAATGTGAGAACGCCATTCAGGTCATAATCGGCCAGAATTGCCGATACAAAGCCAAGGTTAAGCATGATTTTAGAAAATTTGCGGATGCAAGGTAAAAGCTATTTCGATAACGTAGCGGTTCGGAATAGTCATTCCCGTTACGTTCATTTTCTGGTTTAATACGTTATAGCCGGACTGATAATCAGTACCCTTTGGTATCGAAAACAGGAGCACCGGAAGCACCGGCACCAAAGCGTCGATACGCTTCTTCCATAATTGCTGCCGTAGACGAAGTTCCCACGCGTAATACACCCATCTCCTTGCCTTTCAGCAACTCATCGAGCGTACGAACGCCACCAGATGCTTTCACCTTTACGTTCGGACCAGTGTGATCGAGCATGAGCCGCAAATCATGTTCGGTAGCGCCCCTGTAGTCGTATTTGCTATCACTGCCTTTCACAAATCCGAAACCCGTCGACGTTTTGACAAACTCCGCTCCTACTTCCGTACAGATTTGACAGAGCTTGATTTTATGAGCATCATCGGGCAAAAAATCGTTCTCGAAAATCACTTTCAGAATCACTACGTTCGCTTTGCAGGCGTCGTGAATCGCCTGAATTTCATCCTGTACAAAACCCCAGTTTTCGCCCAAAACTTTACCAATATTTACGACCATATCGATTTCAACGGCTCCATCCCGGCAAGCCTGTACGGTCTCGGCTACTTTGATGGCGGTTGCGTTACTGCCATGCGGAAAGCCAATTACTGTACCTACCATTACGTCGGAACCCGCCAGCAATTCGGCCGCCAACGGAACAGCGTATGGCTTAATGCAAACCGACGCTACGTTGTATTTCAGCGCCAGTTCGCAACCCTCGCGCAGTTCGTCGTCGGTCAGAGTTGGGTGAAGCAGCGCATGGTCAATCATTTTGGCAATCTCACGAATCAACGTTGCACTCATTGTAGACGTTATAAAGTTGTACGGTTATAAGGTTGTAAAGTTAACGGACGCGCCAGCCAACTCTATAACTTTATAACCATACAACTTTATAACTCTATTTTAAGACTTCAACCGTATTCAGTTCCGGGCCTCCGCCGTGATTGGCGGAACCGGCTACGATGTAGATTTTATTGTCGTAAACGACGGCCTGCGTACCGTGACGCCCCTCTAACATTCTCGGACCTGATGTCCAGCGGTTGGTTTTAGGATCGAGGGCTTCGGCTTCGTTATGCGCTTTTAGCTGAACGGTTTCGCCCCCAATAATCCAGACTTTTCCGCCCTGCGTAACGGCAGTAGCACCGGCCCGTTGCGTAGGTATATTAGACGTAGCAGGTAACGTAGTCCATTTGCCCGTTTTGAAGTCGTAGACATCAACTTCGGCGATGGTCGTTTCCAGCACTTTGTTGATACGTGCCGTCGAGTTACGTCCGCCCGCCAGATACAATTTGTCGTCAACAATGGCTGCGCTGATGTGGTCGCGAGTGCGGGGCGCGTCGGGCAGGCGTTTCCAGGTATTGGTTTTCGGATCGTATTCGTCGAGCCACGCTACGTGTCCGTCGTAATGCCCGTCGGTGATACCACAGGCCACGTAAATTTTGTCTTTATACACCACAACGCCCGCCGAGCCACGTAGCCGCTCTTTCGGAATTTCTGGCCCTTTCCGCCAATTTCCTTGTTTTGGATTGTAGATATAAATGTTTGGAATGGGCGTTTCGTGCGGATATTTGCCCTCAAACGCACACATTACGTATAATTCGCCATTGTACGTAATGGCCTGAAAGTGATTCATTTCGACGGGGGGCGTCGGCAAAACCCGCCACATAAGCGTTTTCAGATTGAGTGCTTCCAGGGGCTTCATGCCCCGTCCGCCAACAGCGTAGAGGCTATCGCCAATCAACGTAGCAGCATTTTCATGACGTGTCGAACAGGAATTTTGAGGTGTAACAGCCTGCCAGGTTTGCGCCTGTATGCCAAAGCTAACAGTCATACCCAGGCAAAAAAGGGAAGTAAATTTCATGGATGTATAAGAGCAAATGTGAACGTACTGTAAACCCGAACCGTTGCCGATATTACTCTATTTCTTTCCTATTTCGCCCAATCATTTTAGTATTTATGCAACTAGGGCTCTATTTGCAGTTTCGCTGCCGAATTAACAGTCAATTTACCGCCCGAATCATACAGTAACGTACCAACCTGCGCCTGATAGCTGGCGGGTATGGTTACTACGTGCTTTAACCGAACGTAGTCATAGAGTGCCGGTAGCTGATTGCCCGACCAGACAGTAGGGTCATTCCACAGCCCGTTCTTCAACGTATAAATTTCGGCTGGCAACTCATAAGCCCCTAAATCAATCTGACCCACAAAACGGGGGCGCCCTAGTAGGTCAACGGGACCTGTTTCAAATGTACTGGTACCAGGATCACCCGCATTGACGGCTGGCGAATTGGCCTTAAGCCGCAAACTACCCGCCGTACCTAAGCCGATTGGTGGCTGATTGACAAAGAGTGGGTTAGTGATACCATTAAATATTCCCGCCCCCAGCGCCATATTTTGTATCAACGTAAACTTATAGTTAAAAAAACTTTCTGCATCGTTATAAATCCCTGTAGAATTTCCCCAGAGTATGCAGTTCAAAAACTCAGACGAAGAATTTAGATTCGCCACCCCCCCTCCATTTGTGGCCGAATTACCCGACAGGCTACAGTTGGTGAAACTCCCAGTAGAATTGGTTTCGTTGCAAACACCTCCACCCTGACTGGCCGTGTTTCCTAAAAATATACTATTATTAATAAAAGAAATGGAGAAGGAAAAATTCAGAATCCCCCCGCCCAGCGACCCTGCCGAATTGCCCTTAAACGTACAGTTATTAATAATGGGTGAGGAAGTCCAGTTGCGCATCCCTCCCCCAAAACTGGCCGAATTACTCTCAAATTCTGTAGTTCTAAAATACAGCCACAATAGCTGGCAATTTAGCGAGTAAACGCCCCCTCCCTGACTGGATGCCGTATTCCCTTTGAACCTGCATCCGTCAACCTCTACCCTACAGGCCTCATTATCCATGGCTCCTCCAACCCCACTTGCCGAATTATTCTGGAACACACACCCGGCAAACTTTGTACTTTCAGTGGAGGAGGAGAAATTATAAACGCCCCCTCCGTTCGTAGCTTTATTGTTAATAAACAGGCAATTCCTAATATCAGGAGTTCCATTTGAATACATACCCCCGCCCATATTGTTGGGGCTACTCCCATTGGCATTCCCTCCCGTAATGACAAAGCCGTCCAACCAGAAAGATTCTCCCGTCAGCATACGTATCACATGGTACGTATTGTCGGTAATGTCGCCTGCGGTTCCGATGTCTCCCGAAAGCGTAGTGGCCGATGGCGTAGTCAGATTTATGGTAGGTCGTTGACTGAGTACGCTTTCATTACCCACAAATCCCCCAATGATACGTACGTTGGGACTCATTGAAAAACTAATGGTGCGGTCGGTGGTCGATGTGGGTTTATACGTACCTCCAGCTACCCAAATCTCTTCGAGATTGCAGGTCTTCGAAACGTAGTTGAGTGCCGATTGCAGATCGGGGAAGGCATTCGTCCAGTTCAGGCCGGTATTGGCCCCTGTTGCCGAAGCCCGAACGTAAAGTCGCGTGGTGGGATCACAATATTCGTAGGCACCCATATCGATGCGGCCTTTAAAACGGTCCGAACCGGCCAAGTCGATTGTGCCTACTGTAGCGGTAGTAGTGTTCGGATCGCCGACGTCAATAGCTGCAGACCCGGCCAGTAGTTGGGTGTTGGTGGAGGTAAGAAAGGGCGAAGTGGTTGTTGTTGCGTTGCCCGAGCCGTTATTATAGCCGATTACTGAGGGTTCAAACAGGCTATAGTTCGCGGAGATAACCGTGCCATTATTCGAGAATGTATTGGCTCCGCCGTTGCCAAAGAAGACACAATTGGTCAGTGTCAGGTTAATAATGCTAAACGAAGTGCCCTCATTCCGAAACGCCCCGCCCGTTCCATTAACTGTATAACTGTTGTTCAGGAAAGAACAGTTGATTACCACCAGATTGACAGTACCAAAATTACGACTATCGCTGTAAATAGCTCCGCCCTGAAACGCCGAGTTATTCACAAACGAACAGTTGATGAGTACCGGGCTGCTGGTGCCATTCGAACTGCTGGCATCTAAATTTGCATCGTTATAAATCGCTCCCCCATACGAAGCGGAATTGTTAATAAAATGGCAATTACGAATAGTAGGACTACAGACGTTACCTGCCCCACTGCCATTGTTGTACATACCGCCCCCCTGATTGTTGGGTTCACCACTAGGGGGAAATGCGACCCCATCCCGAATAACGAAGCCATCCAGAATAGCCGAATTGGTCAACCCAGGCGGATTACTGATAACGTGATACGAATTATCATTTGAGCTGCCTACTACCCCAATATCCCCCGACAGAATCGAATTAATTACCGTCAATCGTCCATTCAGGGAGGTTTCATTCCCGGCAAAGCCGCCGTAAATAGCCACCCCATTTTTCATCGAAAAGCTGATGCCTTTGTTGGTGGTTGTCGTCGGTTTATACGTGCCTCCAGCCACCCAGACTTGATTGCCCGATGCGCTTGCGTTAATTATCGCCTGCAAATTGGATGAAGCATTATCCCAGGAACTGCCGTCGCCAGTACCGGTGGATGTGGGTTTAACGTAGCGAATGGTCTGAGCGAAGGCCGCAACGCTGGTTAACGAAATCAGTAGATATAGTCCAATAAGTCGGGTAGAGGAAAATTTCATAAGAAAGGGTTAGGTACGAGGAATGTTCCAATGTTAATCGCCTGCTACGTTAAGTTCAGGGTCTACAGGGATAAGAAATTGTGTGACCAAGTTAATTAAATACCATTAACCTACTCATTATGAGCACAAAGAATTATTCATCTTACACCAATTCAAGTCGTATCAGTGCGTACTGATACGTTATCCAATTACTTGCTATCCGGCAATACGCATCCTTCCTCTTGTGTACACGTAGCATCGCTCTCGTTGGCAGACACCAGCGTTGCATTTTGTTGTGCCCATTCCGCCCAGGCCGTCTCAAGAGCGCCCTGAAACGTTTCCGGTTGTTGCGCCCCCGAAACGGCGTAACGTCGGTTTATCACAAAAAACGGGACGCCCCGAACACCAAGTTGCTGCGCTTCGTACACATCCTGACGTACCGCGTCTGTATAATCGTCAGAAACTAACATCGCTTCTATTTCCGACGTATCAAGGCCGATCCCTTCCCCCAGTTCAACCAACGTAGCGTGATCGGCGGTGTTTTTTCCTTCGGTGAAATAAGCCCGAAACAAACGTTCTTCAGCGGCATCCCCCAGCCCGTGTTTTTTCGCCAATTGAATGAACCGGTGCGCATCCCATGAATTGGCCACAATTGCCTGATCGAAATGGTAATCCAACCCGACTTCGCGCGCTATATCGGTCACGCGAGCGTTCATTTGCTCGGCTTGTTCCAGACTCCAGCCTTTTATATCGGCCAGGTACTGATTGATATTTTTCGATGGGTCAGTTTCCATAGCCGGGTTAAGCTGAAAACTTTTCCAAGTAATTGTTACGTCCTCTTTATGCGCAAACTGGGCTAATCCAGCTTCAAATTTCCGCTTACCGATGTAGCAGAATGGGCACATAACGTCACTCCATATTTCAACTTCCATAGTAAAATCTAATCGTAGTTCACTACGTAAACACCGATCAGCCGAAATTCATTTTCAAGCCGTCATCAAATGCCCGGTTTCGTTTTTATCATGCTGACGAAGGAAGCATCTTAATGTTTCCTGAATGGCATGTTTGGATGTTTTGAGATGCTTCCTTCGTCAGCATGACAAAAACGAAACGCTTCGGTAAAATTGGTCAAAGCCATTTTACCGAAGCGTTTACTACGTATTGGGAGAACCTGTTACGTCTCTAGCTGACCAAAAAATTTAGCGCCTGTTTCAAGGTGCGTTCATTATGCGTTTCCGGGTCCGTATAGGATCGTTCGCCCACATTTATTGTCAGATTCTTACCGATGAGTTGTTTCGTATCCAGGTCCTTTCCCTCACTTACGGCTATATCAGCCATGTCAAACAAGCTCACAATGGCAGGCATACCTGCCGGTGACTGATAAAAACGTTGCGAAATATACCCCTCGTCGTTCTCAAACCGGACGGCAAAGAATGGAATGCCTTTGTATTCACTTTTCCCTTCTTCGATGTGGGTAATCGTCACGTTTTGCTGCCCATCGGGCAATAGCGTTTTGCTCTGTCCTTCCTCTACTGCAATTTTCATAACAATGAGTTTTATATTTTACTTATATTATTAAACTACAGCAGAAGACAATTGTTTTAAACCCTAGCACTTAGTTTTAGCGCTAAAATGCGTATTCTTCGCTTCCATATAGTTACTTTATATAATATTTATATCATAAACTAAAGTATGGGAATTGCCGTCGAGTTTTTTACCTCGGCCATCACGAAAAAACTGTTGATGTGCATAGCGCCGGGCAGCACCGACAGTTTTTCCTGATAAAAACGGTTGTAGGTTTCCATATCGTGGCTAATCACTTTCAGCAGATAATCGAACGTACCGGACACCCGATTGCACTCCAGCACTTCGGGCAGGTAACGTACCGATTCATCAAACCGGGTAAACGTATCGCGGGTCTGTCGGTCGAGTGTTACCTGGCAATAAACCATCAGTTTAAGCCCTATTTTTTTTCGGTTTACAATGGTTACGTAGCGTTCAACTATGCCCTCGCGTTCGAGCCGTTTGATACGTTCGTGCACGGGCGTTTTCGACAGATTAATCTGCTTACCAATCTCCTGAATAGTAAGTTGTGCATTCTCCTGGAGCGCATGTAAGATTTTAAGATCGGTGTTGTCAACAAATTCCATAACAGAAATTTTTACGGTCTCCTCTTCCTCAGAGGAATACGAATAGGATATTTTCCGATTAAATAGCCAAAATCTATCCGAATTTCCTAAAAAAAATGGTTCTCTTAGAAAACAATATCGTTACTTATAGCTTTGTACTGTTGATAGCGTACTCATCCAACGTCATTCAGGTAATATGGTCATTGGTGTTCCCAAAGAAATCAAAAACAACGAAAACCGCGTAGCCCTGACACCCGCCGGTGTTACGGAACTTCGCAAGTATGGCCACACGGTATACGTGCAGGTAAATGCGGGCGAAGGCAGTGGCTTTGAAGATGAGGAATACATCAATGCCGGTGCCATTATGCTGCCTACTATTGAGGAAGTGTATGGCATTGCCGAGATGATTATGAAGGTTAAGGAGCCTATTACTTCTGAGTATGACCTGATTAAAGAGAACCAGCTTCTATTTACCTACTTCCACTTTGCTTCGTCAGAAGAGTTGACGCAGGCCATGCTGGCGAAAGGAGCTGTTTGTCTGGCCTACGAAACCGTTGAACGGCCCGACCGTAGTTTGCCGTTGCTGGTTCCCATGTCGGAAGTGGCGGGCCGGATGGCGGTTCAGGAAGGTGCTAAGTACCTCGAAAAACCATTAAAAGGTCGTGGCATTCTGCTGGGTGGGGTTCCGGGCGTAAAACCTGCCAACGTACTGATTTTAGGCGGTGGCATCGTCGGAACGCAGGCTGCTAAAATGGCGGCTGGCCTGGGCGCACACGTAACGATTATGGACGTTAGCCTGGCCCGGTTACGGTACCTGTCTGACATTATGCCGCCGAACGTACAGACCATGATGTCGAACGAATACAACATTCGGGAGATGATTAAAGTCTGCGACCTGATTATCGGAGCTGTACTGATTCCGGGTGCCAAAGCACCGCACCTCATCACGCGCGAAATGCTTCAGATGATGCGGACTGGTACGGTGCTTGTCGACGTAGCGGTAGATCAGGGCGGTTGTATTGAAACCTGCCACCCCACCACGCACGAAAATCCAACCTTTATTATTGATGGCGTAGTACACTACTGCGTAGCCAATATGCCGGGTGCTGTACCATATACGAGTACGCTTGCCTTAACCAATGCTACGTTACCCTACGCTCTGCAACTGGCTAATAAAGGCTGGCAGCAGGCTTGCCGCGACAATACCGACCTGAAACTGGGTCTGAACGTAGTGGAAGGAAAGGTAGTCTACAAAGGAGTTGCCGACGCCTTCGGATTGCCCCTGACCGACGTGAGCGAAGTGCTTACGCAGGAAGAGCTATCTGAATAAAAATATTACTAATTCATCGACAGACGGGGCCGCGCTTGAAAGAGTGCGGCTTTTTTATGTTCTTTTCTTTAACCGCATCGCCTACGCGATTAAATTGCTCCAACGTATTAAGTCTCAATCGTGATTAAAAGTCTCAACAAACTCGACACCGACCTGTTCTTGTGGCTCAATAGCCTTTATACCCCCTGGCTCGATCCGATCATGCTCTGGATTACGGAACGTAACAGTTGGTTTCCGTTCTACGTTTTGTTGATTGGCTGGCTCATTTATCGCTATCGCAAACAGTCGATAGGTATCTTATTAACCATCATTGCATCCGTAGCACTGGGTGACCAGATCTGTTCATCGGTGTTGAAACCCCTCACCCATCGGCTTCGGCCCTGTCATGAATTTTCCCTGCAAAAACTAATTCATCCGGTTGCTGAATGTGGCGGTCAATATGGTTTTGCGTCCTCGCATGCGGCTACTACGTTTGCACTGGCAGCCAGTCTATGGTTTTTGTTCAGCAAACATCATCCCTGGCTTCGTCTGGTGTTTTTGTGGGCAGCTATTGTGTCGTACAGCCGCATCTACGTAGCAGCTCACTACCCCCTCGACGTACTGGCCGGTACAGGTATTGGCGTATTATCGGCCTTGCTTTGTGTCACTATTTACAGACGGGTGAAAGAACGCTCGGGCAATTCTCGCTACGTTGCCTAAAGAAACCTGAATCTCTTACTGCGTTTGGCCTATTTTTTCCGTACCTTTGCGGGAAATTTGTCCGGTACCCATGGCTTCGTTTAATCCGGTTAAGATTTTTTCGGGTAGTCAATCCACTTATCTGGCCGAAAAAATTGCGCACTATTACGGCAAAGATTTAGGTGGTTATACCTGTCGTCATTTCAGCGATGGGGAAATGTCACCTAGCTTTGAAGAATCGGTACGTGGCTGTGACGTGTTTTTGATTCAGTCGACACCCCCGCCCGGCGATAATTTGCTGGAGTTACTGTTGATGGTCGATGCGGCCCGTCGGGCTTCGGCTCACTACGTAACGGTGGTGATTCCGTACTTCGGATATGCCCGGCAGGATCGGAAAGACAAACCGAGGGTATCGATTGCTGCCAAGCTGGTTGCCAACATGCTGGAAGCATCGGGAGCCGACCGGTTGATGACGATTGATTTGCATGCCGGTCAGATTCAGGGTTTTTTCGACTTTCCGGTCGACCATCTGGAAGGAACGTCGGTGTTTGTGCCGTACATTAAAAGCCTGAATCTGGAAAATCTGGTGATTGCTTCGCCCGACGTGGGGGGAGCCAACCGCGCCCGTACGTTTGCCAAGCACTTCAACGCCGATATCGTTCTGTGCGACAAACACCGGAAACGGGCCAACGAAATTGCGTCGATGCAGGTCATTGGCGACGTAGAAGGAGCCAACGTAGTACTGGTCGATGACTTAATCGACACAGGTGGTACGATGTGTAAAGCGGCTCAGATTATTCTGGAAAAAGGCGCACAGTCGGTACGTGCGGTGTGTACGCACCCGGTTATGTCGGGGAAGGCGCACGAAAACATTGCGAATTCGGTACTTGAGGAACTGGTTGTTGCTGATACGTTGCCGATGAAGCAAACAAACGACAAAATAAGAGTGCTTTCGGTGGCTGAGTTATTTGCCAAAGCTATCGGCCGCATTCGGGATCATGAATCTATTAGTTCACTGTTTATAAAAAATTAAAGAGCGGAAGAGAAAAAGAGTGAAAGAGCGAAAGACAATACGTCAAACTCTTTTTCACTCTTTCGCTCATTCGCTCTTTCACTCTTTAAATTTTTACACAAATGAAAAAAATCGAGATTGTAGGGTATCAACGAGCGAATCTCGGCCGCGCGGAATCACAGGCGATTCGGGCCGAGGGCAATGTTCCGTGTGTGTTGTATGGGGGAGATGAGCAGGTTCATTTTTATGCACCCGCCATTCTGTTCCGCGAATTGATTTATTCGCCTAATATTTATGAAGTGGCGCTAAACATCGAAGGCGCTGAATACCGGGCTATTCTTCAGGAAGCTCAATTCCACCCAGTTAGCGACTCGCTTCTCCATGCCGATTTCCTTTTGGTAACCGACAAAAAACAGGTTAAAATAGCTGTTCCGGTTCGGCTGGTTGGCACGGCTCCGGGTGTTCAGAAAGGGGGTAAGCTGGTAACGCGCGTTCGGAAACTGCGGGTGAAAGGTTCTATTGACAATATTCCTGACTTTATCGATGTCGACGTATCAGGTCTTGACCTGGGCAAGTCGGTTCGGGTTGGTCAGATTCCCGTTAAAAATATCGAAATGCTGGAGCAGGCGTCAAACCCGGTAGCCAGCATCGAAATCCCACGGGCACTCCGTGGTACGGTTTCGGCCAAGTAATATTGAATACACTAATAGATGTAAAAATCCCGACCATGTTCATGGTCGGGATTTTTATTTACTACGTACTGCAATGCTACGTCCACATGCGTTTTATCATACGAATCAATTCAGTATGATAACCCAGGTCATTTCTTTCTAATCATATCTCCACCGGTGGAGAGAAATTTTCCAGACATCAGATTTTTGACTTCGATGAATCAAACAATTAATATGTGGCTCAGGATAAACATGTTTTTGTTGGGGTGGCTATACGTTACAGGTACGGCCTCAGCCCAGAAACAACAGCAACCCACTTTAGGATACCGCTCCGTGAAGGCGCTGACACAGAATGGGTTAACATTTAAAGACCTCAATAAAAACGGTAAACTGGACCGCTACGAAGATTGGCGCTTACCTACAGAAACGCGCGTGCAGGATTTGCTTTCGCAGATGACGCTGGAAGAAAAAGTGGGCTTTATGCTTATCAGCACGACTCGAATGGCGGGCGATAATGCTTTTCAGCCGAACGCGGCCCGGCCCAATGCGCCCAGAACCGAAATCACAGCCGATTTTAACGAAGAAGACCTGGTTCAATCCAACAATATATTCACCCGCAAACCGCTTCCTGTTCCGATCATGTCAGCAGTTGGAACGACTAAAGGCGTTAATCAGTATCACCTACGCCACTTCATTCTGCGGGCTAATCCACCAGCACGTATCATTGCCGAATGGGCCAATAAGCTTCAGGAACTTTGCGAAACGTCGCGCTTAGGCATACCGGCTATTGTGGCTTCTAATCCCCGAAATCACGTCACGATTGATGCTGCGGTTGGGTTAAGTGTGGGCACAACCGCTTTCTCCAAATGGCCTGGCGAACTAGGTCTGGCTGCTATGCGCGATTATAAACTCGTACACGAATTTGCCGATATTGCCCGACAGGAGTGGGCCGCTGTTGGCCTGCGCAAGGCGTATATGTACATGGCCGACCTGGCAACTGAACCTCGTTGGCAACGTATTGAAGGCACCTTTGGCGAAGATGCCGACGTAGCGTCCAACATGGTTCGCGAAATTATTCTGGGTTTTCAGGGTAAGCAATTAGGTGGTACGTCGGTGGCTATGACAACCAAACATTTTCCGGGTGGCGGGCCGCAGGAGAACGGGCTGGATTCCCATTTCGACTGGGGCAAATGGGCTCATTATCCCGGCGGCATGTTCGACTATCACCTGAAGCCATTCAAAGCAGCCATCGAAGCCGGAACTTCGGCCATTATGCCTTACTATTCCAGCCCGAAAGGAAAGGAGTTTGAAGAGGTCGGTTTTTCGTATAATAAAGCCATTATCCAGGATTTACTGCGGAAGAAGCTGGGCTTCAAAGGCATTATCAATTCCGATACGGGTCCAATTGAAATGATGCCCTGGGGCGTTGAAAACCTTACGCTTCACCAGCGTTATCAGAAAGCTTTATCAGCAGGTGTAGACCTTTTTTCCGGGACGGCTGACCCCACCATTTTACTGGAAACGGTAAAACAGGGACTGGTTAACGAAGCACGTATCAATGAGTCGGTAGCGCGGCTGCTAAAGGAGAAATTCATCCTAGGACTGTTCGAAAATCCGTATGTGGATGCCCAAAAGGCCCAACAACTGGTTGGCAATGCTCAATTCCAGCAGAAAGCGGATTTAGCTCATCGAAAGTCGATTGTGCTGTTACGTAACGTAGCAAAACAGCTTCCGTTACGTCCTAAAACCAAAGTATACTTTGAAACCTATTACGACAACGGCCGGTCAGCCAACCCGATAACGGTTCATAAGTCGGCTCAATCAACCGGCTCGTTTGAATTTGTATCTACCAAAGAGGAAGCAGATGCAATTCTGCTATGGCTTATCCCTGGTACGGGCGGCTTATTTGGGTCAGCTGGAAAACCTATTGAGCTGAACTTATCCAAAAATAAAATTGATGTAGGACACGTCAACGAGTTAATCAAAAGTAAACCGACCATTCTGGCGATCAATTTTACAAATCCGTGGGTGCTGGATGAACTGGATCAGGCTGCGGCTAAAACAATCCTTGCTACGTTCGGAACAACCCCCGAAGCACTACTGGATGTTGTCAGTGGCGTATATAATCCGACTGGGAAATTACCGTTCACCATTCCAGCTTCGCAGCAGGCTGTAGTTGACAACAAGTCGGATGTGCCTGGTTTTCAGGAGGGAAAAAACTATGCCCTGTTTAATTTCAACCACGGGTTGAGTTATTAGGCAACGGAGCGATAAGACTTCAAAACATCCCCTAAAAAAGATAAGGTTCCCCGAAGCGGGGAACCTTATGCTGACTATTCCTAAACCCTTAACCTTTTCTACATGAAAAACTAACTTTTACTCTTTTCTGTTCCAAATACTCGACTAAATCGGTATTTATTTTAAACTACTGAATGTCAAGCGTTTCACTCATCGAATTGTCCACATTCCAGACGTAATTAATCATTCTGGCTGTGTAATTCACTTGATTCATCCAGCGGCTGGCAGCAGCATTTTTCTGGTTTGCCAGTTTATTCGTCACCTGAACTACAGCTTCGTTGAACTTGGTCCGGTCGGTAGCGCTGAAGTTCAGCAGGCTAGCCGGATGTTGGTTATACAACGAGACTACGCTCATAAAGTTTTGCCAGTTGGTAGTGTGCGCAAACTTGGCAACATTTTGTTCGACATAGGCAGTCAACTGCTTTTGCGAACCATTGACAAGCAGGGCACTTGCCGGCTTGTTGGCTGCCGGGCTATCATCAGTGTTGGTGGTGGTAGCCGCGTCTGCCTGAGAAATCGTCAATCCTAATCCAAGAATCAACGATGCAAAGATAACACGCGTTTTCATTGTTTTGTTATATTATGTTCTGTTTATTGAACGCACAAATGTCTATAGAAATTCCTAATCTGCAAAACGCCTTTATGGCCCATTTCAGAATATTATTCCGAATATATTGCTGTATTTATGCCTAAAATCCGCTCAAAACATAATATTTTCACGAACTGCAAAATATTATTTTACACAACTGCTTATTAATATACACAAAATATGGCTTAAAATAATTCAAAAATTCTTTAAAAAGTTATATCATTGGTTGTAATTGTTCATGGCTGTCTGTATTCCCAAAGTACAAAAAGTGAGTACAGCATTACCGGCCTTGTCTAAATAGTCTGGCAATTGAATTAATTCATCCTCTGGAAACTCGCCCAGCACGAAATCAATCTGTCGTCCTCTGGAGAAATTATTACCAATTCCGACCCGTAATCTTGCGTATTCCTGTGTGCCCAGAACCTCATCAATATTCCGCAATCCATTATGCCCTCCCGGCGATCCTTTTGGTTTTAGTCGAAGTTTACCAAACGGCAAATCTTTATCGTCCGTTACCACCAGCACATTCTCAATAGGGATATTTTCCTGCTTCAGGTAATAGTGCAACGCCCGACCGCTCAGGTTCATGTAGGTCGTTGGTTTCACAAAAAAAAGTTGTTTGCCTTTGTATTGCCATTTGGCGGTATAGGCCAGCCGGGTCATCGAAAAATTAAATCCATGCTGAGCCGCCAGCCTGTCCACTACCATAAAACCAGCGTTATGGCGAGTCAATGCGTATTCAGGGCCAATGTTACCCAGCCCGACAATCAAAAATTTCATAGATACTTTCAGGAACGTAGTTGCTGCAAAACTACTTTTTTAGCCACAGAGATGCACCAAGACATACGGAGACGCACAGAGAAATTGTATACTCTGTGCGTCTCCGTACGTCTTGGTGCATCTCTGTGGCTAAAAAAATTTTACTACTAACGTATCACAGTTACATCCTGTCGATATGAGGTTTGACTACCGTCGGGAAAGAGGCAATCGAGTCGATAGACGTACATACCTTCGGGGGCAGAAGTGCCGTTAATTTGGCCATCCCAGAGCGCATCGCCACTGGTCAGCGAAAAATTTGTACGATTATACAATACGTTCCCCCATCGGTCATATACTGTAAACGCTGCTACGTTCAGCGAAGGGAAGCCGAAACGTACCGTCAGTCCATCATTCTGCTGGTCGGCGTTGGGCGAAAAAGCGGTAGGCAGGTGAATCAGATTGGCGCAATCGACTTGAATAGCAACGGATTGCGTAAGTACGCATTTATTGTCGTCGCGCATGGTTAGTGTATACGTACCACCCGTCAGGGCCGAAAACGATTCAGTACGTTGGAAGGTCTGCCCATCGATGGCGTACTCAACCACAGTTGAATTGGGGTTGGGCGTAATGCTCATCGAACCATTTTTCAGTCCACATCCTTCCATTGTGGTTTCAACCGTAACGAGTTGTGGCCCTTTACTGGCAGCTACACTCACGGACTGACTGACCGTACAGCCTGTACTATCACGCGCCACTAATGTGTAATTTCCGCCAGCCAGGCCCGTAAATCGCTCACTCGTCTGGAAGGTCTGATTATCGATGCTGTATCGAATGGGTTTGGTTCCCCCGGCCATTGTCATGGAAGCCTCTCCGTTTGGTTTCCCACATGAAGTCGGGGTTGAATAGGCTCCGAGCACGGCCATCGGCTGCCAGTTCGGAAGGCTGAATGCCCGGTTCACTTCACAACCGTTGGCATCGCGTACCCGAACGGTATAACTCCCTCCCGACAGCTTGGAAAAGACGGGGTTATTTTGAAAAGTTTTTCCGTAATCGATTGAATATGTCAGCGGGGATTTACCACCCGACGTCTGCACACGAACTTCACCATTCGCAGTGGCACAACGGGGTGGAGTACTGGTCAGGTTAGTAATGGTAGGGCCGGCATCGGTCGTGATGGTCACTAACTGCGAACTCTGACAGCCTGCTACGTCTTTGGCCACAACCGTGTAGGAACCCGGCGCCAGCCCCGCAAACGAGGGTGCATCCTGAAACGTACCGTTGTTGAGACTATACTTCCATCCCGCTGCCCCCGTTGCTGTTACTTCGATGGAACCACTGGCTTTATCGCAGCCCGAATTGTTTGACCGGGCCGTGAAGTTTGGTTCAACAACTTCAATCGTAATCGGTATGGTCGGGCTTTCGTTTTTGTAAAGCGTTTGCGTAATATAGAACGTAGTAGTTTTCGTAATAGAGGGATTGAACGTATTACCTCTGCCCAGCAAACTGGTTTTAGCCGCCGACGAATACCAGCGAATATCCTTTCCCGTTACAGTCAGATTTATCGGTGTTCCTTTACAGAATTTAGTACCCGATTTGAGCACAATCCGATACAACTCAACCTTACCGCTACCTTCCTCAGTACACGTAGTCTGATTGGTAATATTTTCGTACGTACCAATCAGGCTCTCGTCGGCTGCATTATAGGTCATCTGCCCACGCCAGTAGCAAAGTTCCTTTTGCGTATCGGTCTTGCCGTTTTTATCGGCTTCGCTGAATGTAACGGTAGTTCCCGATACCCGTCCGGTCACATAAGCTACCCCGGCGAATGGTACGTTCGGATTGGCTGTTTGGGCCGTCCCTCCCAACGTAGTGCCCGTTTGCGTCAGGTCCATGCTATAATTAAAAATCTTCTGATTAGGGTTAGTTGGATACGTAACACCTAACCAGTAACCAGCCACATTCTGTGCGTTACTTTCTGTATAAATACTCACCAGCAGGCTGATAACTCCGAACGTACACCCAATCTTCATCGCTCACAGGGGTCCTGATTCTGCTACCAAAGCTACACATACAGTAAAGCCTTCACAATACTGCATTTGTATGATTTACGGAATGGTCGTCATCAGATGTCTATTATATTTACATTGCCGTTATTTTTACCGTATGAACCAACAGCGTTTAATCCTATCCAGTCCCCTACTTGAAATTGTGATTAGCCGTTTGGCACAGCAATTGATTGAAACTCACCAGAATTTTGCCGAAACCGTGTTGTTAGGTATGCAACCGCGCGGAATTTATTTTGCCGAACGGGTTGCCCGGGAATTGAATCGCACGCTGGGGCATTCGGTGCCACTGGGCTATCTGGATGCTACGTTCTACCGCGACGATTTCCGCCGACGCGATTCTCCGCTACGTGCGAATACAACCCATGTACCGTTTATCATTGAAAATAAACGGGTTATCTTAATTGACGACGTACTGGCAACGGGTCGTATGGTACGAGCTGCGCTCGACGCCATGACGGCTTTTGGCCGACCGCGAAAAGTGGAATTGCTGGTGCTCATCGACCGACGCTATAACCGCGATCTGCCTATTAAGCCGGACTACACCGGCAAGCGCGTCAATACGTTAGAATCGCAACGAGTACTGGTGGAATGGACGGAACAGGGAGCCGATGCCGACCGGATATGGCTGGTTGGCTAAAAAAGTTTCGCGATTTACATCAAACAATTGACAATTAGGGGTTTAATAAATTCATTTTAAGAAGTTTTTAATGTGATAAGTCTAAGTAATTTCCCTATTTTCGTTGTCTGGAAATACCTAAAATGAGACCTCTTTATACCGTAATCTGTACTTTCTTAATTTTCACTTCATTCAGCATCAATGGATTCGGCCAGGGGCAGACTACGTACACCGTTACTGGTCTTATAACTGACTCGAACACAGGTGAACCTATTCCATTTGCCAGCGTGGCGTTGGTCGGACGTAAAAACGGTACGTTAACTGACGAGCGCGGTCGTTACACGCTTACGGTTAAACTGTTGACTGATTCGCTGGCGGTCAGCTCGATGGGCTATAAAACTCTTCGCAAGTTTATCGACAAAGAGCGTGCCTCGCAGGCCGTCGACTTTAAACTGACCTCAGTTGGCACCGCTTTGCAGGAGGTAACCGTTCGGGCGGGCGAAAATCCGGCCTGGCGCGTGCTACGTCAGCTCCGTAAAAACCGATCCATCAACGACCGAACCCGACTGTCGGCCTACGAATATGACAGTTACGTTAAGACCGACATTGGCCTCACACACGTAACCGACAGAATGCGCAAGAACCCACTGATTAAGAAAATTAATCAGGCGATGAGTAAGCACGATTCAATCGTCGACGACGAAGGGCACCGGGTACTTCCTCTGCTGGCTTCTGAATCGGTTTCCCGCTATTATTATCGTGATAATCCGTCGCGGAAGCGGGAGGATATCCGCAAGACACGTATCCGGGGCGTAGCGGTCGATGATGCCGGACTTAGTTCGCAGTTGCTGGGCGGTACAAATCTGGTGAACCAGAACTTTTACGATAACTACATCCCAATTCTGGGGAAAGATTTTGCTTCACCTATTGGCGATAACTGGAGAAACTGGTACGAATTTTACCTAGCCGATACTACTCAAATCGGTGATCACGTCTGCTACGAAATTCAGTTCGATCCAAAACGTCCTGAAGACCTGGTTTTCAAAGGTAAAGCCTGGATCGATACCACTACGTTTGCGCTGTGCATGATCGAAACCAAAATTGGTAGCGGGGCTAACCTTAACTACGTTAAAGGGCTGACCATAGAGCAGGAACTTGAGGCTACTTACGATTCAACGTCCAACAAATCCGTTACTGCCGGCTGGTTGCCCATCAGTATTCACTTAACAGCCGATTTAACCGGTGTAGGTAAACAGTCGCTGGGGTTACGGGCCAACGTAACGCTACGTAACAACAACATCATTGTGAATCGCCCAAAGCCGATGTTGTTTTACGAACAGCCCATCGAACCAAGCGATACGGCGGCTACGGCCAACGATGCCTATTGGGCCAGTGTTCAGAAGAACCTCGCCGGGTCCGATTCACTGAACAAAGAAGATTTAAAAACGCGCGAAATAATCGGTAAGCTCCGGGCCGTACCGGCCGTAAAAGCCGCCGAATCGGTAGGACAAGTGCTGATTACGGGCTTCTACAAAATGGGAATTATTGATCTGGGCCCTTATCCGTACCTGTTTGCGGTTAACAGCATCGAAGGACTGCGCACCCGGATTGGTTTCCGAACGAACGAGTCGTTCAGTCGTAACTGGATTTTTCGGGGTTATCTGGCCTACGGTACGCTCGACAATCGGTTTAAATACGGAGCCGAAATTAACTATGTGTTTTCCCGCCAGAAATGGACGATTGCCGGTGTAACCATCAACCGCGATCTGGAGCGACTTGGACTGACTCCCGAACTGATTGGCGGGAACCGGATTTTTTATGCGCTCAGCCGGTTTGGGCGTTATCGGGGAACATACGATAATTTTCAGAAGGAAGCTTTCTTCAAAACCGAGCCCATTCGGGGTATTTTGCTAACCGCCACCATCGGAAGCCGCGCATTCGATCCGCTGTTTCCGTTCCACTACCGGGAACAGCCTGATATGGGAGATGCCTCGCCGTTACGTTCCGACATATTCGACGCATATTGGTCGATTGAAGCGCGACTGGCCCGGAAAGAAAAATACCTGATGGACGGTAACGAACGTATTACGTTGGGTACCAAACGAGCTCCTATCCTAACGATACGTTATACCCGTGGCGCTAAATCGCTGGGTGGTCAGTTTAATTACGACCGGCTTACGCTGCGGGCACAGCAGTCGCTACGTATCGGCGTATTGGGTCGTATGAACTACTTGTTATCAGCGGGTTATATCCCTTCGACGCTACCTGCTCCGTTACTGTTTCCACACATTGGCAACCCAACTCCTCTGCTTACAACCAATACGTTCAACCGGATGCAGTACTACGAGTTTGTGAGCGACCGTTTTGTGGCCTTACATTTACAGCATCGGTTTGAGGGCCTGTTATTCAACCGATTACCGGGCATCCGTAAGCTAAACTGGCGCTTGATTGCCAATTTCGATGCATTGTGGGGTAGCCAATCTGAAGCGAACAAATCATTGGAAACATCGAAACCGCTGCCAAATGGGGCCCGCTCCATTCGGTTCGGCTCGCTCGACCCCGACACACCTTATATGGAAGTGGGTTATGGCATCGACAACATTTTCAAGCTGATTCGGATTCAGGCCATTCACCGGCTCAATTACCTCAATAACAACATGAATGGCATCCCAACGGATAAATTTGCTCTCAAAGCATCTGCTACGTTGAGTTTTTAATGGCAAAGGGGCAAGGGCATGGGCAGAGGGTAATAGTCGGAACAGAAGACCCTGATCTCTGGTTAAGGAAATGGACGTAGTTCTATTTTAGTAACTGCCCTTTGCTCCTATGTCGTTCGTTTCTCCCGTTACGATTCAGAAAGTTTCCGGCGAAAGCCTGATCGAAACACCTGATTTATTGGCCGTTGAAGAACCGCTTGAAATCCGGCTGGGCTTTGGTCCGACTGATGATCGCCAGCAACGTTCGGTATCAGTAACGATGCGAACACCGGGTGAAGAAACGGGACGTAACGACGAAGAACTGGCTTTAGGCTTTCTGTTTACCGAGGGTATCATACACAAATCTACCGACGTTATTTCGTGCCGTCATTGTGTTCAGGACGCCCAGAAAACAGGCAACGTAATACGGGTAGAACTCCAGCCTGAAGTCGACATCGACTGGTCGCGCCTGACACGTAATACGTTTACTTCATCGAGTTGTGGACTGTGTGGAAAAGCGACTATCGAAGCCGTTACGTCGCTGACGGCGGGGCCCGTTACGTCCGATTTTGCAGTTACTCCTGAAATACTTTATGCGCTGCCCGAACGCGTTCGTATCATGCAAAGTACCTTTGCTTACACGGGTGGCATTCACGCAGCCGCACTGTTCGACGCCACAGGCAAAGTGCCTCTCATTCGCGAAGATATTGGTCGGCATAACGCTCTGGACAAACTCATTGGCGCTACTTTCTGGCAAAATGGGCTTCCGCTTACGCAATTCGGCGTGTTTTTAAGTGGTCGTATTGGAGTCGAACTAGTGCAGAAAAGCTGGATGGCCGGTATCCCATTGCTGGCCGCTGTCGGTGCTCCTTCCAGTCTGGCCGTACAAATGGCCAAAGAAGCGGGTATCACGCTGATTGGCTTCGTCCGCGACCATCGGTTTAATGTGTATAGTGAGGGGCATAGGGCATGGGGGTAAGGGCATAGAGTAAAGCCGACACCAACCCCTTATACCCCTAATGCCCTATGCATTTGGAACCAGCATCGTCAGCGCACCTGGTTCAACGCTGGCTTTAAGCGAAGTGATACGTCCGCAGTATTCGCCGTCTACCTGAAAATAAGCTTTGCGTTGCGTTTCTATGGTGACCGACGTAGCAGGAAGAATTTCGATTTTCTTTGGGTCGAATGGCTTGAAACGCCAGAAGAGTTTGAGGATTTCCCCAAAGGATAATTGTCGGAAAATAACTACTTCAAACTGACCGTCTGACAAATCACCATCGGGGTTGATGACCGCACCGGTACCATACATCCGGGCGTTAGCCAGGACTACCATAAAAGCCGCCCGCGAAACACACGTATCCCCAACATTGATGGATACACGTAACAAACGTGTTTTCCGTAACACCTTAATCACGCTACGTAGATAGCCAAGCTTACCCCGCAGGTTGTTTTGTTCGTAGTGTTTCACCAGTTGGGCATTCAGGCCAATATCGCCCAGATGCAAACAGATATCGTTGTCGTTGATTTTAATAACGTCTACTTTTTTTTGTTTCCCTTCGGTCAGTACCGCCAGACTTCCTCCAACATCTGCCGGAATAGCTAATTCCCGCGCCATTCCATTAGCCGAACCAGCAGGAAGCACACCTAACGTAACGCCTTTTTTAGTAAGCAGTTGTTCGGCCACAATCTTGAGGGTTCCGTCGCCCCCAACGGCTACCACGCAGTCAGGTTTGTACTGGTCGATTTGCTGACGTATCGTTTCGGCATCGGTCTTGCCATCGAGTTGAAGAAGATGGATTTTGTGGGAAAGACTTTTGAAATGTTCTTTGATAGCGTCTTCCCAATTGGATTTGGTTGTTCCACCCGAAACGGGATTGATGGCAAATAAAAAGATCAACTTCTGCGCGTTTTAAAAGTTATACAGGCGAGTATTGTTTACACACTATGGAAACCAGTGAATCGCTCTCTGCCTATAAACAAAATAAAAGCGTAAAGGATAGATTACGTCATCATTTCTTAACGTGGCTCCGGCTGACAAACCAACCCGTTGTGAAACTTTACCGGGGTTTTGGCACCAATGCCAGCCTCACGGTTCATGGCAGCGTTTTCCGCCGAAGCGCCTTACCTCGGAAAACGTATCGCAACAGCATTTTCCTGAATCTCTTCGGGTTACTACGTCTGTTTCTGGTACGTCCGTATCCACACGCAACGGTTCGCATCCTGGCGGGCGATCAACTTGCAGAAACCCAATCGGATACGGATGGTTATTTTCGGGTCGATGTTCCGCTAACAAAATCGCTGTCTTGTGGTTGGCATACCGTTCATGCGCAACTCATCGCAGCTTCATCAGAAAACGTACTGAATGAATGCGAAGGACAGGTATTAGTCCCTCCACATACCGAATTTGGCTGTATTTCCGATATTGATGATACGTTTCTGGTTTCGCACTCGGCAACTATTCTCAAACGACTTAAAGTCATACTAACCCGTAACGCCCATAGCCGCCAACCGTTCGAAGGCGTGGTGGCCCATTATCAGCTTCTGGCCGAAGCGAATAGCGGTAGCAATGCGACAAATCCATTTTTCTACGTATCGAGTAGTGAATGGAATCTGTATGATTATATTCTTGAATTTTCGAAAAAGAACGGTCTACCCGAAGGCGTTTACCTACTCAGCCCACTAAAACAATTTTCGGAGGTTTTTAAAACGGGCCAGGGCAAGCACATGACGAAATTCGCCCGGATCGTACGTATTCTGGAAGCTTATCCCAACCAGCGATTTATCCTGCTTGGCGATGATACGCAGGAAGATCCGAACATTTACGCAGCCCTCGTCAGGCACTTTCCGGAACGTATTGTGGCTGTATATATCCGACAGGTTCATGGCAAAAACGAACCCAAAACCCGCGACATCCTTCGCGAAGTTGAAGTTGCTGGCGTACCCATCTGTTACTTCGCCCACAGCGCCGACGCGAGAAAGCATTCGCTGGAGTTGGGCTTGATAGCGACATAATTGCAGCCTGGACGGGCGTGGACGCTGGTACACCAGCCCGGCCAGGCTACATTTTTACTTATCTTCCTTCAACGTTGCCAGGAAACTAACCACATCACGGATTTCGCGTTTGGTGAGCAGGTATTTCATTTCGGGCATACTCGATGGCGCCGTAGTTCGCTTCGCAATCTGGGTTTTCGGAATGGCCACATCCGGCTGATCGCCCACTTTTACCTTGACTTCAGTTGGTGTTTCCTCCTGAAGAATACCGTTGACGGTTTTACCATTTTTCAGTTTTAGTTCGACCGTACCAAAACCCGGTGCCAGCCGAGCACTCGGATTAACCAGGGCTTCCAGCAGTTGTTCCCGCGTAAGGCGACTGGCAACACCATTCAGGCGTGGACCAGCATTACCCCCCAGATCATCGTAGGCATGACAACGGATGCACTGTGCCGTCTGATGTCGGAAAAAGATGCGACGTCCCTGGTCTGGAACCCCGCCTTGTAAGCTTCCTTTATACGAAGCGGCCAATGCATCGGGCGACAATTTGGACGTAATGGCTTTGTAACGAGCCGTCAGCGGGGCCGAATGTGCACTTTCGATCGACTCCTCCAACTCTAGCTGAAGTTCGGGAGACAACGTACCGGCTGACAGTTTTTTGAGCAAATCATCGAAAACAACCTGCGAATTAGCAATGGGCAATTTCCCCAGTGTCAGCAAAGCAGCCTGTTTTTCTTCAGTTGTACGCGTATTTATCACTTCTGATAGCAGCGACACCATTTTGGCTTTCGGCATGTCAGACTTTGCCAGCAAATCCAGACCGGCAACACGTACCGTTTTTTCATTGTCAGCCAGGGCCGTTTCAATAGCTTTACTCACCTGTTTATCAGACATAGCAGCCAGCGAGCGTAACGCAGACACCCGCACAGCAGCCTCTTTGTCGGTAGTTAATCGGGCAAACAAAGCATCCGATGCCTCGCCCAGATTCAACCGCGTGATGGCTTTGGTCGCTGCCTGCCGTAGAGTCAGTTCGGAATGATTCAGCAGCTGCGCATACATAGCGCCCGACTTCGCTTTCACCACGGCCGGATCTCGCTCGACAGCACCTCGGTAACGCCCATCCACCCGGTCGAGCACCGACGGTTTCGCCCACGTACTGAGCGCATCCATTGCTTCGGCGCGCATGGCAACCGGAGCGCCTTCTTTCTGTGCATAATCGATCAGATTCTGCATAGCTTCGGACGTACCGGCCCGCAAATTGGCGTTGATGGCGCGACGTACCAGCGCTTCATTCGTGAAACTGGTTGATTTTAATACGTTACCCAACTGAGGTAAAGCGCCCGGAATAGACAAGTCATCGTTGATGCCACGAGCGGCTTCGGTAACAATAAATTCATCTTTATCGGCCAGGAAAGACGCAATGCCAGGGTCGCTCATGCGACGTAGCGCCACTACTGCTGCGATACGTACCGCCCGCGACGGATGACTGGACAGGGCAACCACAGGAGCCGGTTTGCCGATACGTGCCAGCGCCAGACTAGCCGCGTGGCGGAGATAAACGTCTTCGTCGTTGTTAGCTTCCAGGAGTTGAATCAGCGGTTGAGTAGCTGGTTCGTACGCGATACGCCCCAACGCTTCAGCAGCAAAGAAACGAGCGCGACTGTTCGCATCTTTCAGCAACGGAAGCAGCGCCGAGCCAGCATCAACGTAGCGAACATCGCCCAGCCACTTAGCCGCCTGCGCCCGAATTTCGGGATCATAATCAGTCAATAATGGCATCAGTAATTGGCCATACTGTTTATTCTGACGTATTAACTGGCTAATACCCCAGATACCGTGAACCCGCGCCAGTTGGTTATCCGTTTGTTTGGTGGAAGCCGTCAATACGTCGACTCCCTTGGCACCCCGTTTCACCAATTCGAATTGGGCTTTCTGTCGAACGCGCATATCAGGATTTTTCAATAATTCCCCTAAATCGGTTTCTGAACGAGCGGTGAATTTTTCGGCCAGCAGGGTTTTGGTACGTTGGCGGTCGGCCCAGTTTGCACCGGCCTGGTCGTCTAGTTTCCAGATACGACCGAAATCTTTTGTGTCCCATCCGTTAATCCAGTCTGCTACGTAGAGGGCGCCATCTGGCCCGAAATCAATGCCAGTTGCCAATACGCCACCCAGAATTTTTTTCTGCTCACCCAGTTCGAATCCGGCACCTTTGGCTTTCAATTTAAATGCATGAATACCTGAACGAGCGGGATTTCCGACGAATTCGGCTAGAAAAAACGTGTTTTTGTAGGCTGGACTCAAAGCCGTTCCGGGATTGTATTTCATCCCCGCCGGTCCGCTGACGAAGTTGGCAATAGTAGGTGTGATGTAAGCAGCCTGACCCTCGAAACGGGGTTTATACATCTGCTCGTCCATCCAGACTTTGTACGTATTGTTGTTCGGATCGCGGTATTTTCCGTACTGCCAGTTGCTGCGCCAGCCTGTATCTGAGCCATTTACGATGTAAACCAGCCGTTCTTTTTCGCCCGGATGGTCACCGTCGTTGTCTTCACTGATCAGGTTACCGTATTCGTCAAATACAAATTCGTGCGTGTTTCGAACGCCGTGCGCAAATACTTCAAAATCGCTGCCATCGGGGTTGGAACGGACAATAACGCCACTGTTCGGATGCGACCATTGCTTGCCATCCTGCCCCTTTCCGTTGAAGCCAATATCCCCAATTTGCCAGTAAACTTTGCCATCCGGCCCCATCACAATGCCCGACATACCGTGACCGCTGAAGCCCACATGAATGCCGTAACCGTGTGAAATAGACGTCTTTGACTCAGCGATACCGTCACCGTCTTTATCCTGCATCCGCCACAAATCGGGGCCGACAGCTACAAACAGATCGTCGCCATATTTCATAACGCCCCCAGCTACATCGGTTACCTCATCGTTAAAATCCTCAACAACAAGTTGTGACAAATCGGCAACACCATCACCGGAAGTATCTTCAATACGGTAAACGTGTTCTTTCTCTATAGCCATATCACGCCAGTCGTGAGAGCCATCGCCATTGATGTCTTTCAGCCACTCATTTTTGGCGCTGTTTTCGGGCGACAGAACCCGGTGCAGGAAAGCTCGTTTATCTTCAATAGTTTGCAGTCGGTTCGACTCAATTTCCCAGTCCTGATGCCCGCGAATATCGAATTCAGAGTTTTTCTGCCGGTTGGTTCGGGTATAATAAAGTTTGCCATCGTCGCCGATATTGATGGCAATCGGATCGGCGACCAACGAATCGACACCCCACAATTTCAGGGTCAGACCGGACGCCATTTCGGGTTTTACGGTGGCTTCTATGGCCTGCGCCAGTTGGGCGGCCTTCGCCGGGTCCATGCGCTTGATTCGGCGGTTAATGGGGTCTTTATCATGTTGGTATCCGACCAGACCAACCACCGCTGCCAGCGCTCCTAGCCAGCCAACTTGCTTTTTTACAAACGTATTCACCTTATTTCTTTCCATGATCAATGATTAGTACGTATCGACGAAACGGTTGACCTCTCCGAAACGTACTGATTGGTACTGCCAACCTCTATACCGATACGTTCTAGTAAAGGCAATTTTTGCCCCATGTTACTTGCTTTTTCTCTGGATACGTATCGGTCAACATAGTACGTATAAGTAAGATTTGATACGTATTCCTTTAGAGTTATGGACTTGCAGATTCGCTCCTATGAAAACGCCGATACCTTTTCTCTCTTCCTCCTTACTGCTTTTGTTAGGCCTAGTTGCCTATACCCCTGCTCCCGTCAGGCTCGACGTAGTACGTGTCGAAGGCGGGCAGATTTCCGGTACGTCCAACAAAGATGGTGACGTAGCAATTTTCCGGGGAATTCCGTTCGCAGCCCCGCCAGTTGGTCCACTACGCTGGAAAGCTCCACAGCCCGTTACGCCCTGGAACGGTGTTCGAAAATGTGATGCTTTCGGGGCAAGTCCGATGCAGGGAAATCCGTCGCCTTTTGGGCCCTGGAGCGCTGAATACCTGATTCCGAAAGAGCCTATCAGTGAAGATTGTCTATATCTGAATGTTTGGACAGGAGCGAAATTGGCTGGCGAAAAGCGACCTCAGGAACGTCTGCCGGTTCTGGTATGGATTTACGGGGGTGGTTTTAATAGCGGAGGCACCGGCTGTGCTATCTACGATGGTGAAGCGACTGCCAAAAAAGGCGTCGTTTTTGTGAGTATCAATTACCGGGTTGGGCCGTTTGGCTTCTTCTCTCACCCCGAACTCACGGCGGAATCGGGTCACAAAGCTTCGGGAAATTATGGGCTGATGGATCAGGTTGCCGGTTTGCAATGGGTTAAAAAGAACATTGTGGCTTTCGGTGGCGACCCAAACAACGTAACGATTGCCGGCCAGTCGGCGGGTTCGATGAGCGTGAATTGTATGGTCGCTACGCCCTTGGCCAAAGGTCTGTTCAACAAAGCCATAGCCGAAAGTGGGGCTGGTTTCGCCAGACCTTATCCTAGCCTCCAGCAGGCCGAAGAAGCTGGTCAGAAAATGGCACAGACGCTGGGAGCGTCGTCTTTGGCAGAATTAAGGGCCAAACCAGCCGACGAGATTCTCAAAAAAGGTCAGGGACGCGGTCCCATCGTCGATGGCTACGTATTACCGAAATCTATAGCCGATATTTTTGCGGCTGGTCAGGAAAACGACGTTACGTTGCTTACTGGCTGGAATGAGGATGAAGGTATGAATTTCGGTCAGATGAAGAACGCGGAAGCCTACCGCAAACAAATTCAGGAGCAATATGGCGACAGAGCTACTGAATTTCTAAAATTTTATCCCGGCACAACCGATACCGAAGCTGCTACGTCACAACGTAACCTGTCGCGCGATATGATATTTGGCGCGCAGAATTATACCTGGGCGAATATTCAGAGCAAAAAGGGAAAGAAAGTTTACGTGTATCGGTTCGCCCGGAAAATACCGGCCACGGGTGAATACGCTAAATACGGCGCGTTCCATACGGGCGAAGTGCCCTATGCGTATGATAATCTGCAATTTATCGACAAAAACCTGCGTCCACTGGAACCTGTCGATCATGAACTGGCCAGGCAAATTTCGACATACTGGGCGAATTTCACCAAAACCGGGAATCCCAACAGAAAAGGACTTCCACAATGGCCGGTCTACGCCACCGGTTCCCGGCAGATTATGCTTTTCGGCGATCAGCCGAAAGCCACTCCCCTACCCGACGGCCCAGCGCTGGATTTCCTGTTCACGACGATGGGGAAACGTTGATTGCCTAATCTGCGGCCTTTTTTTTGTCATGCTGACAAAACCCTATCTAAAATATCGTGCATTATTAAAATCCTAATCCTATGAAAACTAACGTAGTACTACTCATACTATCCATCATTACGTTCCCACTGCTGTCGGTGGGACAGACGCCGAAGGCGGCCACTACGTCGCTCGTAACCGGCAAAGACGTAGCAGTTGTATCTACCGAATCCGGTAAAGTGCGGGGCTATATTCACAACACGGTTTACACGTTCAAAGGCATTCCCTACGCCAAAGCCGAACGCTTTATGGCGCCCACCAAACCCGATTCCTGGACGGGTGTACGTAGTTCACTAACATACGGCCCCGTTTGCCCGTTGATGGACCCTACTACGTCGGTGATGGATGAATCGGAGTTTGTTTTTCATCACGACTGGGGTTTTCCAAACGAGGATTGTTTGCGACTAAATATCTGGTCATCAGGCATCAACGACTCCAAAAAACGTCCAGTTATGGTGTGGCTACATGGTGGCGGACACGTAGCGGGCTCTTCACAGGAATTGCCTTCGTATGATGGTGAGAACATCAGCAAAAAAGGCGACGTAGTGTTGGTGTCGATCAACCACCGGTTGAACATTCTGGGATTCCTTGATTTATCGGCATACGGCGAAAAGTATAAATCCTCGTCCAATACCAGTATCATGGATATGGTGGCGGCTCTGCAATGGGTGAAAGCCAACATTGCCAATTTCGGAGGTGATCCGAACAACGTAACGATTTTCGGTCAGTCAGGCGGGGGCGGCAAGGTTAATACGTTGCTTTATACCCCATCGGCAAAAGGACTTTTCCAGAAAGCGATCATTCAAAGTGGCGGACTTGGGCTTAGTTTCCATGAGTCTGCGCTCACAAAACGCGTTGGAGCTGCTGTACTGGATGAATTGGGCATCAAAGCTAACCAGGTTGATGAAATTCAGAAAGTACCCTTTGAGAAACTAGCCGCTGCGGGTAAAAAAGCCGTACTGAAAGTGCAGGAGCAGGTGAAAGCGGAAGGCAGGCAAACAGGTGTTCTTGGCCTGATGTGGGGTCCCACGCTCGATGGCAGTTTCCTGCCGTATCAACCCACCGACCCGACTGCTCAATCTATTTCCGGCACAATTCCGCTGCTGATCGGGTCCACGAAAAATGAATTTATGGCTTCGCTACGTTTGCCCGACAGCAACGCGCTGACGATGGAAGAAGCTAAAAGTATGTTGCAAAAACAGTACGGCGATAAAACCGACGCCTTCATTGCGGCACTCAAAAAAGCGTATCCAAACGATACCAAACCATCTGATTTACTCGATGTAGACGGCATGTTCCGACGTAGCGCCATCAAAATGGCGAATATAAAAGCTACTTCGTCCGCGCCAGTATACATGTATCTGTTTACCTATCAATCGCCGGTGCTTGATGGACGTTATAAAGCGATGCACTGTACCGAAATCCCTTTCGCCTTCAACAACATAGCTCGTTGCGAAGAGATGACTGGCGGCACAAAAGCGGCATATGATCTGGCCGACAAAGTGAGTCAGGCGTGGGTTAGTTTCGCCCGAACGGGGAATCCAAATCACAAAGGATTACCCACCTGGCAGAAATACACACCCGCCAATGGAGCGACCATGTTGCTTGATAATCAGTCCGTAGAAAAATACCATCACGATAAAGAAGCGCTGGCCATTGGTCCGCAGGTATTGCTATAATTTTTGTCCTGCTGAGGCACGAAGTATCTTAAATCGTCCAAACAAGCTATCTGGGAGGCTTTAAGATGCTTCGTGCCTCAGCAGGACAAAATTCATGCACCGATTTCGTTGTTTAACGTGAATAATGGATTGGCTAATGACGTAACTGCTTATCAATTAGCTATTTAATGCCTTTTTTTGTCATCCTGACCAGCGGGAAGGATCTTAACGTTTCCTAACACTCAGTCAGGACGCTTTAAGATCCTTCCCGCTGGTCAGGATGACAAAAAGGTTCATTCTGGCAAGACGTTATTCACGTTTGTTTATATGCTTAACTAGTTGACCTATGAAAGCGCGTTTTCTTCTGATTGCCAGCCTGTTTCTTTCAGGCAGCGCATTAGCGCAAACTACCCCGCCGAAACGCCCGCTTCCGATCATCGACGTACACGTTCACGCGATGAAAGTGAATCCGAGTTTTGCCATAGAGATGTGTCCGTGGTTTTTACGAGATATGCCCGGTGGTGATCCAAACCAGCAGATGCGTGCGTTTCTAAACACGAGCTGCGTCGATCCATTACAGCCCGCCAAATCTGACCAGGAAATGCAGGACGCTGTGCTGGCTACAATGGAGCGGCTCAATATGACCATCGTAGCCTATGGTGACCCACAGATTTTACGGAAGTGGAAAAAAGCCGCACCTGATCGGGTTATTCCCGGCATTGGCGTCAGTGGGCCTAACGACATGAGCGTGCAGGCTTTTACTGATTCGCTTTCTGGAGGTTTCTACAAAGTGATGGGCGAGGTAGCCCCTCAATATCAGGGACTTTCGCCCAGCGACATGTCGCTTGATGGGTATTTTGCAGCAGCCGAGAAATTAAATATTCCGGTGGGCATTCACATGGGAACGGGTGGTAATGGTATGGCCAATATTTCGCAGGCTAAATACCGGGCGTCGCTGGGTCGGCCGTTTTTATTAGAAGACATGCTGGCGCGGCACCCCAAACTGAAAATATGGGTAATGCACGCCGGTTATCCGATGATCGATGAAATGATTGGGCTAATGGGTGCCAATGCCTACGTGTACGTCGATTTAGCCGGTTTTATCTGGAGCTATCCGCAGGAAGAAATTCACGCGTATCTCAAACGACTGGTGCGGGCTGGCTTTGGTAAACGGATTCTATACGGCACCGATTTCATGGTTTGGCCAAAGTTGTTCGAAGCCTCCATCAGCGTGATTGAGAACGCCGACTACCTTTCTTTCGACCAGAAACGCGATATTTTGTTTAATAACGCCGTTCGTTTTTTCCGGCTAGATCCTGAAAAATTCAAGTAAGCTTTATAATGTGATTTTTGTCATCCTGACGAAGCCGGGCCCGCAACGGCGGACCGTGCCGGAGCGGAAGGATGACAAAAATCAATAAGCCATAAGTCACGTTAAGCTATTGTAAAACCTCTTCCCTACTCAAGAAGTTACCTGAAACGTATCGTCGTGGATGAGCCGCACGATACATATTTCGTTTATATAAAATGGCACAGAACACGCCCCCCGAAACATTAACCGGTAATCTCGACGTAAAGGAGCCTTATGACGAAGCTGCTGGCTTAAAAGCTGTTGTTGAGTCGTTTAGGCATACACTACGTGGTACGGGAGTCGGGCGTGGCTGGAAAGCGCTTGTCAATCTGAACCAGAAAGACGGGTACGATTGTCCGTCCTGCGCCTGGCCTGATCCCGATGGACATCGTTCGGTAATTGCTGAATACTGCGAAAGTGGGGCCAAAGCGGTGGCCGATGAGGTCATGACTAAGCATACGGCCTCACCGGTGTTGTTTCAGCGGTATTCGGTGGCCGATTTACTCCAGAAAACAGACCTCTGGCTAGGGCAGCAGGGACGTTTAACACAGCCTCTCGTGCTACGTTCCGGAGCTACTAATTATGAGCCAATCAGTTGGGAAGATGCCTTCCAACTCATTGCCAATCAATTAAAAGCGCTGGATTCACCCGACGAAGCTATTTTCTATACGTCGGGACGTACCAGTAACGAAGCTGCATTTCTGTATCAGTTGTTTGTGCGACAATTTGGTACGAACAACATGCCCGACTGTTCCAATATGTGCCACGAATCGACCAGTGTGGCGCTGGCAGAATCCATCGGACTAGGGAAAGCGTCGGTCAAATACGACGATTACGAAAAAGCGGATGTCATTATGATCATGGGGCAAAATCCGGGAACAAACGCTCCCCGAATGATGACGCCCCTCGAAGCCGCCAAACGTAACGGCGCCAAAATTATCGCGGTCAATCCATTGCACGAAACTGGTCTGCTACGTTTCAAAGACCCGCAAAGTCCGCGCGATATGCTGTTTGGGGGCGAAAAACTAACCGATCTGTTTTTGCAGGTACGTATCAATTCTGACATGGCTTTCCTGAAAGCGATGTGTAAGCTGTTACTAGCTGAAGAGCAGAAAACACCCGGAAAAGTTTTTGATCAGTCTTTTATTCAAACCTATACATCAGGTTACAAAGAGTTTATCAAAAGCCTGGATAAGTTTGACCTGAGCGACCTCGTAGCTCAGTGTGGCCTGACGATTGAGCAGATTCAGGAAGCCGTTGATCTGATTAGATATACCCGCAAATTCATCATCTGCTGGGCAATGGGACTGACACAGCACCGAAACGCCGTTTCCACTATCAACGAAATCATTAATCTGCTTTTACTCAAAGGCAGTATCGGTATTGAAGGCGGAGGAGCCAGCCCAATTCGGGGGCACAGCAACGTACAGGGCGACCGCACAATGGGCATCTGGGAAAAACCAAAACCTGAATTTCTGGATGCGCTGAAAAAGGTGTTCAAGTTTGAGCCGCCCCGCGAGAATGGTTATGATACTGTTAAAGCCGTCAAGGCCATGCACGAAGGGAAAGCCAAGGTTTTCTTTGCACTGGGCGGTAACTTCGCGATGGCCGTTTCCGATACGAATTACACAGCCGAAGCGTTGAAGAAGTGTACACTCACGGTTCACGTATCGACCAAGCTGAATCGAAGCCATCTCATTCACGGCGAAACTGCACTGATTCTACCCTGCCTGGGACGTACTGACCGCGATATACAAGCCACGGGTGAGCAGTTTGTCAGTTGCGAGAGCACGACCGGCGTAGTGGCTCAATCGCACGGGGTAGTCGATCCGGTGGTTGATACGCTCAAAAGTGAAGTGGCTATTATTGCCGAATTGGCTAAAGCAACCCTGAATGAGAAATCGACCGTTGATTGGGATAGCCTCGTTGCCAACTACGACCGTATCCGCGATCTGATTGGGCAGGTTGTGCCCGGACATGAACACTATAATGAAAAAGTGCGGAAACCGGGCGGCTTTTACATTCCGAACGGACCGCGCGTGCGGGAGTTCAAAACCAAAGATGGAAAGGCACATTTTACCATCAATACGCCCTCGCACCATGACTTACAGACCGGCGAGCTGCTGCTGATGACCATCCGCAGCCACGACCAGTTCAACACCACAATTTACGGCAACGACGACCGCTACCGGGGTATTTACAACGAACGACGCGTGGTGTTTATGCACCGCGACGACATCGCAAATCTGAAATTACAGGAGAAACAGGTAGTGGATTTGCATAGCAAATACGATGGAAAACAACGTACCGCTCATCGCTTTATGGTGATTTCGTATGATATTCCGCGCGGTTGCTGTGCCGCTTATTTTCCGGAAACGAACGTACTGGTCCCTATCGATTCTATCGCCGAAAAGAGCAGTACGCCTACGTCCAAATCCATTGTGATTACGGTAACACCAGCGGAAAATTAATAACGTAGTGCCTCATACGACCGGGCATCACATTCTCAAACGCAACTCAAAGACAAGCTGATGTTTACATTGAATGCCATTTTCCCAAATGGGGTCGGAATATGCTTCCAGAAAATAATTGTAATTAACTCCTATTAAATCAAAACCCTGCTGCTGGTAAAGCGCAATCTGACCAATACCCGAATTCCCTGTTTTGATGAGCAATCGTTGCACACCCTGTCTACCGGCAGCGTCAATAACATGTGCCAGCAATGCCCGTCCAAGTCCTTTACCCTGGTAATCAGGCTCAACAGCAATGTTCATTATTTCGCCAATTTCTCCCCGGTATTGCAAAAGGCAAATGCCCAGACACGTAGTGTCAATACGTAGCAGATAGACCTGGCTCGATGGCAGATATGCATCAATCAATGCCTGATTTTCATCGGCCAGTAAAAGCAGATGATGCGGCAAATCGTCGTCTGGAGAAGCCTCGGTGATAATGTAATTCATTGGAAACGTGAATACTGGCTAGATCAACGTATTGCTGACGCATGGGGCTTCGACAGGCTCAGCCTGACAAACCAGCTTGAGTCAGCAAATTCTAGTGAACTGTCAGGCTGAACCTGTCGAAGCCCCATGCGTCAGCAACAGACTGAAATTTATAGTTAACTTATTATTCACGTTAACGTAGCAATCGTATTCAGGAGCGATTTTGAGAAACGATTCCTGAATACAACTGCCCATTTATGACACCATTTTACTTCGTCGCTACGTAGAAGAAATCAAGGCTACCGGCGGGGTTGGTGCTCACTACGTAGTCGGTGTAGTTGATTTCGGCAGCCAGTCCGTTGGCTTGCAGGAGTCGGTTACGGTTCAGGCGGTTCATCAACTCGTACGGCACCTGCAGCAGTCGACGGGGTAATCGATATTGCAGATTGAAAATATCGAAGCGGGTCAGTTTTTTCACCGACTCTTTATTCTGCTCGTAATACGTCATTACTTTCTCATTGCCGTGAATCCCTTTCGTATCGACTTTTGCAAAATAACGGCTCATCAACTTTCGCAACTCGTCGGCAACGTATTCACGCACGTGCCACGGATTTCGGGTAAGCGAGAACGTTTTATTGACCGTCGTGAGCAGCAGTTTACCACCGGGTTTCAACACGCGATGCGCTTCCCTGATAAACAGATCATCGTTTTCGATATGTTCGATCACCTGAAACGTTACGATAAAATCGAACGTATTATCTGCTAAACCGCTGAGTGGCGGAATATTAGCCGCGATGAACGTAGCATCTGGATACGCTTCGCCAAGTGCCTTGATGAGGGCTTCGTTTTTGTCGATACCGGTGTAGTGATCGGCGGCTTTGGTAAGTAACTCGAGACCCCGGCCCCAGCCGCAACCAATCTCCAGTACGTTGCCGTTTACCATTTTGGCCGCTTCGACGTAAGGAAAAAGAAGTCGTTGGTGAACCGGATTATCCGAAGCAATTTCGGCTGACGTAATTTCAGTTGTCTTGTACATGCGTTTGCAATTCAAACAACAAAATTACTCTTTTGTACAGGCAAAGAAAAATGAGCCACCCTGATAAGTCAATGCGAAGAATTTTTTCGTTATAACAAATAGTGTAGCTGTTCCATGCGAAGACAAGACTTGTTTTTATGCGTACCCTAATTGCTTTACTATTTATTGCGCTGTTATCGGGCTGTGCCAGCACCAAGAAAAAGGCACAGGATCGCATCAATGCGGCTTATGATGCCCGTACGGAAGCACAACGTAACCAACCAAACCGGCCGGCTACTCAGCCTGAACAGGCGCAGAATTCACCCCGTGCTACGTCAGAGCCATCTTCTTCGGCTCCAGTACGTAACGAGGGTACATCAGTAGGCTCTACACCTTCGTCGCCAAAGGGCGTGGGCGACTGGATGGTTACGTCCATCAAAGGAAAATTTCTGGCGATAGACACTACGTCGGTTCGGGTATTTATGAATCTGACGGCAAAAATGCCGGGCGGTCAGGCCGTACTGAGCCCTACCGAATTTGCGGAACATTTTATGATGGCCTACGTCATGTATCCCGATTATAACAGTCGCGAACGGCTGGGTTATGGTACGGTTCCGCTTAGCACACAGAACGTCAGGCAAGAAGGTGATCATCTGATGCTGACATTCGACGTAAAACGACCTAAAGATGCCACCAACGCGATCTTGCTGACCGAAATTACGGAGACAGGTAACGGTACGAAAGCACGTAACGATCTCTCATTACGGTTTAAACCGGCTAAATTTAGCGACCGTGTTACGTTGTTTTCGGCTAATGGGCAACCACAATTGCGCAACTACGTAAACGCTGGCGACACAATCATTCTGCGCGATGTCAACGGCACCAGTAAACCTCTGTTTGGGTTCCGTTACCGACATGATTTCGAAGCGGCATCGTCGCCTATGAATACGTCGCCAAGGGCTGTTTCCAAATCAATGTCGGTCGATTCAACGCTGACCATCGCCACCAACCAGCCATTTGTGATTCCCAAAGAAGGGCTTTACTACTTCATGGAAGACACAACTGACGCCAGTGGAATCGGTCTGGTGGTAACCGATAAACGTTTTCCTAAACTGACCCGTCCCGAAAAGCTTATCAAGCCGGTATTATACATGAGTACCAGTAGTGAAATTAACGAGATGGCGCAGGCGCAGGATACAAAAAAAGCGTTGGACCGTTACTGGCTCGGCCTGATGGCGGGCAACGAAGAGGTTGCCAGACGTACCATCAAATCGTATTACAACCGGGTTGAAGAAGCGAACCGGCTTTTTACCAGTTTTAAGGAAGGCTGGAAAACCGACAAAGGCATGATTTACATCGTACTGGGCCCCCCCGACCGCGTACAACGCAATCGGGAGCGGGAAGTGTGGGTCTACAACCGCCGGGCCAACGTATCAGAAATCAATTTCACGTTTACCAAAAAACCGAATCAATTCGTGGACGACCATTACGAACTGGTACGTTACATTGAGTACCAGCCCATCTGGTATCCGATTGTCGAAGCCTGGCGAACTGGCACCATCCGCGAATAGAGTTAAAGATGTATGGTGTATGATGTATTTTCGCGTCAGCCTTATATCATACATTATATACCATACATCGTTTAATAATGCCCCAACCATTCAATCGCCAACCTCGTCCACGCCCACAGTTTCGTCCCCAGCCCGACGAGATGGTATTTGGTATTCAGTCGGTTATCGAAACGCTACGTTCCGACCAGCAGATTGATAAATTATATATGGAAAAAGGGTTGAGCCACCCTGAAATACAGAATCTGGCTTTTCAGAACCGTGTAACGATTCAGCGCGTACCTGTCGAAAAACTTGATCGGCTGACGCGCAAGAACCATCAGGGAGTTGTTTGCCTGGTGGCGCAGGTTCAGTACGTTAAGTTATCCAACGTAGTAGCCGATGTGTACGAACGGGGCGAAACACCGTTTTTTCTACTTCTCGACCGCATTACCGATGTACGTAATTTCGGAGCTATTGCTCGAACAGCTGAGTGTACCGGTATTCAATGCATTGTGATTCCCGGACGAGGAGCGGCTGCCATCAATTCCGACGCCATGAAAACGTCGTCAGGAGCGCTGAACCACATTTCGGTCTGCCGCGAACCCGATTTAACCGAAACGGTGAAATATCTACAGGAATCAGGAATTACAGTTGTGGCCTGTACCGAAAAATCGAACCGTGACCTCTACGAACGTAGCACCGACCTGACCGGTCCTATCGCCGTCATCATGGGATCGGAAGAAGACGGTATCTCGCCCGAACTGCTACGTATGGCAGACAACCACGTAAAGATTCCTCTGTTGGGTTCCGTCGGTTCACTGAACGTATCAGTGGCTACGGGCGTAGTACTGTACGAAGCTGTCCGGCAACGTAGCATAAAGGTTGATAAGTGATAAACTTATCACTTATCAACCTTCACTCGTTCTGGCTTCGCCATCATTCCGTTCGTCTGACCCGGCAGCCGATATACTTCACCAGCTTTTGTGCTGAAATAGAACGAAGAAGGCGACGGTTCTCGACCGTTGCCATCGGCCCAGAATGCATAAAAGCCTTCATGTGCTCGCACAGGCCGACGTGGGTAGCTGTGATTACGAGGGCTGTTTCGGGTCAGTGAGCTGGTGTGCTGCCAATGTTTCCCTTTGTCGCGGCTAATCCAGACCGATAGTTCGCCACCTGTGTTATACGCCTGTGGTCCCGTGCCCGTCGGCCCGATGATTCGCCAGGTACCATCAGATTCTATGTATAGAGAGCCCATATCGTAGTTGTGGTCGGAAGTCGTTACGTCCAGAATATCCCAGGTTTTCCCCGTCCAGTGGGCGATGTGCCACTCATACGGACCACTTTCAGGACCAGGTTCGGGACCTTTGCTGGTGATATACAGAATGGCTGGATGGCCATGTGCGTCATGTGCTACGTCGTTGATGTAAACGTTACGTCCCAGCGACCGGTATTCTTTCACCAACGCATTATTTTTTGATGCCCGGAGCGGCAATTGCACCGGCTGACCGTCGGCGGTATGCCAGCTTTGCCCGAAATCGGAAGTTTCAACGTAGTACAGATTGGTGCGATAGTCCAGCCCCGCGCCGATTTCAGTATCCGGGTGCATATTGAAAGCCGTACCAACTTTCTTTCCCTGTTGATGACTGGTCTGATAATGACCTTCTTCAATGGCCGCGATATCCTGAAGCGCAGACCAGTGAACACCGTCCCGGCTGGAAATATAACCAATGGTTCGACGGGGTTTGGTAGCTCCGTATTTCAGCATACCCCTCTCGTAATGGGTCATGAGGTGCAGGAATCCTTTTTCGGGGTGGTAGTGGCTCTGGAGATACGAAAAATTGTCGAATGGCACCGTGTTGTTACCCTGCATTCGGGTGGCCGGAATTCGGTCGAAAGCCGATATGTCGTAGGGTTTACGACTTTTATGAATAAACGACGGTCGGTCGGTACCGTGCGATGTAGAAAACAACCAGATATACCCCTGCCGGTCGATGTTCAGTACTGGATTGTCGTGCGCATCGTCGGTGCCTTTGTCCAGCAAGATTGTCGGGCGGGAGACTTGCCCCGTTCGGTGGTCAAAATAAGCGATTTCATGTAGTAAACTGGGCTTGGCATCTTTGGATGCTCCACCATAGCAAAAAAACGTTTTTTGTACGGCGGGCGCATAAACTGCAAATGGGTGATGATTAGCCGGGTAGGTTCCCAGTCCGCCACTGTATTTGAAAGCATATTCGGTTTTGGTCGGACCAATAAAATACCAGATTCCCCTGAAACCATCGTCGGGTTGGTTAAGTGTCTGTATCTGTGCACGGACCGTGCTAGTTGAAATCAAAAAAATGGCAAAAAGGCGAATTATCATTTTTGGAATAGTGAGTTATGACCTTTTCAATTGTTACCAATTTAAATAAAATACAAACTATTAATTTAGCAAGTGAAATTCCCTGAACTTGGCATTAAAAATGTAACTTATCACCTATTAAATCAACTCGTTCCGGTCAGGCTCTTGCGGGAGATATATGACAAATTCGGTTAGTGAATACATCAATAGTATACAAATACCCATACAATAGTAGTCGCTTCTAGTAAGGTAACAATGTTTAACTATTTATCTGTCGTCTGTTTATGGCTTTTGCTTTTATCCCGGGCCGGTGCTCAGGCTCCCACTAATAGGCTGCCTGGAAATCGCTTTACACAACCTGTTGATGTAAACTTTCAGTATTTGGTCGACTCCACGAACCGGTTAGCGCTTGGGAACGTAGTGAATCATCAAAGCGGCTGGCAGACAATCGCTGGACCAGCGCCAATGTTGATTCTGGGATTCACTACGCACCCTGTCTGGTGCAGATTTACGTTACAACAAGCTACCGATTCCACACACACGTATGCGTTCGAGTTAACGAACTTTTACGTCGACAGCCTAACGCTTTATCAACCCGACTCTGTTACAGGATGGCGCATTCAGCATACGGGCGATTTTATACCCTTCGTAAAAAGAAATCCTAAAACACGCTATCCTACTCTATACGTAACACTTTCGGGGAAAAAGCCCCAAACATGCTACGTTCGCGTTCTATCGTCACAGCATCATAGCTATAATCTTCGGGTTTGGGATCAGAACACGTTTGTGTCAAATCGGCTGCCGGATATGGACCGATACGTCCTGTTTACACTGGCGTTTATTATATCGCTGTTTCTGCTATCGTTACTACTCTTCATGCACCGATTTGCGGTGCTACGTGCCTATTCGCTCTGGGGCTTAGCAGTTTGTATGTGCAGCTTGTTTGCGAGCAGCTATTCAAGTATCATTTTCCCCACTTCACCCTATTGGGCACACACGAGTCATTATGTAACTGTAGGTCTACTTCTGCCAACTTTAGCGTATTATGTTATTCAAGCCTGCCAGCTCTCCCTGTATCTGCCTCGTTTAGTCTGGCTTTACAGGGGTTTTGGAGGAATAGGTTTGCTCTATGTAGGATTAAGTTTTTTTGTCCGTCATCCTTACATTACCTGGGGGTTAATAGCCTCACTCGCTATCATGATGGGGTTTACCCTGGCGCTGTTGATTGCTTTATATTCAGGGGGTCGCCGGCCTGCCATCTGGAACGTAATTGCTCTGCTGTTGCTATCACCAATCTATACCTATTTCTATGGACGTAATGCCGGTTTTTTTACCGGCTCATTCAGTGAAGAATCCCTTAGGTTTGTAATGTTGCTGAGTACGATAGCCGAACCGTTTTTTGTGGTGATGATGCTTTGGCAGGCTACCCGCGAACGGATTCGAACGGCTGACAACCTAAGCCTTGAACAAACCCAGCGCGAAAACATACAGGCGCTCGATAAGCTTAAAACCGATTTCTTCACCAATGTTTCTCATGAACTGCGTACCCCCGTTACGTTGCTGTTAGGTCCGCTCCAAACGTTGCACAGCCGCTTTCCTGACAATGAACTGTACGCACTGATGCACCGTAATGCCAGTCGCCTTCAGACACTTATCAATCAATTGCTCGATCTGGCGAAACTCGATGCCCGCCAGATGAAAAATCTGCTGGCACCGGGTAATCTGGCTAGTGATCTACGTACCTGGGTGGCTTTGTTCGATTCCCTGGCTGCCAGCCGCTCGATAACCTTGAGCCTGCACCAAAATCAGGATAGCTGGTCTGCTCAGTATGATGCCGACAAGGTTGAGAAAATTCTGACAAATCTGCTGAGTAATGCGATAAAAAATACATCGGCAGGTGGTTCGGTTAAGGTGGAGGCCATGTATAACTCAACTGGCGTAGTAGTTGAAGTACACGATACAGGTGTGGGCATTGCTTCCGAAGATTTGGGTCATCTGTTCGACCGGTTTTATCAGGGCGTGGGGGCTAATCGGCTCGAAGTAGGGACAGGTGTGGGACTCGCCCTTACGTATGAATTAGTCCAGTTGCTGGGTGGCATTATAACGGTACGTAGTCAATTGGGCGAGGGAACGACGTTTCGTGTATCATTACCAATTCAGGGCGAAGTTGGTCAGCCAGTGCCGAGCGAAAACGGCCAACGGGTGAATCATTACGCATCATCTCTGTCTGTTGATTCGGAACTCATGTATGAAAGTGCAACATTAATTGGTGATGCGCTTTATACTGAAGGCCAGATAAGTGCTGACAAACCACTATTACTGCTGGTCGAGGACAACGACGATCTTCGGACGTATATCCGCATGATTCTGGCACCGCACTATACGTTGCTCGAAGCTAAGGATGGCCAGCAAGGTCTGGCGATGGCGCTTGATACAATTCCTGAATTAATCGTAACCGACCTGATGATGCCCCGGCTCGATGGTCTGGATCTGTGCCGTGCGCTACGTACCGATATCCGCACCGACCATATTTCGGTTATCATGCTAACCGCCAGAGCCGCCATTGAAGACCGACTTGCGGGACTGGAAACAGGTGCCGACGATTACCTGACCAAGCCGTTCCTCCCAGCCGAGTTGCTGCTACGTTTGCAGAATTTACGCCGTAGACAAGCCGCCTTACGAACGTACTGGCAACGAACGCTCATCAATCCACTAAGCGAAAGCATACCAGCTTTTTACGAGGTGCCTGAACAGGAACGCCCTGAAACGCCCGCTTTCCTGAAGCAACTATATGCAGTTCTGGAACAGCATCTCGATGAACCCGAGTTTGAAGTCGAGCAGTTGGCTGATGAACTGGCGCTTAGCAGCCGCACACTCACCCGCAAGCTTAAGGGTCTGCTGAACGTAACAACCCGTGACGTTATACGGGATTACCGACTTCGGCGTGGCAACGACATGCTTGACGAAGGCATTCAGCCTACCCAGGTTGCTTACGCGGTTGGTTTCGGAAGTTTATCCGCTTTTGGGAGAGCCTACAAAGAACAATACGGGCACGCTCCCTCAACCCGGAAAGGGTAAGTAGCTTGAAAATAGCTTAAGATTAGCCCCCCTACCTTCACGTAGTAATTATATCATCTGCGACCCGTCCACCATGACCGGGGATTTATTTTTACAATAAGTTTATTAAAAGGTCGATTTGTTGCCTAGAATATACCTCTGGTCATTTCAGTAGAGTTTTTGTCCGATTCGGTAGAGTCTATTCACTTGGAAAAACTGAGTTTTGAGTCACTGTCAAACCCATAAAGTTTACATGTTTTAACCCCCCAGTTGTACCACTTATGAATAGACTATTACGTACGCTAATCTCTGTTTACTTCTACACACCCTTTCTTGGATTCTTTTTCCTAGTAGTGGCTTCTACAGGAGTATCTGCACAAATTATTACTACAGTAACCGGAACTACTTCAATAGGCGATGGAGGCCCAGCTACTGACGCTAACATTAATACGCCTAACGGTGTAGCAGTCGACGGATTGGGCAATATCTATGTAAGTGATACTGAAAACAACCGCATTCGCAAGGTAAATGTAGCCAATGGCACTATCAGTACTATAGCAGGTACTGGTACGTACGGCTACAGTGGCGATGGCGGAGCGGCCATCAATGCCAAACTCAATTCTCCGAGTGGTTTAGCGTTGGATTTATCCGGGAACCTATATATCGCTGATCGAGGTAACCACCGTATCCGTAAAATAAGTGCTGCCAACGGCACCATCAGTACCGTAGCCGGGACGGGTACAGGAGGCTACAATGGAGATGGAATCCTCGCCATAAATGCTCAAATAAATATCCCTTATGGGGTATACGTGGACGCTTCGGACAATATTTTCATCCCTGATCGGGGAAATCATCGCATCCGTATGGTAAGTGCAGCTAATGGAACTATCAGTACTGTGGCCGGGACGGGTACAGGGGGGTTCAGCGGAGACGAAGGAGCGGCCACCATTGCCCAAATAAATTTCCCTATGGGTGTATACGTAGATGGGTCAGGTAATATATACATTGCCGATCAAGCAAACCATCGCATTCGTAAGGTAACTGCGGCCAATGGTAAAATTAGTACGTTGGCAGGAACAGGTATAGAGGGCTATAGTGGAAATGGCGGAGCGGCCACTAGTGCTACGTTTAGCTATCCTGATGGGGTATGGGGAGATGGGACAGGTAATATTTTTGTCGCTGATCACCATAACCACGCTGTTCGTAAGATAATTGCGGCTAATGGTACCATCAGCACCGTAGCAGGGACGAGTGCACAGGGATACAATGGTGATGGCGGAGCACCCACTGGCGCTCAACTAAATTTCCCCATTAATATATGTATTGATGGGTCAAACAATCTCTACATCGCCGACAAGGAAAATCACCGTATCCGAAAAGTAAGCGCAACCAATGGCACCATTAGCACTGTGGTAGGAACTGGTTCAAGGACTTACAGAGGAGACGGCGGGGCAGCCACTAATGCCCGTCTAAATGAACCCTCGGGTGTGGCGGTGGATGGATCGGGGAATATCTACATCGCCGATCAGTATAATCATCGTATCCGCAAAATAAATGCTGCTAATGGCATTATCAGTACCATAGCTGGTACTACTACGTATGGCTTTAGTGGTGACGGCGGAGCAGCCACCAATGCCCGTCTAACTCAACCTACAGGTGTGGCATTGGATGCAGCAGGGAACCTCTACATTGCAGATCAGTATAATCATCGTATCCGCAAGGTAAATGCGACTAATGGCAACATCAGTACGGTGGCTGGTAATGGTTCAGCCAACTACAGTGGCGATGGCGGAGCAGCTACATCTGCAAGTCTGAATTATCCTACAGGTGTGGCAATTGATGCAGCAGGAAACCTCTATATCGCCGACAAGATGAATCACCGTATTCGCAAGGTACTTGCTGTAAATGGTACGATCAGTACTATAGCAGGTAACGGTTCAGGCGGCTTCAGTGGCGATTACGGAGCGGCTACTAGTGCCCGGCTGAATAACCCAATGGATGTATCTGTCGATGCAGCAGGGAATCTCTACATTGCGGATAAAGACAATCACCGTATCCGAAAAGTGAATGCATCCGACGGTACTATTAGTACTGTGGCGGGCAATTCCACTATCTCTGAAGCCCCCCCCGGTGGTGGAACGCCCGGTGGTGGCCCCCCTGGTCCCGGTGAACCTCCCGGTCCCGGTGGTGGGATGCCCAGTGGTGGTTATAGGGGTGATGGCGGAGCAGCCACTATGGCTGAATTAAATAGCCCGACGGGGGTGTGGGTGGATGGCGCAGGCAATCTTTATATTGCCGACCAGTCTAACCACCGCATCCGTAAGGTGAACGCAACCAATAGCATCATCAGCACCGTAGTGGGTAATGGTTCAAGCGGTTACAGTGGCGATGGCGGAGCAGCAACGGCTGCAATGTTATATAAGCCCGCAGATGTAGTGCTCGATGGGTCGGGTAATCTCTACATTGCCGACCAGTCTAACAGTCGCATCCGCAAAGTGGCTCCGCTTGCTACTAATGTGAATCCTGTCAATCCTCCTGCAATATGCGCAGCCAGTGACTTGAGCCTAACAGCTATTGCCTCTAATTTTAGCCCGACTTCCTTTAACTGGAGCAGTGAACCTGCCGGAATCTCGGCTAGTGGTGCTATTACTCTGTTGACGGCTCCAACGGTGAGTGTTCCTACCATTTTTACGATCACTGTCAACGCTAGCGATGGTCAGTTGAGTGCTGCAACCAGTTTTACGTTAACAGTCAATCCAGTACCTTCCGTTAGTATCAATCCATCAAGTACTACGTTAACCTGTACCATTCCAATGGTAAGTCTAAGTGCAGTGAGTAGTGGAACATATGGCTGGAGTACCGGTGAGAATACCGAGACTATTTCAGCTACTTCCGCAGGCACTTATTCCGTAACAGTGACAAATGTTAACGGCTGCACGGCTACGACCAGCGTCGAAATATTGGTTGACAACAATTCACCTGTAGCAAGTATTAATCCTTCCAGTGCTACGTTAACCTGCGCCAATCCCAGTGCTACGTTAACAGCCAGTGGTGGGGGAACGTATCAATGGAGTACAGGAGAATCTACCGCATCCATTTCAGCCACCGCCGGAGGTACTTATTCAGTGACAGCAACGGGTGTGAATGGCTGCACGGCCAGTGCTAGTGAGGAAGTTATGGAGGATGTAAGTATACCTTCGGCAAACATTACTCCCGGTAGCGCTACGTTGACCTGTGCCAACCCAACGGTCACACTAACGGCCAACGGTAGTGGAACGTATCAATGGAGCACGGGCGAAACTACCGCCCAAATCAGTGTAACGTCCATTGGCACTTACTCGGTGACAGTCACAGGCAGCAACGGTTGTACGGCCACAACCAGTGCGCTTATCGAACAGGACAACAGTGCACCTTCAGTCAGCATTAACGCATCTACCACGCTCCTGACCTGCGCCACGCCGACCATAAGTCTAAGCGCAACAGGCAGCGGAACGTATCACTGGAGCACGGGGGCAACTTCCTCAACTATCGATGTGAGCACAGCCGACATCTACTCGGTGACAGTGACCGGAGCCAACGGCTGTACGGCCAGCACCAGTATCAAACTAATGGAAGATAGTACCCCTCCCGTAGCTAGTATCTCGCCCTCCAGCGCTACGTTGACCTGTGCCATTCCCAGTATTACCTTGACAGCGGGTGGCGCAGGAACGTATCACTGGAGCACGGGCGAGAATACGGGCCAAATCAGTGCCACGGCTATGGGCACCTACTCCGTGACGGTGACAGGAGAAAATGGTTGCACGGCCAGTGCTGGTGCTGAAGTGGTTCAGGACAACACTAAGCCCTCGGCGTTCATCACGCCCTCCAGCGCTACGTTGACCTGTGCCAACCCCAGTATTACCTTGACAGCCGACAGTGGAGGGACGTATCAGTGGAGTACGGGAGAGAGCACAACTGCCATTTCAGCCACGGTCATCGGTACGTATTCCGTGACAGTAACCGGCGCTAACGGTTGTACAGCCAGCGCCAGTGTGGTTATTTCACAGGACATTAATGCAGCTTCGATCAGTATAAGCCCATCTATCGGAACACCGACCGGCGCTACGTTGACCTGTACTAATCCGACCGTGAGTTTGAGCGCAGTAGGCAGCGGAACGTATCGGTGGAGTACAGGCGCTACGTCTCAAGTTATCAGTGTGAGCACAGCAAACACCTACTCGGTGACGGTAACTGGAACCAACGGCTGTACGGCCAGTTCCTCGATTCAGGTTAGTCAGGATAACAGCGCCCCTTCGGTGAACATCACACCTTCCAGTGCTACGTTGACCTGCGCTAACACCAGTTCTACGTTGACGGCGGGTGGTAGCAGCGGTACGTATCGCTGGAACACAGGAGCAACCTCTTCCACCATTAGTGTGAGCGTAGCAAACATCTACTCATTTACACTCACGGGAACCAACGGCTGTACGGCTAGTGCCAGTGCCCAGGTGTTCAACAATGTCAATCCACCTTCGGTAAATATCGCACCTTCGAGCGCTACGTTGACCTGCGCAAGTCCCAGTACAACGTTAGTTGCGAGTGGTGGGGGAACGTATCGATGGAGCACAGGCGAAACCACTGCATCCATTTCAGCCACGGCCATCGGTACGTATTCGGTGACGGTTACAGGCGCCAATGGCTGCACAGCAACGCAGACCGCCAGTGTATTCGCCAACACCGCTACGCCGACTGTAAGTTTGGTATCAAGTGGTACGTTAAGTTGCTCAATTTCCAGCGTTACGTTAACAGCTGGTGGCGGTGTTACGTATCTCTTTAGTGGGCCCGGTGTTGTGAGTCAGTCGGCGAATAAAGCGGTCGTAAACCTGGCAGGAACCTATGCTGTTACTGCTACCGCAGCGAATGGTTGTACGTCTTCTACTACGGCATTGGTTAGTTACCGGAACTGTCCGCCAACCGTTTCGAACGCAATTCCTCCTCAATCGGCGACAATTCTTGTACCGTTTTCGTATACCATTCCGGCCAATACGTTCAGTGATTCTGAAACGCCCAATGACCTGATCATTACTACGTATAGTTTGCCTAAGGGTTTGACGTTTACCGCTCCGGCAACCATTTCAGGAACGCCTTTAACCGAATCAGGGACTATTTTTACGATCCTCGTAACAGCCTTCGATCCGAGTGGATCGTATGTCCAGACCACGCTTAAATTGTCTGTCTACCCCGGAGCGTCCGCCTGTGATATGTCTACAGTCAAAGATGGGGCCTGGAGCGATACGAGTGTATGGTCGTGTGGTCGACTTCCAGTCAGTACGGATGTGCTTACCTTAAAACATGCGGTATCAATCCCAGCAAATTACGTAGGTCAGGCACTGCGAATTCAGTATAATACTGGCGGGAAAATCATATTTAACACAGGAAGCCGAATCAAGCAGGGCATCTTTTAGTTATCCGTTTCTATCCACTAAACGTATCGAGGCTTCAGTCAACTGAAGCCTCGATACGTTTAGAAACTGTCTGCAAACCCCTAAATCCCCTAAAAGGGACTTTGTTCGAGTGCGAGCGAAGTCCCTTTTAGGGGATTTAGGGGTTTGCAGACAGTTTCTAAGAACAAAAAATCAGGCGAAAGAAGAGAGTCTGGAATTGGTCAGATTATTTCAGGCTAAGGCAACTGTCGCAGGCTTCCAGGAGTTGAAAATAGCCTTTATTGTTGATCTTAAACCAGTCGTTTCGGGGTAAGTGGCTCACTACGTTCTGCATACAGGTTTCTCCGGAAAACGCCATGATCAGATTCCGGCGGCTCAGGTAGAGAATGTCGCTATCGGGATTTTTGCTGAAATAATAATGATCGCTGGATGATCCATCGAAGTCAGCCTGACGATAAATCACTACGTTTTTTTCCTGAACGACTTCATAAAAATTGCCCAGATACAGCCGACGCCGGGCTCCACCCGTTTCCTGGCATCCCCAGAGTCCATTCAGTGATGCGGTTTCCAGGCGGCCTAAATCCGTCTTGACCAGCACTTTGTATGGATTACGATGAACGCGAATGGTACGTACTTTCGCTGATTCTACGCGGTAAATACCCGCGTTATCCCGATAGACGAGCTGGTACTGTTTTCGGGTGGTTTGGCAGCCTGTTAACAGGATTAGTGCTATCGGCAGGTAACGTAGTGAGGGCGATTTCATTTTTGTGCGGTGGTTACAGCCTGACCATCCCGAATTTCTTCCGACGCCGACCGAACAATTGGCATACCGGGCTGGAGCTCACCAAAAACTTCGACCAGGCTATCCACTACGTTACCCTTCTGCACCGAAATCCACTGTGCCCTGTTGTCGATTACACGTATCACGAACATTTTTTCGCTGGAATTTACCACGGCTGTCGACGGTACGAACATCGTTTTGCTTGTACGGATCATTGGCATTTGCACCTCGGCATACATACCGGCCTTCAGTTCATGACCGGTATTTGCTACGTCGAACTCGGCCATCATGGAGCGATTTGCTTCGACTAAACTCTGCGCCGAACGGGCTAATTTCGCGTTGAAACGACGTTCTGGCAGGGCCGCTACGGTAAAGGCAACCGAACTCTTTGGGGGTAACTGATTGGCAAATGTCTCAGGAACAGCTACGGTAAGCCGTAGAGTACGACTATCTTCCAGCACGAACAGAGGTTTTCCACTTTCGCCCGCACCAACCAGTGCGCCGGGACTGATGTTCCGCTCAATGACGATGCCATCGAAGGGAGCCGTGATTGTCAGATATTGCCGGAATTGTGATTTGGCCTGCAAATTGGATTGTGAAGCCTGCACCGTGCCACGCGCCACCGCGACCATCGCACTATCCGCCTGCATTCGGGCCTGTACCTGGTCGATTTCGTTGGCGGAAACGGCCCCTTCGGTTTTCGCCGTTTGCAGAATTCGCTGGTAAATGAGTCGGCTGGCGCGAGCGCGGGTGGTTTGTTCTACCAATGTAGCCTGTTGCGCCTGTAATTGTGCCTGTGCCTGATTCAGTTCCGACAGCACTTCGGGGGCATCGAGTTGCGCCAGTACCTGCCCTTTACGCACGGGAGTTCCTCGATCGACGGTAATATCCCGCACGAAGCCTTTTACTTTGGCATAGATACTCACCCGGTTCCAGGGCTTCAGTTCACCGGGTAGTGTTACGTGCTTATTGGGCTGAAGCGATTGCACCGTTGTTGTGACAACCTGCTGAATAGTAGGCTCTTTGCTGGCGGGTTTATCATCGCTGTTTGCCGTTGAACAAGCCGCCATGCCGAAAGCGATTCCCACCGGTATGATAAGCGTTAAAATCGGTTTCATAAGGAAAGTAGTTGAATCTCTTGGTTATCGAATTTTGTAATGTTAAATCTTATATGATACCCGATTCACCCCTAAATCCCCTTCAGGGGATTTAGGGGTGAAGGTTTTATAGACTATGATTTAATTCCTGAGCCTCCTCACGATAGTACTGACTTTCAGGATCTTCCGGGTCAAGCGATATGGACTGGGTCGATGCTTTGCCCTGCAATTGCGTGAATACACACGGCAGTACGAGCAAAGCCGCCAACGTAGAAGCAATCAATCCACCAATAACGGCCTGACCCAGCGGGGCAATCTGATCGCCACCCTCTCCTAGTCCCGATGCCATAGGAACCATACCGGCAATCATGGCAATACTGGTCATGAGAATCGGGCGAATCCGGCTGTTGGCCGCCAACATAGCCGCTTTCCGAGGGTTCTTAATGTCCAGGCGGAGGTTTTCGGCATTCGTCACCATCAGAATGGCGTTCGCTACTGATACACCCACCGACATGATCAGACCCATGTACGATTGCAGGTTCAACGTAGCACCACACGCCAGCAGCATCAGCAGTGCGCCCGCCACCACGGCCGGAATAGCCGCCAGAATGACGAGAGACAACTTAAACGATTGATAGTTAGCGGCCAGCAATAAGAAAATAATCACAATAGCTACCAGCAGGCCCGTTTGCAGGCTGCTCAACGTATCGGCCAGCAGGCTGGTTTGTCCACCCATTTCGACCAGCACACCACGCGGAGGCTCGCCAGCTTCTTTAATGGCGTTCTCAACGGCTTTCTGCGCAGAACCAAGGTCTTTTTTCTGCAGATTCGCCGTGATCGTCACCAGCCGGTTCGGGCCAGCGCGGTCATATTCACCGGGGGCTGTTCCTTCTGAGAACGTAGCAACATCGGACAATAGCGGGCGCATTTCGCCACTTTTCAACGGGATATTACCAATGTCGCTGGCACTGCTCATCTGGTATTCAGGAATTTGTACCTGCACCTGATACGCCAGCCCTTTCGACTCATCGAGCCATAAATTTTTGTCTGTAAACCGGCTCGACGACGTAGCAGCCACCATCGAACGAGCTACCTGCGTGGACGTAACGCCGAGCTGACCGGCCCGTTCCCGGTTCAGCGTTACGTTCAGAATGGGGTATTTCAGCGGCTGAGCAATCTGAACGTCGCGCAGGAAGTCAATTTTCGCCATCCGTTCCCGAATCTTGTTCGCAAACCGACCGGCTTCGTTCAGGTCTTTAGCGGCTACTGTCACCTCGATCGGCGTGGAAGCGCCCTGACTCATGATTTTGTCGGTCAGTTCGATCGGTTCGAATGAGATGCTGGCCGTTGGTAAGGCTTTGGCGATACGTTGCCGAAGCTCCTCCTTCAAGTCATCCATTTTTACATGATGCTCTTCGCTCAGCGACACCTGCAAAACGGCTTCGTGCGGTCCGCTGTTGAACACGAAAATATTGGACGTACCGTAGCTGGATGGAACCGTACCGACGTAGGCCGACGAAATTTCGACACCGTCTTTTCCAACGGCTTCTTTAATAATATCCAGCACTTTCAGCGTGGCCACCTCGGTACGTTCGACCCGCGTTCCGTCGGGAATACGAAGGCGCATTTGAAATTGGTGGCTATTTCCATGCGGCAGAATATCCGTACCAATCACCATAAAACACACGACAATAATCGCCAGACTACCAATCAGATAACCGCCCACTACCAGCCCACGTCGATCCAGAATTTTTTCGAGCGTGGCGGTATATCGCTGCTTGAATCGCTCAAATCCTTTGGCGTTTTCAACCGGTTTCTCGTCCTCTATCATGTGGAGTTCGCGGTCATCGAGGGCCAGTGTGGGCGCTTCGTGTTCGGGGTGGCTTTTGAGTAGCCAGTTTGCCAATACCGGAACGAACGTCTGCGAGAGCAGGAACGACGCAATCATGGCGAAACCTACTGAGAGTGAGAGTGGTAGAAACATCGAACGCGGTACGCCGTTCATTACAAAAGCGGGCGCGAACACGGCCAGAATTGCCAGTAGAATCAGGAATTCAGGGAACACAATTTCCTTACACGCATCCCAGATGGCCGTAGCTTTAGGCTTGCCCATTTCCAGGTGCTGGTGAATGTTTTCGATAGTCACCGTGGCCTGGTCGACCAGAATCCCAATGGCAAGGGCCAGCCCCGACAAGGTCATGATGTTGATGGTTTGCCCGAACAGATTGAGCATAATCACCGCCGACAAAATAGAAATCGGGATGGTCACGACCACGATAATCACACTACGCCAATCGCGCAGGAAAAGCAGCACCATAAGTCCGGTTAAAATAGCTCCCAGAATTCCCTCTGTGACCAGACTTTTGAGGGCGTTTGTTACGTAGACAGACTGGTCAAATTCGTAGGAAATCTTTACGTCTTCTGGTACGGCTGCCTGCAATTCGGGCAGGGCTTTCCGAAGGTTATTCACTACGTCAAGGGTCGATGCGTCAGATTTTTTAACGACCGGGATATACACTGCCCGCCGACCATTTACCAGGGCATAGCTTACCGTTACGTCGGCGCCGTCTTCTACCGTACCAATATCCCGAACAAACACCGTAGGGCCAGAACCAACACGTATTGGAATATTCAGGAAATCTTCGGGGCGTTTCACCAGCGAGTTTACGGGTGTCATCAGCGTTTTCTCCCCAATCCGGATGTTACCGGCTGGCGAAGGCTGGTTATTGGTGACAATCGAACGTATCACTTCTTCGGGCGTAAGCTGGTAACTACGTACCCGTTGCGGATCGACCCGGACAATTACCGTCCGTTGGTTACCACCGAACGGCGGAGGACTGGAAACGCCGGGAATGCGCGAGAACATGGGCCGCACCCGGGACGACGCAAAATCCTGAATTTCATTCAGCGAACGCGTTTGACTTTCAAAAACCAGTTGCCCCACCGGCACCGAACTGGCATCGAACCGGACCACCTGCGGAGGGACAGTTCCTTCCGGCATGTACGCTTTGGCGCGTGATACGTTGTTGGCCACTTCGGCTGCTGCCTGCGCCATATCGGTGCCGGGGTAAAACGAGAGTTTGATCAGCGACAATCCCTGAATCGTTTTTACGTCGATGTCGCGAATTCCCGATACGTAGAGAAAGTGGTCCTGATAGCGCGTGGCAATGAAACCATCCATCTGGTCGGGCGCCATACCACCGTATGGCTGTACTACGTAAATGGTCGGTAAATCGAGGCTGGGGAAAATATCGACCGGAATGGTAAATAGTGACAGGATGGAGAAGAAGAGAATTCCCATCACAGCTACTACCACCGATATGGGTTTCCGAAGCGCAGAACGAATGATGTTGTACATAGGTTTTTACAGGTTTCTATTGTCGTAGGGACCGGTCCGCCGTTGCGGAGGCATGCCTTGTCTCATATGCGTCAGCAACGAACCGTTCGGACTAATAAACTATCCGGGTCAATTGACCATCCGGTCTGAGACAAGGTATGCCTTGTCTCTACAATGCATTCATAAACAGGGATAAATCACCTTCTGCGGCTGCTTTCAGCAATAGAAATCGCCAGACGTTACTGGTGGTAACGTAGCCATCGACTTCGGCGCGATTGAGGGTTACGACACTTTGCAACAGCGTCGGCAAATCGGTCAGGCCACTCTCGTAGCGAGATTTGGCCTGGTTGTACGCTTGTCGGGCGGCTCGTAGCTGAATAGGTGCCTGTCGGGCTTGCTCCAACGCCAACTGATATTGAATGTCGGCTTCCTGATATTGGCGGCTGATCTGGAGCCGTTGCGTGTTGAATACCTGCCGGGCGCGCTCAACTTGAAATTGCTCGGCCTGGAAATCATGGCGGGTACGTAGCATACCAGTTATATTCCAGCGAGCAACCACGCCAAGCAGGTAATTACCAACCTGATAGCCTAAGCCACCCAGTTGATTGGGGAGGAAAACATCGCCCTGATTCGAAAATCCTGAACCTCGCGCATTACCAACACCAACCAGCGAAATCATAGGCAGCCCCGCCCGCTGACTGGCTATGCTACGTGCCGCAGACAGGTTTATTTGTGACTGAAACAGACGTAACGTTGGATTTTTGGGAGACAGTGAATCCGACTTGAAATCGCCCAAAGGCAGAGCGGTATAGAAACGCATGCTATCCAGTTGCAGATCGGGCTGGAGCTGGCCGGTCAGTTCGGAGAGTTGTAAGCGCTGCACCTGTTCGCGCTGACGACTTTCGAGCAGCAGCAGTCGTGCCCGAACGGCTTCGGCAGTAGCGAGAGAACTGTCTACACCCGCCCGCATCCCCGAACGAACACCTGCATCGACAATGCGCTTGAACGCCTGCGCCCGCTCCAGATTGCTCTGCTGAATTTGTACTAATTTCTGACCTATCAGTGTTAGCACATAGGCATCGATGGTACGTACCTGATGCTGAAAAATTTCGTTTTCGTATTCAGCCTGACTACGTTGGTAATCGGCTTTTGCTACGTTCACGTTCGCCCGAACGCGCCCGAACGTAACGGCCCGCCATTCGATGGATGCGCTGGTAAAACTGCCAAAACTTGCCTGCGAAAGAGCCGTTTGGCGAACCCCACCTGACGTAGAGATGTTGATGCTCTCGTTTGGAAAAAAAGAACCGTTGAGGCTGTTGCTGGTCGCGTAATTATACTGATGCTGCGCCAGCATAATCGGCAGAAATTCCACCTCACTAGCCTGAATTCGGCGTTGGGCGCTATTTATATTAGCTTGTCGGGCCTTTAGCAAGGGATACTGCCGAACACTCTGATCGAGAAGCTGATTTAGATTCTGGCGCTGCCCTGCTGCCAGTTGCGGTAAAATAACCGCAATAAAAAATAGCAAACGTAGCGTTACGGAAGTTATGCGTGCAATCATCATAGCTGAGTATCGAGCCCGTCGGAGCTGATTCGTGGTCAACGATGGTCGCAAAGCAAAAGACCAATTCTGGAAACATTTAGGAATTTCCCCGATTGGGTTAATTTTCAGTTAATAACGACGAAAAATCCCTTCCTAAATGTTTCCAGAATTGGGCAATACTTTCGTTTTTATTTGGGAGCGATGTATGAAAGTATTAATTGTCGAAGATGAGCAGGGGCTGGCCGAAAGCATTACCGATTATATGGCCAAAGAAGGTTATGTCTGCGAAGTAAGTGCTACGTTTCGGGATGCTGACGAACGTATTTATCTCTATAATTACGATTGCGTCATCGTCGATCTAACCCTTCCGGATGGCGATGGACTTCAACTGATTCAGAATCTGAAACGGCTAATTGCGACTACCGGAGTTATTATCATTTCGGCACGTAACGCACTGGAAGACAAACTCAAAGGTCTAGAAATCGGCTCTGATGATTACCTGAGTAAACCGTTTCATTTGTCGGAATTGAACGCGCGGGTGAAATCATTGCTACGTCGTCGGCAGTTTGGCGGACATACCGAAATTCGATTTGGTAACATTCAGGTAGTACCAAATACTCGAATGGTCTATATAAATGGTCAGCCGACACCATTATCGCGGAAAGAATATGATTTACTGCTGTATTTTTTGTCGAACGTAGATATTGTATTAACTAAAGCGTCCATTGCTGAACATCTGTGGGGCGATAACATCGATTCAGCCGATTCGTTAGACATGGTATACTCACACATTAAAAACCTACGCCGAAAACTGTTGAGTAAGGGAGCCGATGATTATGTGCAATCTGTTTACGGCATCGGTTATAAATTTGGCTTACGTTGAAACTATTGGCCCAAACCAACCGGATTTACTTCATTTTCTCGCTGGTACTTTACCTGCTGACGGCCTTTGCCATTTACCAGATTGTCCGATTATTGATTTATGACGAAGTCGAGAGCCGTCTGAAGGTTGAAAAACGGGATTTTGAAGCGTATATACGTACCCATAATAATTGGTCAAGTATTCCCTATTTTGTCGAGAATAAAATTGAGGTTACGCGTGCGGAGCCAACAACGCAGGTTAAGGAAGTTTTCAGTGATACGTTGATTCTTAATCGATACGACAACGAATTAATACCCTTTCGTCAGCTTACTTTCTACGAATCCATCGACGGCGTGATACATCGGGTAGCCATCCGAAAGTCGCTCATTCAATCATATCGGCTCATCGAAGCGGTATCGCTGACGATGGTGCTCTTTTTAGGCGTATTGCTGCTTGGCATGTTTTGGTTTCAGGGAAAGTTGTCGGAACGTATCTGGCGTCCATTTTACAATACGTTAGCACGTATCAAGCAATTTGACTTAAGTCATAACGCATCTCTGAACCTCGAACAGCCGACGATCAATGAGTTTCGGGAGTTAAACCAAGTGTTGCAGAAAATGGCCGATAAAATGCAGCACGACTATCGGAATCTGAAAGAATTCACGGAAAATGCCTCGCACGAGATGCAGACTCCCCTTGCGCTGATCAATGCTAAAGTCGAACAATTAATTCAGTCGGAGAAGTTAACGAACCAGCAGACGCATTGGATTGACGGGATTTATCAGGCTTCCCGACGGATGTCGCGGTTAAATCAGGGGTTATTGTTGCTGGCTAAAATTGAAAACAGGCAGTTTGCTGACGTTCAGCCTGTTGACCTGACAGATGAGCTAATTCAGCGGCTTATGGACGTAGAGGAAATTCTACTGCACAAGCACATCAAAACAACTATCGAATTAGAAGCACCGTTTCAAACCCTGCTCCCTCCCCTACTGGCTGAAAGTCTGCTTAACAATCTGGTTAGCAACGCCATACGGCACAATCAATCAGGAGGTTGCATCCAGGTACGTTCGTCTGCGCACCAGCTTCAATTAAGTAACACAGGTCTTGAGTTGCAGACCGATCCTGAAACGTTATTCAAGCGTTTTAAAAAGGAGTCTGGTGAACATGAGTCGGTTGGCTTAGGGCTCGCCATCGTGAAGCTGATTTGTGATACGTATCAGTTATCTGTTACGTATCAGTACGAGGCAGGAATGCACACGCTTACGCTCGAAAAGGTTCATCAGGTGTGAAGAGTTGATTGAGGTATTGCTGGCGCGAAGGGCTTCGACAGGCTCAGCCTGACAGTCTACTTAACTTTATTGACTCAAGCGTCTTGTCAGGCTGAGCCTGTCGAAGCCCTTCGCGCCAGCAATTCGTTACAAAGCACTACGCCCAGGTGCTACGTTGCCCGATACGGGAACAGGAACAACGATAGGTGCCGGTTCTTCGTTAGTTTTGGCAGGAACTAAGCCGGGCGTGCTACGTTTGCCACCAAATAATCGATTAAACGAACGGGTGTAAAGGAAACTTAATCCGCCCCCGGTGGTGATTGTACTGTTCAGACTCGCCTGATTCAGAATGCTTTGCTGATTGCGATTGTAAGCTTTTACGCGAAAACGCCCGTCGGGAGTCACGAAATACTCCAATGTCCATTCGCCCAGCAAACTAGCCGCATTGTACTGACTTTGTCCATACGTGAAACCACCGTCACGACTGATACGTAGCCGGTCGTTCAGCAGTCGATACGAGAAGCGCAGTTGCAGATTATTGAGCAGGTTTTCGTTCTGATTGCTGTTCGTAAATCCACCAATCGACACGCCGATGTCCAGATTCTCGTCCAGATTCGATGCCATCCGGCTAATCTGATTCGACAGCAATTCGCTCACACTGTTAAACACCCCTGTATTGACTTGCCCCTGTTCGAACAACCCAGCCCCTTCGGGCAATAACTGATTGAATAACAGAATACTACTTACCTGGCGAGTCAATTCCTGATCATTGCTTTGCAAGCGCGACTCAAACGCCGTAACCGCCTGCCGGAACGTAGCAGATGCCGGATATTCCTTCACATCCAGATCGTAACTAACCGCTGGCGAGCCTAAATCACCGTTCAGCTTTATGAGAAGATCAACGGGATATCGACGAGTCTGGTCGGCGCCGGGTGTCGACGTACCAGTCTGCGGCAGCAACGGCGCCAGCGACGTGTATTGCGTATAAGCCGCTGTTACGTCCAGCAGTGCGCTGTATGGATCGCCCGTCCACGTAATGCGGCTATTTGGCTGAATCTGAAAGCGTTTATTCAGAATATTCTGGAACGTAAACGTGTAATCACCCCGCTGGATTGCGTAATTACCCGTCATGGTGAAATCGCCTTTGGTATCGACTTTCATCGCCAGTCGTCCTTCTCCATAAGCGCTAATAATATCGCCAGACTGCCGGTCGAGCTGGATTTCGCAATACGCATCGGGCGTAATATCGAAGTTGAAATCCATCTGAATCCGGGAGAGATCCAGTATCGGCTGGTCGGTCTGTTTGGTCGTCTGGCTGTTCGGTTTCGACAGGGCGAGTCGGTCAACAAAACGAATCTGGTCGTCGGTGGCTACGGACGTAGCACCATCGAGGGGGATGTAGATTCGGGTTCCTTTGTTACTCGCTACGTTGGCGCGGATGGTCAGATCATCGGTTGGGCCATAGAGTTCCGCTTTACCGGTAACAACGGCCTGTCCGTAAAAAGCATCGTTGTCTTTGGCCTGCGTATTCATGATTTTGAAGTTCTTAAAATCCGCATCGAAGCCGAGCGTAAAGAACTTGAAGCGGTCGTGATAGACGCCACCGCGTATTAAAGCGGTATTACCTTCCGGGTCGCGAAGAGTGAGTTGCCGGGCGATGATGTCGTTTTCACCAAAATAGATTTTATCCTCGAACGAAAAATCGGCTTTGAGATAATCGAATCGACCACGACCATTTTTAATCGCAACTTCTCCTTTCAATATCGGCGTAGCTGGCGTACCCGAAACCGTAACGATGCCATACGCTGTCCCACCAAGATTTGAAAACAGATCAACCGTAAAGGGTTCCAGCAATTTCAAATCAGCATTATTGACCGTCGCTTTCAGGGCGAGCGGATTGGTTTTTAGCTGAGGAGTGTACGTTCCCGTTATCGTTACTACGTCGTTTCCACTGCGACTTACGTGGGCATCGACATTCAATCGCTGAGCCTGCTGATCCCAAATACCATCTCCCCGAACATCGCCGATTAGTGCATTCTGAAACGATAATGCACTGACCGACAGAACACTTTCCAGAATAGGCAGCGAATACACGTTACGTACCGCAAGGTTGCCATTAAGCGTTCCACCCAACGTAGTGTTCAGGACTGAATTGAGCGAAGAAAGCAAAAAATTACGGGCTTCGACCGTCAAATGTTCCACAGAATCGGCCGAGATTTTGCCGGATGCCTGCACCAATTGATTCTGGTTCACCAGCGAAAGATTCCGTACGGTGTATTCGCTGCCCACTTTTCGAATCAATCCCTGCGAGTTTAGAATCCAGTCGCTGTTCAGCACACGTAGTCTCGACTGGCGAAACGTAAGATCGATGGCATCGCCTTTGAACCGCAGTTCACCATTCAAATCAGCTCGGTTTAGATTCCGGCCACTGCTGTCGACCTGTTCAATGCCACTGGTAAAGTCAATATGATCAACATCCCAGGAGGCTTCGGCCTGCAGGCTTCGGGTAGGCAGCATCGTATTGAACGCCTGCCATTTCGACGAAATGACTGCCGAGGCCAGCACTTCCTTGTTGAATACGAATTTAGACGTTGTCAAATCCAGGTCGCTGGGGCCGAACGTAACGGTACCAAATCGAAGCGAGTCGGTTTTGACAGTAGCTGTCAGAAATGACGTATTGTCGACCATAAACCGGCCTTCCATCCGGGTCAACGGCGCTACGTATACAGCCGAATTAAAAAACGTCAGTAACGGTTTCGTATTCTTCGTGATAAGCTGATAATCAACCCCATATCGTCGAACAGGTCCTCCACCCTGCTGGCGAGCCTGACGCACAAACTGGCGCTGCTTCTGGCTGTAATAAGCATCCATTCCAGCCGCATCGCCTTTAAAATAAAGCTCATACTCCCGAGCCAGCCGGGTCAGGTCGTCGATGGTACGTTGCGGCTGAAAATCACCCTGAAAACGGGACGTCAGAAAATCAGAATCCAGGTCGAAATAGCGCTGACTTCCCGCTGAATCACGTACTGAATTCCGTTCAATCGACGATACCAGCGTCAGTTTATTGATGGCAAGCTGCCGCCGGTTGCGAGTCAGATTTGTGTTTGTGAACGTAGCACTACCTACTACGTCATCGAGTTTGCTGCCTTCGAGTTGTACGTCTAGATCGGTTTTAACGATAAGAGAGTCAGACAAATATCCCATCGCCAACATATCGGCGTGCTGCACCGTACCGCGCAAATCATAGTGTTTACGCGGATTGCTCAGGTTAAATTCACCGTCGAGGCTGAACGCAATATTGGGGTCGTCGATATTTAGCGAACCCACAAAAAGCGCCTTTTGTAAATTACCGTTGGCCGATACGTTCCGGTATTCGTAGCCCTGCCAGCCAAACCGCCCGAACGTACCGTTGAGGTCAATAGTGGCGCGTTCCAGACTGGTGCCATGCCCTACCACGTTCCCCTGTCCATCGAGTTTGCCGAACTGTTCCGGCTGGTTGATGAGCTGCCCCAGTTCCAGGTTTTCAGCCCGCAGGTTAGCTTTGTAGGTGGTCTGGTCAGGATTATCGGCGAGTTTAAGAGCCAGATCACCTGTTACATTGCCAATGGCCGTCCGGAAATTTCCTTTCGTCTTAAAATCATCGAACGCGCCCACAAACGTAGCGTTGAACGTAGCGGTACCCAGTTTCTGAATGGTGTGATTGAACGATGAATCAGGGTAGTATTGCCGGATATCGGCCATATTGACCGTCGAAGGTGTAAACGCAAAATCGACCGTTGTGTGGTCAATGTCGGGCAGTCCTTTCCAAGCCACCTCACCCGATAGTTCACTACGTCCTTTCGGCCCGAATTTCAGGTTCATGTTACGTAGTCGAAATTCTTCTACGGTACCCGTAAAATGCCCGGTCAGCCACCAGGTTTCGTTCAATCCGCGCAGGTAATCCGAAAAATAGCCCAAATCTTTCGACTGAATTTCAGTGTCGCGGAAGCGAGCCTGCATCAGTACCCGGCTGTTAAAATCACCAAACGCAGATGGCTTATCATATAAAAACGTCAGTTCGTTACGTATGATCGAATTGCCGATGTGGGCGTATAATCGCCCCAATTCGAGCTTGGTATTGCAGTATAAAAATTGCGTATCGAGCCGCTTGATTTTCAATCGGGAGCCTTTATCTATGCCTGATAAGCCATCGGCATGAAAGGCAATTGTATCGCCCAGCACCAGAAAATCCGTGACTTCGGCGTTGAGATTATTGAATGTAAAGTGGTTATAATCAAAGCTATTCTTATCGTTCATGAACGGCTCACGCGGATCTTCCAGCGTGTACATTCCGTCGACCAGGTGAATGTGCGCTATTGTGAATGGTACGTTCTGATTCGGAACACTGGGCTTAGTAGGGTCGGAAGTCAGCTCTTCGATACGCGTAATGAAATCATCGAGATTTGTGTCGCCATTGCTTGGGTTTTTTATCATCCGAACATCAGGACGATACAGCACCACTTCATCAAGGTGAATATTGTGCGCCGACGAGTCGATCAGGTTCTGAAGATTGTAATTGGCATCGAGTCGCCCAACCACGATAAACGGGCGACCTTGCAGGTCTTTGATGGTTAAATTCTTTAGTGTCAGCGAATCGAACCACTTGATCGAAACGGACTCAATATCGACGGGGAAGCACAGTTTTTCGGAGAGCCAGATAGCCCCTTCCTTCGCCAGTTTGGTCTGTACGGCCGGTATTTGCAGTCCCATCAGCACACCCAGCGACAGGCCCAATACCGTCAGTACGACGTAGAGCAGTGTTTTAAGGAATATGGCGAAAAACGAACGCATCCAGCACGGAAATGCCTAATATACAACGAATAACCTATAAAACTTTCACTTGGACCACTAACTGAGGGAACGGTTTAGTCACAACTTCCATTGTTTCGGTGTAGAAAAATCATTTTCCGGGACCTTTTCCTGAACGAATAACGTAGCGGTTTTAACTCCTGACCATTCCAACTTAAACTCAACCTACTCCGTAATCCATTAGTTTTGTACAGTGAATATTTTAGCCATCGAATCTTCCTGCGACGAAACGTCGGCGGCCGTTTTAGCCGACGGCCATATCCGGTCGAACATAATTGCTACCCAGTTAATTCACGAAAAATACGGGGGCGTAGTTCCCGAACTTGCGTCACGGGCGCATCAGCAGCATATTCTGCCCGTAGTCGAGCGGGCTTTACTGGACGCAAAAGTATCGAAAAACGAGCTAAATGCCGTTGCTTTTACCCGTGGACCGGGTTTATTGGGTTCTTTATTGGTTGGTGCATCGTTCGCCAAAGCGCTGGCGCTGGGGCTGAATATTCCACTTATCGAAGTCAATCACATGCAGGCGCACGTACTAGCTCACTTCCTGGAAAGCCCGGCGCCTTCGTTTCCGTTTCTATGTCTGACGGTCAGTGGGGGGCATACCCAATTGGTACGTATCGACGGGCCGCTAGCTATGACAGTTATTGGGCAAACGCAGGATGATGCTGTGGGTGAGGCATTTGACAAATCGGCAAAATTGCTGGGTCTCCCCTATCCCGGCGGCCCGCTTATCGATAAATACGCTAAAACTGGCAATCCGCTGGCATTCAGATTTCCGATGGGCGACATGCCAAATCTGGATTTTTCGTTTAGCGGCATTAAAACGGCCATCATGTATTTTTTGCGCGATAACACCAAAACAAATCCCGATTTTATTCAGGAGCGCCTTCCCGATATTTGCGCCAGTATTCAACACACATTAGTGCAGATGTTACTGACCAAACTGAAACGTGCCGCCAGCGAAACCGGTATCCGCGATATTGCTATTGCCGGGGGCGTATCGGCCAACAGCGTGCTACGTAGCATGCTCCTTCAACTCGGCAACGAGCTGGGTTGGCATGTATTTATTCCAAAATTTGAATATTGTACCGATAATGCCGCTATGATTGCGATAGCGGCTCAGTTTAAATATGAGCAGGGCGATTTCACCGATCAACTGGTTAGCCCGCTGCCGAGAATGAGTTTTTAAGTAGGCCACGACAGGCTCCGGCTGTAGAGACGCGATAGCGACTAATGAGGTAGTTATAACGTAGCTAACGGCCTGTTGGAGAGCCACTAATACCTATCGACGACCATGACTATTTCCGAACTACACATTTACCCAATTAAATCGCTTGGTGGCCTTTCGGTAACAAACGTAGTGGTTGAAGCTAAAGGGTTTCGGCACGACCGGCGATTCATGATTGTGTCGATCGAAGGCGAGTGCATGACCCAGCGAACGAACCACGTAATGGCCCTCATCGACGTAGCAATCGAAGGCGACGTACTACGTGTCTGGCATCGCCACCACCCGGACAACGTACTGACGCTGCCTCTGGAACCACCTGTTGATACGTTGTCGGGTGAGCGAGAAATCATGCCAGTCAACATTTGGGATAGTAAGGACGTACCAGCCTTGACAGTTGGTGCAGAAGTGGATAGTTGGTTCTCAACCATACTTGGAAAACCCTGTCGATTGGTTTACATGCCCGACACTACGTATCGCGCCGTTGACCCTAACTATGCACTCGCGGATGATGCGGTTAGCTTTGCCGACGGATACCCGTATCTGCTCATTGGGCAAGCTTCGCTCGATTATCTAAACCAGAAGCTTCCACAACCATTGGCCATGAAGCGTTTTCGACCGAATATAGTTGTGAATGACAGTCTGCCTTATGAAGAAGATGGCTGGCAACATTTTCGGGTGGGCAGCCTGGATTTTTACGGCGTTAAACCCTGTGCGCGTTGTGTGCTGACAACCATTGATCCAGAAACCGCCCAGTTGGGTAAAGAGCCGCTACGTACCCTAAAGACGTATCGCCAATGGAAAACCAAGATTCTGTTTGGCCAGAACGTATTAGCTCAGTCGACAGGAGCTTCGATACTGGGTTCGCTACGTGTCGGTCAGCCTATCGAGGTAGTTAGTCGGCAGGAGCCCTGGCTGGCACCACCCGTTATGATTTAGTTGGAAAGGTTGTGAGGTCGTAAAGTTTGACTGGATGTGGAGCAACTTTATAACCCTATAACTTTACAACTTTATGACTCTATAACTCAAATCGCTTCCTGGCCCTTGCTTAGTTATCTACGTCCCCTTCATTACTTAAGTTTCCCTGTCGTTATAGGAGCGGTACTGTCGAATCGGATGGCCACGCGCCTGTCCGACGTAACACCTGTGGATTGGCGCACTCCGATCGTACTGGCATTGGCGGTCTTTATCATTTATACTATCGACCGACTGCTTGACGTCCGACGTTATGAAGACAAGAAGACTAAGCTGCCCTTAACGGCGCGCCATCGCTTTCATTATCAATACGCACCATTGCTCTGGCGAGTGGTTATTGGTGCAGGGGTATTAGCCCTCATTCTGACGTATTATTTGCCCACCAGTGTCGTTAAATTTGGTATCGGGCTAGGAGGTATTTGTGCCGCTTACGTAGGCGCGGTTTTCAGGTTACCCGAACGTCACCCGGCGTTGTTACTAAAAGAACCGCTGGTAGCGCTTTTGTATGCCGCAGGTATTTGGGGAAGTGTGTGGGTTCAACGTCCACTAGTCCGTGGTATTGAAGTAGCCGAAGGCCTGATGTTTTTGGGAATTGCTTTCCAGAATCTGCTTCTGTTCGCGGTGATGGAACAGCGCGAAAGCCCCAATCAACCGTTGTTTTCATTGGCAACTGTCTTAGGACGGGAACGCTGCGACACCATTCTTCGCTGGCTGACATTTCTGGTCGTGGCGACCGGACTCACGCTTTGTTTCGTAACCGATGACCGTTTTGCCCAGCGGTCGGCGCTGATGCTCGCCATCATGAGCCTTACGTTGTACGCAATTCAACGTTACCCCAACTATTTTGTCAAAAGCGAACGCTACCGCTGGTTAGGCGACGGCGTTTTCTGGATGCCCGCGCTGGTGCTTTAAAATGTATGCTGTATGGTATATGATATATTACTGCTACGTTACTACATTAAGCATTTCATAGTCAACACACATACATCCTTTCCTCATGCATATTGAACACATTGCCATCTGGGTTCGGGATCTGGAACGCATGCGCAAATTTTACGAAATGTATTTCGGCGCTACGTCCAACGATAAATACGTTAATAGCAGCAAAGGTTTTTCTTCCTATTTCCTTACTTTCCCGCAAGGTGGCCCTCGCCTGGAACTTATGCAGATGCCTGGTATCACCGACCTAGCTAATCAGGGCTTTACGCAGTATATAGGGCTGGCCCATCTAGCCCTATCGGTTGGCAGCGAAGACGTAGTTGATACGTTGACAAATCGATTACGCAGTGATGGCAACGTAGTGATCGGTGAACCCCGCCGAACGGGCGATGGCTACTACGAAAGCGTGATACTCGACCCTGAACAAAACCGAGTTGAAATAACCGTGTAAGAGCAGTTATAAGGCTATAGTGTTGTAACGTTTTTCGGCATATGGAATCAACTTTACAACTTTATAACTTCTTTGTGGTCAGCTTTAACCTGTTTTACCGCCATTGCTTTCATGTTAACGGTTTCTTTTACGTCGCGTCGGGTGAGAATGTCGAGGATGATTTGCGTCATGTACTCGCGCTTATTGAATACGATGTCGTGTCGGTTTTCGGGTAATAAAAACTGTTTTACCTGCGCATTAACCAGATGATGTTGGGCGAACGTAACATTCGTGGGATACACCAGTTCATCGCGTTGACCGTGCAGCATGGTGATATTTGCCCTAATCTTGGGCCAATCGGGCAGTATAGCTTCAAGTGCCTGTCGATGAGCTAGTTTTTCATCATTAGCCAACCGTAGCAACGGGGGTACCCCCCATCGAATGAGCGGGCTATTGGCAAAATAACTGATCGGGTACGTTCGTTCCAGCCCCGGGCCCAGCGCTGACGACACAAAAACAACATGGTTGATACGTTCGGGATTTGTCATAGCTAGCCGCGCCGATACTGACCCGCCATACGACGATCCGACCACCATCAGAAAAGGTGCTTTTCGATACCGTTCGATCAGTGGCTGAAGCAATTCTGCTTGTCTAATGATAGACGTTTCAACAGAACCAAAATCTGAATACCCATACCCAGGCCGGTCGACAGCTACCAGTTGCGCCCTATTAAGTAAGGTTGTATCCTTAAAAAATTCATTGAAGAACGACAGTGAGCTAGGAGCTCCATGAATAAAAAGCACTACCGGCAACGTAGTGTCGCCAGATGTTCGGGGCGTTTCCATAAACCGAATGGTCCGCAGTTGCTTTTCACTACGCCGTGAGTTGGCATGGTAATAGTGAACTACTGGCTTAGTACGTAACGTACTGAATTCTTCGGCCAGTTCTGCATCCGTTTGTCGTCCATCGATAAACCAGGCTACTACTACCGTTCCGGCAGCCAGGAATAAAATGGCAAAAAATATCCAGCGGAGCGTTCGTAAAACCCGTTTCATTGAGGAGTGCCTGGTGGTGTCAACAATAGGATAACTACAAAATATTAGCCAAAGGTTTACAGCAGGTTATTTTTTTACCAACCGTGTATTGAGTGCAACTAATTTATTGCCAGCCTAACGAACCTTTGGCGCCAATATGAAAATATTTTCACTTCGAATGAGCTGATTTACAATGAACACAAGGGCAACAGGAGAATTCTTATATAAAGTTTTTCGGGATGGCCTTGCGCGGAATTGCGTAAACTCCTACTTTTGTGCCACGATTTAGGAAAGCGGCAACGATTCATCTAGATCGGCAGTTGGTTCGGTAGTTCAGTTGGTTAGAATACCTGCCTGTCACGCAGGGGGTCGCGGGTTCGAGCCCCGTCCGGACCGCTCAGAAGATTAAGCACTTACGATGTAAAAATCGTAAGTGCTTTTTTGTTGGTATACATTTTAGTGTACAAAAGTGAATGAATTACTCAGCGGTTATTATTGAAGAGTAAACCTCTAACCATCCAGAAGAAGTATTATCACTCATATACGATCTGCCGAAGTCAAATGTGTGAAACACTACGCTAATGGGTCACCTTTAGTAGCGTCCCCTAAATAGTTGGATGGGTTTCTTCCGCTTTTGATAGTAACCAATACCATTATTGCTATCAGCACCTATCAGCACGGTGACGAGCAAACACAGGCTCGAAGTTTACGCAGTCTATCGGAATGTTGAAAGCAAGCCTGTCTCAATTGGCTACTGGAAAAAGATGATACCAGTAGAGTTAACGGCCGGTGATCGCTCTCCTTTCGGAAAAATTGACTCCATGTCCGTCACACTTTTGTCGTATTTAGGAATTTTCCACAAAATCCCTTAAACTGATTAGTAAAACGGCAAGGATTAACGTGATAGATTTGTTTTTCATCTGTAAAGATTAACACTTCTATTACCCCAATTATTCATTACCTTCCCGACGCTCTAACTTACCTTAAATCCATTTTCCAGATTCAGGTACCAGTTAAGACATTTCTATTTTATGAACGTGCACAGCTTTGTGTACGGAATCCATCGAAGAACGTACGGAAAATAGGTTCGAATTTATCAGGAAGCGCATTACGTTTTGTCATAAGAAAGTAGTTGTCTCATCAGCATCCATTTATCAGAAATTAGTTCTGAGTTAATCTCATAAGTAAGCAAATAACTAAGTAGGGTTGAGGCAACTTAGTCATAATGGCTGCTTGCGCTTACTGTTTATAGTAATATGAAAAAATATAAATACTATCAATTTTTCTATTTATAACTGTTGATATGAGCTACCTTCAACAATGAAAGTAACATTATGATTTTTCAAAAAGATAAACTTGTACTTTACTATGAGTAATTTGTGTAACCTAAAGAAAGGCAGGAGAGTTTGGGGTTGGATGGTGTGCGGTGTCCTGTTTTCATTTGTTGGGCTACCCTGGCAAGTTACTTGGGGGCAAACAAACTACTATGTTGCCAGCAATGGGAATGATGCCAATGATGGCCGATCAACAGCCAGCCCATTTCAAAGTCTGGCAAAAGTCAACAGTCTCTCCCTACGGGCAGGTGATGGAATTCTGTTTCGCCGGGGCGATACGTTTCAGGGTACTTTACTAATCAGGCAATCTGGTTCAGCAAATGCGCCGATCGTTGTTGATGCCTACGGCAATGGGAATAAACCGGTGCTGGCCGGGTCGGTATCGGTTAGTGGTTGGTCTAGTTCGGGGGGCAATATCTGGCAGGCTTCGTGCCCAACCTGCGGAAGCCGGGTTTCGGGTGTATATAGTAATGGGTCGCCACTACCGCTGGGTCGTTATCCCAATTTAAACACAGCCAATAAAGGCTATTTAACGGTTCAGTCACATTCGGGGAAAACCCAATTAATCAGCCAGCAGGGTTTATCCACAAACTGGACTGGTGGAGAGGTAGTTGTCCGCCCGCAAAAGTGGATTATTGACCGGGCCGCAATCACAGCACAAAACGGAAATACGCTCACCATCAGCAATTCATCTATCTATGACATTTCTGATGGATGGGGTTTCTTTATTCAGAATCATCCGGCCACGCTGGATCAGTCAGGCGAGTGGTATTATAATCCGGCGACCAAAATCATACAACTCTATAGTCAGAATAACCCCAGCGGTCAAACCATTACAGCCACCGCTTTTGACGAAGCCATTCGGATTGAGAATGCTGCGTATGTTACAATTCAGAACGTGACCATTACCCAGGCCCGCGTAACGAACCTGTACGCAATTAACGCATCGAACCTGACAGTCTCAGCCAACGACATTACCCGCGCTGGGGAAGATGCCATCCGAATAGACGGTTCAGGCTCGAACGTATTGGTTCAGAATAACATACTGTATAATGCGAATAATAATGGGTTCACCATTAGCCCCTATCAGAATCTGACCTTCCGGGGCAATACCGTCCGAAATGTAGGCCTAACGCGAGGCAGGAGCCGGAGTGGTGATGGGCAGTCGATAGCCTTCCTGGCTCATACCACTGCCAACACGTTGATTGAGAACAATATAATCGACAGTATTGGCTACCATGGCATTAATTTCTGGATTAATTCGACAATCCAGCGGAATACCGTATCAAATTATTGCCTCACCAAAAGTGATGGGGGCGGGCTGTACATCCGGAATGGAAATAAGCAGTCTATGGGTGGTATTAATATCTTGTCGAATATCGTTTACAATGCCGTTGGCTCACCGGAGGGAGCTCCTTACGACGCATATTCGGGTGCGAACGGCATTTATCTGGATGATTGCATGCAAAACGCGACCGTGCAGGGCAATACGGTGTTCAATTGTACGGGGATTGGTATTTATCTGCACGCGACGAACAACATTACGTTGCAGGGAAATACCAGCTTTAATAATGGCGAAGGCCAACTGATGATCGGTTCGAATCACGGTATGTGCCTGGCTCGAACGAACCAGTTGAGGGATAATATTTTCGTCAGTAAACCCGCCAACCAGTTAGTAGCCCGGTATGAATCCGATCAGGATGACCTGACCAGCTACGGTACGTTCGACAATAATTACTACGTCCGTCCTTTCAATGACGTATCAACGATTCGGGCCGTCAACAAAAGCGGCTCGTCTGTCGTTGGGAACGATCTGGCGTTGAGCGAGTGGCAATCGCGCTATCAGAAAGACCCTAACTCAAAGAGTAGTCCCGTTACGTATAAATCGTCAACGATTACGGGAACAGGCGCGAGTCGGCTGAACAATACGTTCACAACCAACGCTGAAAACTGGTCGAGCTGGAGTTCGTATGGTAACGGGAACGTAGCGCAAGTGGCAGGGAGTCAATCCAGTACCAGTCCATTGGATGGCGGGAGCTTACAGGTTAGCTTTCCCACAAATTCCGGACGTAGTGACTCCTACGCCATTGTGACTAATAACATCGGTGCTGTCGGACGTGCCAAAACCTACCGGCTTCAATTTGACGCCGTTGCTTTGGGGACGAACAAACGACTTGAGGTTTACATTCGCCAGCAAAATGCCCCCTGGCAGGATATCTCCACGCGTTCGATCTTGTCAGTGGGCCCCACGCGCCAGCATTATGACCTTAACTTAACGTCTACCGCCGATGAGGCTAATACCTTTGTTACGTTTCAGGTTTTTGAAGACGGGAAAACGATCTGGTTTGATAACGTCAGCCTGCAGGAAGTTGGAGCGGCCAAAGTAGCCAATACGTTCACGGCCAACAGCGAGGGCTGGTCAACGTGGAGTCTGTATGGCAATAGTCAGGTTAGTCAGCTTCCCAGTGGCCAACTGGATGGCGGGAGCTTACAGGTGAACTTTCCTACGAGTTCCGGACGTAGTGATTCCTACGCTATTGTTACCAATTACATCAACGCTGTGGTACGTACCCGAACGTATCGGGTTCAGTTTGATGCCATTGCGTCAGGAGCGGGCAAGCGGCTTCTGGTCTACCTTCGTCAACGCGACTCTCCCTGGCAGGACGTATCGGCCCGTACTACGTTAACCATCGGTACTACCCGCCAGAAATACGACCTGACACTTACAGCTACCGCCGATGAAGCCAATACGTTCGCTCTCTTTCAGGTCGATGAAGACGGCAAAACAGTCTGGTTTGATAATGTCACGATACAGGAGGTAACAGCCGGTGCCCAGCGTTTGAGTAACACCTTTACATCGGGCACGGAGGGCTGGTCAAGCTGGGGGCCGTATGGCAACAGTCAGGCGATTCAGACTATTGGAGGACAGGCGTCTACTGGACAATTAGACGGTGGAAGCCTGCGAATTAGTTTTCCTTCGAGCTCAGGACGTAGTGATTCTTATGTACTCGCTACGAACTACATCGGTACGGTTAACAATGCCAGGAGTTACCGAATTCAGTTCGACGCAATCGCTTCAGGAGCCAACAAACGACTCCAGATTTATATTCGTCAGCGGGATTCCCCGTGGCAGGATTTAGCTATACGCACTACGTTGCTCATTGGCACGACTCGTCAAAGCTATGAGGCAATCCTGACAGCGACTGCCGATCAGGCAAATACGCTAGCCATTTTTCAGGTTGATGAAGACGGCAAAACCCTTTGGATCGACAACGTAAGAATGCAGGAAGTGACCACGACCCAAAAGAATCCGGACGATTATATCCGGCTCGTTTACAATGCAACCTCCCAAAACAGCAACGTATCCTTAACTGGAACGTACCGGGATGCTAAGAATCAGGTGTATAGTGGACAAATTACGTTAACACCCTTTACGTCGGCCGTTTTATTTAAAGAAGAAGCTGGCGGTCGTCAGTCGGCGGATGCTTCGGAATCGCTACAAAATAACGGTAGCCGAAAAAGTGAATTCAGAATTGTTTACCCAATACCTACGTATGATGAGTTTATGTTCGTAGCCGACGATGAGGTGCAGACCATGCAGGTAATTGATTTGATGGGTCGGGATCGGCTAAAGCGTCAAGACATTCATCAGGGGCAATCACTACTATTTGGCAGTGAATTACCCGCTGGTCAGTATCTATTGCACGTTCGCTATTCGGATGGGTCCCAGCGGGTAGAGAAGCTGTTAAAAGTCGGCCGGTAGCTCATAACGTATTTAACGTGAATAATGGATTGCCTAAGACGTAACTGCTTATTAATTGGGCTTTTTAATGCCTTTTGTGTCATCCTGACCAGCGGGAAGGATCTTAAAGCGTCCTGACCTGATTGTTAGGAAACGTTAAGATCCTTCCCGCTGGTCAGGATGACAAAAAGGACCATTATGGCAAGACGTTATTCACGTTATTTAGTTACTATCGACTTTGTTTAATTAGTTTCACCGCCCGTTGTTCACCAGTTTTGTACTTGATAATCAACAGATAATACGCATCCGGCAAGGCTTGACCAAATCGAACGGTTTGTCCTTGCCGGATGGTATCCAGAGTAAACCGTTCACGACCTAGTATATCCATCAGCCGAACGTTTACAATGTCATCTTCAGCGACATATGTGAATTCGTCAGGTGTTGGGTTTGGATAAATCCGGCTTGGTTCAATCAGCGCGTTCGGCAAGGTAATAGCTGTAACAAGTCCAGCGACTGGCGTGTCAATGACCAACGTATTATCAACCTGTAAGACTACAGAAGCCTGATCGTCTTCGCCATCCTCCGTCCCGGAATCTGGGGTACTGCTGGGGTCTGCATACGTACTGGCTACTACTTGAGCCGCCAGAATATACTGGCCTGATTTGATGGGTTTAACCCGAAAAACGAACGTAGTATCGGTTAGTAATTGCTGGGCCATACCGGTTAAAACGCTATCTATAATTGGTACACCTACCTGATTTACAGCAATCAGATTGGCTGGTAATTGACAACTCCATTTTACCTGATTGGCAAGCGACGTACGATTGGTCGATACGTTATGCAAAGTAAGAGAAACAGAAGTAACCTCGCCCAGGTGTAATGAAGGCTTTGCCGAACGTAGTGAAAGACGAATATCGACGGGGGGTAAGGTATCCCGCAAAAGAACAGCCGACGCAAACGGCTTTAACGTGATTTGGCGGGCATAGTAATGATTTTTAACATCCCGATAAGGCTCATGAAGAACGACGATGCTATCGGCTTGAGTAGGATTAAACGCTAACCGGATATAATCGTCGGGATTAACGCGCTCGATGGTAGCCTCCTGGAAATGAATATTATACAACCAAACAGGCTGTTCATCCTCACTCACCTGAAACGTTAGTAAAGCATCCGCTTCGTCGGCCAGGGCAGTAAACGCAAATTCATAATGTTTACGGGTCGAACCAGCCAGAAACTCATAACGTTTGGATAAATCCTTGTACGGAGCCTTTCGTTGCCGAATAAACACAACAAGGTTTTTATCAGCAGGAGCTGCTACGTCAAACTGAACCAGATAATTTCTCGATTTGGTAACGCTCTGGATACCTTTATAGACCAAGGCATAGGAATCGGAATGGCCCGATGAATTGGCAAATTTAACCGTTAGGCTACTACTGCTCGTATTCCAGTTTACCCGACCGTTATTATATACACTCCAGGTATCCCAACCATCTGGGTCTGTTATGGGTGAACTGCCGATACGAAACGAATTACTTAAATGTTTGACAACGTAATCCTTATAGGTAATTGGACTGGGCCAGGAGGTAAGATCTTCACTAAACTGCTTCTGCCACTGACTGACGTTTAAATCACTTACTACAGACTGGTTATAAACGGCTCGAATCGTCGACAAATCATTAAATGGCCGGGCGTAGTAATTGTGATTCATACTACCGAAACTCCTTAAATCATCCTCGCCCGATATATAGGCAACAACCGGCTGTGCAGCGGTTTTCGCCAGGAAAATATTCTGATTAAATGTGTTGTTGCGGGGCTTGCAGGGAATGTCATAATTATATAGAATAAGCTGACCCACCGCATTGTTGAAACAAGTATTGCGGATCAGATTGACATGGTTAACGGAGTGCAGATAAATACCCAACCCCTGACAGTCAGTAATGGTATTTTCCACCAAATCCACCCCTGTAACGCAGTCGTCCAGAAAAATGCCGTGTGCCCCACCAATTACAGTACTGGATAAGCCGCCCGGAGTTCCAATTCCTTTACTGATAATATTCGATTCGATACGCGTGCTATCCGAGGGTAATTGCGGGCCATTCCAGAGGTAAATCCCCCCTCCGTCCGTTTTCGTCATACAGAAATTGGCAATTAGATTCTGGCGGATTATGGACTTGCTTTGAACCGATATGCCGATGTACCCAACACTATCTATAGTGTTGTTTTCAATGAGCGTACCTCGTTTAGCAAAGGATTGAAACGCAATAAATTGCCCATCGCCACTTTTACCCTGACCCGGCAATAAGCCCGTCCGGCGGATACTGTTTTTTCGGAAGATAACATCCTGGTAACTACCAATGTAGAACCCATTGTTATTGCTATTGATAATCCGACAATTCTCGACGCGAATATGGCTGCCCTCACCCTGAATGACTACGCCATCTTCGCCCGAGTCCGTAAAATCATTGTCGTTTACTACAAGATTTGAGGTATTCAGTGCCTTTAAATTATACGAGCGAGCCTGGGTGATCCGTAGATTCTGAATACGTATAAATTTTACATTCGTTACGTCAATAACCTGATCCTGAACCGTTGCGGTGATCAGTTGCTGATTCGGATTTCCCTGATTGCTGTAAAGCTGCAAACTAGAATTGGCTGGATTATAATACCACTCGCCCGGCCGATCCAACGTAGCAGGGTGTTTCTGCATAAAGAACCCCCACCCATCGGTCAGGTTGTATGAAGAAGAATTGTTGAGTAAAAGCGTATTCCCAGTCTGCTTGGTTACTGTGGCCCGGTCAATAATCCAATACGTAGGACGTACTACCACTTCTGCACCTGTCCAGTCTGTCGTTAGATTTTCCTGGCTGGTTAGTTGATTCATCCCTACGTGTGTCTGTACCGTAAGGCTTCCACGATTTGAGTCATCAGCATTCGGGTACCGTCCCAGGGGTTGGGCCAGTCCATTCAGATAAACTCCCGTTACCCTGTTACCACAGGCTGCGCATTGGGCCTGCCAGACATTTCCTCTGACTTGTATCCAATTTTGAACGGGTACTGAACCAGCTAGAACAGGCTTTGGACCATTGCCATAAGCATCGAAACGTATCGGCTTACCTAAACTTCCTGATTGTTTAATCTGCAAAGTACCCCGGAACGTATCGCCCCGACGAAATAGAACCGCATCATCAGCCCCTAAAACTAAGCTGTTTACCCGACCAAGACTCTGAAACGGACGGTCGATTGAACGACCGTCGTTGGTATCATTTCCATTGCTGGCAACGTAGTAGGTCGTTTGGGCCCGGCTACTAAACGTCCCTACAACAAATGCAACCAGCAGTCCGTAACGAATTAACTGTTTCATGGACTCATACACGATTGCTGTCATAATTACTGGGGAAGTAAAGGAAGCGTAACAATTTCCCACCAGTAGCGCCGGAAGGTATAAAAGTAGTTGAGCCATTCGTGGTAGCTTCCCGGTTTAATAATGTAGGAAGCTGCATTTAAGGCATAAGCCGCTGAAATTATTTCTACGTCCTCCGATGCACTTAGCATGATGACGGGCGGCTTTCGATAAAACTGGTGCTGTTTAATAAACTCCAGCAGCGCAAACCCATCTTCCTTACGGGGCAGATACAAATCAGACAAAATCATCCTGGGCACTTTAGCAACATCCATGGCCTGCATTTCCAGATAGGCGATGGCCTGCGCTGTGTTATTAATCCAGATTGGCTCTACTTCGGGAAAACACTGCTTCAGAACAGCGCGAATAATGAGCCATTGATCAGCGTTATCTTCGACGATCAAAATAGGAACCTGAAGTCCCTTTCGGCGCCGTGGGGTTGGAAGCTTAGCCATTAATTTTTATGCGTTTTCAAGAATTCGACTTGTATTGTTTATCGGGTATACATTGCCCCTTTGGCAATGGTTGATTCGTACTCATAATTTATTGTCTCCAGAAACTTTCCGGTCACCCAGCTAATCCCGGCGTTGCGCACAAAAACAAACCGTTTTGGGCTTGCCTCCGAATGATAGGCCGTCACCAAAGCAGATAGCCACAGTGCACCCGTAATCAATTGTTTTTCATTGAGTTGATTTTGTGCCGTTGTTACGTCTTTCTCCGCCCGATTCCGTAAATCAGGGTTTGTAATGCTACGTAGATCCGGTTGAATGAGGCTTTTGTAGTCCGTCAGCACAGCGCGTTTGAATCGCTCAACATCTTCTATCGAAATCGGAACCGCAGCCAGATTGGCTTTATCGGGGTACAAATAGGCCACTAATGCCTGGGTGATATCACCGCCTAAGCCCACCGTGCTACGTTGTTGCAGGCTCAAATCCCGGTTACTCTGATAAGGGCTAAGTACCGAGTCCGCTACGTTCTTAACGATACGTTGTGCTTCCCGGCGGAAAGCATCCATATTCGAAGACCGTTTGCCTTCGATGCGGCTCACCAACGTAGTAATGCCAATCGGAATCGTAACAGCATGAAAAGATTTGTTGGCCCCCGTATAATTCCGGCGACTTGCCTCGCGGTCAAAATAGCCGCCCATGGTTTGCGTACTCCCCAGATTCAGCGCCGACGTAGTAGGCCATACTTTACGAGGCAAGGTACCAATCGTAAACAGTTCGGCTTCACGGGCGGGCGTCAACGTAGTATCTATACGTAACGTTGTGTTGGGCAATACGCGCGATAGTTGCTGATAAAGCGCCTGTTGTCGTAAAGGCGTCTGACCTAAATCGTCGTCAAGGTCACTACTAAACACGATGAAAATACGTTCGCTGGGAATGTTATAGCGACTAATCGAATCCAGACCGACACGTAGCGCATCCCGACCGGGTGTGATTGCATTCGACGCATTGGCATAAAGCAGCGGACTGTTCGGAATGTCGAACGTTGTTTTAATCTCCTTTTCGTAAAAGTCACTTTCGTACTTCGTTTTGAAGATCGCTACCCGAACCGCAGTTTTACTGACCTGAATGCCAGCATATACGTTTTTGCCGGATATATTCCGGATGATTTCATTGACTCCCCAGCCGCTGGCCACATACTTGAGCTTTGTGTATTGGGTCCGGGCTAATTCCAGGTAACGTATCGCGGTAGCTGTGTCTTTTATGTCATTATAAGAGAGCCCTAATAGCTCGTTGGCTACAGCTTCCCAGTATAGATTCTTCGACTGAACAGCGGGCATGGCACGTAGTAACAGGCTAATTGATTCCTGCGATTTGTCGACCTCCCGGAGGGTATTGGCCAGTTTGATATAGTGTACGGCCTGTAGGGCACTCTTTGCCTGTTGTGCAAATAAAGGCGTAAGACAAAAAATAGCCAGCACCAATGAGATAATGATGTGTTTCATAGTATCGAGTAATTATTTAATTAAAGGAGGGGCTGTTCAGTACCCGTTCTAGTTCACTTTCCTGATTTGAGGGAATAGTAGTTTGTCGGTTAGACTGCACAACAACTGGCTTACTGCCGTCTTTATCAGAAGTGGACACTGGCTTTTTTACCTCACGGGAATCAACCACCGCCTGCTGTTCGCTCGACGTAGTGACCATAAGCTCATCGGCTTCTGCCCGGTTCGATGATGAGCGCGTTTCGGTTGGGGCCGCTTTCTTACTTTTTTTCTGCACCCGTGCTGGCTTACTCAGTGAATTGCCGGATGCTGCTGCAACCTTGGTTGGACTCAACTGCCAATCAGGCGTCTTGACACGTTCCTGATTTATAGCCACTTCCTGACAAAGAGAAGGAAAGTACTGGCACCGTTTGCTATACCCTGCAAGGGCCAAACTGCCTACCAATACCAATGAACCTAACCCCACCCAAAGTCTTTTCAGAGCCGATTGATTGGGACGTTGCAGCATACCCGGCAGAAGTCCGGTTGTACGCGCCGTTAGCGTAACCGATCTTGTTTCCGAATCACTTTGAAGCAGCAACTGCCCACTGTGCGTGCCGGGTTTACTGGATACGTAGCGTACATGGACATACGTACCGGTGGTTGAGGGAGTGAAGGTTAAAGCCGATCCGAATTTGGGGCGACTATCACTGGCTATCTGGAAAACGTCAGGTGCATCGGTAGTAAGCGTCACCGTCTCCCCGGCCTGTTGCGGGGTAATGGTAACAATCAAAAAACTGGGTTTGCCGGATGGCGTTGGCGCAAAAGTTAGCGTAGGTTGATCACCCATTAACGCAGCCGTTTTCGAACGCTCCACAGCGGTTGAGGTAGCCGCTATCGTCAGGATAACCGATTCATCCACTGAGTTTTGAATAACAATTTTACCGTCGGCAGATTGGTCGTCGCGGCTCATTACGGTCACGGTACCATTCGCCAGCCAACTGCCGTTTGCCTGCTGTTTATACTCAAACGTATGCTCGCGCCCGACCTGATTCGTCAGCGACGTAGTTAACAGATAGCCCGCCGATGCACTAACAACCAACCAGCCAGGCGCTACGTTGGTAGTAAGTACCGATTCAATCGAAAAGGTATACGCCTTATTTCGAAAATCGCTGGTACTGATCGTTGTTTGAATCGGTTTGGAAATGGGCATCGTATTGTAATTATTTAAAGAAAGTAAACGCTGAATCGAGGGAGTTGCACCAAACAGTAAACAATTATCATTGTAGATCTATCTAGTAACTAGTTCTTAATTCATTGACTGTTAAACCATATCTACTGTATACTGTAAAGAAGTGCTTAGGTAATGTTAGCTAGTGGGGCCCGGCCATGCTACGTACTATCAAAACTATAAGTGATCTGACCTCGTACATAGCTACTTATTCAACAACTCTATATGGAAAGTATTCATCTAATCGGGCATCCAAATCCAGTTCTTATCAGTTCAATAGTATGGCTGGAAGGCGAAGCGAATTATACACGCGTCCATTATCAAAGTGGCGGATTCTCAATCGTTACGCAGTCGTTACATTGGTTTGAGCAGCATCTCAATTTTGTACGAATCCATCGCTCTGCGATCATTAACCCAATCTATGTTCAGGAATTTGTTCAGAAACGGGGACGGTCAGGCTGGGTCCGGCTAGTAGACGATCGGGTTATGCCTGTATCCCGGAACCGACTTGAACATACGGCTTCCCGACTCATTCAGGAAACTAATTTTTTAACTTCCTGAGTCTGCTGCCAGGCCAACGTAATACGTTTACTAAGTAGTACGTTGGCCTGTTTACTATGCCACGATTCGTGCTGATGTTATCAGCGTAGTGGAAACCTACTTTACCCCAGATCAATAGTGAATTTACTGTCATTGATTGCATGACAAATATACTTTAACCACTATGAGTATGTTTTAGTAAATTTCCTATTGGGTAATACACGGAATGGTGCAAATGAATGCCTAATTAATTCAATATATTTGTTACCTTTTCAGTATATTTATCAATCAAAAAGATTCAATAACTCTTCAATGAACACATAATTAATGTTCATGTTAAAAATTGAATTGCCTTAGTAGCTTTCACAAAAGTCATTTTTTAAAACTACCGTCCCATATTTATTGTAGAAATAGTAGCGAATACAAACTTGAAATGAGGGTATTTTATCAACCTTCATACGTAGTGCTACGTCAGGAGAATCAGCTTTTTCCGCCTGTATTTTGCGAATTAAGTCCTAACCTGTCCGACCCATTTATCAAACTACTGGAAGCACTACGTAGTAATTTAATTGCTCAATCTATGAATGCACCCGTGCTGCTTTTTGCTTACAAACGTCCTGTCGAACTTCAGGCAACGCTTCGTGCCCTACAGGCTAATCATTTAGCGTCACAAAGTGATTTATATATTTTTGTGGATGCCCCTAAGCGTCCGGACGATGAACCCAAGGTGGCCCAGGTTCGACAAATGCTGGATGAAGTTACCGGGTTTCGGTCCATTCAGCGAGATTATGCTTCCACGAATATTGGCTGTGCGGACTCAATTATCCGCGGTATATCGCAGGTGCTTACTGAGCATCCATCGGCGATTATTGTGGAAGATGATTTAATTACAGCGCCGAATTTTCTCGACTTTATGAATCAGTGTCTGGAACAATACGCTGATAACCCCAGAATTTATTCAATTGCGGGGTATACAATGCCTTTTCAAAAACCAGCCAACCATACTACAGATGCTTATTGTATTCCGCGCCACAGTCCGTGGGGATGGGCTACCTGGGCGAATCGCTGGCAATCTGTGGATTGGGACATGACTGATTATCCAGAATTCTCGCTGGATAAGTGGCAGCAAAAAGAATTTATGCGGGGTGGTTCTGATCTGTTGGGCATGCTACGTGATCAGATGGAAGGGCGTGCCGACGCCTGGGATATCCGTTTCTGTTACAATCGTTTCAAAGCCGATGGATTAACGGTTTATCCTACCATATCGAAAGTTGAGAACATTGGTTTCGGTAAAGACGCTACCCACACGGATATCTACAATCGCTACAAAACCTCTTTAGACAAGGGCGATCAGCGGACTTTTGACCTGCCCATAATGCAGGGCCCAACGCCTTATTACCATCGGCAAACGGTGGAGCATTACAGCGTTCCTACCCGGATTTACAATCGCTTAAAAACGTTGGCCGGTATGCGCTAACGTTTCCTTATCCCTACCTCCCATTAAGCCGCCAACTGTTTTTGAGCGGGCTAGTCAGGTCATTTTTATTTTTTTATCGTTATGAAGCAATCAATTTTGCTCCAGTTGAGCGCGTTTGTCCTCGCACTAACTGGACTATCTTACTGTAAACCCGCTGATCCAGAGCCCGATACCATTGTGCAACGGCAGGATACGCTGACCATCAATCAGGTACGTGGCCTCAATAGCACACCGATTCCCAGCAGCGTCCGGATTACCGACGCAGGCAGTGAAGGTATATTTGAACTGGACCAGGCCGACCTTAGTAGCGCCGACAATACCGGTATTACGCTGGTAACCATCAAAGGACACCGCTATAAACGCGCATTCACCGGCTCGGCCAATCTGACGTGGTTTGGCGTAAAAACGTCAGACGTTGATATCGGACCAATGCTGCAAACCGCTGTAGATGCTACAGATGATCTGTTTATTCCAGATGGGACCTACACCCAGCAAACTCCCGTTCACTTAAAAAGTAACCTGGCACTTCGGGCCAATGCGGGCAAAACACTCATTACGTTAAACAAGTCTTACGTATCGCTAATCGGCCAGAATGATCCATCCATCCCGCTCACTCACGTCCTGATCGACGGGCTGGCCTGGAACGTAACGTCTCGGGAAACCGGCACCTTTGGCACCATCTACCTCGATGGGCCCAACGTATCGGACCTGACGGTTCAGAATTGTAGCAGTACCGACGTAGCGGCCAAAGACAGCACGAACTGGTTCACCCTAAAAATTCAGGCCGGAAAAACAGCCAGTAACATTACGGTACGTAACAATACCGTTCAGGCAAAACGGATGGCGTGTGAGATTTTCAATCATGATAACTTCAATACGTATGCGGGTACCACGATTCTTGTCAGCGGTAATACGTTTCAGAATTGTCGCTTCGGCCTTTCTTTATCTGGTCCATTGTCCAAGCTTTCAGTCGATAACAACTACGTAAAAAATTGCAGTCTGTTTGGTATTGAAATCGCCGGAGCTGCGAGAGAAGTTGTTATTACTAACAATCGGTTTGAAGGGATATTCGATAAATTCCTGGAAGGTTCCAATGATGGTGGCGGCAACGGCACCATCATTGGCGGGATGGTAATTACGGGTAACTCAACTGTGGGTTTATGCCAGGGTGGCGTACAACTCTATAATGGTGGAGCCGTTACGTTCAGTAAAAATAACTTCCGCATGTCAGGAACACTGGAGATAATGCACTCAACGGCGGGCGGTACGTTCACCGAAAACGTGATTGAAAGTTCGTCGAACAAGGCCATTATTTGTGATAACTCACCTAACAATACGTTTACGGGAAATACTATTTCTAATAAGGCCAACTCCATAAATCAGGCGACGTTTCTATCGTATGGTAGTAAGGCAACGAATAACAAACTCACCAATAACAGGATAATTCAGGGCACAGGTGGTAAACCTTATGACGCAATTTTAGGCGGTACTGTTCTGGCATCCATGAATGTTGATGAAGCGGGTAATCCAATACCCTGATACGTAGCTACTGGCCAAGTGGCACTTCTTGGCTAAAATGGTAAAGTCCAACTATGACCCGATCTCCAATGAGTAAGTAGCTCACTGGGGATCGGGTCATAGTTGGACTTTACCATTTTGGACCTTATGCACATAGAGACCGTTGGATTGCTACGTTAATCCTTTCTAAATATCGGTAATTGACCCAAATAAACCAGTTAATTTCTAAACAGGTATTTCTTCGAATTCTTTCATTTAATAAGAGTTTATTGGTAGACATATGTTACTATATATTAATTTTAATAAACTTATAATTTAATATTAGCTCATAACTGGACAATAATTCAATTTAAAGTTTTACGCAAATAACCATACTGGCTACTGTAGAAAAGCGATTATTGAAACTCACCACCTAGATTTAGAGTAGATAAGGGGTGAGTACTGAATAGAATTTATCCATTATAAATCAGTTGTTCAGCAGCTCGTCTTTGCCTTTACTATTAATCTCAGTAGAGTGAATTTATCAACGTTAAAGAAAGAATAGTGATCAGGAAAATAGTAAAAAACCAAGGCCTTAAAAATATCAGCTTCGCCATAATTGCCCTCGGTATTGTGTTTTTAGAGGGCTGTACATCAGCGAAGAAACTGGTCTACTTCCAGGGCACAACAACGAGGGAGGATACTGTGATGCTACCAGAACCATTCATTCCGACGATTAAAAAAGGGGATGTACTTTCGGTACAGGTGAGTAGTCTCAATGCGGAAGCATCGGCCTATTTCAATCCATCGGCTACGGCCGATGCTAGTCAGGGAAACACAGCGGCTAATCCACTGAGCCGGACTTCGGGTTACCTGGTCGACACGGATGGAACCATTAAACTACCCCTGGTTGGCCAGGTAGCAGTTACAAACCTGACCAATGCTAAGGCGGGTGAACTGATTGGTAGCAAGCTTAAATCTTACCTGAAAGAACCTACCGTAACGGTTCGCAATCTGAATTTTAGAATTTCGGTGTTGGGCGAAGTCAACCGACCAGCGCTCTATACGATTCCGAATGAACAAGTAACGCTTCCAGAAGCGCTGGGGCTGGCGGGTGATCTGACCATTTACGGTCGACGTGACAACGTAATGATTATCCGGGAGGAAGGTAACCAACGGATTTTTACCCGCCTTGATTTGACCCGACGCGACGCGTTTATGTCGCCTTATTATTCGCTCCATCCAAACGATGTAGTGTACGTAGAGCCAGGTAAGGTTCGGGCTACCACTGTAGCCAGATCGTACTTACTAGCACCTATAGTGACCGGTATTTTATCACTGATCGCCATCATAGCGACCCGCCGATAACCAGGAATACAACCACTACTCAACATTACTCTATTAATATGGCTGTTCATTCTGCCCATTCGTACGTTCCGTATCAGGTTGTCGGGTCCGACAACAGCGTACTACGTACCCATTTGCTGCCTTATTTACGCTACTGGCCCTGGTTCATCGTATCGTTGGGGCTGGCTCTGGCGGGTGCCTACGTCTACCTGAAATACAAACAGCCCGTTTATCGTATTCAAGCCAGTTTACTGCTTCAGGACGAAAAACGAGGAAATGTCCAAACCAATCCGCTCAAGGAATTGGAAGCCTATTCGCCCAAAAAAGTGGTTGAAAATGAACTGGAAGTGCTTCGGTCGTCCAGTTTGATGGATCAGGTAGTGACCAGCCTTCATTTAGACACCAAATACTACCGGGAAACCTCCTTCGGAAAGCGTGAAATTTACATGGATTCCCCGGTTTGGATACAGGTCGAGTCGGGAAATCCGGCGCTGTACAAAAAGCCGCTGACCTTAGCGTTTCTGGAGAATCAATCAGTACGTATCAACGGCGGGCAGGTGTATCCACTCAACCAACGTCTTCAGACGCCTTACGGCAACTTACGGATTATGACCCGTCAGCCCGTTACGGCGAAATCTCTGCCCGTCCTGGTTCAGGTAATGCCCCAGGCTTCGGCCGTAGGTATGTACCTCGATAACCTGAAGGTGGAGCCTACCAGCAAAACGTCGACGGTGATCCGGTTGACGCTTGAAGATGCCGTTCCGCAGAAAGGAGAAGCTATCCTGAATAGTTTGATTAATGCCTACAATCAGGCTGCCGTTACGGATAAAAATAAAATGGCCGCCAGTACCCTCCAGTTTGTCGAAAAACGCTTGCGAATGGTATCTGGTGAATTGGCCGGAGTTGAAAAGAACGTAGAACAGTACAAATCAGGACTTGGAATCACGGACTTAAGTACACAAGCGCAATCGTTCCTACAGACAACCCAACAGAATGATACCCAGCTCAGTCAGGTGAATATTCAGTTAGCAGCCCTGAATGAATTGCAGGAATTTATCACAAACCAGTCCGACAAACGGGGCAGTACTCCCGCTACGGTTGGTCTGAACGACGCCGTTTTGCTGGGAGAAATCAACAAACTGGCAGATCTCGAACTAAAACGGGATGCCCTGACGCAGACTACATCTGAGGACAATCCATTGTTGCAAACTGTTGATAATCAGATTAAGGCTACACGTAACAACATCGGTCAGAACATCAAAACGATGAAAGCCATGCTGACCTCTTCGAAAGAGGAATACGTAGCGAAAAATGAAAAATTAGAAAAGAACATTCGTTCCATTCCGCAACAGGAACGCGCGCTGATGGACATTGCGCGTCAGCAAACGATCAAGAATAACCTCTACACGTATCTGCTTCAGAAGCGCGAAGAAATGGCCGTTACGTTTGCCGCTTCGGTTGCCGACAGTCGCATACTGGATGCTGCAACAAGTAGTGGAAGTCCCGTTAAACCCGTTGGCGTCGTAATTTATTCACTGTTCGGTCTGCTGGGTTTATTGCTGCCGACAGCCGCTATTGCGGGTAAACAGGCGTTGAACACCCGCGTTACGCGTCGGTTTGACGTAGAAAATAGTACGCAGGTTCCAATTCTGGGTGAGGTGATGAACAAACGGCATCGCGACGTACTGGTGGTCGCTCCGCATCAACGCTCCGTTATTGCGGAACAGATTCGCTCGATACGTACCAATTTGCAGGGATGGGCTAGCGACGTCACTCCGAAGCAGGTAATGTTGTTTACGTCTAGCATGAGTGGTGAGGGCAAATCGTTCGTTTCGCTGAATTTGGGAGCGAGTATGGCGATGATGGGCCAGCCGACAGTGATTCTGGAAATGGACATGCGTATGCCCCGGCTGCACCAACTATTCGGGATTGATAATTCCGTCGGGCTTAGTTCGTATTTAAACGGCGACGCTACGTTGGCGGAGATTCTTAAGCCCGTTCCAGGCCACCCGAATTACTTCATTATTCCCTGTGGTCCGTTACCCCCCGATCCTTCAGAATTATTGGGCGGTCGCCACGTAAAGCAGTTGATCGACTTACTACGTGATCAGTTTCGGTACGTTCTACTTGATGCACCTCCAATTGGTATTGTTACTGATGCTCAGGTTATTGCCCCATTTGCGGATACAACGCTCTACGTCATTCGGCACGGTGTAACCCCCAAACATAGTCTTAAATTACTCGATACGTTGTATCGGGAAAATCGTTTCCAGAACCTGCAAATCATCCTGAATGCAGTTGGAGGGAGTGAAGCTTACCATTACAGCGACCAAATTAAAAACGGCTATTCCTACCGTTAAATCGCTTAATCAGCGACTACTTCAACCAGCTGAATAAGCTGGCCTTACTCAACTTCAATGCAGGCTATCAGTAACCGTCATGCAGGCATCAACCAACGAAAAAACGTTTCACTTGTTACTGGACTCAGGTGTTCAGCCAAGGGTTTACACACCAAAATGGCTGCTCTCTGGCTTTGCAAAGCGCGCATTCGACGTGCTTGTAGCCGGCTTAGTAACAATTTTTATATTGATTTGGCTTATTCCCCTACTTTCTCTATTGATTAAGTTAGGATCAAAAGGACCCGCTCTATTTGTTCAACTGCGCACAGGCCGAAATGGCCGGGTGTTCCCGTGTTTGAAATTCCGGACGATGACGTACGAGTCTAGTGCCACTTTCATTCAGGCGACTCATAATGATCGGCGTGTCACTCGGCTTGGGCGGTTTCTACGCAAGTCGAGTCTTGATGAAATGCCCCAATTCCTGAACGTACTGGCTGGCCACATGAGTGTTGTGGGGCCTCGTCCGCACCCACTTCAGTTGGATGCTCAACACTGGGATACGTTACCCGGCTATCGCGAACGCTACACGGTACGTCCCGGTATTACGGGACTGGCGCAGGCGCGGGGAGCCCGTGGTGAAACCGACGAACTGTACAAAATGCAGATTCGGGTACGCTACGACCACCTGTATATCCGACGTCAATCGACCCGCCTGGATGCAACAATCTGCTGGTGGACGGTTAAAGCGGCTGTAAATGGCAATAAGAACGCCTGGTAAGAATTTAAAAATCAGCGAATTAAAAAACTATGACCAAAGTACTGGACGTCACTCTTTACGATGCTGGGCTGGAAGCGGCTGTAAATGGCCTGTTGTGGCGTTGCGATTCAAGCTGGCCACGCGATAACAAGTGCATCAGTGCGACCGGTGCGCATGGTTTGGTCACGGCATTTAAAGAGCCCGACTTCAAACAAGTGCTCGATTCGTTCTACTGGAACCTGCCAGATGGCATGCCCGGCGTCTGGATTGGGAAATTGAAAGGTGCCAAACGCATGACGCGTTGTTACGGCCCAGATGTTTTCAAACAGGTATTTGAAGACAGCGCGAATTCATCCATCAAGCACTTTCTCTGCGGAGGAAAAGAGGGAGTTGCCGATGAATTGAAAGCGGCCGTAGGTCGGAAGTTTGGCAATCATGGTGTAGTCGGTACGTATTGCCCCCCCTTTCGGGACATGACCGACAGCGAGTTTCAGCAACTGGCCGAAACCATTAACCGCTCCGGCGCCAACATCGTTTGGATCGGGCTTAGCACCCCCAAACAGGAACGGTTTGCCCGGCGACTGGCAAAGTGGACCGAGGTAAATTTTATCGTGACGGTCGGTGCCGCTTTCGACTTCCATACGGATCGGGTTATTCAGGCCCCCGGTTGGATGCAGAAGCTCTCGCTAGAGTGGTTTTTCCGGCTCATGACCGAGCCTAAGCGTCTGTACAAACGCTATTTAGAGGTAATACCTCTGTTTATTTTCCTCAACCTGAAAGAAGTTTTCTCAACAGTCAAATAAAAATAATTTATGAAAAAAGCGCTTGTCTGTGGTGGTGGTGGTTTCATTGGAGGCCATTTGATTAACCGGCTTAAGTCGGAAGGATATTGGGTCCGTGGAGTCGACATTAAAGAAAATGAGTACGATAACAACAACGCCGACGAGTTCATCATCGGCGATTTGAGAGACCCGAACGTAGCGGACGAAGTCGTTACGGATGATCTTGATGAGATTTACCAGTTGGCCGCCGACATGGGGGGCGCGGGGTTTGTGTTCACGGGTACGAACGACGCATCCATCATGCACAATTCGGTGCTTTGCAACCTGAACGTTCTGGAAGCGGCCAAAAACAAAGGTGTCCGACGCATTTTTTATTCGTCGTCGGCCTGTATGTATCCTGAATATAATCAACTTGACGCTGACAATCCGAAATGTTCAGAGGATTCAGCCTATCCGGCGGCTCCCGACAGTGAGTACGGTTGGGAGAAACTTTTCTCGGAAAGACTATTTCTGGCTTACCAGAAGAACCACGGTCTCGAAGTTCGTATTGCCCGTTTTCACAACATCTTCGGACCTCAGGGAACGTGGGATGGTGGCCGTGAAAAAGCACCAGCTGCCGTATGTCGTAAAGTGGCGAATGCCAGTGATGGTGATGCCATTGAAATTTGGGGAGATGGCAAGCAAACTCGCTCGTTCCTGATTGTGAATGAGTGCGTTGAAGGTATCCGACGCCTGATGAATTCCGATTTTTCGGGTCCGGTCAACATTGGCTCTGAAGAGATGATTTCGCTGAATGATTTCGCGAAAATGGTCATCGATATTTCCGGTAAAAACTTGACGATCAATAACATTCCGGGTCCATTGGGCGTGCGGGGCCGTAATTCCGACAATCATTTGATTCAGGAAAAACTGGGCTGGGCACCATCTATTCCGCTACGTAAGGGAGTTGAAAAAACATACGCCTGGATTTTTGAACAGATCCAGCAAAAAGTTCTGGAGCCTGTAGAAGCGTAATGGAACGTATCACGGCCTCCCTAAAACACCTTGAGCGCGAGTTAACGGCTCACGCTCAAGGTAGTAAGCAAGTTTTTCTTCGGAACGACGATACACCCACCAACGTAACACAGGTGGCTTATGGGCAATTTTCGTCGACAGATTATTGTGAATTACATGCCCACCCGACGATGGAAGAATGTTTTTTCTTTCTGAAAGGCACAGGCATTTATACGGTTGGTAACCAGGCCATTCTCTTGCAGCAAGGCGTTTTTGTCCGCATACCGGCGGGCGTATTACACCGGCTGGAAGCTACGGGAATAGAACCCTTGGAGTGCGTCTACTTTGGCGTGGCAACAGCCTGAACGCTACCACATTAAACCTAATACGTTCGATTTATGCTGAGTAAAGAGGTAGCTGCAGTAGAGGAAATGGAATCGGGCCTGTTCGACGTATCGAAAGACTCGCTTCGAGAGGCTAGTACGTCCATCAAGGCAGCGGACGTAACGGCTTCTACTAATAAGCAGTCAGCGTTGTCGAAGCCCATCATGAAGCGGTTCGCCATCAATGTGGCTTCGCTGTTCAGTGTGCATGTGGTCAACATGCTGCTTCCTCTGCTTACGGTTCCCTACGTAGTACGTATCATCGGACCGGAACGGCTGGGACTGCTCAACTTCTCGCTGGCTTTCGTCGCGTATTTCACATTGTTGATCAATTACGGTTTCGATATGGCTGCTGTACGTGCCATTGCGGCTGACCGGACCAATCAGGACGTAACGAATCGGGTTTTCAGTGAAGTAATTGTTGGCAAAGCGCTGCTCTGGGTGTTATCAACGCTCATTTTTGGGAGTATCGCATCCTTTGTGCCTGAGTTTCGGTCACATCTCTGGCTACACATCTGCACCTACGTTGGTAGCATTGGCATCGTATTCTTCCCCGTCTGGCTGTATCAGGCAATGGAAAAACTGGGCCGGGTTGCGCTATTTAACACGATTATCAAAGTCCTGCTGACACTGACGGTTTTTGTTTTCATCCGAAAACCCGACGATTACATCTACCAGAATCTGTCGCTTAGCCTGTCGCAGGTGGCTGTTAGCTTCGTAGCTTTTTTCGTAGCGGTCAAGTGGTTTCGTATTACGTTTAGTTTGCCAACAGTTGCTCAGATGCTAAAGCGTTTTCGCGACGATAGCACGCTATTTTTTACTTCTGTTGTCGCAACCGTTTACGCTGGGTCGAATATTTTTCTACTCGGCATTTTCAGCTCGGCTTATAACGTCGGCATTTTTTCGGCAGGAACCCGCATTGTAGGAATCGCCCAGGCGTTTGTATCACTGGCTTTAAATCAGGCTTTTTTCCCGATTGTCGCGAATGCGTTTGGGCAAGGCGAAGACAAGGGGCTGACGGTTGTGCGGACTATCTTTTTTCCGGTTTCCGTATTGATGATACTGATATCGGCGGGACTGTGGCTGATTGCTCCCCTATTCATTTCCCTGTTCTACGGCACCCGATTCGATGATGCTGTTATTGTACTGCGGATTGTTTCCTTACTACCTATTACACTGGGGCTTAACAACTTATTTGGCGTTCATACCATGCTTAGCCTACGTATGGACAAAGCTTTTTTTCGCATTTCAGCCATTGGGGCTGTTGTGAGCCTGTCGCTCAACGCTTTACTCATTCAACGCTTTAGCTACGTTGGCGTGGCCAGTTCGTGGGTCATCACAGAGGCTTTCGTCGTTTTTTCTCTTTATGCTTACCTGCGTTACAAAGGCGTGGAAGTAGTCAAACTCTCTTACCTACGGGAAGCTATTCGATTTAGCAAAAGTCGGTTATCAACTCTGTTCAAACCGAAATTATGGAACGTATAGCCACGTTGATCGTGACATATAACCGCCTTAGCGACCTGAAAAAATGTCTGGGGAGTCTGCATGCGCAAACGCACCAGTCCGATGCAATCTATGTGATTAATAATGGGAGCACGGACGGCACGCACGAATGGCTCAATGAACGATCGGACGTAATAGTTGTGACACAGCCCAATCTGGGCGGAGCGGGTGGATTTGCAACCGGAATTGCCAGGACGTTCGATGACGGGTACGACCGAATCTGGTGCATGGACGATGATTGTCTTCCTGAGCCACAAGCCCTTGAGAACTTGCTCGCGTCACCTAACCTGGGGCCCTGCATTAAGAATTGCGTCTCTATCAATATCGAAGATAAAGCCGAACTGGCTTTTTATGTGGATAGACCCAATCAATTGTATCGTCAGGTGGCCGACATCACCAAAGTTGATTTGGTTTACGGAGTGGCCTCGTTTTTCAACGGGACCCTGATTAGTTCGGAAGTGGTCCGGGCTATCGGAATTCCTGACGAGAAACTGTTTATCTGGGGAGACGAGCTTGAGTACATGACCCGCGCTTTGAAGATGAACTTCCCGGTGGTTACTGTATCGACCGCCTTACTGTTTCACCCACCTTCGGTAGATCGGGATGGTATCCCGTGGCCAGGTGCCTGGAAAAATTATTACCGGGTACGTAACGAACGACGTGTCTTTCAAAACAACCACGGCGACAAATACGGCTTTATCATGTTCCTGGTCTGGTCCATGCGAGCCACGCTAGAGCAACTGACCTCGAAACGTAAGAATCGATTCTACAACTTCCTGCTGTATGCGGAAGCCGCGCTGGATAGTCTGGTGAACAATTTCCGCAAACGGCCCGAGACGATTTTAACGCTCCGGCTTTACCGATACATGCATAAATAAACGACTCTATGAACGTACTGATTGCTACCTATCTGGTTCCTGCTTCACCTTCGGGTGTGGTTACCTACTGCCGAACGCTGGCCAGTGATCTGGTGGGTGCCGGTATGGGGGTTCATACCGTCGATGCATCACATACACCTACAATATGGCGTAAAAGTCTGGGGGTATTGAAACGTATCATGCGACCAATGGGTGGCGCTTTTCACGTAGCGTACGATGAGTTTGCGTACTTCACGGGGTTGTACCTATCCGTTCGAAAGCTTCGCCAATCCAACATCGATATCATTCACGCGCAGGACCCTCGGTCGGGCGTAGCGGCTTATCTGGCGCTACGTGGTCGTGTACCCATTCTACTAACCTGCCATTTTAACGATGATCCGGTTCGGGAGTTGGTTGAGCAGTTTGCCTTAAAACCGGCATTCACCAAACGGCTGACAGACTGGTACACGTATCTGTTTTCCTTCATCCATAACTACGTATTCGTATCGAACTACACGTATACAAAATCGAAACATCTGTTACCGACACGTATCAACAAAGAAATTCTACGTAACACCGTACGACTGGGGGTATTCAATCGCCAGGAAGACGCGGGCGGTTTAACGTCGACCAAGCTGGTCATTACCAACGTCGGCTACATGGACGAACGTAAAAACCAGAAACTTCTCCTTCAGATTGGTCACGAACTCCACGCAAGAGGTATTAACAATTTTCACCTGTGCCTGATTGGCGACGGACCAAAACTAGCCGAGTACAAACAACTGGCCGAGCAACTGAAATTGACGGACTACGTTACGTTCCTCGGTCGGCAGGAAGCTCCCTGGAAATTTGTGGGTCAGAGTGATCTATACATTCACACTGCCCTTAATGACAACTGTCCCTACTCCATTGTCGAAGCCTTTGCCGTTGGCACTCCCGTACTGGCTTTGCCCGTAGGTGGCATTCCTGAAATGTTGCCGGAAGGATTTGGTACGTTGCAGGGAACAACCGTCGAAGAACTGACCAGCGAAGTGGCCCGCTATTTCGAGGCAGACCAGCGGGAACAATTAGCCAAAGCACAGGCTACCCACGCAGCTTCGTCGTTCAACCACCAGGCTAACCTGGAAAAATTGATTTCATTCTATAGTCAAACTGTCTGGGAGCCAGCTCCTGCGGTTGCCATTTTAACCCCAACTACATGATAATCTGGAGCTATCGAATTGCTTTGTTTATCCTGTTGTTCGGGATGAGCGCCCTGATCTACGGGGGAAATGCCCTGAATCAGCTGTTCGACAAAGCGGTCAGCGGTGTTACGTTGATCGGCATTGTTTCCCTGTTTATTTTTTACTTCCGGCAGCCTCCTATTTATAAGGTAGCAGCCTGGTTAGTAGCGCTGGGCGTTATTGGGCTGGTACTCGAATCCAGGCACGAATACGGGCAGTTCGTGTATTCGTATTTCGTCATCAAACGATTTGCGTACTGCGGTCTGGCCTTGCTGGGATACGTAGTGGCTTCGCGGGCTGGTATCCTAAAAATCAAGTATGCAGTCTACCTGATTTTTGCCTTCTACGTGATCAATCAATTGTTTCTGGGGCAGATTTTTAGCTATAACCTGACCTCTGAAAGCCGTTCGGTTACCTCGAACGAAGCGCTGTATCTGGTCATTCCATTCCTGTACTATTTGGTGTCATACCTGAAGGAGCGCCGAATTATGGATTTCCTGTTGATGCTGTTCACCTTCGTGTTCATCGTGTTTCTGTTGCACCGATCTGTGATTTCAGCGGCTGTGGTGACCATCGGAGTCGTCGCTGGCCTGTCGTTGATGGGCAAACTCTCAACGGGTGGATTTCCGCTTGGAAAGACGGTTGCTACGTTAACGGTGCTACTGATTTTGCTGGCTCCGCTGCTGGCGATGTTACCCGGCAATAAAATGAACGCGCTCTGGGAAAACATCAGTGGTATTCTCGATCCTAAAGAAGATAACACGGGTAGCTGGCGGCTGGAGCAATCGGAATATTACCTCAGTCTGATTCCGGACAAACCCGTGCTGGGCTGGCGCTACGTAGGCTATGACCGGGGCGAGATCATGGAGAATGAAGATTTTCCTGAGAAGGGCACCATTATCCACTCGCAATATATCGACATGTTGTACAACTACGGCGCGGTCGGTCTAGCTATCAATCTGCTGATTTTACTGGGTACACTATGGGTGATGTACCGTCGAAACGCTACGTTCTCTCTGGAACAGACCGTTCTATTTGGTTTCATTGTCAGCGGATTAGTCTACGCCGTTTCCTACCAGCTACCGGTTTTTTTCTGGGGATTTGTGGGCGTAGGGATGTATTACGCCTACAAAAAGCCGGACGTCAATCAATTAGAAACCGAGGAAGTTCTCGAACTGGATAACTACGAAAGCACTCCAGAATTACCCATTTATAAATCCACACATCGCTATGATTAATATCGTCATTCCCGTTCATAACCGGAGAGAATACACCCGCCAATGCCTGGCCTGTTTAGCGGCTCAGACGTATCGGAATGTTAAAGTAATTGTGGTGGACGACGGCTCGACCGACGGCACTGATCTGATGATTGAGGAAGAGTTTCCGAACGTAGTGGTGTTGAAAGGAGATGGCAATCTATGGTGGACTGAAGCCACCAACTGGGGAATTCGCTACGTACAGAAATCGCAGGATAAACGGCAGGAAAACTTCGTGCTGACCCTCAACGATGATACGCGTGTGGCTCCCGATTATTTGCAAACCATGCTGGATGCTTACCGCAAACACAAGCCGTGTTTGATCGGCTCGCCCAGTGTCGATAGCGATAATCCTGATAAACTGGAATATGCCGGTGCCGTTTTTGAATTGTATACCGCTGGCGGACACCACCTATCGGAAGATTATCACAGCAGCTACCGCGAACTGGCCACCCGAACGTCTTTTCTTGAATCGCATTCGCTTCCGGGTCGTGGAACACTTATTCCAATGGAAGTTTTTGATAAGATTGGTCTGTACGATTCAAAAAATTACATCCACTACATGTCCGACATTGAGTTTTCGGTTCGGGCACGAAAGGCGGGTTATCGCTTGATTGTCAACGTACCGAGCGTAGTATATGAATACGTTCAGGCAACTGGTATTCAGGTAGAAAAGCAAATCAGTCTGCGGGATTTTATTAAAGGATTTACGTCCATTAAGTCGCCAACGAACCTCAAAGTTCGCTACCGATTTGCCATCGACCATTCCAAGACTAAAGTGCTTTATTTCTGCTTCGATGTCGCTCGAATCTGCACGGGTTTTCTCCTGCGCAAGGTCCGGATAATGAAACCGCTCTAATCTCATGAGAAAAGTATTGCTCTCGGCCTACGCCTGCATACCCAACCACGGCTCTGAAGAAGGGACGGGCTGGACGTACGCCACTACCCTGAGTACGAACAATCTGGAGGTGCACTGCCTAACCAAAAAGGATGGCAAAACATCTATTGACGGTATTCTGGCCAACGGCTTCTTCCCAAACCTGACGGTCCACTACGTAACGGTGCCCGAGTGGGTAGATCGGTTCTGTCACGCCAACCTGATTGGGATGTATTTCCACTACGTGTATTGGCAATGGGCTGCTCTGAAACGGGCTCGCAAACTGAATCAGCGGCTGGATTTCGATCTTGTGCATCACGTTACGTATGGAAGCATTCAACTCGGCAGTTTTCTCTACAAACTTCGTAAACCGTTCATTTTTGGTCCGGTTGGCGGTGGACAGCGTGCCCCCGAAGCACTGAAAAGTTATTTCGGCGTGTATTGGTCCAGGGAGTTGATGCGCGACCGAATCAGTACGTTGCTCCAGTACGTCAATCCGGGTTTTTACAAATCCGTAAAGACAGCGGACCGACTGGTTGTGACCAACTTAGATACGTTTGCGCTGGCACGTAAACTACGCCCGAATCTCCCCATCGACCGGATTTGGGATGCGGGCTTGAGTCGTTCTTTTTTACCCGATACATCCCTTCCGCATTACCCCGGTAAAGTTTTAAAGCTACTATGGGTAGGGCGGCTATTGCCTCGTAAAGCACTGGAACTGACAATCGAAGCCTTGGGTCAAGTTGATCCCCGGTTAGCCGTTGAGCTAACCATCGTGGGCGGAAAAGGAGAAATGGCCGATCAGGTTCCCCAATACATTGAAAAATACAATGTAAAAGACCGGGTCAATTGGGTTGGGCACGTATCGTATCAGGAAGTGAAAGACTATTACGAGCAATCGGATGTGTTCTTTTTCACGAGTCTGCGCGATTCCTGTCCGCATCAGTTGCTGGAAGCAATGGCTTATTCGTTGCCCATCGTGACGCTGGATTTGCACGGACAAGCTGAATTAGTCAATGACAAAACCGGTATTCGGGTGGCCGTAAAGACCAAAGAACAGGTCGTATCGGATTTAGCAGGAGCTATCGAATGGATGTGGGCGCATCCTGACGAACGATTGGCGATGGGTCAGGCGGGTTACGCTTTTGCCCAGACGCAGTTGTGGGATACGAAAGTTCGCCAGTTTATTGATGAGTTATACCCGGCTGTACTCGGAGATATTTCCGAGGAGCCAGTCGCCCTGAAACGGGCGTGACTACCTGACTACCAACCTAATCTGAACGTAACGTAAACGCTTTATCACATGATTACAGTAGACCAGCTATCGCAGGTAGGTATCGGAACCAGTCGAGTTGCCTCGCTGGGTAGCCGAATGTCGTCTGATACGTTTATGGACTTTCTGACGATAGCAAATGCGCGGGGCATTAACCTGATCGACACCGCTGATTTCTACGGCTCCGGTGATTCCGAACGGCTGATTAGCAAGTGTCTGAAAGAGACGGGCTTTCCCTTCTTTGTCATGACGAAAGCCGGATTACCTTGTGTGCATACGCCCGGCTGGCTTTCTCCGTTGAACCAGATTGGCAAAAAAATAAAGCAGCGTGCAGGCGCTAAAAGCAATTACACAGCAGCCTATCTGATTGACAGTGTCCAGAAAAGCAACAAACGGCTGGGTGTCGAAGCTGCCGACGCGCTGTTGCTGCACGAACCAAGCTGGGATGATCTCGCTGATGCCGATTCCTGGGATGGGCTGGCGAGGATTAAGCAGCAAGGATTGGCTCGTTATACGGGTGTATCGACCAACGATGTTCGGGTTGTCGAAGCGGGCATACGTAGTGGACAGGTTGATCTGGTGCAAACGGCTATTACGTGGAAAGACAATGCATCTGACGCGATAATCGCCCTGTGCCGCGCCAACCGTATTCCGGTGGTTGCCAATCAGGCACTGCAATCTTACAAATCATTGCAATCAGTTTTTGATCGTCAGGCAGACGCTATTCGGCAACTCACTGGGCTAGCCGATATGACATTGGTGCAGCTACTGATTGCGGCTGTACTGGCTCAGAAGAAAGCCGACGTCGTGCTGTTTGGCACGAGTAACCCCGTGCACCTGGCCCATAACGCCGAGTCATTACGCTACGTATCCAGCCTGGCTTCGGCTTTGCCTAAAATTAACCAATTACTATCATGATCATCACGAAACATACGTTCCAGGAGGGAGAAACACTGACAGCGGACATTTGTATCGTTGGTAGCGGTCCGGCGGCTATTTCGATGGCGCTCAGTCTGGATGGCTCACCGCTACGTGTATTGATGCTGACCGGTGGTAGTTGGACAGAAACCATCGCTAACCAGGATTTATACCGGGGAAGCGTCTCACCAGCAGGCTCGCATGAGTCTTTGGAAGAGAACCGCAGACGGCAATTCGGGGGCACCTCATCGGCTTGGGGCGGACGTTGTATCCCGTTCGAACCTATTGATTTCAAGGCCCGTTCCTGGGTACCGGATAGTGGCTGGCCTATCTCTTACGATGACCTGCTTCCTCACTACCAGAAGGCCGCTGAACTATGCCAGATTGGCCGTTATGAGTTCGATGCGCAAGCCGCCTTTCCCCACAGCAAACGGGAAATACTGGAAGGACTGGATTCGGAATCTCTAGTATCTTATCCGCTGGAACGCTGGAGTCCGCCCGTTCATTTCGGCAAAACATACCGGGCAGCTTTGGAAAATAGTGCTAACATCCATGTTTTGATGGATGCGCACGTACTAGCTCTCAAAACGGAAAATGATAGCAGTACAGTTAGCCACGTAACGGTGTCATTGGGCGGTATTACGCTATCGGTCAAGGCCAACAAATTTGTGCTGGCAACAGGTGGGATCGAAAACGCCCGTCTATTACTAGCCTCTACAACTGACCGCTATCCAACCGGCCTTGGCAATCAGCACGATAATGTCGGGCGGTATTACATGGTGCATTTCAGCGGTGTTTATGCGGAAGTCAAATTGTATGATAAAGCCAAATTAATGGCCGATTTTGAGCGAGATAACGGTGGCGTGTATTGCCGCAGACGCTGGTGGTTTCCCGAACCGACTCAGGAAGCACATAAACTTCTGAACACCATATTTTTCCTGTATCACGCCAATACAACCAACGGCCACCGGGACGTACTGTTTTCATCTCGTTTCGTGGCGAAATCTGTTCTGTCTATTCTGAGCCAAAAGTCAATAAACCGCGTCGTCAGTAAGGGAAAAGAGCTCTTGCCTTCATTAAAGGAACATGCCGTTAACGTAGCAAAAAACGGGTTTTTCGAGATTCCCGACCTGATTAAGCTGGGTTTGCAACGCATGGCGAAACGTCGGTTACCTTACCTGCTTCCCTCCAAACGTAACGACTACTGGGGGTTGTACTTTCAGGCGGAACAGGCCCCCAATCGGGAGAGCCGGATTTGCTTATCCAGTTCACAGAAAGACGCGTTCGGGATGCCCAGAGCCGAGGCACAACTAGCGTTTCTGGAAGCCGATATCGAGTCCATTGTGGACACACATACACTGTTTGTTCAGGAATTCAGGACGAAGAATTTGGGGGAGATTCGCTACGTGGAAGCCGACCTGCGCCAATACCTGAAGGAACGTATTGATACGTATAATTCGGCATCGCATCACATCGGTACGACTCGAATGTCCGACGATCCTCAAACGGGTGTTGTCGATCGGCACGCCAAAGTATATGGACTGACCAATCTGTACGTAGCTGGCTCCTCTATTTTCCCAACCGGTGGACATGCCAATCCTACATTGACCATCGTAGCGCATGCTTTATTCCTGGCTAATCATTTGAAAGTCAATCATAAGAATAAAGAAATGAGCTATTCATGAATACCCGTTTCGTTGCTCCATTGCTCAAAGCGTGGATTTATTACTCCCTAACGTTATGAAAAAAATACTGATCTCTGCCTATGCCTGCGTCCCGAATTTAGGGTCCGAGGAAGGGAATGGCTGGCATTACGCTACTATCGTCAGTAAGCAGGATTATCAGGTCTGGTGCTTGACCCGAACGATTGGTAAGGCAGAAATTGAGAAGGCTCTAAAAGCGTCTCCGCAACCCAACCTGACGTTTGTGTATGTCACAGTACCCGGCTGGATTGATAAGGCTGTTAAATGGGGCCTTTTGGGTATGTATTTTCATTACCTGTATTGGCAATGGGCTACGTTACAGGTAGCGTTGACTTTGAGCAAAGAACAGCCCTTCGATTTAGTTCACCACGTCAGTTACACCAGTCTTCAACTCGGTAGTTTTCTGTACCGCCTGAAGCGCCCGTTCATTTACGGGCCGGTGGGCGGTGGTCAGGAGGCCCCCGAATCCATGCGTCATTATTTTAAAAACTATTGGATAAAGGAAAAAATGCGATCCTGGGTGAGCGGGCTTATGCTACATTTCAATCCCGGTTGCTATCAGTCGGTGCGCCACGCCAACTACGTACTGGCCTGGAATGAAGACACCCTCCAGATGATTCATGCGCTGGGCCGGAAAAAGGCTGTTGAGAAAGAATTTGGTGGAATTGGCCGGAGCTTTATCCCAAGCCAACCGATTTACCGTGCCCCTCATGCTACGTTAGAATTAGTGTGGGTGGGTCGCTTGATGCCTCGTAAAGCACTTGAGCTTTCCTTACATGGATTGAGCAAAGTTGATGCCCAATTACCTATTCATTTAACCATTGTAGGCGATGGAGAAATGGGACAGTACGTGCCCGAATACATCGACAAATACAACCTGGCAGATCGCGTTACCTGGGTCGGTAAAGTCAATTACGAACAGGTGAAAAATTACTATACCAAAGCCGACGTCTTTCTGTTTACAAGCCTGCGCGATACCGGCCCCGCTCAGTTAATGGAAGCCATGGCGTTTACACTGCCTGTTGTGACGCTGGATTTACACGGACAAGCCGAATTAGTCGACGAGACAACCGGCATTCGGGTGCCCGTTACCGAACCAGAAGAGGTGGCTTTACAACTGGCGAAGGCAATAACCTGGATGTATCAAAATGAGGATGAGCGAATTGAAATGGGGCAGAATGCCTACCGATTTGCCCAGCATCAGAATTGGGAATCCAAGATTAACCGCATCATTCAGAAATATTACTATCCAGTGCTCGAGCAGAGTGCCCGTCTGGCTTTCACCGCCAGCTTGCTCATCGACTGACTCAACCATTTTAATCAAAAGTAGCCATGTACATTGCCGTTTTAGGTGCCATTGCCACAAATGAGATACTGTCGGAATCCACCCGGCAGCGGCTCACTACGTATCCCAAAGGCCGTGAAGGCGCCCCCCTGATTACGAACCTCATTCATGAATACGTAGCACGGGGTCACAAAGTACTGGCGATTACTACTGACCCTAAACTCGCTGACGATGAGCCGCCTTTTGTGTACGAAGATGAGCAGCTAACCTACGTAGTGGTCCCGAGCCGTAAACATACCTTTCGCCCGAATGGCAAACGCCCCGGTCGGACGGCTGACTTTTATCGGTTTGAGCGCAAGCAGATATTGGCCGTGCTTCAGCAATACAAACCCAATGTAGTGCACGCGCACTGGACGTATGAGTTTGCCCTGGCCGCATTGGCTTATACTCCCGATGCGCTCATCACCGTACACGATAATGCACAAACCATTTTTAGCTATGTGCGAACCCTGGAGCGGTTTTTCATGCTGCTCATGGCTCGGTACGCGTTTCGGCGGGGACGGTGGTTTACGGCCGTTTCGCCCTACATGGCAGAGTCGGTTCAGAAATGGGTGAAGGAGCCAGTAACGGTTGTTCCAAACCCAGTATTTACCCCGGCTAAAGCTGACAACGTAGCACCGCCGAAGCAACCAATCATTAGTATGGTGGTGAACGGTTGGGATGACCGAAAAAACAGTAAAAACGCGCTGCTGGCTTTTAAGAAAATTCAGCAGCTTCATCCAGATACCCTCTTGTGGGCCTTTGGAACCGCCTTTGAGCCGGGAGCCGAAGCCGATGCTTTCTGTCAGCAACATAGTGTTCCGAACGTAGTGCTTTTTGGCCAAACGCCCCATGCGGAGGTACTGAAGAACGTCGCGCAAAGTACCCTATTGCTGCATACATCGTTGGAAGAATCGTTCGGAATGGTTTTAGCCGAGGCCATGAGCTACGGCGTTCCGGTCGTAGCAGGCAAGGCTAGTGGCGCAGTTCCCTGGGTTGTTGAAGACGGGGGCCTGCTCGTCGACGTGACCGAAATTGATGCTATTGTTGGTGGAGTCGATAAACTCCTTTCGGACCAGACGCTGTATAAACGGCTATCAACCAATGCGGTCCGAATCGTGAAAACGAGATTCCCAATCGAACGTATTGCTGATCAATACCTTGAACTGTGCCGAAAATGCAGCTCGTCAACAGAACGAAATCATAAGCCGCTTCCCTACGCCCAATCCGTACTTACGGCATCCGCCAAAAGCGATGGTTGATTCGATACGTTGAGGAATTGTGCTACGTGCTTTTATCAACCTAAACTTTTGCCAACGTAGTGATTTAATTAAATGCTGATATAATTATGACTGTACGCCATACATCCATCGATTACATGAAATCCTTTCTGGTGATCGGGATGATCCTGGCCCATTCTATTCAATTATTAAGCCAGCCCAAAGGAATGTTCTGGTTATTTTCAGTCGGTGTAAACCTCATCACTTTTTCAGGATTCTTTTTCTGTTTTGGCTATGTTTTTTATGGTGCTTACCTGGTAAATAAATCAGAAGCGGTTCGCAAGAAAATAGCTAAAACTGCTTTAAAAACGCTAGTTGGATATTATCTATCGGCTATTGCTTCTTTACTATTCCTAAGCGAACATTTTAGCGGATACCCTTACGTGTTTTCGTGGGCTAATCTACTAAAACTTGTTTTCTTTATAGAAATCCCTTTTTATTCAGAATTTTTGCTCGCCTTTTTCTTGATTACGGTTCTCGTTCTTTTATTTCTTCCTTTCTTTCGAAAGCTAGTCGATTCAATAACTCTTGCTGTTATTACAGTATGTATTTGTGTAGCCATCCTGTTATTTCTCCCTCGTACCCTGGCAGTCCCCTATCCGCTTGATTTATTTATTGGCGATAGAGACCGCATTATTTTTCCGGTTGTTCAATACCTGCCCGCTTTTTTAATTGGTCTTTATTTCGCGAAATACAGGATTGATTTTCAGTGGTTTATTTTTCTGTTAAGTGTACTTGGCAGTGGAATGTTTGTCATTTACTACGTAACAAACCACGAGATTCCTTTACGATTTTTACCTTCTATCTATTGGATAGTAGGCTCCTCAGGAATATTGTACGTATACTTTTTAGCCACAAACTGGCTCGAAAAAAAATCAATCGTCATTACGTCATTGCTGCCTATTGGTATGAATACGTTATTCTACTTACTGGTAAGCAATTTTATTTTATTCGCATTAAGCATCAATTTAAAAACAACTCCAGTGCTTGCCTTGTGCATTGGCATTGGCATAATTAGTACAATTGGATTTCTAATAAATCTAGTTCAGAAGTATCGCTTCGTTACGTAAATCTGTACAATTACCAAAAAAAGCAATCTTGATCGAAACTCTTTACTTATACGGATCTGAATTAACTGTTTTTTATTTCTAATGATACGTATTGATTTATTAACAACATTTTTTCTAAAAACAACGTATGAAAACATTCAAACATTTGCTCATCGCGTTTCTCTTTTTGGGAAGCATATCGGCGGGAATTGTCGCCTGTAAAAAAACAACCGACGATTCGATCGTTACGCCGGTTCCTGTAACCAGCATCACTAGTATTGACCCGGCTTCTGCTCCGGTTGGTAGTACAATGGCCATCACGGGAACCAACTTCAGCACCGATCCGGGTAGTAATACAATTACCATTGGGGGTGTTACAGCCACTATTGTATCGGCTACAGATACGCGCATCGTGGTGGTTGTACCGGCTGGAGCCGTTAGTGGTCCCGTTTCGGTGACAGCCAGTGGTCAGACGGCTCAAAGTCAGGGTTCGTTTACGGTTAGTCTTCCTAATATAAAGCCAGTGAAGGAGGTGCGCGGAACAACCTTTGCCAACCTGACATGGAAAAAGGATACGGTTTACCTGCTCCGTGGAATGGTTTACATTCCGGCTAAATATACCCTGACCATCGAGCCAGGAACGGTTATTAAAGGAGCAGGGCCCGAGCTGGACCCGTTAGGCACCAATCAGGCAGGTACGTTGATTATTGAGCGTTTAGGAAAAATAGTGGCCGCAGGTACAGCCGCGCAACCCATTGTGTTTACGTCGGCCAAACCGGTTAACCAACGTAACTACGGCGATTGGGGTGGCTTATTCCTGATTGGCAAAGGGCCTATTAACCAGTTGGGTACAACGGCTAATCCCAATGGCGTGCGCGGCACGGTTGAAACCTATGCTGAGCCTTTGGATAACTCAGGTACATTGCAATACGTACGGATTGAATACGCGGGCGCGCTACAGCCTACCACGCCAGCATCTCGGTTTAGCGGCTTGACCTTGTATGGCGTAGGATCGGGTACGATCATCGATCATATTCAGGTTTCGTACAGCGGTGGGGACGCGTTTTCCTGGTTCGGCGGTTCGGCTAATCTGAAAAATCTGTTTGCCTACCGCAGTTTCGACGACAACTGGAGTGTCGATTGGGGATACGTTGGCAATGTCCAGTTTGGTGTTTCCCTACGTGATCCGGACGTAGCAGATGTATCGGGTTCCAATGGATTTGAGGTGGAAAATTTCACGCCGAGCGTCGCTACCGATGTTTCCGCTGTTGTGTTAGCGAATGCCCTGACGCAAACGGCGCCTGTTTTTACCAATATCAGTGATTTTGCGTTCAGTGCTACGCCTGTTACAACCGCTACGTCTAAAGGAACAGGTGCTTATAAGTCAGCAGTATACCTGCGCCGGAACAGTGCAATCAGCATTTACAATTCTCTGTTTTATGGCTATCCGGAAGGATTGCGACTGGAATCAATGGGCACTGGCTCCGGTTTGACCGGTGGCACCATCGATCTCAGAGGGGTGGTGTTTGCCAATACGTTAACGCCGACAATAGGGGCTGGTGTGCTTACATCCGACCAGGTTACAACCTACTTTACCGGTAGTGGACGTAGCAATCAAATCAGTCAACCCACTGACCTGCCAGCTCTGTTGCTGAACGGTTCTACGTTCAGCCTGACCACACCTACATTTCTGCCACAGGCTTCATCACCCTTGTTAGCTGGGAGTGTAACAGGAAATAAACTAACCAGTTCATTCTTGACCTCCGTTGCGTATCGGGGTGCCTTTGGAGCAGATAACTGGTTATCGGGCTGGACAAATACGAATCCACAAGCTACTGATTATGACCGCTAACGAATTCTCTTTTTGGGCCTGCAAGATTCCTGAAAACAGTCCTCGTACTTAGGAATTTTGTGTGGTTTTATAACAATTTATTATCTGCTCTGATTTTGATCTTTGCAAGAAGAGACAAAATCAGAGCAGATGATGTTTGTGTGACGTTACATATTAGCTATTGTCTATAGCAGTACCGATCAGTGAATACTTTAAAAACGACTACAATTACGTATGGAAACTACTATTGAACCACAAAAACCGGCGGTTGACGTACCGGCAACACAGCCCAAACCGAAACGTACCAAACGGCCACGCATTCAAAAGGACAAGTGAGTGTGTCCAGCTATAGACTTCTTACTTTTCACGCCAGGAGATGCACGCCTAATTTGCCTCAGCACCCCTTAGCTAATTTCCCTGAACTGTATGTGTTCGCCTGAGTTTAAGGAAGTAGTATTTACTCAACGCCCGATAAGATGAACCGATTTTCAGTACTCTATTTGCACCACGATGCTTACAGTCATGTTGGCTGTGCTACTCTGGCTGAAGCAGATAATCTCCTGGGCCAGGTTTTCAGTACGACGGGCGATACACCAGTGGGTATTTATGATGCTAAAACTGAGCTATTCTCTTGGGAGCCAGTACTCCAGCAGCAGTATAACCAGATGAGTCTGGAGGAGCAGGGACGACTGGGTCATGAGATGATTGCGATTGTTCAATCGCTTCGAGACGTCCCGATTTCAGTGCCTGAACAAGAATACAGTCTTGACGTCTACGAGTCTGAAAGCCGTTAATTCCCAGATGCACTCGAACGAAGTAATTGCCCATTGGGAAATTTAGTAGTCCACAGCTAAATCGGTGAACTTACAAACAAGAATTACTGATTCGCTTGCGCCACTTTTTGTCCTGTTGGAATAACGCCTACTGAAATCTTCCGTTCGGTTTGTTCCAGGTAAACAGCATTATCAGCCGGTTCGATTCGAATGCCCATGTGGTTGGCGTAGGTCAGGGTAAACTCCGCGCCAAAATATAAAATAGCAGCTATGTAATAGATCCAGGCCGGATACCTTTTGTGCTTAGTGAGCAGGCTTCAGCCCTTTGATAAAGGTTAAGATCAACCTGCTTAACGATTCGTACTCAACGAAAGAGAGAATGAGCAGGAACGTAACAATTCCAACACCAATACTGATTGTCGTTCGTAATGACGGCTGAGATTTATTCATTGCACTTAGTTGTAAACGGTAACTACGTACCTACTTGTTACTACCCGATCACCTCTTGACGTAACGACAATCGGGTAGTACGTGAAGATTATAACTTGGTGACGACTATATCGATACGTCGATTCTGTTGTCGACCGGCCTCAGTCTGATTCGAAGCGACTGGCTTAGTATCGCCCCGTTCCCGCGTCGAAATTCGGGGCCCTTCAATCCCGGCGTTCACTAAAGCCGCTTTGACCGCATCGGCTCGCTCGGCAGACAGTGGATCATTGATCGCATCGTCGCCGGTACTGTCGGTGTTACCCTCAATGCCGATGGCCAGCGTTGGATATGCCTGCATAATCTGGATCAGATCATCGACGTTCGGTTGGGCTGCCGACGTAATGCGGGCAGAATTGGTCTCGAAGGTCAGGTTATCGAAGGTGAAGACCTTGGGGACTTGTCCGCCTTTGGTGGCTAAAAATTGCGCGAGTGTGTAATTGAATGAATTCTCCGCTACGTTCAGCTTGCGCCCACCCGGCAGATCGACGCCTACGCGTACTTGAGGAGTGGCCTCGCTCCCATCCAGATCGCTGGCAATTGTATCCGTTGCCGTGCTCATGGAGCTAGTTGAGTCAGCCCCGGTCGTTGTCGTTTTTTCATCTTTACGATTACAACCTCGCAGCAGCAAAAACAACAGGATCAGCAAGCCTAACCCAATGAGTAACCAACGTAACAGAGGGAATCCAGCGGCTTTCGTCTCTGTTTCGCGGTCCGTTGGGCCGATCGCGGGAGCCGGTGATACGTTAGCTGAAGTTGTCGCACCTGTATCACTTCCAATCAACCAGCCGATAGATCCGGCCAGGGCAGCGGGAATCAACCCACGTACCGTATCACTTTCACTCGCCAGTAAGGCAACCAGTTGCGCGCGTGTCAGATTTCGGGCTTTTACCTGTTTGTGCAGATAACCCATTAGTATCGACATTACTAACCCCGTCAACGTAGTAGCTGATTCCAGGCTAATGCCACTGTATTGAGCTGTCGACTCTGCCAACCTCCCCGATTGATTGGGTATCAGTTCACTTAATAGCTGATTACCCGTTTCAGCCGCTTTTTGTCGATGAGTGCCGTTTTCGGCTAATTTCTTTAAACTGGGGTCCGTATCGAAAGGCGTACTCGTCAGCAGACGGTTCAACGTAGCGGCACCATCATCGCTTTGAGCTCTGTTGACAACTCCGCTAACGATAGCGGGTAATAACCCATCGACTGCTTTTTGAACTGGTGCATTGGCTTCATTCAGCAAGCGAGCCAAATCAGCGACAGAGGGGGTTGTGAAGATTGACCGCAGTTGGTCAAGTAAAGTAGTAGCCATTAGAAAGTTGGGAGAAGGATGTTAAAAAAAGTGCCGACAATGGACAGAAAACCGGTTTGGCTTGCTATCCGTTGTCGGCAGCTACTTCGCTTATTTCGTCGAATACGTTACGTCGTCATCCAGATCCGTAGACTGGGTACCAGTCGTCTGGTTCGTCGAACCTAAATTCTCAACATCCACTTCGGTCTTGCGAACGGTATCGTGGATGACCTCGTCCCGTTCCGTAACAGCTTTGCCTACCGCAATTTCTTCCACTACGTTGGCCGTCTTCGATACAACCGGCACTTCCGCATGCTCAAACAACTCAATCTGCCCCTCCTGAAAAGCAGTTAGATCAGCTTCCGTTGCCGGACGGTTGACCGGGGTGCGACTAACCGTCACGCGTTCTTCCCGCAGGCGAATGCTTTCTTCAACGGGCTTGGCCACGATGCGGCTACGCAATCGTACTCCACCCGTCTCGACCGTCCGTTTGCCTACTTCCAGATTTTCTTCGATTACTTTGATAGACTGATCGCTCTCGGTATCTAATGCTGCAGGGGTAACTGACGTATCAGTAAAAGCAGCTCCCATAGACGCACTAGGGGACGTCGTTAGACTGTCGTAGCTGGCCGCCCGTTCGTCTACGTCAATTGCACCCGCTTCGTCCAGAATGTCAGCGGCTTGTTCGGCTTCGTCCTCAGTTTCGGCATGTACCGTCACTACTGAATGCTGACTGGCTACCTGGGCGTATTTCCGGGTATCTTCCTCATCGTCGCCCCCGAATAAATTACTGAAGAAATTGCCAATGCCACTACTAGTGTCTTTTGTGTCATTGAAACGGTCTTCAGTCCGGGTTCCGGAGATATTCGTATTGCGATCCTGGCTTGATGAATCGGAGTCACTGGACGTACCAGATACAGCGGCTGAGAGGTCTACCTGACTACTGGCAAAGCCCTTACTTAGTAATTGATCGACGGCTTGCTGAGCTTCCGTAGCATCGTCGAATATACCTACAACAGTTTGTTGGGTCATGATAGCACTAATTAAAAATGAAAAAACTTGATTTATAACGAAGGCCCATGTGGAGCCGGACGTCCTGAGGATGCATCGATACGTTCGATGTGGACGTCTTCCCGGCGGAGTGGCACCGACTGGGTTTGCTGGGTTTGGATCTGTCGCCGGGTAACCCGAATTTCTTCGACCAGCATCAGCCGTTTCTGAATCACCAGTACTTCTTTCATCACTGGATAAATCGTCGTATCCCCTTCCTGACGGGTAAGGGGTGGTTCCTCCACGTATTGATTTAGTTCGACTCGCTCAATCTCGATTGTCTCGCTGATCAGGGGTATCTGAACTGTCTGTGGCTCTTCCCGAACGGTCTTGGTAATTAAGACCCGACTCGTTTCAACAAGCTGTTTATCAATGTGCAACTGCTCTTCAAGTCGCGGAATAAGCAGGGTTTCTTCGTTCGCACTATCGGTTGCTGGCGGTACGTGGAGTAATGGCGTTGTATTGGGAGGGACTGAATTGTTCATCAGCATAAATACGCTCGAGCCGTTTAAGAACGAAACACTGCTGACTCAGGCGTAAGGAACAGCAAGTGCTTAGTAAGCGGACATAGCTAAAGCTGTCTTTATTGACGTGATTTCCTTCACTCATCCATACATCTAACCTATTTGCCTTACCTAATGATAAATTATAGTTAGGCTATGGACTGAATCGTCATCGATAGTCCTTTGCCAAATTTTCAGGATGCGTTTCTAAACTCCAGGGTAGCCGACCTGTTAGTCAGTTTAACCGCACTAGCGTAGAAAGTAAAGCAAAACTGGTCAGCTATCTAAGTCTTCCCAAGTCAGAATGTGTTGGCTTTGTCAGGATAGGGTGGAAAAGGGCGGTCGTTTTTGTATGTACTTCAAAGCGTAGATGAAAATTCATTCTGATTGCTTTATCGCTCAGTAAACGTAGTATGTACCCACTACCATTTTTTAAATCAAATCTCCATTAGACAATCTAAAACATAAAGAAGACCCGTGGCCACCGCCATTGAAGAACAAACCGCGAAACTCCTCTCAGATATATTTCTGTGGGCGGCTCTCGGGTCTATGGGTGTTTCGGCCTATTTACAGTTCACTACTAAACCTAAACGCAGTTTATTTGTGAGCCAATGGGCGGTTCCTTGCTTCCAGGTATGGGTAGTGTCTCACTCAACCGAATAAGGTTTACGGCTCTACAGAGGGCGAAAACAACGATAAGTGGTATTCACCTGCTGATTGTTCGGGCACGATTAAGAAAGTGATTGACGGTCGTCCCGATGAAGCACACATTTCTACGTCCTACGTCGAACAGCAAAATCTGACCATGGGTATGCACATGAGACGGTTTACACGGTTAACCAACACGTTCAGCAAAAAGATTGAGAATCAGTGCCATGCGATTGCGTTACACTTTGAATATTACAACTTCTGCAAGGTGCATAAGACTTTGCGCGTTACCCCGGCAATGGAAGCCGGACTTACCAGCCGCCCGATGAGCATCCAACAGGTTGTTAAACTGACAGGTTAATCTACATCCTTAATCAACAGCCTTATGAAACCCAACCAAGCCGAAACCTTTTTAAGTGCCCGTATAAAATTACTAAAACGCCATTTACTGGAATGGAAGACGCTGTTAATTAATCAGCGTACTGTTCGGGTCTTCGCACATGAAAATATTGATACGCTACCCTCCCTCTATTGTAATGCGATAAAGGCTAGTGCCGACTTGTCAATTAGACAGGCTAGTCGTCTAGGCGGATTATTGATGAGCCAACAAGAAGAACTTGGACAAATGAAGGCGCGCCACCAACAAGAAGACACCGACTTAGAGCAAATCATAAAAATATCCGAAGAAAATTCAAACTGAGACACTACCTTTTTACAATTAGTAGTAGGAAATCGCTTTCTCCGCCAAGTATAGCAACGATGTAAGTAACGTGAATCAGTAAAAGAACAGCCCCAACGTTTGCCGGAGCTGTTTGTGTCATATGTAGATTGACAACAGACATCTCAAACTGGAAGGATTAACTGTTGGACTGGGAATGCAGATACTATTTGTTCAATAACTTTAGAATCTGTTCCTGATTAGCCAGAATCTTGTCTAATGCCTCTTGATTTTTGAGAATACCACCCTGATTACCCAGGATGGAGTCCTGGTTCTGAATAATGGTCTTTTGATTTTCTAGCAGAGAATCCAGAGTTCCCTGATTCGACAAGATTGATTCCTGATTTTTGAGGATAGTTTCCTGATTGGACAAAATAGTTTCCTGATTTTTCAGGACTTGATCGTTACTTTCCATTGGTTTTGTTTTGTAAAGTGAATAAAAGGATAAAAGATTAGGTGACAAATTTACAACGCCTTCACGTTACATGAATCAAGGCTTTTATCTTATCGGACAAGTCAGTAGCCTACTAATCCTACTTGACCATATTAACCAGTTGCTGGTTAACATAAAAATACCGGACCGCTAAGGCACCGCAAATGTCTACCAATGCTACCCACCATGTTGAATAGATACCTCGAAAGCAATCCGTTGACATTCGTTTGTAGAACGGCTATTTTCATCCTAGTATAGTTTCTGAATGAGCTCATTCAGTGGCTTCGATGTTATAAGCAATTCAATAGGCGATTCCCGAAAAACCAATTGATCAGTGAATCATCCAGTACAACTTGGTAATACTTGTTTGTATGAGCTACTAAATTAAGTTGATAAGTTGTTGTAGACCAGGTTAGCACTTGAGAATAAATCGGGCTAGTTTGAAGATCGTCCACAATTCTCGTTATCGATCAATGGGTTAATACGAATGGAGCATCACCCTTTTCGGCAGCCCTGTTGGGGCGGTAACAAAAGCAATGCCTAAGACTACCCTAATAAGATGTCGTTAAGAACATTTACTTTCGTGTCTATGAAACGCTATCCGTTAGCAGTTGTTTGTTCCCTCGTTATCTCGTTACTTTCCGCATGCTCTCAGCACCGACATGAAGCAGACCATGCGTCAGATTCCCAGAACAAGGCTGCCACTGTATCCTTACCCTTATTCACTAGTGCGGAACCCAGGGTTAAAGATCAGATCCGAGATTGGTTAAAAGTCTATTTTACCGTAAACCAAGCTTTGATCAACGATCGTCTGGCCCCAGCAAAGTCGGCAGTTGCCAACCTGTTATCGACAACCAATAAAGTGGTCATGTCGGGACTGACGGAGGAGCAGATGGATTTTTATTTCATTCAATCCGCTAAACTCAAAACGGATTTGCTCATCATCAGCCAAAGTACCGATATTGAACAGGCCCGATCGGGGCTGGCAGGGGTGAGCGAAGCGATGTATGCTCTGGTGAAAGCGTTTCGGGTGAATACCGCTCCGTTGTATTACCAGTATTGTCCCATGGCACGCAATAATCAGGGTGCCACCTGGCTAAGCGAAACCGAAGAACTCCTTAATCCTTATATGGGGCAACTGATGCTCAACTGCGGCAGAACGCAGGAAAAGCTGAACTAAGAATAAAACAAGACAGTATGACTAGACAAAGTTCTCCACCATCAACCCAAAAAGTAAGTTCACGGCTAGGTAGATTCTCTTCCATTCTGGTTTTGTTGGGTTTGATCCTCCTGTGGTATGGAATTTCGGCGCTCAATTTGTTTCCGGCATATGCGTTCCCCTCTCCAGCCTCTGTCTTGGTAAGCTTTCAGGAAGAATTAACCGCCGGGCGGCTGCTGAACGATATCGTTGCTTCACTTTGGCGGGTCGCCATCGGGTTTGTGCTGGCAGTGGGTCTGGGCGTACCGATTGGCTTATGGTTGGGGCAGCATCTTCAGGCGCGCCAGGCACTTGTGCCCATGCTCAACTTCTTTCGATTTCTGTCACCCCTGGCGTGGATACCGTTTGCCATCCTCTGGTTTCACATTGGGGATAAGCCGGCCATTTTCCTGATCTTTATGGCAACCTTTTTTCCGATGACACTCGCCACTATGGTCGCCGTAGCTAGTATTCCGAGCATCTATTTTCGGGTCGCCAAAGATTATAACTATAGCGGCATAGAACTCCTGACTCAGGTGACCTTCCCAGCCGTACTTCCCCAGGTTATAACCGCCCTGCGAATGAGCTATGGAATTGCCTGGGTTGTAATTGTAGCCGCGGAGATGGTGGGCTGTCAAGATGGATTGGGGTATGGTATCTGGGAGGCTCGGAACGGATTGCGCCTGGATTCTGCAGTTTGTTACATGATCGTAATCGGATCGCTGGGCATGGGCATCGATCGTCTTTTTGCTGAGTTAACAAAATTACCGGCAGTCCGGTGGGGCTATGAACGATAAGCAAGCGAGCAAGTTAGTCGTTGATCAGGTATCGCATCGCTATGGCGAGGTAGCGGTCTTGGAGAATCTTACCCTTGAGGTCAAGGTCAACGAAGTGGTAATGTTGGTTGGTCCAAGTGGGTGTGGGAAAACAACCCTGTTGGATTTGCTGTCGGGTCATATGGCGCCGGTGTCTGGAAAGATTACCAGGCAGGGTACTGCCCGTACGGTGTACCAGCAGGATGGATTGTTTCCGTGGTTAACGGTATGGGAGAATGTCGGCATTGGTCTTCGATCGGTGCCAGACCCAAAGCAACGCGACGATGAGATAGCGGAACTGCTCGAGCTGGTCAATCTTACCAGTTTTAAGAATCACTACCCTCATCAATTGTCGGGTGGTATGCGGCAGCGGGCCGAGTTAGCCAGAGTACTTGCCGGTGATTCAGACATCCTATTGATGGACGAGCCCTTCTCCGCGCTGGACTATCAGGCCCGACTGACTATGCGCCGTGAGTTGGCGCGGGTGCTCCAGAAAAGGCCGCGAACAGTAGTTTTCGTGACGCACGATATTGAGGAAGCGGCTCAGTTGGCTGATCGTGTTCTGATATTATCCAAAAGACCGGCCACGATTTGCCAGGAACTACCTATTACCATTCCTCGTCCTCGAGGATTGGCAGACGATGAAGTCGTTGAGGCCATGCGGATGATCCTACGGGCGCTAGGTCTGAACAATACCGATGGCGTGACTGTATAGCAGCGTGTTGACACATCAACCCTTCCTATGTATCTTGCTGGCATGATGAAACGAGCAGGTATAAAAATTGTTATCGGCGTTGTCGCGGTTATTACCGTGCTGGGCATCCTTCGTTATCGGCCCTTTACTGGGTCTGGCGCAGCCGTTGTTCATAAAGGAAGCAACAAGCATGCTGACCGAGAGCTTACGGTGGGCTTTTTACCCGTCACCTGTCACCTTACTTGTCCGGTTACCGACTTCGCATCCAAGACAACGGCAACCAATACCAATTTCAATTCGCGCGTCTTTACCGATTTCCCGACGGTCGTCAGTGCCTTGGAAGCCAAACAAGTTCAGGCAACGTTTATGATCGTGCCGTTAGCGATGAAGCTTCGGGAGCAGGGTGTACCCGTAAAAATTTGTTATTTGGGGCACCGGGACGGCTCGGAGGTGGTAGTAGGCAAGAACAGCAAGATCCGAAGCCTAGTCGATCTGAAGGGAAAGAAAGTAGCCGTTCCCAGTCTGTTCAGTAATCAGAATTTCGTGCTGCATAAGCTGATGGTGGATTATCAAATGAAGCCTACTGACATCAACTTTGTTGTATTGCCCCCACCCGATATGCCAACCTCACTCGCTGCGGGCGCGATCGATGCGTACTTCGTAGGTGAGCCCTTTTGCGCTAAGGCCGAACTCGACGGAATAGGACGCGTGCTGTACTATGCGCGGGATATATGGCCCAGCTTTATTTCCTGCGCGTTAGTTGTCCATGAAGATCTCATTAAAAGCCAGCCCGACATGGTTCAGGATCTGGTCCGGGGAATTGCGCAGTCAGGTGCGTGGGCGGAAACCCACCGGGCGGAAGCAGCCAAATTGGTAGCGCCGTATTACCGGCAAGACGAGAAAGTGCTGAAATATGTGCTCACAGCTGACCCAAAACGGGTGAGCTACGTCAACCTCACCCCAACCGATAAAGACCTGGCCCGCATTGAAGATATGGGCTTGAGCATGGGACTGTTAACAAAACGTACCCCGATGGATGAATTGATCGATCGTAAATTTGTGCCTGACGTGATCCGAGAAGCACCCATCGATGTAGCCCAGATACCCTCTCCCAAAAAATAGTTATATTGAAATTATACCCCTTCGCCTGCTACAAAGATAAGCCAGGTCAGAAGTGGGTGTCCGATATTACTTACATTCCGACCGGTGAGGATTGGCTATATCTGACAACAGTACTGGATTTGGCAGACCGAAAAGTAATCGGATAGGCATTGAATGATGGTCTGAAAGCTGTCGATACGAGCGTAGCAGTATGGCGTATGGCTCTCAAAACAGGAGTATAGAGGGTGAACTTCTATTTCATCGCTCCGGCGACCCGGTCAGATCGCGGTGTCCAGTATGCCTGCAATGAATTTCGGGGTCAGTTAAAAGGCTTGCCTGTCGTGCAAAGTATGACCGGGCTGCCGGAGCAGTCGCAAGGGCAACTGCCGGGAAATGCCGTGTCGGAGAGCTTTTTCAAAACATTCAAAAGCGAATTGCTAAATCATACTGACTTTCCAACCGGGCTGCAGCCCGGTTGGCCACCTCCGAGTATATTGAGGGCTGCCGGGCCGCCGGTGCGGTACAATCGTCGGCGGAGACATTTAAGCCTGAAGTATCAGACACCTGCTCAACAGGAATCTTATTTTTACACCTCTCAGATGGCTGCCTGAAAAAAATCTCCAGTATACTGTTGCAAGTCTAGAAGCGAGTTGTTTCTGTAACGGAAGAACCTTCAGCTTACTCAGATAATGGGCTATTTTTACCTGTGACGGAGACAACTAATTACTACATATCCAAGAAGTTGGTAGCTGACTTTCTCCGTGACGGAAGAAATCCATAACTTTCCCAATACTCAGTCTCACTTTATCTGTCCGTCCACTAGTTCTACTAAGGGTAATGGACAGCGAACAACAAAACCATTTACCTAAGTGGCATATGAGCTGGTAAAAAGAAAGCCCAGTGGTTAGCTGGGCCGTAATGGGATGGTCAAAAAGTAGTTTATTTCTTCTCCAGAAGCTGCTTCATAAGTCGTTCCAATCCGTCAATACGATCCTTGTCTGTTAATTCTAGATAAAGAAATAATCCCAGCTTGTAGTAGGGAAGGCGTGACACTAGACTTGAAGGTGGCGTAAGAGCTGTCTCACCTCACGGATGCGACGACGGGGAACCACCACCATCTGTGGACTACCACAGCCTGCCAGCTCTACCACTAACTGTTTGGACCCGGGCCGGTGCCAGCTTACAATCAGACCAGGATCAACAGCCAACTGCTGGCTCAACCGCACCAGATACGGATAGCGTTGGCAGACTTTGCCCAGGGTGATGGCCGACAGGGAGTAACTACCATTGTGAACATACACATGGGTATAGTTCCCTTCGGCCAGCAGCCAGCTTACCTGGGGCTGACTATCGGGGCGGTGGGCTTTTAAGTGAGGAGTTGACTTCATCAGCAAAGTAGAGCTACTAGAACGTAACTATTGGTGTTAAGGCTTACTGAGACAGTATGGGCTGACCATGTACTGTAGTCGTAGGAGAACTAGGTTTGATTTGTATGCTACAGTACACGTATTGCAGAGGTTAATTGTAATTGGCTCCCAGCCTTAACCGACTACTGGCACCAAATATCAGTCGGCCAGTTGGCGAATAAATCACCCGCAAAGCCTGTGCCTGATAAGTAGACGGCAAGCTCACCGTATGGTTCAGTGTTACTGCCTCAGTGAACACCGGGATACGGCCACACGACCACACACTGGCGTCATTCCAGTTGCCTGCTTTCAGGGTGAACATACTCCCGCAGCCGCCTGGATTCACTACACCCAAGGGCAGAATCGCATCCACCGAACCACTACTCGGATCGGTAGCCGTCACCGTCACACTGTAGAAAGCACTGGCCGAAGCCGACACGGTACCGGCGATGGTAGCTGGGGCCACAAAACTTAGCCCCTCTGGTAGACCCACCACCGAAAGTGTAAGACTATTCGCTGTCTCGGCATCGGTGAACGTAGTGGCCGGGATAGTATAGCTAAACGCCTGGCCTACCGTCGCTGACTGAGGAGGGATTGCATTTTCTACCCTGGGATTGCCGTTGGCACAAAAAGCCAGCCAGTTATAGCTAAAAGTAGCTTCACCAGGAGTACCCTGCTGACGAGCCTTGAAGACAATCACCGGATTGTCGGTGAACAGGTTCAACTGATAGGGCTCATGGATGGCGACAGTCCTGGCCTCATTGACCGCCGAGAGACTAATGGGTTGGCCATTGGTGGCTTCAAAACTAACCGTGAAGTTGATGCGTCGCTCGTAATAGCTGATGTGATTACAGTCCAGCATGGTCACCCCAGTGATGGCAAAGCTGCGGGGCTGCACCGTCAGACTAAAGCTGGTACTGGCCGACAAGCCTCCGGGGTCTGTAGCCGTTACCGTCACACTAAAGGGTGAGCCTACTGTTGTGGAGGGGGTACCCGTAATGGTGTTGGGCGAAACGAAGCTCAAACCAGCTGGTAGTCCACTCACCACTAGGGTAAGGCTGTTGGGGGTTTCGGCATCGGTGAACGTAGTGGCCGGGATGGTGTAGCTAAAGGCGTTCCCGACCGTAGCGGATTGAGGTGGAATGGCATTGGCCACCGTAGGCGCACAGTTCTGATACGTAACGCTGGCACTAGCCGTAGCTGTACAGCCGTTGGAGCCTGTCAGCGTCACCGAATACGTATTAGCCAAACTTACTGAGATACCCGACGTAGTGGCGCCTGTGTTCCAGCGGAACGTACCGCTCCCCACTGCCGACAAGCTCACCGAGGACGTATTACAGGTTAACGTAGCACTATTCGGATTGATAGTTACCGAAGGCGGAGTCTGATCGGCACTCACGCTGACCGATGCTGTATTCGAGCAGCCATTGGCGCCCGTCAAGGTAACAGAGTAAGGCCCTCCTGCCGTTGCACTGATGGAGGACGTAGTAGCTCCGGTGTTCCAGCGAAACGTACCACTGCCCACTGCTGACAGATTCACTGTGGGACTGGTGCAGGTTAACGTAGCACTACTCGGATTGATACTCACCGAAGACGAAGCGATATTCTGTTCTACGGTGAGCGATTGAGTGGTGGTACACCCACTAGCCGTGGTGACGGTGACGGAGTAGAGGCCAGGGCTATTAACCAAAGCGGTACCGGACGTAGGACTTTGGCTGAGAATTCCCAGCGTGGATTCGCCTGGTCCCCTAAATGCGTAAAGACTACCACCGGTAGCCGTCAACGTAACACTCGGGTTAGCACAGGTGAGCGTACCGCTGCTGATGAGACTGGCTGTAGGCGTGGGCAATACGGTGATGGTGAAAGATTCTGGAGTACCTGAGCAGGCGGCCCGGCCCACAAAATCCCCCAAATTCCCCGAAACGATATCTACAAAGTTCAACGTTGTCGATACCGTATTAGTAGCCGCATCAATCACACTCACACTGTTAGAAGCCTGATTAGCTACGTAAACTTTGCTTCCATCAGGTGTAATAGCGATGCCCAAAGGTCGAGAAACTACATTGATGCTAGTTAAGACGGTGCTTGTAGCCGCGTTGATCACACTTACGTTTTTGCTTTCATAATTAGCCACATATACTTTACTGCCATCTGGACTGAAACACAGGTTGCTAGGCCCAATACCCACTCCAATGGTGGAGGAAACCGTGTTAGTAGCCGTGTTAATGACATGCACTTTCGTATCATTAATATTAGCCACATATACTTTACTACCGTCTGGGCTCACCCGCACACCCAGCGGATTGTCACCTACGCTAATCGTAGTTAAAACGGTGTTGGTAGCCGTGTTGATCACACTCACATTATCGTCCACTCCATTGCTCACATATACTTTACTGCCATCCAGGCTTACCCCTACACCCTGAGGGTTATTGCCAACGCTAACTGTGGCAATAACTGAGTTAGTAGCCGTATTAATCACACTTAGATTATCACTCACATTATTAGCCACATACACTTTACTACCATCCGGGCTGATGCCTAGCCCCCATGGCCTATTTCCTACGCCAATAGTAGCGGAGACGGTGTTAGTAGCCGCATCAATCACACTCACATTATTGCTGAGCTGATTAGTCACATAGATTCTGCTACCATCTGGGCTGATGACAGTGCCAAATGGCAAATTGCCCACCGGTATGCTGGTCAGCTCCACATTGGTAGCTGAATTGAGCACATGCACCGTACCTCGATCATTCGTTGGATTATAGGTACTGATGTATACCGTTGGTAGTATCCCTTTCGGGATTACAGTGATGATAGCCTGCTGGGGTGTATTTCCCCCATTCATCGCTGTAAACGAGCTGATATTACCCGTACCACTGGCCGGCAAACCAATCGAAGGATTCGAATTGGTCCAGGAATAACTATCCGTTGAACCGCTGAACGTAATGGCCCCACTCGCTGTACCGTTACAAAGAGTGAGATTAGAAATGGGGTTAACACTAGCTGCACATTGTGCAAGAGTTTGCTGACTAAAAGCGATCATCAACAGGCAGGCTATTACAAAACAGTAGGTAAAGAAAGGCTTCATAAAACGTCTGGTTTACGTGACGGAATGAGCCGTAAAACTGGTGTATGGCTAAAGGAAAGGCTATAAAATTCCTCCCAAAGGCTATAAGAATTTTCCCAAACTGGGCGCCACCAGCGAAATTTTAAGAAAAATCAGAGTTATTGCCGCGTATGATCGGACGTAGCGCAGGTCAACGACGAAAGGACGTAGCAAACTCGGTGGGTGTCAGTTGATACGTATCACGGAAGCATTTGGAGAAATAAGCGGGACTATCAAAGCCTACCCGATAGGCCGTTTCCGAACTATTGTAGCCTTCCAGCAAAAATTGAATAGATCGCTTGAGCCGATACGTTCGGATCAACTCTCCCGAAGACATACCCGTCAGCGCTTTTACTTTACGATGCAGACTCATGCGACTCATCCGGATTTCTTCCATCAATCCATCTGCACCAAACCTAGAATCGTCCAGATTCTGTTCAATTAATGTGTACAAATTAGTCAGAAACGGATCGTCCGTTTCTGGTGTCTGATTCGTTTCTGCTACGTCTACCCGAGTCAGGGATGATCGTATCCAGTCGCGTAGTTGCCGTCGTTGTTCGAGTCGGTTGCGCACCCGAAGCTGAAGTTCCTGCGGATGAAATGGTTTGGTAATATAATCATCTGCCCCCACCGTCAGTCCCGTAATCCGGCTTTCGTGCGACGATTTGGCGGTGAGCAATAGTATAGGAATATGATTCGTCCGTTGATCGGCTTTAAGTTGCTGACAGAGCGTATAGCCGTCCATAATAGGCATCAATACGTCGCTGATTATGAGATCGGGCACTAACTGGATGGCCTGTTCAACACCTTCAGCCCCGTTCGACGTCCGATAAATCTGATAACTAGTCGGTAAACTCTCCGCGATAACTGTAGCCAGTTCCGAATTGTCTTCCACCAGAAGAATAACGGGGCTTTCTCCTGAACGTTCATAAGTAAACGTTTCAGTAGAATCGGCCGCTGATAAAGGCTGTTCATTAGTAACGGGTAGAACTGCCTGCGCTGGTTGATACGGTAGCTTTACCGTAAATGTGGTTCCCTGACCAACCGTACTTTCCACAGAAATGCTTCCTTTTTGCAGATCAACCAGTTCTTTCACTAAAGCCAGTCCAATGCCGGTGCCTTCCTGCTGACGGGTACTTGAATCATCTGCCTGATAAAATCGATCAAAAATGTGTGGCAGTTTCTCCGCAGGAATCCCCACCCCCGAATCGGAAACGGTTAACGTAACGGATGGGGCCAGATGCACCAAAACCTCTCCCCCATCTTGCGTAAACTTAAGGGCATTTGACACCAGATTGTAGATGATACGTTCCAGATTACGGGCATCGAAAGCGTATTGAGAAGCCATATCGGACGTAGTAAAACGGAGTCGAATGCCTTTAGCTTCGGCTTGCGGACCAAAGGACTGAACAACTTCATCCACGAATTGAACCAGATCCCCTAACGTCTCCTCGCTTGAAAGTGCTTTCGCTTCCAGTTTCGACAAATCCATCAGTTGATTGACTAATTCCAGCAATTGATGGGCATTACGGTCAATTGCTGCTAATCGGCGAACATCATCCGGTTCATGCAGTTTCTGCTTCAATTGCTGAGTCGGAGCCAGAATCAGGGTCAGTGGAGTCCGGAACTCATGGGTTATGTTCGAGAAAAAGCGCGTTTTCATGGCATCGAGTTCCTTCAATTGCTCGGCTTCCTTCCGTCGCCAGTAAGCCCGAACCAGGGCGAGTATGATTCCTCCCAACGTAACGACATAGAGCGCATAAGCCCACCAAGTAGCCCACCAGGGGGGGTGAATCGTGATCGTTACGTTACGTATATGCGAGCTCCAGATTCCTGACGTATTGGATGCATTGAGCCGAAGTGTATACGTGCCGGGGCTAAGGTTTGTGTATATAGCTTCGGGGCGGAACGTATAAATCCAGTCGTTGTCCAATCCCTTCAACTGATACCGGTACTGAAGTCGGCTGGTGTTATTGAACTGTAAAGCCGCAAATCCTACGGTTAGGTAATTCTGATTATGAGGTAACTGTAATTCCTGAACCGCCTGAACCGGTAAAGAATCAATCAAGGCTGGTGAGGCTTGTCGGTTATTAATTTCGATAGTCGTTAGTTCGACCGATGGCTGAAAGCGATCATCACTGAGTGCCTCAGGTTCGAAAGCAGTTATGCCTTCCAGTCCCCCCAGTATCACGCGATCATCGGCAGCCCCTCGTCCGGGCAAGTGCAGAAAATGAAACCGGTTAAACTCATCGGCAAGTAAGCCATCCTTCCGGTTATACGTCCTGAACGTAACAGTACCATTGATGGCGTTACGTCGATTCATCCGGCATAAGCCTTTATTGGTGGCAATCCACAAATTACCCTGCTGGTCAGGTATAGCGGTATATACTACGTTGTTTGGCAGACCATGCAGCTTCGTGATACGTTGGCATTTGCCAGTACGTTTATCGAACCGACACAAGCCCCCTCCGAACGTACCAATCCAGAGAATATCTTGGTCGCTGGGGTCGCTGGATAAACAAAACAACGTATTATGACTCAGGGAGGTTGAATCGTTCGGCTGGTGGACAAACTGGCGAACGCGGCCCGAGGAACGGTCGATGCGGAACAACCCCTGCGAACCCGTCGAAATCCAGAGCGCCTGTTTATCGACGACAGCCTGAAAAACAGTCGTTTTTTTTCCGTTTAGCTGAGCCAAATTCGGCTTGACACGGAACGGAAAAGACTGCCAGCTCCGATTTGATTCGTCGTACCACATAGCGACTGAATCACAAACAGCCCACACTTTTCCGTCAGGATCGGTAGTCAGTGAGATCGGGTAGTGGGCGTCGTTTTTTTGCCAGGAAGCTGGAACGGGAATCGTAGTGAGTTGCCGGGATTGCAGATTGAGTTGATAAAAAGGCGTATTTCCTACGTTGAACCACAACTTCTGGTTTCTGTCCAGCGTATACCGAAAATTGTAGACAGACGCATCAACCGGAAAAACAGGCAGTTGTTTGGCTGGAACTCCCAAGTGATGTACAAGTAAATCGGTATGAAAATTCTGGATATACGGATGAACCTTAAAACGAGTGGCTCGCAGGTTGAACTGGCGTATCCCTGATCCGTCGGTGCCAAGCCAAAGTACATCCGACTGATCGATAAAGAGACTCTTGATCTGCCAGGTTTCAGACGAATAAATGATCGGCTGGAGTCCATCCTGATCCTTAAATCGAAGTAGTTGATTTCCAAAGCTGATGTAATCATTACCCTGGCTATCAATGGCAAACCGGACAGCATCTGCATCAGAAACTGGCTTTGGCAGGGGAAACGCCCGCGTTTGACCCGTTTTAGGCTGTAAAACAGTCAGGTAGTTACGCGATATCACCAGCAACGTACCGTTGCTACGTTGGTGAACGCCATGAAGATTCCATTCTGGAAGCGCAAGCTTAGTTGACTGACGGCGATAAGACGTAATTTGATGGGTTTTGGGTGTCAGTCGGTCAAGCCCTTCCGACGTAGCAATCCACAAGAAACCCTGCCGATCTTCCACAATCGACCGAATCTTATCATTGGTTAAGGCAGATGCTACGTTGGGATTTATCGGATAATGATGAATTTGTTGCGTTGTCAGATCAAGTCGGGCAATGCCCTGTTTCATGAAAACCAGCCATACGCTGTTACGTTGGCCAGGGTAAATAGCCGTCAGTCGATAGTCGGAAAAAGGTTTGTAAAATGCTTGCCGAGAGATATTAACAAACGTTTCATGCAACGGATTGAATAAATCCAGGCTACGCTCCCCGGCCACCCAAAGCAGCCCCTGTTCGTTACGTTTTACATGCAGAACCCCCACGCTCGATAGCGAAGGCCGTCCGCTCGATGAAGGTTGTAATACGTTAAAATGATGCCCATCGTATCGGCACAAACCATCCAGAGTCGCCATCCAGATGAAACCACGCTGGTCCTGGGTAATAGCCGGAACGAATGCCTGTGGTAAGCCCTGACGGTCATTAATTACCTCAGGTTCGGGTAAGAGTACAGATTGCCCGGAAAGCAAGGCAGGCATTTGCAGGAACATCAGACATGCCAGCCCACCAACCTGAATTATCCGTTTTATCGTTTCGTTCAGTATCAATCAATTATCAACAAAGTCGATTTGCCTTCAAAAACCGACTTAATCTACAAAAGAAACAGGTAGAAATTCAAATAGAGCTGATGTCAGTCTCATCCTTCCTAAACAATGTATATCGTCAAATAAAAGTGGACAAAAGGATTAAAACAAGCAGAAACACTTTCATATCCCAGGCACCTTATCACCTTCGGCTAGGGGATACGTCACTAGCTTTATGTAGACAGGGGCTTGTTTTGACTGGGTTCCAGTCGCTAAAAACATACTGATGATTCACTGAGGATAAGACATAGACTTATCTAACAGACACATTCGTAAGCTGAGTATTGGTCAATCACTCCCGAATCTCAACTCATTCCCTCCTTACACACAGTCACAGCCAAACCGCCTTGTGGCTTATATTAAATTTAAGTCAACAAACCCAAACGAGAAGGACGAAATGGCCTAACCAGTTAGGTCAGTAAGGCTATGAAGGGCATCATTACATTTCGCGACAGAATGGCTGATTTTATGGCAAATCAACAATGTATTAATGGTTTTTACATCCAATCCATGCTCTATCTGGGCAAGGTTGCTTTCCTGGCTAATCAAACAGCTTACTCGATCAAAGAGGCCCACCTATGTGCTATTCTGGATCAAGTTTATATTTTTCCTCCTATTCAAGTATGAAATTGGCCTAATCCCCTAAAAGTGAGTCAGTGAAAAATAATGCATAAAAACTAAATTTTACTGGATTACATAAGGAAAGCAGCCGCATTGGTGGTCCAAACGATTTACCGAATCCCAGATTGTGGCGAACGCTCCGGCGTCCCGGTCTCAAACAACAGGACAGCGGTCAAATCCAGATGAACGCTTAGAATAAAAATACAAACTTGTTGGTATGGATTTGCCCTACGCTCAGCCGCCATCTTTGTCCTATCAAAAAAAACACATCCATTTCTTATTTAGCAACCAAACAATACCATGAAAAACTTAGGTAGCCCTTCAAAAACTATGAAAACGACAATGAATTGGACACTTGGCCTGACAAGTATGCTGCTGATCGCTTCGTGCGGCAGTGAACAATATCAAACACCAACTCCTGCCGTCAAATTCACCCAGGTGAGCGGCAGCGGAGACATCACGGCCAAACTAAATGAGTTTCGAGCCTTACTCGGCGATCCCCTTAACACCACGCCGGGGCAGACGGGGGGTCGACGGGAAATCAACTGGGATGCCGTGCCAGCAGCACAAACCAATATCAATACCTTTCCCGGTGATTTTTTCAATAGCACAGACCCGGCCGTAGCGGCTGGTCGGAAACGGGGGGCCATTTTCACCACACTGGGTGGCGGATTCCGGGTCAGCGACAACGACTTTACGGATGTATCCAAAGCGTATGGCGATCAGTTCAATGCTTTTAGTCCGGCACGTACGTTTTCACCCGTTGGTAGTACCCAAACCGAGACGACCTTCCGAGTGCCAGGGCAGGCTACAATTGCAACCGTTAATGGCTTTGGCGTAATTTTCTCCGATGTGGATAATGCCAATTCCACAACGCTCGAATTTTTCGAGGGCGACAAAAGTCTTGGCGTATTCAAAGCTCCTGTTCGAAGCGATGCAGCCGGATTTTCGTTCCTTGGGGTGGTATTTCCTGACAATAAAGTGTCACGCGTAGTAATAAAGTCAGGCAGTGTGCCCGTCTCCGGCAATTATTCCGACGGAACGCAGAATGATCAGGTGGTAATGGACGACTTCTTTTATAACGAGCCGAAAGCAAATTAATCATTGATCCAAAGGCGGCAGTGTCCTCCGAGCTAAACCTAAATTGATGGGTTTAGCTCGGAGGACACTGCCTTTTTATAAGTTGCTGTTAATGAAACAGTAACAAATTGAGCGGTAAGCGTTCAGCACTGAAAACATTAAATTGCAAATTAGCCCGTAGCTTCATTTCTTTCTCATCCGTAGAAGAAGCAGTAGCCAGGGCTATCAATGATTATAACACAGTTCGCCCTCATGCATCGTTAGATTACTTAACCGCACCGACGGCCCGTACACCATCAGATGCATCAATGCCAGCGAAAATCCAAGCTGCGCTGGTATCTGCACAAGAAAGGTAGGTACGGAAATTACAATATGGAGCTGTATTTCGGCAATTTTAACGCGAACTATGGGGTTATTTATTTCAATAAAGCGGGGCTGCGCGCCAGCCAATTGTATATAAACGAGTGTGAATAGCATTTGTAGCCTGCAAAATCTTATAGTTCACGTTCATTTTTATACCTGTCCAACTCAACGCGTAGCATACGTGTTTGGTTATATAAAGATAGCAGATGGGGGAAGGCCAAATCCACACTAGCGTGTTTGTTGTTTTCTCGAAGTCAGCTTAAGGTTTGCAAAAAAAACCACTCCGAAGTACGGAGTGGCCGTTTGAACATGTACTGAAAAAGTAGAATCCGTTATGGTATAATAGCCTTTACCGCGGGTCTTTTACAACAGTATCCATCCGGTTAGTTCGGTTAATAGCTTTGAGAATAAGTCCATACCCAATTAGTCCAATGACAACCCCAAACGAGAGCCACTTGGCTAATTTGACTACCTCACACAATACCGCTACGCCAGTTGACTGAGTTGGGTATGTATTGAGCAAAGTGACGATGGCTGCATTTTCGAGGTAGTCAAGCAGTAGGGTGAAAAAGGGTAGTCCGATAAACAGTCGATTCGGTTTGTTGCGGAATAACATCGTTAGTAGTAACGACAGCAACGTACTATACACGAGCGGATAAATTACATCAGTGGTAAGTTCTGTTCGGGCGTAAAAGCTACGGGCCGCAGGGCCGTAATCGGCAATCATAGCCAACGTTCGGGCAGGGTTGAAGCCAAACGTTAGATCGATGGGGCCAATGCGCTTACCCGCCAACTGATTGATCGTATCTTCTGCATTTTTGAGCCAATATGCCGGAAAACTCACGTAAAGTACCAGCAGGGGCAGTACGGTTTTCCAGGTAGCTATACGGTTGAGAAAATTGAATAGTGAATTCATAATCAGAAAGTCATTTAAACGCCTGTACAGACTGATCAGCCGATCAGTCTGTACAAACCTTGTTTATATTTTTTAGGCTTCAACCAGAGGCTCACCCGACTTAGCCGGCGTTTTTACTGAAGGCAGGGTTTGCAATTCCTGCGTAAGTCCTTTGTACATACCCGGATTGAACGGAGCCATAAATTCCTTAATTGGGTTTCGTGTGCGACGCGTGTTCAGGCCCATATCACGCATGAGTTCGTCGGCATGGTGGAATGAGAAGGGAATAATACACGTACCAGACGAATGTCCATGCGGAGCACGTTTGGCCAACCATGCCTGATGCTGTGCAATTTCTTTCTTCATACCCTCAGCACTAGGTACGTTTAGCTGACCTTTAAAGTATTGCGCCGAATAATGTGCGGCCAGTTCAGACGTAAAGGGCGTAAATAAGGACGGATTATAACCCACAAACGAAAGGTTTGGTACGTCGGTTGGCAGTACGTTCCGATACAGTTGGAACCAGCCTTTCGTGTTACGTAGTTTGTAGCTGATCGTCCGATCGAAAAACGGTACAGTCTGCCGGAAACCCGTGGCAAAAACGAACGTATCGGCGGTGATTTTTTTCCCGTTTGTCAATACAACACCATCTGCTACGTAGCGGGAAATTTCACCTTTCTCAAGCTGGATTTCGCCATTGGCTGCCCGCTCGTAGAAATTGTCGGAAGTAAGTCCGATGGAACAATTGGCGATACTATCGAATGGTTTATCGGGCAAAAGACCGCTCTTTTTTAGTTTGAGCTGTGCGGCAACTGCTTTGCCGATACCTTTTACCAACAGATCAGTAACAGGTTTCCCCATCGGTCCATGCAAAAATTTATGAATGCCGTACAGGAATCGGTAAGGAAACAATGATTCACCAAAACGATGCAGCAACAGATATTTGAAGTTCAGACCCAGAAAAATACGCGGCATTTTCCATTTCGCTTCACGATATATACAAACCGGTTTCTCCGATACGTTACTCACCTGCGACAGAATATCGTGGGCCGATTTAGCAAAACCAACCACGGCAACTTTCTGCGTTTTAGCTGCATCGAGATGTTCCTGGCGAAACTGCGTGCTATGAAGAACCTGACCTTTGAAAACGTCCCGGCCCTGAATCTGCGGCATATTTGGCTCACTGAAAACGCCGTTACAAACGACCAGAAAATCGACTGTTACGTTGGTTAGATTGCCATTTTGCGAAATGTGAAGTAGCCAGCCACGTTTGCCGTCCTCGATTGGTTCGGCTAGTTCTACTTTCGTGCTGAACTGAATGTACGGCAGAATCATGAACTCACGGGCGTAGCTCATCAGATATTGTTGAACCTGCTCACCCGTGGGCCATTCGGGAAAATGTTTGGGCATCGGAAAATCCGAGAACGTATACGTATCGCGGGTGTTTTGCGTCGTTACGTTCGGATACCGGCGATTCGAAATCCAGACGCCCCCAAGTTCCGCTTCTTTTTCGAACAGCACGACTTCGAAACCGTGTTCGCGCATGGTTTTGGCCGTTACCAGGCCGCTGACACCTGCGCCAATAATGCCAACTTTTTTCGGGTGGTTCGACGTAGCGTGGATTAAGGTTTCGGGCGTGGTAGGTTGATCCATGTTTAGCGTTTTCATGTCTTTTTCGATGATTAATTGATAGGACAAAGTTGGCACATCGAACAGGCCTGTTTCCATACAAACAAGTTTGTATTTTTCAGGTAATCACTACGTTGATGGGTGGTTGGGGAAAAGCAAAAGGCCACGCTACGTTCGTAACATGGCCTTTTCATTTATGGGTTAGTTGTTAATTCCAGGAAGTATCAAAAGCGTTTTTTAGCCATTCAATTTCCGATACGCCACCATCGTTTTGATTCGTCACTACCACTACCTGCACGTTCGCACCAGTACATTTAAAGTCCACCAGCACACTAGCGAGTCCACCAGATTTGTTATTTGTATTCCAGGTCGCATCGCCGAAGTGGTAAAAATATTGACCATACTTGCCGTATTTTATACCCATGAAGCCTATTGGATGATCTTTATAGCCATTGCGCATAATGTTCATGGATGTACTATAAACAATTTTATTATAGCGGGCGGCTGAAACGATCTGAGCCAGTTCCCAGGCATTGAGGTTGAATCCGCCTGCGCCCAGGTGTTTGATATTGTCCAACCCGCTGATCGCAACTCCACCTGAATTAGGATTATTATTGCTGTAATACAAAGGCGGGTAAGCGATTGAAGGATCAGTAGCGCCCAGGAACTGCCAGGCGGGTAGTCCGGCAGGTTTGAATACATCTTCACGCACTAAATCCAGAAATGTTTTGGCTAGTTGATCATCCAATGTGCTTTTATCGATTTCTAAAGCTGTAAAAAAAAGATCATTCACTTTTATTACTTTTTTCCAATACATATAAGGTATCAGCACGCGGCAGAGTGCAAAATTCATATTGTTATATTGATACTGATCATACATGGCGCTGTTGTCGGTTTCCACCGATTTCTCCATATCCGATAACGAGAGCGATAAATCGCCTATACCGCCAACCAGTCCGGAATGGTGCGAAAGCAACTGCCCAAAGGTGATCTTGCGTACGCCCTCCGAAACATTCATATAGGATGGCAGGTATTTCCAGATTAATTCAGTGTAGGGTAAATCGGCCCGCTCGATCATGCGAAGGGTCGCCAGCGTCGTGATGTATTTTGAGCAACTGGCCAGTTCCTGTCTGACAATGGAAGCATGGTCGTATTTAGGCGCATCTACGGCTTTACGAGCGAATCCACCACCACCTTCAGCAGACGTAACGCGGTGTCCATCAACATAAATGCTGTAGGCATAGCCTGCCAGATTCCGGCCATCCAGGTAAGCTTCAATTTTTGTTTTCATGAGCGATGCATCAAAGCCGCCATTGCTGAGACCAAAGTCGCCGGATCGTGCTGCGCCGGTGGGCGCAACGGGTTGGGGCTCTTCTAGTTTGTCGCAGCTTGAGAGGGTTAATAGTGTGCTGGTTAAAGCTAAACCGGTCAGGAAATTAAGCGAACGTTTCATGATAATTGTGTCGAAAAGGCAGGTAGCCCTGCTATTAGAAAAGTTGATTGGTTGTCGTTTTGAACGATGCAAAATTGGCCAATCGGGCAGGGGCATTTCCATACAGACTAGTTTGTATTTTTAGTCCTGATACGTTTCTTTGATGATTCTTTCATGCGATGCATAACATTAATACGTTGTATTACAAGCAATTGATTTTTTGTGATAGCTGGTATTATTCTTGCGTAATCAAAAAGAACAGCCTAAACCTTCCTACTTAATGAGCCGATTATGGTATTTCTGGCTGTTTGCCTGGATGGTTCAGGTAGCCTGGGCGCAGCCCATTCAACAGCCTTTGCTTGTCGGTGAATCGGCGCTTCCGTCGGGCGAGTTATCGTTACTTGGGTCGATCTATCAGTTTGAGGATACGACCGGGAACGTAACAATTCAGCAGGCGATTCAGCTACGTAACGCCGGGCGATTCAGCCAGTCGAAAAGTGCTACGTTCCGGCAGGATTTTGGCTACACCACGTCTACTCACTGGCTCTTTTTTAGCCTCGAATCAATACAGAAAGCTGACTTATTGCTAGAAATCGAATACGCCAATATTGACCAGGTTGAATTATTTGAGGTAAAAAATGACGTAGTACGTCTAATGGCCCGAACCGGCGACCATTTTCGGTTCAGTCAGCGACCGTTTGCCAACAACAATTACGTTTTTCCGCTACGTATGCCCGTGGGTACGAAAGCCGGCTACTACCTGCGTTTCGGCCGCCCCGACGCTATTCTGTCGTTTTTTATACGGCTCTGGCCCCGCCCCGTTTTTCTGCAAATCGACCGCGACGAGTACTTCGTTTGGGGTATGTACATCGGCATCGTGTGTATTGTCATGATCGTTACGTTGGTCATGTTGCTCGCGACAAAAGACCGTATCTATCTCTGGTACAGCTTATATCTGCATTTCATGACCATGCACCTGTTTTCGGATGCAGGTCTTGGGTTTCAGTATTTATGGCCAAATCAACCGGTCGTCAATGAGTACGCGCCTGTATATCTCTACGTGTGGCTGGGTATGATTGCACAGATTACGTTCTTGCAGTTTTTTATACGACAAACGCCAAAAAATAGCCGTGTACACCGCTGGATTACGGTTTTCAAAATCGTAGTAATCCTGTCACTTGCGGTGGTAGTGAGTATTAATCTGGCCGAATTATCTGGCCGGGAAACATATCTATACAAATTCGTGGCGTCGGCAACGCGCTATTTTGTTATCGGCTTGATGGTACTTACGGTCATCAGTCTCCGGGAAGCCGTCCACCGAAACGAGCAGAGTGAAAAGTTAATAAACTACTACGTATATGCCCTTATTATTGAATTTGTGGGCTTTGCTGTGGTGTCCATTATTAATTTTTGTCAGGATAAAGGCTGGCCGCTTCCGTTCGATGTGGAAACCTATGTGATTATTGGTACGACGGTTTTTCTGGACATTATCTTTTTCTCATATGGGCTGGCCTATCGCTATCGGACGTTCCGGCAAACGAACCGCACACTCGAATTAAATCTACTGGAAGCCAGACAACTAGCCCAGCAACGAGTCATCGATTCGCTGGAAGACGAACGCCAGCGACTGGCGCAGGACCTTCACGACGAAGTGGGCGCTACGTTATCGACGGCTAAAGGCTATCTGTCCAAACTCGCCCGCGATGAAAAATCGGATGTATTGACGCAGTCACAAAAATTAATTGATCAGGCAGCCAGTGAGTTACGAACGATTTCGCACCAATTGATGCCGAAGCATATTGAACAGACTGGACTGGCAAAATCCATCCAGGAAGCCATTGCTAAAGTCTCGACCGATCACGTTCAGTTTGACTTTGTCAGCCTGGGGAAAACCGTGCCGCTGGCGACGCAAACGGAACGCCTGATTCTGAGCATGGCCACCGATTTGATTCGCCACGTTCAGCATCGCGAAGGCGCTACCGAAGCGACGGTACAACTGATTTACCACCCTGATCAACTGAACTTAATGGTGGAAGACAACGGACGTAGTGAGACGCAGAACAAGTCAAATAGCAGCTGGCAAAACCTGCAAACGAAAGCAAATTACCTGAAAGCCGAATTTCTGGTGGATGCCAGTGAACACGGACATTCAGTGATTTTGAGTGTTCCTTTTACGACAACGTAGCACCTAAACGAAACAGGCATGGCTCGAAATCTAATGGTGTTATTTGTGGTGGTTGTCCTCTCGATTTCAGGGTTTGCCTGGTATCATGCCAAATCGATTCGCCCTCTGAAAACGCTGCCATTACGTTTAGCCCATTGGGAAGATACAACCAGTCGGGCTAACATTCAACAGGTGCTACGTTCGACGGGCTTTGAATCAACGAAGGAAGGAAGACAGAATTTCGGTTATACCGAATCAATTCACTGGTTTCGCTGTCATCTGGATTCGGATAGTTTGCCGGAGGAACTGACGCTCGAAATTAGAAACCACGTCATTAATTACGTCGAACTTCTTGTTATTCAGCAGGGTAAAATAGTGTCGCTCACAAAAACTGGCGACTGGTTACCGTTTTCCTACCGCCCAATACCCACCAAAACCTTCGCCTTTCCCATCGACTCTCACGCCAATCCGACGGCTGATTATTACCTGCGTATCGACAACCGCTACGAAAATCTGGCCACCGAAATTCTGCTCTGGCAAACCAGCGATTTTGAAGATAAAGAGCAGCGAGAGTACTTTCTGTGGGGCATTTTTACGGGCGTTGTGGCGCTGGTTGTCTTGCTGAACCTGATTTTCTGGAACGTAACATCCGATAAAGTTTACTTCTGGTATGCGCTCTACATTGCAGGGCTGTCCGTCCGTCAGTTTGCCGATTCGGGATTGGGGTTTCAGTACGTCTGGGCCAATTTTCCGGCTATCAATGCCCCAAATCCGGTCATCGAAGCCATTTGGTTATACATTCCGGCGGCTATTCAGTTTCAGCAATATTTCCTGGATTTACGCCATACCGACCGCCCTCTTTTTCGAACCGGGCAAATTTTAAAATACATACTCTGGATTGGACTGGTCATAATGATTGGTCTGCAGGTAGCCGACATTCCCCGGCACTATCCATCAACAACAGTCGTCATTACGTCGATTCACGCTGTGCTGGCCAATGTAATCATGTTTGTATTTATATGGTCCAGCGTCGTCGCGCTACGTTCGAATGATGATCTTAAACGCGCTTATGGTGCCGCTTTTGCGTTGCAGACGCTGGCGCAGGCCGGCAATGTGATCCAAAACACCATGCGATTTCAGACGGGCAGTACGTATCTGATTGATCCATACCTGATTCTAATAGCCGTTTTCTTTATTGATTTAGTCGTTTTTGCTTACCTGCTGGCCTATCGTTTTCGGCATTCACTGAGCCAGAATCAGCAGCTACGTATCGATCTGGCACAATCGCAGCAGGATATGAATCAGCAAATCATCGGCGTGCTCGATTCTGAACGTCAGCACATTCACCACTTGCTACGTTCGGATGTGGGCCAGCGGCTTCAACAGACGCGACAACTGCTAACCAACGTAGCACCTTCGCCTTTGCTGACTGATTCGGTACGTCTGATAGAGCAGGTCGACAACGATTTAGAGCAGATTGTACAGAATAAATTACCCGTTTCAGTCGTCGAAAAAGGATTGGTAAACTCCCTACATGAGCTGGCAGAACAACTAAATCAGACGCAGTCGGTCCAGTTCACATTCCAGCAGAAAGGCCCAATTCCAAAACTCACGACCGAGCAGGAAGTCCAATTATATCGAATTGGTAATGAACTAGTTAATAACATTCTCAAACACGCTCAGGCGACTTCAGCACAGATCGAATTAGAGACTAATTCTGAAGGGATATTGCTGACGGTACGTGATGATGGCAAAGGCTTCGATACGTCGGCAGTTAGCGAGAAAACGGGCGGAATTGGCGTACGAAATCTCTACACGCGCGTTCGTAATCTTCAGGCCGAATTGCGCATGGAATCAGGACGTAGCGGGACCTCGATAACCGTACGTATCCCGCAAAAAATACAAACTAGTTAGTATGTTTTCGGAGGTATATGTTGGCGTACTTTTGTCCAGATCAGCGCTTTTCATCAAACAGATAATTATGCGATTTAACCTGTACTAGTCTTGAAGAATTTTGCCGCTATATGGATTCTTTTTGTATTGGCTATTGGCTCGTCCAGTGCCCAGAAAACCTATTGGGTTGGCTCAGAGCAGTACCATCGGCTGGATGGATACGTAGCACATTATGAGGACACTACGGCCCAGAAGAACATTCGTCAGATTATGGGTTTGCAGAAAGAACAGGCGTTTTCAACGCTATCGACGAGTTCGCTGAATCAAGGCTATACTTCGTCGCACCACTGGCTCCACATTCGTCTGCAAAGCCGAAAACAACAAACTGTTTTTCTGGAAATTGACAATTCGCGTATCAACGATCTGCGATTTTATCAACTTAATGGCGATTCTTCTGTCCGTGAGGTGATTACGGGCGATTGGAAAGCTTTTTCTTCACGTAAATTCCCGAATAAAAACTGGGTATTTCCGGTAACGCTAACAGGCAAAGTGCCAACTGATTTATACGTAATGGTGGCCAAACAGCACGAAGTGCTGGGCGTTCGGGTCGGGTTATGGGATGCCGATACGTTCGAGCAGCAGGACCGGGAAAGTTATCTTTTCTGGGGAATATTAACCGGTTTCAGCCTGCTGATTCTGTTCATCAACGTAGTAGCTTTTACCGCCACACAAGACCGCGTTTATTTCTGGTTTTGCGGCCTGATTCTTGCTATTGCTTTTCATATTTCGGCGCAGTCGGGATTAGGTTTTCAGTACATCTGGCCAAATTTTCCGGATTTAAACCGACTCGACCCCGCTTTATTATCCGGCTGGCTGATTATGCTGGCTCAGTTGCAGTTTATGCAAGAGTTCATCGCGCAGAAAAAAGGAAAAAGCCGGGCGTATCTGGCCGTCCAAACATTCAAATACGTAGGATCATTGTTACTGATAATGAACGTAGTACTACGTGTATTGGACGTATTTCCGCAAAACCATTTCCGCTGGACATACAACACTACGTTAGCCTTTATGGTGATTTGTATTTCACTGGCCTTCTGGTCGGTTTTTGAGCGGATTCGTCGGCGGGAAAGTGTCGTGATTTTTTACACCGTAACGGTCACGATTCAGTTGGTCGGCTACCTGGTGGTTTTCTTTGTGAATTTGACGTTTATTCGAGGTCAGGAATCTCTTTATCAGTTCGATAGTTACGTAGTGGTTGTGCTGATTTTTCTGTTTGATCTGCTGATTTTTACGTCGGGAATTTTGTATTTCTGGTTCAAGAAATACCGCCAGCAGAACGAAGCTTTATTGATTGCTCTACACCGGAGTGAGCAGGAGCAATCGCAGAAAATTATTGACGCCCTCGAAATCGAACGAAACCGAATCGCTGAAGATTTGTACGACGATGTGGGCGCGATGTTGTCGACGGCCATCGGTTACGTATCGAGTGTTGGGCGCAAACCGGATATTAAAGAGCGATTTCCCGTACTGGCCGAAGCGCGCAAACTCCTCGACCGCGCCGTTGAAAACCTGCGTACCGTGTCGCATAACCTGATGCCCAAGAATTTTGCGCAGCTTGGTCTGGCAAAATCGCTGGGCGAAACGCTGGACAAGATTGCGGATACTACCCCGGTCCGTTTTGAATACGTAGTGGTAGGTGAAGAACGACGACTCGATGCTGCCGTTGAAGTACAGGTATTTCGTATCGCATCGGAGCTTATTAACGATATTCTGAAAAACTCTACGGCAACCGAGGCAACTGTTCAACTAGTGTTCAATCACGAACAGTTGAGTATTCTGGCCGAAGACAATGGCCCACGAACACCGATCTACAATAACCTGACCTCCAAAGTTGATTTTATTCGGGGGAAACTGACTGTCGATGAAACACAACATGGCGTAACGGCCATAGTCGAAATTCCATATCAATAAAAGGTTTGAAGCATAAAAATCACTCTTTCAACATTCGTTGCGGCCCTCTTTCGCACTTTCGCTTTTTGTAAATGGAAACACCAATTAAGATTCTGATTGCCGACGATCACCAGCTTTTCAACGATGGCATGAAAATGATGCTTTCGACCGAAGATAATCTTCAGATTGTCGGGCAGGTTTTTAGCGGAAAAGATGTACTTGAGGCTGTTAATCGATTGATGCCCAACGTTATTCTGCTTGATATTAACATGCCACACATTAATGGCCTGGACGTAGCGTCGCAGTTGCTGAAGGTGGCTCCAACCGTCCGAATTATTGTGCTGACGATGTACAACGACCGTAAGTTTGTGGACGATTGCAAAAAGATGGGCGTACACGGTTATATCCTGAAAAACTCGGGTGTCGATGAAGTCATCAACGCCATCGAGACGGTGACAGCCGGTAAAAAATACTACGATCCTAAACTCACGCAGGCGCATAAAGCGAACCTGCACGCCGATGATTTTTTCATGAAGCAGTTTCAACTGACCAAGCGCGAAATTGAGATTATCGGCCTGATTGGACAGAGTTTCACCAACGAAGAAATTGCCGATAAACTATTTTTGAGCGTGGCTACAGTGAAGACGCACCGCAACAATATCAACCTCAAATTAGGCATCAACAAACCCGCCGATCTGGTGAAATTTGCGGTTGAACATGGGCTAGCGTAGGAGAATAACCGTATGCTGTAGATTGAGTTGGACACGAATTAATACAGGATGCCAACTTGTAAAATCGGCTATCTAAACCGTTCAGAAAAACGTCCGGACGGTTCAGAACAATGCAGTTTCATCTGAGTCTCCAAATTGCGTCCTGTTTCTCATCAAACTGTAGACAACCTTTCAACGACGAAGGAGCTGTTTACGGCAATGCAAACGCCACGTACCGATCCCCCGACTTCGTTTTGAGCTTGCCTCCCCCACAGGCAATCACCACGTATTGCTTGCCATTGACCGCGTAGGTACTCGGCGAAGCATACCCGGCAGCCGGCAGTTTAGCCCGCCAGAGTTCACGACCCGTTTTGCGGTCGAAAGCCCGAATCAGTTCGTCGCGAGAGGAAGCGATGAATAGCAACCCACCCGCCGTGACGGCTGGGGCACCATAGTTGTCGGTGCCCGTCGGGGGAATGCCCTTCGCCACTAGTTCGGGGTACTCACCCAGCGGTACTTGCCAACGGTGTTCGCCTGTATTCATGTCGATGGCTGTCAGCGTTCCCCAGGGTGGGCGGCTCACGGGGTAGCCAGCCCGGTCGTACCAGCGGGTAAATCCGGTGTGGTGGTAGGGCGCTGTGTTAAGGTCCGCTTTGCTGGCTACAGACGTTGTTTTGCCGAACAAAAAATCCACGATGGCCTTGCGCTCGGCTTCCTTGAGGGAGGTGAATGCAGGCATCATGCCTTGGCCTTTGGCCAGAACCTGGGCCACGGACGTCTCGTTACGTTTTTTGGAAATGCCTATCAGGGCTGGATAGCTACCGTCGTGACTGCCTTCGCGGTTTTGGCCGTGGCAGGCGGCACAGTGGGTTTGGTAGAGTTGACTACCAGTGCGCTCAACGGCCTTGGCCGAACCGGCGGGGGTCGGAACCAGCCCCATGGTGACCGGAATTTGCTTAGAGGGAACGTACATAATGCCGGCTTCGTCCACTGCTGCCCCACCCCACTGGGCACCACCGTCGGTGCCGGGAAAAAAAACGGTCCGGTTAGGGCTCAGGGGTAGGGGAATGAACTCCTTACCCGATTGCCAGCGCCGGAGCTGGGCCAGCACCGTATCGCGGTCGGTTACAAAGTCGTTAATATCGCTTTCAGAAAACGATTGCCGGGTAAAAGGCGCGGGTTTGAGGGGAATCGGCTGGGTGGGCCAGGCTTTTTCCCCCGGAACGCTGGAAGCGGGCATGGGTCGTTCCTCGATCGGAAACAGGGGCTTACCCGTGACCCGGTCGAAGACAAACAGGAACCCTTGTTTGGATAACACCGAAACGGCATCCACCTTTTTGCCACCATGAACGACGGTGAATAAATTAGGGGGAGCCGGAATATCGCGGTCCCAGATGTCATGGTGGATCGTCTGAAAATGCCAACGTCGCTTGCCTGTGGCCGCGTCGAGGGCTATAAGGCTGTTTCCGAACAGGTTCTGGCCGGGCCGGGTACTGCCGTATAAATCGAATGCCGCCGTCCCCGTGGGCACGTACACGATGCCGCGTTGACGGTCGATGGCCATGCCCATCCAGTTGTTGGCTCCACCGAAGTTGCGGTAGCCGTCTTTGGGCCAGGTGTCGGCCCCGTACTCGCCGGAGTGTGGAATGGTGTGGAACGTCCAGACGAGCTGCCCCGTGCGCAGGTCATAAGCGCGCACGTCGCCGGGCAGGGCCGGGGCGACCTCCGACACCCGGTGACCCATGATGAGCAGATTTTTATACACCACGCCCGGCGTATTGCTCACCACGTACTCGTCGGCTCCGGGGCGGGCAAGGCCATCTTTTAAGTTAATTTTTCCACCTTTGCCAAAACTGTCCACTGGTTTTCCGGTTCGGGCGTCGAGGGCGTAGAGCAGCGAGCCATAGGCGAAGAAAATTCGGGCCTCCCGCCCATCGGTCCAGTAGGTAACGCCCCGGCTATTCATGGCGAAGGTATCATCAGTGAAGGCCGTTTTCCAAAGTTGCTTGCCCGTGGCCGCGTCGAGGGCAAAGGCCTGCGATCCCGCCGAAACACCGTACAGCACGCCGTCGATGATAAGCGGATTGCACTGAATCTGGGTGTTGTTTTTGAGCGTATCGACCCCACCCGAAGCATATTCCCAGGCGACCTGTAATCCGGCCACGTTAGTAGTATTTAACTGGGTGAGCGGTGAAAAATGGTTACGATCTGGCCCGCCGTTGTATTCGGGCCAGTCGGTGGTGGCTGGTTTTTCGGTTAGGCTGAGCAGGCCAACGGTGAGGAGTAAGGCTGGGTAGGTGAAGCGTTTCATGAATAGGTTTGGAGGAAAGTACAAATGAACACAAAATGACCGAAAATCGCGGTAGCCTCTAGGCCTGGGTGGCTCAGGAACACCAAAAATTCTGTCGGCATTACCTTTTAATTGCCCGTACTACCTCCCGTTTTCCCAGCAGCCAGAGTCTTTTTCCACAGTAAGCCCTACTTGTTTTAGGCTCGCCGTACCCTGTTAGAAGAAGGCAGTTTCCCATACGATTACTCTGTAAAATACGGAATGTCGGCAAGACTGCCTATTATACGTATTGTAACTGAACAACAGTTACTTAATTAAATACCGATCTATCCATGACGACAGCCATCTCGAGAACATCTTCTGGAAAATTCCCGACGCTATGGCAGCCATCGTGTGCAGTAAGCCCTGAAACAACAGAGCGCATCCGCTACGTCCATAGAAAAATTGTACTTGTCATCAATCCCTCCCTCACTGCTTCAAATAGTGAAGCGCCACACAGCCGGATTTGAAAACTAACGTATCAACCAGCTTTAAAGTAAGCTGTTCCTGAAGGCTGCCCCCATCGAGCAATTGTCTCCCTTTACCCACAAACACTGGATGGACTACCAAATGAAATTCATCGATTAGGTCGGCCGCGATCAATTCCGGGAGTAGGCTTACACTGTCAATTGAAATTTTTTTGCCGGGTTGCTGCTTCAGTTTTAGGAGTTCGTCGACCGGGTTGCTACGGACAAGTCGCGTACCATCCTCTACGTTGTCTAATGATCGAGAAATAACAACTTTATCGATAGCCGTCAGTTTTTGGGCAAACCTATTTTCATCGTCTGTGCCGGATTGTTTTTTTGCAACATCGGCCCAAAAAGGAAACATGAGCTCATACATGATCCGGCCGTAAACGATCAGATCAACATCGTTCAACATTTGGGTGAAATAATCATGAACTTCTTCGCTGGGATTGAAGATAGTATGGTCACAATAGCCATCTAGGCTGATATTCATACCGAATGTTACCGTTCTCATTTTATTGGTCTTTGCTTTTTATGCTGGGCAATTATAGCCATTAGAAGTTGCTAAGAAAATGCTAATGGCTCCTTTTTCAAACTACTTGAGCTTGGCAACAGCAATTCTCCGACTCTATAACGAAATGATTTTCACAGAGTAGAAAAAAAGCCTGCTGGATAGACACTTACATAAAACAGGCTCGAACATAATACCCTATTAGCAGGTTGAAAATAAGTACACATCGGCTGTTTAAGGAAATCCATCATTCGACCTTTATACCCTTTAAACTCTAAAATTCAGCAATACGTCGGGTTCACAACCCGCGTACAGTCTATTTTTTTACTAGTAGTAGGGATGGCTTTTGGTGATATTCTATCCGATAAACTCAACCACAAACGATGAACTCAGAACAAGAAATTCGTCAGATTTACACCGGATGGTTCAAAGGTACGGCGGCTAAAGACATTGATGCGGTCATGGCCAATGTTGCCCCCAATGTCATTTCGTACGAACACGACTCACCCTTGCAGTATGTAGGTATTGATGCGGTTCGCGAGGTATGTCAACACGGTTTTGACGTGTCGGATGGTGAACTAGAGTGGGATATTCCTGATCTACAGATTTTGGTGCGGGACGATGTGGCTATTAGCTGGGGGCTTAATCACATGCAGGTACGCCAGCCCGATGGAACGACAATCGATGGCTATTCACGAGGTACTCGGATTTTTCAGAAACTGAATGGGCAGTGGCAGATGATTCACCAGCACGTATCGTATCCCTACGACCTCAACACCGGCCAAGCCAAAACGGATTTGAAACCTTAGTGTACAATCATGAGTAAAGTAATTGTTGAACTCTCCATGTCGTTGGATGGCTTCATTGCCCGTCCCGATGGTCGCACCGACGAGGTACATGCCTGGTACAGCCAGGGAGATACCCAAGTCAAGATGCCCAATAATGAGCTAACGTTTAGTACCAGCCCGGTTAGTGCCGAGGTGATTCGGGAGACATTTCGCCAGTTGGGGGCGAATGTGACGGGCCGCAACACCTTCGATGACGCTCAGGCCTGGGGTGGTCAGGACCCAATGGGCTTGCCCAGTTTTATTGTCTCTCACGACGTGCCTGAGCAGTGGGCGGGCCCTGATTCGCCATTCATCTTTGTGACCGATGGGGTGGCCAGTGCAATTACCCAGGCCAAATTGGCAGCCGGAGAACGAGCCGTTGGAGTAGCCGGAGCCGACATTGCCCAACAGTGCTTACAATTGGGGCTGCTGGACGAAATACAGATTCACTTGGTGCCAGTGTTGCTGGGCGCTGGTATCCGTCTATTTGATCATCTGGGTTCCGGGACGATTCAATTAGAGCAACTGCGGGTGGTGGAAACAAAGAGTGTGACGCATCTTTGGTATCGTGTTATCAAATAGAGATAGTGCAAAGGCTATCCGCCACCGGTTAAAAACTTGTTTAACGGAATAAGCCCGTGAACGAGGAAGTTTGTTTGACTAACGTATCAGCACATTCCATAAATGTGCTGATACAAGAGCAGCTTAGTCGAAGGAGATCAGCAGGCTCAACATCTAGAACAGACTCCCTGACCAGCTCGCCATGCAAAGTGTGTGAAGCGTTTTGCCCTATAAACAATCTGTGCCAGGGAAGGTGGCCAGGCTTCATTTATAGCCCAACTAATAGCTTACCTCCTATTCCAAAGGATATACGGCCACCAGTTCCATACAGAACTGGTCTGGCATTTCCGCTGTAGCTAATCGGAATTGTAAAGATAGGATTCACAGTTACGTTCTCCGTCAAACTTGGAATATGGTTGCATGACTAGATGCACCGGCCTGTGTGCTAATCCATTTTTTGGTGCTGGCATCAACGTAATAGAGCGTGTTATTGACGTCCGGCTCGACGATAAGGTGATAGGGTTCGGCGTAGTCGAATGAATTGGCAATAGTCAATTTAAGCCAGTAGCGAGTAGCCTCGTAAGGCAACAGAGAGTCATTGGCTACCAACCGGATGGACGTATCGGTCAGAATCTGTTCAAACGTGTAATTCCGATCAGGCATTACGTCATAAGCTCTTAGGAACAACGTAGAGCTATCTTTGAGCGTATTGGCTAACTGTGCCATTGCTAACTTCCAGAGCAATAGCAACGTAACGAAAAGAAGCGTCCTGATCAATGAATGTTTTACTAGAATTAACACGTAGTAAATGCTAGCAAAATAATAGCCATAGGACTTCCCGATTTACCAGTCGCGTTATTTCGGTGAGTTTGACCAACGATTATACCATAGCGCTAAAAGCCCTAACAGCTGTCATTGGTTTGGGGGACAGAACCAACGTAGTGACTCCGGTTCAGAGTCTGAAAATCTACGCGGTGAATAAAACCAGCCCTGCGGCCAACACGATCAATACGTATCTGCAACTACGTAACGAAGGCAACGTATCGGTCAATTACGCTGACATCAGGTTGCGCTACTACTTCACCTCAGAGGGCATGCAACTGCTGAACTTCTATTTTGCCCTGAATACGTTTCGCTTTCCGACCGCTTGGGGTATTTTATTCCACAAATCCTACCGAAAAGTAAAGTGAAACAGGAGAATACCAGTTGTCTGCTAGATTTGACGAAACTAAACTTCTGCCTTCATGAAAGCACTTCTTCTGTTTCTATTGGTATTCGTAGCAGCCAGTGGTCCGTTAGTGGCTCAGACTAACTATGTGGTACGAACACCAAACTTAACTATACCTGGTACCAATAATACACTATTGGGCCCCAGCGCGGGAAATCTGACGATGACGGGTCAGAATAATGTATTTGTAGGCACTAACGCTGGAATTAATAACACAACAGCTCTCAATGGCACCTTTATAGGAGCGTACGCAGGTAGCAGCAATACAAGGGGAAGCCTCAATTCGTTTGTCGGAATGAACTCTGGAACCAATAACACAACGGGTAATAACAATACGTTTGTAGGGTTTCAATCAGGAGTAAATAACACCACAGCCATCAATGGCACATTTATAGGTGCGAACGCAGGTGCCAGTAATTCAGGTAATGATAATTCGTTTTTAGGCTATAATGCCGGTGCATCTACCACAACAGGAAATTACAATGTATTTATAGGTAGTGGAACTGGTTTCTACAATACAACAGGATACAACAATACCTTTCTAGGCTTCTATGCTGGGATAGGTAATACAACTGCTTTTAACAATACGTTTGTAGGTACTTCTGCAGGTCAGAGCAATACAACCGGAAATGCGAATACATTTATAGGCGTTGCTTCCGGGTTAAGTAATACAACCGCTATCAATAATACGTTTATGGGCACTTCTGCAGGTCAGAGTAATACGACCGGGAATTATAATACATCCATAGGAGCGGCTTCAGGGTTTACCAGCACAACCGCTTCTAATAATACATTCATAGGCAATTCTGCAGGTCAAAATACGACAAACTCCGACAATACATTTATAGGATCATCGGCAGGGTTACAAAATTCATCAGGTTTTTATAATGAATTTATTGGGTCTAAAGCTGGCTTAAGCAATACAACCGGTGTCAGTAATATATTTATTGGGGCACAGGCTGGTGTTGGTAATAGTAGTGGAGGTGGCAATATTTTTATGGGCTATAATTCCGGTCAGACAAATACCACGGGCTTTGGCAATATCTTCATCGGTGAAATTGCTGGCACTAACAACATATCAGGCAGCAACAATATCATGCTTGGCCTGAATAGTAAACCGGCTAGTAGCAGTCTCCAGAACGCGGTAGCGATTGGCAACAACTCCAGAGTGGCCATAAATAACGCTATCGTGTTGGGTAATCCTGATAACACCAGTATCGCCGTTGGCATTGGGACTGATTCTCCCGAATTTCCGCTGGATGTACGGGGGACCATCAACCTACGTAACAATGGTAAGATCAAATTCGCCCACTTAAATAATCCTCTTTTTCAGGGTACAACCGACCAATTCTTAACCGTCAATGAGCAGGGTGAAACTGTTCTGGCCAAACACCGCCTGCGTATTGATAACGTGAATCAGTGGAGCGACACGGTCTTTTCACCGACGTATCAATTAAAGCCACTATCTCAGGTAGAACAGCATATTAATCTGCATGGCCATTTGCCAGGCGTACCTTCGGCGGATGAGGTGGTGAAAGAGGGGGTGGATCTGGTGAAGATGAACGCGTTACTGCTTCAGAAGGTGGAAGAGTTGACGCTGTACAGTATTCAACTGGAAAAGGAAAACCGCCAGCTTCATCAGCACGATCAGCAACAACAAGCTGCGCATCACCAGCAACAAAAGGATATTGACGAGTTAAAGAAGATAGTTAAACAGCTAGCCGAAAGAAAATAACTAGATGATAAACATGGATAAATCAACGTATTGCTGACGCCAGGGGCTTCGACAGGCGCAGCCTGACAGTCCATATAAAGTTGTTGACTCAAGTTGGTTTGTCAGGCTGAGCCTGTCGAAGCCCCTGGCGTCAGCAATACGTTGTAAATGAATTAATTAATCGACCATTGTGCCATTATTCACCTTATTTAATGGCACTCAGTTCTTCCTGAAAAGCAGGTCGCTTTAAATAAGTGGCTTTTAGTTCGTTTATCAGGGCATCGGTCTTCAAGTGGCTGTTGGCAATGGTTTTTCGAACCAGTTTCAGCCACGACGCTATGCCTTTATAATCGGAGCGCGTATTGGCATGTTCAGCTAATTGGCGAATGGCGGGTATAAGCAAAGCCAGCATTTCGGACGGATAAAGACTGGCTAAATGCGGGAGTGCCTGTTTCAGGGCATCAAGTCGGGGCGCTTGCTGAATCAGTACCAGTAAATCAGGCCATTGCTTTTCTTCCGTAAAAATTGGCCCTAATCGGTTCAGCAGGTCGTCGGCAACATTAATACCCCAGCCAGAACGACGTTTTTTTGTTTCATCTGCAATGTCCTGACGAATCTTCTCCACCAGCCGTTGATATTCGATGGCCCATTCTTCCGGCGAAAACGTAGCTTTCCATCGGCGAAAATACTCGACGTTAAACCAGCGGTCGAACGCAAATTTCTTCGCCCATCGCCGAATTTCATCCGTATCTCCTTCGGCTTCGGCAATGGTGAGAAAAATTTGCTCCCACTGCTGCACTGTGCCCGGATGCTTTTTCCCTTCAGCGATCCGAACGCCGTCGTGCAGTAACTTTTTTGCCCGGTCATACTGCCTGGCCTGAATCGCCTGATTAACCGCCTGCGCCCGAACCGCCACAATATCCATATTGGCCTCGGTTTCCCGATCGGCCTCCTCATCACGACCGATATCGCGCAGAAACTTTACACGCAGGGTCCGCAAAAAATCTTGATAAAACGTACTGCTACCCGATTTATGGATCGGCATCAACTGGTCGAGCAGATCCAAAAACAAGTCGGGTTCATGTAATTTCACGACTGCCTGACGCACTACGTCAAGCAACAAAATGCCCGCATCGCTATAGCCGAAGTAACGTTTATCGAGTACTTCTTTGGCAAGCTGGTCGACCAGTTGACGGCGCAGGGACGGAGCGGCATCCTCCTGTATAGCTATTTCCTGTAATAAATCGATAGCCCCGCTGACTGAGCTACCAATATTTCCGGCCGAATCGTCGCATTCGCCCAAAACGATCATCATTTCCCGAAGCAACACCATACTCAGCGTGAGTGCGTCTTTAAAATTGCGCTGGGCAATCATTTTTACGCCCGTTGCCTGCAACGTATTGATTTCTTTTGCCAGTTTGAACGTACTGCGATAGTCGATAAAACCGCGTCGATCGGTGTGTTCCCGAATGATTTTCCGAACTAAATCGGTGTACTGTTTACCTACATCGATACGTTCGTCTTTATCGGCAAAGTGAAGCTGTAGCTTCGACGCGAATGTTTTATCGGACGTAGCGTGGCCAACGACAAAGGCACGTAGCTCATCGGCGCTCACTTGCTGCACCAGATCAGCAATCGTCAGTTTACCCGATTTTTTGCCGACTTTTTTAGCGGCCTTACCCGACGTTGTCCCCTGTTTCCGAATGGCTTCACGTAGTGCAAACAGCACCGCTACTACGTGCTTACAAGTCGGACTTTCAACGGGGCAATCGCAAAATGAGTCGGCAATGGTACGTCCAGAAAGCGTTATTTCAACGGAGTACGTATCAGAGCCTTCCACCTCCGCCTGCCAGATGCCGTTTGAATCCTGTTCTACATATAACACCTTTTTATTCTGAAAATAAGGCTGTGCTTTTTTCAGTAAATCTTTCGGCAATTGCTGATCGAAATTATCGAGCGTAAGCATGTTCGTAAGCGAATGATCGGCCACAAAAGTAGTGAATCGATACGTGGAAGATTTCATAAAACGCGCATCACCGTGGCCTGACAAGCCAGTAAACCGGTATTGTATAAAATCACGATTTGCTAACAACAAAGCTGTTTCCCAAAAATCCCAATCAACGTACATTTGTATTCGACCTAACGTAACGAAAATCGAATGGATACACGGCGCGAGTTTTTGAAAAAAGCGGCTCTATTGGCGGGCGGTGCAGGCATCTGGGACGGCCTGCCGGAATCTATCCAGAAAGCGATGACCATTGCGCCAGCGCCGGGCAGTACGTATCTGGATGCTGAACACGTCGTCATTCTGATGCAGGAAAACCGCTCGTTCGACCATACGTATGGTACGCTTCAGGGCGTTCGTGGATTTAATGATCCACGCGCCATTACGTTGCCGAACAAGAATAAAGTCTGGTTTCAGAGCAATCCGGCCGGCGAAACCTACGCCCCTTTCCGGCTGAACATACACGACACCAAATCCACCTGGATGAGTTCGCTGCCGCACTCGTGGGCGAATCAGGTGGATGCCCGCAACGGTGGCAAATATGACCGCTGGCTCGAAGCCAAACCGTCGGGGCATAAAGAGTATGCGCACATGCCGCTCACGATGGGCTATTACGACCGAAAGGATATTCCGTTTTATTACGCCCTTGCCGATGCGTTTACCGTTTGCGACCAGCATTTCTGCTCATCGCTGACCGGCACGACACCCAACCGACTGTATCTCTGGAGTGGCACTGTTCGTGAAAAACATTCGATGGACGTAAAGGCGCGGGTACGTAACGAAGACACTGATTATGACAGACTTGCCAGTTGGCCCACCTTCCCCGAACGGCTGGAAGACAACGGCATTTCCTGGCGCATTTATCAGAACGAAATCAACTTATCGACAGGATTTACGGGCGAGGAAGATGGCTGGCTGGCCAATTTCAGCGACAATCCAATCGAGTGGTTTTCACAGTATAATGTTAAGTTTTCGGACAGTTATCAGCGGTATCGGGCAGAAGCGCTACGTACCTTACCCAACGAAATAAAAGCCCTTGAGCAGCAGGTCAGTACGTTAGCCGAGACCAGCAAAGAAGGCGTTGCTGCCCGAAAGACGCTTCAACAAAAAACAGCCTTACTGAAAGAGTTGACCGACGAAGGCGACCGATACGTAGCCAGTAATTTTGAGAAGTTGTCGGCCCGCGAGAAAGCGCTGCACCAGAAGGCGTTTACCACCAATGTCAACGATCCGCACCACCGCCAGTTAGACCGCCTGACGTATCAGGACGGCGACGTAACGCGAAACGTAGCGATTCCGAAAGGTGATACGTTGCACCAGTTTCGAGCCGATGTACAATCGGGAAAATTGCCGACGGTTTCGTGGATTATAGCGCCGGAAAACTTCTCTGACCATCCGGGAGCGCCCTGGTACGGATCGTGGTATCTATCTGAAATTCTGGACATTCTCACCAAAAATCCGGATGTCTGGAAGAAAACCATTTTCATTCTGACTTACGACGAAAACGACGGTTATTTCGACCACGTACCGCCGTTTGTAGCTCCTCACCCCAACCGCCCTGAAACGGGAAAGGTATCTAAAGGCATTGATACGGCGTCGGAACACGTCAGCATGGAACAGGAGTTAAAGCGGAACGTAGCGAATCCGAAAAAAGACGCCCGCGAAAGCTCTATCGGTTTGGGGTACCGAGTGCCTATGGTAGTGGCGTCGCCCTGGAGCCGGGGTGGTTACGTTTGCTCGGAAGTGTTCGACCATACGTCGGTGTTGCAGTTTCTGGAAGGATTTCTGAGTCAGAAAACGAAAAAGCCAATTCAGGAAACCAACATCAGCAACTGGCGACGTACTGTTTGTGGCGATCTGACATCAGTCTTTCGTCCGTACAATGGCGAGAAATACCCATTACCGACTGCGGTTCAGCGTGATACGTTCATCGAAGGCATTCATAAGGCACAGTTCAAGGACGTACCGTCGGGTTACCGGGCGCTGAGTAAAACTGAACTGGAAGCGTTGAATCAATCAAAATCATCGTTGATGGTGCATCAGGAAAAAGGAACCCGCCCGTCCTGCGCCCTCCCCTACCAACTCTCGGCCGATGGTAATCTCAGCTCCGACAATCGCCAGTTTAACATTACGTTTAGCGTGCATAACAACCGGTTTGGAAAGGCCACGGCGGGCGCGCCGTTCACGGTTTACAATATGGCCGATCACTCGGTGCGTGACTACGCCGTTAGAGCTGGCGACGTAGTGAATGATACGTTTCCCGTAACGCCGGATGCTACGTATCATTTTCGGGTGTACGGCCCCAACGGTTTCTTCCGTGAGTTTATGGGAAAAGCGGCACAACCTTCTTTGACGATACGTTGCGTCGATGATAGCCCATCATTAACAACACCCAAACTGACGATTCAACTAAGTAGTCAGAGTGAAAAGCCGTGGAAAATCAGCGTGATCGATAACGCTTACAAACAAGATACACAACGACGCACGCACAGTGGTAAATCTACTACGTTGAGTCTGGACCTGAAAAAAAGCTTCGGATGGTACGATTTCAGTATTCGTGTCGAAGGTGATACGTCGTTCGAACAGCGTTACGCCGGCCGTATTGAAACCGGGGCCAGCAGTATCAGTGACCCGTTTATGGGTGGGGTGGTGTAAACTGACAGGCGTCAGTAGTTAACGTGAATTATGGGTAAGTGAACGTATTGCTGTCGCATAGGGCTTCGACAGCATATAGTTTTAAAATCAGGCGATTACCCTGTCACTTGTCTATCACTTATAAATTATCAATATTCTTGTGGGTAATCACATTGCCACGTTCATCCATGGGAATATATGGATTGTAAGCCACTTCAAGAACATTGTCTTCTACGTCAGCAAAACAGAAGAAGTAACCGCCAAAAGGCGTATCCTGAGGTTCGTTCAGGATTTTAACCTCTTTTGCGTTCAGTTCTTTAAATAATACATCAACCTCTTCCTTCGAATTTACATTGCAGGACAATGTAAGGGATCGGAAACCGTTTCCCGTAGCTGATACGCCTGCTCCTGTTGCCAGGCTATTTCGGTCGAAAAGACTGAACAGAAAACCATTCATCTTATAAAAGACAATATCTTTATTTTCAGCTTCTGTTTGCCAGCCGAGCTTTTCGGAGTAAAAACTCTTCATAGCTGCCAGATTATCTGTACCTAACGTAATAACACTTAGTCTCTGATCCATTTTGTTATCTATTTCACGTTCGCTACTTTGTTATTGTAGGTAACTCGATGCGAGTATAAACAGTTAGATAAAAGCAAGCTCTAACGTGCTAGTCAACTGGCACTAAACCAACAATTTCGTATTCATACACTAAGAGCCTAAATGCCTTCATAGGCGGATTGCGGAGCGTGCGATTTGGCAGAAAAACGCCCTTTGAAATACAGAAAGGAAGCAGCCACCAACACAATGTAGAGAATAGCCAACGTATACGCGCCGTAAATAAAAAACTCCCGGTAACTGATGTTTGCGTGACCGAAGTTTTTATAAAGCAGTACGCCTACGCTGCCAAGATAGCCATACCAGTCGGCTAACGTAACGATAAATCCCACCGTGCTAACGTAGCGAAACGACGCAATCAATCGCTCGAAATAGAGTCCATTGCAGGGCACGTAGGCCATATAAAGTCCCAAGCCGGTGAGCAGAAACCAGTTGCCGGGTGAGAGTGAACCAATTGTATAGGCATACGTACTAAGCCCAACCAATGCACCACCAGCCAGCATCAGTACGTTCAGTAGTGTAAAGGCACGAAAATTATCTGTAACTCGCTGAAGTAAAGCCATAACCACCAGAATACCGAACGCCACCATCGTTTCGGTTTTGGCGAAAATACCAGCGTTTTCGACACCTGCATCCTTTAGAATTTCAGGGCCGAAATTGTCGCGAAAATCGCGGAATGCGGAGAGCAGTACGTAAGATAAAATCAGGAGAATCAGGCCGGGACGAAAGTTTTGTACGAACGCCCTACGTTCGTCGGCATTCATCGGTTTGCGCGTGGTACGTAGTGCCTGGTCTTCGTCGGTTGGCGGAGGTAACAGCGTCAGGCCGTAAATGGAAATGAGCATCGGAATAATGAACAGGCTGCCCGTTACGAAGGGGAGCCAGAACTCCGATATACCCCACGCGCTTTTGATGGTCAACGCCACCGTTTTCACGAATCCCGACGCAAAAATGAACGACGCGGTCAGGCCAGCCACCAGCGCATCGGTTTGCCGACGGCCTTCCAGAAATCTCAGCATAGTGCCATAAATCAGGCCGAGGGGCAGGCCATTCAGAAACAGAAACACGATGTTCCAGGGGGCAGGCACCAGCGCAAAACAAAGCAGCGCCAGCAGCGCAATGGCCACATAAATCAGAATATTGATTGCACGTTTTGCGGGCGACATTTCCGAAACCACTTTCACACCGATACCCTTCGAGACGGCATAGCCAAACACCTGCGCCGTCACCAGCCAGATTTTATAGCTTACTCCGGCAAACGTCATACCTTCGAACGTAACGGCGGTGATACCCCGTCTGAAGGCGTACATACAGGCATATGTACAAAAGGCCACAACGGCCCCGTAAATGACGAACGTAGTAGGGTTACGGAGAAAAGCGGGTGAACGCATAGTTTATTGAAAAGGCTTCGGAACGGCAGAAGCATGACAAAATAGTAAATAATGGCCAGCTCACCAACGCTACGTTCCCCAAACTGGGTAATAGTCTAATAACCAGCGCTCCGCCGACAGATAGCCATGTAGTACTCCATGTCGGGTGTGGGTAATTGGGGAATTTTAGCCTGCTCGTCCCAGGTACGTAGCAGTAAAATTCCTTTAAAATAAGGATTTGTTTCGAAAGCTGCGGCCTCCCCTGCCGTCATCGGACCGCCCTGAAATTCGAGGGTTTTCAAACTAGCTTCCGACAATCGGGCAAAGTAATTCGGATTCTTGAAAACCAGATACCGCTTGGCATTGACGTGGTTTTCAATCAATTGCGCCACTTTTTCCGAGAATCCACGTTCACGCAGGTAGTCGGCACCCAGTTTTTCATGGTCTACCGTACCGTAACCATCCATATAATCACCGGCCAGTTCGGGTGGCAACAGGTGCCCAATGTCGTGCAGAAATGCAGCCGCAATGGTATCATCGTCAGCACCCGACTGCTCCGCCAGAAGAGCACATTGCAGGGCGTGTTCAAGCTGCGTAATGGGTTCACCAAAGTACTCATCCTGACCACTTTGCGCGAATAAATTTCGAATAGATTCCATGCGAGTTAGCTGTATTGCAGATAGGTACGTTCTACGGTGCCGTCATCGTAAAGATCAAAAAGCGCATAGCCCGCTTTGGTTTGCTGAAACGTATCGGCTTTCCACCAGTTTCCGCATACGGCGCCATTGCAGAGATACGTAACACCATTATAATCAACCCGATCCAGTAAATGCATATGGCCGCTCAGGGCTGCTTTTACGTTCGGATACTGATAAAACAGCTTCAGCAATTCCGGTGTATTCGACAAAACGACCGCGCCTGAAATAGACCAGTTACCATTTTCCACATTCTGCTCGTTGAAGAAACTGGTAGGGCTAAAAATAGGAATATGCGACAGAATCAGTACGGGCGTTTTCGAATCAGTTTTTGCCAGATCGCCTTTCAGCCACTCCATTTGTTCCGGGTCAATAAAACCAGTGTACCACTTGTTTTCTGGGGTAAGTTGCACGCTGTCGAGGATGATAAAATGCCAGCCGTTCCGATCAAAACTTCGGTAACGATTGCCGATTTTCATCAGGTCAACGGCCCATTTCTTACCATACATCGGGTCGCTTTTAGCCTGTTCGTACCCCCAGATATCGTGATTTCCAATGCAGTATTCAATGGGCAACGAATTCTCGGCTTTTGCTACCGTATGCCAGGCGTCCCACTGTTTCTGAACTTCAGCCCGGTCTACCTTCAACGCATCCATAATCACATCGCCACCATGCAGAATAAACGACGGCTTATCGGCTTGACTCTGCACCTGATGAAAGCATTTGGCGACGCCTTGCATCGGCGTGGTATCGGGTGTGATGTGCGTATCGCCCATATAGGCAAAACGTAACGAGCGTTTGCGAGCGGCCACAACCGACGCTGGCTGGGTCAGCGATTCGGGCAAGAAAGGAAGCAGCGAAGCTGATTTGAGGAGGGTCCTACGGTTCATAAAGCTTGATGAGTGATAAATGATGAACGATGAGTGACGAACAAAGGTAGCTTGATAATTAAACCGTTCATCACTCATCGCTCATCACTTGTCGCTAATTTACTTCAGCAACCACATTGTGTCGTTAATATCGTCTTTCCCAGCATATTGGCTCTGGATCGACGTAGCGTAATTCGTGGTATTGTACGAACGTTCGGAAGTTGGGTACTGCCACCGTTTCGGGATGCGCTGGCTGTTACCCGTTCCAGGACCAATCAGGAAGGTAGGCACACCTGTACGGCGCTGATTATAAAATGCTTCCAGCCCTGAATTCTGAAAAAATGCCAGGTATTTCTGGGTCAGAATCTGCGTCAGACCAGCAGCCGAATTGCCCGCGTATTTAACGGCTGGCTGGGCGTAATACGTGGCAAAATTAACCGCAACCTGATACGTAGTAAAATTTCGATAACCGCCATCCGCCGAGAAAAATACATCATTGTTACCATCCTTCAGGCCATAAAACGACCACGACTCCTGAATACCTTTCTGGTAATACGTCTCGGCATTGCCGCTAGCCCAGCCCCGGTTGATACCTTCTGCAATATTAAATTGTAGTTCGGGGTAGCCGATGATGATATACGGTTCAGCGGTATACGTACTATAATAGCGTTTCCGGTTCTGGAACGAATAATCACCTTTATTCGCTTTCGACGACATATCGGCCAAATCCTCTCCCGACGACGCTCCCACGAAAGCCGCAAAATCGGTTGGTTTAACACCAGCGGCCAGTTTAGTGGCTGCTGGCTCGGCTACCACAAACGTACGCGGGTCTTTCAGTGAAGTCAACGTACCGAGATACGTAGCGGCCATGTTTTCGCGCGTAGCGTTCTGTCCAAAATTATCCGGATTGCGCGGGTATTTGTTGAACGTACTGTTATAAACGTACTGGAGGTTATCATCGGAACTGGCCATTACCGGAAACTTCGTCGGGTTGCTCAACACTTCCGCGAAACGCTGTTTTACGTTCAGGTCCGTGTCTGTTTCTTTTTTACTCAAGCTAATCAAAACGCGCAGTTTATACGTATTCACAGCTTTCTGCCACTTACTCAAGCTGTTGCTAAAATAAATATCGCCCTGCTGGTTGTTATCATTTTTGGCAATCAGTGCCGCCAGGTCGGTGTTGGCCTCATCGAGCCATTTCAGGGCCTGTACATATACGTCTTTTTGTGTGTTGTATGTCGGTGTCAGATTGCTTTGTCCTTTGAGCGCGTCATTCAGCGGAATATCGCCTACACGCTGGCTCATGTTCACGAAATAATACGCCCGAAAAAACTTGCCCAGCGCCGAATAGGCGTTCACATCGGGTAAACCAGTCCGTTTGGCCTCCTCCTCCATTTTCACTACGTTCTTCAGCGTAGTATACTGAAAACCAGTAGTAGTCCAGGTATATTCGTTGGTCGCGTAGTAGTTGTAATTACTGGCGTAGAACTGATTCCAACGTTGTTCCGGTCCCCAGCCACCGCTACCAGCAGATGAATAAAGGTCGTTCAATATCCCGTTGAAAACCAGTGATGGAGTGGCATTAGTTGGCCGGTTGGGGTCTTTTTCGAGCTCTTCGAACGACTGCTCACAACTCGCCAGCGCGAGCGCGAAAAAGGGAAGAATGAATTTATAAAGTTTCATAGTTGTAAAGTCATTAGTCGACAGTCATCAGTCGCTAGTCATCAGAGTTTTTTACTGACGCTAGCGGCTAATGACTATCAACTCGTTTTAGAATGTCAGATTCAGGTTAATACCATACCGGCGCGTGGTCGGTGTTTGCAGATCAGACGTACCACCGGTTACAAACTGGTCGAGGTCGAGGTCGTTACGTTCGGCGAAATAGAGCAGGTTGCGTCCCACCACCGACACCGTTGCCTGTCGTACGCCAACGCGATTCAGGAACGTATTGGGCAAGGTATACCCGATAACCACTTCGCGTAGTTTGGCATAGCTCCGACTGATTAGGAACGCTTCCGTTTGACCGTACACCCGCGCTACGTAATCCTGCGCAAAGGTTTTCGTGGTATTCGGTACGTATTTCAACTCGCCGTAATTCACTACGTTGCCTACTGGGTCGTAGTTAATGGTGCCGCTGCTGAGTTGCACGCCTTCGCCCAGATACGCTTTCACGCCCAGTACATCCTGTTTACGAGCTTCGCCAAGAGCGCCCTGCGCCGTTTCGAGGTTACGACCGCCCTGATACGTCTTCTGCTTAATGTAATCGCCGATTACACCGCCAACCCGGCCATCGAACTGGAAGCTGAAATTCCAGTTTTTGTAGGCAAAACGGTTGTTGATGCCCCACACGAATTTTGGATTGACATAACCCAGAAACTGCGACACCGGATTGACGATGGGCCGGCCACCAGCATCGTTGATAAGTTGTCCATCCGGCGTGCGTACAAACGCGCCAGAATAGTAGCCGTCCGTCCGGTCGCCGGCTGTGATGAAGCGACTGGAACTGCTTCCACCGACGAAGAAATTCGACGCCAACGTATTGATATTCCCCTCAGGATAAACCTCTTTTAGCTTCTCGGTATAAGTCGAATAGTTGGCTACTACGTCCCAGCTCAGACCACTCGTAGTACGTAGCGCTTTGCCCGTTACCGACACCTCTACCCCACTCTTCTGTGTTCGGATACCATTGACCAGACGTTCAGTATAACCCGTTGTTTCAGAGGTAGGTAATTTGAAAATCCGAGGACCATCATTGCTCACAAAATAAGCCGCATCAAGTGCAATCCGGTTATTCAGGAAACGAGCGTCCAGACCAACTTCAATCTGCGATGTTGAATTCGGTTTCAGGTTCGGGTTGTTCAGCGAGTTGGTATAATACGCAGCAGGACGATTATTATACGCCAGCGGCACCGAATACACAGCTGCGTTCTCATACGTAGGACCGCCATAAGAAGAAGCGTAGTTATCACCATATCCAAGCGGGAACGACAGCCCCGGTGTTGAGCCAATTGTCGCGGCCGTCAGACCGTCTTTCACGTTGGCATACGACGCCCGCAGTTTCAGGAACGACACTACGTCCGGTAGCTTGATGTAATCCGAAACCACCGTACTCAGCGCCACCGACGGATAGAAGTACGTATTGTTACCTTTGGGCAAGGTCGAAAGTTTATCGACACGGCCCGTGGTGGATAACGTAGCAAGGTTGCGGAACGTAAAATCAGCTGAGTAATAAGCCGATAGCACTCGCATGTTGGCTGTGTAGTTGGTCGCCATAACCGGATTTGAGGAGTTCGCGAAGTTGTACACGCCCGGTACGTTCAGGTAGTTGGTGCTGGCGAAATCAGAATTGTAGTTCAGTACGCGCAACTCTCCACCAGCCAGCGCACTGATAGCCAGATCAGGTGTTACGTTCTTGTTATACTGAAGCAGCACCTGGTTGATGTTGTCCGACAGATTCCGGCGGTCTTCGCGGTAATCGCCCCGCGCTTCTTCCCGTCCATACACCGTCATCGAGTACGGGAATTTCTCGGTACGTAGCAGATTCCAGCTTGTCAATTGTGTCTTTCCGGTCAATTGCAGACCATCGGCAATCTGGTAACGTAGTGAGGTATAGCCATATAGGTCGTTTTTATAGTGACCACGTAACCAGTATTCGGCCATGAACCAGGGATTGTTGTAGCGTTGATATTCGGCGTAAATCTGCTGCGTACCTTCTTTGCCCGGTTGCCAGATTTGTTTCATATCATCTACGTTCCAGTCGGCCCCGCCCCAGATTGCCATGTTGTAAATCAGCGAGTTTGGGCCGTAGTTAACGTCGGGAAAATTAGGCGTAGCCTGGCGACTGTAGTTGATATTCGACTCAAACCGAAGTTTGGGTGAGAAGTTGTAGCCCAGCGACGTATTGAAGTTGGTGATATTCAACTTCGAATTCGGAACCAAACCGCGCTGGTAGTTGTGCGACAGTGAAAACCGCAAATCATGCTTCTCACCCGACGACGAAACGGCGATATTATTGGTCGACAAAATACCCGTCTGGATGAACCGTTTCAGATTGTCTTTTCCGCGAGCCGTCCAGGGTGTTGGTGTGCGTTTGCCCGTAGCCGGGTCAATCGGGCTGTCATATTGCGGTAACAAACGACCGTCTAGCGGTGGCCCCCAGATGTCGTAATCACCATCGTTTTTACCGTTGCCTTTACCATCCACGAACTCATAAACACCGTGATCGCCAGGGCCGTATTCATCCTGTAGTTTCGGAATAGCAATGAATCCCTGATCAAACTGCTGGCTGGTGTTCACTTCGACCGAGAAGCCGCGTTTGTCTTTCGAACCGCGTTTGGTCGTAATCAGAATCGCGCCGTTTTTTCCCCGGAAGCCATACAACGCCGACGCCGACGCGCCTTTCAGTACGGTATAGGTTTCAATATCGTCGTTGCTGATGTTCCAGGTATCGGAGTTGATGGGTACACCATCGACCACAAACAAGACGTCGGTGTTGCCACGTAGCGAAATCGTCGGGCGACGTAGCAGTTCGGCGGAAGGACCAATTGTCAAACCAGCTACTTTACCCACCAGCGAGTTAATTGGGTTGGGTTCACGCGCTTTCACCAGCGACAGTCCATCTACCGTCTGAATGGCCACGCCCGTATTTCTGACGTCTTTTTTAATCCCAAGCGCAGTCACAACTACCTCGTTCAACGCTTTAGGGCTTCCTACCAACGTAACGTCAATGGTGCTGCGACTACCAATGCTAATTTCCTGGGTTTCATAGCCGATAAAAGAAAATGTCAGTACGTTATTGGCCGTTGTGTTGATCGAATACGTACCATCAGCGCGCGACGTAGTACCGGCGGTGGTGCCTTTTACGACAATCGATACGCCGGGCAGTGGCTGATTATCATCGCCAGAAAGAACGCGCCCAGTGATTGACTGAGCCAGTGCCGACAGGCACGATAGAAGGCTAAACAGAATGACTACCAGCCATCGACGTAGTGCGCGAATAGGTGGTAATGTAGCACGTAGCGTATGCTTCATACAATTGCAGGTTAGTATGCGAAATGGAGTTTCTGCAAAAGTATGGCCTCTCTACAACTGGATACTCATGATGATTATCAAGGCTTTATGAATTCATTTTGAAAAACTTCATAAAATCTTAACCCAATGTAAATCCGGGATTGGTTCTAAATCACCTCACTAATTTTTCTGATTGTTTGTAACCCAACTTCGAAATTGAAGTTTCCAGCGAAACCAAAATCGTATGGGTCGCAACAAATATCAAGTATGGACTGGGCTAGCAATCTGCTTTTATCTTATAACCTGTTTATATTCCTTCGGCCAGCCTAAACCGAGCAATGAAACCACGTTCCAATCGTCTAAAGAGATCGATGCGTTTTTGCAAAAACAGATAAAGGAACGTAGGATTACGGGCCTTCAGGTGGCGGTGGTTCAGCATGGAAAGCTGGTGCTGTCGAAGTCCTATGGCACCGCAAATGTGCAAGATGCGGTGCCTGTTACAAATCGAAGTATTTTCCCAATCAATTCCTGTACAAAGGCGTTTACAGGCGTGGCCATTATGCAGCTCGTGGAAGAAGGGAAAGTAGACCTTTCGGCCCCGGTTTCCCGGTATCTGGATGGTCTTCCTCAAGCCTGGCAACCCGTCACGATCCGGCAATTGCTGACCCACGTTTCGGGCTTACCTGATATCAACCGGCTTTTAAATCCGGGTACGTACGGACTTCAGGGCGTTGGTACGGAAGAAGCTACGTTTGCTAAAATTCAGGCATTTCCGATGGATTTTGCGACGGGAACGCAGTTTAGCTACAATCAAACCAACTACCTCCTACTCGGCAAAATCATCGATAAACTTCAGGGAAAACCGTTTGCTCAGGTCTTTCAGGAAAAACAGTTCGACGTAGCAGGGATGCCCGGCACCGGCTTTGGCGATTCGCGCGATATCATTCCGGGGATGGTGCAATCGTACCGCTACGTAACGAACCTCGACGGCAAACCGCTTGGCAAAGAAAAACTGATTATCAATTACGCCGAGTTTCCGCCCATGCGTCGGACGGCTTCGGGTATGAACAGTACGGCGGAGGATATGGCCCGTTGGATCATAGCGTTGCAGCAGGGCAAATTGTTAATAAAGAAAGAAACACTTAAAACGCTCTGGACAACAGGGACTTACAATGATGGAAAGCCAACGCAATGGGCGCTTGGCTGGGTATTGAAGCCACGACCAGTTCATGACGCTATGGTGATCACAGGTGGTGGTCGTTCGGCCATGTTTGTGTATCCAAACGACGATCTGGCCATTGTGGCACTCACCAATATTGCCGGTTCCTATCCTGAAGAATTTGTCGATGAACTGGCCGGTTTCTTTAATCCATCGATTCCGGCATCCGACCCCATTACAGCGTTAAGAATGCAACTGGAGAAGCGCGGTTTCGACCAGGCGCCGACCATCTTTACCGATCTAAAACGGACGAATCCAGCTTTTCAGCCAACGGAAAATGACCTGAACGACTGGGGTTACCGGCTGATGAATGGGCAGGAAAAACCGAAGGAAGCGCTGGAAGTCTTCAAGTTAGTTGTTAAACAGTATCCCGACAGTTGGAATGCGTATGACAGTCTGGGCGACGCACTGTTAAGGAATGGCGAGAAAGCCCAGGCGATTAGCATGTACCAGAAATCAGTCGCGCTAAACCCTGATAACCATGACGGTAAGAAAGTATTAGAGCGAATTATGAAATAATAGAGAATTCATAGAAAAGCTGTTTTTGTCATGCTGAGGCACGAAGCATCTTAATGTTTCATTATTCATAAGTAAGGGAGATTTAAGAGTAAGGGAGATTTAAGATGCTTCGTGCCTCAGCATGACAAAACAGGCTGTTACTTCATTGGGTACTCATGAGCAGAGCTTTTCGAAACGATACGTTGTTATGGATGACGTAACGCAATTACCCCACTACGTTCATCCATTCTCGTAGGCTCTGTTCGGCGTAACCAGCGCCCGAACTCATGCCTTTTCCACCGATGCCTGTAACGATACGTATGTTTTCGTCTACGTCGTGTTCAAAAATTTCGGCTTTGGTCTGGCTATAAAAACCGGCCCATGTTTTTTTCGTCACCAACGGGAACGTAACGATACGTCGGGCTTCAGCCAGCATCAGGTCGTTGATGAAATCCTGCGTGTAGAATCCTAAATCTTCGGCCTGCGTAGCGTTGGCGTATTCGTGTGAATCACCCAGGATAATGGAGCCGTCGGTGGCTTGTTTGAACAAAATATGGATACCCCATTTCTGGAGTTCACTGTATTGGCTGGGCGACTGAATAGAGCTATACGATGGGCAATTCTGGAATGCTTCGTACCGCCGGATGGTCAGGCCGGTCAGAATATTACCCGGCAGGTTCAGCCCGGGCACTGGTGCCATCAGGAGCATTTGTAATTTACTCACAATCAACCCTGCCTCGGCCAGTACGTCGGGAAACAACAACCGAACTTCATGACCACTGCAAATCAGTATACGCCCAGCCTGATATCGCTGCCGGTTTGCCAGTGTCAGAATGGCGCCGGAATAATTCGACTGCACATCAATTACGGCTGCACCCGACTGATACTCAACGTTGTACTTTTTCTGGATATAAGTAATCAGCCGGTAAATCATCTGGTCTGGCTCTACGCTCATTTCGCTGGGAAAGAACAAACCACCCACCGGATAATTAGATTGCAAAGTCGGGTATTTTACCAGGCATTGTTTTTTGTTGAGCAGCTCGCAGGAATAATTTAATTGCTGGTAGTGGTCGTACAACTCGTTGGCGAGCGTCCATTCGTCGGCATCCGATGCTACGTAGACAGTACCGTTTTGGCGTACACTTAAGTCGGTTTCCTGCTGAATGCTTCGGTAAATTTCCAGACTCCGGCGTCCGTAATCGAACCAGCGTCCAGCCAGCCCCGACGGTACCACCTGCCCAAAATTCCGAACGGTAGCCCCTACCGGAAAACGGTCTTTTTCGAGCAGCAAAACCCGCAAACCCGCTTTAGCTGCGTGATACGCATGGAACGTACCGAGTGCTCCAGCACCAACAACAATCAAATCGTACATAGCTGGTTAATAAATAATGTAAAATGGATAATGAATAACTAATTCCAGGATTAAGAGGCTCACCATAAACCCATTATACATTTTCCATCATGCATTATTCATCTCAAAAGACTGACGGCTCTCGACTAGATCCGGCAATTCCCGCAGGGAGCCAATTAGTTTATCATGGGGGTAATCTTCCAGTTGTTCGCGGGTGTGCGTACCGTTAGTAACGCCCAGATTTAGCCCCACGCCAGCCGCCCGACCTGATAGCAAATCAGAAGGCGTGTCGCCGATGTTTACTATTACTTTGGGATCAGAAACGCCAAGCAGTTTCATGGCGCGCTCAATCATGTGCGGATACGGACGTCCGCGCTCCACTTCGTCGCTGGCAATCGACAACTGAATCAGGCTGTTTGGGCCACCGATACGTTGGTCGTTAAGGTCATTTAGCCAACCCAGTTTTTCCAGAATGATATCGGTCACTACGCGGTAAAAACCTGTTGTCAGGGCAATTTGTATTCCCCGTTCGCGCAACCAGGCGAACGTATCGAGACACCCTTCGGTAGAGGTTGCTCCGTGTGTGCGGTAATGGTTTTCGAGTATTTCGCGGAACGTATCGTAAGACTTGTCGACGTTCTGAGTCACAAGAGAACTCTGCGCACCAAGTTGTTCCTGCCACAAGGTTTCGAAGACGTACCGTTTCGACAATCCCTGCATGGCCAGAATTCGCTCGTCCGTTACGGTCAAACCCGTTTCTCTGGCGGCTTCGGCAAAGCAACGTTCTACTTCGTGATGATCGGTTACGGTCGTACCAGCCATATCAAAAACTACCAGTTCCACGGATTTCATAGCTTACGAGTTTGTGCATTCATCCGGCAAAAAAACCAATAATCTCTGTACAGTCCTATTAAGCGTCTGTTAAATCAGCGCTCTTTGTCATAACCTGAGTAGCGCAAACAGGGACTTTTCGCGGTAGCCAACGTAGCAGAATTAAGGCTTACTCGCCCCGCAGTTTCAAAATAAGTTCGGTTTTCAGGTCGTTGAGATTCTTCTCAAGGCCGACTGGATACAGGTGTGGATTGACAAAGCGTTTCACACCGGGATGCAGATTTGCCAGTTGCTTTTGTACGCGGGTACGTACCGAATGAATATCCGGATTTTTATAAACCTGTTTACCATCCTCAAAAACAGTCACTAATAAGTCTTCGTGTGGTTGTCCCGCTTCAAAACGGCGACGTTTCGTAAAGTCCAGCGGGTCAATCATAACGGAGGGTTTATCGGCCGAGTGTCGGTCCAACCCATCCATTTCCTGATCGTAGATCATGTCGGAAATAAAACCACGTTCATTCTGAAACCGACGTACCTGCTGAATCCCTGGCGTCGAAATTTTGATAGCCTGCTCCGAAAGTTTCATTTTATAATCCCACGTTCCTTTTTCGTTACGTAGTGCTGCCAGTTTATACACACCGCCCAACGCCGGCTGATCGTAGGCCGTAACAAGTTTGGTACCCACACCCCAGATGTCGATACGTGCGCCCTGTTGCTTCAGGCTGCCGATAATAGTTTCATCTAAATCGTTGCTGGCGACTATGGCCGTATCCTGAAAACCAGCTTCGTCGAGCAGTTTGCGGGCTTCGATACTTAGATACGCCAAATCGCCGGAGTCGAGCCGTATACCAGCCAGCTTGTGCCCCTGTTCCTTCAGGCGGTTCCCCGTTTCAATAGCGTGTCGAACGCCCTGCAACGTATCATACGTATCGACCAATAGTGTTACGTTGTTGGGCAGTACGTTGGCATACGTATCAAAAGCCTGCTTTTCATCGTCAAACGACATCACCCAACTATGCGCGTGCGTACCGCGAACAGGAATATCGTAGAGTTTACCCGCCAGTACGTTCGACGTAGCATCGCAGCCGCCAATGTAAGCGGCACGACTGGCCGTCATCCCCCCATCGACACCCTGCGCCCGACGCAAACCGAATTCCAGTAACGTATCGGTCTCAGCCACCAGTCGCAATCGGGCCGCTTTAGTGGCAATCAGCGATTCGAAATTGATCAGGTTCAGCAAAGGCGTTTCCAGTAGCTGACATTGTAGAATGGGACCTCTTACCCGAATCAGCGGTTCGTTCGGAAAAACCACCGTGCCTTCTGGCATGGCGTCGATGGTGCAGGTCAGTTTGAGCTGGGCCAGATACTCAATAAATGCTTCTTCGAAGAGCGGTCTGCCATCGTTTCCGGTTAGTGTTCGGAGGTAGCGTAAATCTTTTTTTGAGAAGCCAAAATGGTTGATATACCCAATTACGTTGGCCAATCCACAGGCAATGGTGAAGCCTCCGCCGAAGGGGTTTTTCCGAAAATACAGGTTAAAAACGGCCTCTTTCTCAGCCGTTTCAGATTGCCAGTACCCGTATGCCATCGTTACCTGGTACAAGTCCGTCAGCAAACTTAGCGACGTATCATAAAGCTTGTTTGTCATGGGCGCGAAGGTACTATTTCGGCGGGGAACAGAAAATTTATAGGCCAAAAACAAAAAACTGATTATTTTGGTCTGATAATTGCGCAGGGCAAATTTGCCTATCACCAAATACTCGACGTAACGCGCACAACATCTACAGCTCACAGCACCACCATGCAGAAGTTAAGCCTTGCCCAATCCCTACAGCAGAAGCTATCTCCGCAGCAGATTCAGTTTATTAAACTGTTGCAGATCCCAACGGCTGAGTTAGATGCTCGTATTGAAGAAGAATTAGAAATTAATCCCGCCCTCGAAGAAGGCATGGATGAAGAATTTGACCAGAAAGACGATGATTCGTTCGATGAAGTCGATGATTATAAAGATAGCGACAACGATCTGGACATCGACAGCTATATTCAGGACGAAGACTATGCTGGTTACAAAATGCAGGGCGATGGGAATTACAACGACGAAGACCGCGAAATGCCGCTGGCTACCAGTTCGAGCCTGACGGATTCGCTGCTTCAACAGTTTGGCTATCTCAATCTGACCGAAACACAAGATACCATTGGGATGCAACTCATCGGCAGTATCGAAGCCGATGGCTACATCCGCCGACCACTTCAGGCCATTGTAAACGACCTTGCTTTCGGTCAGAACGTATTGACCGATACCGATGAAGTTGAGGAGGTATTGACCAAAATTCAGTCGTTCGATCCGCCGGGAATTGCCGCCCGTTCGTTGCAGGAATGCCTACTGCTGCAACTCCACCGCAAAGACCCGTCTGACCCATATAACCTCCTTGCCATTCGGATTATCGAAGACTTTTTCGATGAGTTTTCGAAAAAACACTACGACAAAATTCAGCGTCGCCTGAATATCAGCGATGATTCACTCAAGAAGGTAATCGACGTGATCATCAAGCTGAATCCCAAACCCGGTTCGGTAGAAAGCGAAGACGGCACCGCGCAATACCTGCTCCCCGATTTTATTCTGACCAACAACAACGGCAAACTCGAACTGTCGCTGAACGGCAAGAATGCCCCCGAACTACGTATCAGCCGCTCGTTTGCCGATATGCTCGATACGTATGACAAGAGCAGCAAGCAGAATAAAGCCCTGAAAGAAACGGTTTCGTTTGTGAAGCAGAAGCTGGACGCGGCCAAGTGGTTTATCGACGCCATCAAGCAACGCCAGCAAACCCTGCTAAAAACCATGAACGCGATTGTCCAGTTTCAGTATGATTTCTTCCTGACGGGCGACGAATCGAAGCTAAGGCCGATGATTCTGAAGGACATTGCTATGTTGATCGATATGGACGTATCGACCGTTTCACGGGTAGCCAGCAGCAAATCCGTGCAGACCGAATTCGGTTTATACCCGCTTAAATACTTCTTCTCCGAAGGTATCTCGACCGACACGGGTGAAGACGTTAGCAGCCGCGAAGTGAAAAACATTCTCCGCGATTTGATTGATGCTGAGCCAAAACTCAACCCCCTTTCGGACGACAAACTCGAAAAAATCCTGAACGATCGGGGCTACAACATCGCCCGACGTACCGTGGCCAAATACCGCGAGCAGCTCAACATTCCCGTAGCCCGGTTGCGGAAACAACTTTAATAAAGTGATGAATTATGAACGATTAGTGATGAGTGGCTTTGTACTATTAACTTTGTAGCATAAAATGCTCTGACGAAGCATTCATCACTTATCACTTATCGTTCATCGTTGACAAAGTCGTTTGCCAATTTCCTGTCGGTTGTTTTTCATCCGCTGCTGATGCCGACCTGGCTGTTCGGCCTACTGTTGTTTAAAACGCCCAGCGTTCTGAGCATGGATTCCATCCCTGGTACCGCGCGGCTGAGCCTGCTGGTACTGATTTTCATTGGTACGTTTGCCGTACCTTCCCTGCTGATTTATTACCTGTTCCGCAGCGGCTACGTTCGAAGTCTGCAACTCACTACGTTGGAAGATCGGCGTCTACCGTATTTCCTGACGGCTTTTGTCTATACAATTCTGGCATATTTATTTCGGTTCCAGATGCAAGGTGTATCGACGCTAGCTCCGGAAATTGGGATTCTTATCGCCAGTATCGCTGTTTCTATTCTGCTGGTTGGTTTTATTAGCCTGAGCTGGCAAATTAGTGCACACAGCGTAGGACTAAGCGGAGTAGTTGGTGTTATCGGTGGATTTATTCTTCGGTACAGCCTGACGGACTTATTTGGTACGCTGGTTTTGCTAATTATGGTAACAGGGCTGGTGGCGAGTGCCCGACTTAAACTCAACGCCCATACACTCAATCAGGTAGGCGCAGGCTTTGTATTAGGCCTGAGCGTCAGTCTTATTACCGTATACTGGCTCATTTAAAACTGATTCAGAGTTCAAAAAGAATCCCAAAAAGAGTGTTTTTGTCATTCCTCCTTCGACTCCGCGTCCCGGTCGGCATGACAAAAACGGCTCTTGGTAAAACCCTTTCCTTTTATGTTCGAAAATCTCCTTTATGAAACAAGCGACGGCGTTTGTCGGATTACGCTCAACCGCCCACAGGTATATAACGCACTCAGTGCTAGTCTCATTCGGGACATTACGGGAGCTGTTGAGGCTGCGGGAGCTGACAACCAGGTACGAGTGGTGCTGATTACAGGCTCGGGCGATAAAGCGTTTTCATCGGGAGCCGATCTAAAAGAAGGCTTTGCCCAGGCTGCTGCATCTGGTGGACAACTCGCGCTGGGCGAGTCGTTGCGGGCAACGTATCACCCCATGATTATGGCGATACGTCAGTTATCCAAGCCCGTAATCGGACGTATCAATGGTGTGGCTGCGGGAGCGGGTTGCTCACTGGCACTGGCCTGCGACGTAGTGATTTGCGCCGACGAAGCGTATTTCAGCCAGATTTTCGTAAACATTGGATTAATGCCCGATGCTGGTTCTACGTTCTTTCTGCCCCGGCTGGTGGGTCCGCAACGAGCGTTCGACTTGTGTAGTACTGGTCGACGCGTCTACGGTCCCGAAGCCGCCCAAATCGGTTTAGTTAGTCGTTCTGTGCCTTATAGTAATCTGGACGATACCGTCGAAGAAGTGGTACGTTACTACGTATCAGCACCCACACGAGCCATTGGCACTATGAAGCAAGTATTGAATCAATCGTTTTACGCTACCCTCGACCAGCAACTCGAGCAAGAGGCTGACAATCAGGACAAGCTAGGCCGTTCGGCGGATGCTGCCGAAGGAATTGGTGCTTTTCTAATGAAGCGTAAAGCAAATTTTTCCGGACAATAGGTTGACAGAGCCTTTTTTTCTCCCTAATTTTGCACTCCCAATCAACGGGAATGCCATAGCGCAATGCATTCGTAGCTCAATTGGATAGAGCACCTGACTACGGATCAGGAGGTTTGGGGTTCGAATCCCTACGAGTGCACTTGATTATCAGCCACTTACATCAAAATGTGAGTGGCTTTTTATTTGCATACGAATTTGCATACATGAGAATTTATTTGACAATCCATTTACACCAATGAAACAGGTTGAAAAACTCGATCTAGCTTTAAAATCTCTTTACGAAAAAACTGGTAAGAGTGGGGATATAGTAAAATTGTTAAGCGAGAAAGGAGTTGATGTAAACCTTGATGATGCACATATACTTGGTAGGCGGCTTGCTGATACTGGCTATGTAAAATTCGTTGCGACTAACACTGGTGCTTGGGTTGATATGAAAAGCGAAGGTATTGAGTTTGTTGAAGGAGACTCATTTACATATAGAGGCCAATCAATTATTACAAATAACTATCATAATGCTATTATTAATAGCCCTAACGCAAATCTGGTCAGCAAATCAAATCAGGTTAATATCACTCAAAATAGCAGTAACATTCAGCAGACTATTGAGCGGATCAGGGAAGCACTTGGTAGTGATAGCTCAGTAAATCCAGAAAAGAAACAGGAATTAGTAGAATGCCTGCAGGAAGTTGAGGATGGAGTAAAGGTTGGTAAAGCGCCTAAATATGCCTTTAAGGCTTTAACTGAATTAGCTTCCGACTTTTCTTCTGTTAGTGGATTTGTCATCCAGCTAGGTCAGTTACTGGGGTTGATTGCTCCTTAAGTTGATATATTCTGGACGTATTATAGGCGCCTACTATAATTGTCGCCTTGCAAGAGTTCTTTTTACGCCTTCGATTTTTTATTACCAACCTGGCATAAAGCATACAATATGTGGTAGATTATTTGATTACCATCAAAAGCAAATTTTACAAGGTAAATAGCCCTTATTTTGTGCATCGGTCACACTAACTCTAGTGTACGTCGTCAAGTAAAAGTGGACAGATGGGGGTGAAAAGAGAAGAGATGGTTTTAGCTACTTTGGACTCGCTGAA
>NZ_JACWZY010000009.1 GCF_014699005.1 Spirosoma profusum
CGGGTAATGTGGCCGACAACAACAAAAATCTCTTACCAGAACTCCTAGCCGATTTACAAGGACATTGTTTTGGCGATTGTGGCTACCTGACCAGCCTGTTTGCTGACTTCTACGCTCGGGGTTTGCAGTTGGTCACTAAACTTCGAGGCCGGATGAAAAATACATTGATGCCCTTAGGTAACAAATTGAATCTGCGCAAACGGGGGCTGATCGAGTCGGTCAATGACCTGCTAACTTCGGTCTTTGATGCAGAGCATACCCGGCATCGCAGTGCGATTAATGGCCAGCTCAACGTGTTAGGCGGTTTGATCGCCTATTGTTTTTACGATGATAAGCCTTCCATTGTCGTGCCTGTCCATAAACGCCTTTATCCATAATTCACGTTAATTATAAATCCCATCGGCAAGCTTGAATTTACTGACCCACTGGCCGTCTTCTTTATGCATAAACGTTAAATTATTCAAGGGGTAAAAATTGCTGCTGGCCGGTACACTTTTAATGATCACAAACCGAGCATTGGGATGCCCTTCTAGCCTAAAGGTAGCATTGGCCTTTTCCTCAAACTGGCCATTGATTCGATTAAAAAAGCTATGGATCAACTCGTGCCGATCTGGAAACTTTTTATGGGTGGCTTCAATCGTAGATTTTGCCTGACCTACATTTCCTTGTTGTACTTCGATGGCCGATTTGATTAACCAATAGTCCAGATCAGCGTTTCCGCTGTCTGTCAACTCGGCTACAAACGGCTAGATCGTATACTCGTTTTTCTCCATGGTGAAGAATTCCAGTAGGTTTTCCAGTACAATCCGTTTATGTTCCGTTGCTAAAGGCAGGTGCTTGTATTGTTCATAAGCCGCTTCTACTCCTTTCGATTGATAGGTTTTATACACCTGACAAATTGGATTTTGAGGAATGAGTTCATAAAGGGCATAGGATTTACGGCCATTTTTCAATAGGGAATGGAGGGTGGTTTGGTAGGAATTTACATAGTCGCCAGAGAAATAAAAGCAGATGGCTCCCGTCGTAAGATTGTTGATACTGGAATAGATCGTGTGTCGGCCTTGAGCAGTCTTTTTACAGATGTCGGTAACTACCTCCAGGCTTGGCGACTGGTTTTTTAAGATAGTTTGAGCAATCGGATACCGCCAGCAAGACGTGCTATCCGCTTTCCCATAGATGTCAAAATTGGTGGAGACCTGGAAGGGGGAATTTTTCAGAATTCGGCTGCCAGTTGGGCTAATCAGCGCAAAATGACCGTGCCGGTCGGCCAAGTGCATCTGGACACTTCGGAATCCAAACTGAAACCAGTAGGTTTGGAAGAAAGAAACGACTTGCTCTACTGTTTTGAAATTGGCTAAAATATAGCTTAGCATAGCCTTGTCGCCTTGGGGAAATTCTTTTTTCAAATACATGCCCTTGACTGGATACAAGTCTGTCGCATTAAAATCAAAGGCTAAGCCCGCTTCATTCATCCCGCCCGCAATTTGCGTGTTTTCTCCATTTTCAGGTTTGTCTTTTGACAAGGTGTAATAGCCGAATTTGACGCCCTTCTTTTTGGGAAATACGTTGATGTAGTTGTAAAAACTGAAACTGGCATCTTCATTATTGCCAAACCACACATGGCCCTTCCGGTCCATTGCACTAACAATCGTACAAGCAAGCCCTTGGCAGGGGTTTATTAGGCACAGGGTTAGTAGAACTAAAGAAGCTAGTTTTATTTTCATGGCTTTTCAGATGGATTGTGAGAAAGTCGCCGTGGAAACCGTCTATCCATGAAAAGGTTACAGAAGTTTTTATGTAGTGTGCGTATATTGCTTCTTTCTATAAATGGGTATGCCAGCCCATGAGCGTTCTAGTATTTAAAGTCAATGCTTCAATACGTATATTCTGAAAGTAGGTCTAATTAGAAGACGTAATTTGACCCAAAAACCGCCCCATTTTTGGAGCAGACACATGAATACGCTTTTGTCTCACTTTGGAGGGTTTTGAGAGACACTAACTTTCAACTATCTGTCCAACTCAATCAGGCCTATACGCTATCGTCCACAAACGAATGCCCGATCAAGTAGACTGGCCATTACCTCTTTCACAAACTGATTAGAAACTCACCCGGTGCTAGAGCCTCACAAGGCAGCGGCATTAGGCCTAATTCTAAACAGACAGCGGGGTTTGCCGCTTACTCTCCTGATGGGTCATCATTCGGTATATCTTCTGTACCCAGCTAGTCAACACTTGTTATGCAGAATAAAGCATTAGTAGTCGGTGTCAGTGGTATTACCGGCAGTAATCTGGCCCAACGGCTGCTCGACCAGGAGTGGACCGTGTATGGGCTGGCCCGTAATCCCGCCACAGAACTAACAGGATCGATCCCCATCGCAGCGGACCTGTTGCGAATGGATAGTCTGAAGGCGGCCTTGTCTGACGTTAGTCCCACTCACGTGTTTATTACCAGTTGGATGCGCAACGAAACCGAAGCTGAAAACATCCGGATAAACAGCCTAATGGTGCGCAACCTGCTGAACGCGGTCAGGTCAACCAGAACCGTGCAGCATGTAGCCCTAGTCACGGGCCTGAAGCATTACCTGGGTCCCTTTGAGGCGTATGCCAAAGCCGGCACATTACCCATAACGCCGGTACGGGAAGAACATCCCAGACTGGCCATCGAGAATTTCTATTACGCTCAGGAAGATGAAGTGTATGCCGCGGCTGAACGGGATGGCTTTAGCTGGAGTGTTCACCGGCCCCATACGGTGATTGGCAAAGCCGTGGGCAACATGATGAACATGGGCACCACGCTGGCCGTCTATGCGTCCATCTGCAAAGAAACCGGCCGACCCTTTCAGTTTCCAGGTTCCGACGCCCAGTGGAATGGGCTATCGGACGTAACGGATGCCCGGGTTCTGGCCCAGCATATGATCTGGGCTGCGACCACTGAGGCTACCCGTAATCAGGCCTTCAATGTGGCCAACGGCGATGTGTTCCGCTGGAACTGGTTATGGCAGCAGCTTGCCGACTGGTTTGGCCTGGAAGCCAGAGGCTTCGATGGGATGATACACCCCCTGCAAGCTGCCATCGGATCTGATGCGACGCTGTGGCGAGCTATAGCGGTCAGCCACAAGTTGAAAGAACCTACGCTGGAACGTCTGGCCTCGGCCTGGCACACGGATTTGGACTTGGGCCGTCCCCTGGAGGTAATGACGGATATGTCCAAGAGCCGCAAGCTGGGTTTTACCGTTTACCAGGACACGCGGGATTCGTTCGTTGATTTGTTTGTCAGGCTTCGGCAGGAGAGGTTAATTCCGTAACGATATCAGGGTATATCCGCAAGCCTGGTTTATTTTTTAAGCAGCTCAAAGGTAGGTGTAAACAGATCACTCCATAACGACGTAGCCTACTGAGTGGTAATGATCTTGTTACGAGCCCTACAGTCACTATTTAAACGAATCATGATCAAATCGGGCTAAAATAAAATGCGCCAGCAAAATCGGTTAGCCACCGGAAAATTATCGCCTAATCAACCAAAACCATGACTAAAAAGCGAGTATTTTTTACGGGCGGATCGGGCAAAGCCGGTAAGCACGTCATTGCCTATCTGCTCGACCAGGGCCACACCGTGTTGAATGTCGATCTGATGCCCCTGGATTACCCGGGTGTCAATAACCTGGTCGCTGATATTACCGATTCTGGCCAGATGTTTAATGCCTTGCGTTCCTACGCCAGCTTAGCAGAACTGGAACCTGGCTGGGGCGTACCCAGCTTTGATGCAGTCGTCCATTTTGCCGCCGTGCCCAGGATCTTACTCAAACCCGATAATGAAACGTTCCGCATCAACACGATGGGAACCTATAACGTACTTGAAGCGGCCGTCAAACTGGGTATTCGAAAAATTATTATTGCCTCCTCCGAGACGACCTATGGCATTTGTTTTTCCGATGGCCAAACCAACCCGCATGTCTTGCCGCTGGAGGAGGACTATGACGTCGATCCCATGGACAGCTATGGATTATCCAAGGTGGTCAATGAACAAACGGCCCGCAGCTTTCAGCGACGTTCGGGGGCGGATATCTATGCCTTACGGATCGGCAATGTGGTTGAACCCCACGAATACGCGGAGTTGTTTCCTGCTTATTTTAGCCATCCTGAGGTGCGACGCCGGAATGCCTTCAATTACATCGATGCGCGGGATCTGGGTCAGATTGTGGATTTGGGTTTGCAAAAGGATGGACTGGGCTATCAGGTGTTCAATGCGGGCAACGATCACAACGGAGCCATTCTTCCCAGCCAAGAGCTGGCAGACCGGTTCTTCCCGGGGGTGCCCATCAGTCGGGCATTGGAGGTGTATGAAGCGTTGTTTTCCAATCGCAAAATCCGGGAAGTGCTGGGCTTTAGGGAACAACACAACTGGCAAAAATACGTAGCCTGGGGGGCGTAAGGTACAACGGAGTTTTTGTCTAGTTGGCTACTGTGGCTGATACCGTAAGCTACGCATTGAGTTAGACAAATATTAAAACCAGCATATAATGAGAATACGTCTCTATTCGCCACAACACAAACGAACGTACATAGTAGAACAAGATGGGTAAAATAAATGCCCAGAAGGGCACCTAATTACAACATACATTCCAGGGGTTTCGTGAAAGGAGAGTGACTATTGCGCAACGCTGCCTGTGTTTGTTTATAGCATTATTTATCAGATGATTTATGCGGTGAAATTAGTTGATTGATTAGGGTCATCTGCATCGAGACGATCTTCCATTCATCGTTTTTCTTTTCAAAAACATCAACTCTCCATTTATAATCAGTATCGCCTTTTTTGTATTGGCGAAAGGGTACAGTATAGTCTTTGTCAGCGAAAAGGGTTTCTTCCGTGTAGACCATAACTAGTGTAGGGGTTAGAAACCGCACTTGTTTAACGTCAAATCGCAAGGAGGTTGGCTCTAAGCAGCATGGACCCAGCAGCTTGAAATGGGAAAGAATTTCAGGTTTACTTTTCCAAATTTCACCGACAAAATTGATCAAGGTTCCATCGTCCGTAAAATAACTGCTCAAGGCTTCCCAATCATGCTTATTCCAGGCAGTCTGTTGTTGTTGAATAATACGCCTAATGGCCATTTCATCTTTTTCATGGCTTTGGGCGAACACCGCCGTTGTCACAAAAGCGAATACACAAGCGAAGATGGTCTGTTTCATACGAGTTGTTTTTAGGACAAAACTAGCTCGGTAGGCTGCTCGCTGACTAGTACAAATACGACATTTTCACATTAGTGAAATATGCCTTTCACGGCCAGGAAAGACTGCTTTTCAAACGCATCGGAGATTTGTTTAGGATTTGCATTAGCAAATACCTTAAAATCTCGGATCAAGTGCATCTGGTCGAAATAATGGCATTCGTAGGCTACCTGTGTCCAGGTAATGTGGGGATTCGTTTCCTTGAGCAACCACGCCTTCCCAAATCGAACCAACCGACTATAGAATTTTGGCGAAACCCCCATTCTGTCTTTAAACGCTCGTTCAAACTGGCGGTTGCTCATGCAGGCTTTTTTGACCAGGTCATCAATCTTGAGGGTGCCCCCGTACTTGATTAGTTCAGGGATAACATAATCGATAGAAATAGGCTGTCTAATTTTAGAGAGTAGCGTGAACATAAATTCATCAGCCAACTTTTTCATCTCCATGAAGTCAGTGGTATTCCTTAAGGCGTCCAAAATAGCGGTAACGGCGCTTCCAAACACGGCTTCACCATCATAGTCTATGTGGATCATTTCCTGCATCGATTGTCGCAATAAGCGATAGAGCGTTCCGGGTTGAAGCCCGATCTTTATCATGAGGTGATTCGGCCCAATGGAGAGAATATGCCGTTCGGTTTGCGGTCCACTGATGGTGCAGGCATAAAGTGATCGAACTTGTTTTGTCAGGATGTCTTCTACTCTTGGCCTGTCAAAGGGATAAAATAAGATAGAATGTTCAGGTAAGGGTGGAAAAGGAAAGGATAAACTAGTTTTGCCATCATCGGTCACTGCCTGACCAATCATGATATTATTGACGACATGGCTAATTGCCGGATGAGGCACGAAGAATAATTGTTTATCAATCATAAAGAGATATCCTCGTATGCGTATCAGTCATGATAAGCAACTGTCAGCACGACCTGCAACTCGCTGATTTAGGCACTCTCCTTTTCCAATGCGAACTGTGTATTTTGTCGTGTTTTCAAGCTTGCCTAGTTGAAGATATAAAAACTTATCGTATTCAGAAGGATTATACCGCAAGCAGAGTTGTGCACCGGCAGCCTGTATATGGTTCACTCAATGTGCTTAGGCGTGTTGAATACAGGAAAGATTACGGGTACATCAGTATACAATCCATCTCGCCAAACGCTCCAACGTGAGACGAACGAGCGTTCATGTGTCTGTTTCAATATTAGGGCGTTTCTTTAGACGGAAGGCGATGTGCGCAGGTTTAAAAAGCCATGATTTTTGAGTCTTGACTTTTGAAAACCGCTGAATCGCACGCCTGGATTATGCCGTCGCTGTGGTTCGGCGTATGGGCTGGCGTTGCCAGTAGGTCAGACTCCTTCAAGCCCATTCCAGCGGACCAAACTGGTAAAATTGTAGCCAAATGGCACTGAAGGTCAGGTTAATAATCCACACTACAGCCACTACGTAATACAGTTGATGATAGGCTAACTTACCGTAATAACCCAGTCCGTATCCATTGAAAAACAACGTGCAGCAAAGCGTTTGCAGAATGTAATTACTGAACGCCATCTGGCCAACGTTGGCCAGCGCTTTCAGTAGCCACGGCACCACACCTGAGCGGTACAGTAGAATCACCAGACTGGCGTGACCAATCCCAGCTAGTGCCCGTTGTACATCATACCCCAGCGCTGGGATAATCCATTGTTGAGCATATTGAGCTGGATCAAGCAGCCGCTGCTGCATCAAAAACATACCCACTGCGCTCAGAGGTAAGCCGATACTGTAACTGCCCAGCAGGCTAAGCCAGTAGCTTCGGGTAGAAAGTTTGGCCGAAAAGAATCCCCATTTGAACAAGGCCATCCCCAGAAACATCATACATAGATTATCCCACAGGGAGAGGTACAAAATCATGGAATGTACTTGAATGTTTGCAGGCTCCAACGTTTTATACACCGTGCCGTAACCGGCACGCATCTTTCGATTGTGCTAAACCACGGCATTCATGTCTGGCTTCGATTCCTTGATAACCTTCTCCCAGGCTTCCTTGTCTTTCTTCTGCTCAGCGGTCAGCTTTTGGTGCGCTTTTTCTACCGCAACGGCCTGTTGATACTGTTCATATTGGCTCCGAAACTCAAGTTGTTGCCGTTCTCTCTTTAGGGCATTGATCGATAGGCATATTAGCGAACAAATCAGTAACTGGCGGGGCTTTAAGTTGCGGAAGGGAAACAGGAACAAGGCACAGATGGCGTAATCGAATAGGATATCACCTACCCACATTAGTACATATTCGTGAATGACGCCAAACAGCACCATCCACAACAGTCGACGATAAAGGAAATCGGCAGCACTTCCCGGATTGGCTTCTTCTTTGCGAGTAGTGAAAATCAGGATACCCGCCCCGAACAGCATCGAAAACAAGGCCCGCATTTTGCCCTCAAAGAAGATGGTCATCACCCCATAGACATTATAATCGGTGCTGCCGGGGCGCAATAAAGGCTCATTTTCGAGGGCAAAGGCACGGCCAAAAATGGGAATATTCGTCAGTAGAATCCCCAGTAGGGCTACTCCCCGCACGATGCCGATGGTCTTGATTCGTTCAACCTGAGAAATTGGACGGGACGTTAGACTGACGGGAGTAGTTGTTTCTGATGAAACAGCTTGTGAAGTACTCATGTTGCAGAATGAGTTTGCCGTATCAGGTTATACCGTTTATTCGGAAATAGGGATTCCCGGTTTTATATCTACATTGTGATAAGAGACAATTTTCCAAACGCCCGCATCTTTGCTCAATACTTGTAATAAACGGGTATGGAGTTGCCCCTTGGCGTCAAGCTGAAGTCGAGCCGGAATCCCTTCTTTCGCAAAGCCGGATACTTGGCATAAGGTCTCTAAAAGGGCGACATCGGAGCGGACAAATTTTATAGATACAATTTTTTGTTTTAAAACCGTATTCTTAAAAAAGCTTTTGAAAATAACATCGTGCTGATCCAAAAACGCTTTATGCCCTTAGAAGAACATGCCCCCAATATTAGTAAAGGTGCCATCGGAGGAAAATGACTGGGAGTATGTCTGGGCATCCCCCTTATTCCAAGCCTGATCTTCCAGTTGGATGATGGTTTGAATGGCCACCGAGTCTTTCGCATTTTGGGCAAGAAGGCGGGATGAATGAAGGATCAACATAAAAACCAAGGCTCCTCGGATGGCTGAATATAGTTTCATGCTTATTGGGTTTATATAAATCGTAGTACGTAAGCTACCAAACGGAATACCCGCCACCTATACTTTTTTAGTTAACGGTTAACTAGTAGGAAATCCTAATTTATGCAATTAAACGTCTTATAATCAGGGTCTTAATTTGCAGAAAAATTATTATCTGATAAACGTAAAGCTAGCCACTTTATGCATTCATTCGTAGCATTCGGTTTCTCATCTTGTCCCAACATAAGCCGCCGTATATAGTAGGACAAAGAATTAGACTTGGAATGATAGTCTCCGACCAGTAACCCCTGATCTTTAGATTCTCACGAAATCGCTCCTTTTTGTGAGAAGTAAGGAATGTCGAACACAGGTATTTCTGAAGCGGATTTACTCTTCAGAACTACCTGTGTTGAATTTGACGCATATCAGATTATACGCCATGATTGCCATTCCCATTAGTTGAAACAGGTTGCGCCTTAACTACTTCCGTTTTACCCGCTTTCCCATTCTCGCCCTTTTTCGCATTCTCCCGCAAGGCTTCCAGGCCTTTCTTCCCGTAAGCCAATCGGGTAATGCCCACGTAGAGCACAGGCACCACAAAAATGGCAATCGACGTAGCGGCCAGCATACCGCCCAGCACGGTACGTCCGATAGTCGCGCGGGCAACACCTCCAGCCCCGGTGGCAAGTGCCAACGGAAACACACCCAGAATAAACGCCAGCGATGTCATCAGAATCGGGCGTAGGCGCAACCGTACCGCTTCGAGTGTCGATTCCAGCAAATCCTCGCCTTTATCCACGCGCTCTTTGGCAAATTCCACAATCAGAATGGCGTTTTTAGCCGCCAGCCCAATCAGCGTAATCAAACCAATCTGCGCATAAACGTTATTGCTCAGATAAGGGAACAAAATCAGGGCTACGATAGCACCCAACGCACCGATCGGTACCGACAAAAGCACCGAAAATGGCACCGACCAGCTTTCGTAAAGGGCTGCCAGAAACAGGAAAACGAAGCCGATCGACAGCGCGAAAATGTAAATGGAACTGTTGCCCGCGTTAATTTCCTCGCGACTTAATCCACCGAAATCGAACGCATAGCCAGCCGGAAGCACTTTGGCTGCTACGTCACGTAGCGCGTCAATTGCCTGACTACTACTGTAACCCGGCTTGGCACCGCCGTTCAATTCCACCGATCGAAACAGGTTGAAGTGCGAAATCAGTGGCGCGTTTTCGATGATACTTGTCTTGATAACGGCACTGATGGGCACCATCTGCCCGCCCTGATTCCGAACGTAGTATTGCCCCAACCGGTTTATATCGCTCCGATACATGGTGTCGGCCTGCGCAACGACCCGGAATTTACGACCGTAAACAATGAAATCGTTAACGTACTGACTACCCAGAAACGTTTGCATTGTCCGATAAACGTTACTGACCGAAATACCCAGTTTTTTACACTTATCACGGTCTACATCAACGCGATACGCCGGGGTTTTGGCCGTGAAGTACGAAAACGCACGGCCGATTTCGGGACGTTTGTTGGCTTCGGCCAGGAAGTTCTGTACTACGTTGTCGAAAGCCCGAACGTCGTCGTTGGTTTCGCGCTGCTGAATCTCGAACGTAAAACCTGATGATTGGCCAAGTCCCGGAATAGCTGGCGGTTGAATAACCTGTGGTCGGGCATCGTTCAGCACCGATAACGCACGTTGCAGTTTAACTACCAGTGAATCGGCCTGCATACCCGGTTCTTTACGTTCCTCCCACGGTTTTAACTGGATAAAAACCGTACCACTATTTGATTTAGACGCAAACGTAACGGCGTTCAATCCGCCCAGCGCCGAAAAGTGTGCTACGTAAGGCTGCTCCTTCAGAATGTTCATAATTCTGTTGAGCACGACCAGGCTCCGTGAGGTAGAGGCTGCTTCGGGAATCTCATAGGTCACTATCAGACGGCCTTCGTCTTCGGTCGGAATGAAACCAGTGGGTTTTGCTTTAAACAGCAGACCCGTTCCGATATAAATAACAACTAACCCAACCAGAACGAGCGGAGTCGATTTTATTAACCGCTTCACGCTATTCGTATACGAGTTCGTTACGCGCTCGAACCATTGATTGAACTTATAAAAAAGCTTATTCAAGCCAGTCGCTTTTTCGTCGATGTGCATTGGACGTAGCATCAGCGTACAAAGTGCAGGCGTAAGTGATAGAGCAACAAAAGCCGAAATCAGTACGGATACTGCGATAGTAATGGCAAACTGCTGATACAGCCGCCCGACAATCCCCGGAATAAAACCAACCGGCACGAACACAGCCGCCAGAATCAGGGCGATGGCAATAACCGGCCCCGAGATTTCGCGCATGGCTTCTCGGGTAGCCTCTCTGGGCGACATCCCTTTGTCAATATTCACCTGAACGGCTTCCACCACCACAATGGCGTCATCGACCACAATTCCGATAGCCAACACAAACGCAAAGAGTGTCAGTGTATTAATGGTAAATCCAAGCGGAACGAACAAGGCAAACGTACCAATAATCGATACGGGAATTGCCAGCAACGTAATGAGTGTGGCCCGCCAGCTTTGTAAGAACAGAAAGACGACCAATACTACCAGCACCAGCGCTTCGAGTAGTGTTTTAACTACCTCAGAAATAGATACCTGAATAACGGATACCGATTCAAAGGGCACTACGTAGTTGATATCTTTAGGGAAGGTTTTTTTCAGATTGTCCATGGCCGAGTACACGCCTTTGGCTGTTTCGAGCGCATTACTGCCCGGCAACTGATACACAAGCAGATAAGCCGCCCGGTTACCATCGACAAACGAATTACTTGCATATGAAAACTTGCCCAACTGAACCCGTGCTACGTCGTTCAGATAAACCAGCGACCCGCGAGACGGATCACTACGTACCACGATTTTTCGAAATTCTTCTTCTTTGCTGAGTCGGCTGTTGGTAAATACGGTGTATTCAAATGCCTGAGAAGCAGGTTGTGGCGAAGCCCCCACCGATCCGCCAGCTACCTGTAGGTTCTGTTCCTGCAAGGCTGCCACTACGTCATCGGCCGTCAAACCGAGTTGCGCCAATCGGTCGGGTTTGAGCCAGATACGCATACTGAAATCGTCGGCGCGACTGAAAATATCGCCTACACCCGGTACACGTAACAGTGCATCGCGGATGTAGATGTTGGCGTAGTTATCGAGAAACGATACGTTGTGCGTCTTGTTTGGCGAGTAAATGGCTACCAGCATGAACAGCGATGGGTTCCGCTTACGTACCACAACGCCCAGGCGAGTTACTTCTTCCGGCAATTGGGGCTGAGCAATACCGACGCGGTTCTGAACGTCGAGTGCGGCAATGTTCACATCGGTCCCGACCTTAAACGTTACGTTCATCGTCATCCGGCCGTCGTTGGTGGCGTTAGTTTGAACGTAGTCCATGCCGGGCGTACCGTTCACCTGCGTTTCAATGGGCGTAGCGACGGTCTGCTCAACAGTCTGAGCATCAGCGCCCGTATACGTACCGGTAACTTGCACCACCGGGGGGGTAATGTCGGGATATTGGCTGACCGGCAGGCTCAGCAAGGCTAATATACCCAACGCCAGAATGACGATGGAGGCAACAATAGCCGTAACCGGTCGATTGATAAATATTTCTGCGAACATAATTTAATGAGTGAAAGGGCGAAAGAGAGAAAGAGTGAAGAGAGAGCTGGAAGCCCTACTCTTTTGCTCATTCACTCTTTCGCTCATTAACTTTTACCACCGCTCCTTCTCTGATTTTCTGCGTGCCTTCAGTAACGATCAGTTCGCCTTCGTTCAGGCCGTTTTTCACGATTACTTTGTCGTTGATACGTGCGCCAAGGGTCACCTTTTTCTGACTGACTTTACTGCTGTCGCCCACTACGAATACGAAAAATTCGCTCATCTGCTCCGTAACTGCCTGATACGGAATTAGCAATTGCGGCTGACCCGTATTATTTCTCACACGAACGTTTCCATTCAAACCAGGCTTCAATATGCGTTTCGGATTCGGGAAAGCGACACGGACACGTAACGTACCAGTCTGTGGGTCAATGGCCCGGTCGATGATACGTACCGAACCCGGATACGGATACGGTTCTCCACTGGGTAGCATCAGAATAAAGGTCGAATCGCGTGTTACGTTCGTCTTACCCTGTAAGGCCGTAAATCGGGTAATCTGCGAATCGTCGACCTGCAAATCTGCCGAAATCGGACTGTCCGACGAGATGGTGTTGAGTGGGGTTGAACCAGGCCCAACGGCGGCTCCCAGACGTACCTGCGAGATACCGATGGTACCATCGAGCGGAGCATAAATAGTCGTGTATTTCAGGTTTGTAGCCACCTGCTGAATGCTGGCTTGAGCGGCTTCTACCTGCATTTTGGCGGCTTCCAACGTAGCGTTGGCATTATCGACCAATTGTTTGGCAACGGCGTCCTGTTGGGCTAACGTATTATATCGATCAGCGTCTTTCTGCGCCCGGTTCAGGTTTGCTTTCTGTACGTTCAGATTCGCCACGGCCTGGTCGTAGCCAGCCCGGTACTGTTGCGGATCAATCGTATAAAGTTTCTGGCCTTTGCTTACGTGCTGGCCATCCTGAAAAAAAATTCCCGTAATATTCCCGGCAACCTGCGGCTGAATTTCTACTTCAAGTAGCGCCGTTACTGTAGCCGGAAATTCATCATAATACGTAGCACTACCTTTTTCGGCTTTCACCGCTGTAACGGGTGTAGGTGGGGGAGGAGCCTGTTGCTGCTGGTCGGCCTTTTTACCGCCACAGGAAGTAAGAAAGACGGCTAAGCCTAAACCTATAAATAATTGAATGATAGAGTGTTTCATAGTGGAAAAATCTTTTTTGTCATGCTGACGAAGGAAGCACCTTAACCTTCCCTTACAAGTTTATTTGGAAACTTTAAGATGCTTCCGCTCCGGCGGCCCGGCTTCGTCAGCATGACAAACCTAAAATTGAATGGCTCCCAACGACCGCTGTACGTCGAGTTTACTAACTAAAACCTGATACAACGCATTGAATACGTTCAGACGAGCGGTACGTAGGTCGGCTTCGGCGATGGTGACATCCAGATACGTTTTAATACCCGACCGATATTGGAGATTAATAACCCGATAGACCTCTTCGGCCAGTTGCTGATTTTCACGTAACGCCAGATACGTTCCCAGATTTCCTTTATAATTTGCCAGAGACTGCGCGTATTCGGCGTCGACAGCACTGGTTAAAGACGCTAAATCCCACTGCAATCGTTTTACCTGTAATTCGGCGATTTTAGTTTGCTGAATACGTCTTCCGCCCTGAAAAATGGGCAGGGCCACCGTCAAACCAACAAGCGAATTTGGAAATGACTGACCATATAGCTGCCCCAGGGCGTTGTTCTGGTACAGGAAATTATAGTTGGCATTGGCATTTACGGTCGGCAGATACGACCAGCGATTGTAGCGGACATTGGCGTCCAGCAGTTGCCCCTGTGTTCGTAGCAACTGGTATTCGATGCGATTCTGCGGATTCACCAATTGCAACGTATCGACGCTGGCTTCATTTGCTAATTGCAACGTATCGTAGGCAACACTGAGCTGCGCATTTGGAGGATACCCCATCAATTGCTTCAAAACCTGATACTTACCACTTACCTGATCACGAAATTGTTTGCGTTGCGCCAGCGAATTATTCAGCGCAATACGTGCCCGCTGCGGGTCTGTTTTATCGACAATACCACCCTGATACTGATTGGTAGCATCCTGCAAACTACGCTGTAGCCGAGTAATATCCTCGGTCAGAATATCAGCTTGCCGCTGCGTCAGAATCAGGTCGTAAAACGCTTTGCTGACGTTAACCACTACGTCGATTTTATTGCGGTTGGTAACCTGTGTGGCTTGCACGCGGTACGCATCGGCGGTCTGGCTGGCCAGCAGCAAATCGCGATTGAAAATACTTTGCGTGAGTGAGAAGGATACCGTCGATGTATTCTGGGCGCCGAGAGCAACAGGTCGTCGTTCGCCGGTTGTGGCATCCGGAATGAGCGTAACGGGTAGCTTGAGGTAATGCAACAGGTTGTAACTCCCCGCAATTTGCGGATACCAGGCTGCTAACGCACTTTGAATGGTACGTTCCGCAATTTCCTGATCGATAACCGACTGACGGACAATAGGTTGGTGTTCCAGCGCGTATTGAATGCAATCGGTAAGAAAGGCTTGTTTGGCTAATGAATCAGACGTCTTTTGTGCCAATACTGCTGGCGGTAAAAACCAGCCCAGTATCAGCAGAAAGCCGATAAATACTTTTTTCATACAGGGTGTACGCTGGAACGCTTCAGTAGATAGTCAATGGCGTGTACTATCTCAACAACCCGTTCCTAACCTCATTTTGTTCGCTGATTAATAAGAAATTAACTGCCTATTTTGTTTACTTAAGTAGTTTTTCTGAACGTTAATTGGGTAAAATGACGAGGAAAAGAGTTAGCAAACTTGCAATCTAAGTAGGCTGGTTTGGGGGGCAAGATCCGGCATTACTGTTGCAAACCGATAGAGTTCTGTTTGCCAAACCCGGCCAAAGGACGTAATTTCGGGCTTCGACTGAATTGATAAAGTAAAATGGCCGACGTATTGAATGATTCCGAAGGAGTTGACCGTAGCGATGCCAGTGTTAGCAACACCGGAAACTCCCTGAATTTTATAGAACAAATTGTTGAAGAGGACTTAGCTGCGGGCAAAAACGGAGGTCGTGTACACACGCGTTTCCCGCCCGAACCCAATGGCTATCTCCACATTGGCCATGCCAAATCGATTTGCCTGAACTTTGGTCTGGCCGATAAATACGGCGGGCAAACCAACCTCCGTTTCGACGATACCAACCCCGTTACTGAAGATACTGAGTACGTTGATTCAATTAAAAACGACGTGCGCTGGCTGGGCTTTGAGTGGGAAAATGAATTCTACGCGTCAGATTATTTCGACCAATTGTATACGTTTGCTGAAACGCTGATTCAGAAAGGGTTAGCGTACGTAGATGATTCGACTTCGGAAGAAATTGCCGCCCAGAAAGGTACGCCGACCGAGCCGGGACGTATGAGCCAATACCGCGACCGTAGCGTGGACGAAAGCCTGGATTTGTTCCGTCGGATGAAAGCTGGTGAGTTTCCCGATGGGGCCAAAGTGCTACGTGCCAAGGTCGATATGGCATCGCCGAACATGCAGTTGCGCGACCCGATTATTTACCGGATCAAGCACGCGCATCACCACCGCACGGGCGATACATGGTGCATTTACCCGATGTACGATTTCGCCCACGGGCAGTCGGATTCCATCGAACACATTACCCATTCGCTCTGTACGCTGGAGTTTGAAGTACACCGGCCCCTGTATGACTGGTTTATCGATAAACTAAATATTTTTCCGTCGCGACAAATTGAGTTTTCCCGGCTCAACCTGACCTACACGGTCATGAGTAAACGGAAACTGAAACAACTTGTAGAAGAAGGGCACGTCAGCGGTTGGGACGACCCACGTATGCCGACTATTGCCGGTCTTCGTCGACGTGGCTACACCTCCGCCAGCATCCGCGAATTTGCCGACCGGATCGGCATCGCCAAACGTGACAACATGATTGACGTGGGTTTGCTGGAATTCTGCATCCGCGAGGAACTGAACAAAACAACCCACCGCGTGATGGCGGTTGTCGATGAAAAACCGCTGAAGCTGGTTATCACGAATTACGAGATTGGTCGGGAGGAAATCATGTCGATTGAAAACAATCCCGAAGACCCCGGCGCGGGCGAACGGAACGTACCGTTTAGCCGCGAGGTGTACATCGAACGGGATGATTTCATGGAAAACCCGCCGAAGAAATTCTTCCGGCTGTTTCCCGGCGGCATGGTACGTCTGAAAGGAGCCTATATCATCAAATGCGATGAAGTGGTAAAAGACAACGCGGGCGAAATTATCGAGCTACGTTGTTCGTATATCCCCGAAAGCCGCAGTGGTTCTGATACGTCGGGTATCAACGTAAAAGGTACGATTCACTGGGTATCCGTACCACACGCCGTCGAAGCGGAAGTGCGTCTCTACGACCGACTTTTCTCCGTCGAGAACCCGGCCGCCGACGAGCGGGAATTCCGCGAACTGCTGAACCCCAATTCGTTGGAAGTGGTACGTGCTTTCGTAGAGCCGGCCCTAATTGAACTGGTACGTTCGGGCGCACAGACCAACGTACAATTCATGCGGAAAGGCTATTTCGTGCTAGATTCCGATTCAAGGTCCGATAAACCCGTTTTCAACCGCACCGTTACGTTGAAAGACGCCTGGGCGAAGGAGTTGAAGAAAGGGTAGAAGGTAGAGTCAATTATGAATAAACGTCTGAATTTATCGGAACTACCTACTTTCGTAGATGTACAGATAGATTCAGACGTAATTATTTTTCAGTTAAGTGATAGCCGTAAAGTGGCTGTTCCACTAATATGGTCAAAACCTTTAAGTGCTGCATCTGTAAACCAACGTAACAATTTTATCATCAGTGCTTATAATGTATTTTGGGATGGCATTGACGAAATTATTGGGGTCGAGAATGTACTTTTTGGGAGGGAACTGTATTTGTAAATTCCGAACTAAAGCCGAAACATGGACGAGCTTCATCGGCACGAATTAGTAGCGCTGACCGAAGCACTACCAGCATATAATTTGCGTCGGGTTGAGATTGGCGTAGTTGTGGATATAGGCCCCGACAGTACATATTTACTTGAGTTTGTTAGCAATAATGGTGTTCTCTATGCCATGCCAACTGTCCCGGCCACTCAGCTAATGAGAGTATATCTCCAAGCTGATATGGTTGATTAGTAAAATGTTGCCTTGAGCGAGGTTGTTACGTCGAAATTATACTTCATGGACATTATTCGGAAATCCAGCAATCCGAAGGACATTCACGTTTACGATAAGGAGTATTGGTGGTCTAAAACACCTCAGGAACGGTTAGCCTCTGCGTTTAAGTTAATACGTAGAGCTATACCCATTTACTACGCTAACCCTAATAACCCACCTTTGGGCGATGGAAGACAAGTACTTAAATCGGATAAGCCTATTCAACGCCCCAAATTTCCATCAATTCAGCCCCAAGACCTACTTGATTTATAAAGCTTACCGACTCAATCGAAATAAATTCATTACTTCCCACAGTCCTCACTTCCTGTACAGCTTAAACTAATAAACAACTCGGAGCGGATTTTCCAGCCTGTATCGGTTTTGCGCCACATGGATAGGTACGTTCCGGTGATGGTTTGAATGCCATCGGGTTTTCGGAAACGGCCGACCCAATGGCCGTGTTCGGCAGCTAGTGGGGCTGACGTACTAATGTCAATTCGCTCTGTAGTACGTACATAGCCCAGAAAATTAGGGTCTTTGAATTGCGGAGCTACCGACGCCAGCACCGAATCGCGACCTGATACGTGTGAACCACTACCCCTCGTCACCTGAATATCTGGAAGCATGGTTTCGCCGAACTTTTGAAGATTACGCCCTTCAATCGCCTGATTCGATTGGAGACGTAACGCTCGAATTGATGCTACGTCGGCTGATTCTGTAACTTTTGAATTTCCGTCAACTTGCGCCAGTACCAAATAAGGTACCGCAACCAATAACCAGATACGTAGTAAACTCTTCATGATAGCTTAATTCAGTCGGTAAACGGGGTAGCGGTTGTGCGTTTTTTCGTAGTAGGGCGTTTGCCGATAAATAAAATCAAGCTGAGCGTTGGCGTTTTCAGCAAAGGCTTTGTCGGAAGCTCGCTTTTCTTCGAGTTGTTTACGTAGCGCGGGGTCTTTTCGGACTAGTTCGGCGGCTGTATCCTCAAAAATGTAATTCGAGAAATACTCTTTCTGATCAAGAATACTGTCGAAGAAATTCCAGGCAAAAAACGAATCGACGCCCTGTGGTTCAAGTGTTTCAACGATATATCGGTTGCTGGACTGATCCGTTGGAATCAGGAAGTCACCCTTGTAAAATTGAAGTTTTTGTGATTCAGTGCGTAGCGTAACGTTCGAATGTATATAATGGCCTTCGTAGGGACGCTGACCAGTCCTGAACGTGTCAATGTGATAAGCCGACACGGTCAATACAGTATCTTTCGACAGTGGTTGTAACGTAACGCCGTTCCGTTTGAGTTGATTAATCACGTCGCGCCAACCCTGCTGAATCAGATAGAACCGCGGTTTATCCACCTGAACATTGGCCGAGAACGTATTGAAATAAGGAATACGCTTCGTGAAGGGCTTATTTCGGTCGTAATAAAGCCGTTTCAGACCCGACACCTCGCTGGGTTTATAAGCCGCTTCGTAGCCCAGAAACGTAACGGAATCAACTTTAGTCCGATCAAGCGAAAAGATGAGCGGAAACGTTTTTTGCCGACGAACAGCCTCGTTGGCAAACTTCTGGTTCGCCAGAATCGTACTGGCTTCGCGTTCGCACAGACGTAGCACGGCTTCATCGAAAACGTAAGATGCCTTAACCCGCGCCGGATACGGTTTCCACATATGTGTTTCAAGCGTGAAGCCAAAGCAATTGAACAGCGTCGCGTACCCCGTCGAATAGCGGGGCGTATCATTATAGCCAACTAGGCCGCTTTCGGGTGTATCGCCAACGTGGTCTACGTAAGGCGCTGGTGGGAATCCCCTGGCAGTGAGCATTTTATCCAATGCTGGCTGAAATCGTTTGGTCATATAAACCGATACGTCCGGTTGTAATTTATCTTTCTGCGTAGCGAAATACGTCAGAACGTGTTGATAATCAGCCCCATCGCTGGTGTGATTATCCACAAAAACTTGCGGCTTAAGCGACTGAAACGTGGCCTGAAATGCCCGCGTATTTTCAGATTCGGCTTTTATAAAATCGCGGTTGAGGTTCAGGTTTCGGGCATTTCCGCGAAAACCATACGATTCCGGTCCGTTCTGGTTCACCCTCGAGACGCCCCGGTTCAGACTGCCGCCCACGTTATATACCGGTACGATGGCCAGCAATATGTTCTTTGGTAATTTGTTGGTTTTCAGTAAGTCACGGGCAAGCATCATGCAGGCATCGATACCTTCGGGTTCGCCGGGATGTATACCGTTATTGATGAGCAACGTAACACGATTCGGACGGGCCGTAAATTGTTTATCGGCTGCCAGAAGAAATAAATGCAGCGGTTTCCCGATGTCGGTTTGCCCAATTTCGACCAGTTTGGCTTGCTCGTATTGCCGATCTAACTGCTGGTACCAACTGATAATCTGGTAATACGTTGCTGTCTGGTTGGTATCGCGTTCATAAGGCGTCAGTTCGTTGACGCTACGTTGCGCCAACGAACTGATACAGGTAACAAGAAAGAATGCCAGGCTTAAAAAAGGTAGCCGTAAAAGAGAAGAGAGGTCGCATCTACGTAACATGCAGGCAAGTTAACAGGCGTAACACCAAATCAGCGTTAACTTACCAAACGGTTATCCTGTCCTTTTCAGATTTATACATTTTATCGCCCGGCTGCACATTAAAGGCATTGTAAAAAGGCGTGAAGTTCATCAGCGGTCCGTTCACACGCCACTTGGCCGGCGAGTGCGGATTGGTGTTCACATACATGCCCATGTAGGCGTCCCGTGTTTTGACGCGCCAAATCCGGGCTATCGAAATGAAGAACCGCTGATCGGGGGTAAAGCCGTCCAGTTTCGTCGTGTCTTTTCCCTGCTCGGTCAATTTAAAGGCATCGTACGCAATGGCAACGCCAGCAATGTCGGCGGTGTTTTCACCTACCGTCAAGGCGCCTTTTACATGTACCGAATCCAGCACGGTAAACGTATTGTACTGATCAATCACCTGCTGGGTTTTGGCTTTGAATTTGGCATAGTCCGATTTTGTCCACCAGTTTGTTACGTTGCCATATTTATCAAATTGGGCGCCCTGATCGTCGAAAGAGTGCGTGATTTCGTGGCCAATCACCATACCGATACCGCCATAATTCAGGGCGTCATCGGCGTTAACATCGAAATAAGGAGGCTGTAAAATGCCCGCCGGGAACACAATTTCATTGAGCGGAGGATTGTTGTAGGCTGTTACCGTTGGCGGAGTCGTGTGCCATTCCGTTCTGTCGACAGTTTGCCCTACCTTCGCCAGATTCTGGAGGTAATCATTCTTATTGGTCGACAACCGATTTTCAAAATAAGCGTCTCTTTTTATAGCCACTTTCGAGTAATCCCGCCATTTATCTGGATAGCCAATTTTCTGACTGAAAGCATACAGTTTTTCTTTCGCCTTTGCCTTGGTGGAATCGCTCATCCAATCCAGACGGTTGATACGTGCTTCAAAGGCTTTTTTGAGATTGTCGACCAGAACAGTCATCCGTTTCCGGGCCGATTCCGGAAAATATTTTTTTACGTACAACTGAGCCAGTGCCTCTCCGAGCGAACCGTCAACCGCTTGCGTCATTTCTTCGGCCCGTGTTTTCTTAACCGCCTGACCAGTCAGAATTTTAGTATATTCAAACGAAGCATCAACAAACGGTTGGCTTAAGAGATTTGCATAGTTGGTAAGCGCGTGGGCTTTTAAATAGACTTTCCAATCACTGACAGAAACCGAATCTAACATCCTGTTCAGCTTATCATAATAGGCTGGCTGTTCTACGTTGACCGAATCCGTTTTTACACCCAGGTTGCTTAATAACGTTGTCCAGCGAAGGCTAGGCTGTCTTTTTGACAGAGCAGTGACTGCCAGTTTGTTGTAGTTTGCCTTGACATCCCTACGTTCAATATTCGTTTTATGGGACGTAGCAAGCTGTTTTTCAATGGCATAGATAAGTGCTGCGTTTTTGCTGGCAGTCGTTGTTTCGGTGCCTGTCAATTCAAACAACCGGGTGAGGTAGTTCCGGTAAGCCTGTTGAATCGAGCGTGTTGACGAATCGGTCCTGAAATAATAATCCCGTTCGGGCAAGCCAATTCCGGTTTGATAAAACTGAGCAATATTGACCGTACTCTTTTTGTCATCGGGGCCAACCGAAAAACCAATGATGGATCGATCGCCTACTTTTTGTTCTTCAGCCACCAACTTCAACAACGTAGCAACGTCCATCACGGCATCGATGCGGGCCAATAGGGATTTGATAGGCTCGTACCCACGTTTGTTAATGGCAGCCATGTCCATACCTGACGCGTAAAAATCGCCTACTTTTTGTTCAATGCTACCAGTCGGATTATGCCTTGCCGAAACGCTGTCCAGAATCCCCTGCATTCGAATTCGCTGCGGATAATTCAAAAAGGAATATGAACCCACGCCGGCCTGACTGGCTGGTATTTGAGCCGTATCGGACCAAATGCCGTTGGCGTATTTAAAAAAATCATCACCCGGTTTTTTAGAGGTATCGATTCCCGTAATGACTACGCGTTTTGAATGCTGAGCAGATACGGGTGAACAGGCACAGGCCAGCAATAAGGCCAGCGAGAAATATAGTAGTCTTTTCATAGTTTGTCAGATGTAAGCACGTCCAAAGGTAGGCAATTTACGGGCGGAACCAGTAACAAAACAATGACCTAACCTCAACGTATTGGAAAGCTTTTCGACCCAGGGAACGTAGAACGAGACGGCGATTTCTAACTAGTATGGCAGAAAAAAGAAACAGAAGTGAGCGTGAAGAAATGATTATAAACATAGAGTTAATTAACGTAACGCTTTAAGCTACGTTTCGCTTTCCACGAGTTTTTTCAGTCCGTCCAGAATTTGATCCCAGCCTTTTTCAGAACGTTTATAGCGTTCTTCAGCCCCTTCTCCCTGGCCCACATCGTCGGTGATGGACAACGTAGTTACGCCATTTCGATACGTTAGTTTATCGGTAACGGTTGAAAAATTCGATTCATCACCATCATCGTCACTATTTTCCAAGCTGTATTTCAGGAGTTTATTGGGTTCAATTTGTAGAATCTGGCCCTTCATCTCTATTTTTTTTATCAGGAACATCCGACCCGTGAATAAGATCGTACTGCCAATTTCCCAATCAGAAAAAACTTCGCAATTGAAGAAATACTGTTTGGTTTTTTCCGGGTTGGTCAGTGCATTCCAAACCACCGATGGCTCAGCCTTGATGCTGATTTTTTTCTTGACGACATACGCTTTCATGCTGTTAATGAGCGATTTGTTGGCTACAGCATAACGTAACAACTGCGCCGGGTCGCTACGTATATAAAAGTTCGTTGGTCCCGGATTTGTTTTGTAAAATAGCTACGTAGCTATTTTCAGTAACGAGCGGTATTGCGCTAGTTCATCTGGACAGTCGACACTACGAAAAGACCAAGTGATATACTGCGGAAAAACGTCGTTTGAAAAGACGAAAGGCGTGATAAACAGAGGGGTTAGATAGGTAAATAAACAATTTTAAGAATGAAATAAACCATTAAAATTCGCTTATTTATCGGAATCTTCTTTGGGAAACATGACCAAAGGCACGCTGATTTCTGTATTTTTGACCCTTCACCCAAATCATCAACCAATCTCTATTCATGCAGAAACATCTCCTGACTGGACTGTTTGCGCTGTCAATAACCTACACGGCTCGAGCACAGACCACTTTTCCGCAGAATGGCGTTCACGACGAACGGCCTGGCCTGTATGCCTTCACGAATGCAACTATCATTGTCGATCCACAAACCACACTTAATAATGCTACACTCCTCATTCGCGATGGCAAAGTCGAAGCAGTGGGAACGGCAGTGAGTGTGCCCGCCGGAGCCGTAGTGACCGATTTAACCGGTAAACGGATTTATCCCGCCCTGATCGACATCGACTCCGATTACGGAATGCCCGAAGTGGCACGGGCAACGGGTGGAGGCTTTGGTGGGGGAGGTCGGCCTCCACAGTACGAATCCAACAAAAAAGGACCGTATTACTGGAACCAGGCCATTCAGCCCGAAAACGACGCCAGCCTGATTTTTAAAGCCAATACGTTGAAAGCCGACGAACTTCGAAAACTTGGCTTTGGCGCTGTGCTTACGCATCCGCACGACGGCATTGCGCGAGGTACAGGCGCACTCGTTACGTTAGCCGACGATCGCGAAAACATGCTGATGCTCAAGTCGAACGCTACGGCGCATTATTCATTCAGCAAAGGCAGCTCGACTCAGCAGTATCCTAACTCGATGATGGGTGTGGTGGCCTTGCTACGTCAGGCGCTCTACGATGCAGACTGGTACAAGCGGGCTGGTAATAAAGAGCAATCGAATTTGTCACTCGATGCGTTCAGCCGGATTCAGCCACTGCCCGCCATTTTTGAGGCTAGTGATAAAATGGGCATTCTGCGGGCCGATAAAATCGGTGATGAGTTTGGCGTTCAATACGTTATCCGTACATCTGGCGATGAATACCAACGTGTCGACGAGGTTAAAGCGACCAAAGCGGCCCTAATTGTTCCGCTGAATTTTCCGCAGCCTTACGACGTAGAAGATCCCTGGGATGCTGACAACGTATCGCTGGCCGAACTGAAGCATTGGGAAATGGCACCGCTGAACACAGGTCGACTGGCAAATGCGAACGTAACATTTGCGATCACTACGGCGGGATTACGTAACAAAGCGGATTTCTGGGCTAATCTGCGAAAAGCCATCGAAGGCGGTCTGTCGGAACAAAAGGCACTGGAAGCACTAACTAGTGTTCCAGCCCGGCTGATTCGTGCTGACGATCAGCTTGGTACGTTACAAAAAGGTCGTCTGGCTAATTTTATTATTACGTCCGGAAATCTGTTCAGCGCCGATAATGTAATTTATGAGAACTGGATGCGCGGCAAGCAGCACATTGTGACCAATAAGAATGTAGCGGATTTGCGCGGTACGTGGAATCTCACCATCGGGCAGCAATCGAACCTGAAATTAAATATCACCGGAAAATCGCCTGAAAAGCCTGAATATCAAATTCTTATCGATACGGTAAAAGTGACGCCGAAAGTTGCTGTGTCGGGCGATGTGATTTCCATGCAGGTGCAATTGAATCGTCGAAACCCCGCCACAACCCGGCTGACCGGTTATCGCATGGGTACGACCATTAAAGGAGATGGCGAATCGCCTGATGGCAAAGTCATTACGTGGTCGGCAGTACGTACGGGCGATGCACCACAATCTACGTCTGCTACGTCCACAACGGGAGGGAGTTCAACTGCTACCGTCGCTACGTCAGGTACCGCTACACAACCCACCAGCAACACAGCTGCTACGGTCATTTATCCGTTTGTGGGGATGGGTAATGCGCAACTACCTAAATCTGAGAACGTACTGATTCGGAATGCGACGGTCTGGACCAACGAAAAGGACGGTATTCTGACCAACGCCGACGTACTGGTTGTTGGCGGAAAGATTTCGAAAGTAGGCAAGAGCCTGACGGCTGGGTCTGACGTGAAAGTGATCGACGGTACGGGCAAACACCTCACCAACGGCATCATCGACGAACACTCACACATTGCGCTGCTGTCGATCAATGAAGGTGGGCAATCGAGTTCCGCAGAAGTGCGGATGTCTGATGTGATTAACCCCGAAGACATCAATATTTACCGACAACTGGCGGGTGGTGTTACTACGTCGCAACTGCTGCACGGCTCAGCTAACTCAATTGGAGGCCAGTCGGCTATCGTGAAATTGAAATGGGGCGAATCGCCGGATGGCATGCTGATTAAGGGCGCCGACGGGTTTATCAAGTTTGCGTTGGGTGAGAACGTAAAACAGGCCAATTACCCCAACCCGAACGTACTGACCCGCTTCCCGCAGTCGCGGATGGGCGTTGAGCAGGTGTACATGGACCATTTTACGCGGGCGAAAGAATACCTGCGTATGTGGCAGAATTACAATACGTTGAATGTGAAAGCGAAAGGACTGGCACAAGCGCCCCGGCGGGATATTGAACTGGATGCACTGGGCGAAATTCTGGAGGGCAAGCGGTTCATTACGTGCCACTCCTACGTGCAGTCTGAGATTAATATGCTTATCAAAGTCGCTGATTCGCTGGGCTTTAAGGTCAATACGTTCACGCACATTCTGGAGGGTTATAAACTGGCTGACAAGATGGCGAAACACGGTGCTGGTGGCTCGTCGTTTGCCGACTGGTGGGCGTACAAAATGGAAGTGCACGATGCCATTCCGTACAATGCCGCACTCATGCACCGCCAGGGCGTAACGGTTTCCATCAACTCCGACGATGCCGAAATGGCCCGCCGTCTGAATCAGGAAGCCGCTAAAACTGTGGAATATGGCGGTGTTAGCGAAGAAGATGCCTGGAAAATGGTGACACTGAATCCCGCAAAACTGCTCCATCTCGACAATCGTCTGGGTAGTATTAAAGTGGGCAAAGACGCTGATTTAGTGTTGTGGAACGCGCATCCACTGGCAATTTACGCTCGTCCTGAAATCACGATGATTGAGGGGACTACTTACTTCAGCCTGAAAGACGAAGACGCCAAACGCGACGCCATGCACGCCGAAAAAGCTCGTATAGTACAGAAAATGATTTCCGCCAAAGCAAGCGGTTCGCCCACCGTTCGTCCTACGTTCCGGCGTGCCCGGATGTGGCATTGCGAAGACATTGAAGGCGTTATCGCTGAAGGAGAAGAAAAATAGAAGGCCGATTTTGTCATGCTGAGGAACAAAGCATCTTAATGTTCCCTGGCTAACTTGTTTGGACATCTTAAGATGCTTCATTCCTCAGCATGACAAAATCCAAAACATGGGAAAAGAAATGAAAAAGATCTTCATACTCGCTGCTTTGCTGGTTTCACTGGCGAGTTTTGCGCAGAATCCGGCTCCGGGTGGAGCACAAACAAAAACCATCGCCCTGATGGGGGGGACGGTACACATCGGCAACGGGCAGGTTATCCCGAATGGCGTTGTGCTGTTCAGTAATGGCATCATTACCAACGTAGTAGATGGGACAACGGTTCGGCTCGACCTGACCAACGTAGAGACCATCAGCGTAGCGGGCAAGCACGTTTATCCGGGTATTATTTCGCCCGCGTCGACGGTTGGTTTGCAGGAAGTTGGTGCGGTACGTGCTACCGTCGATAAGCAGGAAACTGGCATCCTGAATCCCAACGTCCGTGCGCTGATTGCCTATAATACCGACTCAGAAATTATTCCGACGATACGTAACAACGGCGTACTTTTCTCGCAGGCCATGCCGCAGGGTGGAACCGTGTCAGGGAGTTCGAGCGTGATGATGTCGGATGGCTGGAACTGGGAAGATGCTGTATTGAAGAAAGATGATGGTATCTGGCTGAACTGGCCGAACTATTTAGCGCGGGAATTTAGTCTTGAGGATTTCTCGACGGTTGTCCGGAAAAACGAACGGCGCACGCAGGCTATCGAAGCGTTACGTACTACGTTCACCGAAGCAAAAGCGTATGCAGCCCTGACCAACCCGATGCCGATGAACCTGAAACTCGAATCGATGAAGGGACTGTTTACGGGTAAACAAAATCTGTATGTGCGGGCTGATTATGGCAAAGACATCATCGAAGCCGTTACATTCGCCAAGTCGCTGGCCATTCCGAACGTAGTGATTGTGGGTGGAGAAGAGGCCAATCGGGTAGTTGGATTTCTGAAAGAAAATAACGTACCAGTGATTCTGAGTGCGTTACATCGGTTGCCCAATCGCGAGGACGAAGACGTAGACCTGCCGTATCGGATGCCGGGCATTCTGCATAAAGCGGGCATATTAGTGGCACTGAGCTACGCTGACGAGTGGTGGCGGACACGCAACTTACCGTTTCTAGCCGGAACAGCCGCTGGCTTTGGTATAACGGATAAGGAAGAAGCGCTCAAACTTGTTACGTCGAATACCGCGAAAATTCTGGGCATTGATAAACTGGTCGGTACGTTAGAAAAAGGTAAACACGCTACGTTGTTCGTGTCGGCGGGGGATGCGCTGGATATGCGTACAAACGTAGTGGAACACGCTTTTGTGCAGGGCCGTAAAGTGAATCTGGACGACCGACATAAACGGTTATACAAGCAGTATAAGGATAAATACGAGCAGAAATAACTAAGGCGTTAACCGAGAATCGTTACGTAGGTCATTACTCCCAGTAATGGCCTACGTAGCGATTCTCGGTTAACGTCCCAGCCAATCTTTGAAATCAGACAGACGACTCAGGCTGACGAATACTTCCTGTCGGGTAGTAGGCTGTAAATCAAGCTTTAGTTTGCCAGCTGAATACGTATGAATCGTTTGTATTGCTGAACGAGCGACTAAAAACTGCCGGTTTGCCCGAAAAAACTGCGACGGACTCAGAATGCCGGCTAACTGATCGAGGCTGTATTCGAGGGGTAGAAACTGGCTGTCTTTGGTCATCAGAAACGTAGCTTTCTCTTCTGAATAGAAATAAGCAATGTCACGGGTTTCGATGCTCCGAATCTTCGTGCCGATGCTGATCATAAACCGCTCTTTATAAGGTGATTCCCGAAACTGTTGTACGACTTGCAACAGTTGAGTGAGGTCGGGGCTGGTTGCTACGCTACGTAGCGTTTTTAACTTGGTTAGTGCGTTTACCAGTTCTTCTTCATCAACAGGTTTCAGCAGATAATCAATGCTGTTGACCTTGAACGCCTTGATCATGTACTCATCATAGGCAGTCGTGAAAATAATTGGTGTGGTCAGATGGATTTGCTCGAAAATGGTGAACGCCAGACCGTCTTCCAGATGAATATCCATCAAGATCAAATCTGGCGAAGGATTTTGCGACAACCACGTAACGGATTCCCGTACCGAAGGTAACTGGGCGAGAATATGGATACTGGGATCATATTTTTTGAGCATCCGTTCAAGGTGCCGCGCCGAACGCGCTTCATCTTCAATAATCAGTACGTTCATAATTTAAAGAGTGAAAGAGTGAATAGCTACCGCGAAATTATTCGCTCTTTCACTCATTTAATAAGGGTATTTTGACGATGAATGAACCGGCTTCATGACCATAACTAATTGGGCGGTCGGTTAGGAGTGCGTAGCGATTCGTGATATTTTGAAGCCCTACACCTGTGGACGGCTCTGGCTGGTCGCGCGGTTGAATGGGATTTTCGACGATCAGCCAGTCGTCCTGCGTATAGATACGTACCAGCAGCCGTTCCTGAAGCGACATTCGGTTGTGTTTCACCGCATTTTCAACGAGTAACTGAAGCGTTAGTGGAGCAATCTGACACTGAAGCTGGTTCTCCTGCGATACGTCGATAATTACTTCAAACTTGTTCTCGAAGCGAATCTGAAGCAGAAACGTATACGCTTTAATGAAATCCAGTTCAGTTTTGAGCAAAACCATATCCTGATTCCGTTGCTCTAAAATGTATCGATACGCTTTTGATAATCGCTTGATAAACTGTTCGGAGAGTTCGACATCCTCATGAATCAGCGAGGTCAGAATACTTAGGCTGTTGAAAAGAAAGTGCGGACTGAGCTGCTGTTTCAGCGCTTCGAATTGGCTAAGCAGTGCTTCTTTTTCTAAGCGCTCGGCTTTAAGCTGTACATCTTTTATTTGTTGAAAAGCCCGCAAATTAATTGTCAGATAAAAGGCAGACAGCATAATAACGACCGAGAGAACGTTATTGGCCCGCTTAATGTAAGCCAACACTTCTGGGCTAAACGGTGAGCCCTTCGACTTGTGTGCCATTGAAGGCCCAAAATGATCCACCAGAAATGCTATTCCCCCCAACACAAGGTGAAGCATCTGGGTGAAAAAAATGGAAAGGACCAGGGCAATGAGAAAGGTGAACAGAAATGATTTACCACTAAACCCCATCAATACGTCTTTGCCGAATAGACGAAATAATTGACGCTGACACCAATCTGTAACCGTAATTCCGAGATAATAAAGAACAAGGTTAATCAGAGCAAAAGCCGCAAAAAACGGAAACGCCCGGTAAATGGTAGTCCAATTACGTGCCGAATCCGGTAGGTTGACATAAAGCAGCAAAGGCGAAAAAAGCCCCAATAAATACAGGGCAATCTGCCATTTCTGCCTCGAAGTAAGTCGGTTATGCATGTTTCGGGTTGACCTGCAAAATGATAAAAGTATCCGGTAGCACCATTAATAGAAACGAAAGCATTACGTTTCTTCGGGCTACTACGTGACTTTAAACATAGAAACCGGTGGCTAGCCGGTTTCTACAGTCAGTTAATCAGGAAAGAATCCCAGGAGGCTAGCTTGTTACGATTCCTGTACAACGAAGCTCTCATAGGGATCGGCCTGAACAACAAACGTTTTGGTAACCGTTTGGTCTCCCGTTTTCAGCACCAGTTGATACGTGCCCATACTCAGGTTTGAGAAATCGAAAGCCTGGCTAAGTCCTTTTTGAAGCGATACGTTCGCGTTGTAAATGTTCTGACCGTTTGCGTCCCGAATGGCCAACTGACCTTTGGCCTGAACTGGTTGAACGTAAAGTTTGAGTTTGTGATCAGTTGTCATCACCACACGGGTTTCTGATGTAGAAGGCTGATCCGTTGCTTGATTGGCGAACGATGCAGTACCGGCGATCAGTCCCAGCATCAGTGTAAGTACTTTTTTCATGGCTTGTTTTATGTTTTGGTTTGTTTATCTCGTTTTTGACGGTTCTCCGTTGCGATGAGACAAAGTTGCAATGGGTATGACAAGCCTGAAAATCAAAGGCGACGAACGCTGGAATTAGCCGGACGACTGCGGGTTTTCGGGTGATGACTAATTGACTAATGGGGATGACATTCAAAAAATATCCCGAAAGTTTACACATCCGGGATAGTACATCTTGGGAATCAATGGTTAATGTACTCGCAACTTTTGTCCCGGCCGAAGGCGCGAGCCTGAGATATGATTTTTACGTTTCAACGAAGATACCGACATACCGTAGCGGTCGGCGATGGAACTGAGTGTTTCACCTGAACGTACGCGATGCAGCACTGTCCGTTTAAGGCGCGGCCTTGAACTGGATTCTGACGAAGACGACCGCCCACCCCGCAAATAATCCCAGACGGAACTGGTTAACAGAAAATGATCGGAGTTGATGGTGTTCTCGGGGAAGGAGAAAATATTTAAAGGAGTAAATGGATTTCCTTCGTAGCGTGTCTCAAAGTGAAGATGCGACCCATAACTCCGCCCTGTGCTACCTCCCAGACCCACCTGGTCGCCTGCTTTGACGAGCTGGCCGTTTTCAACGGTTTGCTTCGACATGTGGCCGTAGAGTGTTTCAAGGCCATTATAATGTCGAACCAGCACAAATCGGCCCCAGCCACTACCATCCCAGCCTACTATCCGGACGATACCATCGAAAGCTGAATAAACAGGCGTTCCAGTTTCCAGGTCGAGGTCAACGCCAGCATGCCAGCGCCCCCAGCGATACCCGAAATTAGAGGTCATTTTACCGACGTCCAGCGGAGACGACCAGTATCGGTTCGCTGGCGGGTCATATAACTTGATATCGATAGCTTCGTCGAACTCAAGGGGATTGATGTTATAAGGATCAACGGTTCGTGAATCCCAGACCGCATAATAATCGGCGATTTTAACCCATTCTGTACCTACAAGAACAGAGTCGATCACTTCAACCACACTGGTTTCACCCTGATCAATCTGGCTGGTGTCTTCACTAACCACTGGGTTTAATTCTTTCTTGGGTTCAAACTGACTGTTGAAACGTAGCTGGGTTGGTTCCTGTTCAAACTGTTCGTCTGCTTTTTGCGGTTGCTGAACGACCGGAGCATTCGGTTTTTCTTCATTCTTGGGTGTAATACGCAGGTTATTTTTAAATCGCCCGCGCTCTTGCGCCTGTGTTGGCAATGCCAGAAACAGGCAACACCCAATGGCCAATAGCCACTGTGTAGCGGTTTTTCTCATCACAGGTATAGATGAGTTCCAGGTTTCAGCCGGGCCGCCGGGCGGTTGGCTGACGCGAAAACCGCCCGGCGGCCCGGCTGAAACCTGGAACAGATTAGTATCTTAAATTTCTTCGGCCTGCATTTCCAGCGTAACCAGATAACGCTCGGCGTCAAGGGCGGCCATACAGCCTGTACCAGCAGCCGTAATGGCCTGTCGGTACACATTATCCTGCGCATCGCCACAGGCAAACACGCCCGGTACGTTGGTTCGGGTACTCCCTTTCTCAACAATAATGTAGCCGTTATCGTCAAGTTCGAGGTAGTCGCGGAAAATGCCCGTGTTCGGCGTGTGACCGATGGCCACAAAAAAGCCTGTTACATCCAGAATCCGTTCTTCACCCGTTTGAGTATCTTTTACCCGAACGCCGTTCACACCTTCGTCGCCCAGTACTTCTTCTGTAACGGTATTATACAGGATTTCAATATTGGGAGCCGTTTGCACGCGTTTCTGCATGAATTGCGACGCCCGCATCTCGTCGCGACGTACCAGCATATACACTTTCCGGCAAAGATTCGCCAGATAGCTGGCTTCTTCAGCGGCTGTATCGCCAGCTCCGACAATTGCTACGTCCTGACCCCGGAAAAAGAAACCATCACAAACGGCACAGGCTGATACGCCTAATCCGTTGAGACGCATTTCGGAGGGTAAACCGAGCCATTTGGCCGAAGCACCCGTCGAAATAATAATCGAATCTGCGGTGATTTCGTGTTTGTCGTCAACGATAGCCCGGTGTGGATTGTCGTGGCTGGGTTGATCTACAAACTGCACGCTGGTAATCAGGCCATAGCGAATATCAGTACCAAACCGACGAGCCTGCGCTTCCAGGTCCTGCATCATCTGCGGACCATGAACGCCGTTCGGATAGCCTGGAAAATTATCGACTTCATTCGTAATGGTGAGTTGCCCGCCGGGCTGACCGCCCTGATACAGAACGGGATTCATATTCGCACGAGATGCGTAAATGGCCGCTGTGTAACCGGCTGGGCCAGAGCCTATAATCAAGCACTTAACGTGTTCGGATGTCATTGCAGAGAAACGAAGCAAAATGAAAAAATACCCCCTGCCGATGTTTAGCTGGACGAGGGTATCTTGACAACATACACAAAATTGAAAAAAATCCCGCAGGAAAGCAAAGAGTGAACGTGTGAATGAGCGAAAGAGTAAATAGCTTGCGTTAGCCATTCACTCTTTCGCTCGTTCACACATTCACTCTTTGCTATATCACGCGCCACTCGATACGTCGGTTCAAGCGTCGGTTTTCGTCAGTCGTGTTAGGGGCCACGGGTTTAGATTTGCCGTAACCGATGGCTTTGATACGTGTTGCGGGTATTCCGGCTTTAGTGAGATAAGCCGCTATAGATTGGGCTCGCTTTTGAGAAAGGGTCTGATTAGCAGTTGCATCGCCTTTGTCGTCGGTATGGCCCGAAATTTCGACGTTCAGAGTCGGGTTGGCCTGTAAAAAGGCAGCCAGTCGGTCGAGTTCGGTACGTGACTTCTCGGCCAGATCGTAGCGACCTGATTCGAAGAATAAATTATTGAGGGTTTCATTGGCCGAACTTCCAGCCGCTGCTGGCTCCAGAGGGACACTCAGTGATAGGCCATCGCCTTTGGTCTTCTGGGTAAAATCGAACGATAGGCTTTTGAAAAGATAGCCTGGCACACTCACGTAGAGCGCGTATTCGCCCCCACTCGGCAATACGGCCGTATACTGACCCGTCTGAGCATCGGCCTGCACCCGCGACACTACCTGGTTGGTTTTTAGGTCAATCAGTTCGACTGTGGCTGATAAGGGCTTTTTCGTTTTTGCATCCTCAACAACTCCTTTCAGATAGCTAACTGACTTGATACGTTCACGTAGCGTTTCAGGTAGATCGAACGTATAGAGCCTTGATTTCTGCGAAATTCCATCTTTTTGCTCTTCAAACGAGTAGTACGCCCGCGTTCCGTTGGCTGCTACAAACAGGGACGCCTGATCCTCTGACGTATTGATCGGGTATCCCAGATTAGTAGGCATCGACCAGCCCGAGGCTCCGTTATCGGCCACAAACAAATCGTAACCACCCATTCCAATGTGGCCTTCTGACGCAAAAAACAGGCTTTGCCCGTTGGCGTGAATAAAGGGAGAAGCTTCGTTAAAAGCCGTATTTACAGGCTCACCCAGATTAACAGGTTCGGCCCATGTGCCGTCGGAGCCGATGTCGCTCTGCCAGATATCGCGCTGGCCTTTGCCACCCGGTCGGTCAGAAATAAAATAAAGTCGTCGTCCATCCGCCGACAAGGCAGGCTGCGACTCGTAATATCGCGTATTGACTATTGGGCCTAAATTTTCGGGACTCGACCAATCGTTGCCCGTTTTATGGCTCACATATAAATCACAACTGCCAAAACCTTTACGTCCCTGACAAGCCGTAAAAACGATGGTACGTCCATCAGCGGAGAGACTGGCTGTTCCCTCATTCTCAGGCGTATTGATGCCCGGCGACAACGAAACTGGTGGCGACCAGACTTCGCCATTGAACGTAGCCGCCATCAGATCTTCGTCACCTTCGGGTTTCAGCGCGGTAAAAACCAACGTCTGTTCATCGGCCGTCAGCACTGGGAAATACTGCGAAGGCGTCGTTTGCAGTACCGACGAAATAGGTTTGGGATCGACGTTCTGCGGATGTTGCATCGCTTCCTGACCAAATCGAGCATTGGCCAACTGTCGGTTAATACGTTTCACCTGCGCCGACTGCGGGGCAAATAACGTCTGGTATTTTTCGAGGTAGGGGAGTGCTTCACCGTAGCGTCCTAACCGAAGCAGAATCGTACTCAACGATTGGTAGGCCGGTGCCGATGCCGGACTGTCGGGCTGCAACTGGATGGCATCTCGGTAAGCGGCAATGGCCGGTTCGAATCGTTTCGTAAATTCGTAAAGCTGACCAAGTTTCAGATGGGCATCTAAGAAATTTGGGTCCTGTTTAACGGCCTGTTCCATAAACGGAATGGCCTCGCCCGCTTTCCGTTCCCCAAACAGTTTGATGGATTGCGCGTAAAGTTCCTTCGCTTTCTTATCCTGGGCGAAGGAAAAATGTATAATGAGAAATGAGAAATGAAAAATGAGAATGAATGAATGGATTGTCATGCATTTTGCATTATTCATTATACATTCACTTAGGGAATGTCCATGTACTTGTGGGTCTGCAACGAAATTTGCCATTGCGGATTATTTTTTACGTAATCAACGATGCGAGGTAGCATTTCATTGGAACGACTCCACTCAGTTTGTAAAAAGAGTTTGCAGTCGGGACGTAAAAAGGGCACGAATGACTCCGCAAAGGCGAAATCGGACGCATTATAAATGATAACTTTTAATTCGTCGGCTTGATCGAAAATGGCCGGATTGGGCTTTTTAAACTTCTTGGGGGAGAAACAGATCCAGTCCCACGAGCCCGTAACCGCCTGGCAAACCCCCGATGTTTCGATGTTCGTGCGGAAACCGGCGTCTTGCAGGGCTTGGGTTAACTCGGTCAGGTTGTGCATTAAGGGTTCGCCACCCGTCACGACCGCCATTCTTCCCGGATGACGTAACGCACCTTCGACTATCGAATCAATACTTAGTTTCGGATGAATATCAGCGTCCCACGATTCTTTTACATCGCACCAATGGCAACCGACATCGCAGCCGCCGAGTCGAATAAAATAAGCTGCCCGACCCGTATGTGCCCCCTCGCCCTGTAGCGTATAAAACGCTTCCATAACGGGCAACGTAGCGGCTGACTCCACTTGTGTTTTTACCGAATGTTGTTTCTGCTCCAGTACCATAGTGCAAAGATACGGACTATAAATGAGTGAAAGAGCGAATGAGCGAATGAGTGAATAACCTGCTGGGCAATCAGCTTGCGTCAGCTTTTCGCTCATTCGCTTTTTCATTCTTTCGCTCATTATCCGTACCTTCGTGCCATGATTTCAAAACGGGCAACACATTCTCCCTTTCGACATCGGCACCACCATCGTGCCTGATACGTTCATGCGTCGGCATTTGTCCGTTTTCTCTATTTTTGCCCTGATTTCCCAAACCGTAGTTTAGTTCTCCAGGAGTATGAATGATTTCATACCTCCTACATCCTGCACAATTAATGTCTTCTCTGTTACGTATTGCCCTGCAAAAATCGGGTCGGTTGAGCGAAGATTCGTATCAACTGTTCAAAGAGTGCGGTATCCGTTTCGACTACGGTACCGGTAAACTCAAATCCATTTCGTCGAATTTCCCCGCCGAATTTCTATTCCTGCGTGATGACGATATTCCCGGATACGTAGAAGATGGCGTAGCGGATTTAGGAATTGTTGGTGAGAACGTAGCGGTCGAGATGGGCCGTAATGTGAAGACAATCCATAAGCTTGGTTTCTCAAAATGCCGACTGTCTATTGCCATTCTACGTGGTACGGAGTGGACGGGCGTGCAGAGTCTGGAAGGAAAGAATATTGCTACGTCCTATCCCAATCTGTTAGGGAATTATCTGGCCGGAGAGGGCGTCAAGGCGCATATTCACGAAATCAGCGGGTCGGTTGAGATTGCACCGAGCATTGGTCTGGCCGAAGCCGTCTGCGACATCGTCAGTTCGGGCAGTACGTTACTAAGCAATGGCTTAAAAGAAGTGGAAACCATTTTCCGTTCCGAAGCCATCCTGATTACCCACACTGAACTTGATGCCGACAAACAGGCATTGGCTGATAAATTATTGTTCCGAATAAAATCAGTACAGGCCGCCAAAAACAATAAATACATTGTCCTTAACGCGCCGAATCACGCACTGGAACGTATTACGTCCCTGCTACCCGGTATGAAAAGCCCGACCGTAACGCCATTGGCTACCGAAGGCTGGAGTTCCGTACATTCGGTATTAAATGAAAATGAGTTCTGGGAAAATATCGAAGCCATCCGTGCCGCCGGTGCCGAAGGAATTCTGGTGATTCCCATCGAGAAAATGATCTATTAAAATTTAGTTGCTAGTCGATAGTCAAGAGTCATTAGTCGTCAGAGGAGTTGAAAGGAGTGATGACTATTAATAAGCCACTATCGACTGACGACTATCGACCACTATGAATATTATCCCTTTTCCGCAACGTAGTGAATGGTCCGCTTTGCTCGCTCGGCCTGTTCAGGCGACCGAACAGATTGAAGCGGCTGTAGCACCAATTCTGGCGCAGGTCAGAGCTGGTGGCGATGCTGCGCTGGTTGAGCTGACGAGAAAGTTCGATAAACTGGACGTAACAGCCAGCGGACTCGAAGTGAACGTAGCAGCACTCGATGCCGCCGAAAACCAACTTAGCGATACGTTAGAAGCTGCCATTCGGCAGGCTTATCAGAACATTCGTCTGTTTCACGAACGGCAAAAGCAGCCCGTCGAGAAAATCGAAACCATGCCCGGCGTTACGTGCTGGCGGAAAAGCGTTGGCATCGATAAAGTTGGCCTGTACATTCCGGGCGGAACGGCTCCTCTGTTCAGTACAGTACTGATGTTGGGTATTCCGGCGCAACTGGCTGGATGTCGTGAGATAATACTTTGTACGCCCAGCGACCATCCGGCCATCTACTTTGCAGCCAAACTAGTGGGCGTTACCCGCGTGTTTCGGATTGGGGGAGCGCAGGCTATCGCAGCTATGGCGTACGGAACCGAGTCGGTGCCGCAGGTGTACAAAATCTTCGGGCCGGGCAATCAATACGTAACGGCAGCGAAGATGCTGGTGGCCAAAGAGGGCGTAGCGATTGATATGCCGGCCGGTCCCAGCGAAGTTGCTATCTACGCTGATGATTCGGCTATTCCGTCGTTCGTAGCCGCTGATTTACTCTCACAAGCTGAACATGGTATCGACAGTCAGGTGCTGCTGGTTTCGACCAGTAAAATGATACTTAACAGTGTTAACCTTACGTTAACAACCCAATTGAGTCGGTTGCCCCGGCAAGCAATGGCCGCTCAGGCTCTGAAAAACAGCAAGATGATTCTGCTTGACAATCAGGAGGATGCGCTGGATTTGCTGAATCAATATGCTGCCGAGCACCTGATTTTGAGCGTCGAAAATGCCGAAACAGTTTCTGAACGTATCACCAATGCGGGTTCTATCTTTCTCGGCAACTACACACCCGAATCGGCAGGTGATTACGCGTCGGGCACGAACCATACGTTGCCTACCAACGGCTTTGCGCGGGCTTACAGTGGTGTATCGCTGGACAGTTTCGTAAAAAAAATTACCGTTCAGCACATTACGCCTGAAGGGTTGCAGCAACTCGGCCCGGTGGTGGAAGCGATGGCCGAAGCCGAATCGCTCGATGCCCACAAACGGGCCGTGAGCCTGCGGCTGGCGAGTTTAGAGGAAGAAAATTTGGCTTGATTTCGTTCGTTTGCTGAAAGAGTATTATCAATTTTAATACGATTAAGCCCTATGAAACACCTCACCGACCTGTTGCTTCTGGGTGATCCTCGTTTGTACGAAACCTGCGATCCTGTGCAGGAAACTGAACTTCCGCTCGTGTCGGGTTGGGTAGCCGATCTGCACAACGTAATGGAAGAAATCCGGGTAACGTATCAGTTTGGCCGAGGCATTGCGGCTCCCCAATTGGGCATCATGAAGCAACTGATTTACCTGAATGTTGACCGTCCTCAGGTGATCATCAATCCCGAAATTGTGACAGCCAGCAACGATATGGCAGAGCTTTGGGACGATTGCATGAGTTTTCCGAACCTGTTGGTACGTGTCCGGCGACATCGCAGCCTGACCCTAACGTATCATGACGAACACTGGCAACCGCATACCTGGAACGTAACAGACTGGGGCTTGTCAGAACTGATTCAGCATGAGTATGACCACCTGAACGGCGTTTTATGTACAATGCGAGCCATTGATGATCAATCATTTCGGTGGCGGCCTACGCCGAAAACGAACGTAGTGTAGGGGAGTAGTTGAATTGGTTGTACTATTTGTTACTCAACCCGGCTCACGCTTTTTCCTCAGAAGTTAAACTAATGGCTGTCGAACCAATTGAGTTCGATGCCCGGTTCTTTCAGAAATTAAACCAATGCAATCATTCAATCTACGTAGTATCCTTCGCCCGCACATTTTGTCGCTAACACCTTATTCGTCGGCCCGCGATGAGTACACAGGCACTATCGGCGTGTTTTTAGATGCCAACGAAAACCCTTACGGCTCAGTCGTAGCGTCCGTGGTTCGGCATTCCGAACGTAGCGACGATAGCGATTACAACCGCTATCCCGACCCGCATCAGTGGGCCATTAAAGAACGGCTGGCACCCATCAAAGGCGTACGGAAATCTCAGATTTTCCTGGGAAACGGCTCCGATGAACCCATCGACCTGCTGGTACGTGCTACGTGTGTTCCGGGGCAGGATACTATTTTGATTATGCCGCCAACGTACGGCATGTATGAAGTATCGGCAGCAATCAATGATGTTCCTATCATTAAAGTACCCTTAATGTCAGATTTTCAGGTTGATACGTCAGCCGTGCTGGCGGCTATTACGGATAAAACGAAACTCATCTGGCTTTGCTCGCCCAATAATCCGTCGGGTAATCTGCTGCAACGGGATGCCATACGTAGCATTCTCGAAGCTGCCGACCATTCCCTAGTAATTGTTGACGAAGCTTATATTGATTTTGCCGATACGTCCTCTTGGACTACCGAACTCGATACGTATCCGAATCTGGTTGTCTTGCAGACCTTTTCCAAAGCCTGGGGATTGGCTGCGCTACGTCTGGGTATGTGCTTTGCGTCGGAAGAACTGATTCAGGTGCTGAATAAAATCAAGCCACCCTATAACATCTCGGCACCTACTCAACAACTGGCGTTAAAAGCGCTGGCTCATGAGGCTGGAAAGAATGAAATGGTAGCGCAAATTTTAGAACAACGGCGTCAGTTGGTCGAAAAACTGCGTTCTTTGCCTGCTGTGCGGGCTATTCACCCGTCGGATGCGAATTTTTTGCTGGTGCAGTTCGATAAAGCAAAAGACGTATTTGAACATCTGATTGAGCAACAAGTGATTGTGCGTGACCGTTCGAAGGTTATTCTCTGCGACGATTGCCTGCGGATTTCCGTCGGTACGTCGGCTGAGAACGAGCGACTGCTGAACGTACTGCAAAACATGAGCAGCGTACCAGTAACGGGCGAACTTCCTCTGGCTACCGGCGAAGCTGCATCGAAGCCTGAATTGGTATCGAATGCCTGATTTTTGTAACAGTCGAAGCAAATTTCATGTTACGAAAACGGAGAATGCCAGTCTGAGAAAGACAAATTACCTACTTTATGAAAAAAATGTATATAGCCGTTTTCGGGGCTATTCTGGGATTGCTTCTTACGTCTGATGTCGCTCTGGCGCAATATAACAACTGGTCGGTGGGGTTTCGGATCGGGGAACCGGCGGGCGCAAACATTCGCAAATATTTTGGCGGAAATCATGCCTTCGATCTGAATATCGGTACGTATGGCGGTATCTATGGTACCCATCGTAGCTATGGGTCAGGGGTTTATAAAAGTGTTGGTCTCACACTTCAGGGGCATTACATCTGGCATCTGGCACTGACGAAGAGCGAAAGTGTTCGCGTATATTACGGGTTTGGTGGACAGGTTAATAACCGCCGTTTTTATCCGCCCCGACTGAACGGCGAATACGAGAATGCGCTTTCTATTGGTGCTTCTGGTATAGGTGGGGTAGAGGTGTTTCCAGCCAGTAAACCGTATTCGTTTTTCCTGGAAGCCGGCGGCTACCTCGAACTGCTCCAGGCTCCCTTTTTCATGAATCTCAACACAGGACTTGGGCTGAGGTATAATTTTTAAAAGGCATAGGGCTTAGGACAGAGGGCAGTGGGTAACACCTCTACCCCATGCCCCATGCCCTCTGCCCTAAGCTTCGATGTTCAAAATCTACAGTTCTTCAGCGGGTTCGGGTAAGACGTATACGCTCACGAAAGAGTACCTCAAACTGGCACTCCGACCGGATGAGTACGACGATTATTTCCGGCATATTCTGGCTGTTACGTTCACCAACGCAGCAGCCAACGAAATGAAGGACCGGATTTTGAAAACGTTATCCAGGATTAAAGGGGAGGAGGAAATCACTGACCCTAAAACAGTAGCCCTGCTCGATGAACTGGTCTGTGAAATATATCATATACAGCCTGATTCAGATTCGTTTGCTAGTTACAAAGCAGAACTTCGCCAAAAAGCGTCTTCCGTATTCAAAACCATTCTGCATCGCTACGCCGATTTCAGCGTAACCACCATCGACTCGTTTACCCAGCGTGTAGTAGCGGCCTTCACCGACGAACTTGGGTTGCCTTATTCGTTTGAGGTCGAATTGGAAACGGACGAAGTGCTTGAATTAGCCATCGACAACCTCATCGAAAAGGCGGGTACGGATGAGATGGACGAAATTACGACCATTCTGAGCGAGTACTACACCCATGCGGCCGCCGAAGGAAAAAGCTGGAATCAACTTCCCGAATTGCTCCGCGAATTTGGTCGCAACCTCACCTCCGACCAGTTTTACCAGGCTGTGAACGCAGCCCAGGAACTGTCGCCCAGCGCGTTACGTATGATCCGGACGCAGTTGCTCGCCCATAACCAGCAGGTCGAAGCGGATATTGTGGCGCAGGGACAACGGGCCTGGAAACGTATCACGGAGGCTGGTCTGGACGAAAGTGATTTCACGTATGGGAACGCTGGTGTAGGCGGATACCTGCGTGCGATAGCTGAGGGAAATACGGGTAAAGAACCGGGGACACGCGTTAACAATGCCGTAGAGAAAGGCGAATGGTATGGGAAGAAAACGCCCATGCCGGTTCAGGGCATGATCGACGCCATGACCGACGAACTGAGCGATTGCATCCGGCAGATTCAGGCCATCCGCGACGAACAGGGACAACAGGTAGCGCTGTTCGACTGTCTGCTGCCGCATTTGCAGAAACTGGCCCTGCTGAAGCAAATGCGGATTGAATTCGATGATTTGCTGCGGAAAGACGGCCGGGTTCACATTTCAGAATTTAACAAGAAAATTCTGACTATAGTGTCGTCGGAGCCAGTGCCGTTTTTGTACGAGCGATTGGGTACCCGATACAATCACATCCTTATCGACGAGTTTCAGGATACGTCCCGATTGCAGTTTGCCAATCTGCTGCCGCTCATTGAAAATTCGCTCGCGGGCGACCATTTAAATATGGTTGTGGGCGATGGAAAGCAGGCCATTTACCGGTTCAGGGGGGGCGATATGGACCAGATTGTAGCGCTCCATAGCGATAAGCTTGATAGCCTGAAATCTGCGCATAACCCCGAATCCTGGACCGCCGACCGTATTGAGGGGCTAAAACGGCATCTTGACCCCAATGCTTTAACTGTCAACCGACGTAGCGCAGTACCAATTGTTCGTTTCAACAATGATTTCTTTGATTTTACGGCGCAAGAGTTTCGGGGACAGCATCCCAAACTAACCGACATATTTGATGAGAATAAGCTCTTTCATCAGGAAACTCCCAAAGAGGCTAACCAGAATGGACACGTCCAGATCGATTTTGTAGCCCACGACGAAGAAGCCGACAAAGACCTGACTGCCCGGATGCTCGAAACCACCCTCTTGCATCTGGAAAAGGCGCTGGCCGATGGCTATCGTTACGGCGACGTAGCGATCTTGTGCCGCAAAAAAGCTCATGCCCGAATTTTAGCTAATGAGCTGAACAACAGGCAAATTCCGCTCGTGTCGGCCGATTCACTGTCGCTGGAGTTTTCGCAGCCTGTCAAATGGCTCATTACGCTCATGCGGTTGCTTCAGCGACCCGAACAGCGACTGCTACGTTATGAATTGCTGTATCTGTTCCACCGGGTTGTGCGCGGTATTTTCCCCGACGACGAACTGACAGAAACGCTACGTCGGACTGCCGAAACGGCCGACATCGCGGCCATGTACAACTACCTGACCGCAGAAGGTTATCCCGTCGACCCATACGAACTGAGCCAATTGAACCCATATGAACTGGCCGAACGATTAACGGCGCAGTTCGGCCTCTTTCGGCAGGCCGAACATAATCCGTTTCTATTCCGGTTTCTGGACGAGGTTCTGGCGTTTAACCACAAACGTAGCGGTCACCTGAGCGATTTTCTGTTGTATTGGGAAGGCGTTCAGGAGAAAGTGTCGGTGGAGGGAAGTGCTCGTAATGCCGTAACTATTGAGACGATCCATAAAGCAAAAGGCCGGGAATTTCCAGTCGTTATTATCCCCTTTGCCAACTGGCGGGTCGAACCTATTAATGATAGTACGATCTGGCTCGACCTGACTGATATTCAGACGGATGCCCTTTCGCACGTAGCGGGTACCGGCCAATCGACCCGGCTTATGTCAGCTCCGTCGAATACCACCAGTAAGCTACGTAACACAGCGGTGGCGGCTCAGTATGAGGAAGAAATGACGCGGACATTTATCGAAAATATGAACCTCCTCTACGTTGCCTTCACCCGACCAACCGACCGGCTGTACATCGTCAGTAAATCATCGGATTTTGGGAAAGGAAATAATCAGCGGGATGTGAGTTACTGGCTGCACGCCTTTCTGCGCGGTAGCGAAGCTGCTCAGTTGTGTGGCTGCGCCTGGGAAGAAGGACGTAGCAGCTATGAAATCAGCCTGTGTGCCGATGTAAAAGCGCGGAAAGAATCTGATGCTACGTTGGATGAGATTATTCTGGATGAGATCGTTAGCGGGAATCGGGGGCAGGATCTGCAACTGCGTCGGCTGGCCGACCGGATGTTCGACGTAACGACCTTTGAACAAACCCGCGAACGCGACCGTAAACTGTGTGCCGCCCTAAGCCTCATCAAAGGCCCCGAAACTATTGATACCAGCCTGAGACGATTGCTGAGCGAAGGGTTGATACGTCAGGCTGAACGGGCCGAACTCAGACAGCATTTGCTGAACATTGTGTCGCATCCGGCGCTATCGCCTTTATTCGACGCAACGCTACGTATCGACACTGACCGGAATATCCTGAGCAGTAGTCGGATTCATGGCGCCCCGCATCGGGTTGTCCATTTCCCGGATGGGCAAATTGTACTGGTACAATATGAATCGGCTACTGACTCAGTCGAGGAAAGTCTCGACAATCTGGCAGCTTCTTTACGATACTTTACAAACTTATACCGAGAAATGGGATTCCCCGAAGTTGAAGGGCGACTCGTGTTTTTAGGCGACGAGCCCAAAGTGGTTCGGGTGGTATGATTTGTGTAGTTAATGAATAATGTGAAATGGATAATGAATAATGATTTGTACAGAAATGGTAAAATCTTTTAGGAATAATTGGCAGGAAATTCTGAAGAAAAAACGTATTGGTATCACATTATTTATTATCCATTATTCTTTATTCATAACTCCTCTTTCAGCCCAGTCTCCTTACGAACTACGTACGGGTCGTGAAATTACGCTGCTGGGAGTGGGGGCCGCTACGTTAGGTGGCTCATTCGCACTCGCCCACAACATTGATCCACTTACTCAGGCTGAAATCAGCGTATTGAAACGCGCTGACGTAAATTCGTTCGACCAGAAAGCAACGTATCAATGGTCGACGACGGCGGATAAACTCAGTGACGTAACACTGGCGGGTACCATCGGCATAACAGGTTTACTGACGATAGGTACAAAACCCATGCGGCAGGATCTAAAAACGGTGGCCGTAATGTATATCGAAACCATGCTGCTGGCGAATGGCGTGAAAGGTATGGTGAAAGCCGTTACGCAACGTACACGCCCGTTTGTTTACAATCCTGATGCACCCCTGGCCGATAAACTGGAACGTGACGCTCGGCAGTCGTTTTTTTCAGGACACGCAACCAATGCCTTTGCTACCGCCGTTTTCACGGGGGAAGTGTTCCGGCATTATTTTCCGCACTCGAAGCTGAAGCCGGTCGTATGGGTAGGCTCGCTTGGACTGGCGACGGCGACGGCGGTGCTACGTTACGAGGGTGGTCTGCACTATCCGTCTGATTTACTGGCGGGTGCTGCGTTCGGTACGTTAGTAGGATGGGGTATTCCGAAACTCCATGAAGTTAAAAAACAGACGGCTCTGGGCCGCCGACTCGATATACAGCCGTGGAGCAATGGAGCTGCCAACGGAATCTATGTGCAGTTGTCTATGTTCTCGCGGTAAGTTTTTCTGCTTTTTCGAGTCGTACTACGTTCATTTTCTAACGTAGCACACCTGTTTTTTAGAAATGACCAAAATTACCGACCACATCAAGGCCGCAAACGGCAAACCGATTTTTTCCATTGAAGTCATTCCGCCCATCAAAGGCGACAACCTGAAAAATCTGCTCGACAATATCGAGCCGTTGATGGAATTCAAGCCACCGTTTATCGACGTTACGTACCACCGCGAAGAATACATCGAACGGCCGCTTCCCGATGGCACTATCCAGAAAATTGTGACGCGCAAACGGCCCGGTACGGTCGGTATCTGTGCCGCTATCATGCACCGTTTCGGCGTCGACCCGGTGCCGCACGTACTCTGTGGCGGCTTCACGCGCGAAGAAACTGAAGATTTCCTGATCGACCTGCATTACCTCGGCATCGACAATACGCTGGTGCTACGTGGTGATCCCGCCAAGCCATTTACAACGTTCAAGGCCAAAGAAAATGGCTACTCATATGCCAGCGAACTGGTGGAGCAGGTAGCCAATATGAATCGGGGAATTTACCTGCACGAAGAAGATACGGCGCTGGCACCCAGTAGCTTCTGCATTGGCGTAGCGGCTTATCCCGAAAAGCATTTCGAAGCCGCCAACCACGATATTGACTTTCACTATCTGAAGCAGAAAGTGGAACTAGGCGCCGACTACATTGTAACGCAAATGTTCTTCGACAACAAGAAATACCTGGATTTTGTCGAACGCTGTCGACACCATGACATTACAGTGCCCATCATTCCGGGCTTGAAGCCGTTAAGCACTCGCAAACAACTGCAAATTCTTCCCAAACTCTTTCATCTGGAGTTGCCCGATGACTTGGTTAATGCAGTGGAAGCCTGCGAAAACGACCAGCAAGCCCGGCAGGTAGGTGTAGAGTGGTGCGTTCAGCAAGGCCGCGAACTGATTGACGCAGGCGCTCCTGTACTCCATTTCTACACCATGGGCAAAGCCGACAACGTTATGAAAATCGCCCGCGAGCTATTTTAGGAGCTAGATGGAACGTAGCAGTTTTGTCATGATGGATAGGTAGTTACTTCTGCTTTAAAACAACCCATCAGCGGTTAATTTCAATAATTAATATCCAGGCGTCATAAATCGCTTTGATAAAGGACAGCAAAATCGTGGGAACTACCCAGTAAACCGCTGTCAGGCCATTGGTTATGATCAGGATACCAGCCAGCCAGGACGGTAGAATGATGAGCTGCGTAACCAGTAGGCTGAAGCGATACGAGCGTTTGTAGCGAACGGGCGTCTTTGTCAGCAGCCGCCAGCTAACCCGCAGGGCAATCATGCTGGTGATCAAACCTAAAATCAAAAGCTCACTGCCAAGTATCCACAAGGGTTGGTCGGGTACCAGTCCACAACAGGAAATCAGCAGTACGTTAATCGGTAAAAGCAGACTCTCGAGGGTTTTGCCCGGAAGATTGGGATACGAAAGTATTTGTTTCAGACTGATTGAAACGCTCACGAAAATAAAGCCTACCAGGGCTGCTGATGCGCCGGCCGTAGCCACGAAGAAATCACTCCAGTTTTGCATGTGTTTTTTGGATTATGATCGTTGGCAAACTGTGCAGAGGTAGGGAGATAAAGCCCCAAAACGACTGAATTTGGCGGTTTCGCCAATAACAAAGCCGACCAGAAATAACGGCGTATTGCCCAATCAGTACGTTAATAAGAGCGGGAAGTAACAATCTGACGCCTATTTACATGGTTGCAAACATGTTTTATTGCCGTTTATAGGCGCCAGGAGGCTGGCGTGCCCATCGTCACAGCAGATAGACGCAGCGATTGACTGAGCAATCGCTAAAGTAAAGCAAAATTATAAAAAAAATAATCACGGATAGAGTCGTCGAATGAGCCTTTCCATGGTTAATCCTTGACCAATGATGGAGAATAAGACGACGGCATAGGTGATGGTCACCAGGAAATCTTTGTGGGGCAACGTATCGTCGATGGAAAGCGCCATGGCGATGGACAAACCACCCCGTAAGCCGCCCCAGGTTAGCATAAGCGGAGCTTTATTGTCGAGTCCAAGCCAACGGTGTGCGAGCGTGAACGGAATTAGAATGGAGACGTAACGGGCCAGCAATACCAGCAGGATAACCAGTACGTAGATACTCCATTGAGTGATATGGAAATCAATGATAACCAGTTCAATTCCGATCATCACAAATAAAAAGGCGTTCAGAATGACATCAACAAGTTCCCAGAATTTATCGACATAATCTTCGCTTGTCTCGCTCATGACGTGTCGTTTTCGGTCGCCAACTAACAGTCCGGCTACGACCATTGCCAGTGGGCCGGAAATATGCAACTGCTGCGCCAGCAGATAACCACCCATAACACCAGCAACGGTAATGAGCACTTCTGTCTGATAGTGATTAATCGACCGGACGAGCCCATACATGCCATAGCCCAGCGCCAGCCCGAATAGCATACCTCCTCCGGCTTCTTTCAGAAAAAGCCACGCCACTTCGCCCGCGCTGACGACCTCGGGGCCTTGCTGGACAAGCTGATAAATCGAGGCAAACATGACCACCCCCACGCCATCGTTGAACAACGATTCGCCGACAATATTGATTTTGACATTTTCGGGTAGGTCGAATTTGGCCATGATACTCAGAACAGCGATCGGGTCGGTGGGAGAAATAAGCGCTCCGAAGAGGAGACAAAGCGGGTAGGTCAGCGTAAATCCGAGGCCATTCGCTACGTAGTAAAGCCCCGTTCCGACCAGAAACGTACTGATAATGACGCCCACGAAGGCAAATAACATTACCGACCTTCGCTCGATACGTAGCAGATTTGCATCGGTATGGAATGCACCGGCAAACAGCAGGAAACTCAGCATTACGTCGAACAGAATCCGCCCGAAATCAATCTGTGCAATGTTTTGCCGAACGTACTGAAACCAGGCCGGATGCAACCCATTTAAACTGATAAGGACCACCGAAACTGCCAACGAGAGCACCATTACGCCAATAGTGTCGGGGAGTTTCAGAAAACGCGTATTGAGGTACATGAACAGCGCTGCACCAACAATAAGCAACGTAATCAGGGTAAACAGACTCATCATTCATCACTTATGCCGCCAGATAATTTCCGATACCGACGATAACGGTTGAGAGCACTACGGTCAGAATGCCCAACGTAATGGTTCGCATGGTGGGTTTATTGGCTCCCTTCCATTCGTGGAGATACAAACCCCACAGGCTGCTGAAGGCAATGATAAAGGCCATGTGGAGCGTCCAGCCGGAGAAGCGATATTCGCCCATTTTGCTGTCGCCCATGCCGTAGAAGAAGAACTGGAAATACCAGGTAAATCCGGCCAGTGCGCAGAAGACGATGTTGGCCAGAATGGGCGCGGAAAAATTGGTATAGTCGGTATAGGTTCGGTTACGGATATTTAGATAAATCGTCCAGATAGCGTTGGTTGTCAGGCCACCTAACAGGATAATCACCAGCGCGGCATTGTTCATGTAAAGTGGGTCAGCGCCAGCCTTCACGGCCAGTTCGGCAATAGGTTGTCCGGCCGTCTGCCCGAAGGCAAAACAGGCGCTCATGATGCCCGAAAATATAGCGACCATCAGCCCCTTCCGAATATCAAACTCCGCGATGGTTGCCTTTTTTTGTTCATCGGAGAGGGTACGTTCTTTCATCATACCGGCTATGCCACAGATGGTAATGCCCAGCACACAAACGCCCAGCCCCAGGATAATCACCTGTCCTGAGAGTGTACTAATAAGTTTACCAAATTGACCTTGCCAGATGGGAGGCACTATGGTTCCGAAAAAGGCACATAAGCCCAGCGTAACCGCCATGCCCAGTGATAAACCCAGGTACCGCATGGCCAGCCCGAAGGTTAATCCGCCGAAACCCCATAAAACACCCCAGAAATAGACCCACCAGAGCGTATCAGAAGGAGACTGCTTCAGCACGTCGAACAAATTAGGGACGGTTAGCGTACCGAGTATGAGCGGAGCTGCTATCCAGGAAAACAGCCCGCCAATGAACCAATAGCTTTCCCAGGCCCAGCCGCGAACTCTTTTGTAGGGTAAATAAAAACTTCCGGACGCAAAGCCGCCCAGCGCATGTAGAATAACTCCCCAGATAACTGCCACGTTTTCTCTATTTTTACAAATTTACCGAACTTAATTGCCTGAACTTACCTGTTCTCACCTGTTATGCGCTCGTTAGAGGCCTTTTCCAGATGCAGATTTCCAGGCATCCAACAGGGCGTGTCAAAAATTTTAATTACAGGAGAGTACATGAAGCAGGAGAATTGAAATTAAACGTACTTTGCTAAAACAAGATTACAGATAGATACTACTTACTCCAATTTATGAATACGACGCAAGCGTTCAACTACGTAAGCTATCTCTGGGATGAGAAAAAGGCGGCCGAACTCGCCGGCGACGAAGTAGCCCTGTTTATTTACCGCTCTAATCTGCTCGGAGCGGACCTTCGCCTGACCAACTACGCTGGCGGGAATACATCCGTTAAGCTGATGGAAACCAATCCGTTGACTGGTGAACCCGTGGAGGTGATGTGGGTGAAAGGTTCGGGCGGGGACATCGGTACGCTCACCAAAAAGGGGTGTGCGAACCTCTACGTAGAGCGATTGCATGCATTGAAAAGCCGGTATCGCGGACTGGAATTTGAAGACGAAATGGTGGGTCTGTTCGATCACTGCCTGTTCGACCCCAAATGCGCTGCGCCATCCATCGATACGCCCTTACATGGCCTGTTGCCGTACAAACACATTGACCACCTGCACCCAGATGCCCTGATTGCCATTGCCGCCAGTAAAGACGGTGAGGCTATCATGCACGAAATATGGGGTGATAAAATGGCGTGGATTCCCTGGCAGCGCCCCGGTTTCGACCTCGGCCTGAAACTGGAAGAAGCGGTTCAGAAAAACCCAAAACTGCGGGGGATTATTCTCGGCGGACATGGACTGTTTACCTGGGGTGATACGTCCTACGAATCGTATATCAATACGTTGGAAGTGATTGAGCAGGCGTCAGAATACCTGCATCAGAATTTTGGCAAAAAACGGCCGGTTTTCGGTGGTGTAGCCCGCGGAAATACAGATGCCGATACGCGCAAAAAACAAGCGGCTGCCCTGATGCCAACGCTACGTGGTCTGGCATCAAGTTATCGCCAGATGATTGGCCATTTTACTGATGATTCGCGCGTACTGGAATTCGTTAACTCGAACGATCTGCCACGTTTAGCGCGTTTGGGTACGAGCTGCCCCGACCACTTCCTGCGTACCAAAATACGCCCGCTGGTTCTCGACCCGGAACAATTGACCGGAGCCGACAGTGCTACGTATCTGGAAAAAGCTTTTGAAGATTACCGTGCCGATTATGCTGCGTATTACGAGCGTTGCAAACATGACAATAGTCCAGCGATACGTGACCCAAATCCGGTCGTGCTGCTGTGGCCGGCCGTGGGTATGATTACGTTCGCGAAGGACAAGCAGACGGCACGCGTGGCGGCTGAGTTCTACACCAACGCTATCAACGTAATGAAAGGCGCCGAAGCCGTTTCTGACTACGTTGGTCTGCCTGAACAGGAAGCGTTCGATATAGAATATTGGTTGCTGGAAGAAGCGAAACTTCAGCGTATGCCAAAACCAAAACCACTCTCTGGTAAAATTGCCCTGATTACAGGCAGTGCCGGAGGGATCGGAAAAGCTATCGCCAAGAAATTCCTCTCAGAAGGTGCTGTCGTTGTCATCAACGACAACGACGCCGACCGTCTGGCGGGTGCGAAAGATGAGTTCCTGAAGCAATACGGCAAAGATGCCTATGCCGCCGACCAACTTGACGTAACGAAGGCCGAAACTATTGCCGCTACGTTCGATACGGCTACGTTGGCGTTTGGGGGAGTCGATATTGTAGTAAACTGCGCCGGGTTGAGCATCTCCAAACCCATTGAAGAGCACACCGAAAAGGACTGGGATCTGCTGTACGACGTACTGGTGAAAGGGCAGTTCCTGGTTACGCAGAAAGGCGTTGAAATCATGCGCAAGCAGAAACTGGGTGGCGATGTTATCAACATCGTCAGCAAAAATGCGCTGGTGTCCGGCCCGAACAATGCGGGTTATGGTTCAGCCAAGGCAGCCCAACTGCACCTGAGTCGCCTGAACGCGGCTGAGTTAGGCAAAGACCATATCCGCGTGAACGTAGTAAACCCTGACGCCGTTATCTCCGACTCGAAAATCTGGGCGGGTGCCTGGGCCGAAGGTCGTGCCAAAGCGTATGGCATTACGGTTGCCGAACTACCGGGTTATTATGCCAAACGGACGCTATTAAATGAAATCATCCTCCCCGACGATATTGCTAATGCCTGTCTGGCCTGCGTGAATGGCCTGCTCGCCAAATCGACCGGCAACGTACTGAACGTAGATGGTGGCGTCGCCATGGCGTTTGTTCGGTAACATAACATTAATGAATAATGCAAAATGAATAATGTATAATGTCATTCAGGACGCTAGGTCCCTTCGTCTACATTATACATTATTCATTTTGCATTATTCATTTAAACCAACCCTCAATCCTTATGCAAATCGAACTCGAACATATTTCGGATTACAACCAGACTCAACTGGAAGGGCATCAGCGAAAACTGTCGTACTGGACGCAGGAGGTCGCGAAGGCGGAACCAGTTATTCAGAAACTGATTGAATTTCAGGTGGCAATCCCAAGTTGGGCGCTGGGTACGGGTGGGACGCGCTTCGGGCGTTTTCCGGGTGGGGGAGAACCTCGTTCGCTGGAAGAGAAGATTGCCGATGTAGGTCTGCTACACGCCCTGAACCGCGCGAGTGGCGCGATTTCGCTGCATATTCCCTGGGACATTCCAACTGATCCACAGGCCGTTAAACAACTTGCTGCTCAGAACGGTCTACGTTTTGATGCAGTTAACTCCAATACATTCCAGGACCAGGCAGATCAAGCGTTAAGCTATAAATTTGGCTCACTCCAGCATACCGATGCTGCTGTTCGGCAGCAGGCTATCGACCATAACATCGACGTAATAAAACACGGCGTCGAGCTAGGTTCTGATTCGCTGACGGTCTGGCTGTCAGATGGTTCCTGTTTTCCAGGACAGCTGAATTTTCGTAAGGCATTCGACCGCACCTTGTCGAGTCTGGCCGAAATCTATGCCGCCCTGCCCGACGACTGGAAGCTATTTGTGGAGTACAAAGCCTTCGAGCCCAATTTCTATTCGATGACCGTGGGCGATTGGGGCAGCAGCTTCCTATTCGCCAGCAAACTCGGCCCGAAAGCGTACACACTCGTCGATTTGGGACACCACCTGCCCAACGCTAACATCGAGCAGATTGTCGCGATTCTCCTCCATCAGGGTAAACTTGGCGGCTTCCACTTCAACGATTCCAAGTACGGCGACGATGATTTAACCGTCGGCAGTATCCGTCCGTATCAACTATTCCTGATTTTCACGGAATTAGTGGATGGTATGGATGCACGTGGAATGAATCACGCCAAAGACCTCGGCTGGATGATCGACGCCAGCCACAACGTAAAAGACCCTCTCGAAGACTTGCTTCAGTCGGTCGAAGCCATCCAACTGGCCTACGCTCAAGCTTTACTGGTCGACCGGGAAGCGCTGGAAGAAGCCCGCGAAGCCAACGACCCTGTTCGTGCCCAGGAAATTCTTCAGGATGCATTCCGCACCGATGTTCGCCCGCTGGTCGCCGAAGCACGTCGACGGGCAGGTGGTTCATTGAACCCACTCGGCCTCTACCGTACATTAGACGTTCGCCAGCAACTCATCGGCGAGCGCGGTGCCAAAACCTTCGCCACGGGACTGTAAATTAATGATGAATTATGAATGATAAATGATGAATGGACGGCCAGAAGTCCTATTCGAACATTCATAATTCATCATTCATAATTCATCATTCATGAACGTTGTTGCTATTTTCGACATTGGGAAGACCAATAAAAAGCTGTTTCTTTTTGATGAACAGTACCAAATTGTCTGGGAAAAATCGGAACAGTTTGCCGAAATTTCAGACGAAGACGGAGACTCGTGCGAAGACGTAAACCGGCTTCGGAGTTGGGTTACTACGTCGCTGGAGGAAGTGCTACGTTTGCCCCAATTTACGGTGACGGCTGTCAATGTCTCCGCTTATGGGGCTAGTATCGTTTATATTGACAAGGACGGTGAGCCAGTTGGGCAACTATACAATTATCTGAAAGCGTATCCTGCTACGTTGTCGGAGCAGTTTTTCGGTAACTATGGGCCAGAGGTAGAGTTGACTCGCCAGACGGCGTCGCCTTCGCTGGGGAGTTTGAATTCAGGACTTCAGGTGTATCGCATCAAATACGAACAACCTGAACTGTTTGCCAAACTGACCTATGCGCTGCACCTGCCGCAATACGTTAGTTACCTCATTACCAGGTGGCCCGTCTCGGACATGACCAGCGTCGGCTGCCATACCATGCTTTGGGATTTCGACCGGCAGCAATACCACAGGTGGGTAACCGACGAAGAACTCGACGGTCGACTGGCTCCCATTGTTGCTTCCGATTCGGTTCAGGCTGCAACGGTCGATGGTACGTCGCTTCAGGCGGGTGTTGGCTTGCACGATAGCTCGTCGGCCCTGGTTCCTTATCTAGCATCGTTTCAGGAGCCGTTTGTACTTATTTCGACCGGAACTTGGTGCATTAGCATGAATCCGTTCAACAATCGTCCGCTGACGCCGGAAGAGTTGCAGTATGATTGTCTGAATTACATGCATTACAAAGGCCAGCCCGTAAAATCGGCACGATTGTTTGCCGGTTACGAGCACGAGCAACAGATAAAGCGGCTGGCAGCGCATTTTCAGGTGCCTATCGATCAATATGTTCGGGTGGGGTATAATCCGAAAACGATTGAGCGACTACGTCATCAGAACAGCCAGGTAACCACAGACGCGGATGCGAAAGGGAATCAGTTACTTTCGATGAAAGGCTCATTATTTGGTCAGCGCAATCTGGCCGACTTTGCTGATTACGCTGAAGCGTATCACCAGCTCATTCTTGATATTGTGGCCCAGCAACTGATTTCGACGAACCTGGTGCTGGCGGGCTCTCCCGTGAAGCGCATTTTCGTTGATGGTGGTTTTAGCAAAAACCCGATTTACATGAATTTGCTGGCGCTGGCTTTTCCAACTATTGAAGTTTATGCGGCCTCAGTTGCGCAGGCTTCGGCACTGGGCGCTGCCCTGGCAATTCACTCGTACTGGAATTCGCATCCATTGCCAGGTGATTGTGTTGACCTGAAAAAATATACCGCATCCGTAACGGTGCATTGAATCCTGACAGTTTGCCCAAATGAATCTCAGTTCTTTACTACGTCCAGCTTTCGTACTAATTTGGTTCACTACGTTATCCGGGCAGGCGCAGAAACTTCCTGATAAAACCGAGATTCTGGCTAAGATGAGGCTGGCCAATACCTATTTCATGCAAGCCTGGCCCGATCCTGGTAAGGAAATCGTAACCAACAAAACACGCCCCAGTAACATCTGGACGCGGGCCGTTTATTACGAAGGGCTGATGGCTTTGTACGGAATCGACAAACAAAAATCGTATTACGATTATGCCGTCGATTGGGGCGAAAAACACCATTGGGGACTACGTAGCGGCCCCAACACACGTAACGCCGATGATCAGTGCTGTGGGCAAACCTACATCGATTTGTACCTGATCGATCAGGCTGCCGGTCGCACTAAGCCGGAACGTATCGAGGCCATCAAAGCGTCAATCGATGCGATGGTCAGGAGCGACAAAATAGACGACTGGAACTGGATCGATGCGCTGCAAATGGCAATGCCGGTATTTGCCAAACTTGGTACGTTAGAAAAGGAACGTAGCGAAAGTGCCAACGCCTATTTCGAGAAGATGTATCAGATTTACAATTACTCGAAAACCAAACACGGCGGCAACGGTCTCTACAATTCCGAAGATCACCTGTGGTGGCGCGATAAGGATTTTGTGCCACCGTATAAAGAACCCAACGGTCAGGATTGTTACTGGTCGCGGGGGAACGGCTGGGTGGTAGCTGCGCTGGTACGTGTGCTGGAAATTTTGCCGAAGAATGCCCCGCATCGGGAAGAATATGAGAAAACGTATCTGGAAATGATACGTGCCTTACCCGCTCTTCAACGGCCGGATGGCTTCTGGAACGCGAGTTTGCATGACCCGACGAATTTTGGTGGTAAAGAGCTTTCCGGTACGGCGCTTTTTGTCTACGGCATGGTCTGGGGGATCAACCACGGCCTGCTGGATGGGAAAACGTATCGCCCCATCATCACGAAAGCCTGGAATGCCATGGTGAAAGACGCAGTTCATGACAATGGATTTCTGGGCTACGTTCAGGGAACAGGCAAAGAGCCTAAAGATGGCCAGCCTGTTACGTTCGACAGCAAACCTGATTTTGAGGATTACGGCCTCGGTTGTTTTCTGTTGGCTGGAACGGAATTGTATAAGCTGAAACGATAGTACTAATTCCAGATTCAACGTATACTAACTAAAGAACAGGAACCCGAATCAATCTTTTATATGGAAGAGATTGCTTTTACAATGAAACTTAAACCCGGCGTTGAGGCTGAATACCTGCGCCGTCATGATGAAATATGGCCTGAGTTGTCTGCCTTGCTTACGAAGGCAGGTATCCGGGATTACTCCATTTTTCTGGATCGTGCTACCGGAACGCTCTTTGCCGTTCAGAAGCGAACCCCCGACCACACGGCCGATACGTTGCCCGAACAGGCCATTATGCAGAAATGGTGGGCCTACATGGCTGACCTGATGGATACGTATCCAGATAATTCGCCAGTGGTGATACGTCTGGAACGGGTCTTTCACATGGATTAATCATTTATTCGGCTTTCCTTCACTTTTTACAAGTTTACATGAAAAAACATTGGCTACTTGTTCTGGCGACATTGTTTACGTTTACGCCAAAAGTTCTGGCGCAGTCAGATAACCCGGCTGTTCGTCAGCGCGAATTTATTTATGAACAAGCTCCTTTCCCCGAATGCCACGCATCGACGCTGGCCGAGACGCCACAGGGAATTGTAGCAGCCTGGTTTGGTGGTACAGAAGAACGCCATCCGGATGTTGGTATATGGGTTAGCAGCCGCACGAAAACCAACTGGACAACTCCCGTAGAGGTAGCCAATGGCGTACAACCCGATGGCAAACGATTGCCTTGCTGGAATCCAGTTCTGTTTCAGGTTCCAAAAGGCGAATTGATACTATTCTACAAAGTTGGGCCGAGTCCATCGACCTGGTGGGGATTGTTGAAGCGCTCGAAGGATAATGGTAAAACCTGGTCGGCGGCTGAGAAACTGCCAGATGGTATTTTGGGGCCAATCAAAAATAAACCAGTCCTGTTGCCCTCCGGCGTATTGCTGTGTCCAACCAGTTCGGAAGATAATAACTGGCGGGTGCATTTCGAGATGACCAGCGACTGGGGTAAAACCTGGACCCGAACACCAGCCATCAACGACGGCGTTACCGACGGAGCCATCCAGCCGAGTGTATTGTTCCACCCGAACGGCCAATTGCAGATACTTTGCCGGAGCCAGAAACTGGGTTTTATTCAGGAAAGCTGGTCGAAAGATGGCGGTAAAACCTGGTCTAAACTGGAAAAAACCGAGCTACCTAATCCTAATTCAGGCACCGACGCTGTTACGTTGAAAGATGGCCGACAAGTGCTGGTGTATAATCCAACCACAAGGACAGGGAACAAAAATGGGCCACGTACGCCACTCGACGTAGCAATCTCCAGCGACGGCAAAACCTGGAAAACGCTGGCCGTTCTCGAAAACGAACCCGGTGAATACTCATATCCAGCTGTTATTCAGACCGAAGACGGGCTTATACACGTAACGTACACCTGGAAACGTCAGCGCGTCCGACACGTAGTGCTTGACGCGAGTAAAAGGCCTTAAAATCGTTTTTAACGGCAAAGAGCGCTGAGGTAAGCGCAAAGGTTCGCTAAGTTATCTCGGCAAACTTTTGCGCTTACCTCAGCGCTCTTTGCCGTTAAAAACACTACGTTACTTTTTAGCTTCTTCTACTTTTTTCGCCGTCGGAATATGGGTAACATCCCGTTCCTGTTCAGTTTGTTCGACGTACACTGCATAATCAGCCGGTTCAATTTTAACCCCAAAATGGTTGGCATAAGCCAGGGTAAATTCCGCTCCGAAATAAAGAATGGCTGCGGTGTAATAAATCCAGGTTAGAATCACGATCAGTGAGCCAGCAGCTCCATACGCTGAACTGGTACTGGTGGTTTCGATGTACAACCCAATTATGTATTGCCCCAGCATAAATAATAGGGCCGTAAAAATAGCTCCCCAGCGCACATCTTTCCAGGAAATCTTAGCGTCGGGTAATACCTTGAAAATAACGGCAAACAGGACGGCAATCACTACTGTACTGATTGAAAAATTAATGGCCATAATAATATAAACCCCAAGACCCGGGATAAAGCGGACCAAATAATCGCTCAGAGCAGCGACAATTCCATTAACAATAAGCGAAACCAGTAGCAGAAAGCCTAAACTTACTATTAGCGAAGAGGACAGTAACCGGTCTTTCAACAACTTCACCCAGCCCCGTTTGGGCTTCGGCTTCACGCGCCAGATTAGGTTGATCGAATCCTGAATTTCGACAAACAGACTACTAGCGCCAACCAGTAACGTGACAATACCGATAATCAAGGCTGTATTGGTTTTGCCCGACAGTTCAACGTTTTTAATCATTTCCTGAATCTGTTTGGCGGCTTCGTTGCCTACCAGTCCATTGATCTGCGAAAAAATTTGCCCGCGAATGGCTTCTTCGCCGAAGAAAATACTGAATAATGAAATAATGAGTACCAGCAGCGGAGCCAGCGAAAACACGGTATAATAGGCTAAAGCCGCGCTTAATTTCAGGCAGCGATCATCCTGAAACCCACTAAATGCATCTTTGAGAACTGTCCACAGGTTGGGGAAAAAACCCTCTTTAACCTTGTTCTTCTTCGTTGTTTCGGTCGGCATAGGTATTGAATTGGCGAATAGATTCCGATATATCCGCGTAAATAGGTTTGCCATGGTGTATAAGATTTGTCAGAATGCCTGAAGCAATCCCAATCCACTGAGATAACTACGTTGAGGAAAACTTGTTACTGCCTGGGGTTGATAGAGCCCATTCTGGTACCTAAAAAGTGAGATAAGTTCCACTGGTTTACTTTTCTGAACAATACGCGTGGGAACCAGTTCGGACAGTATAAAGATGCAATAGACTTATTCCGAACGTTATGAACCTTACTACGGAAGCCCCTCTTATATCCAAAAAAACGCCGTTGTTACCCGCAACCCACTCCGTCAGGTTGACCGTCAACGGGAGCGAACGAGAACTGCAACTGGCCCCCTGGACCTCGCTGCTCGACGCGCTACGTGAATACATGCATCTGACCGGAACCAAAAAAGGTTGCGATCACGGCCAGTGTGGAGCCTGCACAGTTCTGGTCGACGGTAAACGTATCAACTCCTGCCTGACGCTGGCCATTATGCAGGAAGGAAAATCGATTACAACTATCGAAGGAATCGTGCAGTCAGAAGGGGGTGCTACGTCGGAACGTAGTGATCTGCATCCGATGCAGCAGGCCTTTATCGAGCACGATGCTTTTCAGTGCGGGTACTGTACGCCAGGGCAAATTTGTTCGGCTATCGGAATGATGCACGAAGGACACGCGAAAACAGCGGATGATGTTCGTGAACTGATGAGCGGAAATATCTGTCGCTGTGGGGCTTACCCAAATATTGTTACGGCCATTCAGTCTGTTATGCACCCGCAACCTGATACGTTATGAACCCATTTGCTTACACAAGAGCCGAGGGCGTCAGCAATGCCGTACGCGAACGCGCTTCGGAACATACTGCCAAATTCATTGCTGGCGGAACGAACATCATTGACCTGATGAAGGAAAATGTGGAGCGCCCTTCGCGCCTGATCGATATAACGCACTTACCGCTGGCTACCGTCGACGAAATGGAAAATGGTGGTATCCGGTTGGGCGCCCTCATGACCAATGCCGACACGGCTTATCACCCCAAAATAGCCGAACGCTACCCGTTGCTGTCAAAGGCGATTCTGGCAGGGGCGTCGCCCCAACTGCGGAATATGGCGACCGATGGTGGCAATCTGATGCAACGGACTCGCTGCTATTATTTCTACGACGTAGCAACGCCCTGTAACAAGCGGGAACCTGGCTCCGGCTGCTCGGCCATTGAGGGATACAACCGGATTCACGCCATTTTAGGGACTCGGGATACTAATCAGGATATTCACTGCATCGCTACGCATCCGTCGGATATGTGCGTGGCACTGGCTGCGCTTGAAGCCGTTGTGAACGTAACAGGGCCTTACGGGGAACGTAGCATTCCGTTTGCCGAATTTCACCGTTTGCCGGGCAATACACCCCATATTGATAATACCCTTCAGGATGATGAACTCATAACGGCCATTGACTTACCCGCGCGTGGTTTCCCCGACCATTACGCATATATCAAACTGCGCGATCGCACTTCCTACGCGTTTGCGCTGGTGTCGGTTGCGGCAGCGCTGGAACTGGAAAATGGACGTATCGCTGAAGCCCGAATTACCCTGGGTGGTGTGGCACATAAGCCCTGGCGACGGCTAGACGTAGAAGCTATACTGATCGATAAAGTACCTTCTAAGGGAGTTTTTCAGCAGGCAGCCGACGCCATGCTGGAAGGGGCTCAAGGTTTCGGGCACAATACGTTTAAAATAGAACTGGCTAAACGGGCTATCGTGAGAGCACTGACGGAGGCCACAAATCTTAATTCGTTATGACGCAGTACGTTGGAAAACCCCTGAGCCGCGTCGACGGCTACGATAAAGTGACCGGAAAAGCTAAATACGCAGCCGAGTTCGACGTACCGGATCTGCTTTATGGCTACGTAGTGAATAGTGCCATCACGAAAGGGAAAATCAAACGTATCGACACGCAGGCTGCCCTGAACCTGCCCGGCGTTGTAAAAGTATTTACGCACGAGAACCGGCCTAAAATCGCCTGGTTCGACATGAAGTATAAAGACCAGGATGCGCCCCCAGGTTCGCCATTCCGACCGTTACGTGATGCAAATATTGTGTATAACGCACAACCCATTGCACTGGTCGTTGCCGATACGTTCGAAATGGCCCGCTACGCGGCTTCACTGGTAGAAATTGAGTATGAGGAAGATAAACATGAAACCGCAGTAGAGACGAATCGACATAAGGCGCGTAAACCTTCCGTGGGTCTTACTACGTTGTTTAAGCCTGGTCCGCCAAAACCACGTGGTAATTTCGAAGAATCCTTCAGTGCATCTCCGGTGCAGATGACTGGCGAATACATGCATAGTATGGAGCATCATAACCCGATGGAAATGTTCGCCAGTACGGTGGTGTATGAAAAAGGGCGGCATAAATCGGGCGGGCGCTACACGATCTACGACAAAACTCAGGGCGTAACGAACAGTATTCTGTACGTATCGCAGGTGTTCGATATTCCGTTTAAAGACATTCGTGTAATTTCCCCCTATGTTGGTGGTGCCTTTGGGTCTGGATTACGCCCTCAGTATCAGTTGTTTATGGCCGTGATGGCCGCTCGCGAACTGAAACGTTCAGTGCGGGTTACGCTGACACGCCAGCAAATGTTTTCGTTAGGATATCGGCCGGCTAACGTGCAGACGGTGGCGCTGGGCGCATCGGCCGATGGAAAAATGACGGCTCTCTATCACGGTGTCGTTTCTGAAACGTCTCAGTATGAGGATTATACTGAAGTGATCGCCAATTGGGGAGCGATGCTATATCCGGTTGAAAATTACAAACTTGACCACAAATTGGTGCATCTGGACGTAGCAACGCCCATGGACATGCGGGCGCCGGGTGGCGTTACGGGCGTCTCTGTGCTCGAATGTGCCGTTGACGAGCTGGCATTTAATGCAGGTATTGATCCGGTTGAATTCCGACTGATGAACTATACCGAGCGCGATCAGATTGCCGATCTGCCCTACTCCAGTAAAGAATTGCGGGAGTGTTTTCGGCAGGGGGCCGAACGATTTGGTTGGGTAAAGAGGAAGCCGGAACCCCGCTCCATGCGCCGGGGAGGTACGCTCATTGGCTGGGGAATGGCTACCGGAATCTGGGACGCATTTCACATGCCAGCTCGTGCCGAAGCCGTGCTGATGGTGAATGGAAAACTGCGCGTAAGCAGCGCCACCGCCGATATTGGGACCGGTACGTACACCATCATGACGCAGATTGCCGCCGACACGCTCGGAATGCCAATTGAAGACGTACTATTTAAACTCGGTGATAGTGATATGCCAGCCGCGCCCATCGAAGGAGGCTCCTGGACAGCCGCTACGGTTGGAACGGCGGTGAAAACGGTTTGCGATGATTTGGCTAAAAAACTCTTCAAAATCGCCCGTAAAATGCCCAATTCGCCCTTTGCCAAAGCCACGTTTACTGACGTAGTATTTGCTGATAAAGCGATTCAGTTGAAAAACGATACGTCGGTTTCCGTTTCCTTACAGGCTGTTGTCGATGCCAACGGTGGGGCGGCTGTGCGGGAAACGTCGTCGGCATTACCAAATCTGTTCAAGCAGCGAAAATACGCCCGTGCGACTCATTCAGCGGCCTTTGCGGAGGTAGAAGTTGATGAAGATTTTGGTACGGTTCGCGTAACGCGATTGGTAAGTGCCATTGCCGCCGGGAAGATTCTGAATCCAAAAACGGCACGTAGCCAGATCATTGGTGGCATGGTGTGGGGGATCAGCAAGGCGCTGGAAGAAGAAAGCGTAATGGATCACCAATTCGGCCGAATCATGAATCACAACCTGGCCGAATACCACGTAGCAGTCAACGCCGACATTCAGGATCTCGATGTGATTTTCGTGGAAGAGAACGACGACATCGTGAATCCATTGGGCGTGAAAGGAGTAGGGGAGATCGGGCTGGTAGCGGTACCGGCGGCCATTGCCAACGCCGTTTTTCACGCCACCGGCAAACGGATCAGGACGTTGCCTATTACGCTGGATAAACTGCTGTAAATGAAAAGTGTCGGCCCCGACAGGCAGAGTCTGTCGGGGCCGACTAGACAATTTAAACTCTAAGTGAGCCACGGAACCCCCTGACACCGTAGTACGATTCGGCCCCGTTGTGATACAGAAAAATAGTGTCGTAGCGATAATCGCAGTAGAGCGCACCGCCAAGTTTTCGAATTGCCGAAGGCGTTTGTATCCAGCTCGACGTTTTCGCGTCGAACTTTCCAAGTTTCTGTAACTCACGATATTCTTCTTCCGTCAACAGCTCAATACCCATATCGGTTGCCATCCCAACGGCGCTGTTTCCCGGTTTATTTTCTTTCCTCGATTCCAGCGCTTCGCGGTCGTAACAAATGCTCCGGCGGCCTTTAGGTGTTTCCGGTGAACAATCGTAAAAAATGTATTCGCCCGTCCTGGTATCCTGACCTACTACGTCTGGTTCACCACCCGTATTTTCCATTTCGTTAAGCGACCATAGTTTACCTGGATTTGCTTCCAGTTTTGCCTGAACTTCAGCCCAGTCAAGACCGGAATGACGGTTCATGTTTTTGTCAAAACGAGCTTTCAATACGTTGAGAAGTTCTTTCTGTTGTTCGCTCGATAATTGATTTTCAGTATTCATTTTATTTGTTGTTTAATTAAGGAAAACTAGTTTTCTAGTATCGGGGCGGAAATACCAGGATACGATGGTAAGCGCCAGTAGAAGCAAGGCAGGCAGGATTTCAGGGATTGGGTCACCCGATGCGATATGTGAAAATATCGCTCCAGACATCATAAAGAAGAAACCGGCATACGCCCATTCTTTTAGTAAAGGAAATTTAGGAATGAGCACGGCTACCACGCCCAGAATTTTGCAGATGCCCAGCAAGTTTAGCAAATACGCTGGATAACCCGCATGCGTGAGCATATCGAGGCCGCCCTGACCCTCCTTCATGGTCAATAACTGGACTACGCCGGTCGACAGCATCCCCAAAGAAAGCCAAAGGGTAGCTACCCAATAGATGATTTTATTGCGCTTTGTCATGATACGTTAGGATGTTTACTACGTCCTGCAATCGATTGTGGGCCATGTTGATACCTTTCGCAAAGGGCAATTGCATTACCTGGTCTCTGAGCGCGGCTGATTTATAGACGATATGCATGGTAAGTTTGCTGGTATCGTCGGTGAGCGACTCAAACTCCAGAAACTCAAGCTGGACGCCAAAGGGCGTATTTTCCATTTCAAATGTCCGCGTGATTTTCTGATTCGGGACAAACTCATGGATTGTTCCATTGAACCCGTGTTTATTCCCCCTGGGATCGGTTGTTTCAAATTGATAACCGCCGTGCTTTTTATTTTCCAGCTTCAGCACTTTCGTTCCCATCCATTGCTCCACAATGTCAGGTTCAATGTACGCTTTAAAGAGCAGGCCTAAGGGCAAGTCGAACTCCCTGGTTATCAGCAATTCCTGCTTGCCATTTTCAGCATGGACTTTTGTTTTTTGTTCCATGATGTTTTATTGTTTGGATTGATAGTTTTTCATGATGGCTTCCAGTTTATTGAATCGGTCGTCCCACATCTGGCGAAATGGCTCAATGAAATCGGCGACTTCTTTCATTTTTAGGGCATTGATGTGATAGTACATTTCCCTACCGTTTTGCTCCTGTTTCAGCAACTCGCACTCGGTGAGTATTTGTAAATGCTTTGAAACCGTTGGCCGGGCGGTGTCGAAGTTGGCCGCGATGGCACCGGCAGTCATCGCTTGCGTAGCAACCAGCAGCAGGATAGCTCGCCTTGTGGGGTCGGCTATGGCCTGGAATACGTCTCGTCGTAAGTTCATTGTGTAGTCATTTGACTACAAACATACGTGTAGTTATTTGACTACGCAAATTTTTAGTTGCAAAAAATGGCCTGTGAAGTACTTCGGTTAAAAAGTATTTCACAGGCCATTTAAACGACTTGGTAAGGCTTACGCTACGCCATTACTTTCCCAGTCAATACAGGTCGCTGGTCTTTGGCTGTGCTTATTTTGGTCAGGCTTTTCTGGAATTCTACCTGCACACTGTTGCCGTCGAATTTGCACGTAACAGTATCATAATGAGCGGTTTCAATAAATCGCCACATCATCACGAACGTATTGGCGTCCTGCCACGTGCCGCTTCCCGCCACCGTAGTGTTGTTTTCGCCGGGGATCAACGTATTGGTTATGCGGAGGGGGAGGGTGGGGAACGTAGTACTGCCCTCGGTCCAGCGGTTGATGCCGCAGGTCACCTGATGGTCGCCCCGATTGTCACGCAGTTTGAAAATACAGCCGTCTTTGCCAAAAGTTAACGTAACGGATTTGGCCTGTAAGCTGTTGTCAGCGAGGTTAAATGTTTTTCCACTAATCTGGGCGGCCATCGGCGAGGTCGATCCCATGGCAGGAGGAGCGAAGGCCAACGTAGTGAGTTTCTTCGTCAGTGCAGCTTGTGTGCCCTTATCACCCGTACCACGTAGCGCGGGCAGAATATGTTTCCAGACGGCATCCAGAATCGCACCCATATCGGCGGTTTCAGAGGTCATCGCAATAACGGCGTCTTCTTTGGGAAGCACGATACAGTATTGGCCGAAAGCCCCATCACCCCGGTAAGCATCGTTGCGGCACCGCCAGAACTGGTAGCCGTAGCCCTGTTGCCAGTCGTTATTTTCTTTGGGTCGATTTCCGCCACCACCCGACTGTACTTCAAAGCGGGTAGCGTCGTTGATCCAGGCTTCATCAATCAGCCGTTTTCCGTTCCAGACGCCTTTTTGCAGGTAAAGCTGCCCAAATTTGGCGATGTCTTCCGTGCGAACCCGCAGGCCCCAGCCACCCGTATTGATACCTTGTGGCGATACTTCCCAATCTTCGCCTTCGATGCCCAGCGGCCCGAACAGACGCGGTTTTAAGTACGAAAGAATCGGCTGCCCCGTCAGTTTCTGCACAATGGCCGACAACATATACGTAGCACCGCTGTTGTAAATGAAATGTGTACCCGGCTCATGGTCAACAGGTTGCGCCAGGAATGTTTTTACCCAACTGGTATCGGTCGCATCTCGGAGAGCTGGTGTCGTGTCCTTATCATGGCCGGTCGACATGGTTAATAAATCTTTCACGCGCATGGCCGCCAGATTTGCGCTGATGGTAGCCGGTACGTCGTTCGGGAAAAATTTCACCACCTTATCTTCCACCGTCAATCGTTTTTCCGCAACTGCCATCCCGACCGCCGTTGACGTAAAACTTTTGCTGAGCGAGTACAATGTATGTTTGAACTGGGGCGCGTAGGGAGCCCACCAGCCTTCGGCCACCACCTGCCCATGCCGAACGACCATCAGACTGTGGACATTAAGTTTACTCGATTCGACGGTATTCACAAAATCGAGCAGTCCTCCTGGCATAACACCCTGTGTTTCAGGGAGGTTACGGGGCAGTTTTCCAGTTTTGTACGGGAGCATAATGCCCGTAGCTGGCAGTGACGAGGCAACGATAAGACCAGCCGCGCCGAAGCCCAATTGCTGGAGGAAATTTCTACGATTTAGTTGCATAGGGTTCGGGATGGAATCAATTGAGGTTTTGCTGAAAAGCCGGAAATCGAGATGCTCTACTATTCGATGCGGGTAGCCGATACTATTACTTAGGCTAGAATTCAGTTTGCCAGGCTTGACTGAGAAAGGACAGCAAGTGATTCATCAAAACGCTTCGACTGTACGTTACGTAGAAATTGCTGTAGATGCACCCAGGCATATTGACGTTTCGCTTCACTGCTCTCCAGACTGATTTCGCAATTCCACAGTTGATCATGAAAGTCTCTGAAATCAAGCTTTTCCATCTCCTCTACGGTCTTTTCTGAAATTGATTTACCTCCAGTGCTTAAGAGTACACATAGCGCAAAACAGAACACGTGGACGATCTGGCTCATGAACAAGAACCTGGCTCGTTGATAATCAGTGGCCTCTTGGCCAAAATAGCTTCTCAGAAAATCAGTTTCATCCTGTTCGCTACGGACGATAAAATTGCCCATAGCAGCCAGATCAACGTAGCGATCATTCAAAAAGGCCGCTTCCCAATCGACAAGCCAGGGGCGATCACCATCGAAAATAATGTTGTCGGGCTTCAGGTCATTGTGGCACGAGACGAAATTTTCCGAATCGTTACGTGGGTAAACTTTTATGATACGTTCGTAGGAAGCCAGAAGCTCGTTTATCAAGCTTTCCGGAAGAATACCGGTTGCCTGTAATCGTTGCAGAAACGTATCGACGACGTCAACGTAGTTAACCCGATGCGAGAATTTAGGTAATTCATGCACCTGCCGAATTATATCGGCCATCTTGGGAATGGCTTCGGTAAAAGAAAACGGTTTTTCTACGATAAAATCAGTAATGGAAACTCCATCATCACTACTCAAATAGTGGATAGCCGGCGCGATGCCTGCCTCAGCAGCCGCCTGCATTGAACCAAAATAGTGGATTGGCTTATCCCGGGTATCGTCCCGAACGACAACCCGTAGCAGATAAGGATTACTACGTATTACGAGCTTAAAAACCAGTGCTTCGGAAAGCCCTTTCGTCATTTGCTGAATGCTATCCCATTCGGTTACCCCAAAAGCAGTTTGCAGTGCTTTACTTACGGCTGAATGTTTGTTTTCCGGAATCATAAAAGGCGATCATTAGAACGTAACATCGCCAAATGTATCAATGGTTTTTGTACAAAAATCACGTAGGAAAATATATTTTCGCATTGACCTTTTTTGCATACTAACTGAATTTTCGCTACGTTAACCAATTAGATACCAGCTACTTGAGGGGCATTATTCTGAAAGGCTTCTTGCTGAAAAGAAAAAAGGGCTGAATACGGAAGTAGCCCCATATTCAGCCCTTTGCTACGTAGTAAAGTACTACGTTAAACCAGAATTTTGCTCAGGTTCTGGTAGCTCGTCTGCACGCTGTCGATGGATGGAGCCATGTCCTGTTCGACGAAGAAATACTTCATCCCGGCAATGTCGGCAGCTGCGAATGCCTTTTTAAAATCGACCACGCCGTTGCCCACTTCGGTAAGCGTTTTCAGGTCCTGCTTAATGTCTTTCGTATGCCAGAGCGGGAACCGACCAGGGTGTTCCTTGAACAGTGCAACCGGATCTTTACCCGCTTTGGTAGCCCAGGCCAAGTCTAACTCCATCTTCACCAGCTCTTTATCGGTTTGCGATAGTATCAATTCATACGGCGTTTTACCGCCTTCGACAGGATCGAATTCGGTAGCATGATTGTGATAAGCAAACCCGACTTTTGCTTTTTTGCAGGCTTCGCCCGTTTTCTGAAATACCTCGATGGATTTGTTGATTTCGTCTACCGTGGCCACGGGCGTGCTGGCGCAGACCAGATACGTAAGCCCACCTTCGGCGGCATCATCCACCAATTGCTGGTAGTTATCGCGTAGGCTCATCATCGGCGGCATTTTCGAAAAATCCATACTCGGCCGCTGGGCACCGGCTGGTGCTTGCCCCGGATTGGCGCTGCCCGGTTGGGCGGCCGGAGGGGTAGGACGGGGGCGGAAAGGCGCTCCCATCGCATGGTGTGCACGCCAATGCATGCCCAAATCCTCGACCAATTGTTTAAACTCTTTTGGCTTATAGCCATAATAGCCGCCCCGTGTGCTGAACGCCGATTCAATTTCCTTGTAGCCGATAGCAGCCACTTTTTCCAGCCTAGCTTTCGGGTCTTCGTTCATCTGCCGGAAAAGCGTAAATAACTGAAGGCCAATAGGGCGCGTAGCCGTTGGTACCCACAGATTTTCGGCGGAGGCATAGGAAGCAATAGTTAAGCCACCAATTGCTAGCCCTGATTTTTTGAGAAAGTCTCTTCGTGATGTCATGTTCTTGTTTATTGCAGAGGGCGTGGGGGTAAGGGCAAAGGACTATGCGTGAATGACCAGCCCCGTGCCCTTACCCCTTTACCCTCTGCTACTTTATTTCTTCACATCATTGAACGTAATGGTCGACAGCGAGAGCAGGGGCTCGATGTCGCGGGCCTTATTATTTTTGAAGACAAAGTACACATCATGAACGCCATTCACTGCTTTCAGATCGGCCTTGAGCGGAGTTGGGCCACGGAATGTGAAACCACCGCCAGCCGGTGCTGCAGCCGTAGTTTGGCTGGCTGGCGCCGACGTAGTACTGGCCGCTGGTGTAGCTGGTGGCGTTGGGGTAGACGTATTACTTGCTACGGTCGACGTAGAGGTCGGAGACGTAGTTACGCCCCCCGCGTTCTGAATGGCAGTTGCTGTGGCCGGAGCACCACCCATGCGACGTTCAGTAACCGCTACGTTGGTTTCGCCGATCAAGTCACCCGTAGGCGAATCCAGCCGGATTTCGATGGTGCCGCCTACGCTGCCTTCCCGCTTCTGCGCCTGTGCCGCCAGCTCCAATTGCTTGATTCCGGTGAGGTCGATTTGCTTAAAGGCGATGTAATCGTTGGTACGTGGTATTACGTTGATCCCCCGACCCATGCCCTGACCTTTCAATTCGGCACCCTTCACGATGCTTGCCTCAGAAGCGTTCAGTTGAGGACTACGTAGCACAATGGTCTTCTCGGTCGTTTGTGTTGGAATATTTTTCACCGCACTGCCCGAATTACCCCGATCGGTGTAGGCCGCCCGGATGATGACCGAACCGCGACCATTATCGCCCTCCGGAATTTTCGGAGTGAAGGTTCCTTCAGTGGGCAACGTACTGAATGTTTTATCCGTTACGTGCAGGATGTAATTGATGATCGTGCCCGCGTCGGCAACCGACATGGCGGGGTGAGCAGGCATTGCTACGTCGCCCCAGACACCGACGCCACCGTTACGTACTTTTTTAATGAGTTTATCAGAAATCCCGCCATCGCCTTTGTATTTACCCGCAATGTCGACAAACGACGGCCCGACTGATTTGGTCGAAACCTGATGGCACACTTTACAGTCGCTTTGCGTGATCAACGCCTGCGCTACAGCATATTGGGTTGACGCATCGACGCTTCGTTGCCCCTGCGTTACTTCGGCCAGATCGAAACCTTCCGACGTATAATCGATACTCATCGCTACGCGGGCGGGAGCAATTTTTCCCGACGAGAGGCTTCCATCTTCCTTATCAGCTACCTGAACAGCGTATTGAATCGGCTGGTTGGGGAAGAAGAACGTTTTATTACTTGCCAGGTTGATATCCACTTTAGGGGGCTCATTACCAGCTACGATACGTATCGATTTACTGTTGCTGGCACCCTGCGGGTCAGTTACGGTCAACGTAGCGGTATAAACACCGGCCCTGGCAAACGGTACGTTCGGATTGGCGGTGTTGAACACGCGGGGAGCCACACCAGCCGACGAGATTTTCCATTGGTATTTCAGCGCATCGCCGTCATAATCCTTCGTGCCATCGGCCGACAACGTAGCCTGGAACGGCACCGTACCACCCGTCGTGCTGGCTGACGCCTGAACGTTAGGTTTACGATTACCGCCGTTGTACTCGATACGTACCAGTCTGGAGTTGTCGCTTTTGCGGAACCAGTTACTGCCGTATTCCAATACGTACATATCGCCGTCGGGACCAAATTTCATGTCGATTGGCTCGACAGGGTGATAACTTGGCAAAACGCGCTCCATCGATACGTAATCGCCCTGCTCGTTCATAGTGATGGCCATGATCCAACCGCGCGAAAAATCGGTGGCAATCCACTTGTTCTCGTAATACGCCGGCCAGGGACGCTTTGCGTTTTTAAAATCCGACTGGTGGTAAATTGGTCCACCCGTTGCGCTACGTGCCCCCGAACCCACCAACGGGAATTTTTCAGAAATACCGTAGGGATAATAAATGAACGAGGGAGCTACCGGCGGCAACTCGGTCAGACCCGTATTATTGGGCGACAAATTGATGGTTTTCTTCGGGTCCTTTTTCTCCAGTGGTTTGTTGTTCCCATAGTCAAAAACCGGGAAAGCCTGATCGTTGCCAACAAACCACGGCCAGCCGAAGTTACCCGGTTTGCGGGCCTGATTCATTTCGTCGTAGCCACGAGGGCCAATTTCAGAATCTTCGCTGGCGTCGGGGCCAACTTCGCCCCAATAGATGTAGCCCGTTTTGCTATCGATGGAAATGCGCCAGGGGTTACGGTGCCCCATGCTGTAAATTTCAGGACGAGTTTTTGCAGTGCCTTTCGGGAACAGGTTTCCATCGGGAACGGTATACGTACCATCGGCTTCGGGGTGGATACGTAGTATCTTACCACGTAGGTCGTTGGTGTTCCCGGCGTGTCCCTGATCGTCCCAACTGCTACGTCCGGGGCGTTCGTCGGTCTGGGCCGCCTGCTGATTACCGGTGTTGTTACCGACGGTCAGGTAAAGATTACCCGCCCGATCCCAGGTCATACCTCCGCCTGTGTGGCAGCATACCTCACGCTGAGTGCCTACTTCCAGCATCACTTTTTCGGAACCCTGCACCAACTTATCATTCTGCAATACCCAGCGGGTCAGCAGGTGTTTCTTTTCTGTGGGGTGCGCGTAATACAAGTAAACCCAGTGGTTCTTATCGAAGTTAGGGTCCAGCGAGAGTCCCATTAAACCTTCCTCAGCTTCCCGGGATACACCTTCCGCACTGACGTATTTGGTATTGACCGGAATGTTGGCGATCAGATCAGTCGTTTTGGTGACAGGGTCATATTTTCGAAAAGCACCTTTCCGCTCGGCGATATAAACAGTACCATCTTTCAGTACCTCAAAAGCCATCGGCTCGTCCAAATCGTCGGCAACGACTACCGGCGTAAAGCGGCTTTCGTCGGGTTTGGGTGGCTCGTCCTGGCCGATAAATGCCGTTAAGCCAACAGCCAGTCCGGCGCGGAATACGTAACGGAGGGGGCGCGAAAGCCACGCGTACGAATTTCGGGTAATCATAGGTGTAACAAGGGGTAAAAATCAGATAGATTGGTCAGACGTTGAAGCCAACAGAATAAATATTTTACTGTAAAAGTCTAGTATTTACTATTGTAGCGAAGTGATACAATAGTAGATGTATTCTCTGAAAGCGCCAAATATTATCGACCAAATGGGGGAAAACGTCGACGTTTACAAATTCTATTCGCTAAACGGGGAAACAGTTTATCTGTCGATTAAACGAATGAAGAATGGATGGTAATCAACAAAGTGTAACGTATGTTATTACTATTCAGTACTAGCCAATAAGTAATGGATTCAGAACAGTTGCAAATTCAGGGTGGAAAATGACTTTGCCGCCATTATCGCCATTGGTCAGCACTACAAAACCCGATTGCCGGTTCACCGATCCCATTGTCAGGGAGCGAAAACCCGACTGGCCGCCGGAGTGTAGAATAACAGCGCCGGTTTTTCGCTGTTGGATGGCCCAGCCTAACGCCCAGGCATCGGCACCATCTATCTTCTCGTCTGCCTTCAGTTTAATTTGCGGACGTAGCATTTCGTCGTGATACGTCTTCGTGAGCCGGAACGTATCGCTCGGTTTGGGAGCAAGGACTTCGAGCAAAAAATGGGCGTAATCCGAACAGGTAGTGAGTAGCCCACCCATCGATCCATAGCGTGCTACGTCGGGTTTTATTGGCCTTGTTTTGGGTAGTAGTTTTCCTGTAATATCATGAGGATGAGCCAGATTCTTTGTTAACGTATCGTTCCAGAGATAACTGCTGGATTTCATGCCAAACGGTTGCAGAACGCCCCGCTTCATAAACGTATCAAAATCTGTGGCGCAGACTTTAAGGCCAGCTTCATACTGAGAACAGTTCGTCCTGTCTTCCCTGCCCATCAAATGTGCTATTACCGATTGCAGGTAATAATAGCCTTCCCCCGAATAAAGAAATTGTGTTCCCGGTTTGAAATGGATTTTTAGCGGCTCATCCTCCGTCCGGATATTTTGCAAACCCGTCGTATGGGACAGCACATGCCGGGCAGAAATTAATTTCAGTTGTAGATCGCCTGTCACAAACGGTTTCGGAGCGTACTGGGAGAGTGGCGTATCGAGCTTTATAACCCCCTTTTCGCAAAGTTTCAGAACCGCATACGCAAAAACTGTTTTGCTGACCGAAGCGGCCTCAAAGACTGTATCGGGCGTAACCGGCTCTTTCGAACGGGCATTTCTAACCCCAAAACCCTGCTGCCAGCGCAATTCTCCGTCCTCGACGAGCGCAATCGACAGACCAGGAACGATGGTTTCCCGCATGAGTCGGGGAATGAGCTTTTTTAAATCGGCAATCATCGAATCCGTGCTGGTTCTGGATTTGTAGTCAAACGGACTCGCCTTCAGCCAACCAGCCAGTGGAATCAGGCCAGCCGCCCGACTACTTTCGATCAGAAATTTTCGCCGACGCATGGAAACAGATGGTTATAGGGTTGTAAAGTTGCAGGGTTGTAGAATTGTAAAGTTATAAAGTTAGCTGACGCCAGGACACTGTCTGTGAGGTAATTAACTCTATAATCTTACAACTTTACAACCCTATAACGCTTCAACTGAAAATAAGAAAGCACAACCGGTCTGATTGTGCTTTCTTATTGTGAGAAACTATTGGTTTCAGGCGTGTACGGGACGTAGCACCGTGAAGCGTTGCTGAAGCAGGTAATAGCAGCCAAATAATAAACCGCTGAAAAACAGGTCGCCCAGAATTCCATTCAGGAAAAAGGACGTACCATTGTAAAACGCCATTCCGGCAACGTAGCAGCCCATCAGACCAGCAAGCGTTTGCGGATAGTAAGCGCTACCGTACCAGACGGCGAAATTAGTAATCAGAAAGAATAGGAGGGAAGACGTCAGCGAAGCGGCTGCTACTTTCCATACCGTAGGCCGACGTAGCGCCCAAAGCCCAAGTAGCCACGTAACAACAAAACTGATGTATACGGCCTCCATATTGCCGTGGAAGCCAATCACTACGTCGCTCAGGAACATGGCTACCAGCGGAGCCACCAGCCCCAGCCACTTCCGTTCGAACGTAGCAGCACCAAACAGGGCTAAAGCGGCCACAGGTGTAAAATTGTACCAGTGCGGCAAAATGCGAAACAAAGCCGTTGTCAACACCAAAAGTGTCAGCGTGGTCAGGCGAATATGAAGTGGTTTCATGAATGCAATAATAGGTATCAACCAGTCAATGGAAACAGATCGACCACAAGAAAATGGTGATTTGTCGTTGTTTCCTGCTGCAAAGATAGTCCCGGAAATAGAGACCGCAAAGCCAATATTAACTATGAAGTAGGATGTATGGAATATGATACAGGATGTGCTGCCCTACATCATCCTTCATATAGACAAGCTCAATTTGCGGAGTAGTGATAAAGGTAAGCGATGAGCCGCTCGAAATACACCTGTTCGTAGGGGTTTTGCGTCTGGCGGATCAGGAGATGACGATAACTATCGACCAGCCCGTCGAAATGGGCGTTGTGATTCAGGCGGGCGGTAATCAGACCTTTGTAGCAACGATGGGTTTGATTGTATACGTACTGGCATGGCTGGCCCGGCTGCTCATTCAGTAATCGGTCGAGGATAGGTAAAGAACAGGATTCGGTTAAAAAATTGAAACCAGAAGCCTGAAAAAACTCCTCGATATGCCGACAATTCGCGCGTAGTTCTTCGTCTGAATGAATGCAGTAACGGACGTACTGAAATCCGTTGAATTTACCAATAGAGACAAGCAACGTGTTGGCATCGGCGCGCAGGTCGATCAGGTTATTGAGAAATTGCTGGGCAATCTGCTCAACCTGTTCATTCCGGCAGCCTACGTGCACATCCAGAACGGTTTCGTTTCCGTGAAAGACCGGAGATAACAGTACGTTCTGGAAACCGATATCGGTCTGGCGTCGATACTGTTTTTTTTCGGGCAGCCAGGTAAACTGATGCGCTTCAAAGAACGGCGTCAGATGCTGGTATAGGTTTATTTCAAAAGGTGTAAAGGTCATGGCCAGACATAAAGAGGATTTATGCTCGGATAACTAATTCTGCTCCAATAAGTTTACGGAATTGGCTTCCACTAAAAAATCGTATACTACGTTCTCATTGAACCAAAACGTATCAATTGGAGTTAACAGGGGACACGCCCACTCATACGGATACGTGTCAACCTGGGGACGACCGGAATTGACAGCTTGTTGAGGTCGCGTGTAAGCATGTCGGGAGTTGACGGAATTTCCCGCCCTAACAAATCGTCAAAACAATAACTGGCGAATATAATTACGCCATGGCTGCCTAATCCGGAGGATTAAGCAATAGCCATTGTCTCCCCGGCCTACGTGCTGCTGGCTGGATCAGGAGGCATCGACTCGCAGCGCTGGCTCGGTTTATGGTGTTAACGGCCGAGTGAGAAACAAGCACCTACGGATGAAGCTTGGTCTGGTACACACCGGGCCGATTCCCGACAACCCTAAGCGTACCTAAGCATGTAGAAAGCACGACGGTTTCCTGGACTGGACGAGGGTTCAAATCCCTCCGTCTCCACAAAAAAAAGCAAAAACCCCGAAAACAGGTCGTTTTCGGGGTTTTTTGTAAGGTACAGTTGTACCCTCATTGTAATTGAAAGGGTAAATGAAAGCAGCACGATTCACAGATTGGGCGCGAGTAACTTGAGATGACTAATGCTTAGTTTCGCCGTCTCCACAAATGAGTATAAATTAAGTGTAGGATTTACACTCAGTATTACACACAAAAGCGGAGGACACGTAACGTATTTTCCGCTTTTGTGCTTTAGATAGGCCCTGTTAACATGCCGACAGTTATTACAGCTTGCCGAGTGACCGCCACATGGCTAACTCGTCATTGAACCGATTGTTAATTACCTCACAGGTGGTGTCGATCCGCATCGTTGGTCGGGTTTTCAGGTTGTAGGCAGGCCATGCTGGTACGTCTTTGGCGGCTGGCTTGCCAGTGCGTGCGAAAGTGGTCCATAGTTCAGCAAAATGATGTGAAGCCGCAAATCGTTCAGGTCGATTGCCGCCAAAGAAACTCTCTTTAGGAGCAGAGCCGTCGCGGGGTGGAATTTCGTTGTTGAACTTGAACGAAATATCCATTGCGTGGGGCGTTCCCATCGCATAATCCGTACCGGGAATCTTCTTTTCGGATTTATAGCCGAAGTTGTAAAGGTATACCGATGCACCTCCCTGTTTTGCTTTTTTCTCGGCAATGTCCACTGAACCCAGGCCCATCATGGTAATGGACGAAACCGCAATAAATATATCCGGAGCCGAGGATTTAGGATTGGCTTTCCGGTAGGTGTCGACAATCTTGGCAGCATCTGTTCCGTACGGCGGCTCAAGTTTTTTCTGAAGCCCCTCGAAGTCCAATTTAGTGAATTCCGTGTCTTTTCGTTCCCAGGCAAAAAAAGTGTATTCGTCTTCATTCCAGCCAACCAGAAGGGGTTTGTTGAGTGAAATAGCTGGTGCGCCTGGATCGAAAGGATGATGAGGAAGCACTACGTCATCAACCACCGGCCCAAACCCACCGTAATTACGACGCATTGTACCCTGATTCCGATTTTTTTCCTGAAAGGGTGGTACAAATGGTAATTTTCCCTGAATGGTTAACAGATCAACTGCCGGTACGTCCAGCAATTTTCGCCAGTCTTTGGGGGCAATGTTTAACTCTTTCAGGAGCATAGCCGTCGTTTCGGCTGCTACGTCCCTGGGCGTCATCCGAACACCTGGTCCGCTCTCGATTGATGCCTTATTGAAGTATGGAGCCGCTTCGGGCATGGCATACAGGCAGGAGGTTTTAGCCCCGCCCCCCGATTCACCCCAAATCATTACGTTAGTCGGGTCGCCCCCAAATTGAGCAATGTTGTCGTGAACCCATTTCAGGCCAGCCGTAATATCCAGCATGCCCATATTGCCTGATCCGGCGTAGTCGCTACCGGCAATCTCATCCAGATAAAGAAAGCCCAGTAACCCGAGTCGGTGGTTGGTCTCCACAACCACCACATCGAAATTTCGGGCCAGGCTTGATCCATCCTGACTCGCTGAAGCACCAGAACCGATCACGAACCCACCGCCGTGGCTATAGAACATTACGGGGCGTTTGCGATTGTCGGTGGCTGGGGTCCAGACGTTCAGAAACAGACAGTCTTCGGCAGGGGCTGGTTCGTTACGTCGGGGAGCCTGAATGGCCGGTGGGCCAACCTGTAACGCATCCCGAACGCCGGTCCAGGACTCGAGCGGGGCCGGTCGGCGAAAACGCCGATCACCGGATACCCGACCACTGTAAGGTATTCCTTTGAATATGCTCACTCCATCATTTCGCATGCCTTTGAGCCGCCCATAAGCGGTATCAACCTCAACAAAATCAGCGGCTTGACCATCCGATGAAAACCCATATCGGGGTACGTAAATGGCAGCCGTTGCCAGTGATAATTGCCCTAAAAATGTTCTCCGGTCGATTGGGTTCATACGCCTGATTGGTTAAGGAAAAGATTTTCGATGCGAAGCAATCAAGTAGGGTAGTGATTGAGGTAAAATAAGCCGTAGGGGCCACAACAAAACTACATCCTGCTTTTAAAAATTTGGCTATTTCCACTGCTCTCAAAAATAGCCTCTCCGAACATGGAATTACTGGACGATCCGGCTAAATCAGTAAAAATGGTAGTAACATCTGTAATCTGTATACCAGCTACCACTAATATAGACAAGATCTTTGTGAGGTTATGAAAGAACTCAATCGTATACTGGCCGTTTATGATCAGATTGACTTTAGCCAGCGCCGGGTGGCGTTGGCTACGGTTGTGTACGTGGAAGGGTCGGCATATCGACGTCCAGGAGCCCGAATGCTGGTCACCGACGATGGACGCTGGGAAGGTGCCATCAGTGGCGGTTGTCTGGAAGGTGACGCCCTTCGAAAAGCTCGTCAGGTAATGCTGGATGGTAGACCGATGGTGGTACGTTATGATACGATGGACGATGATGCCAACAGCCTGGGCGTAGGACTCGGCTGCAACGGCATTATCGATGTGTTTATCGAGCCGATTGATCCAGCTAATCCATTTAATCCCATTGCCTTGTTGCGTGAGTTTAGTCAGCACCGGGATCGCCGGGTAATCGCAACCGTTTGCCGTAAAACGCACACTGTCGATTTACTAGAAGGCCGTCGTTTTGTCCTGACTGGCCATGCAACAGACGTCATTCCAAACTGGCTTCGGCACGATATGGAGCTAGTCATGCAAGTCGGAAAGCCTTTGACAACAATGATACCCTTGGCTTTTGGTGGCGTTGAGGTTTTTATCGAGCGTATGGACCCAGGTATCGAACTGGTGATTTTTGGCGCTGGCTATGATACGATTCCACTCACCCAGCTAGCCACAGAAATCGGCTGGTCTGTAACGGTGACCGAAGATTGTATCGCTCACCTGGCCCCTAAACGATTTCCGGCGGCTACCTGTTTGCTCTACGCCGATGCCGAAGCTGTAACGGAGAAATTGTCATTCACCGATCGAACAGCAGCCGTTTTGATGTCTCATAATTACAACTATGACTTAGCTGTATTAACAAGCCTTCTGCAAACGGAGGTACCCTACATCGGTGTGCTTGGCCCGCGAAAGCGCTACGAAAAGATGAAAATCCACTGGGATCGAACAGGCGAGTCATTTACCCCGGCATCGCTCAAACGGGTGCATTCCCCAATTGGCCTGGACCTGGGCGCAGAAACACCGGATGAGATAGCGCTTTCTATTCTAAGCGAAATCAAAGCCTTTTTTAGTCGACGGCCAGCCGGTTTTCTGACTGACAGACCTGGCCCCATTCATGAGCGCTTAACTATCGCCGATGAGGTTGTTTTGTATTGATCATGAGTCTATATTGACTTGTAATTAAGTATTTTACGTAACGAAATAAACCCTATAACTGTGGCTATTTATAATCTAAAAATCAACGGAAAAATCAAGCAGGTAAACGTCGATCCGTCGACGCCTATGCTTTGGGTATTACGCGATCATCTGGACCTGCCCGGCACCAAGTATGGCTGTGGTATTGCCCAGTGCGGGGCCTGCAAGGTGCATTTAAACGGCGTAGCAGTACCTTCCTGCCAGCTACCTGTTTCAGCCGTTGGCAAGCAGGCTGTAACGACGATTGAAGGACTGTCGGCCAAGGGCGATCACCCCGTACAGAAGGCCTGGCTGGAGCACGACGTAGCACAGTGCGGCTACTGCCAGGCCGGGCAAATCATGACAGCGGCCTCACTACTAAAGGAAAATCCCAAGCCCACTGACGCCGACATCGATGCGTATATGAGTGGCAACATCTGTCGCTGTGGTACGTACCTACGTATTAAAGAAGCCATCAAATCGGCGGCTAAAGAAGCTAATACGTCGTCCACTCGTAAATAAACCCTGACCATGGATACTAACAAAACGACTTATAATCGGCGTTCTTTCTTAAAGGCTTCGCTACTTTCAGGTGGCGGTATGATGCTTAGCGTGAGCTGGTTATCAAGCTTTAAAGCGGCTGACAAATTAGAAGCACTGAACTTGCCTCCGCAATGGTCACAACTCAATGCTTACATTCAAATCACCGCAGACAACGTAGTAAAACTGCTGTGCCCAAATCCCGAATTTGGTCAGAACGTAATGACGTCGCTGCCGATGATTCTGGCCGAGGAATTAGACGTCGACTGGAAAAACGTGGTTGTTGAAATGGGCCATCACGACAATACGAAGTTAGGGCCTCAGTTTACGGGTGGAAGCAATTCAGTTCGAATGTATTGGAAGCCATTACGAGAAGCTGGAGCGGCCGCCCGCCAAATGCTTCGGGAAGCAGCCGCTCAAACGTGGAGTGTGCCCGTTGATGACGTAACGACCAAAGCTGGCATGTTACAGCACTCGAGCGGAAAATCGGCGAAATATGGCGAAATGGCAACTAAAGCTGCTACTCTCGCTGTGCCGAAAGGCATGAAATTAAAGGCTCCAAAGGATTTTTCGATTGTCCGGAAATCGAAGAAAAATGTGGAAGGACAAAAAATAGTCACCGGCAAACCACTGTTCGGGTTGGATTATCGCCAGGAAGGTATGCTTATCGCTATGATTCAGCACCCGCCTGCCTTCGGCATGAAACTGAAATCGTTTGATGCTTCACAAACCCTCAAAATGCCGGGTATTAAGGATGTCTTCAGCCTCAAATTGTACGAAGATAGTTTCGAGCAGGGCGGTTTTGATACCCGTACATTCAACGATTTGTTGGTCGTCGTGGGCAAAACGACCTGGGAAGTGATGAATGCCCGCAAAAAGTTAAAAGTGGAATGGGAACCTGCCGGCGATACCAAAGACACCATGATGGGCAGAGGAGGAAAACGGGAAGTTACTGTTCCGGGCGGACTCGAAAGTACTAGTGCCCAGCTTGACAAAATGGCCGAATACGCCAAAAAATCGGCTCAGCAATTGAGGAAAGACGGCGATCCTGAAACCGCTTTCAAAAATGCGGCTCAGATTATCGAACGTACCTATAACGCACCGTTTCTGGCTCATAACTGCATGGAGCCGATGAATTTCTTCGCCCATGTTACGGAAGAAAAAGCGCTGTTGGTAGGCCCGTTGCAGGCACCGGGTTGGACAGAACCGACACTATCAAAAATTTTAAAGCTTCCGGCCGACAAGATTGAGATTCAGATGACCCGGATGGGTGGGGGTTTCGGCCGTCGAGCTTATGGCCATTATCTGACCGAAGCGGCTCTGATCTCGAAAAAAGCCAAAGCGCCGATCAAACTGATTTATACCCGGGAGGATGACATGACTTACGGCATCTATCGTCCGATGTATACCGCTACGTATCGGGCGGCTTTAGATGCGAACAAAAACCTGATTGCGTTTCATGTAAAAGGGGGTGGCATACCTGAGCATGCGATCCACGCCAACCGGTTTCCGGCTGGAGCCGTCGATAATTACCTGGCCGAAGGCTGGGAGATTCCGTCCAACATCACGATTGGAGCCTTCCGCGCCCCACGCTCCAATTTCAACGCAGCCGCTGAGCAATCATTTCTGGATGAAGTGGCCGAAGCAATGGGCAAAGACCCCATCGAATTTAGACTGGAACTCTTAAAACGAGCTAAGGAGTCCCCGGTCGGTAAAAATAATGAGTATGATCCCGACCGATATGCAGGTGTCCTGAAACTGGTAAAAGACAAGTCAGGCTGGAACAAACCAGGTAATGAAAAGTACCATCGTGGGGTTGCCGCTTACTTCTGTCATAACTCGTACGCAGCTCACGTAGTGGATATGGTAACTCGTGATGGTCAACCCTATGTGGAGCGGGTATTGAGTGCGATGGATTGTGGTATTGTGATAAATCCCGATGCGGCAACCAATATGGTGCAGGGAGCGGTGGTCGACGGGATCGGTAATGCATTTTATGGTGCTCTGACGCATAAGGCTGGGGCTGCTGAACAATCGAACTTCCACAACTACCGCATGATACGTCATAACGAAGCACCTAAGCAGATTGAGGTTCACTTTGTCGAAAATGACCTTGATCCAACCGGGTTAGGAGAGCCTCCTTTCCCTCCGGTATTTGGTGCTGTGGCCAATGCGTTGTATAAAACTACGGGCAAACGGCACTATAATCAACCGTTTAAACCTGTTTTGGATAAGCGCATATAACCCTGGTCAGAATGGGGTGTCACACCTGATACGCAGACAAAACACAACGGTCATATTCTAAACTAAAGCATCGTGAAAAAAATAATCCTGGGATTTGCCTTTCTGATGACCCACCACGTACAGGCGCAGCTACCATTGCTTACGGTACGTACTGCCTCTGGAGTCGTGCGCGGTGCAATCGAAGGAGACGTTTCCAGCTTCAAGGGTATTCCTTATGCAGCACCACCCGTCGGTGCCAATCGCTGGCGACCACCTCAACCAGTAATTGCCTGGCAGGGAGATCGCGATGCCACTAAGTTTTGTGCGGATTGCCCACAGGCTGGCTGGCCGCGTGGCTCGGGTATGTCGAAAAATTCATCCGAGGATTGTCTGTTTCTGAATGTGTGGCGACCGGCCAATACCACTGAGAAATCAAAACTGCCAGTAATGGTATGGATTCATGGTGGAGCGTTTGTTTTCGGAAGTGGTGGTGGCCATGATTTTTCGGGCGATGCCTTTGCCAAACAGGGCATTATGCTGGTATCCATCAACTATCGGTTGGGGAGGCTCGGTTTTTTTGCTTTCCCTGCCCTGAGTCAGGAAAATTCGGCTGAACCCAAAGGCAACTATGCTTATCTGGATCAGATCGCTGCCCTGCAATGGGTACAGAAGAACATCGCTGCATTTGGTGGTGATCCTGCCAATGTGACTATCTTCGGGGAGTCGGCGGGTGGCGTCTCTGTACAGTCTCTCTTAACCATACCGGCTGCAAAAGGCCTTTTCCACAAAGCGCTCATCGAGTCGGGTGGCGGTCGGGATGGCGTGCTCACCGGGCGGCCAATCAGCAAGGAAAATGCAGATTTGAACTATCCTGTATCAGCTCAAACTATCGGTGTAAACTTCGCCAAACGATACAATATCGAGGGTGCCGATGCGGCTGCACTGGCCAAACTTCGTGCGCTCAGTGCCGCCGAAATTGTAGATGACGGACAGGAAACGGCCGGTCAGGGTGGTCCGCCAACTTATTCAGGGCCGATTCTGGATGGGAATCTGGTGGTAGAAACAGCCGAGAGTGCCTACAAAGCCGGTAAGGCACCACGCGTTCCGTTAATTATTGGAACAAACAGTGCTGAAGTACCGGCTGGTTTTATCAATGCCCGGTCAAAGGAAGAACTGCTCACCTTATTCCCCGACGTCAAGGAAGAGTTGACCACAGCCTATGCTTCAGCCAGCAATGATGATTTCGCCAAAATGCTCACCCTGGTTAACACGGACAAGGTGTGGGCGGAGCCAGCGCGTTTCACGGCACGAGCCTTTGTCGCCAAGGGTGCGCCCGCTTACGTTTATCTTTTTTCCTATGTTTCGCCCTCTATGCAACAGCGGATGAAATATGGCGCGGCACACGCATCTGAAATTCCGTATGTGTTCGATAATCTGAGAGAACGTAACGGCGTCACCGTTGCTCCGAAAGACAAAGAAGTTGCTCAGTTGATGAATACCTATTGGGCCAATTTTGCCAGGACGGGTGATCCCAATGGCAAAGGAATGCCCCCATGGCCCGTTTACGATCCGAAAAAGAGTGAGGTCTTCGAGTTCCGAGCCGATGGATCAGCCGCCAATACACCCGATGACCGAAAAGCCAGACTGGACGTAATGGAGAAGGCTGCTACGTCAGCAAAGTCGAATTAATAGGATTCCTGCACGTCAAAAAAGTCGGATTCGCGAATCCGACTTTTTTTGACGTTATACCAAAACAATCAACGTACTATGAAAAATCGAATGCTGCTCATTACGGCTACTGCCAGTTCCTTTTTTGCATTTGCTTCGTGTAAATCGGACGTAGCAGACAACCCAAACCCACCCTCAACGGGAACCACACCTCCCAGTACTGGAACAACGACAACCAGTACGTCGCCGGTTGAAACGAATCCGCCCAATTCAACCTACAGGCCAGCCTTTACGGGACAGACCCGAGTAGCCGGGGTGCGCACCACCATCAGCTACGCAAGTACAGTACTAACGACAGCACTTACCAGTCCATGGGGCATTGCCAGCCTGCCGGATGGTAGACTACTTATCACCCAAAAAACAGGTGCCATGCGCATTGCTACGTCCACAGGTCAACTTGGTGCACCAATTACCGGTATTCCAACTGTCAATCCGGCGGGCCAGGGGGGACTTTTGGGTGTGCGGATCGATCCCGCTTTTGTCACAAATCGGACTGTCTACTGGGTATTTTCTGAATCAACGGCAGATGGTAACCTGACGGCGGTTGCCAAAGGTCTGTTGTCACAGGATGAGACCCGATTTGAAGGCGTAACGGTCATTTACCGCGCTTTGCCGGCCTATAGAGGAACGGCGCATTATGGAGGTCGAATCGTCATCGATCCGGCTGGCAACCTGCTCGTCAGCACGGGGGAGCGGGCTGACAACGTTACCCGGCTTCAAGCCCAATCGCTGAATTCTGGACTGGGGAAAATTATTCGTATAACTAAAGACGGTACCCCCACTGCTGGCAATCCATTGGCCACACAAGCAGGTGCCCGCCCCGAATTATATACGTATGGGCATCGGAATCCTCAGGGGCTTGCTATCCATCCGACAACGGGTGATTTGTGGCAAAGTGAACATGGGCCACGGGGAGGAGACGAGCTAAATCGTATTCAGGCGGGTGCAAATTATGGCTGGCCAACCATTACGTATGGCCTCGAATACAGCGGTAGCCGGGTAGGAGATGGTATTCAACAACGGGAAGGGCTGGAACAGCCCGTTTATTATTGGGATCCAGTAGTTTCGCCCAGTGGCATGACGTTCTACGCCAGTAATCGCATCCCAGAGTGGCAAAACAACCTGTTTATTGGGTCGTTGAGTGGTATGCACATTGTGCGACTGGTGATCGAAAATAACCGGGTTGTCGGTGAAGAACGGTTGCTGGCTAGTGAGGGGCAGCGTTTCCGGGATATAACCCAGGGTACAGACGGAGCCTTATATGCCATTACTGACGGGGGAAGACTGTATCGCATTGATAAACAATAAGGGTAACGGAATACGCTGGCATTTTAACGTAAATCGGTCCAGTAAGCAAAACGACAGCTCCACTGGACCGATTTACGTTAATTGTTATGAACGATTCGGTACTCATTGGGCGATTGACCAACCCGTTGTTTAAACAAACGTATAAAATGCTGGGGATACTTAAAGCCTAAATCATAGGCTATTTGACTAATCGATTTGTTATGATCAAATATTCGTTCCTTAGCTACATCAATGACTTTAGCCTGGATATATTCCTGTGCAGTTTTACCGGTCTCTTTTTTGATAAGGTCGCCAAAATAGTTAGCTGACAAATTCAATTCCCCCGCACAATAAGTTACAGACGGCAGGCCAATAATCTGAGGTTTGTCGGTCTGAAAAAACTCATTCAACAAATGTTCAAACCGCTCTATAATACTAACATGCACATGATTACGGGTTATGAACTGGCGATCATAGAAGCGGACACAGTAATTCAAAAACAACTCAATATTGCTCACAATCAGTCGCTTACTATGCTTGTCAATGGCGTGCTCCAATTCGTAGTCAATTTTAGAAAAGCAGTCCAGCACAATGTCCCGTTCTCGCTTTGACAAATGCAGGGCTTCGTAGAATTGGTAGCCGAAGAACGTGTAGTCCTGTATGTGCCGGCCCAGTGAAGTACCGTGAATGAGATCTGGATGAAAGACCAGCGCATACCCTTTTGGTTGATACGTTTCTCCATTGCTATTTATACCGGCCACCTGACCTGGTGCCAAGAAAACCAATGTGCCTTCCTGGTAATCATAGGTATGCCGCCCATAGACCAGATCACCACATTTGACATCCTTTAAAAAAACGGTGTAAAAGCCAAAATACATGCGGGAGCCTTGCCGTGGATCAGCTTTGGATAGATCGACGACACTGACCAGTGGGTGTAGCGTTTCGTTATTGTTAAAGTCGTTGTACTCATTTATTGTCTCAAATCGGCGCAAGGTATCCATAGCACGGTTATTTATCTAGTCCAAAATTACCGCTTTCCTGCTACCCTTCCTGATGCGTAAATAATAATCAGGAATAATGGTAGTAATCCCCGTAATCTGTATACCATTTGGGCGAAGAAATGAGGAGACCTTTGCCCTGTAAATGTAAAATGCCAATGCAACAAGTAGTTTTAAACAATGGGGTTGAAATGCCCATTTTGGGATTTGGCGTATTCCAGGTACCTGATCCGGCCGAATGTGAACGTAGCGTTCTGGATGCCATTGCTACCGGATACCGCCTGATTGATACCGCAGCTTCCTATGGTAACGAAGAAGCAGTAGGGAAGGCCATCAAAAAAAGTGGTGTACCCAGAAAAGACTTATTTATCACCACCAAGCTCTGGATTCAGTCTGATGGCTACGAGGGTACAAAGAAAGCCTTCGAGAATTCCCTCAGAAAGTTGCAACTCGACTACCTTGATTTATACCTGATTCACCAGCCTTTCGGAGATGTGTACGGCGAGTGGCGAGCCATGCAGGAGCTATACAAAGAAGGAAAGATTCGTGCCATTGGCGTCAGCAATTTCCTGCCCGACCGGCTCATTGACCTGATTATTCATAACGAAATCGTTCCAGCGGTCAATCAGATTGAGACCCATCCGTTTCATCAGCAAGTTGATACGCAGCAATTTCTGATCGATAATAATGTGCAAATTGAGTCTTGGGGACCCTTTGCCGAGGGGAAAAACGATCTTTTCCAGAATGAACTGCTACGTTCAATTGGTGAAAAATACAATAAATCCATTGCTCAGGTTGTCCTGCGCTGGCTGACTCAAAGGAACGTAGTGGCCATTCCTAAATCTGTTCGCAAAGAACGAATGGAGGAAAACGTCAACAGCCTCGATTTTGAGTTAAGCGCTGACGATATGGAAGCGATCAAAACCCTGGATACAAATGCAAGTCTCTTTTTCGATCATCGTGATCCGGCCATGGTAAAATGGTTGGGCGAACGAACAACTTAACCAGTAAATCACGGGAATAATGAACACAACAAACCAGTATAAACGGATAAAAACCAGCATGAAAGCATCAATTCTTAGTCTGTGTTTCTTCAGCATGGGCCTGCTATCGGCCTTTGCCCAAACGAATCCTCCGGCAACCAATTCCACAAGTGCTGAGCAGGAAATTATTACGCTCTCGAAGGATAAATGGCAGTGGATGGCCGACAAGAATGTGGACAAGCTAACCGCCTTATTTGATGAAAAATCGATGTTCGTTCACATGGGCGGCAGTTGGGGCAAGAGCCGGGAACTAGAGGTTATTAAAAGCGGAAACATCTGGTACAAGAAAGCGAGCGTCTATGCAACAACCTTCAACATGATTGGCAATACGGCCATCCTGTTGAGTGACATTGATCTGGTGGCCGTCGTGGGCGGCAACGAAGTCACCAATCCATTTATGGTGACGGAGGTATACGTAAAAGAAAACGGCAAATGGACGATGGGCCAACTCTCATTTTCCAGGCTAATGAGGCCCGTTAAAAACTAGTTGCATTACTAAACCAGGAATCGTCGTAAACACGACAAAGTAGCGTTAACCCTTTAAATCATTCGCTAAATGAAAGCATCAATTCTCGGCCTGTGTTTACTGCTGATGGGTACGCAGGCATCCTTCGCCCAAACGGCCTCAACCAACTCTTCGGCAACCGCCCCCACCAGGGCCCAACAGGAAATCATAGATCTCTCCAGGCAAAAGTGGCAGTGGATGGCCGACAAGAATGTTGACAAACTGGCTGTACTCTTCGATGACAAGTCAAAATTTGTCCATATGAGTGGAACCTGGAAAAAGGACGAAGAACTCGACATTATTAAAACCGGAAGCATTTGGTACAAGAACGCGGATGTACACGATGTAGCGGTCGAGCTATTTGACAACACGGCCATCATCTGGAGCCGCATTACGCTGGTGGCCATGGTTCGGGGCAGTGAGGCAAAAACGGAGTTTACCGTTACGGAAGTCTATAAAAAACAGGCGAGTGACTGGAAAATGTTAGCCTTAACATTTTCCAGTGTTCGGGACACCCATGTTATTAAGCATTAATCAGGGATTTCGTTTTTTGTCTCACCGACGATAAAAAAAACGGAACGTTAGTATAGTTTACGGCCGCTGAACGCAAGTAATTCAATACGGAATTGACAAAGATCGAGCTGAAGGACGAGTGTCTGCCGGAGGTGATGCTTGTTTTTCCCAGAGTTGAAGCACCGATAAAGAAGTAAACCTGTACCTCGTTTATTAACCAGGACGAGTTGAAATCGGAACGAAATGAAAATGATAATGCATAGCCTGCTGGCATTTCTTCTGTTGATCGGGGCTTGTTCTTCTCAAACGGAGAGTGTTACGTCTACCGTTGATGCTACGTTAGTTCCCCGCAACGTATTGATCGTGTATTTGTCGCGAACAAGCAATACCAGGGCGATAGCGGACATCATTCACCAGCATGTAGGCGGAAAATTAGTGGCCCTCGAGCTGGAAAATCCCTATCCCGAAAACTATCGGGCTACGGTAGAACAGGTAGCCAGGGAAAATGAAACCGGTTTCCTGCCTCCGTTAAAAACAAAAATTGACAACATCCAGCAATACGACGTAGTGTTCGTCGGCTTCCCCACCTGGGGTATGCAGTTGCCTCCGCCGATGAAAAGCTTTTTGCGTCAATATGAGTTAAAAGGCAAAACGGTCATTCCGTTCAATACCAATGGCGGCTATGGCATTGGCACTACGTTCCAGACCGTAAAGGAACTGTGTCCCAATAGCAACGTAGTAGACGGTTTTACGATGCGGGGCGGCTCGGAACGGGATGGTCAATTGCTGGTTATTCAAGGAGAAAAGGCAAAAGAAGCCGAAACGGACGTAGTGAAATGGTTACGGGAAATTAACGTACTGAAATAAAGTCTTTTGCTATTTCAAATAGAAAACACGATCACGTTGAATCCGAACGAGGACACATCTGGCCCAAAGTCGATCCTGTAGGAACATTGACAATCAATAGGATAAACATGCCGTAAGTATAAACTGTTGTTAAGCTAACAACAGCCAACTGGATGGCTTTACAACGCATTAACGCTATGGCAATTATTAAGCTGACGATCAACGGCAACGAGCAATCGATTGATGTCGATCCGCAGATGCCCCTGCTGTGGGCTATCCGGGACGTAGTGGGACTAAAAGGGACCAAGTACGGCTGTGGCGTTGCCCAGTGTGGTGCCTGTACCCTCCATCTGAACGGGGAGGCCGTACGTTCGTGTGTCACTAAAGTGAGCCGGGCCGCTGGCCAGAAGGTGGTCACCATTGAAGGACTCTCCCAGAATAATGACCACCCCCTGCAACAAGCCTGGCAGCAAATCGACGTACCACAGTGTGGCTATTGTCACTCCGGGCAGATTATGTCGGCCGCTGTACTGCTGCGGGAGAATCCCAATCCGACCGACGCGGATATCGACGTGGCTATGGCAGGTAATATTTGCCGATGTGGTACGTATCCCCGCATTCGCAAAGCGATTCACTTAGCCGCCGGCGCCGAACAGAAGGTTGGCAAAAACGAATAACCAACCGATACGTAAGGAAATTGAACGTATTGAAAAACGAACGCTATCCATCTATGTCGGTAAAAACAGTCTATCTCCTGGCCATTCTGCTGTCGATGACGGCTATTATGGCTGCTACGTTCATCCCTGATACAGAACGATCTGACACGACGCTGACACGTATTGAAACAGCCGCTGCTCCTATCAGGAAAGATAGTGTGGCATCGGTCAAAGCCTTTGCCAGCGTTTATAAAGTACTGATGAGTCCGCGCTGTATGAACTGTCATCCCTCGGGCGACATACCCTTACAAGGCGATGATAACCATCTGCACACGATGGCTCCACGTCGGGGGAGCGATGGCAAGGGGCTGTATGCCATGAAATGTGCCAATTGCCATCAGCCGACCAATTCGCCGGGTCTGCATACGCCACCCGGAAATCCAGACTGGCATTTGCCCCCTGCGACGATGCGTATGGTTTTTCAGGGTCGTACTCCCCACCAACTGGCCAAACAACTGGTTGATCCCAAACAGAATGGGAACAAGACTATGGAAAAGCTACTGGAACACGCCGACGATGGCCTGGTGCTGGCAGGCTGGAATCCCGGAGAAGGACGTTCGCTTCCTCCATTGAGCCACGATGAATTTAAAAAAGCCTGGACGACCTGGATCAAAACAGGCGCCTATGCCCCCCTAAACGGTAAACTACTTCAGCATTAAAACTATGAACACGCCAACCGTATCCAGACGAAATTTCCTGAAAGCCTCAAGCCTGACCGGGCTGGCGCTGTCGCTGGGGATTTATATTCCTACAAATGCAGAAGAAGCCGAAATCATAAACGCGGCTGAAGCCGATAGTTTTGGTGTTGAAATGAATGCCTGGATCCATATCGAACCATCGGGCAAGGTAACTATCTTCTCGCATCGGGCCGAAATGGGACAGGGTGTTTATCAGGCCATTCCCCAGATGGTTGCCGAAGAACTTGAGGTCGATCTGGACAAGGTGAACATCGTCTTTGCCAAAGGGGACAATAAAAAATACGGCAATCAGGTCACCGGGGGAAGTTCAACGGTACGTGGTTCGTATAAGAATTTATTGACACTTGGCGCTACCGCCCGCCAACTGTTGATCCAGGCTGCCGCGACTAAATGGAACGTACCATCCTCAGACTGTTATGCCGAAGCAGGGCAGGTTATTCACCGGCCAACGGCTAAACGACTCCATTACGGGGAATTGGTAGCGGATGCCATGAAGCTGGAGACGCCTAAAAACGTTACGTTGAAAAAACGATCTGACTACAAGCTCGTTGGCAAGCCACTACTACGTCAGGATACTAAACTAAAAACCAATGGCACTGCTACGTTTGGACTGGACAAAGAGATTCCGGGTATGCTCTACGCTACTGTGGAACGCAACCCCCGCCTGCGTGGTAAAGTTAAGAATTTCGACGACAGCGCCACCCGGAAAATACCCGGCGTCAAACACGTGTTTAAGACCAAAATGTTGGTTTTCAATACGTATCGTGAAGGTGTTGCGGTAGTGGCCACTTCGACCTGGGCCGCCTTGCAGGGCAAGAAAGCGCTGAAAGTGGAATGGGACGATAGTGGATTTGAGCACCTAAGCACTGACGAGATTTTTAAAAGGCAACAACAAGCACTTCAAACACAGGAGGGACTATCGTTCAAACAGCAGGGCGATGCATCAGCCGTTATTTCCCAGGCGACTAAAAAGCTTGACGTTGTCTACGAGACGCCTTACCAATACCACGCCTGCATGGAACCGTTGAATTGCATAGCGCACTATCAGGATGATAAACTCGAAATCTGGGGACCTATACAGGCGCCCGAGTGGGTGCAGGATGCCATCAGCAAAGAAATGGGACTAGACCGTGAAAAAGTAATTGTCCACATGACCTTTCTGGGCGGGGGATTTGGCCGTAAAGCATTTATGGATTATCCGCATGAAGCTGCGGTAATCTCAAAAGAAATAAAGGCACCGGTTCAGGTGGTCTGGACTCGGGAGGATGACGCGACTCAAGGCCCGTATCGACCCGGTATCTCGTACCGCTGCGAAGGTGTCGTCGAAAACGGTAAAATAAATGCCTTCAAGCTGCGCATGGCCGGGCAAAACAATGACCATTGGCGCGGAGGTCCGAAAGACAAAGCTAACCGTAGTACTTCGGAAGGCTTCCTGAAACCCTATGCGGATGGCATCAAAAACCTGAGTATTGCCGACGTACCGTTTGAAACTCCTATCCCGACAATGTGGTGGCGGTCGGTGTATGCGTCTACTAACGGCTTTGCTTACGAAAGTTTCATGGATGAACTGGCTCATGAAGCGGGGAAGGACCCAATGACCTTTCGTCGGGAGCACCTACCGGACGAGCGGTTGCACCGTCAACTCGATAAACTGGCCGACGTATCAGGCTGGAAGACTCGCAAACCGGGTGAAGGCTACGGCATGGCGATTACCGAATGTTTTGCCAGTACCGTCGGGCACGTAGTAAAAGTATCAAAAGGCCAGGATGGGAAACTAAAAATCGATCATGTCTGGGCTGTTATGGATTGCGGCTGGTACGTCAATCCGGATACCATCAAAGCGCAGGTGGAAGGATCAATCGTTATGGCGTTAGGGGCGGCTACACAGCATCAGGTGACGTTCAAGGATGGCGTGCCCGTCGATAAAAATTTCTACTCGTATCAACTTCCCCGCATCAACGATATTCCGCCCATTGATGTGTATGTCATGGACAATGACGAACCGGCCGGTGGTGTTGGCGAACCGGGTCTGCCAGCGTTTGCTCCAGCTCTGGCTAATGCCATATTCGATCTGACAGGCAAACGCATTCGTAAGCTGCCGTTCAATCTGGCTACGGTATAGGTGGGATTACAGGTAGTGTGATGATTTATTGATTCAACTGACTGCATGAAACTGAAAAAATATGCCGTTCTGCTGGTAGTCGTACTAACGCTATTCATGTCGGCTTGTGCCAGGAACACCGCAAACCAGAGAACGAGTTTATTGACCATTCAACAGCAGGGCAGTTTCATGGTTGGTGGGACGACTATTTCTGAGCCCGGAAAATTTAATCTGACGAATGCGTTAAAACCCCAGGGGCAAACCCTTCATGGCGATCATGCCTATGTATTTTATCAGATTCCACCCAAAGCCCGTAAATATCCACTGGTTTTCCTGCACGGAGCCGCCGAGTCCAAAAAAACATGGGAATCAACTCCAGATGGGCGGGAAGGCTTTCAGACGATCTTTCTCCGCCGTGGGTTTGGGGTTTATTTGCTTGATCAGCCCAGGCGTGGCGAAGCGGGCAAAAGTACGGTCGCTTCATCGCTTGCGCCCACGCCCGATGAACAGTTCTGGTTTACTCAGTTCAGGATTGGTAATTATCCGGATTATTTTGACGGTAGTCAGTTTCCCAGGGACACCGCTGCACTAGAGCAGTTTTTCAGGCAGATGACACCCAACACGGGGAATTTTGACGTGAATCTTATCGCAACGGCCTGCTCCCAATTATTTGATCGAATTGGAGATGGTATCTTGATAACTCATTCTCAGGGCGGAGGTCCGGGCTGGTTTACGGCGATAAAAAACGAAAAGGTAAAAGCAGTCGTCGCCTACGAACCATTCAGTAGTTTCGTTTTCCCTGTGGGTGAATTACCTAAACCCATCCAATCAGCAAGCCTTTTTGGCGAATTGAAAGGCGTTGAGGTACCCTTGTCAGATTTCGAAAAGCTCACCCGTATTCCGATCATGATTTACTATGGTGATAACATTGCCAAAGAGCCAACCATTGTGTGGAATAAAGATCACTGGCGTGCCGGACTGGAGATGGCAAAAATATGGGCTGCGACGATCAACAAACACGGTGGTAAGGCTACAGTAGTTCACCTACCTGAAACAGGCATAAAAGGCAATACTCACTTTCCTTTTTCCGACCTCAATAATCTTCAGATTGCAGCCTTGTTGAGTGATTTTTTAAAGGAGAAAAAGCTGGACTGAACTAATGTGTTTAACCAAATGTATGCGAGCTATTTTCAGTGTTATGATAGTCGGTTGTTTTATTACGTTCAACCAACTCAATGCGCAAAACCGGATGAGTCAACCAGGCCCTTTATCGCCAAAGCAGCAAAATATCGTTGTCATTTCCTCCCTCGCTGCTACAGGAAATCTTCAAAAACTGATGCCAGCATTGAACGCGGGTCTTGATGCGGGATTAACCGTTAACGAAATCAAGGAAGTGTTAGTCCATTTATATGCCTATTGTGGATTTCCAAGAAGTATTCGTGGGTTACAGACGTTTATGACGGTACTGGACGAGCGAAAGAAAAAAGGCATTACTGATAAAATGGGTAAGGATGCCTCGTCGATTACTACTAGCGAACCTAAATATGAGCGCGGCAAAAAAGTACTCGAACAACTCACCGGACAGCCAGAAACCGGGCCGAAGCGCGGGTATTCGGCCTTCAGCCCTGAGATTGACGTTTTTCTGAAAGAGCATCTTTTTGCCGATTTATTTGAGCGTGACGTGTTCAGCTATACTGATCGGGAACTGACCACCATTTCTGTGCTAACTAGTATAGGGGGTGTCGAACCCATGCTGCAAAGTCACCTGAGCATCTGTCTACACCTTGGCCTGACTGAAGAGCAACTGAAGCAAGCACTCTCCCTAATCGAAACTGCTGTCGGTAAAGCGGAGGCCGAAGCTGGACGAACGGTCTTGGTGCAGGCTATATCGTCAAGGCGGTGAGAAAATTGAGGGGAAAAGACCGAAACCTACTAAGTCAACCCAATGAAAAACGAAGCAATAGTAGCAAGCCTTTTTGCCATCCTGCTGATTAGTTTAGCCTCTTTTAAGACAAAAGCCCAAACCCTTGGGAAAAGCGTAAGGGATACAAGTGCTATTTTCCCTAAAGGACAGCGAGCTCCAGCTAGTAATTTTACAGGAATTGTCTGGGTACAGCAGTTAATTGAGCCTGACAGTGACTTCAATATCCCAGTTGGCTACGTGACCTTCGAGCCGGGGGCACGCTCCCACTGGCATAGCCACGCGGGTGGTCAGGTGCTGCTAGCGATGGGTGGCATTGGTTACTATCAGGAGCGGGGGAAGCCTATCCAAATCTTGAGAAAGGGCGATGCGGTGAAATGCCCCTCGAACGTACCGCATTGGCATGGTGCATCACCAACAGTCGGGTTTATGCAGGTTGCCATTACGCCTAACACTGCAACAGGGCGAGTGACTTGGTTGCAGCCAGTGAGTAACAAAGAATATAATGCCCTGAAACCATAGCCCTAATAAGTCAAGTCCATATTATATTAATCGATAATCCGCCCCCCTGAATCAAGTATTGTCAAATTCATCCTACTGCTAAATAGTTGGTGTATGGAACACCTTTAAAGCAGATTGTTATCCAGCACGTGTTGATTCATAAATCGGAACGACCTAAACCATTGGTACAGACCCTAAGCAGATTAGTAAAGTCAATCCCAATGACAACTTAAGGGCACACCCGGTACGTATAGGGCGTTTAGGGCGTTCAAACAGCTCCTTTGACTAATCCCTATTGATTAGTAATTAAACCAGGCACGCAACTTATTCAGTAGCTCAGGGGTTATACTTGCAAATGTGGGCTGAATCAATCGAAACAGGTATCCAGGTTTCGACTGTTTCAGCCCACATCGTTTTTGCCCTAGCCTTTAGTGGGAAAAATTACGCTAATCGTTTACTAAACCTTATATCAATGGGTAGATCGCAAGAAACATTTTCTAAAAAAGAGAAGGAAAAAGCCAGAGATAAAAAAAGAAAAGATAAAGAGAAGAAGAAAGAAGAGCGTAAAGCCAATCCAACCAAAGGGCAGAGCCTGGCTACCATGCTGGCCTATGTTGATGAGAATGGCAACCTGACCCATACGCCCCCTGACCTGCAGCGCAAGAAAGAAGTATCCATTGATGAGATCGCGATCAGTGTGAGCAGACAAGAGAAGGTTGCTGAACGGACTACCCGAGAAGGTGTTATCAACTCGTATACCGAATCAAAAGGATACGGCTTTATCAAAGATGCTCATTCCCAGCAGGCTATATTTTTCCATAAAAGTGGACTTATCGATAAGGTTCACCTGGATGATAAAGTTAGTTTCCAAGTTGAAAACACCCCAAAGGGACTAAGCGCTTTTGACATTCGAAAGCTTAGTTAATTGTTTATCAGCAGGTAAGTTTATCAACTATCAATAGCCAAGCAATAGTTGACCTCTACCTACGTTAACTTACTAGATCACCAGGGTTTTACTTTCACCCGGATACGCTCTCCATTTAGACAAACTGGCGGTTGTATTCACTGAACCGTCATCCATGTCGCTCTATTCATCAGCTCAACAAGTAAGTAATGTCTGTAGGTAGCTCATTCTCATGCAGTGGGCTTGCTTATAAAACCGACTGGTATTACTTACTCAATCCAATAGTGTGTACTAACACATCAAGTAGTATTTTTACACGACATTGATTAACTGTGGCGGTAAAAAATCGACACAATTCACAGTACGAGCGATTGTAGGCATGTATCATCCTTATTCGCTAGTCAAAATGCTACTGGTAACACGTTCTCCCATTCTATTCATTCGATGCAAAAACTAACAGCAAAAGATCGTCAACGAATTGCCCACCAAGTTATAGAAGCAGGTAAAAAACCATATTTGGTTCGCAATATGCCTAAAACCGTGCTGTACCTGACCTACGAGCAAGCAGCAAAACGAACAGATTTGATTCCTCAGTTTACGGCTACCGATTGTTGACCAGGCTAATCGGTAAGCATCCATTACGTCCTCACACTCCAAACCTGTCAATCATTTTGACTAGCTGGTTCTGAGGGCGATTACGAGCGGAGAACAAGCTTAACGAAGGCGTTAAGCTCCAATGATAGACTAATTTATTTTGTCGGTTCTATGAGCAAACAGGCCTATATTCAGAACGTAATTGACTGGGTTAGACTAAGGGGTTATTCAGCTATTAAAGCCAATGCCGCTGACTATACAATGCCGGCTAGCTATGGACGACAATTGGATGGGCAGTCATTTGTCCCCGATGTAACCGGGCAACAGGGTGACCAAAAATCCTATTTTGAAATCGTTCTTAAAACAAAGGACACGGATTATCTAACCGTTAAACTGAAACTACTTCATCAATTAGCTCAATTGAGTGGTGGGCAATTATTTTTGATGACCCCTAAAGGACACTCCCTATTTGCTAAAGCCATCGCTGATGCCAACCGGATAACAGCCGAAATCATCATATTACCTGACATCAAGAAGATGGGCTGAACCGTGCCTTAACCTGGCCTGGCCAGGGGTTACAATCACTGCGTATTGCACCTGCTTAAACCTAATTTTCTACTTAGTTTCCTACTTACAGCTTCTATAATGGCATTTATTGACAAAGTTCTTCAACAACCTTCTTATGGATGGAGTAATCAACAGGGCGAGTTAATTGTCCCAACGACTAAAGAACTCTATAAAGAGGCATTTTCCCGGATCAATGTCTTTAAATCCAAAAAGAACTGGGTTTCCGCCCTGAGTTGGCTGATGGCGGTTTGCCTGCTTCCTTTCGCCCTGCTGGCTTTCTTCAAGTACTTTACAATTCAATTATTTACGATTGGCTTTCTCTATGGTATCCTGATTATGAGTACCCATGCCACTATTTGGTTTCATCGGTACAGCACTCATAAAGCCTATACGTTCAGTCATCCGATCTGGCGATTCATCACCCAAAATCTGGTGCTGCGAACCTTTCCTGAAGAGATTTACGTAGTATCACACCACGTACACCATTCAAAATCAGATCAACCCGGCGATCCTTACAATGCGAGAGGTGGCCTGATGTACTGTATGTTATCGGATGTCAATCATCAGAGTATTGCCAAAGATCTGAATGAAGAGGAATTTGCCAAGGCTTCTGGTTTCCTAAAGCATACGGGCATTCGGATAAATAATTATGCGAAGTATCTGAACTGGGGTTCAGTTGCCTGTCCGTATTACACGGTTGGCCTATGGGTACTGAATTGGTCGTTCTGGTACGCAATGTTTTTTCTGATAGGTGGTCATGGTTTAGCCTGCTCTATGTTTACGGGAGCCATGTTCTGGTTCGTTCTGGTTCGCGCATTTAATTATACAGGGCATGGAAAAGGCGAAGTCAAACACGTAGAAGGTGTCGATTTCGACCGCCGGAATCTATCTATAAACCAGAGTCGACCAGGCTTTTTTTCGGGTGAATGGCACAATAATCACCACCTGTATCCAAGTAGTGCCCGGGCAGGTTTTCTTCCGCTTCAGATAGACTTTGCCTGGATGTACATCTACAGTTTGTACAAGCTTGGGGCTGTTTCCTCTTATCGGGACAATAAAGCAGACTTCTTGAAAAAGTATGTAAATCAACGGCAATATGAAAATGCTCAGCCTTAGTTTCCCAACATGAATAAGCTAGCCCAGTGGCAGTCTTTGAGGTGCGGCAACCATACGTAGTCATTACTTCACAAAATGCCCCTGTACTTACGCGCTACTGATTCTCAACAAATGATCAGGATGACAAAAATCCCCAATATGACACTTAAAAACGATACAGCTCTACACTAAAATCCTCCCCACTAAATGTAGGGAGACAAGTAAGCCAGCTTTTTTAGTCGTGATACTTTTGGTTTTGTTTTTAGAAAAAAGGTAAACTCATGTAACTGCGATATGGAATCTGGATCTTTGAAACATACCGTAAAAGAGTAAAACTTAAAAATCAATATAGCGTCTACCGTATGTGTCTGATTGGTTCCTATATTGTGTAGCATAGCTGCTACGTTCTTCAGCCTCTTTTATAGCTTAATAGCTATCAGGTGAAATTTTCACCCATATGATGACCCGCGCGATTGGCCGTTTTGTGCTCTTGTTGACTTTGATGGCTCAGTCGATACACGCTCAGGTCTCTCCGTTTTCTCAATCCGAACTCATTACTGACCGTCAGGGACTACCCCAGGCTTTTGTATCGGGCATCGTACAGGATCGGCAGGGGTTTATCTGGGTGGCTACCCGCGATGGACTATGTCGCTACGATGGTCAGCAATTTAAAGTGTTCCAGCCTGACCCGAATGGCCGCCCATCGCTCTCTTTTGCGGGCGTCAATGACCTGACGCTGGATCATTGGGGACGTATCTGGATCACCTGCGATGACAACAGTATCGATATCGTCGACCCAAAAACCGAACGATTTACGCACTTTTCGCGTCAGCCTGCTTACAAAAAATGGCTGGGCAATCAGAAACCCACTCATTTCCACATCGACCGCCGGAACCGCCTGTGGATGGTATTGCCGCAACCAGCCGGCCTTATCTGCATCAACCTGACGACTAAACAGGCACAGCGTTATGAACATTCGCCTGGTTCTTCCGGCGTCATAAGTGGTACGTTGGTGACCAGCATTGCCGAATCCACCGACGGGGCCATCTGGGTCGGTACAGACCGTGGACTGGATCGCTTTGATGAAACAACCCGTCGATTTCAGCCCTATCGAAATGGGGCAAACCTGTCGAGTGCATTACCGGAAGGCAGAGTTTACGACATTGGGGCCATGCCTACGGGCGAACTGCTGGTGGCTACCCATCAGGCCCTGACCTGCATTCAAAAAACGGGGCAGCGTCATGTTTATCCCATGCCAGCCGTTCAGGAATACAAGTGGCATGGTCTTCATTTTGTTGCCGACAGTCGGGGAACGATCTATTTCGAACTGGCAACCAAGCTTTGTCGCTTCACCAAAACGGAAGGCGTACAAATTCTGACGAAGCAGGAACCGGATGTGAACCTACGGCAAAAAGAGGGATTAAGTCTGTGGGTCGACCGCTCCGACGTACTGTGGGAAGGTACCAACGGTTCTGGAATCCGCAAATATGATTTACGCCCCAATCCGTTTCTGGCGGCCCCTTACCATCATTCCTTTCATGTCGATTTACTGACACCGCACTGGCTAGGTGGGCTCTATGGACAGTTTCCACCCCAAAGCGTTTTGCAGAATCTGAGCAGTTACCTGTTTCGGTACACGCTGGATAAACAGCAGAACCTATGGTGGAATGCGGGTAGTTCGGACGTCTATCGACTCAATCGGCAAACCCGAACAACCGACCGGCTCCGGCTTCCCGTTACGTTCTCGACTAAAGACACCGAGGGGATTCCCTGTCCGTTAGCCACCGATCCGCAGGGGCAGGTGTGGGCCGTGTATGATTCCTTAGTCTGGCAATACAGTGATTCACAGGCAAACTGGCAGTTGTCGCCGTTCCGCATTCCGGTCCGGCAGACAGGCCAGGTCATGTTGGTCGTCGTCGACGACGCAGCTTTCTGGCTGGCTACGTATCGAACGGGTCTCTGGCGGCTCGACCGGCGAACCGGGCAACTTCGGCATTATGCCAACCAGCCTGGCAATGTCCGTTCGATGAGCAGCAACGTACTGTATTCAATGGCTCCTGACCCACAGCACCCGAACCGGCTCTGGATTGGTACGTTTGGTAGCGGTCTGTGCGCATTTGATAAACGAACGGGCGAAAGCCGTCGGTTTACGGTTACGGAGGGTTTGCCCAACAATGTCATTTATTCGGTCCTTCCGGTTGGGAAAGATGCGTTGTGGCTGGGTACGAACAAAGGCATCTGTCGATTTAACACACGCACGTTTACAACCCGGAATTTCACACGTGATGACGGGATACTGGCCGATGAATTTAATCGGTATCACTACATTCAACTTCCGGATAATCGCATCGTGATGGGCGGGCTGGAAGGGATTACGGCCTTCAATCCGAACCGAATCGATCAGGATACGTTTGCGCCACCTGTTGAACTGACCGATCTGCAAATTAACAACGAACCCGCTTCTGCTACGTTGCTGGATTCGCTGCCTATACAGGCTGTTACGCAGATTACCCTGCCTTACAATCAGAACTTTATTACGGCCCGATTCGCTGCCTTACAGTTCAACCGACGTAACAAAAATCGCTACCGTTACCGGCTGGAAGGTCTGGAAGAAACCTGGAAAATCACCGACCAGCCGCTGGCGACCTACACCAATCTTCCGTCCGATCACTACGTATTACTGCTGAATGCCTCGAACACATCGGGGCGCTGGAGTCACTACGTTCGTCGGCTGGACATCACGATACGTCCCCCGCTTTGGGCAACCTGGTGGGCTTACGTACTGTATTCAATCGCCATTTTCGGCCTGATTTATGGCTTACTGAGGTTGTGGGTGAACCGGATCAAACTTCAGCAATCGGTTCGGCTGAATCAGCAGGAAGCCGAACAACTGCGGGAAACAAATGCCATGAAAACCCGTTTCTTTGCGAACATCACCCACGAATTTCGAACACCACTGACGCTGATTCTGGCGCCTACCGAACAGCTCGTGAGCGAAAATTCTGAACCTCGTACGCGTCGTCGGTTACTGACAATTGAACAGAATGCGCATCAGTTACTACGTTTGATCAATCAACTGCTGGATTTATCGCGGCTGGAAGCGAACGTAATGCCCCTGCACGAGTCAGCTGGGGAATTGACCGAATGCATTGCCAACTGGCTATTTCCGCTCACGGAAGCCGCTACGACACAGGGAATTACGCTCACGTTTGACTCGAACGTAGCGGGGAGTCATTGGTTCGATGCTGCCAAGCTCGAACGTATCGTGTATAATTTAACGGCGAATGCGCTCAAGTTTACCCATACGGGCAGTATTAGCGTTACGTTAACCGAACTGGATAAGGGTGTAGAACTGCGCGTTGCCGACACCGGAATCGGTATTCCCGCCAATCAGCTTCCGCACATCTTCGACCGCTTTTATCAGGGGCGGTCTGGGTCAGCCCAAGCCGGAATGGCCGCCCAATCGAAGGAGAGCGAAAATCCAGGGACGGGTATCGGACTGGCGCTGGTAAAGGAACTTGTTCTTCTTCAGCAGGGTACAATTCGTGTTGAAAGCCGGGAGCAGGAAGGAACTACATTTTTTGTAACCCTGCCTTATCGGAAAGCCGAAATGCAAACTCCGCCATCTGAACCAGATTTCGTTCATCAAACTGAAGTCAGTGACGTAGCCATTAACGTATTGGTGGTGGAAGACAATGACGAACTGGCGCGGGTCATTACCCAGAGTCTACCCGCCACTTACTACGTCCGACGGGCCGTTGACGGGCAGGATGGTCTGGAACAGGCGCTGGAACATGGCCCCGATCTGATCATTTCGGACGTAATGATGCCTGTCCAGTCCGGTCCACAGATGGATGGTTTTGAACTCTGTCGCCAGCTGAAAACCGACGTTCGCACCAGTCACATTCCCGTGATGCTGCTGACAGCCAAAGTAAGCCTCGAAAATCGGCTGGAAGGGCTGGCGCAGGGGGCCGACGATTACCTCACGAAACCGTTCTACGTAGCGGAATTACAGTTGCGGGTGCATAACCTTCTGGAGCAGCGTCGGCGGCAGCGCGATTGGCTCCGGCAGCAGTTAACGCAGGCCGAGCCGTCTGAAGCAACGCAACCCGCTCCACTGCCCGACCCTTTTCTGACGCAGCTCTATGCTACGTTGCAGGCCAACCTGGGCAATCCATTATTTACCATCGAACAACTGGCCGATCAGGTGGCCATCAGCCGGGGCCATCTCCACCGAAAAGTGAAAGCCCTTACCGGCCTGTCGCCTATCGAACTGGTCCGTAATTACCGGCTCAAAACAGCTACGAACCTGTTACGTCAGGGCCTGACCAGTTTAGAAACCGCCGATCGGGTAGGCTTCGAAAGCGGCTCTTATTTCGCCAGGTGCTTCCGGGATCTTTACGGAATTACCCCCACCGAATTTGCCCGCACGCAGCGTTCAGCCTGAGCAAACCGCCATTTTTTTGTCATTTTTTCGGTCGATGCGACATGTGTAGCCACATTGGCGACATTTGAGCTCACACGCTACGTCCTTTCTCCGCCACTTTTGCTTCCAGACTTTTCGCTTCTAATCCATGTACGTGCGAACGCTGGAAGGACAGCTTGGCAAGGCTGATCGGCAGGAAGCCATCAACTACGTCCGCGAATCAATTGCCCCGGCCCTGCGCCGACAACCAGGCTTTGTGAGTGCCCGACTCTGGAGTAATCCGGCCAGTGGACATTCTCAACTGGCGCTGGTCTGGGAGTCGGAGCAGGACCGTCAGCGGGCCGATGCCGATGGCTTTCTGCAAACGCTGTTGTCGCATCTGGCTCAGTACTACGTAGCACCGCCCGTCTGTCAGCACTACGAAATCAATGTACAAATCGTATCACTACGTTAAACCAGCTAACCCATGTACTCAGCTTTACGCTTTCTGACTTTTGGTCTGCTCTTCCTGATGAGCCAACTTAGTCAGGCACAGATTATCTACGTAACACCTGCGGGAGCGGGTAACCAGAGCGGCTCGTCGTGGGCCAATGCGCTGCCCGGTACGTCGCTGCAAAGCCGTTTAGCTACGGCCACGAGTGGTACGTTTCTGGTCGGTGCCGGTGAATATACGCCTGCCGCTGTCAGCGACCCGACGAAAAGTTTTTTCATTCCCAGTGGCGTGCAGGTGTATGGCGGCTACGTAGCGGGCACTACCAACCGCATCACTACGCCTTCCGGTACTACGTTCTCGGGCGACATTGGATCGCCAGGGCTTGTCTCCGACAATAGCTACCACGTTGTGATGTTCCGCAACGCCAGTGCCAATACCCGGCTCGAAGGGGTGGTTATCACGGGAGGATTTGCCGAGGCCGCGGCTCCGAACGGTCAGGGGGGCGGCATCTATAACGACGGCAGTGGCAGTGGTAATCAAAGTAATCCCAATCTTGCCAACGTACTCCTTCATGCGAACACATCAACCAACGGAGTCGTTTTTGGCAACAATGGCGCCAATACGTTCTATACGCCCTCGGGTAGTACGTTGACGGTACGCGTTACTCCCTGCTGGAAACGGGTGTAACAGGCTACACCGATGGCGGCAACACGCTGACTACAACTACCACGCCCTTTGTCAGCACGACCAATCTGCAGCTCCGTCTTCCAAGCCCAGCTATTAACGGTGGGGGTAATGCCGCTTATACAGGAATTGGCGGGCCATCTACGGATCTGGCTGGCGGGCCACGTATTATGTACGAACGTATCGATATGGGGGCGTTTGAATACCAGATGGCAGGCTTCTGCAACAAAGTGGTTTACGTAACCCCTGGAGGAGCCGGTATGCAGGATGGCAGCAGTTGGGCCAATGCGTTATCGAGCTCATTCCTGCAAGAGATGATTAGTACGGCCTGTAGCAGTGTTACGTTCCTGCTGGGAGCGGGTCTCTACAAACCAACCATTGGTGCTGACCGCAGTCGAAGTTTTTTCATTCCGAGTGGGGTACAGATCTATGGTGGCTACGTGGCCGGAACGACTACATGTACTACGTTTCCTTCCAGTACTACGTTATCAGGTGAAATCGCGGATTTGAGTACCAATTGGGACAACAGCAATTACGTAGTCAAATTTAAGAATGCCAGTTCGCAGACACGCCTGGATGGCGTAGTTATTACGGGAGGAAGTGACAAGTTATTAGATACGTCTGGTGGTATTCAGAACGATGGCAGTGGTAGCGGGAACAGCAGCAGTCCCTCACTGACCAATATCATCCTGATCCGAAATGATGGATTTTACGGAGGAGGCCTGTATAATATGGGGCGGAATGGCGGCAACGCTAGCCCTATGCTGACCAATGTTCTTTTTATCAATAACGCGGGCGGTGGTATCTACAATGATGGCTACGCCGGTACGAGTAGCCCTGTGCTGACCAACGTTCGAATTGAGGCTAATTATGGTACTGGTATGCACAATGATGGCACGGAGGGAGGTACGAGTAATCCTGTGCTGACCAATGTTTGTTTTCAGGGAAATGAACACCGCGCAATACGTAATATTGGCACAAATGGTACCTGTAGTCCGCTCCTGACTAATGTTACGATCTTGAATAATACCTATCATTCTCCGGGTGTAGCCGTCTACAGCACTGCATCAACTCCCCGTTTAATTAACTGTGTGGTCTTTAGAAATAAAGGCTCCCAAACATTTTATTCTAGCAATAGTACCTTAACCGTGGAATACTCGCTGCTGGAGCCTGGCCTGACTGACTATACCGATGGAGGAAATAACATAACAACTACTATTTCTCCTTTTGTGAGCGATAATGATCCACAACTCAATGCCTGTTCACCAGCCATCGACGCGGGAAATAATAGCCTGAATACGACCCTAACGGATCTGGCCGGTAACCCCCGTCGGCAACGTACCATTGACATGGGCGCTTTCGAGTTTCAGGGAACGACTATGGGCATGGTAACCATCCCAGACGGGTTCCTGGGATGACCCCAGTGTGTGGTCCTGCGGTCGCGTACCGGTAAGCAGTGATGCCGTTCGACTTAGTCATACCGTTACGTTACCCGCGAATTATTCAGCCCAGGCCAAACGGTTGATTTTCATCGCCGGTCAGTTGCTTCGGTATCAGGCAGGTAGTCGGCTCCGGCTTGGTTTATAGCAACGTAGTGAATCATGGCGAGCAGCGCTGCTACGTAGCTGTCCTAAACGTATCAACCCGCGTTCAGACAACTGGCGCGGGTTGATACGTTCTGAAATAATTGGTATTACGTTCCTGTAATCGCTGCGGATTACTGCATGGCTTTATCAATGGCGTTGATGCGGTCCATATGAGCTTGCAGCGTGGGTAAGGTTTTGCGGGCAAACTCTTTAACGGCCGGATTCGTATCGTCATCGTCAGCCGCTTTTTTGAATAAGTCAATGTCTTTTTTGTGGTCGTTGACCATCATGCTGACGTATTTCTTATCAAACTCAGCGCCCGATAATTTAGCCATTTCATTGACGTGTTCCTGTTCTTCGGTACCCAGCGTAGAAGGTAGCGTGATGTTGTGTGTGGCGGCAATGGATTTGAATTCCTCATTGGCTTTCGAGTGGTCTTTCACCATCATCGCACCGAAATCTTTTACATCCTGACTAGCCGCTTTTTCCTGAGCAAGCCGACCCAGTTCTACTTCCAGCATCCCGCCGTTGGCGGCTTTTACGGCAAATTCATTCGTGTCGTCACCCTGACCGGTACCGGCTTCTTCTTTCGCTTCATTCGTCGAATCCGCGTTTTCTACGCTGTCGGCACTTTCCTGTTTTTTGTCGTTGCAGGCCTGGAAACTCAAGGTGCTGACGGCCAGCAGCAGCATTATACTTACCTTTTTCATAACGTATTGAAATTAGTTGATCTATACCTACAACCAATAATACCTATTTAGGTTTGAGGAAGATAGGAAACGGTGAACCGTTGGACAAAATTCTGTGTTTGTCAGACAAAATTCCTATGTTTGTCGTATGATACCATCGAACCGCACAGCCCTTGTCTTTCTGGCCCTGAAAGGAATTCCGGCGACCCGTTTTTTCGAGATTGCCGAGTTAACAGGTTACAAGCGCGAGCAACTCGCTGAGGTATTCGATACGTCCCTCAAAACATTCCAGCGGTACGAACGCGAGAAAAAGAAACTCAATCCACAGGACAGCGAAAAAGTGCTTAAAATCATGGCGCTGTTTCAACTAGGCGAGTCGGTTTTCGGATCGGCATCCGCCTTTCGTCGCTGGATGGACAAACCCGCCTACGGATTAGGTAATCAAATTCCATTTGACCTGCTCCACACATCCGGCGGCATCGACCTCATTTTCGACGAACTGATACGTATCGAATACGGCGACCTGGCCTAAGGTGTTCCCCCAATATAACGTAGCACGCCCTTATTCCCTGTGCCCCGAGTCCCTTGCCCCATGCTCGTCTACCGGATTACCAAAACCCAGTATGCCAACCGTCTGGTTGCTTCAGGAGGAGCCGCCCGCTGGAATGAGCGTGGGCAAATGGTTATTTATACGGCTGCGACGCGGGCATTGGCTTGTCTGGAGAACGTAGTACACCGAAGCGGGGAGGGGCTTCTGGCCGATTTTCGAGTGATGGTCATCGACGTAACGGATGAACTGGATATAGAAACCATCACAACCGACAGTCTGCCTGCCGACTGGTTTGAGTTCCGGCAGTACGATACCTGCCAGCGGATAGGAGGGGAGTGGCTCCAAAACGGCCGAACTGCCGTGCTGAAAGTGCCGTCGGCCATTATCCCAAACGAATGGAATTACCTGCTCAATCCCGCTCATCCCGATTTTTCGCAAATCCAGTTGCTACGTACCGAACCGTTCGTGTTTGATCCGAGATTAAAGTAGAGACAAGGCATGCCTTGTCTCTACAACAACCCTATAACCTTACAACTTTCCTACATTTTCGTTGAAATAGAATTGTATTTCACTTAGATGATAGGTAGATGGATGTAACCACATTCTTCGGGGGTAGAAATGATAATTTAATGCCTGTTTTTACCTATTTTCTTGCCTGTTTGCGGGATTATTTCTGTTTTGTCCCGAAAAATTTGTATATTTGTCTATAAGGTGTGCCAGGCAAATGCCAGGCGTTTGAATAGTAATTTTTTGCGAAACTCCTTCTAACAAATGGCGGAAGAAACTCCCGACCTCGAATCTCCCAGTAACATTATTCCCATAAACATTGAGGACGAAATGCGCGGTGCCTACATCGATTATTCGATGTCAGTTATCATCTCGCGGGCGTTACCCGATGTACGCGACGGTCTGAAGCCGGTCCATCGCCGGGTGCTGTTCGGTATGGCCGAACTGGGCGTTAGTTATAATAAACCTCACAAGAAATCGGCTCGTATTGTGGGGGAAGTGCTGGGTAAATATCACCCGCATGGCGATGCCTCGGTATACGATACGATGGTACGTATGGCGCAGGATTGGTCGCTGCGGTACCCACTGGTTGATGGCCAGGGTAACTTTGGTTCGATCGACGGTGATTCACCAGCTGCGATGCGGTATACGGAAGCGCGTCTGAAACGTATCGCTGAAGAACTGCTGAACGATATCTATAAAGAAACCGTCGATTTTCAGCCCAACTTCGATGATTCGCTGGAAGAACCGACGGTTATGCCGGCCAAACTTCCCAACCTGCTCCTAAACGGGTCGTCGGGAATTGCCGTGGGGATGGCCACCAATATGGCTCCTCATAACCTGACCGAAGTAGTCGATGGTATCATTGCCTATCTGGATAACAACGACATCACCGTAGAAGAGTTGATGCAGTACGTGAAAGCGCCGGATTTTCCGACCGGAGCAACCATCTACGGCATGGAAGGGGTGAAGTCGGCCTTTATGACGGGGCGCGGGCGCGTCGTGATGCGGGCCAATGCCACCATCGAAGAAAATAAGGGCAAAACCCAGATCATCGTAACGGATGTGCCGTACATGGTGAACAAAGCGGTGATGCTCGAAAAGACGGCCGATCTCATCAACGAAAAACGAATCGAAGGTATTACCGCCTTTCGCGATGAATCGGACCGCGACGGACTGCGTGTGGTATATGACCTGCGTAAGGATGCGATTCCGAACGTAGTACTCAACAACCTGTATAAGCATACGGCCCTGCAATCGTCCTTTAGCATCAACAACGTAGCGCTCGTGAAAGGACGCCCGATGGTGCTGAATCTGAAGGATATGATGAAGTACTACGTCGAACACCGCTTCGACGTAGTGACCCGCCGGACGCAGTACGAACTGCGGGAGGCCGAAAAACGGGCGCATATCCTGGAAGGTCTGTTGATTGCGCTCGATAACATCGACGCGGTGATCAACCTAATACGTTCCTCGCGTGATGCGGAGATTGCCCGGACGGGTCTGATGAGCCAATTCTCGTTGAGTGACCTGCAAGCCAAAGCCATTCTGGAAATGCGTCTGCAACGGCTCACCGGTCTGGAACGCGATAAGCTACAGGCCGAGTACGACGAGCTGATGCGTGAAATCAACGAACTTCGCGCCATTCTGGCGAGTGAGGAGCGCAAACGACAGGTCATCAAAGAAGAACTGATCGACATCCGCGCGCGCTATGGCGACGAACGTCGGACGGCCATCAACGCCCTGGGCGACGGTAACATCAGCGATCTTTCTCTGATTGCCGATGAGGATATGGTTATCACCATCTCGCACGAAGGCTACGTCAAACGCACGCCAACAACCGAATACCGGTCGCAGAGCAGGGGAGGAGTAGGGGCTAAAGCAGCGGCTTCCAAAGAAGAAGATTTTACGGAGCATCTGTTCACGGCCACCATGCACAATACGTTGCTGGTGTTTACCCAGCGTGGTCGGCTGTACTGGTTACCCGTACACCAATTGCCCGAAGGATCACGTACTGCCAAAGGTCGTCCGCTGGCGAATTTCATCAATATCGAATCGGGCGATAAGGTACGGGCGGTCATTAACGTAACGGATCTTAAAAACGAGGACTACATCAACAATAATTACATTGTGATGTGTACGCGGCAGGGAACTATCAAAAAGACCATGCTGGAAGCCTTCTCACGCCCCCGTCAGAACGGGATCATCGCCATCACCATCGATGAAGACGACCAACTCATTGGTGTCTGCATGACCAACGGCAACAACGAAATCGTGATTGCCTCCAGTGCTGGTAAGGCCGTTCGCTTCCACGAAAGCCGGGTGCGCCCGATGGGACGTACCGCAGCGGGTGTTCGCGGGATTTCGCTCGATGATGAGGATAAGACCGACCACGTAGTAGGGATGGTGTGTATCGACTCGTCCGAAGCTCAGTTGCTGGTCGTGTCGGAGAAAGGCTACGGCAAACGCTCCGAAATTGAAGGATATAGAATTACCAACCGGGGCGCAAAAGGCGTTGGTACGTTGAAGGTGACCGAAAAAGTGGGCAGACTGGTGGCTGTACTGGACGTAGCAGACAATGATGACCTGATGATTATCAATAAATCAGGAATTGCCATTCGGACGCCAGTGAACAAAATCAGCGTGATTGGACGTAACACACAGGGTGTTCGACTCATCACCCTACGTGAGGATGACGAGATCTCTTCGGTAACGAAAATTCGTCAGGAAGAAGAAGGGGAGGAGGGCAAACCTGCTGAACCTGAAGTAGCACAAGAAGAATAGTAGGTATAAACACTTATAAATAAGCCAGTTGAGCCATTCGGCCTGATGTAAAAATCAAGCGAATGGCTCAAACATTTTTAGGCTTAGCATGCTTATACAGACAGATTCCGTAATTTCGTTTCTAATTAAGGAAAACACAACCCCATTTTACACATGAAACCAGTTTTTTTGATTCTCGTCGCGTGTTGTCTGTCGGCAGGTGTGCAGGCGCAGCAAAGTGGTGCGCCTGCAGTTGATCAGGCTGCTCAGGACGCTATTAAGAAGGAAAAAGAAAAGAGTGATAAGGATATTACGGACGCCAAATCCAGTGCTAAGGCCGCTACCTGGATGGCCCGTGCCAAAACGTATGAAGGTATTGCCGCCGGTGGCAATATTAAGCTGGATTCGGCAGCTGCTACAACTGCTTACGATGCTTACAAGAAAGTAGTCGAGTTAGATAAAGATAAGAAAGGTGCTCCCGGCAAGCTAGCCAAAGAAGCGGAAGATGCCTTGAAAAGCCCGACGCTTTATAATGCTTTTATGCAGCAGGGGGTAGCTAAATTTCAGAGCAAGAATTATGGTGATGCGCTGAAATCTTTGTCGATGGCAGGAGAGATTAACCCTAAAGATACGCTGGCACCGTTGTATAGCGCCATTGCTGCTCAGCAGGTGAAAGACAATGCTACGGCGAAGGCACAATTAGAAAAGTACGTAGCCAGCGGTGGGAAAGACGCAACCATCTATGGCTCGCTGGCGACACTCTATCGCTCGGATAATGAAATCGACAAAGCTCTGGCTACGCTGGATAAAGGTATTGCCCTGGCGCCAACGAATAAGGATTTGTCGAACGAAAAGATTAACATCTGGCTATCGGCTAACCGGATGGATGACGCCATTGCGGGGATGAAGCAGATGGTGGAGAAGGATCCGAACAACGTACAGAATCTGGTAAACCTGTCGATTATTTATAATAACATGGCGAGCAAATCGTCGGAAGAGCTTCGCAAACTGGAAGGCGATTCCAAGAAAGGAAGTTCGGTAAACAAACAACTTACCGACGCCAAAGCATTAGCCGAAACCTATAACAGTGAAGTAACCCGGTTGTCGGCGGCAATTAAGAAACAGCCTAAAAATGCGGAGCTCAAACGTCAGTTAGCCGATGTACAGAAGAAGAGCACGGAGCAAAAAGCAGCTATAGCGCAACTTGAAACGGATGCTAAGGCGGCAGCTTCCAATTCAACGGCTTCAGCGGATGCCTCGCAAAAAATTGGGCCGCTTAAACAAAAGATAGCCGAAGACAAGAAGCAGGAGAAAGTCTATCTGGATAAAGCGATTGCTGTTGATCCGAACAATTACGATGCTAATTATCAATTAGGTGTTTTCTACTATAATGAAGGTGCTGAACTGAATAAGGAACTGGCGGCTATGGATATGAAAGATTACCAGGCTAAAGGAAAAGAGGTTGAAGGTAGGATATGTGGCAAATTCAAACAGGCACTACCTTATTTCACGAAAGCTAAATCCATTAAAGAAGAAGCTGAGGTAACCGAGAATTTGACCAACCTGCAGAATATCCTCAAGCAGTATGAGGAGAAGAAAGTAGTTTGTGCAGAATAGAGAAAGGTAGGGCTGGCCGATGCTGGCCCTATTCTTTAAAAACTTTACTTAACATAATATAAATTATACAACAATTTAAGTAAGTCTGAAATCCACTTAACGTACTAGTTTAAGCGGGACATATAAACAGTATTATCCACACTTTATCCACGTGGAACAGTAAAGTATTGCTTTACAGAGAGTTAGGTAATTTGACGTCAAAAAATGCCTTAATTATAGTAAGAGAGGCATTTTTACGTGTTATCGAAAGTCTTTATTGAATAAATAAACAAACATTATAGACGGTTTAGTCGACGCGCAGAAATGTACTAACTCATTATAAATTAGCCGTAACGAATCCTGCTAATTAGCGGATAAATGAATTTGAATCAATTGTTCACTAAAGCGATACATTCTAATCGAAACCAGATCCTCGTTAAGCTAAATCAAGTCCCTTAGAAAAATTTTCAGGAAATTTTTTACGTAGAAAACAGAGTTCAGGTTGTGGGCATATATTCCCGAAATGAACCGTCTGTATAGAAGATTAAGATACGTTCGACTTTCTTCTCCTGAGCATTTGAATTTATAACTGGTTCTGACGTGTTGGTCGATTCGCTGGCTGGTTCAATATATTGTACAGGTGGACTAACGGGCGTTGTTGCGGGAGGAATTTCGTTACGTTGCGTACGAACGCCTGACGGTTGATTTACATACGAAAACGGTAACTGACTAGTTGCTGCGTACGGATCTCTCCGATCTGTTGCTGGTCGATTGTTATTGGGACGGTTTCCATAACCTGATGAAGGTATCTGATTAGATTGTATGTTGTCCTCTTCCATAATCCAATCATATCCCAACTCGGGGAAACGCCGGATTATTTTTTGAATAATATCAAAGCTAGGTCTGTTACGTCCTGATAAAATGTGTGAGATACTGGAACGCTGTACACCAATCTCATCAGCAAAATAAGATGGTGTGAGGTTTTTATCGATCAGGATTTGTTTAATCTTGTCATTAATAGTCATCGCGTCAGAAGTTAAATCGATCATCACAAATATAAATACAAATCGATTCTGTAAATTATAAAAATTGTGAATGCACGTTTGTATAAAGCTATTGGATGAACAAAGCATACTGTATACAAAAGAAAAGTGGTCAATGTTATAGTTCAACATTGACCACTTTTCTTTTGTATACAGTACGTTCTTGCATTATTGACATTTCACAAAGTGCTACGATTGAATATACTGTCAATAGTATGACTAATGTATCGGTAATTTGTCAATTTACAACTACACTGATACGTTGTTTTCACGTAGCGCATCATTAAGCGACGTTTTCAAATCGGTTGACGTTTTACGTTGCCCAATGATAATAGCGCATGGCACGTGAAATTCTCCGGCAGGGAATTGTTTAGCATAGCTTCCTGGTATGACTACGGAATTAGCAGGAACGTGTCCTTTATATTCGACTGCATTAGCACTCGTCACGTCAATTATTTTAGTAGAGCCGGTAATAGTAACCCCTGCTCCTAACACAGCTCGTTTGCCAATGTGAGCACCCTCCACTACAATGCAGCGAGAACCAATAAAGGCGCCGTCTTCAATAATGACGGGCGCGGCCTGGGGTGGCTCTAGTACTCCCCCTATACCTACCCCACCGCTGAGGTGAACATCCTTGCCAATTTGGGCGCAGCTTCCTACCGTGGCCCATGTATCTACCATAGTCCGCTCGTCAACGTAAGCCCCAATGTTTACATACGATGGCATGAGAATAACACCGGGTGCCTGATAAGATCCATAGCGCGCAACAGCCGGTGGAACAGCCCGAACCTTGGCTTCGGCAAAATTGGTCTTCAGCGGAATTTTATCATTGAATGTAAAAATACCTACCTCCTCTGTCCGCATCTGCTGACTGACGAAATAAAGGAGGATAGCTTTTTTTATCCACTCATTAACAGTCCAGGAACCACCTTCTTCACCAGGTGGTGTAGCTACTCGAAGCTCCCCCCTATCTAATTTTTTTATTATGCCCTGAATAAGCTGAGTCGATTCCGGGTTGGCTAACAATTCACGGTTAGCCCATAAATGTTCAATTTCTTGGGTCATTTAATTAAAGTAAAGGTTTATATAAAATGCTGTAAACTCCTGATAAGACCATAGTTATAAAATTGACCAAATTTTATATTGCTGTACATCAATATTATATAGCCTTATTATCCTTCGTTTTCAAAGGTAAGCAGAAGACATGTATAGTTAAAACATAACCATCTTAAAATATTAATTAGAAGAGGAATGAGCGGTCTCTGTCAAGTCATGAATTCAAATGCAAGCTAGATGTGTGACCTCCTATTTCAAAGTATCTTTCGTAGAATATAAAGCAAAAAATATGCCGTTGTGCATTTTTGGGCATACACAGAATAAACCAAGTTCTGGTCCGCTTGGATGATATCGCCTGCCCAGCTAAAGCCAATCAGGTAGGCAGAATTCCAGTGTACTAGAAATTGTTAGAATAATTAGGGATCAAAGTCGGTACATGGATTCGGGAAATAGGTAGATGAAAACGATAAGGAGTCGTTATTGAAACCCTACTGATATGACCTCGTACCCGCTGTACAATGCTTTTATTGAAATCGGAAATTCATTTAAGAAAATTGTTAGGTATAGACACACCTATAAGAAGTAATAGCAATATATGATTTATGGCTTAAATCTTACCGTTTCAATAAGCTAAAAAAGTAAGCTATAAAGGATGTTTAGCCCAGTGTAATAAAGAATTTATACTAATCACTATTGCAGGCTTATCCAGAGAAACTGGGGAAAATTTTCAACTTAACGTGTGGAATTTCTTTACTAATCTATTTCAAGACGTATGAATACCGATTACGCTAAAAGAATGATAATTAATAGAATCGAAAGGAAGAGCGCTAAAAATAGCTTTTATAGCTATCTAAACAGGGGGGACACTCATTTATGTTAAAAACGAATAGTGAATGCCTATTTGGATGTTATATCGAGCTGCTAATGTACCAATAAAGGAATAAACCTAAAAATATTATACTGGGAAAGATAGAGAATCCTAATAGTATTTAATAGCTAATAAGGACAGTTCGAAACGGTTAATTAACTTTAAGAATATACCTCCTACCCTAGTGATTGCTAATAAAAATGAATACCATAAAATTAGTATTATAATACATTTCAGGATGGAATTAGTATAATACTTAGTATTTACTAAACATAATTAGTATTATTTACTAATTTAGCTAATATAATTTAGTATTTATCTTGTATTATGCTAAAAAACTGCCTTATATATCCATTTGCTAAACATCCATTCCTTTAAATACTAAAGGAATGATTACTAATACGAATGTGTTATAGGCTTATAAATCTTTATATTTGGCCCCGAAAACAAATCATTTTCTCTGTTCATGAAAAAAATACGCGTTGCTATTAATGGCTTCGGCCGTATCGGACGCCTGTCGTTCCGACGATTACTGGAAAAAGAAAACATTGACATAATCGCCATTAACGACCTTACTGATAATGCGACTCTTGCGCACTTATTGAAATATGATTCCGTACATGGAAAATTTACTGGTGAGATTTCTTCAGACAGCGAGAGTTTAACAGTGAATGGAAATCGGATTCACGCTTATGCAGAACGGGATCCTAAAAATCTTCCATGGAAACAATTAGAAATCGACGTAGTACTTGAATCTACGGGGCGATTTGTAGATGAAGCTGGTGCTGGTATGCATTTACAGGCTGGTGCAAAGAAGGTAGTTATCTCAGCACCGGCGAAGGGAAACATTCCAACGGTCGTATTAGGCGTTAACGAAGACACACTGACGGGCGATGAGACGATTATCTCAAACGCTTCCTGTACGACGAATTGCCTGGCTCCGATGGCCAAGGTTCTTGATGATGTGTTTGGTATTGAGAAGGGCTACATGACCACGATTCACGCCTACACTGCCGACCAGAATTTACAGGATGCTCCGCACTCCGATTTACGTCGGGCACGTGCGGCTGCGTTATCGATTGTACCAACTTCCACAGGAGCTGCTAAAGCTGTTGGTTTAGTGTTGCCTCAATTAAAAGGTAAATTGGATGGTAATGCGCTCCGCGTTCCTACTCCCGATGGCTCTTTGACGGATTTAACCGTTATCTTGAAAAAATCAGCATCTGTTGAGGAGATAAACAATGCAATTAAAGAAGCCTCTCAAACTTCACTAAAAGGCATTCTGGAGTACAACACGGATGAAATCGTTTCAATTGATATTGTTGGCAATCCTCACTCCTGCATTTTCGATTCAAAACTAACCGCTGTAAACGGGAATCTAGCTAAAGTTGTTGGCTGGTATGACAACGAATATGGCTACTCGAGCCGGGCGGCTGACCTGATTGCAAGCCTATTCTAGAAGACTCCATCTGCCTTTCTTTAAAATGTCAGATGTAAATTAATTACATAAGTAAATAACCATTAAATGGGCGCGATAAAGTTAAATCGCGCCCATTTTGCATTGTAAATAGTTAATTGTAAATCCTTTATCAAAAAACAATTGTTCGTATTTAGTTTTTATACCGATGTGAATTGTATTTAAATGTGAATTATACAAGTCGGTTGTAAATTGTAAATGATGTATTTTTTCTGCTTTTAATTGTTGTAAACTATAATTAAATAATTCAGGATTGTCAGTTTTCAAATGTAACGTACCACTGGCCTTCAAAACCTGTTTGTACAAAGTTAAAAAGCGGGGATGTGTTAAACGATGCTTTTCCTGTTTAGGCCGAGGCATAGGATCAGGGAACGTAATCCAGATTTCGTCTACCTCCTGCTCAGCAAAAAACTCGAGTAGAAAATTAATGTCGGTACGTAGAAACGCTACGTTCGTTAAACCAAACTGTTGGGCCGCTTTCGATCCCCTCGCTATCCGGTCGCCTTTGATATCGACACCAATAAAATTCGTATTCGGAAAGGCCTGCCCCAACCCTACTGTATATTCACCTTTGCCACAGGCTAACTCAAGCACAATTGGATTCTCGTTTTTAAAATAATCGGTGCGCCAGCGACCACGAATTGCTTTATACAGTGGTTTACCAACTTCAATAACATTCGGGCTTTCCGCATTTTGCAGAAAACGATGGGTTTTTCGTCTTGTCACGGTTGTAAATTAATACGTCAACCGGAGTGGTTGACGTAGTGCAGGGGTTGATTTAATAAAGCGATATTAACTTACTGATAATCAGCTTATTTGTCTGGATTAATGCAAGTAAATAAGCTGAAGTAACTAATTCGGCTGGGAAGTTTTCAGGTTTTCCGCCATTTTTAAGTGATGCGCTACTACTGGAATCATTTTGGCCAGCCATTTCTTATACGCCTTGTTTTTGGCATCATCATGAGCTTTCTGGAACAACTTGACGGCAAGCCCATGATCAGCAATCATCGTGTCGATGTACTTCGCATCAAATGGATTTCCTTGTAAAGCGGCCAGATCACGTACCATTCGCTGGTTATCTTCATTCATTTCGTCGGGCACTTCCACTTGCAGGCGCTGGGCTAATTCCAGAAATTCAGTATTTATCTCGGTATGCTCTTTAACCATTTGATCGCCATAGTGTCGTACATCTGGGCGAACACCCCGTTGCTGGGCTAATTTACCCATTTCAACTTCCATGATTCCCGCACTACCGGCAAGACTCATAAACTTCTTATCGTCCTCGGAAAGCTCCCCATCCCGGCAAGAACCTAAAAGCACACTAACGACAAAAAGGATTACATAAACAGATAGCGTTTTCATGAGCAGAAATAGTTAAGTATCAACGTTTAAGAATTGTACCTCATCTAGTCAACTAAGGCAGTTTTGCTTCAGGGTACATTTTACGATGCTGGGACACAAGCAAAGTATACTGTTCAGGGGTCAGAAGCGGTTTATAACCCCGAAGCTTTTCGGTTTCAATCTCAATCGCCAGCGTTCGTAATTTATTCTGGTTCATACCGCTTTTCTTTAACGCTTTAACCCCATCGTTATAACTGACAACTGCTTTCCTGATAACGTCTCTTGCTTTGGGTACTTGTGGGTCGGTCAGCTTGAGCCGTTTGGTATCTGCTTTCAATACCGATTTAATAATCATCCCAACAGTAGCACCATTGTTGAGAAAAACGAATTTCTCCTGCTCAACTTTATCCGTAGTGGTTGTCGCGGGTACCTGTGCCTGCGCTGAAAAGAATAAGGATGTCAGGAGAACGAAAGCTAATTGTCGAATGCTCATACGGTAGAAGGTTTCGAGTTCAAATTAGTTAATTCGGCAATGGTGTAATTACTTCCCGTAATCAGAATTAAATCATGGGTCGATGCCTCTGCCAGGGCAGCATCCAGGGCTACGTTCACATCTGGATAAGATTCTCCGAATCGGCCCATCTCGGCCGCTTCGGTCTGAAGGGTTTCAGAAGCTAAGGCCCGCGGTGTTTGTGCCTGACAAAAATAATAGACAGCCGTTGGTGGCAATACCGACAGCACCTTGCCCCGATCCTTATCAGCTACCAGCCCCAGGATAATCCGCAATGTAGCATATGGCAACGTAGCAATCGTTTCAAACAGGGCTAACAGTCCCGGTTGGTTATGGGCGGTATCGGCAATGACTTTCGGTTGGTCACCCAGAATCTGAAACCGTCCTTTCAATCCGGTCAGCAACGTAACGGCCGACAACGCCCTGGCTTCGTCCTCTTCACGTACCGGCAACTGTGAACGTAAGTTGTCCACCGTTGCTAATACTGTAGCGAGATTAGGAAGTTGATACGTTCCCAGCAAATCCAGCGACAAGTTTTGGACTCGGACGTGATTATCCTCTCCCCCATACGTAACACTCAGTTGCCGAACGCCCTCTACGATTCCCCGATCCTCTATCTGATACGTCTGGTCGGCAAACGTAATGGGTGATTTTAGCAAATGGGCAGTTTTACTAAAAATGGGTTCAGTTTCGGGATGGGTTTCTCCTATAATACCAGGTATACCGGGTTTGATGATACCCGCTTTTTCGCCCGCGATCTGTGGCAACGTATCACCCAGAATATCGGTGTGATCATAACCGATGTTGGTGATAACCGAAATCAATGGAGTTAGTACGTTCGTCGAATCCAGTCGTCCACCTAATCCTACTTCGATAATGGCTACATCGACTTGCTGGCTAGCGAAATAGTCGAATGCCATCGCCACCGTCACTTCAAAAAACGACGGTTCAATACGTTCAATGAGTGATTGGTGTTCGACAACGAACCGTGCTACGTCCTGCTCATCAATGGCCGTTCCATTAATACGGATACGTTCGGTGAAAGATTGCAGGTGGGGTGAGGTGTAAAGACCAGTCCGGTAACCAGCTGTCTGGTAAATGGCCGACAGCATATGGGAGGTACTTCCCTTTCCGTTGGTCCCTCCTACATGGATGCTGCGAAATTTCTCCTGCGGATTGCCGAGGGCTTCGCACAAGGCCAGGGTATTGCCTAAACCGGGCTTGAGCGCTTTGGATCCAATCCGGTGAAAAACTGGGAGCCGACTGTATAAATAGTCGAGGGCTTCCGAATACTGCATTAATCTTTTGCCTTAATGATAAACGTAATGGTTCCGGTAGCCGTCGGCGGAGTAGCTCCTCCCTTGGGTCTCAACCGGAGTCGTTGAACGGCCTTCCGATAGACTTCGCTCACCGATGGACTCACCGTACTCTGCAACTGACGTACCGTCATGATTTCGCCACTGCCATCCACTTTAATCTGGAAGACGATCTTACCGGTTTCGTCTGATTCATCACTGACATTCGGCTTACTCGCCAGCGACCAGCCCGATACGTCGAAGGCGACACCGGATGCCGCTCCTCCCGGCGTTCCGTAAAATTCTTTGGCGTCAATTTTCCCTTTGGGATTTCCTTTATCCCCTACACCATCGGCATCGTCGCCATTGTTGTTACCGCCCGTACCCGAAGCCTTCCCAACTGTTCCATTGGAGCCACCCCCACCCGACGATTTTTTAAAGAGCGCATCCGTATTTACCGTCTCCACTTTTTTGGGGGGAGCGGGTGGAGCCTTCTGTTCGACGGGCGCGGTATTTTTGGGCGCTTCCACCCGTTTCGGTTCAGGGCGTTCGGGCGTGGTTACCGGACTTTCGGCTTTACTGGCAATGATGGGTTTTTCGGTGGCAACCTTAGCTGGTTTTGCTTCCTCTACTTTAGGACTGGGCGTAGGACGTACCTTCTCCAGACGCGGGGTCGTATTAATCTTCGGATTCGGTTTCTTATCGGCGGCTTTTACGTCTTCCCGATTCGGCGAATCCGATGCTTTATTATAGGTCTGAATCCGTCCGCTGCCGCGATTATCCAAACCAAAATTCACTTCAACAAACTGAATCGGTGGCGGATTTGGGATCGTCTGCGACCAGTGAACCAGAAACAACAGGGCAATCATGAGCCCATAGATGACCAGGGCGCCAGTTAAGGATTTAACCCGAATTTCCTCTTCGTTTTCAAATGTAATCCGGTTCATACAGACTATGGTTTTCAGACACTATAACGTATCAATCGTCAACTTCGTTTATGCCCAGGCGTTTACAAAGCGTTGTCGCGAAAACAAAGTAACGCAAAAATCTAAAATAGACCTGAATTGACGGGTCATACACTGGATATTTACGTGTCGATTGCCGTTTGGAAAGAAAGTTAGCAAAATCATTCATAATCAGGGTTTTAAGGATATATTTCGGCCACATTCCGCCAACATTTACTATGACTACCTCACCAGTTATTTCGCCAGAAACGGGTACTACCTCTGTGGGCCAACCGTGGTCCCATCCCGTTTCCCAAATTGAGCGCATCAAGACCATCGATATCGTGCGGGGCGTAGCCCTACTGGGCATTCTGTTGATGAATATTCCGTTGTTCGGTCTTGCCCTTCAACTCGAACACGAGCCTTTATTACGCCCGGGCAGCACCGATTATAGCGTTTTTGCGGTGATGACCATCCTTTTTGAAGGCAAAATGCGGGCGTTGTTTTCCATGCTTTTCGGAGCCGGTATGCTGATTTTCACCAGTCGTAAAGAAGAAGTGAATGGGGGAAGTGCTGCCGATTTCCTCTATCGTCGATTGCTGTGGATGGTTTTGTTTGGTGTCATTCACGAATACGTTTTTTTATGGGTAGGTGACATTCTGTTCGATTACGCAATCTGTGGGCTGTTCCTATTTCCCTTCCGCAACCTGAAACCCCGGCAGTTGCTACTTTGTGCGCTGATCTGTTTGTCAATAAATGTAATCAAGCGGGAACGGCAGCAACTCGATTTCCGAAGTAAATATGAGAATTATCAGCAGGCTGTGACGTTGGAAAAAGCGCACAAAAAGCTGACCGACGAGCAGAAAAAAGATAAGGAAGCCTGGGATAAAATTGTCAAGGCCTCAAAGCCCAATAGGAAAGAAGTGGCGGAGTTCAATCAGAAAATGCGCGCTGGCTATGGTACTATTTACAAAACACTTGAGTCAGAAAACATTCGATTTCATTCCACCTACTTATATCTCGGCCTCTGGGACATGCTGTCGATGATGTTTCTGGGCATGGCATTATTCAAATGGGGCTTCTTTTCCAATAAACTCCCCAGCCGAACGTATTGGCTGACGTTGCTGGGGGGCTACGGAATTGGCCTTCCGTTAAGTGCGCTGGGTATGTATCTGATGCAGCAGCGGATGATTGACCCAGTCCAGTATACCGGCCAGTGGGTTACCCCTACGTTGGGGTATGATTTACAACGGGCACTTGTCGGGATTGGTCATACCAGTCTGCTGATTCTGATTTACCGCTCAGGTGTGGTGCCGCGGCTGATGAAAGCGTTGGAAAATGTGGGACAGATGGCATTCAGTAATTACGTCCTCCAAACGATTTGCTGCACGCTGTTTTTCAACGGGTACGGGCTGGGGTATTTCGGCAAACTGGAATTTTATCAACTCTACTACGTAGTGGCTGTAGTCTGGACTATTAACCTGGTTTTCAGTACTATATGGCTACAGATTTACCGTTTTGGTCCGCTTGAGTGGGTGTGGCGGAGTCTGACATACTGGCAACGCCAGCCCATACGCCGAACCGCAACGACGGCTTAATTGTGACACAGCGATGCTCGGAGCGAAACGGAGATGCACAGCGTTTTTTATTTTTCGCTGCGGATCTCCTTTAATCTCCGTACATCGCTGTGTCACAACGTCTGGGTGTATCGGTTATTCATTAATTTTGCCCGATGCCTGTTCTACAGCCTATTATCGATATCGCCGAATTGCTTCACCAGAAAGGTGTTTCCGAGGTCATTGTTTCTCCGGGTTCCCGCTCGGCTCCGCTGACGTTGGCTGTCGCCCGACACCCACACCTGCGTGTTCACGTAGTGGCCGACGAACGCTCCGCTGGTTTTATTGGATTGGGAATTGCCCAGCAAAGCCAGACACCGGTTGCACTTATCTGTACGTCCGGTAGTGCGGTCTATAATTTGGCTCCGGCTGTCGCCGAAGCTTTTTTTCAACAGGTTCCGCTTCTGGTATTTACCGCCGACCGGCCCCACGAATGGCTGCACCAGCAGGATGGCCAAACCATCGACCAGCCTTATATATATAGGACACACGTTAAACGGAGTTACGACCTGCCCGCCGACTATAGCCACGCCGATACCCGCTGGTTCATCGAACGGTCAATCAACGAAGCGGTTTCATTCAGTCAGCTTTCTCCGGCGGGCCCCGTTCATATTAACGTACCGCTAAGAGAGCCTTTTTACCCGGCGGATACCGATACGTTTCAGTATGGGCCAGTACGTACCATTGACGTCTGCCCCACCCAGCCGACGTTGCCTAATGATGTCTGGCATAAACTATTAACTGAGTGGGAACGTAGCGAACGAATTCTGATCGCCGTTGGTCAGGTTCCGTATACGCCGGCACTACGTACTATATTGGGTAAACTGAGCGAGGAATTTGGCATACCGGTTCTGGGCGAGATTACCAGCAACCTCCCCGGCACCAACCAATTTATCACGCACACCGATACGTTCCTGGCGGGGATTGACCCGGACGTAGCGAACACGTTACGTCCTGAACTGGTAATTACCCTTGGCAATTCATTTCTGACGCGTAATCTAAAAACGTTTTTCCGGCAGTACCCGGCTCATCGACACTGGCACATTCAGCCATCCGCCGAACGTATCGTCGATTCGTTCCAGAGCCTTACCACCCTGATTCCTGCACAGCCCGTTGCTTTTCTGGAAAAATTGTTTGCGGATTTAGACTACCAGCGCTTTCTCCAGGGCGATGATGAAGACAACGAGTCTGAAGCGGGCGAATTTCTGAACCGCTGGCAAACCGCCGATCACCAGGCCGCCCGGCACGTAGCACAAACCCTCACCGAACCAGACCAACCCCTGACCGACTTTTCGGCGACTCAGTGTGTACTCGATCAGTTACCCCAACGTAGCATTCTCCATCTGGCCAACAGTATGCCGGTACGTTACGCGAATCTGGTGGGGCTGCGGGGCGACCTTGACGTAGCGGTGTTCGCCAATCGGGGTGTTAGTGGCATTGATGGCTGTCTGAGTACGGCGGTAGGCGCTGCCCTCGCCACTGATCAGCCCGTTACGTTGCTGATTGGCGATGTGGCTTTCTTTTATGACCGGAATGCACTTTGGTCGAATCCTGTTCCGGCGAATCTACGGATTGTACTGCTTAACAACGACGGCGGGCATATTTTCCGGATGATCGACGGTCCCAGCCGACAACCGGAACTGGAAACCTATTTTGAAACCCCCCACGGATACACCGCCCAACGTACCGCCCAGGACGCCCAAATAGCCTATGCTGTTTGTGCTACGTTAGAACAACTGGCACCCCTCCTCCCCGATTTTTTTCAACCCGGACCTTCTGCCAAACTGATTGAGATCACGACCGATAAACATGCTAACCAGAAACAGTTCCAAAAGTACAAATCTAAAATGGCAGGCAACTAAAACGATAGTTATAGTTGCCTGCCTGACTATATCTTACGACTGGCAATACTATGAATACATTGGCTATTGACAACCTGAAAGAAACGTACACCAACGGGGTAAAAACCATTACATTTCGCTGGAAATGGCAATAACCCGATTCCGGAGGTATCCGGCTATTGCCTGATTGCCTGTCGACATGCAGGAATATATTGACCAATAACTGCCACCATTTGAAAAAAATGCATCATTACCAACATGAATGGTGTAACGGAGAATTTTTGGGAGATAACGTATAAGCAGAATATAGCTAAACTGATTGGTGTTTGCTATCGATATACGTACAATAGGCAAATCGCCGAAGATTTGGCCCATGATGCTTTTCTGGTAGCTATCGATAAAGCATCAAGTTTTGAAAACATAGGCCCTTTTGAAGCCTGGCTTCGGCGAATCGTCGTAAATGTAGCCTTACAGTACCTCCGTGATCAAAAAAAACAGAAGCAGCATGAAGATGCGCTTACTTACTGCATGCTTTCGAATGACTATCAGGAGGATTTTAGTAATCACGAAGAAAATACGTTCTCAGAAGTTGAGCTTTTAGAAGCCATTAACGGTTTGCCTGAACACCATAAACTTGTTTTTAATCTCTATGTATTTGATAATTACACGCACCTACAAATTGGAAACGAATTAGGTATCAGTGAAGGAACATCAAAATCACATTTGGCAAGAGCCCGAAAAAAAATAAAGGAAATTCTCAATAGTAAATTAAAAGATAAATACAAAAAAAATCGTCTATTTTTTCTGTATTTATTGCCTGATAAACTTTGGAACGTAGATACTATTTTCACAAAACGACTGGCGTTTTTCGAAATACAACCGCAAAAAATAGCGCCAATTCATACTCGTCATTTCAGTAACGCATCAGCCCTTACATATAACCAATCTTCATTTTTATCTTTGAATACTATTTTACCATTCGGTATACTAACGTGTACGTCTATTTTGCTTTTACAAGTTAATTCTCATCAAGAAATCAAAGCGCTTTCACCAGTAAAAAGACCTGATTTAAAAACGATTAACGGTCCAATTGTTCAGGCTAACAATAGCACTATAAAAAATAATTCAACGACTACGCCAACAACTGCCACCTTTTCAACTAATGCCATCATATCTATAGAAAAAACTAAACATATCGAAGAAATGAAACCTTTAAACACGTTAGGAGCGCTGCTCGTGGCCGGTTCGGCTTTCGCTTTGGATTCTGTACATCTACCGAAGTTCCCTCAACTAGCTACTACAGTTAATAATCAGAAACTAATTGAGCAGGATGAAAAGATAACATCGGAATTGACAGAAAGAAACAAACCAACGGTTAACAAAGCGTCTGCTGAAGTTTATGGCACTTTTTATGCATCAAGGTTATACTGGTCTGCAGCGGATAATAATATATATTTTAAGGGAGAACAAGTTAAGGTCAGTCTTAATTCGCAAAAATTTACGGGGAGCGGCACCTTCTCTTTTTTAAATAAAGTAAATTATTTGTTGGTCAATGGCCTCCCGGTGAAATTAGATGATACAGTAGAATTATCCGAAAAGAAATATAAGCTGGTTAAATTAAGCGAAAGCGATGCCATTAAAAAATATGGAGAAAAAGGCCGGCTCGGAGTTGTAGAAATAACCTTAGCCGAGTAAGTGAAAAGTATTATGACGTACCAAAAAACATCGGCCGGCCACATAGCCAGCCGATGTAATACAGAACACAAGAACAAAACAAAAACACTACATTTTATTACGTTTACTTTACTCCATTACCATTTCGGTATGGGCTGGCGTTGCAATTTTCTTCCCGATAAACAGGAGTAATAGCGGCACACACACCAGGAAGAAGGCGCCAATAATCAGGAATGTATCAGCATAGGTCATGACCAGGGCCTGTCTCATTACCGCTCCCTGCATCATCCCGTACGCTTTACCGGTAGCCGTCATCAGCGCATCCCCTTTTGACAGGAACAAGCCAGTAAACTGTTTGATACGTTCGACAGACTGTGGATTATAAATCGATACGTTATCGGACAGCCGGGAGGCATGAAATACGGTACGTGTTGAAATGTAGGTCGTCATGATCGCCGTTCCGAACGTACCGCCCAATTGACGGATCATACCCGTTAACGCCGAGCCCTGCGGAATCTCAATGTTTTTCAAGTCGGCCAACGTAATGGTCGTTAACGGAATGAATATCATCCCCATACCAATACCCCTGATAATCAGCGGCCAGAAGAAATAATCTGGTCCAGCGGCAAGGCTGATGGTCGACAGATCGAAACAGAAGCCGAAAAACAGCAGGAAACCAATCGCTGCGTACCAGATGGGCGAGATGTAATTTTTGCTCAATAGCCCTCCCACCACCGGCATCATCAGACCCGTCATGATGGAACCAGGCATCAGCAGTAAACCCGTCTGGCTCGCGGTGAAGCCCAGAATCGTCTGACAGAAAACCGGGATAATAAACACCGACGCAAACAGCCCGAATCCCAGAATAAAATTGAACAACGTACCGACCGCAAATCGTCGTTCACGTAACAGACTCAGATCCAGAATCGGCTGTTTTACAACCAATTGCCTCCAGATAAACCCGACAATTCCTACCCCTGCCAGTACGGACATCACCACAATGAACTCAGAGGTAAACCAGTCCTCTTCGTGGCCTTTTTCGAGCACAATCTGTAAGCCACCGATGCCCATCGTCAGGAGTATCAGCGCGAGCCAGTCCATCCTTCCGGCAACAACTTTTTCGGCAGGCTCTTTAATATATAGGTACGTTAGTATGGTGGCGGCAATTCCAAACGGGATGTTGATGTAAAACACCCAGTTCCACGACAGATTATCGGTAATGTAACCACCAAGGGTTGGTCCGATAGACGGGCCAATGATAACGCCCATCCCAAAAATGGCGTTGGCAATACCCAACTGCTCTTTGGGAAAGGTCTGAATCAGAATAGATTGTGCCGTCGTCAGGAGCCCTCCCCCACCAATTCCCTGCACAACCCGAAAGAAAACCAGTTCCCAGACGTTGGTCGACGTACCACAAAAAACAGACGCGATGGTAAACAGGACGATGGACGCAGCAAAGTAGTTTCGCCGGCCCAGTTTAGACGTCAGCCAGCCGGACATCGTGATCATGATAGCGCTGGCAGCCGCGTAACCCGTTACTACCCAGCTGATATCACCCAATGATGCGCCCAGATTACCCATCATCTGGTTGAGTGTTACGTTCACAATCGACGAGTCGATGGTTTGCAGCAGGGCGGCCGTTGTTACAGTCAACACAACCACCCATTTATCAAAACCTAAATTCATAACTCGAAATGGTTAGAATGAATACTGTAAAATGAATAATGATAAATAGCGATTAGGAAATTGGTAGTATTTACCTAGATCCCATTACTCATTCTACATTGTTAATTACTTTCCCTGTAAATCAACCGCTACGGTGGCACTCATGCCGGGACGCAGTTTTGCGTAAAGGGGGCTGTTCTTGTCCAGTTCGATACGTACTGGGATCCGTTGAACCACTTTTACATAGTTACCCGTCGCATTATCAGGAGGCAAGAGCGAGAACTTGGCACCAGTAGCGCCGGCAAACGAACCTACGTGTCCGACCAGTTTTTCGTTACCAAAGGCATCGACATCAATATCGACCGTCTGGCCCTGTTGCATCTGCTTCAACTGAGTTTCTTTGAAATTAGCTGTAACCCAGAGGTTTGAATTACCAACGACCGAACATACTGCCTGTCCAGCCTGCACCAACTGCCCAATCTGTACCGAGCGTTTCGACACGACACCCGAAATTGGGGCACGTACTATTGTATACGACAGTTGCAACTGCGCCATGTCCAGTTCAGCCTGACGCTGTTTTATAGACGCTTGTGCCACCGAAATCTGGCCTTCCGTAGCCCGGCGCTGTGAACTCGTCACACCGGTCTGTGTACCAGCTGCACTTACCTGAGATTGAGCCGTTTGCAACTGAGCCTGTGCCGCCTGTAATTGTGCCTGTGCCGCATCACGCTCGGCCTCAACGGCGTCAAATTGCTGTTGGGGAATGGTTTTTTCGGCCAATAAGCGACCGTACCGTTCAAAATCCTGATTCGTCTTACGAGCGCGCGCTTGAGCAGCCGCTACGTTGGCCTGCGCCGTAATCACCTGATTACGCGCTGTTTGCACACTCGCCTGTGAACTTTGTATGGTAGCCGATGCTACGTTCACCTGCGAACGTGATACGCCTGCTGCTGCCTGAGCACTTTGTAAAGCGGCTTCAGCCTGCATGAGCCGGATGCGGTAATCGGCATCGTCCAATACCAATAACGTATCGCCTTCTTTTACCAGCTGATTGTCTTTGAAACGAATTTCTTTTACGTATCCACCCGCTTTCGGAATTACCGGGTTCACATCGCCGTCAATCTGGGCGTCGTCGGTGGTTTCGTGTCGTTGCAGGTAGTTGAACTCGCTGTACCCAAAAAACAGGGCAACAACCAGCACGATGACGCCCGCTATTCGAAATATTGTTTTCTTTTCCATGATTGTGTCGTTTTGCTAAACCAGAATTAATTAAGATTATGCCCCGTAGCCTTCAACAGGCGCTGGTAGGCCAGTTGTGCGTCTACGGTTGCGTTGATTACATTGAGTTGAGCCTGAATCAGAAAGCTGTTTGCTTCGAGCAGATCGGTCGAGCCAACCAGCCCGTTCCGGAAGCGCGATTCGGTCAAACGGTAGTTTTCCTGTGCCTGACCAACTGCCGTCCGGATTACGTTCTGCTGTTCCAGCGCCAGTTGGTAATTATTGTAGGACGTAACGACCTCCGAACGTATCTGATCATTTTGTTGCTGACCCTGTAGCGTGGCCTGATCGATGGCCGTCTGCGCGCTGTGGAGTTTACCTTTTAGATTATACAGCGAACCGATGTTATACGTAACACCTGCCCCTACGTTCCAGGCACTGACAAACGAGTTGGCTTCCGGGATAACACGGGCCGTTGGGTTGATGTAGTTGTAACCCGTCGATACGCCCAGATGCGGGTACATCACACTTTTTGTATTACGCAGCTGCTCCTGTGCTGATTGCACACGTAGCGCATTTGCCTGTACTTCCGGGCGACTTTGTACGGCCTGATCCAGAAAATTGGCCAGTGGTTCGGCCACAGTTGCCGGATTTGTAAGGGACGTATCGAGGGTAATTGTCTCCTTATCCGGCAATCCGATGAGCAGATTGAAATTATATAAGGAAGTCTGAAGGGCTTTCTCGACCTGCAATCGACTCAGATTCAGGTTGTTTTTCTGCAACTGAATTTTCAGCACTTCATTGGCCGTTACAACACCTTCTTTCTGAAGGTTATTGGCTTCGCGCTCTTTTTCATCGAACTGCCTGATATTCTGCTCAATGACGTTGACGGAACGTATCAGTTTGACCATGTTATAATAGGCGTCCGTAACGGTGTAAGCCAGTTCCGAACGATTCCGGCGAGCATCCAGTTGACTGGCTTTAGCCAATAATTCCGCTGATTTCTCGGCTGATTTTTCGGCAAATCCGCCAAATACTTCCTTGCTGAACGTAACGCCCCCCATGGTAGCACTGAAAGCCCCGGCGGGGATGCCAAATAATGGTTTTCCATCCTCCCCTTTTCCTAACGAAAATGGGCCGGTCAGGCTATAACGGGAAAAACTCAGCGACGCATTGGCCGACGGCAAACTCCGGTCTTGGGTTTCCTGTAAGCGAGCTTCAGCAGCCTGCGTGCGTGTATCGGCCAGTTTTATTCCGGTGTTATTTTGCAGAGCCAGTTGGATGGCCTTTTCCAGTGGCATTGGGGTTGGTGTGGGCTGCGCGGTTGCCAGCATAATGCCTGACAACCAAAGTCCTATGCCTGTTAGGTACGTTTTCATAGTGAGCGATTTCTGATTTTTTCGAGAAGCGTATTCATAACTCGGGCTTCCTCGTCAGTCAGGTGACTGACGATGGATTCAAAATTTTTGAACTCCTGGGCAACTTTTTCGACAAACTGATTCGACGTTTCGGTCAAACGAAGGTTCACCCGACGACGATTCTGGGCATCCACTTCGCGTACGACCAGGTTTTTCGCCACCAGCCGATCAATCAGCCGGGTCATGTCGGAATTCATGTCGGTCATTTTCTCCTTCAGCTCACCAGCGGTGAGGCTATCTGGAAATACGTCTGAAAGCAGACGTAGCGCCTTGTACTGCTGGACCGACAAATCGAACGGGGCCATTTTCTGCTGGAAGTGATTGAAGATATACCCGTCCGTTTTATGCAGATTAATGATGAGCCGATGGTATTCGTTGCGGAATTGCATTTCTATGTTCTTGTAAGAGCGTGTCAAAGGTATGATCAATATTTGTTTAAACAAATTTCGTTCAAACAACATATTTTTGTTATAAATGTCACTTCAAAATCATCGCCCCGATTGATCCTATATCAATCCAATAAAATATTGCTATTAGAATATTACAATACTAATTTAACCTTAAAATCTTATTATAATGACTTTTACTGATCTTTTAGCGTTCAAATTTTTAAGCACATTTTAATTAAATACGTACTGATGAGCTGCACCTGTATCAGGTGAACTCTTGCCGACGAACTCAACTTTTGCCGGTGAGGCTCTGTACAGCAACGTACTGAGAACACACTGCTAACGATAGCCGAAAAGGGCTAATAAAAAAATCTTTGGGATCGATTGTTTATTGACGTTGTACCGATGCAGTTATTTACCATTGGACATTTCACCGACTCTATACGGTGTCATACAACGAATCATCGGGAAGAAAGCGGCTAACCAGAGAGCTTGTGCCTTGAGCAGAAGCGTGGTGAGCATGAAGTATTGAGTGGAATTCCGATCTGTGTACTTGGCCTCCGGGTAATCAATCATGAGCAGGGCATTTGACTGCCAGTAAGCACACACGCAACAATGTGATACTCCTTTAACGCGGTTTCCGCCAAAAAGATTATAAGTAAAGATAGTATTTATCAATCCTCAATTTTATTACGTCTATTTATTAGCCTTCTCCGCACTGAATCAGGCTTCGAGAAGTGTTTATTTTAAAATACTTTAAAAATCAATAGGATAGCCCATTTAATAAACGTATTTTTACTAAAATTTTATTAAAAGCAAGAATGCAAACAGGAACTGTTAAATTTTTCAATGAGCTCAAAGGATTTGGGTTTATTTCGCCTGAGGACTCACAAGCTGATATCTTCGTTCATGTTTCCGGTCTGATCGATCAAATCCGGGAAAATGACAAGGTAAAATTCAATGTGGTTGACGGAAAGAAGGGAGTAAATGCTGTCGATGTACAAATTATCTAATTATCCCTTTGTTATAGATAAGAAAAGAAAAAACATGCCATTGGGCATGTTTTTTCTTTTCTGGAAGATCTATTTTATCTCCCCGACCATGTCTTCCGGTTTCACCCACTCGTTAAACTCTTCGTCGGTCAGGTAACCGAGTTTAAGGGCGGTTTCGCGTAGCGTCGAGCCGTTTTTGTGGGCGGTCTGCGCAATTTCGGCGGCTTTGTAATAACCGATTTTCGTGTTGAGGGCCGTTACCAGCATCAGCGACGAATCGACGTGCTTCTTGATATTGGCTTCGATCGGTTCGATACCTTCAGCGCATTTGTCGTTGAACGATACGCAGACATCGCCAATGAGCCGGGCCGAGTGCAGGAAATTGTAAATCATGACGGGCTTGAATACGTTCAGTTCGAAGTGGCCCATCGCCCCGCCAAAATTAATTGCTACATCATTGCCCATCACCTGAGCGGCTACCATCGTCATGGCTTCGCACTGAGTGGGGTTCACTTTGCCCGGCATAATCGACGAACCTGGCTCATTATCAGGTATATGCAATTCACCAATCCCTGCCCGTGGACCTGATGACAGCATCCGAATGTCATTCCCGATTTTCATCAGGCTGGCGGCTACCGTTTTAAGGGCACCGTGCGCTTCTACAATGGCGTCGTGGGCGGCCAGTGCTTCGAACTTGTTTTCGGCTGTCACAAAAGGCAGGCTCGTCAACGTAGCGATGTGCTTTGCTACGTTCTCCGAATAATTCGGGGGGGTATTGATACCCGTTCCTACGGCTGTACCTCCCAATGCCAATTCGCTCAGGTGCGCCAATGTATTGTTGATAGCGCGCAGACCGTGGTCGAGTTGGGATACGTATCCCGAAAACTCCTGCCCTACCGTCAGGGGCGTAGCATCCATAAAGTGCGTCCGGCCGATTTTAACGATGTGCATAAACTGCTTCGCTTTAGCCGCCAACGTATCACGCAATTTCGTAATGCCCGGAATCGTTACGTCGATCAGAATTTTGTAGGCGGCAATGTGCATAGCCGTCGGGAACGTATCATTCGACGACTGCGACTTATTCACATCATCGTTCGGATGCAGAAATTTTTTCTCATCGATTAGTTGACCGCCGTGCAATACGTGTCCGCGATAGGCTACTACCTCATTAACGTTCATGTTCGACTGCGTACCCGAGCCGGTTTGCCACACCACCAGCGGAAATTGATCGTCGAGTTTTCCGTCGAGGATTTCGTCACACACCTGCCCGATCAGATCACTTTTTTCCTGCGGCAGTACACCCGCATCCAGATTCGTGAGGGCTGCGGCTTTTTTCAGATAGGCAAAGGCGCGGATGATTTCGCGCGGCATCTTGTTGATATCCTGCGCAATTTTAAAGTTTTCAATCGAGCGCTGAGTTTGTGCGCCCCAATACACATTGGCCGGTACCTGCACCTGGCCCATGGTGTCTTTTTCAATACGATATTCCATGAAGAATGAGCGGAAGAGTGAATGAGTGAACGAGCGAATGTGCAGAGTAAATGGCTAACGGGAGTTTCTTGCTCCGCTCTTTCATTCTTTCGCTCTTTCGCTCTTTTACTCTTTATTTTTCCCTACAAAGGTATACCTCGTTACCGATGGGGTAAAATGAATTCTGTGTAAATCTGAAAAAATGGTTGAATATGGGCGTCGATCCAAGCAAAGGAGCGTAGCATGTAAGACAAGCTTTTGTCCGCCCTTGTACAATTACTGTCCGCTTACGGACAGACAAAAATAACAAAAACACTCTCCATTATACCGAAATACCCATTCTGTAAGTTGGCAGACCATTTGCTATACAAATGAGGAGGATAAAACGATTAACAATGAAAGGTTCTCAGTTGGGCGAATTTGAAGAGATCGTTATGCTGACTATCGCACTGCTCTTCGATGATGCGTATAGCGTGGCCGTTATGGAAGAACTCAGTCAACGAATGGAACGCCCGATGAGTCTGGGTGCTGTTCATCGAACCATGCAGCGGCTCGAAGAAAAGGGGTTGGTACGTTCCCGCTTTGGCGAGTCGACTGCCGAACGAGGTGGCCGCCGGAAACGGCTGTTTACTGTTACACCTTTAGGTGAGCAGGAATTGCAGGAAGCGCGTCGAGTTCGCAACGAATTATGGGCCGGTATCCCAAAAGCGGCTTTTGGAGGAAGCGTAGCATGAGTTCGAAACAATCAATTCAGAATGATGCCGAGTCCGTCAGACCGCCCCGTTGGGCGCAACGCCTGATGGAACGTATCACCGCCCCGCACCTACGCGAAGAACTTCAGGGCGATCTGGATGAATTATTTCACAAACGAGCCCAGCAATACGGTTATGCCAAAGCCCGACGGCTTTATGTGTGGGATTTAGTCCGACTGATGCATCCGAGGCTCTGGCGACGAGAGCCCGCTCCTGCGTATAAACCGAAACCACGTTACAGTCCTTTCAATGATGATTCTGACCTCTCAATTTTTCACCCGAACATGCTACGTAATTATTTAACACTCGCATTCCGCAACCTGGCCAGGTACAAGGGCTATTCAGCGATCAACATTGCCGGGCTGGCCGTGGGTATGGCCGTCGCGATGCTCATTGGTATTTGGATACAGGACGAAGTATCGGCCAATAAACACCATAAAAATTATGAAACCCTTTATGAGGTAAAATTGAACCAAACCTTCGACGGCAAACGGGGTACACAGAGTGCATTACCGTTTCCAACAGGCGACGAACTACGTTCCAAATTCCCCGATTTTAAGGCTGTAGCGACGTATCAGCGGTCGGACGGTAGCCGTTCGTTGATGGTTGGTGATCAGAAATTTATTAAAAATGGCATTTTTATCGGCGAAGATGCGATTGATATGTTTGCGCTGGACATCCTGAATGGCGATAAAAATCCATTTAAAGAACCTTACTCGATTGTACTAACGGACGAAACCGCTCAGGCTATTTTCGGTAATCAGGACCCGATTGGTAAGATCGTTAGACTGGACGATAAGGCCGATTTAAAGGTAACGGCCGTGGTTGCCAAACAACCGAAGAATGCCACGCTTCAATTTGAGTATCTGCTTCCCTGGCACTTAATGGAAAGTATGTATGACTGGGTTAAAAACGCCAAAACGGATTGGCGGAATAACGACTTTGGGCTTTTTGTCCAGCTCAAAGACGGCATCGACCCTGCGCAAACCAACGCCAAAATTAAGGACGTAGTGTTAGGCCATCAGGCGAATGATGCCAATATAAGAAATCTCGTTAAACCCGAATTATTCCTGCATCCCATGTCAAAATGGCGGCTCTTTTCGGAGTTTACCGAAGGACAAAACTCGGGTGGTTTTATTAAATACGTTCGCTTATTTGGCATTTTCGGGCTATTTATTCTGGTGATTGCCTGCATCAATTTCATGAACCTCTCCACGGCTCGATCTGAAAAACGGGCAAAAGAAGTGGGCGTTCGCAAAGTGGTAGGTTCGGGACGGGAGCAACTCATCGGGCAGTTTTTAAGTGAATCAACGCTGATTGCAGGCATATCATTGATATTGGCATTAATCATTGTCCTGATCTCGCTGCCTTATTTCAATAGACTGACCGAGAAGGAGATGGCCATCGAATTCGGCAATCCCATTTACTGGGTTGTTACACTTCTTTTTACCGTATTCACGGGACTACTGGCTGGCAGTTATCCGGCGCTTTATTTGTCGTCGTTCAATCCCATAAAAATTCTTAAAGGAGGTATTCATGTTGGTCAGCGTGCTTCGTTACCTCGTAAAATTCTGGTCGTGGTTCAATTCACGTTTTCCGTGGCGCTGATGATTGGTACCATCATCATTTATCAGCAGATACAGCATGGCAAAAACCGTCCACTCGGTTTTACCAAACAAGGGCTCATTTCCGTCAATTCGTCGAAAGATTTAAAGGACCATTATGAAGCGCTTCGGGCCGAATTATTGGCTACAGGCGTAGTAGTGTCGGTTTGTAAGACCAATGCACCGCCTACACAATGGTGGAGCAGCAATAGCGGCTGGAAATGGAGGGGGGCGAGTCCCGAAGAAGAATCCGTCATTTTCACAACCATTGCAACCGGGTACGACTACACCAAAACGATGGGCATCAAGATGAAAGAAGGGCGTGATTTTTCGAAAGATTTTACGACCGACCACACGGGTGTACTTTTAAATGAAGCCGCAGTCAAACGCATGGGATTAAAACATCCCGTCGGTGAAATCCTGCGCTGGGCAAACCGGGACTGGACCGTAGTTGGCGTAATTCACGACATTGTGATTGAATGGTCAGCTTACCGTGACGTGGCCCCGATGACGATTCTTTTTGACGAGAATTGGGTCAATTTGATTAATGTTCGTATCAATCCGGCCGTGTCGCCTTCGGTCGCTATCGAAAAAATGGCCCCTATTTTTACTAAATACAATCCGACGTATCCGTTCGATTATAAGTTTGCCGATACGGAGTATGCCAAGAAATTCTACTACGAAGAACTCATTGGTAATCTTTCGGCGGTTGTTTGTCTGCTGGCCATCTTTATTTCCTGCCTGGGGTTATTTGGCCTGGCCTCGTTCCTGGCAGAACAACGTATCAAGGAAATTGGTGTTCGTAAAGTACTGGGTGCCAGCGTCGCGAGTGTGTGGGGATTATTATCGATAGACTTTGTCCAGCTCGTCATCATTGCCTGTTTAATCGCGTCGCCGATTGCCTGGTATGGCATGAATAAATGGCTGGACACCTATACGTACAAAATACGTATTGGTGTCGGCGTCTTTCTGGTCGTGATTCTTATCGCCCTGATCATCACCTTATTGACGGTTAGTTACCAGGCAATCAAAGCCGCTTTGGTAAACCCGGTGAAGAGTTTGAGGAGTGAATAATTAAAACGCTACGTGCCAGAGGATTAAACTGGGTGAATATCTTTTCCATCAGTAACCTTTCCCGTTTACCCAAGTTTCCAGGTCCAAACGTATCATTCACTACGTCCTAAAACCATGCCCCTTAAATCACTCACCTCAAAAATACAACCATCTGTAAATAACAGACTTACCTCCATTTTCTACTTACAATTTCTGGCAATCCTTTTAACTACCCTCTCAGCTAATGGCCAGAGGGAACTCGCCTTAAGTAGTGAACGTATCGAAAATAAGCTGATACATATTACCAGGTCAGGAGCCGACAGTGGAACGTATCAGACGATTTATGATCGGATGAGAGCGCTGAACGTACCGGGCGTGAGCATTGCCGTATTTGATAATGGAAAGATTAGCTGGGCCAAAGCATATGGTGTAAGCGACAAATCACAAGCGAAACCTGTTGCTACGTCAACGCTTTTTCAGGCAGCCTCTATTTCCAAGCCTGTCACCTCAGTTGCTACGTTCAGATTGATTGAGAAACAAGCTCTTACGCTAGACGAGGATGTAAATCTGAAACTCAAGCGTTGGAAAATCCCTGAGAGCCCATTTTCAGAGAAGGAGAAAGTGACCATCCGACGTATCGTCAGCCACACAGCCGGACTTTCAGTACATGGTTTTGCCGGTTATAATCACACGGTTAAACTCCCGACGGTAACTCAAATTCTGGATGGAACCCCGCCCGCCAACTCATCTCCAGTTCGTGTAAAGGAGACGCCAGGTGAAAAAGAATCGTATTCTGGAGGAGGATTTACGGTTCTTCAATTACTTCTGGAAGACGTAACGGGTAAACCGTTTGGGCCATTATTGGAAGATCTGGTACTCAAACCGGTTGGCATGAAGCAGAGTACGTTTAGCCTACCCTTACCCAGCGATCAGGTGTCAATTGCGGCAAAAGGTTACGACGAAAGGGGCAATATGGTCGATGGTGGCTATCATCTTTATCCCGAACTGGCAGCGGCTGGCCTCTGGACAACACCTGGCGATTTAGCCAAATTTATGCTGAATGTCAGCGATTCGTACCGGGCCGATAAAGGCATTCTTAAACAGGAAACAGCTCGTCAGATGCTGACAAAGATTCCGGGTGCTGGTGGTTTAGGCTTTGGCGTGGATGGCACTGGCGAAACGCTACGTTTCCGGCACAGCGGAGGTAACGCCGGTTTTTCCTGTTATGCAGTTGCCTTCGCGCAAACTGGTCGCGGTGTGGTGATTATGACCAATTCGGATAATGGTACGTCCTTAATTCATGAGCTGGTGCGGGCAATGGCTCGTGAATACCAATGGGGACCGATGTGGCCCAGAGACAACTAATAGATGCTACGTTCCAACGGACTGAATAAATGCGTTCACTACGTTGGATTTAGCAACGTAGCGCCCACTGTTACGTTCGTATTTGATACGTAACACAAAAAAGCCAGCCCATTTCTGAGCTGGCTTTCGCTTAATTTATTTTCAGGACGGCCATGAACGCTTCCTGAGGTATCTCTACGTTCCCAACCTGACGCATCCGTTTTTTCCCTTTCTTTTGTTTTTCAAGCAGTTTGCGCTTCCGCGAAATATCACCACCGTAACACTTGGCCAATACGTCCTTACGTAACGCTTTTACCGTTTCACGCGCGATGATTTTCTGTCCGATAGCCGCCTGAATGGCAATTTCAAATTGCTGGCGAGGTAATAATTCGCGAAGTTTTTCGCAGAGTTTTTTCCCCCATTCATAGGCTTTATCGCGGTGGACAATTGCCGACAGCGCATCGACCCGGTCGCCGTTGAGCATGATATCCAGCTTCACCATCGTCGATTCACGGTTGCCGATGAACTCATAATCGAGTGAAGCGTATCCTCTTGAAATCGTCTTAAGTTTATCGAAAAAGTCGAAGACAACTTCAGCCAGGGGCATTTCAAACTGGAGTTCAACCCGGTCCGTCGTGAGATAGACCTGATTCTTGAGCAGACTGCGTTTATCCATACAGAGTCCGATAATGGCACCAACGTATTCGGATTTACTGATAATCTGCGCTTTAATGAATGGTTCTTCAATCCAGCTGATAGTACTGGGATCAGGCATTTCGGCCGGTGCCGACACAACCAGGGTTTCGTCGCGGGTGGTTATCACTTCGAAGCGTACCGAAGGCACCGTTGTAATCACGGTCATATCGAATTCACGCTCCAGCCGTTCCTGCACGATTTCCATGTGCAACATCCCCAGGAAGCCACAGCGGAAACCAAATCCCAGCGCGGCCGAGGTTTCAGGCTCCCAAACCAGCGCAGCATCATTGAGTTGAAGTTTCTCCATGGCTTCCCGTAAGTCTTCAAACTCACTGGTTTCTACCGGATAGATACCAGCAAATACCATCGGTTTCACCTCCGAAAAGCCTTGAATCGCTTCTCTGGCAGGGTTATCCATCGAGGTAATGGTATCCCCTACTTTCACTTCTTTGGCCACTTTAATACCCGAAATCAGGTAGCCTACATCACCACACTCGATGACACTTTTAGGCACTTGTTCCAGCCCTAACGTACCAACCTCATCGGCAATATATTCCCGGCCGGTATTCATAAATTTAACCTTATCGCCTTTGCGGATACGGCCATTCTTGACCCGGAAAATAACCTCAATACCCCGGTAGGAGTTAAAGTGCGAATCGAAAATCAACGCCTGTAGCGCCCCATCCGGATCGCCTTTGGGAGCCGGAATACGTTCGACAATGGCCGCCAGTATTTCTGGAACGCCAATGCCTTCTTTGCCACTGGCCGGAATAATGTCGTCACGATTACAACCGAGCAGGTCTACCATTTCATCCTTCACTTCTTCGGGCATAGCACCTGGCAGGTCGATCTTATTCAGCACCGGAATAATGACCAGGTCATTGTTCATCGCCAGATAAAGATTCGAAATGGTCTGTGCCTCAGTACCCTGCGAGGCATCGACTAACAGCAATGCGCCTTCACAGGCAGCAATGGAACGTGACACTTCATAGGAAAAATCGACGTGTCCCGGCGTATCGATGAGGTTGAGCGTATATGTTTCGCCTTTGTACGTATAATTCATCTGGATGGCGTGGCTCTTGATGGTAATGCCCCGCTCGCGTTCCAGATCCATATCGTCGAGCAGTTGGGCCTGCATATCACGGGCGCCAACGGTTTTGGTAAATTCTAATAATCGGTCGGCCAGGGTACTTTTGCCGTGGTCAATATGAGCAATGATGCAAAAATTACGAATATGTTTCACGAAGGAGACAAATGGTTTACAGTCGTCAGTCAACAGTTAGTGCGTGCAACTTGTCAGTAAGGCGTCAGTTAACTGTAGACTGACGACTAGTGACTGTTGATTACCTCATTAATCTGCAAAAATACGCATAAAAAACAAACGCCGGACTCATCAGGGGAGCCGGCGTGTTTGATTACACTTCATCAACAAACTAAAATCTTCGGCCAAATAAGCTGGCCAGGCTGTAGGAGGGGGACTCGAACCGCCCACGGTGCAGTTAGCTACAGTACAACAGCTGGTGGTCAACCCCAGTCGCCACGAGGGCGGCATTATGCTGCGTTTATCCTTTATCACCACCCCCGAGACAGGAGGGCACGTCTGCCAATTTCGACATCCTACAGTGTGAGAACGCTCCGCTGTTGCGGAAAAGATCAAGAAGACCGCCGTGTGACCCCGGACGATCAACTTGACAATGCAAAGATACAGTAGACAGTCAATTCATTGCAAATTTCACATAGAAATTTCTTAAAAATTACAATCTATTTAAAATAGATGTATTTTTGTTGACACTCATCAAAAACTAAACACCAATGACCGAGAAAAATTTAGAAATTGACAATACTGATCTAAAAATATTGAATTTGCTGATGCAGGACGCCAATATGGCCTATACGGAAATAGGGAAACGCATTTTTGTATCGGGTGGTACGGTGCACGTCCGTATGAATAAATTGAAGCAAATGGGTATTGTCCGGGGGTCGCAACTGGTCATTGACCACACCAAACTCGGCTGGGATATTAGTGCTTTTCTAGGTATCTATCTGGATAAAAGCTCATTGTATGAAGAGGTCTCCAAACAACTCGAAAAAATACCAGAAGTCGTCAATATCCATTATACAACCGGAATTTACAGCATTTTTGCCAAGATCGTCTGCCGCGACACGCAGCACCTTCGCGAAGTATTACACGATAAAATCCAGAAAGTATCCGGCATCCAACGTACCGAAACCTTTATTTCGCTCGAGGAAAGCGTCAATCGGCCCATCCCATTTGCGGAGGAGCAATTTTAAAGAGGGAAAGCATGAAAGAGCGAAAACATCCGGCAGGTCTTCACTCTTTCGCTCAATAAACCCTATTGAACCCAAACCGGCTGCTGCTACGTTATATCCACCAACATTGTTAATTTCATGCAAAAGATTCATGCTACCACGGTGGTAGGCATTCGGCACGAAGGGCAGGTAGCCCTCGGTGCTGATGGGCAGGCCACTATGGGCAACACGGTTGCCAAAAGTAATGTACGTAAAGTACGCGTCCTGATGGGCGGCAAGGTATTGGCGGGATTTGCCGGTTCAACAGCCGATGCTTTTACCCTGATTGAACGTTTTGAAGAAAAACTGAATGCATATGGTGGCAATCTCAAACGGGCTGCCATCGAGCTGGCCAAAGACTGGCGTACCGACCGCTACCTGCGCAAACTCGAAGCCATGTTAATTGTGGCTTCCAAAGAAGACCTTCTCCTGGTTTCTGGCACCGGCGATGTCATTGAGCCAGACCACGACATTGCAGCCATTGGCTCAGGTGGAATGTATGCGCAATCGGCAGCGATTGCCCTGAAAAAGCACGCCAGCAACCTCTCTGCCGAAGAAATGGTACGTGAAAGTCTGCACATTGCGGCCGATGTTTGTATTTATACGAACCATAATTTAGTCGTAGAAACGTTATAACTCTAGATCGACGTAACGACTGACTAAACCGGTAACCAGCATAAAAAGAAACGTATCGGTTTACCCTTTACCCAGGACGTAGTACCCGTAATTAATGCACGACTTGGTTGAGGTTCTTTTTCTATATTTGTCACGTTCCGAAACCGACGCTATGAAAAAATTACCCCAGATTGGCTCCAGACTCATGAACCGACGTATCGCGTTGGGGTTCATTGTGGCCATGGTGCTCATTGCGTCGGGGTTTGCCTTATCGTTTTACAGCTATAATCAATACGGTGAGGATACGAAACGGGTTCGGCACACCTATGATGTAATGAGCGCTCTTGAGAACGTTCTTTCACTTGTTAAAGATATTGAAGGAGGGTCCCGAGGTTATGTGATTACTCACGATGTCGCTTTTCTGGAGCCTTATCTGATGGCAAAGCGACTATTGCCAGATAAACTAAAGCAGTTACGGGAGTTAACAACCGACAACAAAATACAGATTCACCGTCGTCAGCTGCTCGAAAAGCTTGTTCAGGAAAAGCTTACCGTCACAAAAACCCGACTTAACTTACCAATAGATAGCAAGAACGGCCTGGAAACCAGCCGGATTGGTAAGCGGCAGATGGATGCTATCCGCCGACACGTAGCGTTGATGATCGATACGGAGAAAACACTGATGGGCTCCCGGAATCGGCAAGCTGAACGCTCCTTTCGGAATACCCTCATCATCATTTTTGTCCTGTCGCTGCTTACGTTTCTGGCACTCGCCCTCTCCTACTGGCTGCTCGAACAGGAACTAGCGCGTCGGCAGGCCAACGAAGATCAGCTTCGCAGTTATGAAAATCAGTTAAAAAGTCAGATTCGGCAGTTGGAAACCTCCAATGAAGAGTTAGAGCGCTTTGCGTTTGTGGCCAGTCACGATTTACAGGAGCCACTCCGTAAAATACAATCGTTTGCCAACCTGATTACTGAGCGCTACGCCAATCTGTTCGATGCAGACAGTGCCATGTTTATGGGTAAAATCTCGCACTCGGCCGAACGTATGTCCAAGCTCATCAAGGACTTACTGAATTTTTCGAGGATATCCAGTCATCAGGAAGACTTTAAAGCGGTTGATCTGAACACCATTGTTCAACGGATTCTGGACGATCAGGAACTTCGCATCAAGGGGCTGGATGTAGAGGTTGAGGTGAGTAATTTACCCACCATTCAGGCGGTGGCCAGCCAAATGGACCATCTCTTTAACAACCTGATTTCGAACGCACTTAAGTTTACCCGAGAAGGTGTCCGACCAAAACTACGTATTTACGCGCGCCCCGTCGATGGTGATGTTTACACGGGTCTGGTTGCGGGAGGGACGTATATTGAAATCACCGTCGAAGACAATGGTATTGGCTTCGATGAAAAATACCTGGAGCACATTTTTAAAGTTTTTCAGCGATTACATGGTAAAAGTGCCTTTGAAGGTACAGGTATTGGCCTGGCTATCTGCAAACGGGTAGTAATGTATCATCAAGGGTATATCACGGCTAACAGTCAGCCCGACCATGGCGCGTCCTTTATTATTGTACTCCCGGAAAGCCAATCATTACACTATTATGACAGACCAGCAGCAGCCGAAACCCATTCATATCCTCTTGGTTGACGACGACGAAGATGATCGCTATTTGACCAAAGAAGCCTTTCAGCAGCATTATCCGGCAAGTCGGATCTCGTTTGCGGAAGACGGTGAGGATCTGATGGATTTCCTTACGTATCAGGGACGTTACGTGGACGCCAAGCATACCTTGCCGGAACTGATTCTGCTCGACCTGAATATGCCCCGTAAGGATGGCCGTGAGGCTCTGCGTGAAATTAAATCTGACAGCCAGTTTCGGCACATTCCGATTGTGGTACTAACAACCTCAGACGCCCGCGACGATGTCGAAACGTCGTACCTGAACGGGGCCAACAGCTTCATTACCAAACCCCCTACGTTCCAGCGACTTAGCGAAGTAACCAGAGCCATTGTGCAATATTGGTTTAACGTAGTGACCGTATGCGAACATCCGGAAGAGTAAATAGTGGTTAGTCAATAGTCGTCTGAAATGCCTATGTTTTTTGAAACGATTTCTGGCGACTATCGACTAATGACTATCATTCCCATTTATTCCAACCAAACTGACAAAGATTTTACTTAACGCGCCGGTTACGTCGCGGCTCTGACCGGGAGTGAACTTATTGACCAGTACACAGAAACTCATCAATTCGCCATCCCTCGCCGTAAAATACCCGGCATAGGCCCGAACACCATCGATGGAACCACTTTTGGCCCGAACGTTACCAGCCGCTAACGTACCACGTGCCAGTGTTCGCACAGTGCCTGTCTGTCCCACCACCGGAATACTTTCATAAAATACTGGAAATGTCTTCTCCCGGCCTGTAACGCTAAGTATCGACGTCATGTTATCAGCCGTTAACGCCCCAAATGCCGATAATCCACTGCCATCCCGAATCCGAAATCCGTTTATATCGACGCCTTTATTTTTCCAAAACGTAGTCAATGTCTCCAAACTGGCTTCCGTCGAACGTACCGTTTTGTTCAGCGTCAGTGCCGTAGTACGTAGCAGAGCCTCCGCATAAAGATTGATACTCTGGAAATTAGTTTGTTGAATTAACTCAGGAAGGAGGGGCGATTTGTGCTGATGGAGTACCGTCCGTTTGCCATTCTGAACTAACGTAGTAATGAGCCCCCCTCCTATTGAGACGGGCGGTCCGCTCACTGTTACGTTGTCCTGAATCAATTGATTCTGAAGGGCATAGGCCGCAAAATAAGCCGGATCGGGTAAGGCACCCTTCACACTGAATTCATTAGCGGGTTCTCCCATTGGCACTTTACCGGTCAGCCACTGCTGATTCGTGAAGGGAGTACCGTAAATATTTACCTGATCGCCCGTATTGGCCGCGTCGGTGGTTACCGTATTGCGAAAACTGATATACGGCACGGGCGGGTCGGTACGTATCACGCTGGCCGGTGCGCCGATGGTTTTACCTGGTCGGAAAAATACCCGGTACAGATTTTCATTGATGTTAAGCGCGCTCAGGCTGGCACCATAGTAGTTCCCTAAATCGCCGTAAGGCCAGCCATCGGGAGTAGTCAGATCGTCGTACAGACTCCCATCTCCCACAACCACGCCCTGAATCCGGCGGATACCCGCAGCCTGTACCGCATCTGACCACGTATCAAGCAGAGCGGCCAAATCGAAGTAGCCCGTAAATCGCCAACTCCCCAGCGAGGGATCACCCGTTCCCCGTATGTAAAGATTACCGATCAACGTACTGTCTTTGATCGTTCCATCATATTCGAGCGTTGTCGTGTAGGTATAGTTCGGTCCAAGCACCTGAAGGGCCGTAGCGGTTGTAATCAGTTTTAGAGTCGACGCCGACGGCAGGCTCTGGTAGGCGTTATACGCAAATCGTTCCTGTCCATCACGTACTCGCCTGACAGACAGGGCCACTGTACCGAAACGTACCGCCGACCCCGTCTGCAAGGCGTCTACCAATTGCCGCAGTTGCCGGGTAGCCAACGTATCGACGGATCGAACCGGCTGTGCGAGGGCCTCAGGTGAGGATTCAAAAATACCAATAACAAGCAGTAAAATAAACTGTATATAGCGCGTGAAAGCGGCAAAAAAGCGCATTGGAGAAGGGTTAGGCGATTCGGGTCGTATTTCGTACTTTTGCAAACTTACGCAATAAACACCACCCGACCTGCACCAAAACTGGTTACCAGCCATCGAACAAACGACACTGATTAGTTAACGCAGTACGCATGAAATTATCATTTCTGGGGGCGGCACGGCAGGTTACAGGAAGTATGTACCTGCTGGAACTGGAGGAAGATTACCGCATTCTGATCGACTGCGGGTCTGACCTCGAACGTTCCAACGGGCAAACAGCCCCCACCGTTACTCATCCGGGATTTTTTCCGTTTGAGGCTTCGAGTATCAATCTGGTTTTGCTTACCCATGCGCATATCGACCATTCGGGTAACCTGCCCAACCTGTACCGTGAAGGCTACGAAGGGCAGATTCTTTGCACTGAACCCACCTTTGCCCTCACCAACGTATTACTGAAAGATGCGGCCTCGCTCAATCAGAAACGTATCAACGACCTGAACGCCAGCAAAAAACAGCGCGTAAAAGACCGTCAGATTCAGATGCAGAAAGATCTGTTTCTGGATCGGCAGGTACGTGAATCGATGGAGAACGTAGTACCGATTGCGTTCAACCGGAAGTTTCGCGTGGCCGACGGCGTCGACGTAACGTTTATTCCCGCCGGTCATTTATTGGGGGCTGCGCATATACTGATTAATGTCGTCGAAAACGGGGAGCGTAAAAGCATCTGTTTCTCAGGCGATATTGGCCGCAAAAACTATCCGTTACTGGTTGATCCGGCATCGATACCGCCAGTTGATTACCTGATCTGCGAGAGCACTTACGGCAACCGACTCCACGATAGCCAGTCCACGCCGGAGGACGTACTGGCCGACGTTATTCAGCGTACCTGCATCGACACACCCGGGCGGCTCATCATTCCCTCGTTCAGTGTCGGGCGCACGCAATCCTTACTGTATACACTCAATCGATTGTATACCGAACGGAATTTTCCGCCTATCCGGGTTTTTTCCGACAGCCCCATGGCATTCGAAAGCTCGAAAATTTATACGCAGTACGTTCGGATGCTGAACCAGGAGGCTAAAGTATTTTTTGAAGATAATGAAGCGCTGTTCGATTTCGAGAATTTCCAGTTTCTGGAATCCTCACAAGCCAGTAAGGCTGTATCGAATTACAACGAGCCTTGTATTATCATTTCCTCGTCGGGTATGGTGCAGGGCGGGCGTGTCGAATACCACGTAGCAGAGAACATCAGCAATCCTTACGCCACGATTCTGATTATTGGCTACTGTGCCGAAGGAACGCTGGGCTGGCGATTGCTCAACGGGCAACAAACCCTCAGTATCAAAGGAAAAGATCATCAGGTCCGAGCCAACATTGAAAAAATAGACGTATTCAGCGGCCACGGTGATCGAAACGATCTAGTGAGCTTTGTGAGTATGCAATCGCCAGAAACCCTTAAATCAGTTTTTCTAGTACACGGCGAATATGAAAGTATGGAATCATTCCGCGATACGTTGGCTGAAGCCGGTTATCCACAGGTAGTGATTCCCAAAAAAGGCGAAAGCTTTGAACTTTAAGTGATAAGTGATGAGTGTTGAGTGATGAGCAAAATTGCCCAGCCACTTATCACTCATCACTTATCACTCATCACTTATAAAGATGAGAACGTATCTCGATTTTGAACGACCCATTGCCGATTTGGAAGCACGGCTGGAAGAAACTAAAAAACTGGCGCAGACCAGCAATGTCGACGTAAAAGAAGCGGTCGATATTCTGGAACTGAGTATCGATAAACTGCGCCGGGAGATTTTTCAGAACCTGACTCGCTGGCAGCGCGTCCAACTCTCCCGCCACCCCGACCGGCCTTATACCCTCGATTACATCTCGCTGATGTGCGACCAGTTCATCGAACTGCACGGCGACCGTACGGTACGTGACGACCCGGCGATGGTAGGTGGCTTCTGCGAACTGGGCGGTCAGACAGTCATGATCATCGGTCAACAAAAAGGACGTAACACCAAGCAGCGGCAGTACCGGAATTTTGGTATGCCCAATCCCGAAGGCTATCGAAAAGCGCTACGTCTGATGAAATTGGCCGAAAAATTCAACAAGCCAATCATCACCATGATCGATACGCCTGGTGCCTATCCGGGTCTGGAAGCCGAAGAGCGCGGTCAGGGTGAAGCCATTGCGCGGAATCTGAAAGAGATGTTTATGCTCACGGTACCGGTCATCTGCATCGTCATTGGTGAGGGAGCTTCGGGTGGAGCACTAGGCATTGCCATCGGCGACCGGGTGCTGATGCTCGAAAACACTTGGTATTCAGTTATTTCGCCTGAAAACTGCTCAACCATTCTCTGGCGGAGCTGGGATTTCAAGGAACAGGCAGCCGAAGCCATGAAGCTGACCGCCCGCGACATGCAACGTAACAAACTGGTCGATGAAATTGTGGAAGAACCCACCGGTGGCGCCCACAACGATCACCAGGCCATGGCCAATCACCTGAAAGAAGTCATTTTGAAAGCCCTCGCCGAACTCAATGCCCTCTCGCCCGAAGAACGTATCAATCAACGTATCGAAAAGTTCTGCGACATGGGGGTAGTGGTCGAGTAAAACTATTCCAGTCGAGCTGACTGGATCACTAAACTTACAACCTGAAATCCATACCTATGAAAAACCTTATTTTCGACCTTGGCGACGTTATTATTCCGATTGATTTAACGGCGCCTGTACGGAATTTCGCCATGCTGGCCAATCTGCCTGAAGATGATGTTCGGGCACTTTGGAAGCAGTACGACATCTGGAACCAATACGAAACCGGCTTAATTGACGATGAATCATTTCGGACGCACGTTCGTCAGTTGCTCAAGAATGATGCCTGGGCTGATGAAGTCATCGATACGGCCTGGAACAGCGTATTACTCGACCTGCCCGTTGAACGTATCGAACGAATAAAATCCCTCCAATCGAAATATCGGCTCTTTTTGTTGAGCAATACCAGCCCCATTCATATCCGGCGGGTCAACCACGTACTGACCAGTTTAAACCAGCCAACCCTGGAGGAACTCTTCGAGCGTGTATTTTATTCATACGATGTACGTATGGCTAAACCATCGCCGGATATCTATCAGCATGTATTGACCGAAGCTAACTTGGTAGCATCCGAAACCGCCTTTTTCGACGACAATTCGGCAAATATCAAGGCAGCTGAGGAGTTAGGTATTCAGGCCATACACGTACAACCACCGAAGACAATACTGGACTACTTAAAAGATGTATGATATATGATGTAGGATGTATGCAATTTCTCTACTTACATTCATCCTACATCATATATCATACATCTTTTCCTTCTTTATGAACAAACGCCTTAAAACGTACCTCCTCCATGGAGGTCTTTTTATAATTACGCTGATTACCACTACGTTGGCCGGTGCCGAATGGATGTATGGGCGGCTGTTTATCCCGGTAGTAGAAGGTATGAAAACGCTGGGTTGGACTGAGTTTTTAAACGGTTTTCAGTTTTCAATTCCATTTCTGGCCATCTTAACCGTCCACGAATTCGGCCATTATTTCACGGCGAAAGCCAATCGAGTTCGGGTGTCACTTCCTTACTACATTCCGCTGTGGCTGGCAATTGGACAGAGTATAGGTACGTTGGGGGCTTTCATCCGCATTCGCGATTACATCGACAGCCGTCGGAAGTATTTCGATATTGGTATTGCAGGACCGTTAGCTGGTTTTGTCTTGGCCCTGGTAGTTCTCTGGTACGGTTTTTCACATTTGCCACCCCCTGAATTTATCTTCACCATTCACCCCGAATACCAGAAATGGGGGTTGGATTATGGGAAATATGCCTTCCAGAATTTGCCGGAAGGTGGCGCTGTTGGACTGGGAGATAACTTACTGTTTACGTTTTTCAAAACGTACGTAGCAGATCCCGCTCGCGTCCCGCATCCTTACGAGATGATTCATTATCCCTACGTACTGGCGGGTTATCTGGCACTATTTTTCACCTCACTTAACCTGATTCCGATTGGTCAGTTAGATGGGGGGCACATACTTTATGCGCTGATTGGTCGACGACGTTTCCGGTGGGTAGCTCCTGCGCTTTTCATTGGTTTTGCGTTCTATGCGGGGCTGGGTTTATTTACTCCTGCTGATTTTGCCATACCGAATAACGATGCTTTTCTGGACCAACTCGGCTACTTTTTGCTTTACGTTGGTTTTCTATTTCTGGCCTTTGCACGTATCAGCGAGAATCGTATCACGGTGTTGCTCATTACGTTAAGCGTAGTAGTTGGGCAGTTCATCCTGTCCTGGCTACGTCCCGACTGGGTTGGTTATTCAGGTTTTCTGGTGTTTGTTTTTGTACTCGGTCGCTTTCTGGGTGTGTATCACCCCGAAACACCTCTTGAAGAACCACTCGACTTCAAACGCCAGGTGCTGGGATGGATAGCGTTGCTGGTATTCATTCTCTGTTTCAGCCCAAAGCCGTTTTTAGTTCCCTGAGACGTAGTGCACGTATCGAAATGGTCTAAGCTGAAGTGGGTTATATACGTACTTGAGGGAATTCTGTTAGTTCACACTATCTCTAATTCGATAAACGAACGCGACCACCAGCAAGAGCAAGGCCACACTTGCCAGCGCGATAGATAGTGAAAACTGCTGGGCGATAAAACCCAGCAGGGCCGGACCAGCAAGCAGACCTGTATAACCCATCGTCGTAATGGTCGATAAACTAACTGTCGGAGGGATAGTGGGCAAACTGCCCGCTTCGCTGAAAAGGACAGGTACAATATTGGCAACCCCCGCTCCTATTAGCACAAAGCCAATCAAGGTCAAAAACGTCCAGGGGCTTAAAAGAATAACAATCAGTCCAACGGCAGCTATCAAACTGCCACTTATGACGACTGTCTTTGCGTTTAGTCGCGCCACTAGGTTATCGCCAACTAACCGTATGACAGCCATGGCAACGGAAAAAGCTGCGTAACCCGCTCCAGCAAACTCGGGTGAAATTCCTTTTATATCCCGTAGAAAAATAGCGCCCCAGTCCAGTACGGCTCCCTCTGCCAGAAAAATAGCAAAACACATAGCACCCAGGAATAGTAAACGACCATCCAGCCATTGAAACCGTTGATTTCCCGATACGGTCTGAACAGTATCAGTAAAATGAGCCATAGTTCCACGCTCAAAATCGGCAGAAAACAGGTTTCTATACTGGGTCAGGGTAATAACGATCATCAGGGCGGCAATACTGATAATGGCCGGAACAGGATTAAGTCCCAGTTTAATCAAAAAGCCAAGACCCAGGGAACCAAACAGACCACCCACACTGAACAGGCCATGTAAGGACGACATAATTGGTCTTCCATACAGGTTTTGAACGTGTACACCGTGCGAATTCATGGCCACATCAATAGCCCCAATACCTGAACCGAATATAAATAAGGTTACTGCCATGGCGGTTGTGGACGTAAGGATCAGGAGCAGCGGTAGTGATAGAGCTATGATCAATCCCGCACACGCCATCACAATGCGGCTTCCGAAGCGACTCACGAGCATTCCCGAAATCGGCATCATCAGCAGGGCACCAGCGCCCAACAGGAGCAACAATAATCCCAGATTGCCATCGTTCAACCCCAAACGATCTTTCGCATAAGGAACCATCGGTGCCCAACTGGCCATTCCCAGACCGCAAACCAGAAAAATTAACTGGGTAGCCTGACGGGCCTTTATGACGTGCGCTGGAAGTGTCACTGTCGCTACATTCATAGTTATTGAACTCATTACAATTCAGCAAATTAACCAGAGTCAACGCTTGACTATTGACTGCTGACTATCGATTAACTTCACCCCAATCGCATTCCGTCACTCAGTTTAAAAACTTCCCGTAAACACTGGGCGGTCAGCACGGCGTCTTCCAGAGCGTTGTGAAAACCGTCTTCGCGGGCGAAACCGAAATACTGGGCAATGGCGGTCAGACTGAGTCGGTCGGGAGTTTTGCGTCCGTTGGCACGTAGCACCCGGAACGTAAAGTACACCAGCGTATGCAGGTCGAGCAGCACCCGCGAATAGGGCCATTTCTGTTTCTCGTACCGATACGCTTCTTTCAGAAAATTGATGTCGTTAATAACGCTTTGCCCGCAAATCACTACGTCGCGCAGGTAAGGCGTGCGGTCCAGTTGTCCCTTCGGCACCCGAATACCCAGTTGCTGGCAAATCCATTCTTCCATTTCGGGCAGTACGTCGTAGATCATCGGCGCGTCGTCCAGATCAGCCAGCGACAGGTTATGAATTTTTTCGGATGAGGACGAAAACGCTTCGTGATTTTCGGGATACACGTTGGTCAGGTAGCGACCTTTCTCCGTCCATTGGTCATCGAAAAGCACCGCCCCAATTTGTATAATCTCGTTGTAGTCCGGTTCGGGGCCGGTCATTTCCAGATCAAGAACTAAATAGGACATGTCGGTAAATTAGTTACTGAACTATTTTTTGATGGTAACAAAATCCCGCTTTTTGCGGTAATTTTTGAAAAATTATACGGCCAATTTTCACGCCTAATTCTAACCTGCTTCACAGTACCTTTTCCGGCAATGTATCGCGACTGCTACGTTTAGTATTTTTTCCAGATTTGATACGTTCTACCAGTTTTCCAATGTCGCTGCTGACCTGTTGAATAAACTGCAATTGCTCGTTCAGGAACGTATCGTCGGGAAGTTGATTAAGCGGTAGGACAGCTTCAGCCGGTAACACCATTGCCTCCGCTATGTTGTACATTCCTAAGCGAGTCAGGCTTTCGGTTAAGGCAAACAACGCTCGTTTTACAGGACGTAGCATCAAAACAGGCAAGGACGTAACATTGTCCGTGAGCCGGGCCGACATGATGGTGGCGATATTCGCCGACAGAATGTAATTCAGCACCACAAATTCATAAATCAGTTTTTCGTTACGTTGCTTGTGCTTCGGCTCAGAAACCATTCGCTCGAAAGCAGCACTCAGGTTGGCCGAGGTAATGTATACTTCTTTTCGCACCAGCCTGTACTCAATTACATCGATTCGGCGGCCCGACAAACTATCGAGCAGCAGTTGAACGTATCGCAGGTTGGCTTTCAGCAAGTCCTGCATGGGTTTATTCAGTTGCTCCGACTCCCATTGCGGAAAAAACAGATACCCGGCCAGCAGCGCAATGCCTCCGCCCATGAGCGTATCGAGCAATCGCTCCTGTGCCACACCCAGATAACCGACGCCCAGAAAGCTAAAGAGAATCAGCACAAACGGCGTTACGCAAATGACCATGGCAATGTAATTGATTCGTTGCGAGCTGTACGTACCGAGCATAAAGAGCACCAGAAACACAAAATGCACGGTCTTATTCGGGATAAAAGTCAGAATAAGCAGGCCCATTATCCCCCCGGCAAAGGTCCCGATGATACGTTCTACATTTCGCTGACGAGTCAGGCTAAACGCGGGTTTCAGGATAACCGAAATCGTTAACAATACCCAATAACTATAGTGCCCATACGGCAGCAACTTGGTCAGAATGAAGCCGATCAGCATGGCCAGGGCCACACGTACTGAATGCCGAAATACGGAAGAATCGGTGGTGAGGTTATTCCGAAACGATTTGAAGTCGATAATTACGTGTGACACAAACCGACCGTATTCGCGGTTTGTCCTATTCAATGGCTCGTCATCCGGTTTCAGGATATTTTTCTGAATCGTATTGAGTCGTTGGCTTACCGTTCGCAGACTCACCAGCACTTTTCGAAGCACCAGCGTACTACCTTTTTCTTCTCCGATTCCGTCGATACATCGTTTCAGGGATTCCAGATTTCCGCTGATGTCTACCGATTTGTGAAATGGCACCGGCGACTGAATGGCCAGCCCAATATGATCCAACTCAGCCGACAGTTGTCGAATCAACTGGGCAATATTTTCGAGAACTCCCGACTTTCCGAAACGCTCCCGAATATTCCGATAATCGTAATACATGGCAATAATCTGTTCGTATAGATCAACCATGTCGATAAACGTCAATAGTAATACACGCCCTGTACGGGTCGATTCCGTCACAATACGTCGACTTTTGAACAGGACTTCCCGGACAGCATCCTGTTTTTCACTCACGACGACCTGCTGGGCAATCAATCGTCGGTAGGCGTCATCGATGGGTGAAGAAATCTGATAAAAATCAGCTTTGATAGCCATCAATTTGGCCGTTTCGTGAATACATTGTCCCAGTGCCTGTTCGGCCAGTCGATACGGTTGAAGCTGAGAAGCCAGCAGACTGATACTGGTGTACCAAACCCCTCCCGCCATCACCAAACCCGCTTCCACCAGCACCTGCTGGCTATTGAGCGGCCGGTCGAGCATTAAAATCATGATGAGCAAAGCCGCCGTTCCTACCGACGTAGCGCGGTTGCCGTACATGGCAAACATCGAAAAGAAAAAGCTAAACAGCAGAATTTCAAATCCCATGACGTAGGGATTCAATCGGGCGAAACCCGTTGCCAATGTCACTAGAAACCCACACAAAACGGCTGTCAGCATCCCGTTACGTCGGTGCATCACGGGGCCGGGTGCATCGGCAATGCTCACATTGAGCGCTCCCAGCGATAAGGCCATGCCCGTTTCAAGCTGCCCTAATTCCCTGAATAACAGCGACGGCAGGAGAATTGACAACGTAATACGCACCCCATCCGAGAAATACTGGCTGGACAAGAAATAACCAACTTGTCGGGTACGTCTGTTCATGTACGAATGGCTTAGATCATGGCAGGGACACCCGTTTTTCGTTCACCAATTTGCTGCCGCCACATGGCGTAATATAAACCTTTCTGAGCAAGCAGGGCGTCATGGGCGCCCATTTCCACAATTTTCCCTTTTTCAAGCACAAAAATTGTCGTCGCGTGCATGATTGTCGAAAGACGATGCGCAATTAGTATGGTAATCTGGGATTTCAGGGCTGAAACGCTACGTACCGTATCGGTAATTTCTTCTTCGGTGAGTGAATCCAGCGCCGACGTAGCCTCATCGAAAATCAATAATCGGGGCTCCCGAACCAGTGCCCTGGCAATGGATAACCGTTGTTTTTCGCCACCCGACATTTTCAATCCGCCTTCGCCTATTGGGGTATCGAGACCTTTTTCGGAGCGGGCCAGTAGATGATCACAGGCAGCCTTGTCGAGCGCGTTGAGCATTTCCGCTTCCGTAGCATCGGGTTTCACAAAAAGCAGGTTTTCGCGGATGGTACCCGAGAATAGATGCGTATCCTGCGTTACGAAGCCGATTTGCCGACGCATTGGATTGAAACGCAGGTCTTTGGTCGAGATATCGTTGTAATAAATTTCACCGGCAACCGGCCGGTACAATCCGACCAGCAATTTCACCATCGTTGATTTTCCCGAGCCCGATGGCCCAACAAACGCAATGGTATCACCCAGCGACGCTTCGAACGTAACACCATCAATGGCGTTCTGGTTGGCCCCTTTGTGGCGAAAAACAACGTTTTCAAATCGTAAATTTTCGATGGGGCCAACTTCAATCGGCGATTCGGGGTTCCGTTCGATGGGTTTCGCCATCAACGTACCAAAACTGTTCAAACCGGCCTCGGCTTCGCGATACGCCAGAATAATATTTCCTAAATCCTGCAATGGGTTGAAGATGGAAACCGAAATAAACTGCATCGAAATGAGTTCGCCGGGACGTAGTACGTTCCGAAAAATCAGCCAGAGTAACGTAAAGAGTACCGATTGTTTCAGTACGTTCAACGTAGTACTTTGCCAGAATGTGAGCAGTCGTACCCTCTTGACTTTGGTCATTTCCAGCTCGAAAATCTTGGCGGTAAGCCCTTTCATCCGCCGAATTTCAGGAAATGTAAGTCCCAGACTTTTAATCAGTTCGATGTTACGTAGCGATTCGGTTATTACGCCTGACAGCATCGCTGTTTCGCGATTAATGTTACGTTGGGTCGTTTTGATTTCCCGGCTCAGCAAACCCGTCAGGCCGCCAAGAATTAACACCCCAATCAGAAATACCGGAATCAGGGCCCAGTGTTTGGTGATGGCGTACCAGATCAAAAACCCCATTCCGACCAGCGATGAGAACAGGACGTTGACGAACGAATTGATGAATTTTTCGGTGTCGGTACGTACCTTTTGCAGGATCGACAACGTAGCACCGCTACTTTGATCGCCAAATTCCTGATACGACAGACGTAGCGTCTGCTTCAACCCATCGTTAAATATATCGGTGCCAAATCGCTGCACCACCTGCCGTGTTACGTATTCCTGAAACGCTTTGATCAGGTTCGACAGAATGGCAACGCCAACGGCAATAGCCAGCAGTTTGAGAACCCCCGAAACTCGTTCAGGCTCGGGTTTCGGAACTGGATTCGTGGCGTATTCATCGATGATCTTACCGAATATAATCGGGTCGATCAGCGCCAGTACCTGCGCCATGCCCGCCAGTACCAGTGCCAGTAAAGCCAGTCCGCGATAAGGCTTCAGGTATTGCCACAGAATCTGCATCGACAGGGGTGATAGTGATGAACGATGAGTGATGAACGATGAGAAATGAACAGTGCGCCAGCCTACCGCAACGACAGCCCGGTTATCGTTCATCGCTCATCACTTTTAATACGTATCCAATTGCTGGATTCGGGACAGGTGGCGGCCTCCTTCAAAAGGCGTATCCAGCCAAATCTGAACCAGTTTCAGGGCCGTTTGTTCCGACATCATGCGTTCGCCGAGCGAGATGACATTAGCATCATTATGTTCGCGGCACAAACGAGCCGATTCCTCATTCCAGCAAAGTCCGCAACGTACCCCCCGAACGCGGTTAGCGGCAATTGCCTCGCCATTGCCCGAGCCACCCAGCACAACCCCCCGCTCAACTTCACCGGCCGCAACCGCTTCGGCAACCGGGCGAATATAGACAGGGTAATCAACAGAAGGAGTAGCCGCATACGTTCCTTTATCGATCACCTCGTGACCCAGGTCGATGAGCATTTTTTTGATGGCTTCCTTGTACTGGAAACCGGCGTGATCGGAGCCAATGGCAATTTTCATGATAGCAGAAATCGGGTAAAATTCGGCCCAAAAGTAGTAGAATCGGGACGTAAGACGAAACCTGGACGCTGTTTAGGGTAACGATTTAAGCCAGAAAGGTATAGTTTTTGGCCAAAGCGATTCACCAAAACAACTTCTAGCGGTGTAAACTTGTTCCGAAAGCAGGGTGGCGGTAATTTGCGCCCCTCAATACGTCAACTCATGATTCCAGCTACTAATCAGCGTCCATCAGCCACTATACTGTTTATTTTCGGTGGCAGTGGCGATCTGAATCTTCGCAAACTTACCCCTGCGCTATACAATTTATTCATCGACAATTACCTGCCCGAGCGGTTTTCAGTGGTCGGATTGGGACGTAGTGATTATTCCGACGAGTCGTTTCGGGAGCGCTTATTCGAAGGCATTGAGTCGTTTTCCCGGCGAAAAAATGGCCCGACAAATACTTGGAAGTCGTTTTCGCCCATGATTACGTACCTGCAGATGGACGCCAGCGATGCGGGCGCTTATGCAAAACTTTCCGATTTTGTCGCTAAAAAGCACAAAGAATGGGGTGAGCAGCCTGAGGTTATTTTCTACCTTGCCGTTGCTCCTCAGTTAGTTCCGGACATTGCCACCAACCTTGGCAAAATGGAACTGTGTGGCGATAAATCGCACGTGCGGATTGTGGTTGAAAAGCCGTTCGGGCATGACCTGAAAACGGCGCAGGAGTTGAATGCGTTGCTGGGCGGCCTCTTTGCTGAAGAGCAGATTTATCGCATTGACCACTACCTGGGCAAGGAAACGGTGCAGAATATTCTGGCGCTACGTTTCGCCAATTCCCTTTTTGAGCCCATCTGGAACCGCAGCTACGTAGAATATGTCCAAATCACAGCCGCTGAAACTGTGGGGCTTGAAGGGCGGGGCGGTTATTACGAAGGGTCAGGCGCGCTACGTGACATGATCCAGAATCACCTGCTTCAGGTGCTGTGCATGGTAGCGACGGAAGCGCCTATTTCGTTCGAAGCCAATGAAGTACGTAACAAAAAAGTAGACGTATTGAACGCCATTCGCCGGATTAAACCCAGCCAGGTAAAAAATATTGCCGTTCGTGGTCAGTACGGACCTGGCAAAACCAAAGGAAAAGAAGTTGGTGGGGACGATATTCCCGGCTATCGGCAGGAAGAAGGCGTTAAACCCGATTCGGCGACGGAGACATTTGCCGCTATCAAGCTGTATGTCGATAACTGGCGCTGGGAGAACGTACCATTTTACCTCCGAACAGGGAAATCACTGCCGGAAAAAGCAACAGTTATTACCATTCAATTCAAGCCCGCGCCCGATTATGCGTTCCCCGACGAAGCTACGCACAACTGGCAATCGAACCGGCTGACCATCGGCATTCAGCCCGCTATGGACATTCGGTTGCGATTTCAGGCGAAACGGCCGGGGCAAACGCTCGCTATCGACCCCGTTGAAATGGTGTTCAGCTACAAAGATGCGTACGCTGGTCAGGAGCCGGAAGCCTACGAAACCCTCCTTCTCGACGTAATGACGGGTGATGCTACGTTGTTCATGCGGGCAGATCAGGTCGAAGCTGCCTGGAAAGTAGTAACACCAATTCTGGAGGCCTGGGAATCAGAAACACCTGATTTCCCGAACTATACGCCCGGCACCTGGGGACCCGAAGCTGCCGACAAGCTCGTTCAGAAAGACGGGTTTCAGTGGATGATGAAGTAAATTTAGTCGATAGCCATCAGTCAGTAGTCGAATTAAGTGATGATAGTGGCCCTGACAGGCTCCGGCTGTCAGAGTCGCGCCAGCGACCAATAGGATAATTACTACCTAGACGACAGCCAGAGCCTGTCGGAGCCTGCTAACAACTATTGACTGACCGCAACGACGGACCGTGACTAACCAGTATAACTTCCTATGCCTATCCAATTTGAAACTTTGTTTGTCGATGATCCAAGCCTGCCGTGGGAAACGGTAGCGGAAGGGGTGAAACGTAAAATAATGACGTACGATGCTAACCTGATGATGGTAAAAGTTGCCTTCGAAGCAGGTGGCATTGGTACGCCACACAGCCATTATCATACCCAGATGAGCTACGTAGCAAGTGGTGCTTTCGATATTACTATTGGCGACGAAACCCGGACGGTACGTGCTGGTGATGCGTATTACATTCCGCCCAACGTATGGCACGGGGCCGTTTGCCGGGAAGCAGGCATATTAGTTGATTTGTTTACGCCTATGCGGGAGGATTTTGTTCAGTAAACTACTACCAACGTAACGTAAATGTAAAACACAGAACGTATCGTGCAACTCATCGTTACCAAAAATCCGACCGAGCTGGCTAAAACGGCGGCCAAATTCATTACCAAACGTATCAACGACGTACTGAAAACGCAGGACCGGTTTACAATCGCCCTGTCGGGGGGAAGTACCCCGAAAGCGCTCCACGAATTACTGGCGAAATCGCCGTATGTTGAACAGGTTCCGTGGGCACAGCTACATATCTTCTGGGGTGATGAACGCTACGTTCCCATCGATGACTCACAGAATAACGCGGGTATGGCGTATGATACGTTGCTGGGACACGTGTACACGCCCGAAGAGCAGATCCACGTCTGGCGAACGGACCTCTCCCCAGATGAAGCCGCTGCTGATTACGACCGGATTTTACATGATTACTTTGGCGAAACGGGTGCCGGCGTGGATTCGCCTACGTTCGATTTAATCCTGCTGGGTATGGGCGACGACGGCCACACGCTTTCGTTATTCCCCGGCACCGACGTCGTACACGAAACAACAGCCTGGACAAAAGCTTACTTTCTAACGAAACAGGACATGTATCGCCTGACGCTTACGGCTCCTGTCGCAAATCGGGCCAGGTGTGTCCTGTTTTTAGTGGCGGGACCGCAGAAAGCGGCCCCGTTAAAAGAAGTTCTCGAAGGTGAATCCAATCCTGATCTATATCCTTCGCAGGTCATCAAGCCTGTTGATGGAGAATTGGTGTGGATGGTCGATGAAAAAGCGGCCAGCGATTTAACAAAGCGATAGCGCTACGTTCCCTACCAGTCAGTAACGCGAAAGACCCGCCAATTGACGGGTCTTTCGCGTTACTACGCATGAAAGGTGATTATTTAATCGAATCTTTCTTAGTGGTATCAGTCGACATGGTTGCGGTTGAATCTCCAGCCGTAGACGTAGAATCCGTAGTCGTGGTCGCCGTCGCCGTCGAATCCGTTACCGTAGTAGAGGTTTCGGTACTTTCGGTTTTGGTGCTGGAGCAGGCAGTTGCCAATGCCATCATTGCGAGCATAAAGAAGGCTGATTTCGCCATGGTTGTCAGTAAATTTTAGTTAGATGAATATTTTTAGAGCCACTTATTAATTCTATTAACTCAAAAAAGTAACCCATGTTCGTATATACTTTTTAGTTTTTTTAACTTTCTCAACTGGAACGCAGCACATTAGCCGTTATAACGGTCAGGCGTGGTCAGTTGTAGTCAGGTTCTGTGATACGTTCCCTGACTACAACTGACCACGCCTGGCCATTAATACGACATAAAAAAAGGGGTTAACGCCCCTTTTCAATATTCCAACATTCGTGGTAAGCCTTTCGCTTGTTCGATGAAGTCGCCGATCTGTTCGACGGAGGGGGGGCGTTGGGTAAACTGACGGACGCTGTTTATTTCGATCAATTTAGCGTGTAGGTTGGCGGCCACCCGCTGCGCCAGTTCCTTCACCGTGTCAACCCCCGCTTCTTCCATTAAATCACTATAAACCCGCCCAATACCTTTAATTCGCGCCAGGTCGGCCCGGTTGGCTAATTCCAGAATCACTTTCCCATCGATACCACTCATGTTGGACAGCGATTTACGATCAGATGGCGTTTTGGTGGCTTCGAGCAGCATATCTGCATCGCTGATTCCCTGGGCTTTCAGCGCATTCAGCACCGAATCAGACATACCCCGTAGTTCTCCTAATGTTAGAGCCATTTGAGAAAAAACTTTTGATTAAAAAGTGAGGTCGGCCTGACCTTCAGACCGAATGATACATTTTCAACGGACAAGATACTTTCTTCGGGTATCATTCAAAAGAAATTTCTTCTGAACGGTGAAGCTTTCGGGGTGCATCTGCTCAAATTCACGCTGCCATTCGACGTAACGGTCGGGCTCTTCCTGCCGAAATCGCTCGGCATCAATTTTCTTCTGTATTAAATATGCCTCAAAGCTCATACAATCTTTTCTGCCATTTTAACCGAAATAATTCACTTCATTACGGCCAAAGACGTAGCGCAAAAGTAAGGAAAGGGCTTAAAAATGACAAAATGACGTAAATGCGCGCACTTTTTGTGCTACGTTTTAGCTGGAACGAATCGTGTTGACGTAACTCAACCATTTAACTAGTTCGTTACCATGTATACGCAATTCATCACATTTTCGGATGGGCCATCGCATGCGGGCGGTTTTCTTCAGCCCGATGCTACGTTGCTGGATGCCTACTCGAACACAGTTGTTAACGTAGCGAAGAAGGTAAGTCCCTCTGTTGTTCAGATTAAAGTGAGCGGGCGATCCACCGACACTACGCAGCAAAACCCTCCGAATCAGCCCCGTAGGTCGCCAGGCCGTGGCGAATCGGACGGCGGAACAGGCTCTGGATTCATCATCTCTACCGACGGGTATATTATTACGAACAATCACGTAGTGGCCGGGGCTACGCACATCAGCGTCAGCCTGCCCGACTCGCGCGAAGTAGATGCTATGTTGATTGGGCGAGATCCGGCTACCGATATTGCCGTCCTGAAAATTTACGCCGACGGCCTGAAAGCCATTCGGTTCGCTAATTCTGGAGACTTACAGGTTGGTCAGATCGCCATTGCAATTGGGAACCCGTACGGATTTCAGTATTCACTAACGGCAGGGGTCGTTAGTGCGCTGGGTCGAACGCTACGTTCGGAATCGGGTCGACTTATCGATGATGTGATTCAAACCGATGCGGCCTTAAATCCGGGCAATTCCGGCGGTCCGCTGGTCAACTCACAGGGCGACGTCATTGGCGTTAATACGGCCGTAATTTTACCCGCTCAGGGCATTTGTTTTGCGGTATCCTCAAATCTGGCTGCGCTGGTTGCGGGTAAACTCATCATGCACGGTAAAGTTAGAAGGGGGTACCTCGGTATTGCTGGTCAGTTAATTAACCTGACGGAACGTATCAAACAATACAATCAACTCAGTACCCGAACCGGAGTTATGGTCGCCAGTGTAGAACCCGACGGTGTTGCAGGCAACAGCGAACTTCGACAAGGCGACATCATTGTTGGTTTCAACGGGCACCCCATCGCGACTGTCGATGATCTGCACCGACTCCTCACCGACGATACCATTGGCCGTCCGGCGCAACTCACCATTCTCCGCGAAAATCGGCAGAAAGGAGTTATGGTTACGCCGGGGGAAATACGATAAAGAGTGAATGAGTGAAAGAGCGTCTGCCGGATGGCTTCGCTCTTTCACTCATTCACTCTTTAGGAAGAATCAGCGGATGAAAACGTAGTCCGTTTACGGAATTCAGTTCCAGAGAAGGGGCTGGTAGTTTGAAAAACTGCACTGTACCGATGAAACGCTGCAAGGATGGTGAGAACGTACCAATACGTGATAAATCAGCGTCGGGTGAGATGAAAAACTGGCGATACCGTCTGAATGTCACATCGTTTCCGGATGCATCCAACACACGAGGATTTTCGTGCCCGCCAATCATGCCGCTGCCACTGTACCCTACGTCCAGATTCAGCCAGCGCGGAAACGACGGGCCAACCGGTAGCACCGATGCCAGGTTGACCGACAGCCAGTATTGTTGACCGTTATAATCTTTCAGCATTTGCTGGCCTGTTGTTTTTCCCAGCAAATTCGGGCGGTATGGCGGAAAAATCGTTTTACGGAAGCCATATTTCAGGTTCACCACCTGCTGACCAGCGCCGTACTGTTGTCCCATGAACAATGCCGTTCCCGCTACATTGGCCACCATATCACCCTTCGAAAATCCCCAACCTTCCGCGTGGCCGTCGTACACTTCGAGCGTGGTCTGAAACAGCAGGGCCAGCAGTCCGCCTGTCAGGATGCTCGCTCGCTCGTTTACGCCACTCCAGCGCATTAGTTCATACCCTCCGCGACTCATGCAGTAGGCCGTAGCGGCATGTCCAACCTTGTCCATCTGGAGCCACTCGCCGTTATCGTTGAAGCTGTGAAACGGCACTTTTTTCTTATACCACTGCTTCTTGAGCAGCAGCAACGTAACAATATAAAAAGCCGCTGTGCCAGCCACAACCCCAATGAAACGCCCCTCCCGAATACCAGTCGGTTCGGGCGGGCCAGTCGATATCGGCAACGGCTGAGCCCGAATCCCCTGACCGAGTAACAGGCAACAAAAAATCATCAGTACAACGCGCCGAATCAGGTATTTCATCCGCCAAAAGTACCCAGAAAAACTGTTTCAAGTTTCACAAACCACATTGGCGGCTTACAAACTTAACACTACCATTTGCGCAACACCCCTTGCCCCTTGCCCCTTGCCCCATGCCCCCTGCTCCTTACCTTTGCGCCAACTTACCACTTACCTATGCATCTCGATCCATCTCCTCCCCTTACCCGCGCTCAGGAGTCGCGCGTGGCCATTGAGCGACTATATATTACCATGCGACATCTGTTCAATCGGGGATTTTATAAACCCTCAGGCGTGTCGGGCGAAGAAATTCGCCGGGCTTTGCTGACGCTGCAACCTGAAATTTACGGTCTCGTCGGTGACCCGCAACGCGTTGAGTTAGATGGACTTGTCTACGTAATGGACCGATTGCCCAAAGGAATTGAAGCGTGTCGGGTTATTACGTTAGCGTCGCGCGAAGGGTTCGAGCACTCTCATTTTCCAGTGCTGGTGCCCGCCAAACGACGGCGAAATTGCTATCGAATTGACGCCGAACAAATGGTGATCGAGGTAACGAATGGACGTAGCGAAATCTATGACATTCTGACGCACCTGACATTTATGTTCATGGAAGCCGATAAAATCCGACGTAACGCGTTTCAGGAACGGGGCAGCCGCACCCGCGAATGGGAAAAACTGGAAGCTATCGTGCAATCGGGCGGCACCGTCAACGATGATGATCGCGAATTAGCGCTCATGTACCTCAGTTCTATACTGGGACGCACGTTCGAAGAAACGCAGCAGGCGTATCACCGATTTGAAGAAACGGCAGGAACCAATAGTGGTTTATTTCAAATTGTGTATAGCCTCGGCAACGTATCGATTCAGGAGCTTCGTGAGCAAAAATCGGATCGTGAAATCAATTTCACCCCAATGCTTCGCGAACGTATCGGCCAGCACCTCTACGGCGAACGTTGGGCCACGCGCCTGAAGCAATACATCCGGGAGCATAATCTACAGAAACGCCCGATACATATTATCAGCGCCAATCCACACAGCGTCATGAATTGCCTCTACGCTCCGGCTGCGCTGGCCGACGCTACGAGTTGGGATAGCCTGTATGATCTGGCCTTGAAATTAAGTCAACCCGGTGGTCGCGACCTTCGCAAACAGGTCATCGACTATGCAAATGAGCATGGTATGCACGTACTGGAAGACATCGCCGGTACGAGTTTGCTGGTACAGCTCATCGACACGGCCAAGCTGGACGCTACGTTGCTCTCGCCGGAAATCAAGCATGATCCGGACGTAGTACAGACGACCAAACCTTTGCTGCTGGTTATGGATTATGCCTTTGGCGAGCAGGCATTTGAAACGATGGACGAACTGCTTAAACCCTACGAAACGGCGACGGAATCCTATTCGCTGAACGTAGCGTCCATCTCCATTGTCGGAAAAGCGGGGATTCTGACCGGCGGGAAAGGCGATCTTATGATTCCGACCGCGCATATTTTTGAGGGCACGGCTGATAATTATCCGCTGGACAATGATTTCAGTAAGGAAGATTTTGACGGAAATGGTCTGGGGGTCTATGAAGGGGCTATGATAACGGTACTGGGCACCTCGCTTCAAAATAAAGACGTATTGAGTTATTTCCGTAGCTCTTCCTGGAATGCCATTGGCCTGGAGATGGAAGGCGCTCATTATCAGAAAGCGATACAGGCACAATCGAAAATTCGGGGCAGCGTATCGGCCGAACTGAAAGTACGGTATGCTTATTACGCATCTGATAATCCACTCCTGACCGGTGCTACGTTGGCGTCGGGAAGTTTGGGTGCGCTTGGCGTTAAACCAACGTATCTGATTACGGTGAAATGCCTGGAAAAAATACTTGGCCAACGAAAGAAGTCAAATAAGCAGTAATGTAGCCGTCAATACGGTGATTTTTTTAACCGCAACGGCGGCCCGGCGCAGCGATTACGTACCTATCGCAAAAGTTCGCTACGTTCTTCACTACGGCTCTTTGCATATACCTTTTCAATCTCTGCGCCGGGCCGCCGTTGCGGTTAAAAAGTAACACTACGTTCGTCACCTTCCAGATACCGTTCCGGAACAATCGACTATTTTTGCAGCTTTAACCGAATACATACCTGTTGCAGTAAATCATGGCAAAACATAAAAAGCCAACCCAGAAAGGTCCCGACGTTATATTGATCGGGGCGGGGATTATGAGTGCTACGTTGGGCGTGTTGCTGAAAGAACTGCAACCCGACCTGACCATCGATATTTATGAACGACTGGACAGTGCCGCTGCCGAAAGTTCGGATGCCTGGAATAACGCCGGTACCGGTCACTCCGCTTTCTGCGAATTGAACTATACGCCTGAGAAAGAAGATGGTAGCATTGACGTATCGAAAGCCATTAAAATTGCTGAGTCGTTCGAGCAATCGAAGCAATTCTGGGCGTATCTGATTGAGAAAGACTTTCTGCATGATGCGCCTAACTTCATCCGATCGATTCCGCACATGAGTTTTGTTTGGGGTGAGGAGAACGTGAATTACCTTCAGAAACGTTTTGATACGCTCCAGCAGAATTACCTTTTTCATGGGATGCAATATTCGGAAGATCCGGCACAACTGGCCGAGTGGATGCCGCTCGTGATGGAACACCGTGACCCAAAACAGCCCGTAGCTGCCACTCGCATGGACATTGGCACCGATGTAAACTTCGGTGCCCTGACGCGGGCCATGTTTCGTCGACTGAGTGATATGCCCGGTGTTCGCTTATATTTTGCCCACGAAGTCCGCGATTTGTGGCGCTCGAAATCCCTGGGCGGCTGGAAGTTGCGGCTGGAGAACGTAACGACGCATCAGGAAAAGGAAGTTCAGACCAATTTTCTGTTTATTGGTGCGGGCGGTGGTTCATTACGTTTACTCGAAAAATCCGACATTCCCGAAAGCCGGGGTTTTGGAGGGTTTCCGGTGAGTGGTCAGTGGCTCAAATGCGTGAACCGCGATATTATTGAACAGCACCACGCGAAGGTTTATGGTAAAGCGTCGGTTGGCGCTCCGCCTATGTCGGTACCGCACCTCGATACGCGCATGATTGAAGGTAAACAGGAACTTCTTTTTGGGCCGTACGCTGGCTTTTCGACAAAATTTCTCAAAAGCGGTTCCTACCTCGACTTGCCGAAATCGATTCAGTTGAGTAACATGGCGCCAATGTTGATGGCCGGTCTGCATAACATTCCGCTGACCCGTTACCTCATTCAGCAGGTCATGCAATCGCCCGAAGACCGGCTCGCTGCCCTCCGGGAATATTACCCGGATGCCAAAATGGAAGACTGGGAACTTGAAATTGCCGGACAGCGCGTGCAGGTTATCAAAAAAGATGAAGATGAAGGGGGCGTGCTGGAATTTGGCACCGAAGTGGTCAGTGCCGCCGATGGAAGTATTGCCGCCCTATTGGGAGCTTCGCCGGGAGCATCGACAGCCGTTTCCATTATGCTCGATCTGCTAAAACGGTGTTTTCCAGAGCAATCGAAAACTGAAGCCTGGCAGCAGAAACTGAAAGAGATGATTCCATCGTACGGTCAGGTATTGGCGGAAAATCCAGAACTGGGGCAAGAACTTCGGAAACATACGAGCGATGTACTAGGGCTTGGTACATTTGAATATACACCCAACGAATCGCGCTAATTTTGGTGCTTTGAAGCTAGTTGACCTTTAGAGAATACCGTCTTTTTGTCCCGCTGAGGCACGTAGCATTTTAACGTATCATCCATCGCAAGTTAGGAAGCGGGAAGGTGCTACGTGCCTCAGTGAGACAAAACTGTTACTCAGCAAAAGCTGAAATAGCCTTACTCCCCAGTCAGTTGCTCGGCAACGTAACGCTTGTAAACTTTACCGATTTTCAATTCTTTTACGCCAATCCAGACCGCGTCAGGTTCACGTTTATCGACCCACTTAACATTGACAATATACGACCGGCTTATTCGAATAAACTGACGTTTCGGCAATCGATCTTCCGCTTCTTTCATGGTCAGCCGTGTTACGTATGTTCTCGCCTTTGTAATGATTTTCAGGTAGTTTTCAAGACTTTCTATGTATTGAATAGCTTCATACGGTATGTTTTCGCGTACCCCATCTACCATACAAAAAAAATAGCCTTCTACTGAAATTACGGGCTTTGCTGGTGGAACGATTTCCACTGACACCGATCGAGTGCTGATGTATCGATAGAGACTATACACGCCTAAACCAGTAACGGTATACACCCAGAAATTGACCAGATAAGGCAGTGAACGGGTGATATTAAACTCAGTGTGCAGCACAAAATTCATGTTAAACGACCCGAGTGCCATCAGCAACAATAGCCAGCCAAAATACTGAGCTTTTTTGCTACGCAGAAACAATCGCTCGAATAAAATCCGGTTGTGAAAAACGATCCAGCCGTACAACAGCAGCAGGTAGAAATAAGGCGAAACTTTCCCCAAACCTGTCCGGTGGTCGATGGCGTACCAGTCGGACAGGTAATGAACAGCCAGCAGAGCGCCCAGCCCCAATAGATTACGAACGAGAAAATTATCAAGAAGTCGGGGACGTAGCATAAAGCAATTTACGGCCTGAAATCCATTCGTCCATCACTTCCGTGACAAACGGTTTTCGTCACAGATGAAGGCAGCTGGTCACAATTGGCTTTTACGGTCGATTTTCTCCAGTCAATTTTGAGCTGTCTTCGACCGTACAAAACACGAAGACGTTTTTTAATGCAAACGCTTCATACGCTCAATATTTTTACGCATATCCTGTTCGGTACCCTTGCCTTAGTCATCGGGTTGATTGCTATTTTTTTTCAGAATAACGTCAGGCGACATATTCGCTTCGGTCGCTATTTTCTGTACTGCTTACGTATCGTCGTCGGAACCGCTTTTATTGGCATTATTTTCTTTCGTTCCAACCCGTTTTTATTAATGCTAACACTGTTAGGCGGATACGTTGGCTATTCGGGCTACCGCGCTATTCGGCTGAAGGAACGCAAAAGTCCATTTACAGATGTGCTGATTACGATTGGTGTATTAGTGGCAGGGGGGCTTTATCTACGTTCCATGCAACTCGCTGGTGGCAACTGGTCGCCGACGGTCGTTTATTCGACTTTATCGGCTCTGGCTCTGGTATGCGGTTATGATCTATTGAAGTATTTCTGGCTCCACAAACAACTGAAAACATGGTGGTTATACGAACACATTTACAAAATGCTGTCCGCCTACAGCGCCATTTTTTCGGCATTTGCCGGAACGGTATTACCTCATTACAAACCATATAGTCAGGTTCTACCTTCCATACTCTGCATCTGGGCTATCATTTATTTCATCTGGAAACGAGCACGTACCCGCCGACGGCAGTACAGTCAGGTTGCTCTTCCCCAGGAATTATAATGAAAAATCCTGCTCTGTTCAGGCCAAAAAAAATTGCTACATTTTGTTATCTTGTGCCACAGTTTAACTGACTGTGGCACAATTGTTTTCCGTAGCTTCGTAGAACCCCATGAAACAATTCTTCCTCTTCTGCTTTCTATTCAGCGTACTTTCTCCGGCTTTCTCTCAGGATCGTCTAGTGGGCAAAGCCTTTGCGACACGTACCGTCGTAATGGCGCAGCATGGCATGGCCTGTACGTCACATCCCCTATCGACACAGGCCGCTATCGACATACTACGTTCGGGGGGTAATGCCATTGACGCAGCCATTGCCGCCAACGCGATGGAAGGATTGGTTGAGCCACACGTAAACGGTATCGGGGGCGATTTATTCGCCATTGTATGGGACGCCAAAACCAAAAAATTGTATGGGCTGAATGCTTCAGGAAGGTCGCCCTATTCACTGACACTTGACGAATTTAAAAAGCGCGGTTTAACGCATATTCCGTCTGACGGACCGTTGCCCGTATCGACGCCGGGTTGCGTGGATGGCTGGTTTGAACTGCACAAACGGTTTGGCAAAACACCGATGCCCAAAATTCTGTCGCACGCCATCCACTACGCTCGCGAAGGCTATCCCGTCCACGATGAAGCGTCGCTTTCGTGGGCGTCAATGGTGAGTCGTTTCGGCAAATACCCGAACGTGAAGGAAACCTACGCACCCAACGGAGCCGCGCCGAAACGGGGCGAAATCTTCAAAAATCCGAATCTGGCCAATACGTTGGAAAAGATAGCCAAAGGCGGTCGCGATGCCTTTTATAAAGGGGAAATCGCACAAACCATTGATGCCTTCATGAAGCGAGTTGGCGGCTTTTTGAGTGCCAAAGACTTAGCCGATCATACCTCCGAATGGGTCGAACCCGTTTCGACAAACTACCGAGGTTACGATGTGTGGGAATTGCCCCCCAACAGTCAGGGAATCTGTACGTTGCAAATGCTGAATATTCTGGAGGGATACGATTTTTCAAAAATTCCCTGGGGTAGTCCTGAACACGTTCATTTGTTTGTCGAAGCGAAAAAACTGGCCTTTGAAGACCGCGCTAAATATTATGCCGATCCAGCTTTCGCCCAGATTCCGGTTAAAGAACTCATCAGTAAGGAGTATGCCGCGGAACGACGTAAACTCATTGATCCCCAACGGGCTGCCAGCCGGGTTGATGCAGGAAATCCGGCGTTGCGTCAGGGAGATACGATCTACCTGACCGTGGCCGATGAAGAAGGCAATATGGTATCGCTGATTCAAAGCAATTATCGGGGATTCGGCTCAGGGATGGTGCCTGATGGACTGGGATTTCAGTTTCAGGACCGGGGTGAATTATACAGTCTATATGAAGGTCAAAACAATACGTATGCGCCCCACAAACGCCCGTTTCAGACCATCATTCCGGCCTTCGTCACCAAAGATGGGCAGCCATTTATGAGTTTTGGGGTGATGGGAGGCAGTTTTCAGCCGCTGGGTCATACCGAAATTCTGATGAACATGATCGATTATGGCATGAATCCGCAGGAAGCCGGTGACGCACCAAGGATTGATCACCTGGGATCATCAGAACCAACCGGCGAAAAAATGATCGATTCCGGGCAGATTACGCTGGAATCGGGCTACCCCTACGAAACCATCCGCGACCTGATGCGTAAAGGACATAAAATTGGGTATGGACTCGGCGGTTATGGCGGCTATCAGGCTATTATGTACGACGCTAAAAACAAAGTCTATCACGGCGCAACCGAATCGCGGAAAGATGGGCAGGCGGCAGGGTTTTAATACGCATAGACCAAAGCAGGGGGCATAGGGTAAGGATTCTGCGGTAGAAACTTGACGCACTGCTCTTACCCCTATGCCTCCTGCCCTTTCCCCTATGCATTACCCCCTGATTACCAACGATGCCATTATTCTGGGCATTTTCCTTGTCCTGCTAACCTTTATTTTCCAAACCTCGCAATCCAGTCATCCGTTCTGGCAGCGGGCTTATTCCTACGTTCCATCCCTCCTGCTTTGCTACGTTGTTCCGGCCAGCCTGAATAGTCTGAATGTTATTTCGGGCGACGAATCAGGCTTGTATAAAATAGCGACGAACTACCTGCTGCCAGCCGCGTTGGTATTGCTGACATCCACCGCCGATTTACGGGCCATTCTACGATTGGGCAAGAAAGCACTCGTTACGTTTCTGGCGGGAACGCTGGGCATTATCATCGGAGCCCCCATCGCTTTCTGGCTGGTGATGTGGCTCATACCCGGCTTCCGCGAACAGGCCATTACCCAGGAATACTGGAAAGGACTGGTCACTATTTCGGGAAGTTGGATCGGTGGTAGCAGCAGCCAGCTAGCCCTGAAAGAAATCTACGGTTGCAGCGAAGAACTGTTTGCCATCATTCTGGTTGTCGATGCCGTCGTATCAACCAGTTGGACCGCCTGTCTGATTTATGGCGCGGCTTACCGGGGGAAAATCGATAGTTGGCTCAAGGCCGATACGCGTTCAATTGAAGAAGTTAAAGAACGTATTCTGGCGTACAAAGAAGAACCGGACCGTCCAGCTAATCTGCTGGATATAAGCACCATACTAGCCTTAGGATTCGGTGGAGCAGCAATTGCCCACGCCCTCGCGTACGTACTGTCGACTAACTTACAGCCCTACAAAGCATCGCTTGCTACGTATGGCTTGGATCCGTTTACGTCAAATTTCTTATGGGTCGTTATCCTGTCCACTACGTTAGGTATCATCCTGTCGTTCACCCGTTTGCGTAAGCTCGAAAAGCTCGGCACCACTGATTTCGCTACGTTATTCGTGTACTTTCTCATTATGACCATTGGCATGCGGCTCAACCTGTCGAATCTGGGCGGCAATCTGGGGTTATTTCTGGTAGCCGTTATCTGGATGCTCATTCACATCGTTGTGATGCTCGCCACGGCCTGGATCATCCGCGCCCCTTACTTTTTTGTCGCCGTTGGTAGTCAGGCTAACATTGGTGGCGTGTCGACGGCTCCGGCAGTGGCGTCTATTTTTCATCCGGCCCTAGCGCCGGTTGGCGTACTATTAGCCGTACTGAGTCACGTATTAGGAACATACGGAGGATTGATAACCGCCTGGCTTATGCAGTTGGTAACGTACTGACTCCTTTTTAAACTGACCTCTCCTGCTGAATTACCGCTATCGTCTCCTTCAGCTGTTTATTGAATTCTTTCGGGTTCTCAATCATTGGAAAATGGCTCGTACCGGCCATGTGGTGGAGTTCATAACCATTGGTAGCAAGTTCCTGCAAGGGTTTCTCATTAGTGGGCATGTAGTCCACGTTGATGAGGTGTATTTTGCAGGATAGTTTCGGCAACCGATTACGCTCAATCAGGTAGGCATCGGTAAACACTTCTTCAAGCATTTCGACCGCCATTGGCTGATACGCCTGTCGATAATCATTGACAACCCGATTCGCTACGTCAACAGGAGTTTGTGGTGTTAGCAGCACCATCCGGGCGTAATCCTCGTTGGTTTTACCGAAATCTGTTTGCAGGTTTTTGATAATCTCTTCGCTTTGTTGTTGATATTGTTCTGGCAGAGGCTGTCCGGCATTTTTGAAATTATCGATGATGATAAACCCAATGATTGGATCGGGATACGTAGTGGCTGCAACCAGATTGACGTCACTGCCCAGTGAATGACCAATCAGAATCACCTGCTCCAGTTTCAGGCTTTTGATGAGTGCCGCTACGTCCTCGCCCATTCCAGTCGTCGACCAGTGCTCCCTGTCCCTCCCCGACTTACCATGACCGGGCAGGTCAATCGCAATAACCTGAAACCGATCCTGAAAATGAGCAACTTGGGCGTTCCAATACGTCAGGTCGATATTGGAGCCATGTACAAATAACAACGTAGGCTGGCCTGTGCCTGACCGAACGTAGTGGATTGCTGTTTCGTCGTGAATGTGCTCCGTCATGATCACTGTTCGTTTTACAGTAAAGAACTCTTCGTTTATGAATAACGCTACGTATCGCTGGCTGTTTGGATTATTCTTCTTTTGCGGCTAAACAGGCCCCCAATACCAGCATCAGCGCAATGACTGACGCTATTGTTCGGATGGAATGCCACCGATTCCAGGGTAACTCGAACGCACTACGTTGTTCGCTTAATTGGGCAACTGAAGCGTTCTCAATGGAGAAGGCATCCAGTGCATTGTTCAGTGGTACGTTACAGAACATAGTTACCCCAAACACGCCAACGACATACACAGACGTAGCAGCCAACAGTAACCAGAAACGTAGTGTTACCGGTTGACCGTATTGATGCCAGGTACTAAGCGGCAACGACGCCGGTGCGCCCAGAAAGCAGATAAAGAAAACGGGATTTAGAATAGCTCGATTAATTGATTGCATAGCGCTCAGGTACGCTACGTCCGGAAGTCGATGAAGCCCCGGATTTACGGAGCAAGAATACGCATAAAAAAGCCCCGCCATGAGTGCGGTGGTTGTAGCGGCACTATAGAGCGCGAATGTCTGAAAATTAGGCATGATGATGCGTCTTTTAGTAGGATAAACCGGGTGTTTTGCGGTGATACGTATCGTCAGTTAGTTGCTTCAGCATAAAATCGGCTACGTCGGCGCGGGAAATTTTGAGCGTCAATCCATCCGCGGAATCCGGGAAACCATGTCGATACTGGCCGGTACGTGGCCCATCGGTAAAAGCTGCCGGACGAACCATAATCCAGTCGAGCGGGCTTTTTTGGACGTAACGCTCCTGCTGTTCGTGGTCGGCGAAGGCTTTGCGCAGTAGCAGACCGAACATGATGTATTTCCAGAAGAAATTCAGATTGCCCTTGCTGTCGCCCGCGCCAAGAGTCGTCTGGCAGATTAGCCGTTTTACCCCTGTAGCTTCCATCGCCTGGAGAATGTTTCTCGTACCTTCTGCCCGTGTGAAGCCTTTCCGTCCGGCTCCCAGCGCACACAGTACTACGTCCTGCCCTCGTACGGCTTTTTCGACCGACGGCAGATTTAGTACGTCTCCCTGACTGATCCGTAAATTTGGATGATTTTGCGATTCAAGTTTCGCGGGGTCCCGCACGAAAGCGGTTACGATGTGTCCCTGTTCGAGGGCTTGTTCCACCAGCAGACGGCCTATGCTGCCTGTTGCGCCAAAAATAAGTAGTTTCATGTGCTTTGTTTTTTGGCAAAACTAGGCGCGTGACTACCGGCAAAATAGAACAAAACCGACAAGGGAGTGATAAATTGGCTGACGCGCCTAACTGTTAATTGCGTCAGCCAACTTATCACTCATCACTTATCACTCCTTTCAAAACCACTCGGCCAGATTCTCGGCGACTTCGTTCGAGGTCTTCTGATACCGGAATGGCGAAAACCCGGCAAATTCTTTGAAGGTGCGGATAAAATGCGACTGGTCGGCGTACCCATTGTCGAACGCGATATCGGAAAGTTTATCGAAGCGGCTGGTTTTCAGTTGATGCAGCGACGCCTGAAACCGGCAGATACGGGCAAACAGATTGGGTGAAATACCAACGCTCTGCTTAAATCGTCGTTCAAGTAGCCGTTCCGATACGTTTAATTCGGCCTGAAGATCTTTCAATGATACGTTTCCTTTCGATCTGATGAGCTGACGTAGCGCATAATCGGTCAGATTGTCTGTCTGAATGGCGTTGATACGTAGCTGTTCCTCTAAATAGTTCGATAGCAGATTGATACGTTGTTCCAGCGACGTAGCCGTCCAGAATTGTTCCTGAAGAAAACGGTCATGATTACCCAGTAGCTCGTTCAGATCGAGGCAGGTATCGGTCAGTTCATGAGCGTCGAGACCGAAAATCGTTTTCAGGGCGAGGGGCGTAAAACAAATACCCATCGCCTTAAACGGCTCGCTCGCATGGATTTCCCGGTGACGGATGGTTTGTCCATACAAACAAAACGAAGGCAATTCTTTTTGGTATTGGTCGATTACGCTGGTAGTGGCTTCCAATTGAAGCATCAGTCCTGGGCACCCGTCGGTTATGGGCCTGAAAATTCGGGGACCATTTGCCGTTGGATTGTCCACGACCCAGAAATACCGAACGTAGCGTTCCAGAGAAGCGGGCGGTGGTATTTTGATGTACTGCATGGGTTAAAGTTAATGATTGCCCATTACGCCGACAAATACTTCTTAGTTATCGTGAATACTGGCTAAGACAACGTATTGCTGCCGCGTGGGGCTTCGACAAGCTCAGCCTGATAATCCAACTTGAGTTAACAAATTCAAATAGACTGTCAGGCTGAGCCTGTCGAAACCCCACGCGGCAGCAATACGTTGATTCATCTATTAGTGATGTTAGTTAAGTGTATTCGCACAATGATGACAAATTGTTAATAATTCGGTAACGCCCATGACGAGTAGTTGTCGTCTTTTTGCAGTTGAAAAAAAACAGTCCTTCTCTGTATGAAAAACAGACTACAATTACTTGTTTACCTCTTTTTAGTTAGTTACCTCATCAACCATTCGGCAATGGCCCAAACGACGCAGGCATCGATTGCGGGGGTGATTACCGACAATCAGAAACAGGCGCTTCCGGGCGCTTCCGTTCAGGTACGTAACGAATCGACCGGCTTTAATACGGGTACAGTCACCAACGCTCAGGGCGAATATTCGTTTAAAGAATTGCCGCTGGGCGGGCCATACACCGTTCGTATTACGTTCATCGGCTACGGCGAGCAGAAACGTACCGGATACCTGCTCAATCAGGGGGATGCCATTCGCGTCAATCTAACCATGCAGGAAACCGACCAAACGCTCGAAGTAGTGCAGGTGGTGGCATCAGGATTGAAAAACAAGATCGAAAACCTGGGTGCGGCTACGGCCATTTCGGCCAAATCGATTCAAACGCTGCCGGTAAATGGCCGGAATTTTACATCACTGATGGATCTTTCGCCCCTGAGCCGGGGTGGAAATATTTCGGGCCAACTGGGCTCATCGACCAATTACACCATCGACGGCATGAACGCCAAAAACCCAACGTCGGCCGGTTCGACTACGAGCCGAAGCGGAGCCCCCTACTCTATTTCGATCGAGGCCGTTCGCGAGTTCAAGGTCATTACCAATCAATACGACGTGATTTACGGACGTAGTGGCGGGGGTATCGTGAGCGCCGTTACCAAAGCCGGTACGAATAAATTTACCGGTAGCGTTTTCAACTACACCCGCGCCAACTGGTTAGCCAGCCCCTATGATATTCGGGGTAATACACGCAATAACAAGTTCGCTACCAACCAGTTCGGCTTGTCGCTGGGTGGGCCGATCATCAAAGACAAACTGCACTTTTTCCTCGTCTGGGATCACCAGCAGGATTCGCGTCCGTTGATCATTGCCGATATTCAGTCGCCCGTCGATGAAAACCGGTTTAACGTAACGCGTGCTACGTTGGATCGATTTGTGGACATCGCCCGGAGCAAATACGGCGTGTCTAATACGCCCCAGTTCGGTACGTTTGACAAGAATCGTGGTTCTGATGCAGCCTTCGCCCGACTCGACTGGCAAATCAACAGCAAAAACCTGCTGACGATACGTAACAATTTTACCAGCGACCGCAATAAGCTTGGTTTAGCGGATAATACGACCATTAACGCCTACGAATCGTACGGCAACGATTATAACTGGGACAACAGTTTTCTGGCGACGCTACGCACCTCGGTAACGCCACGTATCACGAACGAGCTGAAACTTCAGCACCTGTTTACGTACCAGAAAAGTGCTCCCGGCGACCAACTTCCGGCCGCTAACATTCCGCGCGCCATCGTCGAAAACGTTACGTCGACGGTTGACGGAACAACTCGCTCAACCAATATTCAGATGGGTGGCCACCGGTTTGCGCAGGAAGGTTTCGACAATAACGTACTACAACTGGTTAACAATCTGTATTATAACACCGATAAAGTTCAGTACACGTTTGGCGTTGACCTGATGTACACACGGGCGCACTCGGTCTATGGCAGCGAGGTGAACGGTCGGTTCCATTACACGGTTGATGCTGCCGCCAACATGACAGCGCTCGATAAATTCAATGCGCTGCAACCGTATCGGTATTACCGTGAGGTGCCGCTGGTCGATGATCCGAGCGTAGTGGGTAATACGTGGAACGCCGGTTTGTATGGCCAGATGAGCACCAAACTGGCGCGGGGTCTGGAAATGATCGCCGGTCTGCGGTTCGATTACGCGCACTATCCGTCTACCTCGCTGAATCAGGTGGTAGTTGATGAGTTGAAACTACGTACCGACAACAAACTAAAATCGTTCATCGTGCAGCCTCGTCTGCAATTTACCTGGGACGTAAATGAGCGGCATACCGATTACGTCCGCTTTGGTGCAGGTGTTTTCGCTTCTGACATAAATAATTACGTCATTATCAACAACCTGACGTTCGATGGTAAGCACCTCGCTACGGTCGATGTACGCGCCCCAAACATCCCGACGCCCGATTTTGCTGCGTATCGCTCGAACTACGCCAGCATTCCGTCGTTAGCTGCTTTCCAGCTTCCAACGATCAACATGACTGGAGCCGATGCGCGCGTGCCGGTTCTGTACAAAGCGAACCTGTCGTATAACCGCTACCTGACCGATAAGTTGAAAGTGGGTATTGCGGGGTATATGTCGCTGGGGCGGAATAATTACATGTACGTAGACCGCAACATGGCTACGGAACCGTATTTCCGTCTGGCGAACGAAGATAACCGGGGTGTTTACGTACCATTGGCCTCCATGCCCACCAACGGCGCGGGCGACTGGCTACAGGGACGTATCAGTCAGAAACTGGGCCGCGTACTGGAACTGAACAGCGAAGGGAAAGTGAATCAGTTTGCAGTGGTGGCCGATGCTACGTATCAATATTTTAAAGACGGCGAATTTTCGGTCAGCTACACCTGGAACGATACACGCGACAATACGTCGTTCAATGGGAACGTAGCAAACTCCGCTACGTTATCGCTACCCGTGAAAGATGACCCACGAAATCTGTCTAAAATGACATATTCGGATAACCAGTTCCGGCATAAAATCGTCTTTTATGGTACGTTGCCCACTTTCTATGGCATTACGGTTGGGGTTCGTTATTCCGGTATTGGCGGCACAAGGTATTCGTTGTTGTCCGGCGCCAACAGCAACGCCGACTTCGTGGCGGGCAACAACGACCTCGCTTTCATTTTCGACCGTAACAGCGAAAATACGCCGTCGAACGTAAAAAGTGGTTTACAGGCCATTCTGGATAACCCCAATGCCAGCCAGAGCATTAAGGATTATATCACTACGTATTCGGGCAAAATGGCGGAACGGAACGGAGGTGTCAATGGCTTCTATGGTGTTTTCGATGTTCGGGCCAGCAAGCGGTTCAGGATTCATAAAACGCATACTATTGACATCTCAGCCGACGTATTTAACTTCGCTAACCTACTGAATAAGAGTTGGGGAGCTAATCAATCGTTGGGAACGCAGGCGCTCTATGCACTCGGTATCCCTGCATCGGGTTCTACACCAGCAGTTGCCGGTTTCGACAAAGCCAACCAGCGATTTGTGTACCGGGTCAATACGGCTGGTGTTGTTACCCCTTCCGGCGACCCATACCAGCTTCAGTTAGGAGCCCGCTACAGTTTCTAGTAGGCAGTAGCTCCGTCAATCTTCTTTTCGACCTTTTCTTTTCACATAGTTAAAAATTCAGCCTGAGCTTTCGGGCTGAGTTTTTTATAAGTGTATTCAGGACGTTGAACCTATCTACGTTACACTTGACCAATGTATCGGGATGTATGAGCGTGTTCAAATTTTTGCTTATCGACTGCCTTCGATTATTGTTACTACACCGCTGCTTGAAACCGTTAACGTAATAGACGCTTTCGTGGCTGAACCAATTTTTGTGACTCGGGCGGCTTCGCTAAATATGTCCACGTTATCGACCGTACCGTACAAATAAGCCGTTCCCGCCTGACTGGCCGTTGTTGCCGTTCCCTGTTTAGTAACAAACTGCATACTGGAGGAATTGGTAGACTGACGAATGAAAGCAATGGTAGCAGACGATTGCCCGTTCGACGGAAATGTCGTTACAGTGGTACCTTGTTTTATACTCGTTACGTTGTAAAGGCCATCAATCGTTGCTGCTAAATCGGGATTGGGCTCACCACTTTTCTTGCAACCACCTACCGTAACGATGATCAGAATGAACCCGTAAAGCCATGTTTTCATAAACTATGCTATCTTCTTGTATTTAAGAAACTTACAAGAATCAAGCCAATGTACCTCCGGTCATTCCATCCAATCAGATCCAATCCTGATTACCTACGAATTCGACGGGCAAGACAAATTTGAATCGATGCGGACGTAATAAATACGTAGCAGAAAACACCTTATCGCTCCACTGGCACACATCGTTGATACGTAGTCGGTGAAGCGCCAGGGCAGTCAAGTATAAAATGTCTTCATAGTGTTCTGTTGGTTAAGCGCTTAAAAAGAAATACCCCTTATTTCGGTACTGTATACCCTGCAACTATGCCTGTCGATTGGACAGCTTAGTTGCAGGGTATCAACTAGTTGTACTTATTGCTTAATCAGCTTAACCGTCTTACTTTGCTTATTCGTAGTTACCTGTAGTAGATATAATCCGGGAGATTTGCCTAATTGGATTATCTGCCGTTCATTAATTGCGTCAGACTTTATTAGTTGACTGTCAAAAACTCTACCCTGATTATCAAGTACTTGTAAATTAAACGATTTGCCATCGACGCCACGAACTTCTATCTCAATCGATTCAGCCGTATTCGGATTCCCAAATACCCTGATCGATAAGTTTTGTTCAGATAGGGTTTCCAGACCTATTCTGGCATTTGTTGTCAAACTAGTATTGCAGTGTTCACCAAATGAAAATACATAATCAACTGTTTTACCACTTTGTGTTGCCTGAATTGTAATCGGTTTAGGATCATTTCTTAAATCAGCTTCCACAATACCAGTAGTGCTGGCGGGTGAGGAACGTAGCACGCCGGGTATTGAATACGTAATGGGAGTGCCGTCTCCGCCCGCGCTCTGAAGACTAATAAAGCCTGTCTGACAATCGTAAAGGGGCTGTAGCAGAGTTAACTTGCCATCAACTGGCAGTGCATCAATACAATGGTGTCTGAAATCAAAAACATAGCTTACCGTTGATTTTCCCTGCGTTGCCCGAATAGTAATAGGCTTAGGATCGGCCCGGAGTTCAGCCTCTACAATACCGGTAGTGCTCGTAGGTGAGGAACGTAATACACCGGGTACCGAATACGTAACCGGGGTGCCGTTTCCACCATGATATTGAAAGGTAATTTCGCCAGTTTGACAGTTGTATAAAGGCTCCACCAACGTGAGCGGAGTTGCGGGGGCCGGCTCACGCAAGCCTGAAACTCGCTGTTTATTTAGGTATAGACAGATACTGGTAACAAATTCCCAGCTATCATCAATGTGTAGTATATTTGGTTTATTGACTATAAATTCATTTCCATTTTGATCTTTATAAGGAAGTGCCCTGGTCATTACGTCTAAATTCGCTGCGACCTGACTGCTCAGTGCATTATTTGCCTGAGTTGCCATGGCTCTTATACTTCTGGCCAGCCCTAACGCTGATCCTACAGCATCCCCCCCGCCTTGTTGAGTTAACGTCCAGGATAATAGAAATAAATTCTGCGAATAGTTGCCTAGATTAGCTAATTTACCAAGCTGATCAGCAGCCATGGTAGATAAATCGTTCTTATTGGAATAACTGTCAAACTTGGATATATTATTCTGCGAGTAAAATCCCTGGTTGGCAGCCGCTGCTGATGGATTATTCACATCATACCAGGTTTGGGTCTCAAACCGAATAATTAATTTACCCGTATTACTTCCTGCGAAAATGTCCTTCAGCGTAACATTACCCGTAAAAAGATTTGGCAGTGAAACGAATTTGGAAGCATCAATACGTTGCCTGATTACTGACCTCAGACGATCAAATTGTCCGTCATCCGTGCATAAGCTGCCAAAGTTCAAAATGACTAACTCCTTGTGGTTGCTCAGAAAATTATTGATACCAGTCAGCACGTCGGGCAAATTATCGGATGTAGCGCCAACCTCTAAATTATATTTATTAATTGCTGATTTGTAGGCATCTTTATCCGAGATAAGTTTTAGAACATTACTAGTACCTAAATCTGTTGCTACGTTTGCTAAAAACGCAGTTAAGTCTTCAATGGCTTTGAGTGCCTCGTTTTTGTCATTAACTGTAAGGTTAGGAAAGCAGTATTTGCTACCATTTAAATGAGCAAACGGGAAGTCTATTGGATTCTGAGCAAAATCTTTTGCTAAAACGCGGCAGTCAAAATAACGTACACCTGCATTGAGTTGCCCAACAATATCCAGGCTCTGGGTCTGTGTGTTTGCAGAAACCCCTCCATAAGAGGTACCGATTTTATACATGCCTGCATCATGCGAACCCGGAACAACGATTTGCGATAATGTCTTATCGGAATTAATCAATCCGGAATTGTTCATCCAGTCAGCCCACGGTTCATCTTTCAATAAATGAAAAACGCCTTTTCCCCAGTCAGACTGACTACCAAATTCATTTAAAACCCTGGATTTGGACAAATTGCCAACCCCACTGGAACTCTCTAATTCGATATGTGATCTTGGTTCAAAAAAAAGATTAAGCAGCCCAACAGAAGGTGAGATAACTGCTTTGAATTTGAAAATTTTGTTGAATGAGCCATTTAAGCTACTAACATTAACCTGGAACCCGGCATCCTTACATTTAAGATTGTTGACTTCGTAATGAAAAACCGGACTTGGCTGCATGGGAGATAGCGTAAAAGTCACAGACGGTTTTTTAGCACCATTTCTTTCCGCAAAACAGTCATCGGAGGAGCCAATACTCACTGTAACGATCTCGTCCGTTTCGTTAAGCAATTGAAACTGAACCCCGATACTTAATGCGAACGGATTGTAAACTGTTTTGTGATCAGGTTCATTTGTTGCGAAAAGTGTACTATGAATTAATAGAAGACTTACTAAAGCTGTGAAAAAGCGAAAGTGTAGAATACTGAGTAACCCACCTGTGGAAAGTGCATTAGGTTGCCCTATACCGATTTGCTTTACTGGCTTGCCAAAGAGTAACCATATTGGCGAGAAACTCCAATAAAAGGCGTCAATCTTGTTAATTCCTAGCTGATAAAGGTTCGTTTTCATAATTCAGAAGTTTGTTTTGATAACAATAAGTAACCGATCACAAACTTCTGTAAACCCTTTAAGAGAGTATATAAGCTACGTATCAGATTATATAACGCTCGTATCAAACTACAGATAAACAGCTAAAATCAGCTAATTCCAGGGCTCCTGGTTGGCGTATGCGCGGGGAGTTAAGCCGTACAGTTCATGAAAACACTTAGTGAAATAGGCAGAGCTATCAAAACCCACCATATAGGCAGTCTGCGAGTTGTTATACCCCTGGCGTAATAACTGTGCTGCTTTCTTTAGCCGATAATTACGAATAACATCACTGATCGGCAAACCTGTTAAGGCTTTCAATTTACGGTGCAAACTCATGCGACTCATGCCAATCTCAGGTAGTATTTCCTCAACACCAAACGAGGTGTCATCTAATTTTTTATCGATCAGAGCATAAAGTTTATCCAGGAACGTATCGTTCAGACCGGACTCTGAAACGTCTTCAGGCTGATGAAGTTTCGTCAAATTAGCCTTCAGCCGATCACGCAACTTCCGCCGGTTCTCCAGCATATTATGCACCCGTTGCTGCAATTCCGGTACGTGAAACGGTTTGTTCATGTAATCGTCCGCGCCTAACTCCAGCCCTGTCATCCGACTTTCTATGGCAGATTTTGCCGTTAACAAGAGAACAGGAACATGACTGGTACGTTGGTCATCTTTAACCAGCTTACAAAGCGTGTAGCCATCCATTTCGGGCATCAGTACGTCGCTGATGATTAAGTCTGGAATGAGTTGAAGGGCCTGCTCATAGCCTGCTTTCCCATTCGACGCTCTGTGGACACGGTACATCGATGGCAAGCTGTCGATAATAAATTCAGCCAGTTCAGTGTTATCTTCTACCAATAATAAAGTGGGTATTTCATCATCATCGATTTCAGTTGTAGCAGTACGTTCATCGTGTAACGAACTGACGGATATTGGAGACGTAGCATCAGTTTCTTTTGCAACTGATCGATAAGGCAGGTCAATCCGAAACGTAGTGCCGCTACGTCCTGAAGATTCATCTGTTTCACTGGTAACCTGCAATTTCCCCTGCTGAAAATCGACCAGTTCTTTAACCAGTGCCAGACCAATACCTGTACCTTCCTGCTGCCGTGTACTGGAATCGTCTACCTGATAAAATCGGTCAAAAATATGAGGGAGCTTATCAGCGGGGATGCCCATACCCGTATCGCTCACCGCCAATTGAATGGAATTGTCCGTCGGGGAGTTAAGTAATACGTCTACACGACCGCCATCGGGAGTAAATTTGAGTGCATTCGATACGAGATTATACACAATTCGTTCCAGCTTACTACTATCAAACCAATATTGACCAGACGTAGTAGAGCGATACGTTAGTTCAATTGATTTCGACTCAGCCTGCCCGCAAAACGACTGCACGATCTCATCCACAAACGTACTGATATTTCCCAGCGATTCATTGGCAGACATTGCCCCCGATTCCATTTTGGTAAGATCGAGGAGTTGATTGATAAGCTGCAGCAATTGATTGGCGTTTCGATGAATTGCAGAAAGTCGCCGATTATCACCTTCATCACGAATCTGGCGCATCATCTGTTCAGCTGGCGCCATAATTAAGGTGAGTGGTGTCCGAAATTCGTGCGTAATGTTGGAGAAGAAGCGGGTTTTCATCTCATCCACTTTCCGAAGCTGGGTGGCTTCCTGCTCCTGCATTGCCATGGTTTGCCGTAACTTCAATCGGTTCGTATAGGAACGTAACAGACCATACCCAATGCCCAACAGCGTTAGTGTATACATTCCATACGCCCACCATGTTGCCCAAAATGGTGGGCGTATGATGATACGTAACATACGAATATACGGACTCCAGCTTCCTGATGTATTCGAAGCATTCAATTTGAGGGTATAACTTCCGGGACTCAGGTTGGTGTAGAATGCATCGGGACGTTCCGTCTCAATCCATTTTTTTTCAAGTCCGTCGAGCCAGTGTCGATAACGGTTTTTTCCGGGTTTGTTGAATTGCATGACCGCAAAATCTACCGCCAGAAAATTCTGATCATGCGGCAAACGCAGTTCGGTTAAACCCTGAACCGCCGAACTCTGTGATGACGTATCACGTGTATTTTGCGAAGTACGTAGCGGCTGATTATTGACTTTGATATTGGTTATGAACACTTTAGGAGCAAACTTATCGGTTTTGATTTGATCAGGATAAAAGGCCGTTATACCTTCTACCCCGCCCAAAATGATTCGATCATCCGGCAAATGAACCACATGAAACCGATTAAATTCATTAGCCAGCAGCCCATCATCGGTCGAAAAATTCAACACTTTAAATGTTCGCGTATCCAGTCGGCTAATTCCTTTGTTGGTGCTCAGCCATAGATAACCAAGCTTGTCAGACGTAGCAGAGTATACTACGTTATTGGGTAATCCATTATCGATGGTGATCCGCTTTGACTGATACGTTCGTTTATCGAACATACATAAGCCGTTCCCGAATGTACCGATCCAGAGCCGATTCGGATTCATCGAATCTCCTGATAACCAATACAATGAATTACTGCTTATGGATTTAGGATTGGTAGGCTTATGCCTGAAAGATTGAATCTGACCACTTGTCCGGTCAAGGCGAAGAAAACCTTCTAAGTCAGTAGCCAACCAAATAGCCTGATCGTCCACAACAATCTGTAAACCAATCACATTGGATGGCAATTTGAATGCAAATGTGAATTCTTTCCACTGCCGACTCACAGTATCGATATAATACGGCTGTCCATTATCCAGCGTCCAGATTATTCCTTTAGGATCAGTAGCTAATGGAAGCAAAAACCGATGATTATCAGGCGTTTTTTTGGGTAACAGCCGAACAATCTGCGTTTTCTTTCGGGTATTTAGATCGTATTGATAAAAAACCGGTTCAGTATTATTAACCCAGAGTTTCCCCTGCTTATCTACTGTATACCGGAAATTATAAGCGAACGAGTGAAAAAAGATCCGGGGCGTTTCGTTCCGCGGAATATTCAGCCAACGCATGAACACATCAGCCGGAAACGGATGCTGATAAACAGCCGTTTCGAATGGATAGGCACGGAGATCGTATTTTCGAATGCCATAACCGTTTGTTCCCAGCCAGAGTACATCAGACCGATCAATAAAGAGGCTGATTGGCCGCCATTCGCCCGTAAAACGCGCTATTGTTTGCAGATTACCTTGCGGTGTGAATCGATACAACTCACTATCGTGAGCCAAATACAGATTACCCCGACTATCCTCCACAAATGACATATTGTGGTATTCGTTCACAAATTGGGGCAATTGAAGCAGCCGAACTTTGTTTTTTTGAGGATTTAAAAAGGTAACAAAATTGAGCAGGGAGCCGATAACTAATTGACTGTCTGACAATACAAATAGTCGTTGAACTCTTTTATTTGGCTCGTTTGTATCGTGTTTTGCTGGCGGAAATGGATATGACTTGAATTGCCCTGTTCGCTCAGAGAAGCGATCTAAACCGACGCCAGTACCTGCCCAAATAGTTCCGTTATGATCTTCAACAATGTCCTGAATCGAATTGTGGTTATATAATTGCCGAGGTTCACCCTTCCAAAAGAAACGACGAATCCGATCGGTTCGGATGTCATAGCAGACCAGGCCTGAATTATTAAAAAATGATATCCATAACCGATCCTGATGGTCGACGCATAATCGGGCAATGGTACCCATTTGCTCAGGATGATGGAATTTCTTTTTAGGCCAAACATTGATAAATGTTTCACTGACAGGATCGAATCGATCAATGTCTCCCCTTACTGAAACGACCCATATAAATCCCCGATGATCTAAGAATAGGCTATTTACCGCCGAAAATATCAGGGAAGGCCTTCCATCGGCTGAGGGCTGAAAGATTTTAAAGCGCTGTCCATCGTACCGGCATAATCCATCACGAGTCCCCATCCAGATAAACCCCTGACGGTCCTGCAAAATGGCAGCTATATACCCCTGCGGCAGACCGTCTTTACTTGTTAATTGTTCGGGTTGCGATAATCGGTAGCCCTGGGCATACAAAAGCGCCCCCTGTAAGACCAGGATTACGGTTAAAAGCAGCCAATTCTTTTGTCTACGCTTTTTATGCGTTGAATAGATTGTAGGTGTACTGGCATCCATTTTTAATGAATGGTTACAGAATCAGCTAGTTACGAAAGAATGTCTTGATAAAAAGATTATCTACATTCTCAATTTTACTTTGACTTATGGATATGATCGTGTGGGCCATTTAAACTGGTGCATAAATTGTACCGAGCTTTTTCAGAGCTAGTATAAGCTTCCCTGAAATTGTAGCCTTACCCAAATTAGGACAGCAAGCATTTAGACTTTCTTAACTTCCCTTTGCCTGGCATCGGTTGCTGGTGCCAAGCCGCCCAGTGACTGATGGGGATGAAAATGGTTGTATTGGTCCATCCACTCGTCTGATAGAATCCGAACTTGTTCAAGAGATAAGGTTGTTCGCTGTGCACCACTGCCGAAATGTATCCGCTATACATTCAGGGCCGTTATCCACTCGAATCTACTTGGGTAGAGGACGCTGCAGAGCAATATCGCTCAAAACATCGACTACTTTCTGAGCTGGCAACGAAAAATCAGCATCAGCGGCTACCACTTCTCGACTACAGTCGTCAATAATGGTTAGCACTCGAATCTTTCGCTTACGGGTCAGAATATCAGCCACAAAATCCATGCCGCTACGGCGGACCGTTCCAACAGTAGTTGATCGTTTCTGGGGCCTGTAAAGGTTGCTTCACGCGGGCTGGTAAGCGTCGCCTATGCCGTAGCTGAACAGGTAGTAAAAGACGGTATTATCCCGGCCAAGATGGACGCTAAACTGCTGGAGAAAATTGAGGAGTTGACCCTGGATAGTATTCAACAACAAAAGCGCATTAACCAGTTAGAAAAGTTATTAAAACAGGTGTTGGAGAACAAATAACCAGGATCAGCTATTATGAAAGAAGCCCTACCGTAACTGGTAGGGCTTTTATGTTGTACCCTGAACGTAATAGCAACCTGATTTCTATTGGTAGGAATAACGCTTACTGAATCACTGATAACTTGTGGATTAACTGGTGCATAAATTCGTAGCTATTCTGCACTAATGCCGGAATGCATTGCTCAGTCTGCGCTTTGATTTGCTCTCTAATATCAGAACCACGCGCGATAGACAACAGCCAGACTGGATAGGTATGAGCAGCCAAACGGGTATCCAATCCCTGGTTTTTCTCCTTTTTTACTCAGCAAATCCCCTTTTGGGAGAATTCTTATAGACTTTGGGAGGAATTTTATAGCCCTTCCTGATTCGAGAACAAATCTTTGTGTTCGTAGCACTTGGTTGTCAACCACAGCCTGAGCAGCTACTGTATTGCGCGGGATGAAGACTTGTTTTTCGGCTAAAACCAAGTCTTCCAACGCATTCTTGTTTGTAAGATCTTATCATTAATGTTTTATGAAACAGCTCAACTCTCTGCGGATCCTCTCCTCCTTTCTCGCAGTTAGGCACACATTAACGGTGGCATGGTCATTCCGCCAGTTGCTCTTTTTAGTCTGGTTTTTAATGGGTGGTGGACTGTCCCCAGACACTCAGGCACAGAACTTCGAATGGGCAAAAGGTCTGGGTGGTACCAGTTATGATGAAGGTCACTCGGTGGCGGTTGATAAGCAGGGTAACGTTTATACGACTGGCTATTTTACGGGTATAGCGGATTTTGATCCCGGGCCGGGGGTATTCAACCTTACCTCAGCGGGTAGTAATGACATCTTTGTCTGTAAGCTAAGCTCCAGTGGCAACTTGATATGGGTTAAACAACTTGGCGGCAGCTCGGATGATCAAGGAAGATCGATTAAGGTCGATGGAGGAGGTAATCTCTATATTACTGGCTATTTTAACGGTACCGCCGACTTTGATCCTGGACCGGGAGTGAGCAATTTAATCTCGGCAGGCGGTAGTGACTTATTTGTCAGCAAACTTGACCTATTAGGGAATTGGGTATGGTCTAAAAGAATGGGCGGTAGCAGTAATGATTTTGGTAGTGTGGTAGCAATCGATGGGCAGGGTAATGTCATTTCTACCGGTTCTTTCAGTGGGACAGCGGATTTTGATCCTAACTCAGGAACTTTCAACCTAATTTCAGCCGGTATTACCGACATATTTGTCAGCAAACTTGATGCATCGGGTAACTTTGTCTGGGCCAAAAGAATGGGAGGGGAGAGTGACGATGTTGGCCATTCCGTGACAGTCGACGGAGCAGGAAATGTCTTCACAACTGGCTATTTTAACGGTACCGCCGATTTTGACCCCGGACCAGGGGTATTCAACTTGATATCGGTTCAGGGGACCTATGACAGCTTTGTCAGCAAGCTTGACGCATCAGGAACTTTTGTTTGGGTTCAACAACTGGGTACCGGTGGAAGCGAGACTGGCTACTCCATAATTGTCGATGGATTAGGTAACATCTATTCGACCGGTTCTTTCAGTGATACGGCGGATTTTGATCCTGGATCGGGGGTGGCTAACTTAACGACGGCGGGTCTTAGCAGTTTATATGTGAGTAAACTTGATGCATCTGGTGCCTATGTCTGGGCCAAAGCCATCAATAGTACAGTTGAAGCGTACGGTTTCTCGATCGCAGTGGACGGGTTAGGGGATGTTTATACGACTGGTAGCTTTTTGGGTACGGCGGATTTTGACCCTGGACCAGGCGTATACAACTTAAGCTCAGTTGGAGTGTATGACAGCTTTGTGAGTAAGATCGACGCATCAGGTGCCTTCGTGTGGGCGCAAGCCATAGGCAGCACTACTTCGGATGGAGGCAACTCAGTAGCCGTAGATAATTCAGGTAATGTTTATACTACCGGTTCTTTCCGTGGGCCGGCGGATTTTGATACAGGACCAGGCATAGCTAACCTAAACGTGGCAGGAATTGTCGACGCTTTTGTATATAAGTTAAGCCAACTCCAAGTAACCCTATCGCCTAATTCAGCCTGCCTGGGTGCCCCTGTAGCTTTGTCAGTAGTAACATCAGGCGGTACCGCTCCCTACTCTTACACCTGGGTAGCCCCGGTGGGAACCACGCTCTCGGCTACCCACTCATCCGTTGTTTCTGCAACGCTCACCCTCTCTGGCGTACAAACTTTTACGATCTTGGTAGCTGGATCAGATGGTCCAGTCAGTACGTCTACAGTGGACTTAACCGTCAATGCGGCTCCTGTTGTCACACTTACGGCGAATCCTTCTACCACGCTCACCTGTCCCCAGACTAGTGTGACCCTAACAGCTAGTGGCGGCTCATCCTATGTATTCAGTGGGCCTGGCGAATCCATGCTGGGTGTTGTCAGCCAGAATGCTACGTCCGGCACGGCCGTGGTCAATGTTGCAGGTACTTACTCGGTCACGGTCACTACGTCAAGTGGCTGTACCAGTAGTACCACCCTTGCCGTGCAACAGAATACGACGCCCCCATTAGTGAGTATCAATCCTAATAGTGCTACGTTAAACTGCACTACGTCCTCGGTAAGCTTGGCAGCGGTTGGGAGTGGAACGTATCAGTGGAATACAGGCGATACTACGTCGATCGTCAGTGCTACGTCGGCAGGTATATATTCGGTGACGTTGACTGCTACCAATGGTTGTTCGTCTACTGTCAGTGCCAGCGTTACGTATCAGAACTGTGCGCCTACGCTGACTAACGCCATTCCGCCCCAGTCCGCTACGTTGGCTGACGCCTTTAGCTACACCATCCCGGCCACTACGTTCACCGATGCCGAAACCCCTCATAGTCTCACGCTGTCGTTGATGGGGCTGCCTGCTGGGCTGAGTTTCGTTCCGCCCAACACCATTACGGGTACGCCTTCTACTACAGTAGGCTCACCCTTTAGTGTGACGGTAACGGCTACAGACCCCGGAGGTTTGTCGGCCAGTACCAGCTTTAGTCTGACGGTGCAGCCCCGCAGCTTTGCCATCACTGGAGTGACCATGCTGGACTGTAATCACATCAGCTACTTCGAACGGCGCATCAACTTCACGGTCAGTTTTGAAGCCACCAACGGTCAGCCTATCAGCCTCTCGGTGGTCAATGAGGCCAGGACTGTCACCATCCATGAGCCCTATCAGTTAACCGTGTACACCGACAATCCGGTGATTGTGTTCAAAGCTAGTCAGCAGGGTACACCGGGTGAAGCTACCTTTAGTTACAACTGGCTGGCTTTTTGTGCCAACGGCAATCCCAGGGTAGAAAATGCAATCCCTCCTCAGTCAGCGACGGTAGGCCAGGCGTTTAGCTATACGATTCCGGCCAACACCTTCACCGATGCCGAGACACCGAATAGTCTTACACTTTCGGTGGTGGGTCTACCAGCGGGATTAAGTTTTGTGGCTCCTAATACGATCACGGGCATAGCTTCGGCTTCGGCCAGTGCCTTCTCCAGTGTGACGGTGGTGGCCACTGATCCGTTCAGTGGGACGGTATCGACCTTTCTGCCCTTGAGTGTAGTGAATCCAGGCGGTTGCGGGAGTATGTTTACTCTAAAGGCAGGCGATTGGAATGATGCCAGTGTATGGTCTTGTGGCCGGGTGCCCTTGCTAACTGACGTAGTAACGCTGAATCATGCGGTGAGTCTACCGCCTACCTATCAGGCGCAGGCTTTGCGGGTGATCTACGGTGCCACCGGTCGACTTTTGTTTGGAGCTAGCAGTCGGTTAAGGCTGGGAGCTAATTAACCTCTGCAATACGTGTACTGTAGCATACAAATCAAACCTAGTTGTCGTGCGACTACAGTACATGGCCAACCCATACTGTCTCAGTAAGCCTTAACACCAATAGTTACGTTCCAGTAGCTCTACTTTGCTGATGAAGTCAACTCCTCACTTAAAAGCCCACCGCCCCGATAGTCAGCCCCAGGTAAGCTGGCTGCTGGCCGAAGGGAACTATACCCATGTGTATGTTCACAATGGTAGTTACTCCCTGTCGGCCATCACCCTGGGCAAAGTCTGCCAACGCTATCCGTATCTGGTGCGGTTGAGCCAGCAGTTGGCTGTTGATCCTGGTCTGATTGTAAGCTGGCACCGGCCCGGGTCCAAACAGTTGGTGGTAGAGCTGGCAGGCTGTGGTAGTCCACAGATGGTGGTGGTTCCCCGTCGTCGCATCCGTGAGGTGAGACAGCTCTTACGCCACCTTCAAGTCTAGTGTCACGCCTTCCAACCCTACTAGCAGGAAGTATACCTTTATCTAGAATTAACAGACAAGGATCGTATTGACGGATTGGAACGACTTATGAAGCAGCTTCTGGAGAAGAAATAAACTACTTTTTGACCATCCCATTACGGCCCAGCTAACCACTGGGTCTTCTTTTTGCGAGCTTGTCCATACGTCCATTTCCCTAAGTATAATTGGTGAACGGACAGCAGGGATGATAGGTATTGAGAGAGGTTATGGATTTCTCGGTCATGAAGAAAGCCAGCTAAAGGTTTCCTGGAAATGTACCAAATGGTTATCTCCGTCACAGGTAAAAATAGCCCATTATCTGAGTAAGCTGAAAGTTCTTCCGTTATAGAAACAACCCGCTTCTACTGATGCTTTGATCAGCGATGCTGAGTTGCTTCCGTCACGGAAATAGTCAGCTTCTACAGTCGGCTAAATTGTTGATGCTAGGTTTGCCATCGCCACAGATGAAACTAGTCCATTTCCTGAGTAAGCAGTATTGGGTTGCTTCCGTCACAGATATAACAATGGAACCAGGGGTTCTCCTGCACCGGTGTAACAAGCTATCAATAACCCTGGAGTAAGCTGTGTTGGCTTTCTGCTATGCTGGAGAAAATATAATTACTAAATATTGGCCCCTAAGTGGCCTAGAGTGTGTATGATATGGTGACCGATTCACCTATTTGTAGCTCATATAACTGTAGCGTACCCAGCAATCTACTTTTCCATAATCCATAAAGGCCCATACTGAATCGAACTCAATTGTTGCTACCCATTGTCCGTCCACCAGATTTACTAAGTGGTAATGGACGGTGGGCACCATTAGCTTAGCGTTTCTGATGGTTCTGGAAATACCATGATACCGAAACACCAATCAGACGTAGCGAATAACGCGAACCATACCCTGCTTATTTATTACATGCGCGTAACGGATGGAACGCTGTCAAAACAACCCCTCCCCTTCGTAAAACCAGTGACGTACGTTCTATTATTGCCTACTTTTTGAGCAAGACCACAGACTTTGCCAGCCACAAGGATCCATTAGAATTAACGACGCAAATAGTCAATTCCAAAGCTCTGTTCTAGTAAATGGCGCAGCGATTAATTTCCCCCCAACCTTAACCGACTACTGGCACCAAATATCAGTCGGCCAGTTGGCGAATAAATCACCCGCAAAGCCTGCGCCTGATAGGTAGGCGGTAGACTCACCGCATGATTCAGCGTTACTACGTCAGTTAGCAAGGGCACCCGGCCACAAGACCATACACTGGCATCATTCCAATCGCCTGCCTTTAGAGTAAACATACTCCCGCAACCGCCTGGATTCACCACGCTCAGCGGTAGAATCGTCGATACGAACCCACCAGCTGGATCGGTAGCCGTCACCGTCACACTGTAGAAAGCACTGGCCGAAGCCGACACGGTACCGGTGATGGTATTAAGAGCCACAAAACTTAATCCCGCTGGTAGACCCACCACCGACAGGGTGAGATTAGTAGGCGTTTCGGCATCGGTGAAGGTGTTGGCCGGAATCGTATAGCTAAACGCCTGGCCTACCGTCGCTGACTGAGGAGGGATTGCATTTTCTACCCTGGGATTGCCGTTGGCACAAAAAGCCAGCCAGTTGTAACTAAAGGTAGCTTCACCCGGTGTACCCTGCTGACGAGCCTTGAAGACAATCACCGGATTGTCGGTGTACACGGTTAACTGATAGGGCTCATGGATGGTGACAGTCCTGGCCTCATTGATTACCGAGAGACTAATGAGTTGGCCATTGGTGCCCTCGAAACTAACCGTGAAGTTGATGCGCCGTTCGAAGTAGCTGATGTGATTACAGTCCAGCATGGTCACCCCAGTGATGGCAAAGCTGCGGGGCTGCACCGTCAGACTAAAGCTGGTACTGGCCGACAAACCTCCGGGGTCTGTAGCCGTTACCGTCACACTAAAGGGTGAGCCTACTGTAGTAGAAGGCGTACCGGTGATGGTGTTGGGCGAAACGAAACTCAGTCCAGCGGGCAACCCTACCACTGACAGGGTGAGGCTGTTGGGGGTTTCGGCATCGGCAAAGGTGTTGGCCGGAATCGTATAGCTAAATGGATTACCCAAGACGGCCGATTGGGGCGGGATGCTGTTAGCTACTGTAGGCGCACAGTTCTGGTAGATCACAGCAGTAGTGGCCGTACTCGAGCAGCCATTGGCACCCGTTAACGTAACGGAGTATGTACCCGCTGAGGTAACACTGATGATTTGAGAGGTAGCCCCGGTGTTCCAGCGATAGCTGCCAGTACCATTGGCCGACAAGCTGACAGTGGGTGTGGTGCAGGTTAACGTAGCGCTTGTGGGGCTAATGCTGACTGAAGGCGGAGTCTGATCGACGCTCACACTGACAGTAGCGGTACTGGAACAACCATTAGAACCCGTTAACGTAACCGAGTAGGCATTAGCTGTGCTCACTGAAATAGAAGACGTAGTTGCCCCGTTGTTCCAACGTACTGAACCGTTCCCAATTGCCGTCAAACTCAGTACTGGACTGGTGCAGGTTAACGTAGCGCTTGTGGGGCTAATGCTGACCGAAGGTGGAGTCTGATCGGCAATCACGCTGGCCGTGGCGGTACTGGAGCATCCGTTAGCACCGGTCAGTGTAACCGAGTAAGCATTTGCTGTGCTCACCGAAATAGACGACGTAGTTGCCCCGTTACTCCAACGATACGTTCCATTCCCTACCGCTGATAAACTCGCCACTGGATTGGTACAGGTCAACGTAGCGGAGGATGGGCTGAGCGTTATGGAGGGCGGGGTTTGATCAGCGGTCACGTTGGCCGTGGCGGTGCTGGAACAACCATTGGCTCCCGTCAACGTAACCGAATACGTACCGGCTGCCGTCGTGCTGATCGTGGACGTAGTAGTGCCAGTACTCCAGCGATACGTTCCTGTACCCACTGCTGTCAAACTCACCGATGGTGTAGTGCAAGTCAACGTAGCACTGACGGGACTGATACTTACCAAAGGCGGAGTCTGGTCGACGCTCACGTTAGCAATGGCCGTACTCGAACAGCCGTTAGTCCCCGTTAACGAAACTGAATACGTGTTCGCCGTACTCACCGAAATAGACGACGTAGTGGCCCCTGTACTCCAACGATACGAGCCATTCCCTAACGCGGATAAACTCACCAATGGACTAGTACAGGTCAACGTAGCGCTGGATGGACTGATACTTACCAAAGGCGGAGTCTGATCAGCGCTCACGCTGACACTAGCCGTGCTCGAACAACCATTGGCTCCCGTTAACGTAACTGAATAAGCAGCTGCCGTACTCACTGAGATGGCCGAGGTAGTTTCGCCAGTACTCCAGCGATACGTGCCAGTGCCTACCGCACTCAAACTCACTGATGTCGCAGTGCAGGTTAGCGTAGCCGAGTTAGGATTGATGCTTAACGCAGGCACACCGTTATCCTGACTCACCTGAACGGAAGCAACAGTGCTACAGCCATTAGCGGCCGTTACCGTAACGGAAAAGAGGCCCGATGAACTAACAATCGCCGTGTTGCCTGACGAACCGCCCTGTTGTACAGCACTCACACTGAAAGCATAGCTGATAAAACCAGCCGTCGCCGTCAGGGTCACGTTCGTCTGGATGCAATTCAACGTACCACTAGAAGCCAGGGTGATGGAGGGTGCTGATGTGTCGGATTGTACGGTGGTGGTCTGGGTAGCCGTGCAGCCGTTGGCACTGGTGGCCGTTACCGAATACAAGCCACCCACGTTCACCACGGCTTGATTACTGGATTGACTTACCACCCCTGGTCCAGCGAAGCTATAGGTAGCACCGCCAGTAGCAGTAAGTGTAACACTGGTCTGGGCACAGCTCAACGTACCACTGGCAATGAGCGTTGCTGTCGGTACAGCCGTATCCGATTGGATCGTTGTCGTCTGAGTAGCGGTACATCCGTTGCCACTTGTGAGTGTTACCGAATACGCATTCGCCGTATTCACAGCGATCGTCTGACTGGTAGCGCCTGTACTCCACAGATAGGTACCTGTCCCATTAGCGGTTAATGTGGTACTCGGATTGGCGCAGGTCAACGTAGCGCTGGATGGAGTGATGCTCAGGGTGGGTACGTTAGTGTCTTCACTCACCTGAGCAGAAGCCGTTGCCGTACACCCGTTGCTACCTGTCAGGGTGACCGAGTAGGGACCTGCCGACGTAGCACTGATGGTTTGGGTGGTAGCCCCCGTACTCCACTGATACGTTCCACTGCCAATTGCACTTAAACTCACGGCTGGACTACTACAAGTCAACGTAGTACTCGCAGGGGTAATACTCAACTGAGGTACTGAATTGTCTTCACTCACCTGAGCCGATGTGGTGGCGGTACAGCCGTTAGTCCCCGTCAAGGTCACGGAGTACGTATCTGCCACGCTCACTGAAATAGTCGACGTAGCCGCTCCAGTACTCCAACTTATCGAACCCGCTCCTATCGCCGATAAACTAACCACCGGACTAGCGCAGGTGAGCGTCGCACTGGCAGGGAGAATGCTGAGAGTAGGCGGGTCATTATCCTGACTAACCTGGCTACTCGCCGTGCTGGAGCAGCCATTAGCCCCCGTTAACGTAACGGAGTAGGTATCTGCCGACGTAGCACTAATAGTTTGGGTGGTAGCTCCCGTGCTCCACCGATACGTCCCCGTTCCTACAGCGCTCAAACTTACACTCGGACTGGCGCAGGTCAACGTAGCACTGGTTGGAGTAATACTCAGGGTAGGGCTCGTGGTCAGGCTGCTCACCGTGGTGCTGGTCGTACTCACACAGCCACTGGCGCTGGCGACACTCACTGAATAGGTGTCCGAACTGCTCACTACGACGGTATTGGATGAACCGGGTGTGCCTATTACGCCATTGCTATTGGCAAAGGTATAGGAAGTACCGCCCGATGCCGTTAACGTCACCGAAGAGAGGGTACAACTGATAGGACCATTGTTTGTTAGCGAGGCAATAGGTATGTGTTCTACCAATACGCCGGTAGTAGCCGTAGTCGACTGGCCACTCTGGCTCACCGTAAGGGTAAAGCTTTGGGTACCTGCTTCGCTGGCCGTCACCGACTGACTCAATAAAGCGCTGCTGGCTGCACCTATAATTGGCGTGCCGCTACTACTGGCCAGCGTGAAACTGTACGTTCCTGTCACGTTCCCAATGGTGGCGGTCAACTCAACAGTGTTTCCCTGGCAGATTGATGCAGAATTGGAGGTGAAATCTGTGATTTTAGGAATAGGAACTGCCGGTTGGCTAATTGTATAGCTGCGGCTGGCAGTACAATTGTTAAAATCGGTAACACTAACCGTATAGGAACCCGCACGCAGCCCCGTGATCGTAGCCGTACCATCACCGATGGGGTTATCAGGTGTCCAGTTGTAGGTATACGGCGTTGTGCCACCGCTTACAGTTACAGAAGCAGAACCGTCGTTACCACCATAGGTGGTAACATCTGTCGATGACCCATCTAGGGTCAAGGCCGACGGTTGTGTAATCGTATAGCTACGAGTTGACGTAAAACCAGAAGGCGTCGCAGTGACGGTCAGCGAATAAACACCTGCACTTAAGTTTGATACAGTAGCCGTTCCGTCGCCGGTAGGGTTACCGGGTTCCCAACTATAGGTATAAGGTCCGGACTCTCCAGAGGGGGTTGCAGTAATACTGCCCGAACTAGTACCAAAGCAGAGAACGTCTACCTGCGAACTGTTTATAGTTAATTCATTACTATTCGTTACAGTGATGATAAAGCTTTTCTCATAGCTTAATCCACCGGAATCCGTCGCACGGACTCGGATGGAATAGCTGTTCTTCGTCTCGTAGTCAAAAATGGCCGAGGTACGTAGTGTATTGCCGGAAATATTGAATAATGCGTTGTTCTCAGAACCCATTCCGCTGACCAGCGAATAAGAATTGGTCTCGTTGGGGCCTGGATCAGTGGTAGTAAAACTGCCTATTGGCGTGTCGATGGCCGCATTTTCACTAACCGTAGTATTACCCAAAGTAATGTCAGTAGGGGCGGTATTGACATAATTGATACTGACCGAGAAGGTAACTCCTCGGATAGTAAAGGCATCGGTGGTCGCATTGAGATTGGTGTTCGTATAGCGGATGCAGTCATTGTTGAATATGGGACAGCAGCTACAATCGTTTTGCAGATTAAGTATATCCTGGTTGGCTGCGGCACAGTTGGAGCCAAAGTTCATATAAATTCTGCCCTGAGTAGGGGCTAATGTCGCACAAGCCCCATTTGGACCGTTATAAGTGACAAAACCCGTACCGCCACTAGGCACAATTATTTCAATTTGAGCATTAATCACATTGACAATGAACACTTTTTCATACGAGTAAGCCGGTGTTCCATTGTCGGTGGTACGCACCCGAATTGAATAACTGTTCTTCGATTCGTAGTCAAAAATGGCCGAAGTGCGCAGTGTGTTCCCTGAAATATTGAACAATGCGTTGTTAGTAGACCCTGTACCGCTTACCAGCGCATAAGAGAACGTTTGGTTCTGTTGGCCTATGCTCTGGTCAGTTGTGCTGAACGAGCCCACGGTGGTGTTGATGGCCTGATTTTCGACCACCGTTGTTCCGCTTAGACTAATATCGGTTGGGGGATAATTGGTTACAATTGTGGCGGTGTACGTAATCCCCCGGATGGTAAATTGATCAGTGGTCGCGGTTGTACTATTATTGACATAGCGGATGCAGTCGTTGTTGAATATGGGACAGCAGCTACAATCGCTTTGCAGATTAAGTATATCCTGGTTGGCTGCGGCACAGTTGGAGCCAAAGTTCATATAAATTCTGCCCTGAGTAGGGGCTAATGTCGCACAAGCCCCATTTGGACCGTTATAAGTGACAAAACCCGTACCGCCAGTTAAACAGGTAAAACTTACCTGAGCATGAACAGTTAAAGTGAGCCAGAAGCAGAGTCCGACTAAGCATAAACATTTAGTAAAGTTTGGCATAGGGAGGTTGGGGGATATGTTGGTTTGTAAAGCTCAAAAGGTAACTTAATATAAGTATAGCGGCTGTTGCAAAACTCCGCATTGTGGCTGTTCAGTCTGGTAAGCGAGTCAGATGCAGAGTAATTTCGCTACTCAATGGACTGTTTGACTTTCCTGAGCTGAACCCGATTCGACTTTTGCAACAGCCACTATAAGTATAAAACAAATATAGAAGCTGTTTAAACTTTAGCAATAATCCCCAAAACCATGTGAATTTTGAGGTGCGAACTTTCGATAAACTCAGTAATGGGGATCATCAGCAAAGCTATGATTGAAACATGGTTTTTACCACAGTTAACAGTCGGACAGCGGGGATTTGAAACAACAGTTCCAGGAAGAAATCAATGAGCTGAAAGCTCTCGTTAAGCAACTTCTGGAGAAGAAATAAACAGGACTTTCTAATCAACCCATCTCAGCCCAGCTAACCACTGGGTTTTATTTTTATTAGCTGATATGCTCAGATATTCTTGTCCGTCTGTCCGTTACCCTTAGTAGAACAAGTGGACGGGCACCAGGAGGTGATAGAGGTTCATAACTCCTGAATGAGTCGCAATGGGTTTCTTCTGTTACGGATATAACCAGTACTCCCTAACCCGAAATGTGCGGCACTTAGAGTTCTCCAGCACAGGTATAACCAGCACCCTTGAATAAGCTGAATTGGGATTCATCTGTGCCGGAGTACATACAATTATTCCCCATTCACACATTCTATACAAACTAACTTCCAAGTAGCTGAAGGAGGATTATCTGGTGCCTAGCTAGCAGCACGGGTAATGGGATATAGTAACCAGGTGCAGACTACTATTGTACCCGGTAATTCCAGAACCCATAGTAGACCACACTGAACTAAAGACTACCTGATATTATCCCCTATCCACTTGGTAACTGTTGTCCGTCCACCAGTATTCCTAAGGAGCGCGGACAGACGGACACTTAGGAATGCAGTATCTCTGATGGTTCTGGATCTACTTAAAATCACGGCACACCAATCAGTTGTAGCGAATAACGCGACCCACATACCCAGTAGATTGGCAATATATGCTTGTCAGATGAAACCTGGTCAAAAATACCCCCGCCATTTATAAAACCAGTGACGTACCCGCCCCCTCAATGAAACACGACTTTATTCAGGAGCTATTTAATTTACACATTTTGGGATGGGTGAAATCCCACGCCTTAAGGCGGGAACTTTAGTAGCTTTATGGGATGGATTATCGCACGGGCTCCCATAGTCGCTATGAGTTAAAAATTCACTTGGTCTGGATTACCAAGTATCGGAAACGCATCCTGAAAGGAGACGTATCCATTCGGCTGCGGGAACTGATTCGGGAGATCTGCAAGGCCAACGAGGTGGTGATCGTAAAGGGTCACATTTCCTCAGACCACGTGCATTTGTTGCTGAGCTATCCGCCCACGATCTCGGTGAGCAAGCTAGTTCAGTATCTAAAAGGGAAAAGATCCCGCAAGCTATTGAGCGAATATGATTCGCTAAGTAAGGCGTTTTGGGGTCAGCATTTATGGGCACGAGGCTACTTTGCGGCCAGTGTTGGGACAGTGACTGATGAAGTCGTAAAGGAGTATATCGACAAGCAGGATGTATCCCCATCAGATGATGACTTTAAGATTAGCGACTGACTTTAGAGGGCTTTAGCCCTACCCTAAATCTATCGGCTTGAGCCGATAGTTGTTTAATTCAAGTGGCTTGGAAAAGTCGAAGTCATATCGTTCTCCTGATAGTCAATGAGCCACATCAGAAAGCGCAGGTCATGTTGCGTGATAATGAGAGGTATAAAGCCATCAAAGTGAAACGTACCCACTTCTACGTTAAGCCAGCCAGTGACGCCTTTACATTAGTATGCTTGCAGGCGGTTGGGCATTTGATCAAAGCCTAGTTCAAGCAGAAGATCGTGTGTGATCATACTTCAACGTTTTGTGGCATAAGATCGTAGTTATTCTGAACAAATGCCTGATTGCACTGCTCGATTTGTTCTTTGATGTGTGTATGGGACTTTCCATCGGTGCTGAAGAGTTGTTGAAGGGCTTTGAACAACTGGTCAAATGCTACGCTTAATAACCTCTGTGTAAACTGGTGAGCTTTATGCGTTAAGAACTTCCCAATTCTCTCTGCAAAATAAAGTAGTATCCTGAGAAAGAGAATTATAGCCCGTTACGGCTCGCAAACTCAATGAGTTCAGCTACGTTGCCAATGCCGAGCTTGTAATAGATGTTTCTACGATGAGTTTTCACCGTAAACAGACTTAGGTTTAACTTGTCGGCGATTTCTTCACTGGTCAGACCCTCTCGAACGAGACGGATCATTTCTAGCTCACGGAAAGTCAGATTCGCACGCAGGGCAAAATCATCCTTAAAGGGACTGATAGAGGGAGAAAGTTGTTTCACCAACCGAGGATCATAGTACTTTCGACCGGCAATTACTGCACGTATTCCCTCCAGCAGTTCAGCTGTCGTAGAATCTTTGAGCATATATCCATGAAATCCTGCCTTAAGCGCTTCCTCAAATAATTTAGGCTGATTGTACATAGTTAGAATAACAACCTTTAGGTTAGGCTGACTGCTCATAAGTTGCATGCCGATTTCAAGACCACTACGTCCCTGAATATTCAGATCAAGCAGAACCAGTTCAGGAGTATGTTTTTGTACCGCAAAAAGAATGTCTTTCTCTTCGAAAACCTGACCACATACGACTAAATCAGGCTGAGTGCTTAACAACACCCTGATGCCATCATTGAAGAGTTGATGGTCATCAATGAGAAGAATCTTTGCCAGAATAATCTCAATCATGTTCACTTATCAATATGGAATATCCAGAATAACCAGCGTGCCCCCTTTGTTCCACTCCCAGCGTAAGCTTGCCCCCATGTACTCTGCTCGTAATCTACTGCTCTTCATCCCAATTCCGATGCCGGTTTGCTCTTTTTTTTCTGAATCGTTTTGTGTTCCGTCGTCTTCGACAGTAATGCTTAGATAGGAGTCGAAATAAATGAGCTGTACGGATGCCTGACTCGCGTGTGCGTGTTTATTGATATTTTCAATCAATTCCGAGACGATCCGATACGCATTCAATTCTGAATCTAAGGATAAATTCCGTACGTTTCCAGCCACCCCGAAACTGAAGCGTGTTGGCTGTAGAGGTTGGTTTTGGACAAGTTCCTCCAGTGCATTTTTCATGCCGATACGGGCAAACTCAGGGGGCATCAGGTTATGCGCAATTCGTCGAAGATCGGTATTACTTTTTCGCATCAACGCTTGCAGGCTATTGAAATCCTGTGCGAGGTCTGCTTCTATGAAATGATTTTGGAGATCGTTGAAGCGTCGCTGAGTGGTAGCCAGTGTTCCTCCAAGATCATCGTGTAGGTCAGCTGCTATCCGATGGCGTTCGGCTTCCTGAGTTTGAATGATTCGCGCATTTGCCTCTTTGCGTTCTTGAGCTAATTGAAGATTGGCTTCGGCTCGCCGTTTTTTAAATTGTAACGAAAAGAGAAATAGAGCTAACGCGCTAATAATCAGCAATAAGGTGCTAGTGATAAACAGAGTCCAGTTCCGCTGAGTTTGCCCTTCCTGGCGCCGAATTTTAGTTTCAATGCGTCTTTGGTGCATTTTAATTAAAGAATCTATAAACGGTTCTTGAAACAGATCAATCTTTTTGCTTTTATAAAAGTCTTTCTCATAGTCTGCAATTGTTTTATATAGAGCTTGCCGATAAAACTGGCTTTTTTCACGTAAAGAATCAATTAGCGTGTTGGCCCTAAATTGGTTCCGTTCAAGTTTCTGAATTCTAGTGTTGAGTTCATGAGACAAATAATGGAGACTATCCTGATGGTCTTTCGACACTTTGTAATGGTTTCCCCATTTATCTAATGCCTTAAATCTTACTGTATCGTTCCGTGATGTCCTGGGTTGAGTGCTTAGCTGTTGAAAGCGTTGTTTTGCAGGGTGCGATAAGCTATCGGTATTATTCACAGCTGTCTGGCGATTGGTTGTAGGATTTAACAAATCTTGAGCACGTAAAGCTGGCAGTGAACTAGTTAATAGGCTAACTAGCAAGATATGTTTGCAGTATTTCCTGAAATATGGGTATACCATACCATTATTAATTGGGCGTGAATAAGTTGAACTTTTGATCATCGTAAACGCATTTCGGATACTTCGCTTATCTCTGCAAATGAATTGCTTTCCACGAAGCTAAAAAATACCTCTTTAGTAGTATGGCGCATGGAAAATGGGCCCCATACTTTTGTCAGGCTGTTGAGTCACTTCAGATACACCAACTTACAATGTCTTTTATTCACACCGTTTTTATCCGATTTATAGTTGTTCCGTTAGCGGTTTTACTACGTTTTTGTACCAAATCGGGAAGCGATCTAAGTTCCAGCCCTCCACAACAACTTGTGTTTATTTACTCTTCTACCCCATATATCTCTTCAGCATTACCTGACTAACGCAGAGGAATTCCAGGTATAGGATAGCTGAGGATAAAGCAAATGCTACCGTTAAATCACTTCACGGATTATCCATTCGAAAACTCATTTCAGGTTATTGAAACATCTACTTACATATGATATATTTGTGAGATTAGCCTCTTTGAATCAAGTAGTTAAACTTCATTTATCAACCAATCTAATACAGCAATATGAGGCTACTGTTTACGTACTTACTCCTACTGCCTTTTGTAGGGTGGGCGCGGAAAATCCTTAGTTGAGGCTGATAATATGGCCAAAGCGGCTGAGAAAGCCGATACCTGTTTTGTTTGCGCTATATCAACCACACCGTACTTATGAAACATTTCTTCGTTCTGTTGCTGATTCTACTCCCTTTTGTAACCCTTGCCCAAACCTCCACTACGCTCACCTGTGGCACCCCCTCCCCAGATCCTGTAGCATATACCAAACTTTTAGCGAAACAAGACGAAGCCTTTCAGAAAATGAAAGCAGCCCGGGTGACTGCTGGCATTACCTATATCGCCATTTGCCCACATATTATTCGGCGAAGCGACGGGACGGGTGGCGTTACCTTGGCCCGGATTACGGACATGGTCGAACGTACCAACCGACTATACGCCCCGATGGGTGTGCAGTTCTACCTGGTTGGCAACAGTCCCCCATTCTATTCACAACCTGAATTTATAAATGATGATGACTTATATACCGCCTATACAACAGCTAAATTTAACCGCTTTGATGGCCATGATGTGAACTACGCCATCAATATGTATTTTGTCAATCAGGTTTCACTTGCGGAAGGCGAGCAACCATATGCGGGACGCTATCCGTGGCTTGATAAGATTGAACTAGATGATATCCGCTCAACACGCATTATCATTGTTGGCACTCAACCACAGGATCACTTAGCTACTAATACTGTCCCTCATGAGTTAGGTCATTTTTTTAGTTTGCTGCATACCTTTTACCGTGAATTTGGCCCGGAAAAGGTTACCCGCGGCAGTGGCGCCAACTGTGCTACGACTGGTGACCGTCTTTGTAGTACCGAAGCGGATCCATACGGACTTGAAGGCGCCAGTATTGGGCTTAATGGACAAAACTGTGACATTTATACAGGGACCCTCCGGGATGCTGACGGGGCGTTATACACTCCGCCCATCCGAAACCTAATGTCCTACTATTTGGCGCGCTCCTGTGGCCACCAACTCACGGGTGAACAGTACAACCGGATGCAGGCCAACCTGGCTTTCCGTCAGCAAAACCATCGCACCTATTCCCTTTTTAAGAATCATCCTCAAACGTATATCCAGCATGTTCCGCAAGCGGTATTCACCGCCAACAGTGGAGTGCAACTCACCTGGTCGCCCATATTTTCTTCCCCGATGGGTTACATCATTGAACGATCCATATCGCCCACAACAGGGTTTACCTCTATTGGCAGTGTAGGACCTAGTGATACAACCTTTGTGGATAAGAGCGTATCATTCAAAACTACCTATTATTACCGGGTTTATCTCTCGAATTCCAGTAACCCTTACGAAGCTCACATTATTAGCATCACTACTCCCGCCTGTCGGCCTACGTTCACAAATGGCTGCTCAAATGCGGGCATTGGACCAATATTGATTAACAATACCGATTTGAGTCAGGGCTATGACTGCTCGGCAGGTTATAGCCAAACATCGGCATTATCGGTTTCGGTTGTCGCAGGTGAGGTAACCAATATTTTTGGTGAATATTTAGGTTCCAACCCTTCACAAGGAGTCAGCATGTGGGCTGACTTGAATCGTAATGGCGAATTTGAAGCCAACGAACGAATCTATCAGAGCAGCTATGCAGGTAATTCAAGTTTCTTTAACGGCACGTTCATTATTCCAGCCACGGTTGGCTGGGGCACATTCATTGAACCAAACGTTACCTTGGGCGCTGGTCCGATGCGCATTCGGATTATTAACAGTGTCAATCAGGTTCCAGCCAATCCGTGTGGTACGTACAGCGCTGGCGAAACCGAAGATTACCTTATAACCGTGTTGCCTCCTGCCCCAACGAGTCCGCGGTCAGTCAATGTTTTACACAACCAGGCGTACCTGAGCTGGGACTGGCCAAATCCGGAGTCGGCATTGGGTTACGAAATCTCCTACCGCAAAGTGGGCAGTTCTGCCTGGAATATCGCTTTCAGAAGTCCGCTCACGGACCTGGAGCGACTGACTAAATATGAATGGCGCGTTCGTTCCATGCACAGTACCGCTTATAGCCCCGTTGCCAGTTTTTCAACCGTTTGTCCGGTACCGGCTCTAACCCGGACCTATCTGGTTGGAGCCACAGCGGCTACCATCAACTGGTTAGAAACAGACCCTAATAGTACCTATGAAGTACAATGGCAGGGGCAGGGCACTTCGGTCTGGAACACAACGACCGTTTCGGGCAATAGCCAAGGAAATATCTATCTCAGTCTGGGAAACCTGACCCCATTAACTACCTACAACTGGCGCGTTCGGCGAATCTGTACCCCAACGAACGCATCGGCTTTTTCTGACCCTATTAGCTTTACGACCCAGTGTGAAGTCCCCATCGACCCTTTTACCGGCAATGTTTCTGCATCAACGGCCTCGGTGCAATGGCGTCCTTTTCCTGATACCCCCGGTTATGAAGTTCGCTGGCGTATCAATGGCAGCTCGGGCGTCTGGACATCCTCGGGAGGGCTCACCTCATTTGGCTATACAATCACGGCCCTGAGTCCCAACACGACCTACGAATGGCAGGTCCGCACGCTTTGTGGAGCAGGCAGCACCTCCGACTGGTCTTCCTCGACCCTCTTTTTTATCAGTTGCCAGGCTCCCACCGCCCTTAGCAGTGGGAATCTCAGTCCCACGTCGATCGCCCTAAGCTGGAGCGGAGCCACAGGTGGCGACACCCGCTACGAACTCCGGTACCGGGTCAATGGCAGCACAGGGGCCTATACAACCATCAGTAACCTAACCAGTACCACTACCTCCCTAACCGGATTAGTCAACAATACAACGTATGAGTGGGGGGTTCGAATATTGTGCAGTGGGGGGCTGAGTTCGTCATTTGTGGTGGGCCAACCGTTTCAAACGGCTGACTGTCCACCTGTAACCTTTTCTCCAAGTAATAATACCCTTCATGAAACCTATCGATCTATAACACTTCTGTGGAATAAAGGAAGTGTTGGCGGGCAGTTCGAAATTCGCTATCGTCCGGCTACGACCTCCACTTGGCAGAGTGTCACACTAGCTGGTAATCAATATAATACTTCAGAATCCTATTCCCTTCGCGGTTTAACTCCTAATACCAATTACGAATGGCAGGTTAGGCGGTTATGCAGCAGTAATAGCCAATCGTCGTACACCGCTCTGAGTACCTTCAGGACAAGGTGTGGTATACCTCAATTTCAGAATGTTGATTTCGTTTCATCGACTTCAGCTCATGTGCGATGGCATGATACGAATAATATAATAGATTCGCTATTGCGGTACGACTTGCAATACCAACCAGCATCTGGAGGAGTATTAACATCACTGGGTAACTTTAGTAGTGTTACAGCTGTACTTAATAATTTGCAGAATAACACCACTTACGAATGGCGTATCCGAACCAACTGCGGCAATGGTGATGTATCAGACTATAGTTCGAATCAGTTTACAACCCGCTGTGCTGATCCCAGCAGCCTGAATGGGGGCTCTTCCAGCGGCACACTGGCGAGCGTAAGTTGGTATGGCCTCAGCGACGGGCAAATCCGCTATGAAGTTCGCTACCGGGTGGCAGGCAGCTCAGGCGCTTATATGACGCTGAGTAGCCTGACCGCCACCTATACCTCCCTGACTGGTCTGACACCCAATACCACCTACGAGTGGAGCGTACGAACCCGCTGCACCGACGGGCAAAGCTCGACATTCGTGGTAGGCAGCCCATTCCAGACAGGTAGCTGCCCCTCGGTTAGCTATCCATATAGCAATGTCTTAACCAGCACGAAAGCCCAGATAGGCTGGACGGTTCCGTTCAACGAAAACCTGACCTACGATATTCGCTGGCGTATACAGAACACAGCTACCTGGACATCAACCACGATCACCTCAGCCAGTAGCTACACTTTATCGGCTCTATTACCAAACTCCGTCTACGAGTGGCAGGTTAGAGCTATATGTCCGGGAGGTGTGCCGTCCGCTTATTCTGGCTCACAGACATTCCAGACGAAGGCCGCCTGTACGCAGCCTGCCAGTGTAACGGCGTATAACATCAGTTACACCCGGGCTGATTTCTTCATAAACAGTACAAATCCATTATATAGTAGCCGCGAAATGCGCTGGCGAGCCGTGGGCGCTTCCGATTGGAACATGACCGTCATTGATGGGGCCTATTTTTCGCTAACCGGCCTGTCAGCAAATACGTCCTATGAGTATCAGCTACGCGAACTATGTAATCAGCCTGATGACTGGTCGCCCAATAGTGATTTGCTTACCCTCAGGACCGCAAATTGCACCCCACCAGCATTACTGACGGTGTTTAGTGCCCAACAAACTACCGCTGTACTGAGCTGGTCGGGCTCAGGTACCTCCTACAACCTGGCCTATCGGATAAAGGGGCCTGCCGTTGACCCCGGCGAGCCATCGCCCAACAGTTGGACGATAATTGCAGTTGAATCAACGTCTTATTCCCTGAGTGGTTTGACGGCTAACACGGAATATGAATGGCAGGTACAAGCCGCGTGCGATGTGATACTAAATTCAGCCTATTCGTCCCCATCATCCTTTACAACGGATGGTTCCTGCCCACGTCCTACTAATCTGATAGCCGATAACCTATCTCCATTTTCTGCCCGACTTCAATGGTCAGGTAATTCGGGAGAACAGTATGAAGTGCGCTGGCGAACGCTGGGCGGCACTAATTGGACCGGCTTACCTATTCAGACTACACGGATAGCGTCACTAACGGGTCTCAATTCGGCACAGGCCTACGAATGGCAGGTTCGCACTCTTTGTTCAGGCGGTGCCCAATCCAGCTATACCAATGCCATGTCATTCACGACCCTGGCTTGTAGTGCACCAACCAATTTAGGGACATCATTTCTGGGCCGTAATACAGTTTATATTTATTGGACGGGTTCAGGGTATAATAGTGTCAACTATGAAGTTCAGTGGAAGCCCGTTACCGCTACCACTGGCTGGCAAAGCGCAACCGTAGGAACCGGGGGCTTTTCGCAGTCTTCTTTTAGCTATTCGCTAACGGGGCTGACTCAGAACACGACCTATCAGTGGCAGGTAAGGCAATGGTGTACAGCTAGCAGCACATCAGGATTTAGTAGTAGTACGTTCACCACCTCGGATGCCTGTCCCATACCGATTAACCTAAATACGTCATCGAACACCAACTCTGCTCAATTCTTCTGGACGATGGGTGACGCCGGTTCATTAGCTGACCTACGGTGGCGGCCTCAGGGGAGTGCCACCTGGACATTAGTGCCTAATCTTACTACACCATCCTATTCCCTGACTGGGCTAACCGCTGGCACCGCTTACCAGTGGCAGGTCCGAACTATTTGCGACGACGGCAGCACATCAGCCTACTCGGCCCCCACGGTCTTTACAACAGTGGCCTGCCTGACACCCAGTATATCATCTGTTTACTCAGGCACCACAACGGCCACGGCGTATCTGAGTATTAACGTGTCACCCGCTACGGTTGAGCTTCGTTGGCGCCCCCAGGGAAGTACATCGGCGTATAGTAGTCTGACGACTACAGGATCCTATGTCTACTCACTATCTGGTTTAAGTGGGGCCACGACTTATGAACTCCAGGTTCAACGAATCTGTACACCGGGCAGCCCATCGGGTTATTCCAGTACCGCCACGTTTACAACACAGGCAGGCTGTTCTAATACCCTCTACACGGTTAAAGCAGGGGCATGGAATGACGCCACAATTTGGTCGTGTGGTCAGGTACCGACCAGCAGAAATTCGGTTGATATCCGGCATGTGGTGAGTTTGCCCGCTAGCTATCAGGCACAGGCGTTGCGGGTGAGCTACAGTGCCACAGGACGATTGGTGTTTGGGGTCAGCAGCAGGTTAAGGCTGGGAGGGAATTAAAATCAATAACAGTTTATATTTCAAAGCCGGGTCTTCTGATTCGGCTTTGTTCATTTTATAAAAGGTTCGGTATCCCAAAACTATTACGTGTGTGATGAGACAGTAGGTCCAACCGACCCTGAAAACCCAACACCACCCATCACAACGCCAGAAAACATCGATCCAGGCGATACGTCGGGCGAAACCGATCAGGACATTTTCGAAACACCTTAATAACTACCCATGAGAAAGATTCTGAATTTTCTAACTGTATACCTGCTCGTATTGGCGAGTGTTTTACCGGCTCCTGCTCAGGTTCGCTACAAAGCGGCAAAACGGGCGGATGGCAGTCAGGTCATTTACAAAGAACATCCGCCGAATTCGGGCGTATTCAGTACAACGGTCAGCGTCCTTCCCTCCGATGCTGCCAGAGCCCGGGTAGCGGGTAGGGTGCTCCTTCCATATGCGCTGGAAGGACAGCGCCAGTACAATCCCGATCAGTTTGGTCTGGGCAATAACAAGTATTTCTCAGAGACATTCAAGTTCAGTGTCGACTTCAACATGGGGAACCTGACAGTAGCTCAACGGAAACGACAGGGAATGAATTTCTTCAATGTGTGGTCGATGATTGGCGATCCCAGCTCACCAAGTGCCGAGAAGTACTCAGTGCCCAACACGGAGGGCTTTTATTACATGACCGAAAGTGCCCTTCATGGTGCATATGAAGGCGCTAGGTATTTTGAAAGTAATCTCGAAGTGGTTGAAGCCTACCTGATCAATAGCATTCCCTCGCTAGGTGTTCCCGGTTCCGACCCCTACGCCGGAACGGTGGCCTTTAACATTGAATCGTCCAATGACTGGAAGGCTGCAAACTATGGCAATGGTGGACACTGGCCCCCGGCTGATGGAAATAAACCGATTCGACTCGAATCGCCCACCGCTAAATCCATGTTAGGCGGAAACGCTACGGTTTCGCTGTCGACCCTTTTGGGGAATCCTGGTGCGATGGAAATTGAGGGGGGTGTCAGGCGATCAAACCGACTGTGCATCATGTTCGCTATTGCCCGGCAGAAAGGGGCAACAAACCTCAAGATTTACTACGGCTCATCTAATAAGCAGGGGTATCCCAAAACATCCGATGCCACGGATTACGGTCAGTTTTTAGGGCAGTATAACGCTGACCCAAGCTTAATACCTGGCTTTATAAATGATGGCTCAAATCGCGTTGTATTGAATGGGCACACCTACAAGCTTCAGGGCAACCAGTGGGATCTGGAAGATCACATGCTGGGGTATTTCTATCCAGGGCGTTTTGATATATCCAAAAAGGATTGGTGTGAAATCTGGGGCAACTTCGGCGTAACTGACTGTAGTGGTTATAATCAGAAGTCAGCACCCCAGAACTACCCCTATTTGTGGTCGAAAACAAAACCTGTCCATTACGTAGCCGAAGAGAAGGGCTACTATCAGGCGTGCCGGATCAAGATGAAGCAAAATCAGGGCAAGTACCGGGGGATTTTGCGCATGATCGAGACGTTCTACGAGCCTGATATTGCGGCCTATATTGACGGGGTTGGAGTGCCTACCCGTGCGCCATTCAGTCAGCTATTTGGCACCTTACCCTTCAACAATGACACGCCAAAGGTTTGGTTCCAGCCGGTAAGGACCTACACCATCTATTGCGTAGGACGGTTCTTTGCGGGGAATGACCCAGGCTGGGGGCTTCATGTATTTATCTCCAACGAATATGCCCATGGCGATCTGAACAGCCATGAATTCAGGGCGTATAACCACGAGCTCCACCCCTACACGACGCTGTTTCAGGCCCGGGCGGATATGCAGCCGTATGAAGTGTTTTTCAACGGCTCGACGCTGGTTGAAGACCCGGAGGTGCAGATTGGGGGGTCAGGAAATTTTGAAGCCTATACGGGTCTGGTCGCCTACAATAATGCAGAAGGTTCGTCCAGTAGTGCTGGCCAGAAACCCTGCTACATGCTCCGCTACAAAGACATGGGCACCTATTGGCGGGTGCTGATTCTGGGTGGTTATAATCAGGACTGGACAGCTGAACATACGGATGTGGTCCGAGCCCCCAACGGCTTGTTAAACGGCAATTCGTTCGAAATAAAATTACGGGGACCGGGAGCGCAGATTTATGATTTTTACGTCAAGAAAACGGATAACAATCAGCGCTACAAAGCAACGCCGACGGCTCAGACGCTTTGGGAGAAAGCGGGGTATAGTGGTCGGGTAGGTTCGGCGCAGAATTAATGAGAAGTAGTTATCAGATTCGTAAAAAGCCCCTTCCAGCCGGTTGGGGCTTTTTTGTTGCCGTATAGTAATATCAGATCATAAGTCATAAATGGAAGTTGCTTCGGGATTAATCACCATCTACCTTTAATTATATTTTAACCTCATCCGTTTACATATGAAACGTCTTTACATTTCTTTTTTCATTTCCTGGCTGGCTACTACCCCTCTGCTAGCTCAAACGAATTACCTGGAACGTACCCCAAACTCAGTAGCACCCGGTACCAATAATGCGATTGTCGGCCCATTAACAGGAAATAATACCATGACTGGCTCGTACAATGCATTATTTGGTGGCTATGCCGGAAACTTTCTGACAACAGGCTCCTATAATTCGTTTATAGGCCATAATTCGGGGTTAAATACTACTTCGGGGATTTATAATTCATTTGTTGGCTACTATGCGGGCGTAGTCAACACCGAGGGTTCTTATAACACGTTTATGGGAAGTTCGGCGGGTAACTTTAATACCATAGGGGGTGGTAACACCTTTATCGGATTTGAGTCTGGCTATTCTAATAATATAGGCTATTCCAATTCCTTTCTGGGTTATCAGACAGGCAAACAAAATACGTCCGGCTATTATAATTCATTTATAGGATATTTGGCTGGCCAAAAAAACACAACGGGCAAGTATAATTCGTTCATGGGCAGTTTTGCAGGGAATGAAAATACTGGGGGAGAATACAATTCTTTTATTGGTTATAGCGCAGGCAAGAATACCACCACGGGCGGCTTTAATGTCATGATGGGGTCATTTGCGGGGAACAGTAATACCACGGGTGAATACAATGTAGTAGTAGGACCTTTTGCGGGCAGTAATGCTACAGCAGGGGCTTATAATGTAATCGTAGGGGCTAGTGCAGGTAGTAGTAGTAACATAGGATCGGATAATGTCTTTATAGGTAATCGCTCGGGTCAATTTACCACTGGTTCATTTAATACAATGGTTGGTACTGGTTCAGGTAGTAATAACGAGAATACAGGCATTCGAAATTCGTTTTTTGGCACTGGAACTGGTAGTAATAACTCTACAGGGGATTTTAATTCGTTTTTTGGTAACGGGGCTGGTCAGAGCAACAGCACTGGTGATAATAATTCATTTATGGGGAGTTATTCAGGTGGCTTTAATACTTCTGGTAATAATAATGTATTTATGGGCATGTCTGCCGGTTCCTCCAATAAAACAGGTAGCAACAATTCAATCACAGGGGCCTATGCGGGCAGGAACAACACCACCGGCAGCAACAACACGTTTATCGGTTTTGAAGCTGGTTTTAGTAACTCCACCGCTGATGCCAACGTCTTTCTTGGCTACCGAACGGGTTATAGTAACACCACCGGCATCGCCAACCTGTTCATGGGCCAACTCGCGGGCTACAGCAGCAACGGCAGCTACAACCTGTTCATTGGCAACTCGTCGGGCCAGCAAACGACCTCGGGTGGAGGCAACACCTTCATTGGCAACGGCTCTGGCTATGGCAACATCACCGGACATAACAATACCTACATTGGCAATGGGGCTGGCTTCACCGGTAATGGGGCAGGCCAGAGCAACACCTTCATTGGCCAGAATGCAGGGGTATCACCGGGAGCTGTGGTGAATAACTCGACGGCCATTGGGGTGGCTGCCCAGGTATCGGCCGACAATTCGATTATTCTAGGTGTTCCCAACCCACTCTGGAAAGTGGGCATCGGCAACACCGCTCCCCAAAACAAGCTGGAGATCACCCACGGCACTTCTGGGCAGTCGGGTCTGCGGTTCACCAACCTGAAAAGCTCGAACTCCGCTTCGTTGACCAACCAAACCAAGGTACTGTCCGTTAATGAAAATGGGGATGTGATCCTTGTAAGTACAAGCAGTTCGACTCGGGAGGGCGTTAGTGAATCGCTCTGGCAGCGGAAAGGTTCATTTCTGCAAAGTACCCAGAACGATGCGGTTGTTATTGGCAATAACGTAGCCCGCACCCCATCGGGTTACAAGCTGTTTGTGGAGGAAGGTATTCTGACTGAGAAAGTGAAGGTAGCGGTTAAGAATACAAGTGACTGGAGTGACTACGTATTCAAGCCTAACTATTCACTGAAACCCCTTTCTGAAGTAGAGCAATACATCCAGAAGCATGAGCACCTGCCAGGCGTACCTTCTGCCAAGGAAGTGGTTGAAAAAGGTGTTGATGTAGCGAAAATGGACGCTAAGTTGCTTGAGAAGATTGAAGAGTTGACGCTTTACAGTATTGAGCAGGAAAAGAAGGCCAAGAAGCAGGAAGAACGTATCGATCAGTTGGAGCAACTGGTCAAACAACTGCTGGAGAAGAAATAATTGATTGACACTCGTTCGGAAAGGCCATGCTAATTAGCGTGGCCTTTTTTATTGGTCCACCCCTACCACAAATTCACTTATTGAGAATGTTGTTTCAGTTCTGTTACAGTCGTTAAATAAAAAACCTACTATAATCAATTGATTAATAGTAGGTTATACGACTCATTAAGTGGCCCTGCAGGGACTCGAACCCCGACGAACGGTTCCGAAGACCGTCATGCTATCCATTACACCACAAGGCCATAATTACCTAACCGTTTCAACGAAATATCTTGAGTAAATTTGTTCGAATATTTATCCATGAAAAAAGTCCTTCATTTTGTCGAAGAATCCTTTTTCATTTTTGTTTGGTTTGGGTTGAAAGTTAGGTGAATGACGTAACTTTTCCAACAAAGCCCGCTCTTCCGACGAAAGTGCCTTGGGCGTCCAGACGTTTACATGTACCAATTCGTCACCACGACCGTACCCGTTTAACTCCTTAATACCTTTTCCTTTTAGACGTAGTATTTTACCACTTTGCGTACCGGGTTCCAGGGTGATACGTGCCTTACCATCGATGGTAGGAACTTCAACGCTCATGCCGATGGCGGCATCCACAAAGTTGACGTAGAGGTCAAATACTACGTTGTTACCATCGCGTTTGAGTTCGGTGTCTTCTTCCTCTTCAATCACAATAAGCAGGTCGCCAGCTACACCTCCTCGCGGTGGTACGTTCCCTTTGCCGCCTACCGACAATTGAATTCCTTCGGCGACACCCGCCGGAATTTTGATTGGTATTACGTCTTCCTGCAACACACGACCTTCGCCAAAACAAGCTTCACAACGGTCGGTTACCAGTTTTCCTTCGCCATTACAGGTCGGACACGTACTGGTCGATACCATCTGACCTAACATGGTATTCACCACCTTACGGGTTTGGCCGGTTCCGTTACAGGTCGAGCAGGTTTGCACGGCGGTCCCATTTTTGGAGCCGTTACCTCCGCAGGTGTTACACGTTACGTGCCGCTTAACTTTAATTTTTTTCTCAACGCCATTGGCAACTTCCTGGAGATTGAGTTTCAGTTTGATACGTAGATCAGATCCTCTCCGGACACGCTGACGGCCTCCGCCCCCATTAGCGCCCCGGAAGAAACTTCCAAAGGGTGAATCATCGCCAAATACGTCGCCAAACTGACTGAAAATATCATCCATGGTCGGACCACCAGCACCATAGCCGCCAGCCGCTCCACTCATGCCTGCGTGCCCGAACTGATCGTACCGAGCTTTTTTCTGCGGGTCGTTCAATACGTCGTAGGCCTCGGCCGCTTCCTTAAATTTTTCCTCAGCGGTGGGGTCATTGGGGTTTTTATCGGGGTGGTACTTGATAGCCATCTTCCGATAGGCCTTCTTCAAATCCTCCGCCGATACGTTCTTGTCAACCCCTAAAATTTCGTAATAATCGCGCTTCGTTGCCATATATTAAAAGTGCGAAAGAGTGAATGAGCGAAAGACCGGGCCGCCGGATGATATTCACCGCTCCGGCGGCCCGGTCTTTCGCTCATTCACTCTTTCGCAATTAACTGCCTACTATCACTTTTGCAAACCGGATAACTTTATCATTCAGGTAATAGCCTTTTTCGATTTCTTCGATGACTTTACCTTTCATATCCTCGCTAGGTGCTGGAAATTGGGTAACCGACTCATGCAGGTCGGCGTTGAACGACTCTCCTTTTGAGGTCATTGGCTTGAGGCCCTTGTTTTCCAGCGTTTTGAAAAATTTGTTGTAAATCAACGTAATACCTTCTTTCACCGCCGTTATGTCGTCAGTAGTATCGATTGACTGCATAGCCCTTTCGAAATCGTCAACTACCGGAATCAGTGCCTGTAACAAGCCTTCGTTGGCGTTGCTGATCAGGTCTAATTTTTCCTTCGCTGTACGTCGGCGAAAATTCTCAAAATCAGCGTATAAACGGAGATATTTATCTTTCAGTTCGGCTAATTCACTACCAACTTTTTTCGTATCGGCTGGAGCTGTTTCAGTATCAGCTACTACGTCATCCGTTACCTCAACATCAGCCATTTCTTCAGGCTCTCCGCCGTTGATGTTGATGGCGTCGTCGGTTGTCAGGTTGTCAGGTTGTTGCGTATCGGCAGACGCTTGTTCGTCCAAAATGTCTTTATTTTCCATTGATGAGCTTCTATTTCGCTTCCAGAAATTCATATGCAAAGATGGGCAAAAGACCGGCCAAAACCGCATTTCCTGACAAGTTGACACTATTTTAACCTGGATTTAGTTGATTTATGGATTTAAAACGATTTCCAGGATTTAAAAAATGGCTTTAGTCGTTTCAGTGGATAAAGAAGATATCCTTCATCCCTCGTGCACGCGCCTGCTCACCACTATACTCAACTTATTAAGGCTAAAGCCACTGAAATTGGTTTTGACTTTTGTGGTGTGGCTAAAGCTGATTTTCTGGAGGAAGAAGCGCCCCTACTGGAAAACTGGCTCAAAAACGGTATGCACGGCCAGATGAACTATATGGCCAATCACTTCGATAAACGGCTCGATCCACGGCTATTGGTCGATGATGCAAAATCAGTAATTACGGTGCTACTGAATTATTATCCTGAGGAAAAACTGCCGGAACGTAACGATGATCTAAAAATCTCTAAATACGCTTACGGAGCTGATTATCACTTTGTCATTAAAGACAAACTGAAAGAATTATTAGCTTTCATCCATGATGAGATTGGCGAAGTTGGGGGCCGGGCCTTTGTCGATTCAGCACCGGTTATGGATAAAGCCTGGGCGAAACGGGCTGGACTGGGTTGGGTAGGAAAACATACAAATCTGATCAACCGCGATATCGGGTCCTTCTTTTTCATCGGTGAACTGATTCTCGACCTTGAACTGGAGCCCGACGGACCTATCACCGATTACTGTGGGACGTGTACGCGCTGCATCGACGCCTGCCCAACCGACGCCATTGTGGCTCCATACGTAGTGGATGGTAGTAAATGCATTTCCTATTTTACAATTGAATTGAAAGAAGCGATCCCGGAAGATGTTCGGGGGAAGTTCGACAACTGGATTTTTGGCTGCGATATCTGCCAGGACGTCTGCCCCTGGAACCGATTTGCCCGTCCCCATCAGACAGCCGATTTCATTCCTAATCCCGAACTCACTACGTTCACAAAAAACGATTGGCTCGAAATAACTGAAGATGTTTTTCGGGAGATTTTTCGCCGGTCGGCGGTGAAACGTACCAAACTGGAAGGGTTAAAGCGGAATATCGCTTTTGTCAATTCTGCTACGTAGTAATGTGGTAGAATTGTGCCGTTATAGTGTTGTTTAGGTAAAGAAACTACTGCGCTTTAACTTTATATACTTACTTCGTTTTTCCAAAAGCCTCATGACAAATCTGACCCAGTCGCCAGACTTCCTCGAACGTATTGTATAAGGGTGTAGGAGCCAGTCGAATGCAATCGGGTTCGCGCCAGTCGCCGATAATACCCTGCTCGGTGAGGTAATTAAACAACGATTTTCCGTTTTTTCGGACCAGTAACGACAGCTGACAGCCACGTTGGTTGGGGTCGTAGGGCGTGAGAATTTGAATATCCGAAAAGGGAGTTAATACGTATTCCAGAAAGCCGGTTAGCTGTTCACTTTTCTGACGTAGTGCGGTAATACCCGCTTCTGCTGTGATGGAAAGTGCCGCGCGATGCAGGGCTAAAGACAGAATAGTAGGCGTACTTACCTGCCAGCCGTCGGCACCGGGCGCGGGTAAAAAACCGGGTGTCATGGCAAATCGCTCGTCTTCTCGATATCCCCACCAGCCCGCTAGTCTGGGAAGATTTTGAGTATGGTGTTTTTCATGAATATACACGCCCGATACAGCACCCGGGCCACTATTCAGATACTTGTATGAACACCACGTAGCAAAATCGACACCCCAATCGTGGAGACGTAGTGGTACGTTGCCAATCGCATGAGCCAGGTCAAACCCAACCGGAACACAATGTTGTTGAGCTGTTTGAGCAATGGCGGCCATGTTATAAACCTGACCTGTATAATAATTCAGGCCACTCATCCAGATCAGTGCCAGCGAATCTGCATGCTCAGCAATGGCGTGCTGAATATCTGTCGTATGAATAAGCCCTAACGACGACTCGTCAGTACGTGGAGCTACTTCAATCAGTACGTCCGCTGGCTTTAAACCACGGTGTTTGATGTGCGTTTCCAACGCGTATTGATCTGACGGAAAATCGCCTTTGATTGTCAGAATTTTATATTTTTTCGCCGGTTTAGCCGAATCCACGCCGGGCGAATCCACACCAGGCCGGTAAAATGACGCCAGCAGCAGATGCAGGTTGATAGTCAGCGCATTCATCGGGCAAACCTCTGAAGGCTTCCCTCCTACTATGTCGGCCAGCGCATCTTTACACGTAGCGTGGTAACGTAACCACGGCTCATCGGCAGCTTCTGACGCTGGACTTTTCGACCGGTCAAACCAACCTTCTACGCCCATATTTTGCCACGTAGCAAGTTCCTGTTCCAATACTACCCGTGCTATTTTCGGCTGTAGTCCCAACGAATTTCCGCAGAAATATATCATCGGTTTCCCTTCGCGTTGGGGGATATGAAACCGGTCGCGAAAGGAACGTAGCGGATCAGTCTGATCGAGGTGTTGGGCAAAGGCAAGCGAGTTTTCGTACGTCATGGCTGGCTGAAAATTAGTTAATCGCTATCTCACCGATGTTGTTTTAGCAGCCACTCATAAATCGACTTGTTTTCGTAGAGATACTGAATACCATGTCCATCCTGTTCCAGGCGGGTAAATGTTACCTGATTTCCACATTCTGCCAGACGTTTTACGAGCTGTTCGGTTTCAGAAATGGGTATTACGTTATCGGCTGCGCCGTGAAACGTCCAGACAGGTAGCTTTTTGATTCGGCAGATTTGCGTCGAATCGTCACAACCGCCACAGAGGGGCACGATGGCTGCAAACGTATCAGGGTATTCAACGGCGGTTTGCCAGGTACCGTAGCCACCCATACTAATCCCCGTCAGATAAATGCGTTGGGTATCAATGCGATAGTTGGTTTTCAGTTCATCAAGCAAAGGTTCAAGCCAGTTATCGGTCGACCAGGATTTCCCATCCGGGCACTGGGGCGACGCGATAATAAATTCAAACGTTTGCCCTTTTTCGACCACTTGTGGTAAGCCATACCTTTTTAATTTATTCAGGTCCTGCCCCCGATGTGAGCTTCCGTGCAGGTAAATCACCAACGGATAGTCTGTCGATTGAGAAGCATATTTTTCAGGTACGTAAAGTAGATATTTGTACTTTTCTTTGTTCTTATTCGTCGTCTGTGCGGGTGATTGAGTGACAACTAGTAACAACCCCAGCAATAAACACGCTGCAAGTTTCAGTAATCTCAGTTTTGGCCAGTTCATTGACAAAGAAAGGTATTTCCAACCAAATAATAGTTTGTAGAATCGTCTGGCAGTAACACAACGAGTGATTTCGCTTCTGGTAAATCACCAACAAAATATATTGATTATGAAGGTCTTCACTACGTTATTAGCGCTACTTATGTTCTCGCTACGTGCGTACGGGCAGGAAAAGAAGGCTCCGAATACCTTTCCAACGTATCAGCAGATAAAGCCAGCTTCCAAAGAAATCATTGATTACGCTCCAGCACAGGGCAAGTCGTTTACTACGTTACAATCAGATCTGTTCAATTATCCGGAAAATAGTGTTACGTATGTGCTGAACGCCCAGCCAACCAAAGACAAAAAATACGTGAAAGATATCCTAAAACGGAAGGATATTGAGATTGAGACTATACTAATTGAACGTCCAGACGCAGATGGAAAGCGACGTATCATCATCAATTTTTCACCACGTTAGCCAGTACTACGTATACACAGAACAGCCCGGAACCAACTGATTCCGGGCTGTTCTGTGTATAGGCAATAGCTATCGATTATTGGTGGTTTGAGCCACCATCTTTCTTGCAGCAGCTAGGCAATTTGTTATAGCCAGCTTCATCAGCTACCAACTCATCGGCATCGTAGCCTGTTTTGCTGATGTTGGCTTTCAATTTCGTTACGTCGGTTTTAGCCGGGTTGTATTTAATGGTCACCACTTTGGATTTAACGTCCAGCGTAGCTTCTTTGACTCCTTTTTCAAAGCCCAGATTTCGTTCGATACGGGCTTTGCACATCCCACAGACGGCCGACGTTTTAATTTTTACTTCTTTGTCTTTATCATCATTAAAGGATGACGTAGCAAAAGCATTACTGAGCAGTACAAGTGTGGTTAAACCGGTCAGGAATAGGTTACGTAGCATGACGGTAACTGGTTAATTGTGAACTGATAACGTAAATTTATTCTAAATGGTGCAACTTCTTTTCTACATTTTCTCCATTCGTCCATGTCCCATCCGATGCATACTGCGCATCGTCATCAGGCTTGGCGTCAGTCGTAGGTAAACCTCGCCCGATAATGGCATTTTCCCGTACAATGATACCAGCAGTTTGTCAGGTACACTGCCCGTAAATTGAGCACCCAACACAAGATCAGTATTGTGAGCCTGGGCAATCCGATAGTTCATACCGAGGGTTATGTTGTTGATAATCAGCGCTGCGTTAGCAGGTATTCCACCGAAGCCCGGATCTATAATCGCTAACTCGTTTGGCGTCTTTCCAACGTTTTCAAATCGACTATAAACAGCCAGTTTGTTCCATTGCAGGCTGCTTTCGGCCAGAAATGAATTCTCTCCTTCGCCATCGTGACTATTACGTCCCCACACAAAAGCCGACGTAACGTAGCGGTTCGGTCCTACCGCTTTACTATGCAAAACCGATGCCGTAGTACGTGTTACGTTCTCATGGGCGTGTAAATCTTCCGGACTTTTGATAAATCCCTGCGAAAATTGCACGGCCAGCGAAGGCGAGGGATTTATCGAAAGCCGATACGAATAACTGTCGAATCGAGGTTTGTCGAAATTATATCGGTTTTCGTCCGGTTCGCGCCCCGTGAAAGAAGAAGCCTCTACCTTAGCCCATTTGTAACGAAAACCCACCGTAGCTACGCCAAACAGGATATGGGTTGCATCCTGCCAATGGTGTCCCAACGGCGCAGCTGGCATATTGAAAGCCGAAATCCGATGCATAAACGCTGGCGGACCAAGGGCCGGTTCGCCCGGATAACCTACGTAGCCATACACATCAACGTCCCTGCTGAACGCATGATTATAACTCACCGACAACTCAGACAGAAAATCGTGGGGGTGTTGTTTATCAATTAGCGGCTGCCCTTTATAGCTTTCGCCCGTCTGAAACAGCAACGGATAGCCACCATTACCAACGGTCAGCGGGTCGAGCGATAGCATGGCACGTACCTGAAACAATCCACGCTGGCCTACTTTCCGTTGCGCCATGCCCATTACCCAATTCGGAGCGCCAAACTGCTGACCATACCCTCGTTTATCTGGATTAATTCCGTTCTGGCGGGTATAGCGCAGAAATACGGCGTAATGCAGCATGAAACTCCAGCCTTTCTGTTTCGAGTGATTCATGTAGGCATACATGGGCGTGTTGTCTGGATGCCACGACGTACCGGAACCGTTACGATTCATTGGCAAATACCGCGATAAACTGTGGGTCATACCCATGCTGGTATCCATCGTCAGGCCATAGTTCAGCCTAGCTCCTGCCCCATTTTCACCCATCATCTCCCCAATTTCGTGATGCATCGAATGATGCATGGATGATACTGAATCGGCTTTCGATTTAGCGACCTTTTTTTGGGGTGAAGTTTTTGGCTCATGGTGCTGATGCTGGCCCCGGGATATGCTCCCAAGTCCAAGCAACAACACGAATAAGATTCTGTTCATTAGCTTGTTACGTTAATGGCTAATGTTTAATGAAGAATGGGTTGGTTATCGTAACGCTTGCATTGTCCATTACTCATTATTATGCACTGGCCGACATTGACCGGCATTCTTCTGCGCACTTGCGGCAAGCTTCAGCACAAGCCTTACAGTGTGCATGATGATCGGCGTGTTTATCACATTCGTCGGCGCAGGCTTCGCATACTTCGGCACAGAGTACCATAAAATCGCGGGAGAATTCAGAACCTCTTGCATCCAGTCGTCCGCAGAGCGAACAGAAATCGACGCAGTCGCGACAGAGCTTAATACAGGCCGTCATGTCGTGGCCTTTTCCATCTTTATCGCCCATTTCCAGACAGGCTGTCAGGCAACGTTCGCAGGCTTCAACACACGAAAAACAGGTGTCTACGTGGGCGTGGGCGTGATTCATCGATTCCATATAAGGTTGAGTTTTACTGACCACCGTTGGTCTAGCAAAATAACCACGCATAGCCGATAGAGTTTTTACATAATTCCCGGCGAGGTTTATAAGATGCTAATCGAAGCTGGGCAGCGGCAGAAATGTCTGTTCCAGAATTTTTTCAATATCAGCGATTGACACGAAAATGTCTTCCTCGACATCATGATGGACTTGCCCAAATTGAATCACATGGTGATAGGCCGTATAGTTAATGCCCATCAACTGAGAGAGGTAGAAAAAATGGTCGACGATGTATTTCGACGAGAACAACTCAAACAGATGCGTACCGGGTTCACACCAGATGATGTTGGTGAACGAAGCGCCGTGGGGACCGATAATATAGGAGGCATTTTTATATATGCTCACCTGTTCGGCCACTGTTCGGGGTCTGTCATCAATTATCTGAAAATCATACTTTTTCAGCAGTTTGATGAGTGCATCCTCATTAGCAATCCGCCGACGCCCCGACCGGCTGACATAGATGCGATTGCGCTGCGTTTGGGTAATATTGAGTTTTCCTTCGACCTGTTTTTTCAACGCCATAATGTCGTCAGGATGGGGATAAAACCAATGCCCACTGTTGCCCATCAGGCATTGTTCAAATTGAATCTCCGTCCGACGGCTGTCGAAAATACGGTCAGGAGTGAAGCCGATTAATTCCAGAAAATCGCGCTCGTAAGCCGTTTTAAAATGCGGGTAAGACACCACCGCTTCGGCAAAATCCGCCCCCATCGCTTCTTTGATGCGGCACAATTTGGCCGCTACCAGAATCACAAAATCATAATAGCCACCCAATATGACGCCATCCAGATGATGCGTAAACGGAACAATTACGGACGTTCGCTGCACCTGATCCCGTTTGGGGGGCGTAAGAAAATTTTTTACCAGGTGATAATTGTCGAAATCAACGCACAATAGATGTCTGTCGAACAACACCCCTCCATAAGCCAGTTGCCGGATGGTTTGCGATGGCCCCGTACAACGCCAGACATACGCCGGGAACGTAGTGGCGTTTTGCCGCTGGAACATGCGCGTTGGCGTCACTGACTGGTTGAATACGTTCGGCAGAAAAACATCTATCGGTGGGCTTAGCCTGATTAAATAAGGTTCCAGAAAAGCATCGGTCTGCGGCTTATTCAGCAACGTAACACCGAAGACACGTAACAGCCGATAGAAAATCTTTCGTAGTGACATAGGAATTAACTGAATGTCAACTCAATACGTATCGATTATAATACGTTAACACCACCAATAGACAGGCGTTCAGTTTCCCTTTATATCATCCAGGCCCAGCCGCTGAACGTTTGTCAGTTTGCGGAACTGTCCGGGTGTATAGCCGGTCACCTGCCTGAACTGATTCGACAGATGCTGTACACTGCTGTAACTCAAACGCCAGGCTATTTCGCTGAGCGCCAGTTCATCGTAGCGCAGCCATTCTTTCACCTTTTCAATCTTCAGCGCAATGATGTATTTCTCCAGCGTATGCCCTTCACTGGCCGAAAACAGGCTGCTCAGATATGAATATTCATAGCCCAGCTTCCGCTCCAGAAAGGTTGAATAGTTTTCGGAAGAAAGCCGCTCGCCTTTGAGGTGTTGTACCTCGTTGATGAGCAAAATTTTGATGTGCTCCACCAGCGACTGCTTCTTATCGGCAACCAAATCGAACCCGTTTTCCTGAAGTGTTCGTTGCACCTTTTCTGTTGACAGATTTTCGGGCCATTTGGTCACGTTTACCACGCCTAAATCCACTTTCTCCAGGGTAAGTCCCAATTTTTCAAGTTCTTCGCGCACCACACGTCGGCAGCGATCACACACCATATTCCGGATGAGGAGGGTTGTCATACGTAGTAATCAGTTTTGTGGTTTGAAACGAAAACCTGCATACACCATCCGGCCCGTTATAGGCCCCCACACCTGCGCGCCCGCATCGAACCGGGCGCTAAATGGATCGCTGGCCGCCACAATCGGGTTAGTCTGCCGGAAACCGGTCAGGTTTTCGCCACCCAGATACACTTCCCAGCCGCTGCGGAAAGCCCGACTCACCTGTGCGTTTAGATTGTAAAAGCTGGGGGCTATCTCGGTGGGCATCGCCTGATACGTTGTATGTACGTAGCCCTCACGCATGTACGGAATTCGCCTTGGTCCATTCCATTGCAACGTAGCATCGATTTTCCATTTGTCGTACGGCAATGCATATGCCGCATTCACTAAAACCCGGTCGCGGCTGATCATCATGCGGGGCAGCAGCCGTTGTTCCCCAAAAGGTCCGCCCATACTTTGCTGCACGTCGAACAAACGGTAAGCAGCTTTTATTTCCACTCGTTTGGCCGGCTGTACGTTCAACTCCGCCTGAAAACTGTTGGCAAACGAGCGTCCCTTTATTCCGGTTTCATTCAGGTTATAGAAGAAAAGCTCACCAGGGTGCTCAATATCGACGATGAGTTGATTCTGAAAATCGGTACGATAGTAATCCACTACTAAGGACGCTTTCTTCCCCAACAAATTAAAGTCGTTGGTAAGACTGAGTCCGTAATTCCAGGATGACTCAAATTGCACCGGTTTTGTCAGTACCACAAACCGCGAACTAACCAGATAACCGAAGTTTTCGGCAAATGGATTAGCGGCCCGAAACCCTCGCCCCGCCGATGCGCGTAACGTCATATTCTGACTCAGGTTGTATTTGAGGTGCGCTCTGGGTGTGAACTGGGCGCCAAAAAGGTTATGAAAATCAACCCGCCCACCGAGCACCAGCGTCAGTTTTTCGGGGTAAGTGTATGTATATTCCACAAACGCTCCCGGCACCGACTCCGTCCGAAGCAGTTTTATGGTACGATACAATTCGTTGTAATCGTCGAGCAGATAACTCAGCCCGGCTTTAAAACTATTGTTCGTATTGCCGATAATACTCTGGTAAATCAGATTGGCGTAGAACGTCTGCTGGCGACCATTATAGGGCGCAAAACCGAAGTTGGCAGTTTGGTCATGGTGCACGCCGTTCACGACAAAGGCTAATCCTTTGTACGGTTTTTCAGGGTATAGTTTTGCGATTTTCGAGAAAAATTCCAGCCGTTTCGTTACGTTCCCAAACTGATACCGCAAGTTTCCTAACCGACTGAGTTGACCACCGTCGCGATCCTCATACAAAGCCTTTACGCCCACCTGCGCCATGACCCGCTCACTGCTGTATTTATAGCGGTTAACAGCGTTAACCTGCGTATAAAGCGGCAAATCGCGGAATCCGTCGTTGTTCTGATCCAGTTCCGAACGTAACGTACTGGCGTGTCCAAGCAGGCCAACGCTCCATTTTTTACCCAGTGGTTTCGACCAGTTGGCGTTGCCTTCGACCCGACCGAAACTATTGACGTAGCCATTCAGAAACAGCTTGTCCGTTGCATCGGATTTCTGAAGCTCTACGTTCATCTGGCCACTCATCGACTCGTACCCGTTCACCACCGACCCGGCCCCTTTGCCCACATCGATGCTTGTAATCCAGGTGCCGGGTATGTAGCTCAAACCGAACGTAGTGGCCAGCCCCCGAATGGTCGGAATGTTTTCGACGTTGGTTTGTACGTACTGACCACCCAAGCCCAGAAACTGAATTTGTTTGGCCCCCGTTACGGCATCACTAAATGATACGCTGACGGATGCATTTGTTTCGAAACTTTCGGAGAGGTTGCAGCAGGCGGCTTTTGCCAGCGTTCGTTGTGTAATAAATTCAGTATGAATGGGATTAATCTGATCAATTTTGCCTGGTGAGCCTGAAACCGTGACCTCCTGTAGAGTTCGTTCGGCACGTAGTGTTAGCGTAAGTTCGGTAGCAGAAGGAGCAACAGTCACTGTATCAGACTGGAAGCCAACATAGCTGACAACTAACTGACGTACCGTAGGATGAAATGGCACCCGAAATCGGCCATCGGCCCCGGTTATGCCCCCCGATCGGGTACCGAGCCACAGCACTGTAGCCCCTACCAGCGGCACCCGTTTGTTTTTGACTAGTTCGGCCACACTCCCCCGAACGTTACGTATCACTGTACGTAACGTATCAGGCTGACTGGTAGCTGTTTTTATTGAATCGGATTGCGCCCAGGCTGGTAGCATAGCTGTCAGGGCAATCCATAAGAGAAAATAACGCATGTGTTCGTTGATTTTGTAAAAGATAGTTTACGCTCGTGAATAAATCACCAGCAAATCCCTCAAAATCAACGTATCAAATTAGAAGACACTGTACAAGCGTCAGAATATCGCGCCCGCAAAGTAATAAGGGTGGAGAGAAAATAGCGGCTGAAACCAGCGTTTCCGCAAATATCCAGTCGATTACCCAGGCTAGTAACGTAACAATCCCTGTAGCAACCGGCTCACTAACGGCCTTGATGCATTTGGCCGCTAATTGACTCAGCGACGACGATACGTCTACGTTTTCGTAATACTGATTATCCTGACAACACTCGTCTCGCTGAATTGTGGTCTGATCTGTCGGTATCGTTTTCTTATGCGTAGCGCATGATTTAGGCGGTTTTACGTCGGAGAAGGCAACCACCATCGTTTTTTTCTTGCCCCGCATCTGGCACGAATGTTCAATCAGCCCGAAGCCAGTACTGCTGAGCAGTACCACTACGGCCATCACTACGTTGAACACCTGGAACAGAGTACGTTTCATAGGAGCAAATATCCGCAATTCAGGAGGCTCGATGCAAGGAAACCCAACCCAACGGCCCGAATTATGTAAAGCGTACTAGTGAATAATGTAAAAATGGGAAATGAGGCACGAAAAATTCAGTTGCAATTTTCGTACCTCAATTCCCATTTTGCTGCAGGACTATTTATTAAATCGCTTCCGGTTCGGGACTTACCAGTTCACTGAGGGGGCGCAGATTGCGGGAAGATTCTTCCGAATACGGAAAAATGTCCAGAATTTTCGTGATGTTTACGTCGGTGATTTCGAACGGGTCGAGGGCAGTTCTGAGGCTTTGCTCAACGCGCTCGTAGGCTTGTTTTGCATTTTCGGCATTCACGAGCATCATGCTCGGTGTTTTCTTTTGTTTGCCGGTACGTTCATCCTCGGTAATGTAAAGCGCTTTTACTTTAAACCAGGTTTCGCCACCGTCTTCATTATGAAATACATCGGCCAGCTTCATGCGGTTGATGTTCGTAATCTCAAAATCAGGCGTGTTGGCCGCAATTTCCTGATACAGGCGGGTTTCAGCGTCGGTATAACTAACGGCATCCACCAGATAGGCTTCCGTTACCGTCTTTTGCTTGATAAATTCTTCATTACGGCTGCCGACATTCGAATCGTCAATGGGCTGCTGATAGCGGATTTTTCCGAGAAACCAGTTTGGCATTTTTATGAATTTTGATACAAAACAAGAACAAAAATAGGGGGGTAAAAGTGCCGAAAAATACACTCAAAAACCAAGTTAGCCAGGCGTATTCGAACGCAATTATTGACTGGTTATCGAATAATTCCTGAACCTGTTCACCTACAACTGATTGGCCAAATAAAGCCTGTACCATTATCCATCAATCTTTGCTACGTAGCAATAACTGTAATGAACTTATTGTACTATTGTGCTACTACGTGCTCAGCCGACTTTGAAAAACATAACAACTAGTATGAGAAATATACTTCTGCTTTTACTTATTTCTTTAACAACCTTTTCGGCTCATGGCCAGCCTATCGCCGGACAATGGTTTGGGGCTTTACGCATTCCGGGAAATCAACAGTTACGTCTCGTTTTTAATATTTCGAAAACCGACAACAGCTATTCAGCCACCATGGATAGCCCCGACCAGGGCGCAAAAGGGATTCCTGCTACGTCGACAACCTTTGAGAATCCAAAGCTGACAATTACCTTAAAAAACCTCTCCATCGACTATACCGGCGAACTCAAAGGCGACAGTATAGTCGGTACGTTCAAACAGGGTGGTTTTTCGCTACCCTTGACCCTATCGAAGAAAGAAATCGAGAAGAAAGCGGCCATTCGCCCGCAGGAACCAGCCAAGCCTTATCCGTATCATTCTGAAGACGTTACGTTCGAGAATCCAACAGCAAACATTACCCTGGCCGGTACGTTGACGCTTCCTAAAAAGGAGGGAAATTTTCCGGCGGTGGTACTTATAACGGGCAGTGGTCCGCAAAACCGAAATGAAGAATTACTCGATCATAAACCGTTTCTGGTGCTGGCCGATTATTTGACCCGAAATGGAATCGCCGTGCTACGTTATGATGACCGGGGCGTAGCGGATTCGAAAGGTAATTTTCAAATGGCTACGTCGGCCGATTTTGCCACGGACGTATTAGCCGCCGTTACGTTCCTGAAAGGGCGAAAAGAAATTAACCCAAAACACATCGGCCTGATTGGGCACAGTGAAGGCGGCCTGATTGCTCCAATGGTGGCTCAACAATCGAAAGACGTCGGTTTTCTTGTACTGCTGGCCGGAACGGGCATTCCCGGCGACCAACTCTTATTGAAACAACAGGAACTCATCGGCAAAGCATCGGGTGTTAGTGACTCGGCATTACAGAAAATCCTTGCGGACAACAAAGTAGCCTATAACATCATCACTCAATCGACCAATACGGACTCACTGAAACGCACCTTAACCAACTACCTGAAAAAAGTCATGCCTGATACGTCGGCAGGGTCGGACGAACATATCAAAGCGCAGGTAGCCCAGCTCGCAAGTCCGTGGTTGCAGTATTTTATGCGATATGATCCGGCTGTTACGTTAACGAAGGTGAAAATCCCGGTACTAGCTTTAAATGGTGCCAACGATTTGCAGGTTCCAGCCGAGCTCAATCTTACGGCCATACGTAATGCGCTAGCCAAAGCAGGCAACAAGCACGTAACAACCAAGGTATTACCCGGTCTGAATCATTTATTTCAGGAAAGTAAGACAGGATTACCAGCCGAATACGGGAGTATAGAACAAACCTTTTCGCCGGTTGCCCTCGCCGAAATAGCCAACTGGATTCAACAGCAGACAAAGTAATCTACTTCACTATATTAGTCATTTTTGTCAGGCTGAGGCACGAAGCATCTTAGGGTTTCCTACTTAATACATTTGGACAGTTTAAGATGCTTCGTGCCTCAGCATGACAAAAACAGGCTCTATGTCAACAGTGGTTAAAAACAAATCGGGCGACTCAATTGAGTCGCCCGATTTGTTTTAGAGTATTAAACCGCTACGTCGCAGCATGGCTTTAGGTGATGGTTCACGCCCCCGGAATTTTTTGTAAAGTTCCATCGGCTTTTCGGTGCCGCCTTTTTCCAGTACGTTCTTACGGAAACTGTCAGCGGCTGCTTTGTTTTCCAGACCACCTTTTTCCTTGAAGAACTCAAACGCATCCGCATCAAGCACTTCGCTCCATTTGTAGCTGTAATATCCCGCCGAATAACCACCAGCAAAGATGTGCGAGAACGATGGGCTAACGGCTATGCCCTGAACCCGTGGAAACAGATTAGCAACTGAGTCAACTTTATTCTCTACGTCAGACACGCTTTCGCCGTTCGGCTTATTGCCGTGATAGTACATGTCAATCAGTCCTAAGCGCAGTTGACGCAGGTTGGCCATACCTGCCAGGAAGTTCTGGCTGGCCCGAATTTTTTCGATGAGCTCGTTCGGAATCACTTCACCCGTCTGATAATGTTTGGCGAACAGTTTTAAAGCTTCGGGATCGTAACACCAGTTTTCCATCACCTGCGAAGGCAGTTCTACAAAATCACGGGGAACGCTGGTTCCGCTCAGGCTTTCGTATTTTCCATTGGCCAGCATGCCGTGCAGCCCATGACCGAACTCGTGAAACAACGTAGTGACTTCGTAAAAAGTTAGTAATGAAGGCTTTGTATCAGTTGGACGGGTGAAATTACAAACGTTCACTACGTGTGGCCGAATGTTCTCGCCATGCTCGATTTTCTGGCCCTGTACGTTGTTCATCCAGGCACCACTACGTTTGCCGGGACGTGGGAAATAATCGCCGTAGAACACCGCCAGGAACTTCCCGTCTTTGTCGAATACGTCGAACGTTTTTACTTCGGGGTTGTAGACCGGAATGTCTTTACGCTCCTTGAACGTAACACCATACAGCTTGTTAGCAACGGTAAATACGCCGTTCAATACGTTCTCCAGTTTGAAATACGGCTTCAGCGTTTCATCGTCGAGATCGTATTTTTCTTTTTTAAGCTTTTCAGCGTAATAGCTGTTGTCCCAGACCTGCAATTTTTCATCGGTAAAACCGTGCCCTTTCGCGTAGGTGGTCAGTTCGAGCAGTTGGCGCTCGGCAGCCGGGCGTGCATACGTAACGAGTTCGTTCAGGAAACCCTGCACCTTATCTCGCGAACCGGCCATGCTTTCTTCAAGGATAAAATCGGCGTGGGTTTTATAGCCCAGCAGATTGGCCCGCTCATACCTCAGGTTCACCATCTTCTGGATAATGGCCGAGTTATCATTCTTATTTCCCTGAAAACCACGGCTATTGTAGGCCATGTACAATTTCTTCCGCAGATCGCGGTTGTCGGCATATTGCATGAATGGGCCGTAGCTGGGAGCTTGTAATGTAAAGGCCCAGCCTTCTTTTCCTTTTTGCTTGGCGGTGGATTTGGCCGCTTCACGCGCAAAATCGGGCAGACCCGCCAACTCTTTCTCATCCGTGATAACCATCACGAATTCATTGGTTTCGTTCAGTGCGTTCTCACCAAATTGCAGCGACAGTTGCGACAGTTCTTTATCGAGAGCACGTAACCGCTCTTTGCCTTTGGCATCCAGATTGGCACCGTTACGCGAAAACCGTTTATACGATTTTTCGAGCAGCATAGCGCTTTCCGGATCGAGTTTCAGGCTGCTACGTTGCTCGTATACCGCTTTAATTCGGGCAAATAGTTTTTCGTTTAAGGTAATGTCGTTTCGATACTCACTGAGCATGGGTGACGCTTCTTTCACAATTTTCTGAAGCTCCGGCGAGGTTTCAGCACTATTCAGATTGAACAGCACAGACGTAACCTTACCCAGCAAATCGCCGGCATCTTCCAGTGCGACAATGGTATTTTCGAACGTTGGTTTCGCCGGATTGTTGACGATGGCATCGATATCTTTACGACCCAGAGACAGTCCTTCGGTGAGAGCGGGCAAATAATCGGCGTTCTGGATTTTATCGAAGGGGGCCGTCTTGTGCGGTGTTACGTAGGGTACTAAAAAAGGATTCTGAGACATTTTAGGTTGCGAAGGCGAAGGCTGGGCCAGAGATGTTGTTGCAACGGCGGCCAGCAAAACGCCCATTTGCTTGATTCGTTGATGATTGAACATAGAGTTTTGCGAAATGAGTTTCCTCGAAAAGTACAAAAGAAAGACAACTTATACAATGCTTTGTTGCACAGACGGATATACAAAATGACGAATGGAAATGTGTTACGTTTGATTGCATAAAAAAACAGCCAGCCAATTGGCCAGCTGTTTTCACCACTCCCTTCTCTTGCTCAATAGCCATAAGGATTTCGGTCGTACCCACGTCCATTATCGTACCCTCGACCGTTGCCACGACCACGTCCGGCGGTACGTTCGTAAGGACGCATCCGTTCGATGACACGGTCGCGCTGATCCGGACGTAGTACGGCCATCATATCTAAAAATTCACGCTGACGAGCTTGCCGGAAGAAATCGCGCTGACGAGGATTGCGAGCGTCTAATCCCTGAGTTTGCTGATTAAATCGGTCGCGGACACGCCGGATTTCCCGCTCCTGCCGACGAGACAGATTCAATTCACGATCCCACCAGTCGAGGTGGCGATCGAACTGGTAATCGTCGTAATCATAATTGTAATTCTGCTGACCATAGCCCGGTTGTTGGGGATAATTATTGTCGGGATAGCCGTAACGTTGGGCCGATGCACCGGTGGCGAGCAGAACAACCAGCAGGGCGGTTGTCATCAGGAGCTTTTTCATGGTAGTAAAATTTTTCAGGTTGTATTTGTCCCTTTGAAAAACCTACCACGAAAAGGTTTAATTTTTTATTTAAATATTTCCAAAAACTCAAAAGCACATCCTAACCTTAAAAGAAATTGAAGGGAAGTTTTTGTCATTCTGACCGGGCCGCCGGAGCGGGAACAAAGAATGACAAAAAGCTACTCAAAATCACGAATCAGGTTCTGTTTATCAATACTTATACTCCGCCAGTTCGTTCTTATTCTGCTTTCGTAAAACCTGATTATATCGTTCGCGGTCGAACTCGTTTTCATTGTTGGCGATAAAAATCGTGGCGACGGTATTGCCAATAATGTTGGTGATGGAACGCGCTTCCGACATAAATCGGTCGACACCCAGCAGGAGAGCCAGCCCTTCCACCGGAATCACTTTGATGGCCGTTAACGTACTGGCCAATACAATAAAGCCACTACCTGTTACGCCAGCAGCCCCTTTCGAGGTAATCATCAGAATACCAATGATGGTCAACTCCTGGCCCAGCGTCAGGTCGACCCCAAAGACCTGCGCCAGAAAAACGGTGGCCATCACCAGATAAATGGTCGTCCCGTCAAGGTTAAACGAATAGCCCGCCGGAATCACTAGTCCAACTACCGAACGCGAACAGCCGAGCGTTTCCAGTTTGTCCATAATCTGGGGTAGCGCCGACTCCGACGACGACGTACCAAGCACAATCAACAACTCTTCCTTGATAAATTTCAGGACAGCCCACAGACTGATTTTGTAGTAACGTAGCAACAGGCCAAGCACGACAAAAATGAACAGAAACATGGTTGCATAGACCGTCCCCATGAGTTTTGCCAGCGGCAGCAACGTACTGAGGCCATACTTTCCAATCGTGAACGCCATCCCGCCAAAAGCACCCAGCGGAGCCAGTACCATCACTACGTTCAGAATATTGAAAAATACTTTTGAGATACGTTCAAAGGTCTGAATCAATGGCTTACCTGATTCTCCCATGCGCGTCAGCCCAATGCCGAACAGAATCGAGAATACCAGTACCTGCAAAATATCCCCCTCCGCAAATGCTTTTATAGCGTTACTCGGTACTATGTGCAGAAAAAATTCGGTCCAGTCCATTCCCGCCCCTTGTTCGGTGTATTTGCTGATGTCGCCCCCTTTCACGGCGTTGGTCTGCACACCATCACCGGGACGTATCACGTTCGCCAGTATCAGCCCAATGATAAGCGCGCCGGTTGTGACAATTTCGAAATATAGAAGCGCCTTCCCTCCCACTCTGCCCACTTTTTTCAAATCGCCCATATTACTGATTCCCAACACGATGGTCAGAAAAATAATGGGTGCAATGACCATTTTGATCAGGTTGATAAACAGCTCGCCCAGCGGCCTGAGTTTAGAAGCCGTCTCCGGAAAAAAATAACCAGTCAGAATACCTAACGTAATGGCAATCAGTACACGTACGGTCAGATTTTGGAAGATTTTCATAGAGTTAATGAAAATTGAAATACGTATTATGAATAATGATTGGATAGTTGATGCAAACACTTCATTATCCACTATTCATTCTGCATTATCCATTAGTTATGACCTGGTTTTTGATTTCGCGGATTCGGTCGTTGAAGTTAAGGTTTAGGAAATCTATATGCGGCACCAAAATGGTTTCCAGCAATCCTGTTACCTTTTCATCGTGCGGAATACGTTTACCAGTCACAATACTCACATATTTCGACGTAACCCATAGTACATTTTTCAAGTGGGTTTTCCCATCGTCGGTCATGATGTACTCGGTTACGGTCGTGTCATCATTAAAGTAAATCAGGCGCGATTTGATACGTACCCATTCGCTCACCAGCGCCGGTCGGACGTAGGCAATCTGATGTTGGTAAACAACCCAACTCGTTTTCAGCTCCCGAAATAACTGGCCAGGACTAAAATCATAGAGCTTAGCCACCTGATCTTCACGGGCGTTAAAATAATAATCGAAGTATTTGGCGTTATTGAGGTGTTGTAGTGGATCGCAGTCCTGGAAACGAATAATCATTCGTGATTCTGTTTCGGTTGGATAACTGCGGTTGGGGTCGCGTTTGAACATAAAATCTGAACCGGAATTTAGCTGATTTATGGATTTTCAGGATTTTGCGTTTAATCTATACATTTCAAAGTTTCAAAGAAGGAAACAAAATCCTAAAAATCCATAAATCAGCTAAATCCCGGTTCAGATTTTATTTACGTTTGTACATTAGAATGACTGATTTCTTTTAATTCCTAAACATTCATGAAAACAATTCGCTATGTATTGCCCGTGTTTGCGCTCCTCCTGTCGCTGACGGCTTTCGCTCCCAAGACCGACTCCGAAGCGGTAGTCGGCACCTGGCTCAATGGGACCAAAAAGGGGCATATTCAAATCTACAAACAAGGGGGTACGTATTTTGGAAAACTCATCTGGATCAGCGAACCTAATGACCCTGCCACCGGCAAACCCAAAACTGATAGCCGAAATACCGACGTGTCGAAACGGTCGCGTCCACTGATGAACATGGTTCTGATGTACAATTTTAAATACGATGGCGACAATGTCTGGAGCGATGGTAAAATCTATAATCCCGAAGATGGCAAAGAGTACAACTGTAAAATGACGCTGCAAGACGCCAATACATTACAGGTTCGTGGCTATGTTGGCATTTCGCTCTTTGGCAAAACCCAAACCTGGACGAGAATAAAGTGAGTTATAGCGTTGTTATGCATTCAACGTTAATCATCGGAGCCGGGCCGGCGGGGTTAGCGATGGCAGGGCAGTTGGCTCAGCTGAAACTTCCATTTACAGTGCTGGAAGCGAGTGAACATATTGGTCTAAGCTGGCGCAATCATTACGATCGGCTGCACCTGCATACAGTGAAAAAATTTTCGGCCCTACCCCATTTTCCGTTTCCGTCCAGTTATCCGCAATACGTATCACGGCTGGAGTTTGTGGAATATCTCGAACGCTACGCCGAACATTTTGGCATAAAACCTCTTCTGAACCAGAAAGTGCTACGTATTCAACGTGTTACGTTGGCCGATGGTACGTCGGAAGGTTGGCAGGTGGATACCGAAACCGATACGTTCCTGGCCGAACGAGTAATTATGGCCACTGGTTATAATCGGGTTCCGAACGTAGTGGATTTGCCGGGTCAGCGTAATTTCCGGGGCGTTATCTGGCATAGCTACGAGTACCGAAATGGCGCCCCGTTTCGAGACGAAAACGTACTGATTGTGGGCATGGGCAATACTGGCGCTGAACTCGCTCTTGATCTGCTGGAAAACGGAGCCAGACCGTTTATTTCAGTACGTAGCACGATTAATTTAATTCGGCGGGAGATATTTGGCCGACCGGTCCAGACAACGGCTATACTGCTGGGCAAACTCCCGAACTGGCTTTGTGATATTCTGGCAACGATTTCCCAAAAATTAACAGTGGGCGACGTATCGTCCTATGGTCTTGGTAAACCAGCTCATGCACCTACCTATTACAGTCGTCGGGGAAAAACCCCTGTTATTGACATCGGCACTCTTGACCAGATAAAAGCGGGAACCATCGGGGTTTTGCCGGGTATTAGCCAGATCAATGCGAAAACCGTTACGTTCACCGACGGGCGAGAACTTCCGTTCGATGCCATAATTCTGGCAACTGGCTACCGACCGGGACTCACTACTTTTTTTACGGATAAATTATCCGAAAAAATTCTGGATGATCGGGGTTTCCCTAAGAATTTATGGTTCAATGATCCCGCGCTACGTGGCATTTACTTTCTAGGCTTTACGGTCCCCGTAACGGGTATACTTTATCAACTCAATATTGACTCCAAACGTATTATTCAGCACATAGCAGAAAACAATTCGGTCACGGCATAGTTCTATTTACGTAATCAGGAAGATTACAGAAATCAATCAACGTTTTAAAAACTTACTGCCATGAACGAGACCACAATTAAAGGAGGCTGGAACGAACTGAAAGGTAAAATCAAACAAGCCTACGGCGACCTCACCGACGACGATCTGACCTACGAAGAAGGTAAAGAAGACGAAATGTGGGGTAAAGTCCAGCAAAAAACGGGCAAAACAAAAGACGAAATCAATAAAGCCATCGCTGATCTATAACCAGCAAAAAGCATAATAAACGAGAGCCGGAATCTGTTAATTCCGGCTCTCGCATTATACAGAAAAATCAAAATCGTGTAAATCCTGAAATCAGTTAAATCCCGGTTCAGAAAGGAGGTTCCCAGCCCTTCTCATATTGCCGACTCCAAAACTTCATGGCTTCAGCGTCTTTGATGTGGCCGTTTTTGGTATCGACCGCAAATGATTTTTTAGTCCGGAAAGCAATGTTTGCCAGGTGGCAAAGGAGCGTACTTTTGGCTCCTTCGGCAATGGGAGATGCCTGTTTTTCCTTGCCACGGATGGCTTCGAAGAAATTCATTACGTGCCTTGTCGTCATATCGCCCCCACCGCCAAGCGCCGTACCCGCTTCGCTTCCTTTCGCTTTGCTGTCTTTGACAACCTTACCCTCACGGGAATAGAGTGTATACCCGTCTCGGTCAACGTACACCGTACCGTTGGTACCGTAAATGTACGTTCCCCGGTCACTGCCGAACGTTTTTTGCCCGTTGCGACTATTACCGTCCCACTTGATGATTTTATCGCCTGGAAAACGGAACGTAGCATCCATTGTATCGTACATTTCCCAGCCATCTTCCACAAAATACCGCTTGGCAGCTTCCACAGACACGAATTCAGGATACTCGACCTGCAATGCCCAGCGTGCTACGTCCAGTTCATGCGTAGCGTTGTTACCTGCTTCGGCGGTGCCATACGTCCAGCCGTACCAGTGCCAGTTATAATCCCAGGTTTCGGAGGTGTATTCCCGACGAGGAGCGGGCCCTTGAAACAGATCCCAGTCAAGCCCATCCGGAACGGGTGCTTTTTTTTGATGGGGTACTTCGCCACGGGCACTTGCATAAAACGCAACCGCCTTAAACGGCTTCCCGATCACCCCATTATGAATCTGTCCGATGATATCAATTGATTCCGCCGACGAGCGCTGCTGGTTACCCATCTGGATAACTTTTCCTGATCTTTTCTGAAGTTCAGTCAGGATTTCACCTTCGCGGGGGTTGTGGCTACACGGTTTTTCTACGTAAACGTGCTTCCCTCCCTGCACCGCCAGCCACGTACCGGGCGCATGCCAGTGGTCGGGCGTAGCGTTGAACAGTACGTCCACATTCTTATCGGCTATGACTTTGCGGATGTCGTTTTCCAGCTTTGGCGTGTACGTAATGTGCTTTGAAAATTTCTGCACCGCCGACTCCCGCTGCTTTTTCATTACGTCGCATAGATACACCAGTTCTACGTTACTTTCTTTTTTACCAATTGGTTCATAATAAGCGCCTAAACGTCGGCCTAAGCCAGCGATTGCTACGTTCAGGCGTTCGTTAGCACCAATGATTTTGGCGTAGCTTTTGGCTGGCATACCCATTCCGCCTATGCTGATACTGGCCGTACCTAAAGCAGCCTTCTTAATAAACTCTCTCCGTGAGTTATCCATGACTTTTTAAAAGTGATAAATGAGATGAACGATGAGTAATGAACGATGAATGATAGGTCGGCTAACAGCAGCAGGTTTGAGTACGCAGCCAACTTATCACTCATCGTTCATTACGCATCACTACAATCATGCCTTCCGTTTGCCAGATTTCGTGGCATCGCAAACGCCTTTAAAATAACCGACTGATTCGGCAATTCCCGCCAGCGGATCTTTCATGTCTTTTTCGTATTCGAGGCTACAACTGCCGTCGTATTTGATTTTACGTAGCATTCCTACGAAAGCGGGAATATCAATGACTCCCCGGCTCAGTTCACAGGTTTTTCCATCTTTCGCGGCTGCCGTTACGTTCTTCAGGTGGATGTCGAAAATACGTTTGGCGTATTTCTCCAGGTCAGCAATGGGGTCATCGCCGAAACGGGCATCGTGTCCCATATCGAAACAGAGGCCGATACGTGGGTCCAGGTCTTTCACCGCATCGATTACGGACTTCGCATTTGGCCAGAGCTTAATATCCGGTCCGTGAATGTGAATGGCATAGCGCATGTCATATTCCTTTACCTTTTTATCGATCAACGGCAACAAATCTTCATTGGGCACGCCTACAATAAGCTTTACACCGACGCGCTTCGCATACGCAAATCCGTTGTCGATTTCTTCTTTTGTTTTCATGTAGATAGGGCCGACGGCATAACCCGTTACGTTCGATTGCTTCAGCTTCTCGTGAAAGGCATTAATCTGTTCTTCGTTGCTGTTGAGCGGAAGATGGAAATCTTTGATACACAGATAACGTACATCAACTTTCCGCATCATTTCCAGCGACTGGTCGAGGTTGAAATTGACAAACGTGAACCCCGCCATGCCCAGCTTAAATAAATCCTCGGCGGCTGCTTTGTCGCGATTGGGAGCGGCAACAGACGTAATGGCTGGCGCTAAACTGGCCAGCGCGACTGAACCACCAGCGTTTTTAAGAAATGTTCGTCGTGTAGTCATGAATTGTGACGGGTAACTCAGAAGGTTATTTCCCGATTAAAAACGCCTAAAACCGTTTTTCTACTGACAGTTTCGGGATAAAGCAGTCCGGGGAATTGCCAGAAGCAAAATACAAACTTGTTCGTATAGATTAGCCCTACTCCTATCCGCCAACTTTGTCCTATCAAAATCAATCACATCCATTGCATTTTTTAAATCAAACCAGTACTATGAAAAACTTAAGTGGCATCCTATTTTTTTGTCTGATTGCACTTTGTAGTTGTAAAGAGCAGGCTATTACCCCTCAGCCAGCAACAATGCCTACCAGCGAGGCATCAGCCCGACAGGGTATCGAAGGTAACAAGTCGGGTGGGCAGACGTTGCCCCAGCCAACCATTATCCAACAGGTTTATGTACCAGCTAATGATCTTTTTGCTCATACCCGATGCCGCGCCTGGCGAATTACCTGGCCGACCTACCCAGCAGGGACCAGTCCCAACCAGATCCCAACGATGTTTTCAGTTTCTACAGGGACACCCTATAGTTTTAACTACCTCAACAATACTTCAGCTACAACCACCTACAAGACGGACTTCAATCTGTATCACAACAATACATTGGCATCGGTCTATGATATGTGGAGTCAGCTGACCCACGTGGTGGGTAACACAAGTATGCTGGAACAAACCTGGTTCAATAAAAGCGAGTATACAGCCGCTCAGATGGAGACTTGGGTGAAAGGCCGGCCTAGTAATTTCGAAACCTTCTGGGAGCATACCGTCGCTACCACCACGGAAATTGAAAATTACAAGCAAGGTGACCTCTTTCAATTCCGACTGGTGAAGCAGAACCGCTACGGAGGTATTCGGATTGTGTCGATGACGCCCCGAATTATTGAGGTTTACCTGGCCGAGCCCAATATTTAAATAGGCTTAACGCTAAAGTCCAATGCCTGACTACTCGTAAGAGGTAGTCAGGCATTGGACTTTGAAGAGCTAACTTTAGGTTATATAATTATTGATCCGTGAGTTAATTTGTAAAGAAGGCAACTTCTTTTTTATGGAAGAAAACTTGAATCAGCCTTCGATCC